>NZ_CP092831.1:2675000-3875000 GCF_022531965.1 Paenibacillus peoriae | reverse complement strand
ATGATATTGTCAATACGTTTGGCGCCGATACGCTGCGTATTTATGAGATGTTTATGGGGCCGCTGGAAGCGACCAAGCCATGGAATGAGAATGGGGTAGAGGGAGCGCATCGTTTTCTGTCCCGCGTATGGCGCCTGTTTGTTTCCGAGGATGGTAGCCTGAACGATAAAATTACAAATGACGGCGGTAGCGATGAGTTCAATCGTACTTGGCATAAAACGCTGAAAAAAGTAACCGAAGATCTGGATGCACTGCGCTTCAATACAGCGATCAGCCAGCTGATGATCTTCACCAACGATGCATATAAAGCAGACCTTCTGCCGCGTGCAGCAATGGAAAACTTCGTGCAAATGCTGTCGCCGCTTGCACCCCATCTGGCCGAGGAATTGTGGCAGCTGCTGGGGCACAATGATAGCATTACCTACGCGGCTTGGCCTGCTTATGATGAAGCATGGACGGTGGACGCCGAAGTGGAAATTGTTGTGCAAGTGAATGGTAAAATTGTGCAGCGTGCAACGATTGCCAAGGATCTTGATGCTAAAGCGATGGAAGCATTCGCTGTGTCGTTGGACAATGTTCAGCAGGCACTGGCCGGCAAAACGATCCGCAAGGTAATTGCTGTTCCAGGTAAGCTGGTTAATATTGTTGCCGGTTAATTGGCTTTAAGCCGAAGGAGACATCTATCTTTTGCATGTCCTCTTCATATTTGTTGTGCGTTACCTGTATCAGCTCGGGAAAGACACTATGCAGGCTGATGTCCAACAGTGCGAGAGCTTCGGCGGTAATACCTCCGGGAACCGCTACTCTGGTCTGTAACTCGGCTGGTGTCATCCCGCCTTCCGTGAGCAGCTTTCCAGTGCCGATGATCATTTCACCGGCCAGTGCGCATAGCTCCGTACGGTCCATACCTGTAGCTTGAACTGCGGCTTGAATCCACTGGTCCATAAAAAAGGCCAAGAAAGCAGGACCACAACTCGAAAAATCCGACGTGATCCGAGTATAAGATTCTTTAACCCGAATCGGCCTGCTGATGTGGGACATAAGCTCTTCCAGAAGGAAGCGGTCCTCCTCTGTAATCCGGCTTCCATGGATGCATAGTGAGGCTCCGCTGCCTACTTGGTGGGTGATACTGGGGATAATTTTGGACACTTTAGCTTTCAGTGCATGCTCTAAAATACGAATCTGCACCGGGCTTGTGATAGATACGACGATTTGCTCTTCTGTAATGACGTTGCGTATTTCATCCGTTACGGCTTTTGATTCCAGCGGCTTCACACAGATAAACAGAACATCGCTTTCCGCTGCCGTTTCACGGTTGCTTTGGACTGCATGCAAACCTGGATAACGACGGGCTAGCTCGGTTACCTTGGAATGCGTTCGATTACTTGCTGATATTTGCTGCGGCTTGAGTGCGTTAGAATGAATAAAAGACTGAATTAGCAGACTTCCCATGCTGCCAGTCCCGATAAATCCAACTTTCATTGTTCAACGTCCTCCTTTCATACTTTGCGGTATAGACGCTGTGCTGTCAGCTGTCATTCTTCTTAGTGTATGCGCCTGGTCTTGGCCGACATGACGAATTTTATGTCTGAGCATGTTAGATCGTGCCCGGGGTCGTACCACTTTATTGTAAAAATGCTCACAGCGAGACCGTATGGAGGTTGTTTACACCCTCCGGCTAAACGGGAATTGGACAGACTTGCTCTGTTTGATAGAGGCGGTGTTTTCAGTCGGCTCAATTTCTCGAATCCATGTGGAGTAGGGGACGATACGGAAATGAAACGCGTATGGACAGGAACAGCGATAACGCTTGCTGTAATCGGCAGTGGACTTATTTTATTTGCCGGAGGACAGCGTTCTGAGTCGCAAGAAGAGTGGACTTTACTTAACCATAAGGTGGAGCAGGCTGTGGCGATGGATTCAGAGCCAAATGAGTCGCAGCGCAGCAGTGACTATGCCCAGGAAAAGCCTGCTGTAAAAGAACCTTCAGACAAAGCTGAGCGCAGTAGGAATGCCGAAGCCGCTTACAAAGTGAAAAGTGATACTGTGCAGATATCTACTGGTGTATCTGCTGCTGTGAGCGGAAACTCTATTGCGGGAAATTCGAGTGCCGTAAAGCAGTCAGGTGTTGCGGATCCGACCTCAGACACAGGTATTGTCAGTTCGAGTGGTGCAACGACGAGTAGGACCAATACGGTAAGTGATTCGGTTACTACACCCGTTTCCGGCGGAAAAAAGGTAAACATCAACACGGCGACTGCTGCCGAGTTAATGGAGCTACCAGGGGTTGGGTCTAAGAAAGCCGAGGCTATTTTGAACTACCGCAATCAGCACGGGGCGTTCAAACGTGTGAATGATTTGGATCATGTAAAAGGAATCGGAGCTAAAATGTTGGCGAAAATGAAGCCGTATGTCAGCTTGTAACTTATGTAATAATTACAATGTTTATACCCTGAGAACGGCGGTAGCGGATATGGTTTACGTTTTAACTTGTTTATACGGGAGAGATGGAAATGAGTGCAGATGTACGCAAGGACTGGGACACCTACTTCATGGATATCGCTTATATGGTATCCACCCGTTCGCGCTGCGCGCGGCGTCATGTTGGAGCCGTACTTGTACAAGGTAAAAAGCTCTTGGGGACGGCCTATAATGGAGCACCATCGGGGGTGCCTGACTGTTCAGAGGCAGGTTGTATGATTTCAGAGGAGTATGAGGTCGTTCACCGTGATGGGCACGAGGAAATGGTTAAAAAGCAGCGTTGTATTCGCACTATTCATGCAGAGCAGAACCTGCTGCTGTTTACTGACCGAATTGATCGTGAAGGCTCTTCAGTATATGTCACCGACCAGCCATGCTGGACGTGTGCCAATATGTTGGCGAACAGCGGTATTGTGGAGATTGTATACCACCGACCTTATCCCAAAGATGCCGACAAGGTTCGTGCTATGATGGAGGAAAAGGGCATCGCTTTTCGCATGCTGAAGACCTATCATCCACCAAAAGAAACGCTGATGGATGTTATGAATTAAAAAGTAAACGAGGAAGAACCTCTGACGAATGCTATTTTGTCAGAGGTTCTTTTTGTTTTGTGTTTTTAAACAGAAAGCAATGTTTGCTACCGGAAGGTGATCGTATTCAAGCTAAGCTTGTGTTAACTAGACCTATATTGACCCTTACTGTTTGTTGGATTACAGGAAGTGCAGGAGCATGTCTGTATTCTGGACGTATGCTTTTGTTACTCTGGGCGGGGATTACTCTGATCTTTCCGCTTATAGCTTTATTGATGAAAATCCCCATCCGGCATATGGTGTTACTTTGGCTTGTATTCAGCGGAGGTGGATTTCATTGGTTTTGGCATGATATGCATAATGTTAGCAGTATTCCCGATGCTCTTCATGTATCGTCATCTATGGTGGAAGACATGCCTGTTCAAGCAGCAGGGTTTATCGCTTCTGAAGTGCAGGTAGATGGTGATCGAACACAGTTTGAGATGAGAGTTACTTCAATCAATCACTTCGGAAATCATTCGAACAAGGACGAGAATCGTGCACCAATTTCTGAACAGGTCATTGTTCATATCAAGTTGGCTGCCAAGCAGGAACAGCAACTTGCGGCAGCATGGCAACGTGGAGATGCGATCCTACTGCGTGGCACCTTAAAGGCTCCTGCAAAAGCGGGGAACTTTGGTGGCTTTGATTACAGTGAATACCTGCACACACAGGAAATCCACTGGTTTTTCAAAGGCGATGGGGCAGCCTCGTTACAGAAGCAGGATGCTTCACTATGGAACCGCTACACTTTGTTCAGGTGGAATGACCAGCTTAGGGAGCAGCTAGGACAGAGAATGGAACTGGCATTTACATCGCTTCATCACGCAGGATATATGAAAGGACTGGTACTTGGGGTAACAGATGAGTTGGACCCAGCAACCTATAACGAGTTTACGCAGCTTGGTTTAACGCATATTTTAGCAATATCGGGCATGCATGTGGCGGTATATGCAGCTACACTATTATATCTACTCAGGCTGTTACGAGTTAGCCGCGAGACATCTCTTACGGTCGTGATGATACTCATTCCGGCTTATGTCCTGCTGACTGGTGCTTCTGCCTCTGTTGTGAGGGCAGGAATTATGGCGATGATCGGCTTGTTTGCAGCCCGACGAGGGTTGCTCAAAGACGGACTTAATATTCTAAGTATATCCGCGCTGCTCATGCTGATTTGGAATCCATATTATCTACTTAGCGTCAGCTTTCAGCTTTCCTTTTTGGTGACAGGTGGGTTGCTCATTTATATGCCGCTTATGAAGCCGTTTTTCGCCAAATGGCCTTTCCTGATCGGCGGTGAAGTTGCGATTACAATTACGGCACAGCTTGTTTCGTTTCCAATGACGGTATTCTACTTTAATCAATTTTCGCTGCTATCATTTGCGGCCAATTTTGTGCTTGTACCCCTTATTACATATATCGTCCTTCCATTGGGTACGGTGGCGATGGGAGTTGCCTTTTTGTGGGGGGATGGGGCTCGCATTTTTGCTTGGCCGGCAGAGCAATTGAACGATTTGACTTTTTTACTAGTAAAATGGCTGAATGTGGATGATGCTTATGTGAGTAATTGGCCGTCTTCCTCCATTCTGTGGGTCATAGCGTATTACGTAGCTTTGTACAGTGTTTTGTACTGGCTCACAACGTGGCTGACATCCCGCAGAAAAACGAACGACATTACCGTCTTGGACTCTACTCCCAATTCATCAACTATCTATACAGGATTAGCAGCTTCTTCAGAGTGGGCGGCTATAGTGCATACGGCTCTTGAACCTGAGGGAGCAGGGAGATTTGCGCGTCGACAGTGGAATGGTTATCGTAATTTGGCACTGGCTCTAAGTGTTATTGCTTGGCTTGGAATATTGTATACAGGTTACCAATCTCCTGGTGAGGGGAATACGGGAATTGTTCAATATCTGGATGTGGGCCAAGGTGACAGCATTTTAATCACAACGCCGGGCGGGAAACATATCTTGGTTGATGGCGGGGGGACAATGGACTTTGCAACAGGGAAAAATGCTTGGCGCAAGCGTGCAGATCCCTACGAGGTAGGTAAAGATACGCTTGTACCCTTACTAAAGCAACGAGGTGTGCATCGACTAGATGCTGTCATTTTAACACACGGAGATCATGATCATGCCGGAGGATTACAAGCTGTGCTTGACCAGATTCCCGTATCTACCTTGTTTTTTAATGGTACCCTGACAGATAAAGCTCCATTCCGTAAGCTGTTGAACACGGCTTTAGATAAGCAGATCAAGCTGTACGGGGCACATCATAGCATGGAATGGGAACCAGACCAGGCTACGAAAATCCGCTTTCTCTATCCGTTTACGCTACCGGATAACGAATCTGAACAGCTGCCTGTTATGAAGGAACAAAATCATTACTCTGTTGCCATGATATTGGAGATGGAGGGAGCCTCCTTTTTGTTCACAGGAGATATGGATGATGCAGCAGAGTCATTGTTGCTTGCTGAATTAACCCCTTCTTCATTCCGTTTGAAAGATGAGGGAGCAACGGGAGGGGCAAGGAATGCTATAGATGTCATGAAAATAGCACATCACGGCAGCAAGTATTCTACCTCGGAAGAGTGGTTATCCTACTGGCGACCGAGAGTATCTGTCATTTCGGTCGGTGCGACCAATACTTACGGACATCCGAATGAAGCGGTATTGGAACGTTTGTCAGCAGTTGATTCTGCTATATATCGAACCGATACGATGGGAGAGATACAGATTCGAGCACAGCAAGGAAAACTGAGTGTGCGGTACCAACGCAAACAGTACAAAACAGATACGAATACAACAACACACTAAAACGGGTGCTCACTCTTAGGAGTGTGTTGTTTGCTTTGAATCCAATCTACATGGACAGTAGCTGTAAGCTTTGATAGAATCAAATGAGTTATGAAAATGAGAATCATTATTAATAGGGGAAATATTGTGAGTTATTTTAAATTTAGAGCTTCAGCTTGTTTGTTCATCATTTCGTTAATGCTGGTATTGAGCGCAATGCTACAAGTGGGGGTGAGACTGCAACGGAAAGCGGTCAATCGGCTGCTGCCAAGACCACATCAACTGGAGATGAAGCTGCCACGCGTACATATGAAAGTGATAAAGGTACAATTACTCTTCTTATTTAATGTTGGGTATTAGAGGTGATGGAGCAGCCAAGGAAAAGATATTTTATCTAAAAGCGTGTGAAGAACCTTTCTGCCGTTAAATCAGGTAAAGTATATCAATACTCAATCGAAGATTTTTATTTTCAAGATCCGATTGCTCTGACTTATCAATTAGAATGCATATCGGATTTTTTGATTTCCAAGAAGTAACAATATGATCTTGCAGCTCGATAGGCTAGCATTTAGATGTAGTAGGAGCTAAGGGAAGGTGACTACCTTCCCTTTTTCTGTTATTCTAAGGGAGGATACGCTGGGGATTCTGGGCTTTTTGGTATAATTTTTTTTGTTGAAAAAATAAAATTAGTGTCAGACGTCTATCCTGCAACAATTTGTAAAAGGGATACGTCTGTAATATTGCAGGGAGAGGGGGATCCTTTGTGGTAGAGCAGGGACTCATTCGAGCCGCTCAATCGGGCGATCGCGACGCTCTCATTACCCTATTAAGAGAGATAGAACAGCATGTGTACCGTACGGCATATTACATTCTAAACAATGAGCAGGACGCCATGGATGCTTCACAAGAAGCCCTCATACGGATCTATTCCAAAATTAACTCTTATGAGGAAAAAGCGCAGTTTAAAACCTGGGTCCAACGCATTGTAACGAATATATGCATCGACAAATTCAGAAGAACGAAGCCCTCGGTTTCCATTGACGAGCACGACATGATATTCAACGATCCCCAAAATGTGGAGGTCGAGGTGTTGACCTCTTACATGGCACAGGATGTTCGTGAGGCTATACAACAGCTTCCGGAGCACCACCGGACGGTAATTGTCTTAAGATATTTGCAGGATTTCTCCTATAACGAGATTGCAGATTCTCTGGATTTGCCGCTAAATACGGTCAAGTCATACTTGTATCGTGCAAGACAGCAATTGCAAGGGCTACTTCAGGAATATCAGAAAGGTGGTGTATCAGGATGAAGTGTGGGGAAGAGGTGATGGATTGGATGCAGCGTTATGTGGATCATGAGCTGGGCGAAGAAGAGACGTCCCAATTAATGAACCATATTGCGACTTGCCCGGACTGTGCGGAAAAATTTCTTATTCTTCAGACACTCTCTCGCGAGCTGGAGGAATTGCCTGCGGTTTCCCCGGCGTTCAGCCTGGTGGATTCCATCATGCCTCAGCTTGATGCCATTGACCGCGCACGTGAAGAGCAGGGAAGTGCGCTTCAGGAAATGCAGCCTGTGGCTGTAGAGCCTGGACCAGTGCCTAGACAACGTACCCAGCCTATACCTTGGTGGAATCGAATGGCTGGGCGCGCTGCTATGGGCGTGGCTGCCGCTGCTGTTGTACTGGGGATTGTAGTATTTAACTTCGAGCCTAAAACAGTACAAGATGCGGAAGGCATACTTACTACCCAGTCGCCCGAAGTGACGAATCCGCAGAATCAGACGGAAACTTTTCCAGGTACAGCCAATGGCAGTGGAGGACATGATGCAGCCATTGGTTCGGATTCTACAAAGCAGCCGTCGGAGCAGGGGCAAGAAACGGATGCATCTCAGCCACCTGCGGATAAAGATCCTGGCCTGAGCAAACAAGGTGCAACCAATACAGACGAT
Organism: Paenibacillus peoriae; assembly: GCF_022531965.1. Lineage (GTDB taxonomy): Bacteria > Bacillota > Bacilli > Paenibacillales > Paenibacillaceae > Paenibacillus > Paenibacillus polymyxa_D. The sequence continues at coordinate 3,867,202 of NZ_CP092831.1, read as the reverse complement.
GAAAAGAACTCTTCCAAACGGGATGCTGGGAAACGTGACGATCAGCGAGCTGGGGAGGAAGATTTGACTAAGTCTGCACCAGCCGAACATTCTTCTCGTCAGGATGAAGGGCAGGGACAGCTACGTACGGATCGTCAGGTGACAAAGGAAAATCCGTCTGCTGGAGATGCTCCTAAATCTGAGGACAAACAGCTAAGTCAGGAAAAATCTGATCAATCCACGATTGCTCCTGATGAACAGTTGGAACCGAAAATGGAAAAAGCACCCTTAGCGGGTACGGGTACTGCTCAGGACGATAATAATGGTAACACAAGTACGAATGATTCATCCTCGTCGCTTAGTCAGGATTTGAAGGTACAGGATCGAATTGCGTCAAATGAAACGTCGAAAGAAGCGACTTCCAGAAGCATCACCAAGGATTCGGGCAATGCCTTGGGAACGGATAGCAGCAATGCAGCTTCTAATGATCAGCAATCATCCGTGTCACAAGACCCGGTTCGTAAAGAAGGCTTTGTATCTAATTCACTGGTCTCTCCGGACAACAATAATGCTTCCAACTATAGTGCCCAATCTGCCTCTACAGATCAGCTCAACTCGCCTGATGGTAGCTATGCGGTGGCTATTGAGGGCAAAAAGCTGAAAGTGTATAAGCTTTCCGATAACGGTGTAGACCGAACAACACTGGAAGTCCGTACTCTAAAAGGTGCCTGGGTCAAAGGAAGCTGGTCGGAAGACAGCCAGACCTTTATGTATGAGACGGAGCAGGATGGGACTGCAAGTAAATATACGTACACCGTTCCGCGCAGCACTGGAAAATAGTTTCCGTAAGTTGACACACTTTTAAAAACAGGGAATAAACTATATGAACCGACGTCGTATCCCGACGGCCGAAAGTTTCTAGAGCTTTCTGCTGCCGTGTTGATATAGATGGTGGTGAAGGGATCCTGCCTATAGGTAGGGTCCCTTCGTTTGTGTCATGACTTGCCTTCCGCTCGGATGTCAGGTACGATCAGTGGGTGGGGGGAACGGAAAATGGATGTAAAAACAGCCTCTAAGGCTATTCGCAAAGGTGACATTTCGCCAGTGTATTTGCTATACGGTAGTGAAAAATACCAAATGAAGCAGTTTGTTGAGATGCTTAAAGAGAAAGTGGTGGAAGAGGAGCATCGTGACTTCGCCATCATTCCTTATGATTTAACCGAAACGCCAATTGAGGTGGTCGTGGAGGAGGCGGAAACAGCGCCTTTTCTTGTGCCAAAGAAGCTGATTATTGTACGGGATACCAGTGTATTTGCAGCAGGCAAAGATAGCGGTAAGATAGAGCACCGGCTTGAGACGCTGTTGACTTATATGGATAACCCGACTGACTATAGCGTCATCGTTTTTACGGTTCAGGCTGAAAAGTTGGATGAACGGAAAAAGATTGTCAAAAAGCTAAAAAGTGATGCTTCGGTTATTGCCTTTGCTCCAATGGGTGGAGATGATCTTGTGGCTTGGATCCATAAGCGTGCAGGAGAAAGAGAAGTGCAATTGGCTGCAGGAGCTGCTGAAAGCCTCATTCAATTCACAGGTACCGGACTACAATCTTTGGCTGCCGAGATAGACAAGCTCTGCTTGTACGCAGGAGCACAGGGAACGATCTCATCCGCTGATATAGAATCTCTGGTGCCTCGTAACACAGAGCAAAACGTATTTGCGATGGTTGAGGATCTGGCTAATTTGCGGCTAGATAAGGCGCTCAGTATTTTTTATGAGTTGCTTAAGCAAAAAGAGGAACCGATCAAGATTGCCGCTTTGATCACGCGACAGTTCCGTATTATGTTGCAGGTCAAAGAGCTGGCAGGTCAAAGCTATTCCCAGCAACAAATTGCGAGTCAGCTTAGTTTGCATCCTTATGGGGTGAAAGTTGCAGGGGACCAAGCGCGGAGGTTTCGCCCTGAGCAGCTACGTCAGCTTCTCTACGAATTGGGCGAGCTGGATTATCATATGAAAACAGGTGTCGTTGACAAGGTACTGGGATTGGAGCTGTTTTTGATGAAAATGGGTGCGGGGGCTTCGATCTAATTCCACTCATGTGCTGCTAATAGAGTCAGCTTATGTAGCGCAGAACGCTGATGCTGTAAACAAATAAAAGTTATAAACTAAAAAAACCTGATCAGCCAAGGCTGGTCAGGTTTTTTTCATTAACGTATGAAAGTAGCTCTTGCTTACGCTTGAGCTGTAAGAGCGTTAAGTTTTTTCGCCAAGCGAGATTTCTTGCGAGCAGCTGCATTTTTGTGGATCAGACCTTTAGTTACAGCCTTGTCCAGCTTTTGGGAAGCTACTTTGAAAGCAGCAGCAGCAGTTTCAGCTTCGTTACCTACCAACGCTGTATCGGCAGCTTTTACTGCTGTACGAAGCGCGGATTTTTGGGAAGCGTTCAACGCACGGCGTTTGTCGCTAGTTTTAACGCGTTTGATAGCGGATTTGATGTTTGGCATTACATTCACCTCCTGTAAAGGCATTACTTATGAACACAAACGTTTCACAACTTAAAATATTTTAGCATGCCACACCTCAAATTGCAATAAGAAAACATTCTGAGGCGATGCGAATTACAGGATGAAAATGGATGTGCATAAACCTGTTGGGTGTCTCGCACACTATAGTCAAAGATGGCATCCAAGGAGGCTCAAAAGATGGATCTGGATTTGCAGAAGTACGCGGTACGCACGGATTTGGCATTAGAGGCAAGAGAATTGGCCGAACGGGATCAGCCTGTACCTCTGGCGGGCATCAGTGAGAACGTGGAGGAAGATGACGGAATCAAAATCACACGGCTGGATGTACTGAATGAAGAAGGAGCCAACCGTATTGGGCGGGTACAAGGGCATTACGTCACACTGGAAGTACCCGGCTTGCGTGAAGGCGATACGGGGCTCCAGCAACGTGTAGCTATTGCATTTGCAAAAGAAATGGAGCATTTTATACAAAAAATAGGGATTTCTAATACGGCAAAGGTACTGGTGGTAGGTCTGGGCAACTGGAACGTCACTCCCGATTCACTGGGTCCGCTTGTCGTTGAGAATTTGATGGTGACTCGTCAATTTTTTGAACTGACACCTGATCAAATCAACCCGGGCTATCGGGATGTGAGCGCAATTGCGCCGGGCGTCCTGGGTATTACGGGGATTGAGTCCAGTGAAATCGTTCAAGGCATCGTGGATCGCACAAAGCCAGAACTGATTATTGCCATTGACGCACTGGCGTCACGTTCACTGGAGCGTGTCAATACGACCATTCAGGTGGCCGATATCGGGATACATCCGGGTTCAGGTATTGGCAACAAGCGGCGCGGTATCACCAAGGATATTATGGGTGTTCCGTGTATCGCTATCGGCGTTCCAACGGTATGCTACGCTTCGACCATTGTCAATAACGTAATTGAACTGATGAAAACACATTTTACCAAAGAAAAGGCTTCTACAAAAGCAATCCTGGGGATGCTGGACGATATTTCAGAACCTGAGAGACTTGGGCTGGTGAGAGAGGTACTGCAACCGCTGGGACATGATCTGATTGTGACTCCTAAAGAAATCGATGAATTTATTGAAGATATCGCGAACATCATTGCTACTGGATTGAACGCTGCTCTGCACGAAGCTGTGGATCCTGGCAATGTCGCCGCATATACGCATTAATCAAGGGTTGATAAAATCGTATTTCACACAAAAGTCTCTATTTAACAGGAATCTAATCTCTTTCAAAAAGGGAGGTGATATACCTGTGGTAGAGATTTTTTGTGTTCTAGTAATTGTTCTCCGTTCATAGAGTTGAAATATAAGAGATTTCCGCAGCAGATAGGAACCCTATGTTCCAAATATAAAGCGGGTTTCGACGGGACGAAGGAGGACAAGGCTCACATGAAAAAAATTCAGACCTGGAACGTCGGAAGATGGAGAAGAAAAGGGATCGAAATTTTGGCGATGGGACATACGCTTGTGCTGCTGATCATGGGCTCGGCGCTTTTATTTGTCATTTTGGGGCTAGGGGGATTGGCAGAAAATCGTCTACAAACATCTCCTGTTTCTTCGATGAAAGGATTGGCAGGCTCGGTGTCCAGCGGTTTTTTTGCGGATATGCTAGGTATGGAAGTACCTCATTTGGCACAAAAGAAGCAGCAATCTTCGTTGTCGGGTGAACAATGGTCGCCTTTTGTATTTCAGATGCTTACAGGCATTAATCCGCAGGATCCCAAAAGTCTCATTTCTCGTGAGATTCCTGGCATGTCTGCAGGAGCACCTGTCTTGCTGCGCAAGGGTTCGGGGAACATCAAGGTAGAGGGTCCTACGGATTATCAGCCCGATCAGGGAACGACGGATGCTCCTGGTGGCTCAGATGCATCTGAGAACCCACCGACTAATACGCCGAATATTCCGACAACACCGGAAACAGATCCGGTACGTGAGGATCATCCAGGTGATACGGCCAAAGGGGACAAGCGCATATTAATCTACCATTCTCATCCCAGAGAAGCATATAACCCACTACTTAGCAAAACCAGTTCCAATCCCAATTCAGGTTCTAAATCGGCCAATGTGTCAAGGGTAGGGGACTTTGTAAAGAAGAGGCTGGAAAAGCAGGGGATATCCACACTGCATGTAAACAAGGATTATGCTACTACAGTTCAAAATTACAATTGGAACTATTCCTATAAATATTCACGCGAAACAGTCAAGGAAGCTTTAGCAGGAAATAAAGGTTTAACTTATTTGCTTGATATCCATCGGGATTCACAACGTCATGGAAAAACAACAGCAACCATTAATGGACTTTCTTATGCCAAGGTGTATTTTATTATCGGACATGACAACAAAAATTGGCGCGAAAATGAAGCTTTTGCTGCTCGTATTCATGAAAAGCTGGAAAAATCGTATCATGGCGTATCACGTGGTGTATGGGGGAAAGATGGTGGCAAAGGCAACAACGGTGAATACAATCAAAGCTTGTCTTCGCATAGCATTTTAATTGAAATCGGGGGTATTGATAACACCGAGGAGGAGTTGAAACGGACCTCGGACGTTTTGGCGGACATGATCGGTGAAGTGTATTGGGAAGATCAGAAAGCTCAGAAAGCGGGCACTAATGTATCGGATACAAAAAAGAGCAACAGCGATAATTAAATGAGGTAGCAGTAAGGGGGGGAAGGTAATGTCTGGACATTTTCGTAAGAAAGCACTTGGATTTGTACTGCTTATGGGGGCAGGTATTCTTCTTGGTATGCAACTGGCAGGATCTGGTCTGCGTTCAGTGTATGGGCCGGAATGGAACGGAGGGAATACGATTCAATCGGTAAATCAACAGAAAGTTGGATATGAACAGACGATTATTGAGGACACACCCGCAGCTAACACTCGTGCATATAGCGGTACGTATAGCACAAGTGGAGAAGTTAAGGTTGAGCCGAAAACGGAAGCGGGTATAAATGAAGCTGGTGGAAGGGAAGAAAATGAGGAACAGACGCAGCTCGGAGCATCCAGATGGTATTCGACGACTGCGCAACATGTCAATACTCAGGGTCTGGAGACACCGCGTGAACTGCTAGCCGTCAAGGGACAGCAAGCCTCGGTGGATACTATGGCGGACAAAACAGCTGGGTTGCTTCAAAACCTGTCGAGACAGGGCATTCGATGGGTCGTATCTGTATTTGATGGAGTAACAGAATAGAAATATTGCTGACCCCCCTTACAACTGCTATAATAAGCTGATTGACACTAGGCATTGTGTGGGGGTAAGGCATGACTGACATTTTGGCAAGACAACGTAAAATTCGGAACTTTAGTATCATTGCACATATAGACCATGGTAAATCCACGCTGGCTGACCGGATTCTAGAATATACCGGTGCACTCACTTCCCGTGAAATGCAGGAGCAAGTGCTTGACCAGATGGAGCTGGAACGGGAGCGCGGAATTACGATCAAGCTCCAGGCAGTGCGACTCACTTATAAGGCCGATGACGGCGAAGAGTACATTTTGAATTTGATTGATACACCGGGACACGTCGATTTTACGTATGAGGTATCCCGTAGTTTGGCAGCCTGTGAAGGTGCTTTGCTGGTAGTAGACGCCGCGCAGGGAATCGAGGCACAGACGTTGGCTAACGTATATTTGGCGTTGGACAACAATCTGGAGATTTTGCCTGTGCTTAACAAGATTGATTTGCCAAGTGCTGATCCTGAGCGGGTAAAGCAGGAAATCGAGGATGTTATCGGCTTGGATACGAGCGAGACCGTACATGCCTCAGCCAAAGCTGGAATCGGCATCAAAGAAATTTTGGAACAGGTGGTCAGAAGTGTGCCTGCTCCGCAAGGTAATCCGGATAATCCGCTCAAGGCACTCATTTTCGATTCGCACTATGATCCTTATAAAGGCGTTATCGTATATGTTCGCGTTGTGGATGGTAGTATCCGAGCCGGTTCGAAAATTAAAATGATGGCGACTGACAAAACGTTTGAGGTTATTGAAGTTGGTGCTTTTATGCCGCGTATGAACATCGTGGACGAGCTGAACATCGGTGATGTTGGCTTTATCGTTGCCGGTATCAAGCATGTGGGTGATACGCGTGTCGGGGATACAGTGACAGATGCAAAAAATCCAACATTAGAACCGATGCCAGGTTATCGGAAAATTAATCCGATGGTATATTGTGGCTTGTATCCAATCGAAACATCGGAGTATAACGATCTACGTGAGGCGCTTGAAAAGCTACAACTGAACGATGCTTCGCTCAGTTTTGAGCCGGAAACATCAAGCGCGTTGGGTTTTGGCTTCCGTTGCGGCTTCCTTGGTCTGCTTCATATGGACGTTATCCAGGAACGGATTGAACGTGAATTTAACATTCCGCTGATTACAACGGCACCAAGTGTTATTTACCGCATAAAGTTGACGAATGGGGAAACGATCCAGATCGACAATCCATCGAATTATCCGGAAATCGGACGGATTGAACATGTGGAAGAGCCCTATGTAAAAGCAGGCATTATCGTCCCTAATGATTACGTGGGTACGGTGATGGAGCTTTGTCAAACCAAACGTGGTGAGTATGTAAATATGGAATACCTGGATACGACACGGGTAACCATTACGTATCAAATTCCACTGTCTGAAATCGTATATGATTTCTTCGATCAGCTTAAATCAAGTACCAAAGGCTATGCTTCCTTTGATTATGAGATTTCAGGCTATCGCCAGTCCAACCTGGTGAAAATGGATATTTTGTTGAATGGCGAGCAGGTCGATGCACTGTCGTTCATCGTGCATAGAGATCGGGCTTATCATCGCGGACGTATTATCTGTGAGAAGCTGCGCGAGCTAATTCCGCGTCAAATGTTTGAGGTGCCGATCCAGGCATCTGTAGGAACAAAGGTTGTGGCGCGTGAAACCGTTAAGGCGATGCGTAAAAACGTCTTGGCCAAATGTTATGGCGGCGATATTTCTCGTAAACGGAAGCTGCTTGAAAAGCAAAAAGAGGGCAAAAAGCGTATGAAGCAGGTCGGTAACGTAGAAGTACCTCAGGAAGCATTTATGGCGGTACTGAAAATAGATGAGTAAAGTTGTTTGAAGTATTCGTCCATTCTTTCATGGGGCATTTGCCGTGCATGGAGAATGGACGTTATTTATTTGAGCAAGCTATCCAGAGATGGAGTGTTTGTTATCTCAGTTGCAAAAATAGTATAACAACAGTATCTTTAGCGTATTTCTATAGATGCTTTACTCTTACTGCAACACCTACATTACAAAAAAATGATCGATGGTGGTAGGCAGCAGCGGAGTGGTCCATTTGAATCTGGAGTAACAGCGATCAGAAGATCAAATGGAACACGAAGCGGTTGTCGAGACCTCGGCGCATTTTTTCACTATTCCCTGAATTGACAAGGAGGATCGGTATGACCGCATCCATACAAAAACATGAACATTCATCCGCGCCTCAAGCGGTTTACCTGCATATACCTTTTTGCACGAATAAATGCTTTTACTGTGATTTCAACTCTTATGTGCTCAAGGATCAACCTGTTATGGAATATCTGTATGCACTGGAACGGGAGATGGAACATACAGTTAAGCTTCACCCACCAGGAGAGATTAAAACTATTTTTGTCGGGGGTGGAACACCAACTACCCTAAATCCGAAAGAAATGGAATATTTCCTGAAGAGCGTCCGAACCTACTTCCCGCATTGGGCGGAAGATATTGAGTTCTCCATGGAAGCTAATCCAGGTACCACTGATTTTGAAAAACTCTCTGTGATGAAAGAAGGCGGCGTCAATCGACTCAGCTTTGGCGTACAGGCTTTTCAGAATGAGCTACTCACAGGCATAGGTCGTATTCACAGTACAGATGACGTATATCGTAGTTTGGAAAACGCACGTAAGGTTGGCTTGGACAACCTGTCGATTGACCTGATGTTCGGTTTGCCGAATCAAACAGTGGAGATGCTGCATGAAAGCGTCAGTAGAGCGCTAGAGTTGGAGCTTCCTCATTACTCTATCTACAGTTTGAAGGTTGAAGAAAACACGCTCTTCCACACGCTGTACCAGAAAAATCAGCTACCGCTTCCACATGAGGATGACGAACTGGAAATGTACTTACTCCTCATGCGTCGCATGAAAGAAGCGGGCTATGAACAGTATGAGATTAGTAATTTCGCAAAACCAGGCTTGGGGAGCAAGCACAACATGACCTATTGGCGAAATGAGGACTATTACGGTCTCGGAGCTGGGGCACATGGATATGTTGGCAGAGAGCGCCATATGAACATTAAGGGCATTAACCCTTATGTGGAGGCTAGTCGTAATGGTTTGCCGCGTCTAGATAGCTTTGAGGTGCCAGCGGCGGAAGCCATGGAGGATTTTCTTATGGTCGGTTTGAGAATGCTAGAGGGCGTTTCCAAGTCTCGCTTTGAAGCTCAATTCGGTCAGGCGTTGGAGGATACGTTTACTGCTCCTCTTGGAAAAATGCTCAATGCGGGGTTAATCGAATCGATTGAGGACGGTTATCGTTTGAGTGAACGTGGCATTTTATTCGGAAATGATGTATTTGCAGAGTTTATTGGTTCAATCACGGTAAATTCATAAGTCGTAGCTTCAATACAGCGCGTTTCAACTTCGTAAGCTGGGACCATCATTTTATTACACCATTCTGTCACAGCAGGGTAAATGGAGTATTGCGATTCTATGCGTGATGTTGTATATTTATTCATTATATGCGGCAAGCGGTAGGAGGAGAGCAAGATGGCTTCAGTGTGTAAAGATGTATTGTGCAGAAGTGCGGTTCCTGAGGATGTGGAGCCTTTATATCAAATGATTAGCGGCTATGCAGAGCGGGGGATTATGCTGCCACGTTCGAGGGAAGTGCTAACGCGCCAACTGGAGCTGTTTATTGTTGCAGAGGTGGACGGCGAAGTTGTTGGTTGTGGTTCTTTATGCAAATTGGGCGCTGACCTGGTAGAGATTCGCTCCCTTGGCATCTCTGAGGGACACAAAGGTATGGGTATTGGCTCTAAGCTCGTGGAGGGCCTTATGATAGAAGCACGGCGGCAACGTATTCCTAAAATTATGGCATTGACCTACGAGGTCTCCTTTTTTATAAAAAACGGTTTTGATGTAGTAAGCAAAGAGATTTTCCCTGAAAAGGTATGGACCGACTGCATTCACTGTAGTAAACAAAACAATTGTGATGAAATCGCAGTGTTGAAAGTACTGAACTGACCTGTCAATAATGAGGTCAGTTCTTTTTTCATCAGGACCTAATCATGCGTATATTATACAGCCTACATTGTTTAATGCGGGTTTATTTCTCATATGTTTTGAGCAACCACCAAATGAATTGATGATGAGGCTCCAGCTCGGAAGGTATTCCCTTCAGGCTTCTTATGGGATGGTCCTTATGATAATCAGTATCATTATAAAAATATGCAGTGCCGTCTAATGGAACTCGGTGTTTATATTTATACAAGGCGGCTAGGTTGCGGCGATTAGTTCTCAAATTTAATTCCTCCTCAAGGACAAAGAAGTTATAATGGTATGGAGACATAGTCTCGAGTTTTTCTATTTTCTGTGTCACTATACATAAATACGGTTTTTATACGCTGGATATTGAGGTTTTTCGTGAAAAAGTGTAAACGTTCTGGATTCATTCCAGTAAACTAAACTGTTGTGATAAATCTTGTTTATTGAAAATACTGATCTGACTTGACAATGATCAGGTCGGTTTGGTATTTTTGTATTATCGGTTAGCACTCAACGCGAACGAGTGCTAATGATTCCATTTAACAATCATGCTATTATGGATAAACAACAAGGGGGGATTCGCTTGTTAACCGAACGTCAGAGACTCATTCTGAATGCGATTATTGATGACTACATTCGTTCGGCTGAGCCAGTGGGTTCCCGCAGCATATCCAAAAGGCAGGATGTCGGATTCAGCCCGGCCACGATCCGTAATGAAATGTCGGATTTGGAGGAACAGGGCTATCTGGAGCAACCCCATACTTCTGCGGGACGCATCCCGTCTCATAAAGGCTATCGTTATTATGTGGACCATCTGGTACCACTGAATACACTGAAGCCTATGGAAATGCGGGAACTGAAAGCCTTTTATGCCGAAAAGCTGAATGTAATGGAGCAAGTGATCCAGCATGCGTCAGGCATTCTGTCCCATATGACCAATTATACTTCCATCCTGCTTGGGCCGGAGGTTTTTCATACTTCATTGCGTCATTTTCAGCTACTGCCGCTCAACGAAACGACGGCTGTGGCGATAATCGTGACCAATACCGGTCAGGTGGAGAATAAAACGGTAGATATTCCACCGGGAATTTCGATTTCCGAGATGGAGAAGGTTGTGAATTTACTGAACAGCAAGCTGGTCGGTGTGCCGATTTATCAGCTTAAATCACGCCTTTACACCGCACTTGGTCAGGAGATGGAGAAGCATGTGTCTCATTTTGAGGACGCTATGAAGGTGCTGGATAAAGCACTGGATAATGAATCGGATCAGCGCTTGTATTTGAGCGGTGCGACAAACATGCTTAATCAACCTGAATTTAAAGATGTAGAAAAGGTTAAACATATTCTCGATCTGCTGGAGGAAACACCAACGCTGCTTAAACTAATGACACCTGTTGTCGGGGCACCTGAAATTCAAGTCCGCATCGGCACTGAAAATGATCATGAGGCGTTTGCCAATTGCAGCCTGATTACTGCTACGTATGCAGTAGACGGAGAAGCGTTGGGCACTATAGGCATACTGGGTCCGACACGGATGGAATATGCGAGAGTTATTAATATTTTGGGTATCCTGTCTAAGGATTTGACCGCAATGCTAACGCAGCGGTTTAAATAGAACAAAGCCGCATAGGTTGCGGTATTACATGTTCCGCGTCGGGATACGGCTCGTATCCTGCGCGGGTGCATTGTTGCGTGTTTTTGTAAAGGTAGTTATGACTTGAAGGAGGTGAAACATTTTGAAGGAAGAACAAGCGTTCCAAGAAGAAAAACAACAAAATGTAAGCACAGAGGAAGCCGCCGAAGCGAGCCAGCAGGAAGAGCCGGTTAATGAAGCGGCGGCACTGGAAGACCAAGAAAGCGAAACAGAGCTGAATAAGCTTCGCGCTCAGGCGGAAGAGCATCAGCAACGGTTTTTACGCGCTCAGGCGGATTTTGATAATTTCCGCCGTCGTACGCTGAAAGAAAAAGAAGACCTTGCCAAATATGCATCTATGAAGCTGGTTACCGAGTTGGTGCCTGTTTTGGATAACTTCGAGCGTGCGCTGGCAACAGCACCGCAAGGAGCGGAGTCTGAGTCATTCAGCAAAGGCGTGGAAATGATTTTCCGCCAGTTTGAGAGTGTGCTTCAGGCAGAAGGAGTAACGGCCATGAATTCGGTGGGACAACCGTTTAATCCTGACTTCCATCAGGCTATTATGCAGGTGGAGAGCGAAGAGCATGAGGAAGGCATTGTTGTTGAAGAGGTACAAAAAGGGTACATGCTGAAGGACAAGGTGCTTCGTCCAGCGATGGTAAAAGTGAGCATGTAGCTTTTTCAATATACATGAGGATTTTGCAAAAATCCCATAAGCGACTTTCAATGAACAATATTGCACTTTGGAGCGAATGGAATCGAATTTTGCAGAATTCTGACATTAGAAATACATCATTTTGATTCAACCATTCTGGCCTGCGGGCCTCGTATATACAGAAGGAGGAATTGTCCGATGAGCAAAGTAATCGGTATTGACTTAGGTACAACCAACTCTTGTGTGGCTGTTATGGAGGGCGGCGAAGCAGTCGTTATTCCAAATCCGGAAGGCGCGCGCACAACCCCTTCCGTTGTTGGTTTCAAAAAAGATGGAGAACGTACTGTAGGGGAAACGGCAAAACGCCAAGCAATTACAAACCCGGATCGTACAATCATGTCCATCAAGCGTCACATGGGTACAAATCATAAAGAAAGCATCGACGGCAAAGAATATTCCGCACAGGAAATTTCCGCTATGATTTTGCAAAAGCTGAAATCCGATGCTGAAGCTTACCTGGGACAAACCGTTTCTCAAGCTGTTATCACTGTTCCAGCTTACTTCAATGACGGTCAACGTCAAGCAACCAAGGATGCAGGTAAAATTGCCGGTCTGGAAGTTCTGCGGATTGTCAATGAGCCAACAGCAGCTGCATTGGCATATGGTATGGAAAAATCCGAAGACCAAACGATCCTGGTATATGACCTGGGTGGCGGTACATTCGACGTATCCATTCTGGAACTGGGCGACGGTTTCTTCGAAGTTAAAGCAACAAGCGGCGATAACAAGCTGGGTGGCGATGACTTTGACCAAGTGATTATTGATTACCTCGTAAATGAGTTCAAAAAAGATCAAGGCATCGACCTGAGTAAAGATAAAGCTGCTGTACAACGTCTGAAAGACGCAGCGGAAAAAGCGAAAAAAGAACTGTCTGGCGTACTGACAACGACGATTTCTTTGCCGTTTATCACAGTAGCTGATGGCGTTCCACAGCATTTGGAGTTGAACCTGACTCGTGCGAAATTTGAAGAATTGTCTGAAGGTCTGGTAGAACGTACTTTGGGACCTACTCGTCAAGCGATGAAAGATGCAGGCATGAGTGCCAGCGACATCGATAAAATCGTTCTGGTCGGCGGTTCCACACGTATTCCGGCTGTACAAGAAGCAATCAAAAAGCTGACAGGTAAAGAGCCTCACAAAGGCGTAAATCCTGATGAAGTGGTAGCTTTGGGCGCGGCAGTTCAAGCGGGTGTACTGACTGGTGATGTGAAAGACGTCGTTCTTCTTGACGTAACTCCACTGTCCCTCGGTATTGAAACCGCAGGTGGCGTATTTACTAAAATGATTGATCGTAACACGACAATCCCTACGAGCAAATCGCAGGTATTCTCGACATATGCGGACAATCAGCCTAGCGTAGAAATTCACGTGCTGCAAGGTGAACGTGAAATGGCAGCAGGCAACAAAACACTGGGTCGCTTCCAATTGGGAGATATCCCTCCAGCACCACGTGGTGTACCGCAAATCGAAGTTACCTTTGATCTGGATGCGAACGGTATCGTGAACGTATCCGCTACAGATAAAGGCACAGGCAAAAGCCAAAAAATTACGATCACATCTTCCAGCGGCTTGAGCGACGAGGAAGTAGAACGTATGATGAAGGATGCCGAGTTGCATGCGGAAGAAGATAAAAAACGCAAAGATTTGGTAGAAGCGAAAAACGCTGCGGATCAACTGATCTACTCCGTAGACAAAACGATTAAAGATCTGGGCGAAAAAGCGGATGCAGGCGAAGTCGAAAAAGCAAATGCAGCTAAAGAAAATCTGCAAAAAACGCTGGAAACCGACAACCTGGAAGATATCAAAAAAGCTACTGAAGAACTGACTGAAATCGTTCAGCAATTGTCTGTAAAGCTGTATGAGCAAGCTGCTCAAGAAGCACAGGCTCAACAAGGCCAAGACGGCGCAGCAGACAGCAAAGGCCGTGACAATGTGGTTGACGCGGACTATGAAGTTGTTGACGAAGACCAGAAGAAAGACTAAGTTACGGATCGGGTAGTGGTAGCTTTACGGTACACCGATGCGTTATGATATACTGAATAGTAATTGCAGCGTAGCTGCCTTGATAAATAACAATTAGCCGAAGGGTAACAGTTATTTCCAAGATAAATAAGCATATTACGGGTTGTACTGCCTTGAAATGATGGGAAGGTCAAAGCCGGGTCATCCCGTGCCTTTGGCTTTCCTTTTATATGTAGTGCAGACACGTTGTAGGCATGGGGGTGGAACATTGGCTGATAAGCGTGATTATTATGAGGTGCTGGGCGTCGCGAAGGGCGCTTCGGATGATGAAGTCAAAAAGGCTTACCGTAAGCTTGCGCGTCAGTATCATCCGGACGTGAACAAGGCTGCGGACGCGGAAACTAAATTTAAAGAAGTCAAAGAAGCTTACGATGTTCTCAGCGATGGTCAGAAGCGGGCAAGATATGACCAGTACGGTCATGTAGACCCGAACCAGGGCATGGGAGGCGGCTTCGGTGGTGGTGCCGACTTCGGTGGCGGATTTGGCGATATTTTTGATATGTTCTTTGGTGGCGGCGGCAATGGTCGACGTGATCCGAATGCACCGCAGCGTGGGAACGATCTTCAATATACGATGACGATTGAGTTCAAGGAAGCGGTGTTCGGTAAAGAAACCGACATTCATATTGAACGTACAGAAACATGTGATACGTGTCACGGTACGGGAGCCAAAGCGGGTACTCAACCACAAACCTGCTCCGTCTGCCACGGCAGCGGACAGGAAGAAGTGGTGCAGAATACACCGTTTGGTCGTATGGTTAATCGACGCGCCTGCTCTAATTGCGGCGGTTCCGGTAAAATCATTAAAGAAAAATGTACGACTTGTAGCGGTTCCGGTCGGGTACGCAAGCAACGTAAAATTCATATTCGCATTCCAGCGGGTGTGGATGACGGCGCACAAATGCGTATTAACGGTGAAGGCGAAGGCGGTGTCAACGGAGGACCGGCAGGTGACTTGTACGTCGTGTTCCGTGTGAAATCGCACGACTTCTTTGAGCGTGAGGGAGACGATATCTACTGCGAAATTCCGCTGACGTTCTCACAGGCAGCATTGGGAGATGAAGTCGAGATCCCGACGTTGACCGAGAAAGTGAAGTTGAAAGTTCCAGCAGGTACGCAAACAGGTACTTACTTCCGTCTTAAAGGAAAAGGTGTGCCAAAACTGCGTGGCGTTGGTCAGGGTGACCAGCATATTAAGGTAGTTGTGATAACGCCTAGCAAGCTGAGTGAGGAACAAAAGGATTTGCTGCGTCAGTTCTCTTCGCTTAGCGGAGAACAGACGCATGAGAATGAGCAGTCTTTTTTTGACCGTGTGAAGCGCGCCTTCCGAGGCGACTAAGCCCAATTAGAAATCGCGGAGCTTCAACCATGAATCAAAGGAAACTATTCCGCAATTGCGGGGTAGTTCCTTTTTTTATATTCAGGTAAACACATACATAACCATTTTTGTATAGGCATGTTGAACTATCGAGACTTAATATCAAGTAGAAAGGGGTGAGTTCCATCGGAAATGTACAGCTCAAGCTGCGTCGGGGTAAACCACTATTAAAGCTCAGAGGCCTAATTACACTGCTAGTATGTCTAGTTATGGCACTTGTGCTTCTGCCTGTAACCCTGTTATTTGCGGAGAGAGTGGAGCAGGAAACTGAGAAGGGACTGGAAGAAAAGGCAATGTCCATCGCGCGTACACTCGCCCATACGCCGCTTATTGTCGAGCAATTGCAAGGGACAGGTTCGTCTCTTTCCATGCAGGAGTATGTAAAGAGGGTCTCAGTAGCAAATCACATCCAGTTCATCGTGGCTATGGATATGAAGGGAATTCGTAAAACGCACCCGGATGCTAGGATGATCGGCAAAGCTTTTGTCGGTGGAGACGAGTATACTGCACTTCATGGCCATGAGAGCGTGTCCGTTGCGAAGGGTACATTGGGCTTGTCCATGCGAGCCTTTTCCCCCGTGTTCAGTTCAACGGGGAAGCAGGTAGGGGCGATTGTTGTTGGTATATCCATGCAAGATGTACAGATGGCTCAGGAAGGCAACAACCGTCTTATTGCTATCGCCCTTGGCATCGGAATATTGATCGGCACTGGAGGTGCGGTAGTGCTGGCTCGTAAAATCAAAAATATGCTGGTCGGTCTGGAGCCGCCGGAAATCGCACGCTTGCTGGAGGAACGCAGCGCTATGCTGCAATCCATCAAGGAAGGAGTTATTGCGGTAGATGAATTCGGTCGCGTCATGCTGATGAATGCAGAAGCGATTCGTCTACTTAGACAAGCGGGGATTGAAGATTTCTCATTCTCCGGACAGGAAATTACCGTTTATCTATCCGCTTTTCGATTGCAAGAGGTCCTGGAAGCGAGTACTCCACAAATGGATGAGGAAATGGAGCTGGGTGGAATAACTTTGCTGACTACCAGTGTTCCGATACGGGTCAAAGGGGAAATTGTGGGAGCAATTGTAACCTTTCGAGATAAAACGGAAATGAACCAGCTGGCAGAACGTTTGACAGGAGTGTCCCTGTACACGGAAGCACTACGTGCGCAGGCTCATGAATTTATGAACAAGCTGCATGTCATAATGGGAATGGTACACTTGCGAATGTACGATAAACTGGAGCATTACATTATGGATGCCGTCGAGCATCATCAAGTGGAAATTGGCTCCATCACCCGGCAGATCAGGGACCCAGTAATGGCAGGGTTTGTGTTGGGAAAATTAAGCCGGGCCAGAGAGGTAGGCGTAAGTTTTGAACTGACTCCAGGTAGTTACTTGCCCGAATCCAGTCAAACTCAAACGACACATGAACTGATTACTATTCTTGGCAATCTGTTTGATAATGCGGTAGAGGCTATGGAATCTTTGGAGCACAAGCGGATTACCCTTTCACTTTATTATGAGGAAAGCCACAAGAATGGCTATCTGACCTGTATCATGTGCGATAATGGTCCGGGTATACCGGAAGGGCTTGTGAAGGCTATATTTGAAAAAGGCTTTTCGACCAAGGGAGAGTCACGAGGGATGGGGCTTTATCTCGTGACGCAAAGCGTGAAAAGATTACAGGGAAGTATAAAGTTGATCCCAGCCGAGCAAGGATGCTGTTTTCAGATTACGATTCCATACATTATAGCGGGGAATGATGAACATGATTAATGTCCTGATTGTAGAAGATGATCCGATGGTTGCGGAATTTAACCGCAAATATATGGAGCAGGTGGAAGGTTTTCGATGTGGGGGTTGGGCTTCTTCTGTGGAAGAGGCTAGGAAATTTATAGCTGAACAAGCCATTGATCTGATATTACTAGATGTGTATATGCAGGAAAGCAATGGCCTCGATTTACTGTCATTCATACGGGAGACAGGTGTAAATATAGATGTCATTGTCATCTCGGCTGCAAGTGACATGAACAGTGTCAAAAAAGCGATGAACTTTGGGGCGGTGGATTACTTGATTAAGCCGTTCCACTTTAACCGTTTTTTGGAGGCCCTCACGGGGTACCGAGAGCACATTAGCATCGTACGTGAGCGCAGTCTACTTTCTCAGGAGGAGCTGGACCGACTCATTTATCATAAAAGCTTGACTAAAGACTTGGCAAGGTTGCCCAAAGGCATAACTAAATCCACGCTGGCTATGATATGGAATTGTATCCAGCGGCATCATAAGGTGCTATTTTCCACCGAGGATATTGCGGAGAGCGCAGGGATATCCAGGGTGTCTATGCGCAAGTACCTGGCTTTTATGACAGAGATTGAAGCTCTTTCCATGGAAACCATATACGGTACCATAGGGCGCCCCGTTTACCAATATCGAATATTACCACAGGCAGAAGGTATCATGAATAGTTTTATATAAGTCTTCTTTCCGATTACTTTAATTACAAAAGTGAATGATTAGTTTTAAAACCAAATAAAGCGTTTTCCAAGGTGTAGAATGGAAACATGATCATCATTCTTCACTTTTTGGAGGGAGACTTATGGAAAATGCTACGAATCAGCCTGTCATTCAGAAGGGGCAAAGATGGAGTAAAAATTTTGTAGATGGCATCAGAATGCTGGGCAGGGTAAAGGTGGGAGTTATTCCTCTTCCGCTCTATGCCGTGATCGCGCTGATTGTTTATGCAGCTGCAATTACTGAAAGACTTCCGAACGATCTATTGGGCGGGTTTGCCGTCATCATGATTTTGGGCATACTGCTCAGTGATCTAGGGGCCAAACTTCCTTTGCTTAAGCATATTGGCGGGCCGGCCATTTTATCTCTTATGGTTCCATCGTTAATGGTATTTTGGAATATGTTCAGTCCATCTGCGATGGGTGCTGTACACACGCTTATGAAAACCTCGAATTTTCTTTACTTCTACATCGCATGTCTAGTAACGGGTAGTATTCTTGGTATGGATCGGAAAATGCTGATGAACGGAATTGTCAAGATTTTCGCCCCCATTATTATAGGATCTATTGCAGCAGTTGCCGTGGGGATGATAGTGGGTATGGCTTTTGGCTATAGCGCCTATCATACATTTTTTTTCATCATCATTCCGATTATCTCCGGTGGGATTGGGGAAGGCATTTTACCGTTGTCCATTTCGTATGGATTGGTGCTGGGCAAGGATTCGGCAATATTCGTGTCTCAATTTATCCCCGCTGCAATTATCGGGAACATTGTTGCAATCATAGGTGCGGGTATTCTGAAGAGATTAGCGGAGAAAAATCCAAAAACTTCAGGTAACGGGAGGTTATTGAAACTAGAAAAACATGCAGAAAAGCTAGCCCCGGCAAGTCTGGAACAATCGATTTCTTTTCCATTGATGGGAGGAGGTCTGCTGTTAGCTTGCACTTTCTTTATTGTGGGTAAGTTGCTGGAGCCGTATCTCCATATTCCAGGTCCGATCCTCATGATTCTGGCGGCTGCGTTAATTAAGTGCATTCAGATTATGCCGAACACATTGGAGCAGGGAGCTTTTCACTTATACAAGTGTATAACGGCAAGTCTGACATGGCCCTTGATGGTGGGATTGGGTATTTTGTATGTACCTTTGGATAGTGTGGTTGGGATCTTAACGGTTCCTTATGCCATCACCTGCGCATCTGTTGTAGTTGCATTGATTGTTACAGGATACTTCACAGGAAAATGGATTCACATGTATCCCGTAGAAGCTGCTTTGGTGACCAGTTGTCGCGGTGGATTAGGGGGCACGGGAGATGTAGCCATTCTGTCTGCGTCCAATCGGATGGAACTGATGCCTTTTGCGCAAATTGCAACACGTATTGGTGGGGCAGGCACGGTCATTTTAGCAACTTTGTTACTCCAATTATGGAGCTGATGAGTTTTATACACAGGATTAGGTTTCATATCCAAATAGAGACATGAAAGGATGGAGAAAAATATGAGCAGTTTAATAGATGAAATTAGAGAATTACACGCAGGTGGCAAAATGGAGACCTTACCAAAGAAGCCAATTGAAACGATGGAAGGGTTGTCCAAAGTGTATACGCCGGGTGTAGCTGAAATTTGTATGGAAATCGCCAATGACCCAGCCAAAGCGTATCAATTAACGATCAAAAAGAATACAGTAGCAGTCGTTTCAGACGGAACCGCGGTACTTGGATTAGGAGATATCGGACCGGAGGCCGCTATGCCTGTAATGGAGGGTAAAGCGGTGTTGTTCAAACAATTTGCAGGTGTCGACGCCTTTCCGATTTGTCTCAACACGAAGGACGCTGATGAAATTGTTCAAATTGTTAAAATGATTGCTCCTGCTTTTGGCGGCATTAATTTGGAGGATATATCTTCGCCACGCTGTTTTGAAATCGAGAGACGGTTGAAGCAGGAACTGGACATTCCAGTATTTCATGATGATCAACATGGTACGGCAGTCGTTGTGTTAGCGGGTCTGGTCAATGCATTAAAGGTATGTGGCAAAAAAATGGAGGATGTCAAAGTCGTATTTGCAGGAATCGGTGCAGCGGGTATGGCCTGCTCCCGTATGCTGCTTAAGGCAGGTGTGCGCAATCTGATTGGCGTTGATCGACAGGGAGCTATTCACCGTGATGTGGAGTACAGTAATCCGCATTGGACAGAGTATGCGAACATGACTAATCCGCACAATTTAAGTGGGAGTTTATCCGAGGTGATTGTGGGAGCTGATGTATTCATCGGTGTGTCAGGCCCGAACATACTGACTGTAGAGGATATACAGAGCATGGCAACTGATCCTATTGTGTTCGCCATGGCGAATCCGATTCCGGAAATCGATCCGGCTGTAGCTGCACCTTATGTACGTGTGCTCGCTACTGGCCGCTCCGATTTTCCAAATCAGATTAACAATGTGCTGTGCTTCCCGGGAATTTTCCGGGGTGCTCTAGATTGTCATGCTACGACGATTAATGAGGAAATGAAACTAGCTGCCGGACTTGCCATCGCTGATGCGATCTGTCCTGAGGAGCTAAGTGAAACTTATATCATACCGAATGTCTTTAATCCGAAGGTGGTTCAAAAGGTACGGGATGCAGTTATTCGCGCTGCTTGGGAGACAGGAGTAGCTAAGTCAGGTGAAGCTCCAGCAGCTGTTTTACACCCGTAAAAGTTATGCTCTTCACAAACTCTGGTTCACTGTCTTGGCCTACTGTTCTTGATATCGTCTGCATCCGTCGGAATATAAAATCGTGCCAATGAGCAGGATATAACAAAGCGTAACGCTCTATGCTCTTGAAGAGCAGTTGCGCTCAATACTACACAGGGAGATTTTGAGATGGGCGAAAAAAATATTTTGGCGTATTTCAAAAGTCCTGAGGAAGCACAGGGAGCTGCTAGAAAACTGGAAGCTCTCCGGGCAGCCGATGTGTCGATAGACCGATTTAGCCGGTATCCGCGGCAGTCTACTGGCAACGCCGGATTGCCTGTATTTTCAGGACAGATTAGCAGCTTGTCCTCATTGACACAGGGCGTGGACTTTACAGATGCAACTCCAGCAATACTGGCTGCGGCTGATCCGTCCGCCAGTGGCATGAGTGATGGAGGACAGGGCGGACCGACAGGCCGCGATATTTTGTTGACTGCTGTGGTGGATGAATCCATTCATCATCAGGCAATGTCCATCGTGGAACAAGCGGGTGGAATGCTGTGAAAAGTTTGGAAGGGGCAGTGACCGATGTCTAAAAACAAACGGTTTGATAAAGTGCTAACCAAAACAGAGAAAATCAAACGCATGCAATCTGCTAAAAATGAAGATGTTGAGTTCTCAGCAGATCAGGCAGATGCTGAGGATCTGGAAGCGATCCGGCGTAGCGAAGGAGCTGACCGTCGTCAGCAGCGTATCATAAACGACAATGAGTAGAATTTAATAAGACGGGTTATCTCCATCAATAGGATGATTTGTGGGATAGCCCGTCTTATTTGTGTTCTTTCCTTTTTCTATTCATTATCTGCTGTATGCTGTTGCACTAAAAACAAGAGGACCGGCGACGAAAGCAGTAGTCGCAGGCGTTTGATTTTCAATAATTAGTTGGTAGTTTTGCACGCCCAGAGGCGCAACGTCTACCGTTTCGACATTAAGAATAATATTGTTATCGAAGACATTGGATTCCAGTCCGTAATAAATTTCCTTGCCGGCTCTCCATATACGTACAAGTACTCGAATGTTGCCGACACCGACGAAACGTAGTCCAATCGAGGCTTTTAACTCTACACGGTTGTTGACAGCACCAGAAATAGCAGGATCAATAAATACAGACGTCGTAGCAATTCCAAGTCCGGCTGGAGAAATCGGAAAAGGACGATTACCAGCTTTTTTGAACTCCTGTGCATGTATATAGTACAATGTAATGTATGCATGTGAAATGAGGAGGAAATGAAAACCATGTTGTGGAATGAAATTACAATACATACAACCGAAGAAGCCATCGAAATGATTTCGAATTTTCTGCACGAAGCAGGTGCAGGAGGGGTTTCCATTGAAGAATCCGGTTCGCTCAACAAGCCGCGGGATACGTCCTATGGACAGTGGTATGATCGACCTTTGAACGACATACCTGAAGGACAAGCGATCATCAAAGGCTATTTTGCCGAAGAAGTGGACATGGATAGTATTCGTTCGCAAATTGAGCCGCGCGTCGAAGAATTGAGAACTTTCGATATTGACCCTGGTGAGGTTCAGTATGAACTGAAAACAGTTGATGAGGACGACTGGGCAAATGCTTGGAAGCAATATTTCAAGCCTTTGCGTGTGTCGGACCGTCTGACGATTAAACCCACTTGGGAGGACTATGAGCCTGCGAGTGAAGAGGAAAAAATCATTGAGCTGGACCCTGGTATGGCCTTCGGGACTGGAACGCATCCTACGACATCCCTTTGTCTGAGAACGCTGGAATCTGTAATTAAGGGCGGGGAAGAAGTCATTGATGTCGGCACGGGTTCCGGT
This sequence comes from Paenibacillus peoriae, assembly GCF_022531965.1. Lineage (GTDB taxonomy): Bacteria > Bacillota > Bacilli > Paenibacillales > Paenibacillaceae > Paenibacillus > Paenibacillus polymyxa_D. The sequence goes on along the minus strand of NZ_CP092831.1, from coordinate 3,844,649 downwards.
ATTTTGGCCATTGGAGCTGTAAAGCTGGGAGCGAAGCATGTACTTGCCTTGGATCTGGATCCGGTGGCAGTATCCAGTGCGCGGGAAAATACGCGTCTGAACGGGCTGGAGGAACGCATTACCATTAAAGAAAGTGATTTGCTATCGGTGCTTAATGCAAGCGATCCAACGCTGGGTATCCAGTTACCCGTCAAGCTAGTGGTAGCTAATATATTGGCAGAGATTATTTTGCTGTTCATTGACGATGTATATAAAGCCCTGGAACCAGGTGGTATTTATATTGCTTCAGGGATTTGGAAGAACAAAGAAGAAGTTGTCGAAACTGCGTTGAAGGCAGCTGGCTTTGAGATTGCCGAAATAAGCCGGGATGAAGATTGGCTGGCGTTTGTGGCGAGAAAGAGGTAAGTATGGATTTTTTACAAAATATTTTTCGTGTAAATTTAAATGTTCTTCCATTTTATTTGCTGGCCGTGATCATATCGTTCACGGTTCATGAGTTTGCACATGCATTTTATGCCAATAAATTTGGTGACCCTACAGCCAAGCTACTTGGGCGCGTGACTTTAAATCCGGCAGTGCATATTGACCTGCTGGGTACGCTACTGCTGCTGATCGGAGGCTTTGGCTGGGCCAAGCCAGTTCCGGTTAATCGTGATAACTTTAGTCGTCCGCGCCTCATGGGCATTATTGTATCGGCTGCGGGTCCGCTCAGCAATCTGCTGCTTGCATTTGTTACTACTTTAATCTATGCCGTGCTCCTTCATTTTCAAGTATTGCCGGGGATGGAGAACCAACGGGTGGCTCAAGCAATCTATTTGTTTATCAATGCTTTGATCAATTTAAATCTGTTTTTGTTTATCTTTAATTTGATCCCACTGCCTCCACTGGATGGATACCGGATTGTGGAAGATGTGGCCCCCACTCCTGTACGTCGCAAACTCCAGCAGTTTGAACAGTGGTCGATCTTTATTTTTCTGCTTATCCTGGTCATTCCACAGGTTCGAGTTGTAACGATTGAACCTCTTTACACGCTGGCCCAGATGATTTATATACAGTTTTTGCAGTTCTCTTTTTATATCACTGGATTGTTCGGAGCCTAAGGGCTCCTTTTTTTACGAGAATGGTAGGTATACCTTGAATAGAAGAGTGAACAGACTGGTCATACAGGCGCAAAAGATGATATGATGTTGCTTGGTGATTTATTCGGATTTTGTACGGAACATTAGTGGATAACAGTTATTTTTAGAATGAGGATTTTTGCAAAATCCAGGAATAGGTGTGAGAGAGAATGCAGCGTTATTTTATTCCGGCAGAGCAATTTCTAGAAGATCACGTGATTGTTGCGGGTGAGGACGCGCGGCATATCGCTAAAGTCATGCGGGGCCGTAGTGGTGACAAAATTATAGTCAGTGACGGGGTATCTAGGGAAGCACTGGCTGCATTAGATACGATAGAGCAGGATCATGTTACGGCGACGATTATTGAGCCGCTGAAGATGACCTCTGAACCGCATGTGCAGGTCACCATCGCTCAGAGTCTTCCTAAAGGAGACAAGATGGAGACGGTGATGCAAAAATGTACAGAAATCGGAGCAACCGGGTTTGTACCGTTTTTGTCCGAGCGTACGGTCGTGCAGTATGATGCCAAAAAAGAAGGCAAGCGACTGGAGCGTTGGCGCAAGATTGTGAAGGAAGCGGCTGAACAAAGCCACCGTAACCGAATTCCAGAAATTAGTGCGCCAATGACGTGGAAAGAACTTCTGGCTTCTTTTGCTGGGTATGATTTGATATGTTATTGTTATGAAAAAGAGCAGGGTCAGCAGCTACGGGATGTAATCCAGCCATTGGTAGGACAATGGGCGTCGACGGACATGCCGCGTGTTCTGCTGGTGGTAGGCCCGGAAGGCGGCTTTACTGAAGCGGAAAGCCTGGAGGCCGAGCAGGCTGGGGCCCAGTCTACAGGACTGGGAAGACGTATTTTGCGTGCTGAGACCGCAGGAATGGCTGCATTGGCTTGCATTTTATATGAGACAGGAGAAATGGGAGGGGTTTAATATGCCGTCAGTGGCATTTTACACATTGGGCTGTAAGGTAAACTTTTATGATACAGAAGCGATCTGGCAGCTGTTTAAAAATGAAGGTTATGAACAGGTGGACTTTGATGAGCAGACCGCGGATGTCTATCTTATTAATACATGTACCGTTACGAATACCGGTGATAAAAAGAGTCGTCAGATCATTCGCCGCGCGATTCGCCGGAATCCAGATGCCATTGTGGCAGTGACGGGCTGCTACGCCCAAACTTCTCCTGCCGAAATTATGGATATTCCTGGCGTTGATCTCGTTATCGGGACTCAAGATCGGGACAAAATCATTCCGTTCGTGCAGGAAATTCAAGGGACGCGTCAACCAGTGAACGCCGTGCGCAATATTATGAAAACGCGTGTATTTGAGGAAATGGATGTGCCTGATTTTGCTAATCATACTCGGGCCTTTTTGAAAATTCAGGATGGGTGCAACAACTTCTGTACCTTCTGCATCATTCCATGGTCGCGGGGGCTATCCCGCAGTCGTGACGCTGCGAGCATTATTGCACAGGCGCGTCAACTGGTACACGCAGGCTACAAGGAAATAGTACTCACTGGTATCCATACTGGCGGTTATGGTGACGACATGGATAATTATGACCTATCTGATCTGCTGTGGGATCTGGAGAAAGTGGAAGGGCTGGAGCGTATCCGCATCAGTTCGATTGAAGCCAGCCAGATTGATGAAAAAATGCTTGATGTACTGAACCGTTCCACCAAGCTGGTTCGTCATTTTCATATACCGCTTCAGGCGGGGGACGACACTGTATTGAAACGGATGCGTCGTAAGTACACCACAGAAGAGTTTTATAACAAAATGCTTATGATTCGCAAAGCAATGCCCGATGTTGCGATTACAACGGACGTAATTGTCGGCTTCCCTGGGGAGACGGATGAAATGTTCCGCAATGGCTATGAGCTGATGAAAAAAATCGGTTTTTCAGAAATGCATGTGTTTCCGTACTCCAAGCGTAGTGGAACTCCTGCGGCGCGTATGGAGGATCAGGTGGACGAAGACGTGAAAAATGCACGAGTGCATGAGCTGATACAACTGTCAGAGCAAATGCAACTGGCGTATGCTGAGAGGTTTGTAGGTCAGGTGCTGGAGGTCATTCCGGAAGTTGCGCCGAAAGGGACCGAAGATAGCGGCATACTCCATGGATATAGTGACAATTATATTCAACTGGCGTTTGAAGGTACTGAGGATCTGGTTGGCAAGGTATGCCGCGTGAAGCTAACGAAGGCAGGCATTAATGAAAGTGAAGGCCAATTGGTTCGCGTACTGGAGAATGGGCTGCAAACAGCTCTGTAAGAACAAAAAAAGCCTGAAAAGGCAATAGAGATGGCAAACAAGGATTTCGCCTTTCCTTACAGAGAGGACGGAATCCTTGTTGCGCAAGGAAGGGAGATTACAGGATGGCAGCAAAAAAGGAAATTTCAGCAGGCGGTGTTGTGTTTCGCAAACAGGGGGAGCAACTTGAAATTCAGCTCATTACTGACCGATATGGCAAGGTATCCTTGGCTAAAGGAAAAATGGAGTTGGGAGAAACAATCGAACAGACGGCTTTACGTGAAATTCGCGAGGAAACAGGGTTGAACGGGCGGATTATCCAGCATGTAGATATGATTGCTTATACGTATCAGCATCCGGAATTTGGGGAAGTGGATAAAGAAGTACACTATTATCTTGTAGAGGCACTAGATGGGGATTTACAGGCACAAATCGAAGAAATTAAGGGAGTTGCATGGCATAAGCCTGAGGAAGCATGGCTTCTCCAGCGCCAGGGCGGATATGACAATAATGATGTCATTTTGAGCAAGGCGCTGTCCATGCTAGGAATTAACGTTTGATTCTGTGGGGAGATATACGATCCTCTAAACGAGTCCATACAGGTAGGTAGCACAGAGGCAAGACCAGTAGAGAGCTAATGACGTTAAACAGGGTTTGGGCATGGGCTACCTTGGCTCCGGGCTCGGTAGATATCCAGGCGGCGGCCATTTCTAGCCCAGGGATCAACGGCATAAAGAGCAAGGCTCCGCCTACGTTCAGCAGCACATGGGACCAGGCTACAAATTTGCCGGACACGCTGCCGCCAACAGCGGCAATCAGGGCGGTCACGCAGGTGCCTACATTGGAGCCGATGACGATGGCGATCCCTACATCGGCTGGCAAGGCACCCGCAGCGGCAAGGCTGATCGCCATGCCAATAACGGCTGCGCTACTGTGAACCAGTGCGGTCAGGCAGGCACCCGCAGCGAAGGCCCACCACATGTTGGCCGCAGCGTGATCAAGAAACCAGCGGAATAGTCCGGCCTGCTCAATCCATGGGCCGACCGTTTGCATTACGCGGATACCCGCCAGAATCAGCGAAAATCCAGCAAATACGAGGCTGATATATTGTACAGCCTGCGGACGGCTAAGCCCATTGGAGCCGGGTGAAACTCCGGCAGACGCGTACTGGCGAACGGAGATTGATTCTCCCCACAGTACGGCGGCGCTCCAGCAGAGCAGTGAGCCGCAGAGCAGCGGAACAGCCAGCTTGCCAAGCTGGAGCCCCATCAGCTCGGTGGTGAGACAGGTACCGATATTGGTGCCAAGAATGATGCCGAGCGTACGGCCATAGGTCAATAGCCCGGCGTTGACCAGTCCGATCGTCAGCACCGTTACAGCGGTGCTGCTTTGCAACAGGGCGGTAATGCCTGAACTGAACAGCATACCCCGCCAAGGGGAAACGGTGGCGCGGTTCAGCCAACGGGTGAGGAAGGGGCCGGCCAAATGCCGGAGGGCTGCTTCCATCAGCTTCATCCCGCCCAAAAAAATAAACAGTCCGCCGCACAGCGGGAGTATAACATGTATAAGCACGGGCATAGCCCCCTTTTCTAGGTGAAAATACTTATGTAACAGCCTATGATCTGTCGAGGACAGCCATGACAAGCATGGCTAAGCTCTTTTTAGGAAAACGATAATTTTTGTAGTATCTTCACAAGCTTTAAAAGCGTGACGCCGATATACAGGCGGGCAGTAGCGAAGCGGATCATTTGAATCTGGAGAAGCGAGAGCGTTCGCCTGAAAGCTTTCCAAAGGAAAGCTGCTTCGGAAGTATAAACCTAGGGGGATTCTTACCATTAAAATCATTTATAAAATCCAAAGAATCCCCGTGCAACAGCGATCGTAAGATCAAATGATCCGCGGAGCCGCGCCCCATCGAACACCGCACTTTTAAGGACTTTGAGTAACTTAAGAATAGGAGTGAAGGATTTTGCCTTCAGTAATATTAGAACGCAGCCGTAAAAAAAGGCTGGAGCACGCACACCCTTGGGTGTTTAAAAACGAAATAGCCAAGATCGAAGGGGAGCCAGAGGCAGGCGATTTGGTCAGTATCGTTAACCATCAGGGGCGTTATTTGGCGTCAGGTTACTATAATCCAGCTTCACAAATTACAGTGCGTGTGATGTCCTACGAGCCGCTAGAAGCAATGGATCAAAACTTTTTTGCCCAACGCTTTCGCAAATGCCTGGAGCACCGCGAACGTTTTGTGACCGGGGGAGACGCTTATCGGTTGGTGTACGGTGAGGCTGATTTTTTGCCTGGACTGATTGTAGACCGTTTTGGTGATGTGTTGGTTGTGCAGCTGTTAACGCTTGGCATGGATCGGCGCAGGGAAGAAATCAGGGATGCGCTCGTTGAAGTAGTGGGTCCTGTTGGTATATATGAGCGCAGTGATGTATCCATCCGAGAGCTGGAAGGATTGAAACAAACGAAGGGTCCTTTGTACGGTGATTGCCCGCGTCATGTAGTGGTGACGGAAAATGGCCTGCATATCAAGGTTGATATCGTAGAGGGCCAGAAGACGGGTTATTTCTTTGACCAGCGTGAAAATCGTGCGGCCATAGCACCGTTGATGACAGGTTGGGGAGCACGTAGTGGAATTACGCTACAAGAAGTTGCTACAGACTCAGGGGACGCTACCACAACGGTCATGAAGCCAGTGAATAAAAGTGGTAAGGTTGTTGAATTCCCATTCTGGGACGGCGCAACCGTATTGGAATGTTTTTCACATACGGGAAGCTTTACGCTCAATGCCTGTAAATATGGTGCTAAAAAAGTAACTTGTCTTGATATTTCTGAGCATGCGATTGAAAGTGCGCGGGACAATGTCAAGCTGAACGGTTTTGAGGAACGCGTCGAGTTTGTCGTCGACGATGCTTTTCAATATTTGCGTAATCAGGTGAAAGGTGTAGAGGAACGCAATGCACGAGCCGGGGGCAAAGGAGATACGTCTAAGCCGCTGACAGCGGGTGGCGGACGCACCTTTGACGTGGTCATTCTTGATCCGCCAGCCTTTGCCAAAACGAAGAACGCTGTCAAAGGGGCTACACGTGGATATAAAGATATCAACCTGCACGGGATGAAGCTCGTTAATGAGGGCGGCTATCTGGTGACAGCGAGTTGCTCGTTCCACATGCGACCGGAGTTGTTTTTGGACACCATTAAGGAAGCAGCGGCAGATGCCGGCAAAATCCTTCGTCTGGTAGACTGGAGAGCAGCTGGTAAGGACCATCCTCAAATTTTGGGTGTGGAGGAAGGCCATTACTTGAAATTCGCCATCTTTGAGGTGCGCAGCCGGACACAGTTGTAGTTTCATACAAAGTCAAAGTCAATCGCCCTTTTGGTGATTAAATAGGTAAAATAAACTCGTTTTAGGTATAAATCAGTCCTGTAGAGAAGGCGTGCACCAAGCCATTCTGCGGGACTGATTTATTTTTTAGAGGGAGAAAGAATTGCTACAACATGGCAAACGTACGTTCTTTTCTCTCTTGCCTGATATGCTATACTGTTTAATAGAATGTTGTTCGTTGGAAAGGAGGCCGCATCATGTCGGTCCGTTTGTTGATTGGCCGCTCTGGGAGTGGTAAAAGTACGTTAATCCGCAATGAAATGACGTCTATGTTACGCGAGGAGCCGCTAGGTAAGCCTATGCTGTTACTTGTACCGGAGCAATCGTCATTTGCTTCTGAGCATGCGTTACTTACAGAAGCCGGAAACGGTATTCAGGGGTCGGTGCGCGCCCAAGTGATGGGATTTCACCGTCTTGCCTATTTAGTTATGCAGGAAACTGGGGGTTCAGCGCTGGTGCCTGTAACGGAAGAAGGCAAGAAGATGCTTTTATATAAAATTATTCGTCGTCGCAAGGATGAACTGAGTTTGTTTAAGGATTCGGGAGACCAGCTCGGCTTTGTGGATCGGTTGAATACATTGTTCACGGAGCTAAAGCAGTATGGAAATGATACTCGGTCTGTACCCGAGCAACTGGAGCGAATGAACGCTGCTGGAGAGTCAACTCCGATTTTGCACGGCAAGCTCAAAGATATCAGTCTAATCTACGAGGATTTTGAACGAGAGCTGACGCTTAAATATATTGACGGTGAAGATACGCTGCGCATGCTGGCAGAACAGATTGCAGAGTCTTCCCTTGTGCGTGGAGCAGACATTTGGATGGATGGCTACCGTAGGTTTACACCACATGAATATAAAGTGGTGGAGCAACTTATGCTGCATGCCTCTTCGTTGACAGTGGCGCTGACTTGCAACCGCAGCTACGAGAGCGGACAGCTTCCGCATGAGCTGGATTTGTTTCATCCTTCGGCGGCTACGTATGTAAAGCTCAAAGGAATGGCAGACGAGCTGATGATAGAGACGCAGACACAATTACTTCGCCCTGATCCGCCGCCGAGATTTAAGGAGCGTCCGGCGTTGGCGTATTTGGAGGCTAACTTTGAATATCGTACAGGGTTACGGAATCAGGAACAACGGATGCGGCTGCAGCAGCTACGAGAGCAGTGGACAGAAGAACAGCCGGAAGGCATAAAACTGTATGCTGCGGCGAATCGCCGCGCTGAGTTGGAAGGTGCTGTACGCGAAATGCGTCGTTTAGCCCGAGATGAGGGCGCGCGTTATCGGGAGATGGCCCTGTTTGTGCGTCATATTGAAGATTATGAGTCATGGGTGGAACCGATATTCAAACAATATGAGGTTCCAGTATTTCTGGATCAGCGGAGAAGTGTATTGCATCATCCCTTAGTGGAATTGATTCGGGCTTCACTGGATATCGTGCAGCGACGCTGGCGATATGAGGATGTATTCCGTGCGGTCAAAACAGATCTTCTCCTGCCGCTGGATGGTCGGGTGAGCCGCGAGGAGATGGATCGTCTGGAAAACTATGTACTGGCCTGCGGAATACAAGGTAGCCGTTGGACAGACGGTCGCCCGTGGCAGGCTGTGCCCAGCTTGTCACTGGAGCTGGAGGAGCAGGAACGGAACCGTAGGCGGGATGAAACGTTGGATTTGATGGAGCTGTGTCGGGATGTAATCGTGACGCCTTTACGTGCGTTTGAGAAACGTGTGGGCAAGGCACGAACTGCACTTGAGAAGTGTGAAGCGGTATATTTGTTACTGGAGGATGCAGAAATTGGCCACAAGTTGGACGCCTTCATTCATCAGGCAGAGGAAGCAGGAAATCCTGAGCAGGCGAAGGAGCATCGTCAGGTATGGGATGCAGTGCTTGAACTACTGGATCAAATCGTCGAAATGATGGGTGACGAGAGGCTGGATACCTCTTTGTTTGCGGGTGTGCTGGAAACGGGATTGGCTGAATTCCGTATGGGACTTGTTCCGCCAGCTCTGGATCAGGTTCTAGTCGGAAACACGGATCGTACACGTGTGACCGGTATTCAACATGCTTTTGTGCTAGGTATGAACGAAGGTGTGATGCCGGCTGTGTTCCATGAGGACGGTGTGCTGAATGAGCAGGAGCGTACGGCATTAAACGAACGAGGCGTAGAGCTGGCGCCGGATATGACAAGACGTCTGCTGGACGAACGTTTTCTCGCTTATACGGCCCTTACTTCAGCCGGTAGAAGCCTGTGGATGAGCTATGCAGTGACTGATGAAGAGGGCAAGTCATTGTTGCCGTCTGAGTTAGTACGACATGTGCGGCACCTGTTTCCTAGTCTGGACGAACGTCCGCTGGCTGGATACCCTTTGCCTGGGGATGCTTGGACGACGCAATGGGAGTATGCTTCTCATCCGTCCGAGGCTTTGCCGCAGCTCATTGCGCAATTACGGCATTGGCGACGTGGCGGTGACATTTTATCTCCTTGGTGGGAGGTATATAACTGGTATGCCAGCCAACAAGGGCGTGAGAAGGACAAGTTGCGTCAGCTGTTGACCTCACTTTTTTATGAGAACCATGCCGAAATGCAGAAGGAAACGAGCCGCCGTCTGTACGGGAGCAAGCTGCGTACCAGCGTATCTCGTATGGAAGGTTTTGTGGCATGTCCATTTTCGCACTTTGCCTCTCACGGTCTTCGTTTGAAGGAACGTCAAATGTATCGCCTGAAGGCCCCGGATATCGGACAATTATTTCATGCAGCGCTTGGTGAGATGGCGATCAATCTGCGTAATCGCAATGTCAGCTGGGGCAGTCTCAGCACCGAGGAATGCCGACAAGAGGCGGAAAGTACAGTGGAGCGTTTGGCTCCTCGTCTGCAAGGCGAAATTTTAATGAGCTCCAAGCGGTATGGCTACATTTTACGTAAATTGAAAGACATCGTGAGCCGTGCTTCGTTGATCTTAGGTGAACATGCGCGAAGAGGTAGCTTTGAGCCGATTGGGCTGGAGTTGGACTTTGGGCCGGGTCAGCAGCTTCCTCCATTAAGCTTCCAGTTAGATAACGGTGTTGTGATGGAAATTGTCGGACGGATTGACCGTGTGGATGTGGCAGAGGGAGAAAAAGGTTTACTTTTGCGTGTCATCGATTACAAATCCAGCCAAAAGGATCTCAAGCTGCATGAAGTGTACTATGGCTTGTCTCTGCAAATGCTCACGTACCTGGACGTGCTGCTGAATGCGGCGGAGGAATGGTTGGGCGAGACAGCTTATCCAGCGGGTACCCTATATTTTCACGTCCACAATCCGATGTTGCAGTCGCCTAACGGTCTTAGCGCAGAACAGGCCCGTCAGGAGCTTTTGAAACGTTTTAAGATGAAGGGATTATTGCTTGCAGATCGGGATGTAGTTGGACAAATGGATACAGCATTGGACAAGGGATATTCCTCTATTTTACCTGTTGCGGTGAAAGCAGACGGCAGTTTTTATAGCAGTGCTTCGGTTGCTTCGCCAGAACAGTGGGACAGCCTGCTAGCTTCGGTGCGTAATAATATTCGGACGATTGGTACACGGATGACAGAGGGCGATGTGGCCATTGAACCGTATCGTATCCAGCAAGAGACGGCTTGTACCTTCTGCTCTTTTAAGCCTGTTTGTCAATTTGACGACAGTCTGGAGGGCAGTGGCTACAATCAATGGGGTAAACCCGGTAAGGATCAGATCTGGAATCTGCTGGGTCATACACAGGAAGGGAAAGGAGGAATGGACCAATGATAGGCATGTCAAACATTAAAGGTTTACCGAAGCCGGAAGGCAGTATGTGGAGCGATGACCAGTGGCGTGCCATTTCGGAATCTGGTAACAACATGCTGGTTGCGGCAGCGGCAGGGTCTGGTAAAACAGCGGTGCTTGTAGAGCGTATTATTCGTAAAATTGTCGATCCCCAGCTTGGCTTCAGTGTGGATCGGTTACTGGTAGCGACCTTTACGAAGGCAGCCGCCGCCGAAATGCGTCAACGGATACGCGAAGCGTTGGAACGTGTATTGGAGCAGGAACCGGAAAGTGAACATGTACGCCGTCAGCTATCGTTGCTGAATCGGGCCTCGATTACGACGCTTCACTCATTTTGTATGGAGGTCATCCGCAGGCATTATCAGGCCATTCCCCTTGATCCTGGTTTTCGGATTATGAATGAGCATGAGACAGAATTGCTGCGCCAGGAGCTTCTAGAAGAACTGTTTGAGGAGAAATATGAGGCTCATGATGAAGGCAGTACATTCCGCAGACTAGTCGACTGGTTTAGTGGAGAACGCACCGATGATGCGATGTATGTGCTTGTTCAGCGATTGTATGATTTTTCTCAAAGTCATCCTTGGCCGGAGCATTGGCTGCGGGAGACAGCAGCTGCATTTCGTGTGCAGGATGTAGCGGCTCTCGGAGAGACGCCTTGGGTTCGCAGCATTTTGGCGGATGCTGCACTTTCATTGCGCGGAGCAGCGAGCTTGCTGGAACAGGCGCATGAAACTGCTATGCAGCCCGGCGGTCCTGCACCTTATACAGTGACGCTGCAAGAGGATACGGCGATGGTGAAGGGATTGCTGCAGGAATTGGAGACACAGCCGTGGGCATCTCTATATGATCATTTTCAGGCAGCTGCCTTCGGTAAGCTCAAGCCGGTCAAAAAAGATCAGACTGAGCCTGCATTGCAGGAACGGGTTAAGACGCTGCGCGAAGCAGCCAAAAAAATGATTACAGATATGAAGGCTTCCCTGTTTGGCAGGAGAGCAGAAGCCTATTGGGAGGAGCTGCACGCCGCAGCTCCGTTGATGAACGAACTGGTAGAAACCGTGCTTGTATTCGGGGAACGTTTTCAACAGCACAAGCAGTCAAAAGGGTTGGTGGATTTCGGGGATTTGGAACATTATTGTCTGAAAATATTACGACATCCCGATTCTACTCCGTACAGGCTACTACCTTCCGATGCTGCGCTCGAATACAAGGCGCAATTCGACGAGGTGCTGCTAGATGAATATCAGGATACGAATACCGTACAGGAAGATATCGTTAGGCTGGTATCACGGGAGGAACCGGGTAACCGTTTTATGGTGGGCGATGTGAAACAGAGTATTTATCGGTTTCGGCTGGCGGAGCCGGGTCTGTTTTTGAATAAGTATCAACGGTACGGCATGCAGGAGCAGGAAGATGGATTTTTAATTGATTTGGCGCGTAATTTCCGCAGTCGGGAGGAAGTTGTCGATGCGGTCAATTTGGTGTTCCGCCAGATTATGAGTGTGGATGTGGCGGAAATTGAGTACGATGAACGAGCGTGGCTGGTACACGGCGCATCCTATCCCGACCCGTCGGATCAAGACACCGCATCTGTATACGCACCTGAGCTGCTGTTAGTAGATAAGGGTGGCCATGGTCTTTCCGAGGCTTCGGAGCTGTCCGAAACGGAGGACGAATCTGTTTTTCAGGAAAGTGAGCTGGCTGAGCTTGTGGAACTGGAAACGGCACAGTTAGAGGCTCGTGCGATTGCGCAACGGATTAAAGAACTGACCGGAGATACCGGACAACCACTGTTGATTTACGACAGAGGATTAAAAGCGATGCGCCCGGCAATCTACGGCGATATCGTCATTTTGCTTCGTTCGGCAAGCGTGTGGGCCCCCCTAATTGTAGAGGAACTGCGGCTTGAGGGCATTCCGGCCTCCGGGGAGCAGACGACAGGCTTTTTTAAAGCAACGGAAGTTGAGGTGATGTTGTCTCTGCTGCACATTATTGATAATCCGCAGCAGGACATCCCGCTTGCATCCGTGCTTCGTTCGCCGATTGTCGGCTTGACCGAAGATGAACTGGCACAAATTCGGTTGGAAAAGCCGGATGGATTGTTTTATGGCGCATTGCTGGCGGCGGCAGAGGCGGACCCACTGAAGGAGAGCGAAAAAGGGACCACTGCTGACATCATGGAGTTGGATCTTTTCCCTGAGGACTCTTTATCTTCATCTGACTTTGGTAATAGAAATAACGGGAATACGTTGTCTGCCCGACTACGTTCATTTTTGCATAATTTGGAAGCCTGGCGGCAGGAAGCCCGACAAGGTAGCTTAAGTGCATTGATTTGGAATGTGCTGGAGGAAACAGGGTATCTGGATTGGGTCGGTGGACTGCCTGGCGGCTCACAGCGTCAAAGCAATTTGCGGGCGCTATATGACCGAGCGAGACAGTATGAGACTTCAACGTCCAACCGAGGATTGTTCCGATTTCTGACCTTCATTTCCCGTCTACGGGAGCGAGGCGGTGATTTAGGATCCATTAGCGGGGGGACCGAACCCGATCAAGCTGTCCGCATTATGACCATTCATAAAAGTAAAGGACTTGAATTCCCTATCGTGTTTATAGCCGGGACGGCAAAAATGTTCAATCAACAGGATCTCAATGCACCGTTTCTTATGCACAAGGAGTTGGGGTTTGGTCCTAAATATGTGGAGGAACAAAATCGTGTCAGCTACCCTACGCTGCCCAATTTAGCGATCCGCCGACGCTCACAGCTGGAGCTATTGGCTGAGGAAATGCGGGTGTTATATGTGGCGCTTACACGGCCGCGTGAAAAGCTGATTATGACCGGAACCGTGAAGGATCTAGCTTCACGCGCAGCGGGTTGGGCACGTGCCAAAGAGCATACGGAAACGGTCTTACCAGACTATATGCTGGCGGCAGGCCGCAGCTATCTGGACTGGGTAGGTCCCGCTTTGATTCGGCATCCTTCTGCTACTTTGTTGAGGGAAGCGGCAGGTGATCAAGATGGGTACTATCACAAATTGGAACATATGCCGGGAACAGACTGGTTATTTAAAATTGTGGCCTCGGAAACATTTTCTGGCTCTCGTGTGAACTCAGATCATGAGGAAGAGGTGTCGGGCGAAGAGCGCCAAAAGAAGACAGAAGCACTGAGAAATGCGGAGCTAATCGACTTGAACGAAAAGAGTGAAACGGACATTGAAGCTGCTCTTTCCTGGACCTATCCGTATGAGCGGGCCGGCAAGACGGCAGCCAATACATCGGTTACTGAGATGAAAAGATGGCTGGAAATGCAGGAGATGGGATCGGACGACTGGTTGAATCTATCTACCTCCGTACTAGCAGAGTTACCGGAGGATCGGGAGGATTCTCACACTGGGGGCAGTCAATTACACTTGCGCAGACCTAAGTTTATGGGGAATCAGCGACTGACTCCAACGGAACGAGGAACGGTCTATCATACGTTGATGCTGCATTTGCCACTAGATGGGGGGATGAGCGCCGAAGTTATTGAGGAAACAAAGGCTCGTTTGCTCAATCAGCGTATGTTACTGAATGTCCATGCAAAGGCGCTAGATACGAATAAAATATTACGCTTTTTCACTAGTGAGCTGGGTAGCAGAATGTTGGGGGCATCGCATGTTCAAAGAGAGCTTCCGTTTACTTATACCATGCGGGCAAACGATTACTGGAACCACAGCTTACCATCGATGTCACCAGGACAAGAAACAGATTCGGAAGGTGGACAGGACGGAGATAAAGTGCTGATGAACGGCATTATTGACTGTCTATTTGAAACTCCCGAAGGACTCGTGCTGGTGGATTATAAAACAGATCGGATATCTGAGTATCGTACACTGTCCCATTTAACAGACCAATATCGTTTTCAATTGGAGCTGTATGCCCGTGTGATCGAAGAAATTACAGGCAAAAAGGTTGCTGAGAAGTGGCTGTATTTTTTAGAAGCTGGAGAGAGTGTACAGCTGTAGTTATATAGCTAGGGAGAGGAGGAATAACATGCGGATTTTGCATACAGGTGATTGGCATTTGGGTCGCACGTTGGAAGGACGCAGCCGTTTGAAGGAGCAGGAGGCGTTTTTGGAAGAACTAGCGAAAATGGCTGACGATCAGCAGGCCGATTTGATTATGATGGCTGGAGACGTATACGACTCAGTCAATCCTTCAGCCGCAGCCGAGCAATTGTTTTATGAAACGTCTGCCCGTCTTACGGCTGGAGGAAGACCACTAGTCGTCATTGCGGGCAATCATGATCAGCCGGAAAGGGTATCCTCGGTCACACCACTGGTGAGCGGGCGCGGAATTACATTGCTGGGACTGCCCCATGGGGAAGCGGTACGCGTTCGTACACCGCGAACGGGTGAAATGGCATGCATTGCAGCCTTGCCATATCCCTCCGAGTCTCGTCTGAACGAGCTATTGTCTGAAGACGGAGATGAAACAGTCTTGCGCGAGGCATACAGTCGCCGTGTGGGCTTGCTGATGTCACAGCTGGGTACAGCATTTCGGCCTGACACCGTCAATTTGTCAATGAGCCATATTTATGTGCTCGGCGGGCTGGAGTCGGACTCGGAACGCCCGATTCAGGTCGGGGGGGCGTATACCGTAGATCCGTCTGCTTTGAGCATTGGGGCACAGTATACGGCTCTAGGACATTTGCATCGTCCCCAATATGTAAAAGGAGACGGGCTGATGCGTTACAGTGGCTCGCCGCTGGCTTATAGCTTTTCCGAAGCCGGACAAGCCAAATCGGTTACGTTAATTGACGTGGTTGCTGGCAAGCCTGCTCAGGTCGAGGAACTGTATATTACCAGTGGACGCCCATTAGTGAGGTGGCGCGCACGGGGAGGTCTGGAGGAAGTATATCGCTGGCTGGACGAAGGACTAGATGCCGATGCCTTTATTGATCTGGAAATTACGCTGGATGAAGCAATGTCAATGGGAGATATTCAGCGGCTGCGCAAAAGCCGTGAAGGTATCATTCATATTCGCCCCATGTATCCAGAAATGGCTGCCGCACAGCTGGAGCACCAACGATCAGAACTGCCAGTGCATGAGCTGTTCCGGGCATTCTATCAGCGGCAGACAGGCGGAGCACAGCCAGATGACGGATTAGTGCAGTTGTTTCTGGAGCTGGTGGAACAGGATGATGCAAGAGATCACGCTGAGGAGGAGGACGCATGAAACCAATCCTTCTAAAACTGGCGGGGTTGCAAAGCTACCGGGAGTCGCAGGAAATTCGCTTTGACGATTTGACCGAAACTGGGTTGTTCGGAATTTTTGGCCCAACGGGTAGTGGAAAATCAACGCTGCTGGATGCCATTACGTTGGCTATGTACGGTAAAGTGGAGCGGGCAGTGAATGGTACACAAGGCATTATGAATCATGCCGAGGATACGTTGTCTGTTGCATTTACGTTTGAATTAATGTCAGCTCAAGGACCTCGTCGTTACCGTGTAGAACGACGTTTCAAACGTGCTGGAGGCGTATCGGTTAATAATACGCTTAGCCGTTTTATTGCGTTAACAGAGGATGGCGAGGAAGTGCTTGCCGATAAGGTGCAGGATGTGACGCGCTGTGTGGAGGAGTATATCGGCCTGAAAATGGACGATTTTACACGAGCTGTCGTATTGCCGCAGGGAAAGTTTGCGGAATTCTTGTCCTTAAAGGGCAGTGAACGCAGACAGATGCTACAGCGTTTGTTCCATCTGGAGAAGTACGGAGATCAACTTGCACAGAAGCTAAGCCGTCGTGTGAAAGATAACGATATCGCACTAAAAGCATTAGAGGCGGAGCAGCAAGGGCTGGGGGATGCGAGTGCTGAAGCACTTGAACATGTAGAGTTGCGTCTCAAAGAGGCGATTGCCAATGCAGAAGCTTCGCGTCACGAGCTAGAGCGTGTCTCACGTGAATCGGAGGCGCTAAACAAAACCCGTGAGCTGGTCATCGAGCTCAGCCAAAGATTGAACGGGCTGGAGCAGTTGGCAGCACAGGAGCCGGGCATTGCTTTACTGGAGCGTAAGCTTCGACAAGCAACTTCAGCCGAGGCATTGCTGCCTGCACTGACGGATTGGAAGGAAGCCATTGCTGAAGCGGAAAAACGGCATAAGACTGCCGAAGAAGTGGCAGTCCTGGCCGCTACCGCGCAGGAGGCTGCGCTTGTCTCTGCGCAAGCAGATGAGCAGGCCCGGCAAGCACTCAGTGCCGAAGAACCAAAGCTATTGCTTCGGATCGACCAACTAGAACAGGCGCTTCAACTGGAGCGTGATACGGAAGCGTTGCGGACCGAACGGGACCGTCTGGCGGCCGAGCTTGTGCATAGCGAACAAATCCTTACTGAACATGCAGAAGGACTCGCAAAGGAACAAGAGCTACAGACGCGAGGCTTGAAGCGACAGCAGGAGCTTCAACAAGAGCTAAAGCAAAATGAAGTGCGGGCAGATGAGCGGCGTATGCTGCAAGAGGCTGTGCAACGATTGCAACAGCTGGAAATCGCGAATGAGCAATTGCGTGAAGCTGAACTGGAGTACACCGCTCAGGAGAAACGGCTTGCGCAAGCTGACGAACGTCTAAAGCTGACGGACCAGGAGACACAGGAGACGGAGGCACGGCGTTCTGCCCTTGCTGCACAGGCAGCTGATGGCATTGAGGCATTGCTGACGCTGGAGGCAGAAATCACCGTCGATATGTCGTCACTGGCTGCCGAGGAGGAGCAGCTGCGCCACGAGCTCCGTGCCGAGGAGCTGGGGCGTCTCGCTCAGCATCTCGCTGCCGAGTTGCGCGAAGGCGAGCCGTGCGCAGTGTGCGGCTCGCTGCATCACCCCGCGCCTGCCGTTGCCGCGGCGCATAGCGCGGATGCCGCTGCGCCGGATGAGCTGCAACGCCTGCGTCTCGGTTTGCAGGAGCTGCGCCTCACACTGCGCCAGCAGTTGCACGAGCAACGCAGCTTTCTGGCGCAGCCCGCCACCGCAAACAGTGGCGCTGCCGCCACGGGCGAGCCTTTCACGCCTGCGGCAGCGCCAGCAGAGCCGCGTGGTGCCGCAGCATGGGCGGAGCGCTGCGCGGCGCTGGAACGTGCTGCAGCCGAGCTAGCCGCACGTGCGCATGCGCTGCCTGCCGAGGCACAGGCGCTGCGCGAAGCAGACGCCTCTGGACAGCAGCGGCGTATCCGTGCCGCCGCCGAGCAGGAGGCAGCAGCTGTAGCGCTGACGCAGGCACAGAGCAAGCGCGAGGCATGCACCACGCGCAGCGAGGGGCTGCGCGCCGAATGGGCGGCGCAGCTAACGGATGTCGCTCCGGACGAAGCCGCGGAGCGTTACCGCGCCATGCAGGAGCGCGATGGGCGCGCGGAAGATCTGCGGTCCCGGCTGGAGACGAGTGTGACCTTCCTCGAAGAAAAGGCGGCGCGTGTTCAACAGATACAGCAGAGTATCATCGAGGAAGACAAAATCATTATTGCCCGTCGTACAGGGCTCCAAAGCAAAGATGATTCGCTTCGCGAAAAGCTGGCCCAGCTCCGAAAGTGGGTTGGAGATGGCCAAGCGGCTTCATTGCTGGAAGAAGCGACCTCGCGACTGTTGGGGCTGAAAAACGGAGCCGAAGTCGCGGCACGACAACGTACTGAAGCGGAAGAACGCAAGCAGCAAGCCGTTCATGCTTCACTGATTGCCCGGCAGGCCTCCGACTCGGCAGAAGAAAGACGTCAGATGGCAGAGTCCCGTTGGGGCAGTCGTCTGGAAGCCTCCTCTTTTGCTACGGAAGCAGAGGTTATGGAATGCTGCCTGGGACCGGAAGAAGCCGCACGCTATGAGCGTGAAGTGAGTTTACATCGAGAACGGGAAAAGGAGATGTCTTCCCGCTTAAAGCATGTCGAAGAGCAGCTGAATGGAGCAACGGTAACAGAGGAACAGTGGGAAGCGGCCACTGCACAGCTACGTGATTGCCGTGCACGCGATGAAGAGGCGCTTCAAAATCGCGCCAAGGCTGAGCGTGATTTAGAGGACTTGCAGCGTCGGCACGTCCGCTGGATGGAGCTGGAGTCCAATCGTGTACATTTGCGTAGTGAAGCGGAAAAAATGTCCAAGCTCCAGACTGTTTTTCGCGGCAATGCCTTTGTTGAATATATTGCTGAGGAGCAGCTCATGCAGGTCAGTCAATCGGCTTCACGCCGCCTGCGTTTTCTGACCAAGCAGCGATACGCGCTAGAGGTAGATTCCAGCGGTGGTTTTGTCATTAGTGACGATGCCAACGGTGGGGTCAAACGTCCGGTATCGACCTTGTCCGGTGGCGAAACGTTCCTGACCTCCTTGTCGCTTGCGCTTGCGCTGTCGGCTCAAATTCAATTGCGGGGCCAGTACCCTCTGCAATTTTTCTTTCTGGATGAAGGCTTTGGAACGTTGGACCCTGAGCTGCTTGACACGGTGATCACCTCACTGGAAAAGCTGCACCACGATCAATTGTCTGTTGGTGTGATTAGTCATGTGCCTGAACTACGGGCCCGTCTTCCGCGCAAGTTGGTTGTTCTTCCAGCAGAGCAGGCTGGAGGCGGATCACGTGTGGTTATGGAAACTTTTTGAAGTAATGTGATACAGGTCACAGATACAGTTTCAAACTATTGTTATAATACAGCCAAGCCGACAAGTTAATCATACAGCACCCCGGCGGACGTATGCTGCGGAAGAAATCTTCCCATCATACGTCCGTTCAGAGGGGCTCTGCCAAGAGCTCCCGGGGTGCTTCTTTTTTTTGCAAGCCGGAATTCGCCCAATTTGATGTAGCAAATGGCCCGTTTTTGAATAACATACGGTATACATGCAAGAGCCTAGGAGGAAACAACCATGGAAAAAAGCATGACAACCGAAAAAGTTACAGCACCGGAACAGACGGATGCTAAAACACTATGTCAAAAGCATATGCATCGTTATGTATGCGTATGGGTGAAGGACGGGACAATGTATGATGGCATTGTAGAGCATGTGGATGATGAAAAGATATACTTAGCCGTTCCTATGGGTGGAGACGAGATGGAGAATGTCAATGTTAATCTCCCGTATCCGCCTAACAATTGTGGCTGCGGTTCCCGTGCTTATGGTGGCTATGCATCTTATCCTCCGTATCCGTACCCGTACCCGTATCCAGTACCTGCTTATGCATATGGGTTCCCCTACGGACGCCGTCGCTTTAATCGTTTGATTCTGCCACTTGCAGCCTTGACAGCGATCAGCTTGCTGCCTTATTACTAATCCTAATTTCTTAGTCGCCAGATATAGTGAATTCTCTGCTCTCTCCCGCCTACAGCTCTTGTACAGTACAAGTGACTTTAAGGCGCATCCATACATCATCACCATGCAAGGCTGTTTCTTCCATCATGAAGAAACAGCCTCTTTTTCACATATTCTATCCCCAATATGATCCAATAATTGAAACTGTATCAGTACAGTTCAATGAAATGAGGTATCCTGTTTATCCATAAAGCATGGTAACATCTAGCGTGTAAAGAAACATAAGAGGAATAAGCATGTAATGAAATGAGCATGTAATGAGTATGTAAAGAGCAGGTGGGTGGATATTGTGAAAAAATATGTATCAATTTTATTGGATATAGAGCTTAAAATTCGCGAGGGACAATATAAATCAGGTTACAAGCTACCGTCGGTCCGTGAGGCTTCAGAATTATATAGATGCAGCAAAAGCACGATTCTGCGGGCATATTCTGAACTTGAAAAGAAACACGCCATCTATTCCATACCGCAAAGTGGATACTATGTAGTGGAAAATTCGGGCGATTTACACCATAATCATATGCAAGACTCCGTTGATTTTGCTTCGGCCTCCCCGGATTTAAATGTATTCCCTTATCTGGATTTCCAACATTGTTTGAATCAGGCTATTGATACCTACAAATATCATCTATTCACTTATGGCGATTCGCAAGGACTGGAAACACTGCGTCATACGTTGGTTTCCCATTTGGCTAATACTCAGGTGTTTGCAAAAATGGATCGGATTATCGTTACTTCGGGTGTTCAGCAGGCATTGGAGATACTCGCTAAAATGCCGTTTCCCAATGGCAAAGAAAAGGTTTTGGTCGAGCAGCCAAGTTACGATATTTATTTGCGATTTCTGGAGGAAGAGAACATACCCGTCAGTACCATCGTCCGGACAGCGAAAGGTATGGATTTTCACGAATTGGAGAATCAATTTAAGAACGAGAGCATCAAGTTTTTTTATACCATGTCAAGATATCATAATCCATTAGGGATCTCATATAACACAGAGGAGCGAAAAGCGATAGCTGCCTTAGCCGCCAAATATGATGTGTACATCGTAGAAGATGACTATATGGCAGATTTGGGGGCCGATCATCTTTTTGATCCCATTTATGCATACGACCATTCGGACCATGTTATTTATTTGAAAAGCTTCTCGAAAATCATTTTCCCAGGCTTGCGATTAGGAGTTGCGGTATTGCCAGAAGTCCTATTAAAGACGTTTAACGCTTATAAAAGATATGTCGACACATCTATGTTGTCTCAGGCGGCGCTTGATATTTATATTAAAAATGGAATGTATGAACGCCACAAGCACACGATATGTAAACTGTATTCGGAGCGCATTCGTACTCTGAACAAGGCCGTGGAACGATACAATCAGGCCGGATACGTTCAGACTTCAGCTGTAACCTCAGGAGTTTATATGCAGTTTAAACTGCCTCGGACAGTGAATTTGGAACGCTTGGTACAGTGTCTTTCTGCGAGGAACATCCAGGTTGTAGCTGGCAAAGGTTTTTATTTATCAGGCTATAGGGAACAAGAGAAGTTTTTGCGCATAAGTATTTCGCGCGCGCAGCTGGATCAAATTGATGGAGGGGTGAAAGCCATTGTAGAGGAAGTTAGTAAGGGAAACTGGTATTAAGACCCTTTTTCCGTTATGATACATATAGAAACATAAGTATAACCAAACATGGCTGTATATGTTTCTATTCAGTGTGGGAAATACATAACTTTGAATGCCGAGAGCAAGGGGGGGTTGTGTCTATTTGCTTAGGATCGGCTCACTGCCAAAGGAGGGTTTTGAATGGACGATCTGTTTTTGAAAATTGTGGATGGAACCATCCCCAGCAAGAAGGTGTTGGAAACCGACAATGTGCTCGCATTTCATGACATCCAGCCTGCGGCGCCAGTACACGTGCTCATTATTCCCAAAAAATATATTCCTTCAATGAACGCTGTGACGGAGGAGGATCTTCCTCTTATCGCGGAGATTCATCGTGTTGCGGTTGAGGTTGCAAAAAAGTTAGGAATCGCCGAGTCTGGTTATCGGTTGATTAACAACTGTGGCCCGGATAGTGGACAAGCGGTGGGGCATCTGCATTATCACTTACTGGGCGGCGCCAAATTGGGTGCCCTGACAGGTATTTCGGACTCACATTCTTAAAAAATGACAGAGCTTGTCTTTTCAGTAATACGGATGTGAATGGAGAAAAGTGGCCCTTTATGTATTCATTTTTTCTTATAGGTTGACACCTGGTTTCCGTTTCACCTATAATAAAATTTGATGAACCGTGTTATTGCTCTTGGACGGTCTGGTCGGAGGGAGGGAAAACTGGTGTCTGAAACTAAAGTTCGCAAAAACGAGACAATTGATGCTGCACTTCGTCGCTTTAAACGTTCCATTGCTAAGGATGGCGTATTGGCTGAGGTGAAGAAACGCAAGCATTATGAAAAGCCAAGCGTAAAGCGCAAGAAAAAGTCCGAGGCTGCTCGTAAGAGAAAGTTCTAGGAGGATCTAAGCAATCATGAATTTGAGCGAACGATTGAACGAAGATATGAAGCAAGCAATGAAGAGTAAGGACAAGTTCAAACTCTCCACCATTCGAATGGTTCGTTCTACGATTAAAAATCTTGAAATAGATTTGAAACGGGATTTGGACGACAACGAAGTGCTTGATATTCTGAGTCGTGAGATCAAACAGCGAAAAGATGCCCTCCATGAATTTGAAAAAGCCGGTCGTGATGAACTTGCGACAAGCACTAAAGCAGAAATAGAGATCATCGCTCAGTACCTTCCCGAACAACTTTCTGAGGAAGAAATTAAAGTTATTGTACAGCAGACCATCCAGGAAACCGGTGCTTCTTCGAAAGCCGAGATGGGGAAAGTAATGACGGCCTTGATGCCTAAGGTAAAAGGCCGCGCTGACGGTAAGCTCGTGAACCAAGCGGTTCAGCAATTTCTGCAATAAACCTGCGACAAACAGGAAAACACAACACCCTCTGTTTACAGAGGGTGTTATTTCTATATATGTGTTCCCTACCATAGAATGTAATGATGAGAAGATTCTTATATGTAAGCGCTATTGTTAATTATGTGAAACGTGATGTTCATTGGGTGCGTAAAGTATTTGGCAGCCGTCAGGATTAGCAATATACCCAATAATTTCACATTAAATCCTGAAAACTGTATAGTTTGTCTAACAAAGTTTGGTATGCTGTAACATAGAGAGATCGAAAGGGGGAGAGAAATGCATAGAGAACATCACCACTCCAGTCGCAAATGGATCCTTTTAACGTTGTGGATTATGGTATCCGTTTTGCTGTTGCCCTTAGTTCATTCCGAATCAGCGGCGGCCCAAACTAAAGGTGGAGCTGTGTTTGTTATACCAGTCGATCAGGAAATTGAGCATGGCCTGGGCAAATTTATGGAACGTGGATTTGCAGAAGCAGCAGATTCCAAAGCAGGTCTGATTTTACTGGATATTAACACTCCCGGTGGACGGGTAGATACAGCGGAGAAGCTGGGCAAACTGATTAAAGACAGTCCAATTCCGACCGTAGCCTATATAAGGGGCGAAGCGGCCTCAGCGGGTAGCTATATTGCGTTGAGCGCAAACAAGATTGTTATGAAACCGGGGAGTATTATCGGAGCAGCAGCGTTAGTAGACGGCGGGGGGCAGGCTATCACAGATCCAAAAACGATAGCCTGGTGGAAGAGTAGCATGGCATCTGCCGCAGAAGCTGGCGGACGTAATCCGGATATTGCCAGAGGTATGGTTGACTCTAAAACGACCATATCTATTCCTGAGATGAACTTTAACAAGGAAAATGGTCAGATCATTTCTTTAACCAGTGAGGAAGCGCTGAAGTTGGGTTATGCGGATCACATCGCGTCTTCCGAACAAGAGGTTATTCAGTGGATGGGTTACAGCACGGATGATGTCATCCATGTGGAGCGAACATGGGCTGAAAAAGCAGCCGAGATATTGACCAACCCAATTGTACAGACGTTGCTTTTATTTATCGGTATCGCAGGTATTGTTATTGAGTTGATCGTACCCGGTTTTGGTGTACCGGGAATTTTGGGCATACTCGGATTTGGTTTGTATTTTTTCGGCAATTATATCGCTGGTTTTGCAGGTTCGGAGACGTGGTTGTTGTTTATTATCGGTCTGGCTCTGCTTATACTTGAAATGTTCATCCCGAGTTTTGGTATTTTGGGCATTCTGGGTTCCGTCAGCCTTGTCGCCGGAGTTGTTCGTGCAGCATACAACATGCAGCATGCGTTTATATCTTTGGGCATTGCCTTTGCAGCTGCGGTTGCCGTGGTAGCGATCATCGCGGTTGTATTCAAGGACCGAGGGATATGGAACCGTTTTATACTTAAAGAAAGTTTAACGGCTGAACAAGGTTTTTCTTCAGTTGTGAACCGGGAAATGCTATTAGGTCAAAGGGGTGTCAGTCTGACTCCACTTCGTCCAGCCGGAACGGTGCTGATCGCTGATGAGCGAGTCGATGTTGTAACGAACGGCGAGTTTATTGCTACAGATATGCCGATTATAGTATCCAAAGTAGAAGGCGGGCGAATTGTGGTCAAGGCAGACACTAGCGTCTAAACAAGCAAATAACAAAGAATTAGATTAATGGAGGATGATGCGAGTGTTCGAATCGGGTATTGTCAGCGTTTTGCTGATTGCCGTTGTAGTGATTATTGTATTGAGCGTATTTTTTAGTTTCTTCCCGGTGATGCTGTGGATTTCAGCATTGGCTTCGGGTGTGCGCATTGGCATCATTACGCTGGTAGCTATGCGCTTACGGCGCGTCACGCCAAGCCGAATTGTCAATCCGCTCATTAAGGCAACCAAGGCGGGTCTGGGCTTGAACATCAACCAGCTGGAAAGCCACTTTCTCGCAGGAGGGAATGTAGACCGAGTGATCAATGCGTTGATTGCTGCGCAGCGTGCTAACATTCCGCTTGAGTTTGAACGTGCGGCAGCGATTGATCTTGCTGGACGGGATGTTCTGCAAGCGGTCCAAATGAGCGTTAATCCGCGTGTTATTGAGACACCTATTGTTGCTGCGGTCGCCAAGGATGGTATTGAAGTGAAGGTTAAAGCTCGTGTTACGGTGCGTGCCAACATTGATCGACTTGTTGGGGGGGCTGGAGAAGAAACGATTATTGCACGGGTCGGTGAAGGTATTGTTACGACCGTAGGTTCCAGTAACTCGCATAAGGACGTGCTGGAGAACCCGGATTCAATTTCAAGAACCGTATTGTCCAAAGGTTTGGATGCCGGGACAGCATTTGAAATCCTGTCCATTGATATTGCGGACGTTGATGTAGGTAAAAATATCGGTGCTTTTCTGCAAACAGAGCAGGCGGAAGCCGACAAACGTATTGCGCAGGCAAAAGCGGAAGAGCGGCGTGCGATGGCTGTAGCGCAGGAGCAGGAAATGAAGGCACGTGTTGTAGAAATGAGAGCACGCGTGGTGGAATCCGAATCCGAAGTACCGCTGGCAATGGCTGAAGCGCTACGCGGCGGGAAGCTTGGTGTCATGGACTATATGAATTTGAAAAATATTGAGGCGGATACGCAAATGCGTGGCTCCTTAGGCAAACCGAATGAGAACTCGGGGAATGACAACAAAAACCGGGATTAATAACGGGACATAGCCGATGAATTACGGCAGCTAGGTGGTGAGTAATGAACTTTATCAGCTGGATCTTTGAACATTTGTATATCCTGATCGTGATTGGCTTTGCTTTGGTGTCTTTTTTGGGGAAAAGCATCCAAGGTACAGGGCGGAAATCACCGCCGCGAAAAGGTATGCCTACCTTTGGTGGTGATCATGGTTCTCGTGGGCCCTCGACGTCATCCAGACCCTTCACAATGGAACATGGACAAGAGCAACGTCAGCAGGATATTGCTGGAGAGCTGCAACGTCAATTTCCTAATGAACGACGGACGGTTATGGAAGCTCGTCGCATAGAAGAAATGGGCGATCGGCCGGAAACGGAAGAACGAATGAACCGGGATTCATTAGATAACGGTTCGACTCTAGAGGATCGGATCCGTGCTATGGAAGAAGAACGAAAAATGGTTTTAGCCCGTCTCGATCGTATATCCAATGCGAGGGAGTCAGGGGAAATTACAGATGCGCCAGAGATAGCTTCGCAAGACCGTAATACGGTGGATACGGCTGATCTGCGCAGAGGTGTGATTTGGGCAGAAATATTAGGTCCTCCACGTTCCAAGCGCTACATGGGTGGAGGAAGACGTTAAAATGATAGTGGATCCGTCACGGCTTTGGCTGTGGCGGATCTTTTTTTGTGATGCTTTAGGAATACATAACCATGCTCGGAATAAAAAGTGAATTAACGACAAATGCTCTAATTACCTGACAACGAATGTGATAATCCCTTGTGTGCTCTAGCTTTCTCACATTTGTTGTCATCTAAAATGGTGGCATTTTGTCTAATTTAGCGCCTCATTTATGAAAATATATTCCTGAAAAATGATCAGATGTAACAATATGAATGGAGCTTTCCGAAAGCAGTTTTCATTTTTTCTTTTTTATATATAATGTTCTCAATGATAGATACTTATGAAATTCAATCCAATTTTACCTAAAATTTTATTTATATCGAGGTGATACAACAAGGTTATAAAAATGGAAAAATTAATTTTTAGGAGGATGGGATCGATGGGAAATAGCTTGTTTAGAAAGAAGAGCATTGATCAGTTGATTGCCGCTACGCGAGGGGAAAAAGCACTCAAAAGGGAGCTGGGTGCGTTTGATTTAACGATGCTTGGAATTGGAGCCATTATCGGAACGGGAATTTTTGTGTTGACAGGTACAGGAGCAGTTACGGCTGGTCCAGGCTTAGTTCTTTCTTTTGTGATTGCGGGACTCGCGTGTTTATTCGCAGCATTGGCTTATGCGGAGTTTGCATCCACCGTTCCAGTATCCGGTTCTGTTTACACTTTTACATATGCTACGATGGGGGAGCTATTGGCCTTTATTATTGGATGGGATTTAATTTTGGAATACATGCTGGCAGCCAGCGCCGTTTCCGCAGGTTGGTCGGGTTACTTTGTATCATTTTTGAACGGAATTGGCCTTCACATTCCGCTTGAATTCACTGCTGCACCGGGGGCTTTGAAAGACCAAACTACTTATTTTAATCTCCCAGCTTTTTTAATTTTGATGGGTATCACGTTCTTGCTTTATTTAGGGATAAAAGAATCAAAACGGATAAACAACATCATGGTAATCATAAAAATTGTTGTTATTTTATTATTTATCATCGTTGCTTTTAAATATGTGAAGCCAGATAACTGGACACCGTTTATGCCGTTTGGGTTCAGTGGGGTGTTTGGAGCCGCAGCTCTTGTGTTTTTTTCTTTTATTGGTTTTGATGCTGTTTCATCGGCGGCTGAAGAAACTAAAAATCCCACTACTGATTTACCGCGAGGCATTATTTTCTCACTCATTATTTGTACGTTTTTGTATGTCATTGTTAGCGCGATTATGACTGGTATAGTACCGTTTATGCAATTTGAAGGTATCTCTCACCCCGTGTCATTGGTATTGCAGGTTGCGGGCCAGAACTGGGTTGCAGGTATTGTAGATATAGGAGCCATCTTAGGGATGACAACGGTCATGCTGGTAATGCTCTATGGTCAAACTCGTATTATGTTTGCTATGTCACGTGACGGCTTAGTCCCCAAAGTATTATCCAAGGTTCATTCCAAATACAAAACGCCCTACATTAACACGTTGTTTTTCGGCACTTTATCTGCATTAATGGGTGGACTGATTCCGCTGGATGAGTTAGCAAGTTTGGTGAACATTGGAACCTTGTCAGCATTTATTCTGATTTCGGTCGCCGTTATCGTTATGAGAAAAACACAACCTGACTTGCCAAGGGCCTTCCGATGTCCTGGAGTTCCGTATATCCCGATCCTGGCTATCGTTTCATGTGGGGTGCTCATTCTTAATTTGAATGGCCAGACATTTATTCGCTTTATTATTTGGCTTGTCATTGGTATGGCTGTTTACTTCTTATACTCTAGAAAAAACTCTCTTTTAAATCGAGATAGCGAAAAATAACCGTGTCATTTAATGAAATTCAAAAAAGACAACCTTTGTTTTCAATATGAAAATGAGGTTGTCTTTTTTGTTGTGAATTTTGAAAGGACACATCTTTTTCCTCTGCAATATAGTAGCTACTACGAATTGTAAGTTTAGCCTCATAAATGCCGCGACTGGATCATAAAATGTACAGTACAGATATCTGTGGCACTGGTGTAATGGTGTTCACTGATCATAAGAATATAAGATGGAAAGCCAGCAGCGTAGCTGCCTTGAAACATCTATGGGTACCGGATGGCAATAACAGAAGATGAAAAAATAGCAGCGTGCTGTCATCAAAACAACTCTAAGCCGTTGGATAACAAATATTTTGATGACAGGAAGGGAGATTTCGCCGTATGAGCAGGATGAGCCGCAAACTGCGAAAGTGGGCCAGCGAGACGCTGGAGCTTCCGCAGGACATTCTATTTGACCTGCCGCGGTTAACCCTCATCGGCAGCCGTCAGCTTTATGTGGAGAATCACCGGGGCGTGGTGGATTTCACGCCGGATCAGCTCGTACTTGCACTTGCGCAAGGCAGGCTGAGGGTGTCGGGCCATGATCTAGTCATTACGTCTATTCTGCCAGAGCAGGTAAGTGTGGAGGGACATATAACGGATATCCAAATGGAAGGAACGGAGGAAGGCTCGTGAAACATCCTGCTTTAGCAAAGCTGCGTGGTACGGTTACCCTTGCTATCAAGGGCGAAAGTGTGGAAGCTTTCATTAATTTACTCACCGATCACCATATACCTGTGTGGAACGTGCGGCCGATGGGTACTAGACATGCAGAAATGAACCTTCTGCTGCCGCACGTCTTCCTCCTACGCCCGCTTTTGAGAAGGACAGGCTGTAAAATGCATGTTCTGAAGCGGCAAGGGCTTCCCTTTACTGCTGTACGACTTGCCAAACGTAAATTTTTCCTGGCTGGATTGGCTTTGTTCTGGATAGGTCTTCTGCTGATGTCTTCGCTTATCTGGGACATTGAAGTAAAGGGGAATGATAAGCTATCGACGGAATCTGTTCTCAAAGCCGCTCGACAGGAGGGCCTGTATCCATTTCAATGGAGCTTTCGTCTATCCAGTCAAGACAAGCTTTCACGTGCGCTCATGCAGAAGCTTCCAGAGGCATCCTGGATCGGTGTGGAAAAGCAGGGTACTTTGGTGACGATTCAGGTTGTTGAAGCTTCACAGCCTACCCCTGCGCCGCTCTACAGCCCTCGTCATATCATTAGTAAGGCAGATGCGGTAGTTACTGAAATTTTTGCCGAGCAGGGTCGTCCTGTCGTGCATAAAAATACGCGTGTCAAAAAAGGAGCCATCCTCATCTCTGGAACGCTTGGAGATGAGGAGAACCAACAGCAGGTCGTAGCCAAAGGAGAGGTTAAGGGTCTTGTATGGCATGAATACGAAATTAGCAGTCCCACGGTGCAACGCAGCAGCACGTATACAGGTATCAGTCATGACCGCTTGTATCTGGTCCTAGGCAACCGTGCGATACAATTGTGGGGATATGGGAAAATACCTTATTCTACACATAAAACAACAGTTGAACATGATCCGCTAACATGGCGTTCCTACAAACTTCCGATGGGTTGGATGACCGAAAGTGTGAGGGAGACAAAGATACAGGAGCAGAAGCTTACGGAAGCAGAAGCGAAAATGTCAGGTTTAGAAGGCGCGCGAGCTGATATTTTAGCTAAATACGGCAAAGGAACGAAAATAATGAGCCAAAAAATTTTGCATGAGAAGAGAGAGAATGGTAAAGTTTATATGAAAGTGCTTTTTGAAGTGGAGCAGGATATTGCGGAAGAACTTCCGTTAGTTCATAACCAAGGAGAATGAGGCTATTTGGCAGAACAACAACGCAGCATACAAATTGCATTGAACAATGCGGGAGAAGGACAGGCGTTATTTGGCCCGCAGGATTCCTTTTTGAAATTAATCGAAGCAGCTATTCCCGCAAAAATAGCATCTCGTGAGGCAGAAGTTAATGTTTTTGGTAATGCTCACGAGGTGGAAGTGCTCGAACAATTGTTCGACGTATTACTCCAGTTAATTCGCAATGGGTATATACTGACCGAAAGGGATGTCCATTATGCGATTGAACTGGCAAAAGATTTGCGTGCTGATCAGCTGCTCGATTTGTTCAAGGGTGAAATTACGACGACGTTCCGGGGTAAACCGATTCGCGTCAAAACGATTGGACAAAAGCACTATGTAACCACGATTAAGAAACGCGATATTGTATTTGGAATTGGCCCGGCGGGTACTGGTAAAACCTATCTGGCTGTAGTGCTGGCCGTAGCTGCCCTGAAGGAAGGTTCAGTCAAGCGCATTGTACTGACTCGTCCTGCGGTGGAAGCAGGTGAAAATTTAGGTTTTTTACCAGGGGATTTACAGGAAAAGGTTGATCCGTATTTACGCCCATTGTATGATGCCCTATACGATGTGATGGGCCCAGAGCAGACTGCAAAGGCACTGGAGCGCGGATTAATAGAAATTGCACCTTTGGCTTATATGCGGGGACGTACGCTGGATGACTCTTTTATTATTTTGGACGAAGCGCAAAACACTACACCCGAGCAAATGAAAATGTTTTTGACTCGACTTGGCTTTGGCTCCAAAATGGTCATTACCGGCGATGTTACGCAAATTGATTTGCCTCGTGGCAAAAAATCCGGTCTGATTGAAGCGAATGCGATTTTACAAGGGATTGAGGAAATAGGCTTTGTCCAGTTTGCAGAAGAGGATGTTGTCCGTCATTCCTTGGTACAGAAAATTATTGTTGCTTATGACCGAGTTGCCGAAAATCAAGGATAGTCATTCAATCACGAGTATGCCGTGTACGACCAGAAAAAGTATAAAATGAGCAGTGTAGCTGCCTTGAAAAAGATGATGGAGAGGGATTGTTTTAGATGACCTCGAAGGAATTATCTAAAGGGAAAACGTTCCAGCATAGAATGAATGGATGGAAGTATAGCGTGGTGACACGCTATCTTCTGTTTTTATTTTTGGTGGTTCTTTTTTATGTAGGCTTTGCGTCCAAGCTGCTTCCCGAGCGTTATGATATTCGGGTAAATCAACCGAGTGAAAAGGAAATTGTCGCCCCGATGCAGCTTCCTAACAGTAAGGCGACTTTGAAGGCTCAAGAGGAATCAGCTGAACGTGTGCAGCCCATGTATACCATTGTGCCCGTTCGCAACGATAACCTGATTACTGGTATTTTGGATCGAATTGAACGGCTCAATCAGGATGACCAGGTCTCCAGAGCAGATAAGATTTCGATTTATAAGGATGAGATTCCGCAACGTGCACGGGAATTTGTACAAAATTTTGTGAATAACAGCCGTAATGCGGATGCCTACCCAGATAAGTTGCTGGATGAAGTGCTGGAAAAAACGAAAGAGCAAACGTACCGAATTCCAGAGGAGACATTCATTAAAATTCCGCGCCTTACATCTGAGGATATTGCTGAAATGCGGCCTGTTGCCCGTGAGATTGTGACAGGGTTGATGAATGATCAAATTACGGATGCTCAGACAGCCCGAGCGAAAGTAGCTGAGCGGGTTAGTACAAGCTCGCTTACTAAGCGTACTTCACGGGAGGTTGTTCAGGAACTTGCAAGGCTTGTGATTACCGCCAACAAGTTTTATGATGATACAGCTACGAAGGACGCAAAGGTACAGGCTCGTGAAGATACACCGACGGTTTACATTAAACAGGGTGAAGTACTCGTCAAGAAGGGTGAGATTATTACCCAGGAAATCTATACACTGCTTGATGAAAATGAATTGCTCAAGGATAAAATCAATTATTGGCCACAATTTGGACTGCTGATGCTGTCTATGATGCTGGCATTGGGCCTGTTTATGTATATTCGTCAATTTCAATCACGAACACGAAACTTCAAGTATAATAATGCGCAGTTGCTCATGCTAGTATTAATCTTTGTGATAACAGTTGGAGCAATGATGTTAATTTCCATACTGCAGAACAATGAACGTTCCTATCTCGGCTATCTGGCGCCTATCGCGCTTGGAGCTATGCTCGTAACGCTGTTGCTTGATATGTCGTTGGCTTTCGTATGTGCCGTTATATTCAGTATATTGGCAAGTGTTATTTTGAATGTCCGTCAGGGACAAATTTTCGACTTTAATTTTGGATTTTTTGCTATTGTGGTCTGTCTGGCAGCGATTTTCTCTACCCATCGAGCCAGCCAGCGTTCAACACTGTTCAAAGGGGCGATTATGGTATGCCTGTTCGGTGCCCTGTCTGTTTTTTCTCTGGCACTGATTGACCAAGGGAATTGGACTCAAACGACGACGCTCTATGGGGTAGCTTTTGCTTTTGCAGGCGGTCTGATAACAGCAATACTTGTTATTGGGCTAATGCCATTTTTTGAGTCTACCTTTGGTATCTTGTCGGCACTGAAGCTTGTTGAGCTGTCAAATCCCAATCATCCATTGCTCCGCAAGCTGCTTACGGAGACACCGGGAACGTATCATCATAGTGTAATGGTGGGTAATCTGTCAGAGGCCGCAGCGGAGGCTATAGGGGCAAACGGCTTGTTGTGCCGGGTTGGTTCGTATTATCATGATATTGGTAAAACCAAGAGGCCTTCGTACTTCATTGAAAATCAAAATGGGTTGGAAAATCCACATGATACAATAGAGCCCAAGCTGAGCAAATCCATCATTATCGCCCATGCTCGTGACGGCGTGGAAATGCAATTGGATTACAAGCTGCCCAAGCCCATTCGCGATATTGCCGAGCAGCACCACGGAACGACATTCTTACACTATTTTTATCACAAGGCGTTGCGCGAAGCTGAAGAGCGGGGGGTGGAGCCTGACTTCACGGAGGATGATTTCCGTTATCCGGGACCGAAGGCTCAGTCTAAAGAGTCTGCTGTGGTGGGAATTGCTGATAGCGTGGAGGCAGCAGTTCGTTCCTTACGGAAGCCGACAGTGGAACAGGTTGAATCCATGATTGAGAAAATTATTAAGAGCCGTCTGGATGATCACCAATTTAACGACTGCGAGCTGACCATGCGGGAGCTTGATATCGTGGCTCAAACCCTCAAGGAAACAGTAATGGGGATTTTCCATTCCCGTATTGAGTATCCGGAGGAAAGGCCCAAGTCTGAAAACGGAAAAGCTTAATATAACTTGTGCATGAAGTACGGTTAGAGCACTAGAATTAAAAGGAGCGGTTGGCATGGGCCTTCAATTAGCTTGGAATAATGAACAAAACGATATGGTAATTAACGAATCCTTGATTACGCTGCTGAACACCTTATTAGAGGAGGCAGGCAAAGTGGAAGGAGTCACTGACGGTGAGGTAGCCCTTACCTTCGTTAATGATGAGCAAATTCATGAGTTGAACAGGGACTATCGGGGAATTGATCGTCCCACCGATGTGTTGTCTTTTGCTATGAAGGAAACACTGGATGAAGAGCTTGAAATTATTTACGAACCGAATGATGAAAATTCATTGAATGATGTACCTGATGTTTTGGGGGATATTATAATCTCTGTACAAACAGCGCAAGCTCAGAGTGAAGAATACGGACATTCGATTGAGCGTGAAATCGGTTTTTTGTTTGTTCACGGCTTTCTTCATCTGTTAGGCTATGATCATCAGGATGATGTGAGTGAAGCTGAAATGATGGGCAAACAGGAAGCTGTACTGGCTCAAGCGGGGTTGACAAGGTAATGAGACGTCAGCCTTGGAGAATGACTTTTCGCTATGCGGCAGAAGGCGTGATGTACGCTCTGCGTACGCAAGTAAATATGCGGATACATGTGGCCGTGGCGCTCCTTGTCATTGTAGCAGGCTTAACTCTGCACATCTCCCGGCTCGACTGGTTATTCGTCTGCGTGGCTATCGCTATAGTCATTGTAGCCGAACTGTTCAACACCGCTGTTGAAGCAGCGGTGGATCTCATCTCACCTGATATTCATCCGCTGGCCAAAGCGGCTAAAGACACCGCCGCCGGAGCCGTGCTCCTGGCAGCGGTTTTTGCTGTAATTATTGGTATATTTGTGTTTTATAGGCCTATGTTGACGTTAATTAGTTCGCTGTTTTAATGGAAAAACCAAAATAAAATAGGTGCTTAATCGCGCTGGAGGAAATGAAATGGCTAAGAAACACTTTAAATCAGGCTTTGTCGCAATTGTTGGCAGACCTAATGTCGGAAAATCAACACTGATGAACCACGTCATTGGGCAGAAGATCGCCATTATGTCAGACAAGCCACAAACTACACGCAACAAAATTCACGGCGTATTTACTACAGAGGACACGCAAATTGTATTTTTGGATACACCCGGGATTCATAAGCGTCAGTCAAAATTAGGCGATTACATGAATCAGACTGCTTTTAATACGTTGGGTGAAGTAGAAGCGGTACTTTTTCTTATTGACGCTGCTGAAGGTCTAGGCGGTGGCGACCGTTTTATTGCGGAACAGCTTAAACAAGTAAAAACGCCAGTTATTTTGGTGCTGAATAAAATTGATCGTATTGAGCCAGAAGCATTGTTACCCCTGATTGAGCAGTATCGCAAGTTGTACGACTTTGCAGAAATCGTACCCATCTCGGCCAAAATGGGCAACAATGTAAACACCCTGCTGGAGCAGGTGCAAAAATACTTACCAGAAGGTCCGCAATATTATCCGGATGATCAAATTACCGATCATCCAGAACAGTTTGTCATTGCCGAGCTGGTGCGTGAAAAAATTCTGCATATGACACGTGAGGAAGTACCCCATTCTATTGCGGTTATGATTGAAGACATGAAAGTGCAGGATAATGGTGTAGTGCATATTATGGCTGTTATTTTTGTAGAACGTGACTCCCAGAAGGGGATTATTATCGGCAAACAGGGAGCCATGCTCAAAGAAGTGGGCAAACAGGCACGCCAGGATATCCAAAACCTGTTAGGCTCCAAGATTTTCCTGGAACTTTGGGTTAAGGTCAAAAAAGACTGGCGCAACCAGGAACGCGTCCTTCGTGACCTTGGCTTTCATCGCGACGCTTAAAAACAGAACTCGATTCTACGTCACTTTAGTTCAAGGGTTTATTGAGGTTAAAAATTGATATTAAATAAATATGTATAGTTGTAGTAAGCATCATAAAAAAGCCGTCCCGATCTCTTGGCTGAGATAGTAATAGTCTCCTGATCATTTAAAGCGCCGCGTATGTGCGGCGCTTAACTTCTTGCTCTTTTTATCCTTTTCTTCCAGCGATGAAATAGGTGTGCTTTAAAAAAGGCCTTGTATGCACGATGTGCGGAGCGAAGGATTTGAATCTGAAGAAGCGATAGCGTTCGCCTTTACCCCCGAATTTAACCATTTGTATGTTTTACATTCAAATAAATTCGGGGGTAACAGCGATCGTAAGATCAAATCATTTGCGAAGCGTATTCCATTCTACATACAGCAGCCTTTTTTAACGCAATCCATTTATTTCATCGCATACTTCCCTTCTCTTCGCATCATCCTAATTTTGAGATGCAAACGTCATTTCCGAAGAGAGGATGAATACGATTGCGAGATTTTTCGTGGAAGTATTTTGCGATGACTGGAGATGTCGGTGCGTATCTGTTATACCGGGAGAGCGCCATGACAAGGGAGCAAGATACGGATGAAGGAGAGTCGGACGAGCATGAAGAAGCCCGTGAATAGTACAAGCCACTGGCTTCTTCGCGAATGTTTGGGGGAAGAGGCATGCTTTACAGGGTGGAAGGAATCGTCATCCGCAGCATGGATTACGGTGAGGGGAACAAAATTATTACGCTTTGCACCGAAAGCGGAGGCAAAGCAGGCGTGCTGGTCAGAGGTGCAAAAAAGTCCAAAAGCCGTCACGCTGCTTTAACGCAGCCGTTTACGTACGGCGAATTCGTTTTTTTTCGAAATACAGGCTTAGGCACGTTGAATGCCGGTGAAATCATCCAATCCCACCATACATTACGCGAGGATATTACTAAGGCAGCTTACGCTTCTTATGCTTGTGAATTACTCGATCGGGTGTTACAGGAGGAGGAAACAGGCGCATTCTGGTTTAGGCAGCTTAAAGCATGTTTGGAGGCGCTGGAGAGTGGCAAAGATCCGCTGATTGTCATGAGTATTTATGAATTTAAAATATTGCAGGCGGCCGGATATGCTCCTCAGCTTGATGCATGTATTTCAAGTGGTCAACAATGTGCTGATGAGGATATGTTCGTCAGTCCGAGGCTAGGCGGAGTTTTGTGTCGGAGCTACAAGCATTTTGATCCAGCTGCATTGAGCGTGACTCCACGTACACTGAAGTTGCTGCGCTTGTTCGCCAGAATGGATTTGAATCGGCTCGGCAACATTGACGTGAAGGACTCCACTAAGCTGGAGATCAAACATGTCATGCGTCAGTTCATGGATATGCAGTTGGAGGTCAAGCTAAAATCCCGCAATTTTTTGGATCAGCTCGACAAGTACGATATGTGAAACGCCCTAATCCCTTGACTGTATTGCTGAAACCGTGTAATATCCTACTATATATCTCCTTTGGGAGCAGATGCATTGAACGAGAAAGTAGCGGGATGTATTCTCTGTAAATAGCGAGTTGGGGACGGTGTAAGCCCAGCGGGAATTCTTCGTGAACAAGGCACTCGGGAGCGTCTGAATGGACACGGAAAAGAGGATTACGATCTGATTGGTGATATAGGATCGCAATCAAGTAGGGTGGAACCGCGGGAGTCAGCTCTCGTCCCTACGTCTGTACAGGCGTAGAGGCGGGGGCTTTTTGCTGTCTCTAGCAAGGCTTTTGGGATAAAATAGCCCTGTACATACGAGCTTAAATGAGAAGAAATCACCAACATTTGAGGGAATTGGAAAGGGAGTGTGTACCAATGAATTTTCAGCAGATGATTTTAACGCTGCAACAATTTTGGGCTGAACACAACTGTATTATTGTACAGCCGTATGACACGGAAAAAGGGGCA
Source organism: Paenibacillus peoriae (assembly GCF_022531965.1). Taxonomy (GTDB): domain Bacteria; phylum Bacillota; class Bacilli; order Paenibacillales; family Paenibacillaceae; genus Paenibacillus; species Paenibacillus polymyxa_D. Next base: position 3,807,688 of record NZ_CP092831.1, on the reverse strand, counting down.
GGCACGATGAACCCAATGACGTATTTACGTTCGATCGGACCTGAGCCGTGGAATGTAGCTTATGTTGAGCCTTCTCGTCGTCCGTCAGACGGACGTTATGGTGAGAACCCGAATCGCCTGTATCAGCATCATCAGTTCCAAGTAGTTTTGAAGCCTTCACCAGATAATATTCAGGAATTGTATTTGGAAAGTTTGAGCCGTTTGGGCATTGACCCTCTGGAGCATGATATTCGTTTCGTTGAAGACAACTGGGAAGCACCGACGTTGGGAGCGTGGGGCTTAGGTTGGGAAGTATGGCTGGACGGTATGGAAATTACTCAGTTCACCTATTTCCAGCAAGTGGGTGGTATTGATGCCAGTCCGGTTGCCGTAGAAATCACGTACGGTATGGAGCGTCTTGCTTCCTACATCCAGGACAAGGAGAATGTGTTCGATTTGGAGTGGGTCAACGGAATCACGTACGGTGATGTCTTCCACCAGCCTGAATTTGAGCATTCCAAGTATACGTTCGAAGTATCTGACGTCAAAATGCTCTTTACTCTTTTCAATATGTACGAAGAAGAGGCAAATAAAGCGATGGCGCAGCATCTTGTATTTCCAGCCTATGATTATGTGCTGAAATGTTCTCATGCGTTCAACTTGCTGGACGCTCGCGGAGCGATCAGTGTGACGGAACGGACTGGGTTTATTATACGAGTGCGTAATTTGGCGCGTCAGGTGGCTGCGACCTATCTGGAGGAGCGCGAGAAGCTGGGCTTCCCGCTGTTGAAGAAAGGAGGTGCGGCAAATGTCTAAAGATTTATTGTTTGAGATCGGGTTGGAAGAAGTCCCTGCACGTTTTATCCCGAATGCGATTCAGCAGTTGAAGCAGCGTATGACGGCATGGCTTGACAGCTCGCGTATTGCTTATGGTGCTGTAGAGGCTTATGCTACACCTCGCCGTTTGGCGGTACTTGTGAAGGAAGTAGCGGAGAAGCAAGAAGATATTAACGAAGAGGTTAAAGGTCCTTCCCGCAAAATCGCACTAGACGAAGCTGGTAACTGGAGCAAGGCTGCACTGGGCTTTGCTCGCAGCCAAGGTGTTGATCCTGAACAGTTTACGTTCAAGGAGCTTGGAGGCGTGGAATATATTTACGCAACTAAGAGCAGCATAGGTGTTCCAACGGCGGATGTACTGTCCGAAGGTTTATTGCACATTTTACATGCCATGACATTCCCTAAATTTATGCGCTGGGCGAGTTATGACTTTAAATTTGTTCGTCCGATCCGCTGGTTGATTGCCTTGTTTGGTAACGATATTGTTAATTTGGAGATTGCCGGCGTGCAGTCAGGAAACGTGACAAGAGGGCATCGTTTCCTTGGACAGGATGCCGTAGTAGAAAGTCCAGCTGACTATGTTGAAGTGCTTCGCAAGCAGCATGTCATTGTGGACATTGAGGAACGTCAATCGCTTATCGTGAAGCAGATTGAAGCGCTGGCTGCCGAAAAAGATTGGACGATTGCGGTAAAAGATGATTTGCTGGAAGAAGTGCTGTATTTGGTGGAAACCCCAACAGTACTGTTCGGAGGTTTTGATCCTGCGTTCCTGAACATTCCGAAGGATGTACTCATTACTTCCATGCGTGAACATCAACGCTATTTCCCAGTGCTGGATCGCACAGGAGAGCTACTGCCATATTTTGTTACGGTACGTAACGGAGGAAGTCAATCGCTGGAAGTCATTGCTAAAGGGAATGAAAAAGTATTGCGTGCGCGGCTGTCTGATGCCAAATTCTTTTATGAAGAAGATCAGAAGCTGGAAATTAAGGATGCACTCTCCAAACTGGAAAGTATCGTTTTCCACGAAGAGCTGGGAACGGTTGGAGACAAAGTGCGCCGGATCCGCCGTATTGCTGATGCTCTGGCAGAGAAGCTTCGCGTTTCTCCAGATACACAGGAATCGGTTAGTCGAGCAGCGGATATTTGTAAATTTGACCTGGTAACACAAATGGTATATGAGTTCCCGGAACTGCAAGGTGTGATGGGTGAGGACTATGCTCGTAAGGCTGGAGAGAAGGAAGAAGTGGCAAGAGCGGTGTTTGAGCATTACCAGCCGCGTTATGCAGGAGAAACGGTTCCTTCAACGAATGCTGGAGCGATTGTAAGTATCGCAGACAAGATAGATACTATTACAGGCTGCTTCTCCATCGGTATTATTCCAACAGGTTCACAGGACCCTTACGCGCTTCGTCGCCAGGCAGCAGGTATTGTGCAGATTTTGTTGGATCGTAAGCTTTCAGCTACGTTGTCTGATGTGTTCAATATCGCGCTCGATGTGCACGGCAACCTTGGAAATATGAAACGTTCCGCGGATGAAATACGTAAAGAATTACATGAGTTTTTTGGATTACGCGTGAAGAAACTATTGTCTGAGACACTTCGTTATGACGTTGTGGATGCTGTGCTTGCAGCTGGATATGACGACGTTGCTTCCGTTGTTAACCGCGGAGCTGCGTTAATGACTGCCGTACAAACAGGTGAGGTATTCAAAGCAACAGTTGAATCCTTTAATCGTGTAGGTAATCTGGCTGCTAAAGCAGTTCATAAGTCAGTTAATACGGGTGAGTTTACGGAACAAGGCGAAAAAACGCTTTACGAAGCATGGTATAGCGCTTATGAATCTTACAGCGTAGCTCTACAGGAAGGTGATGCGACACGGGCGTTAGCGCTAGCTTCATCCATTACCCCTGCGGTAACGGCGTTCTTTGATTCCGTTATGGTTATGGCTGAGGATGACGCTGTTCGTAATAATCGTTTGGCATTGCTGGCTGTTATTGACTCAGAACTGAAGCGTTTTGCCGATTTTTCCAAGCTTGTAGTTTAAACGTCAGTTGTGGTAGTATGAACAACTTGAAAAAATGGGTATAAATATACGGAACGGTGTAAGAGTAATCTTGCAGCCGTTCCGTATTTTACTCGAATGCGGATGGGGGATGCTTATGGGGGGAACCGGAACTTTACTGGGTGTGAGGATCGTTGTTGACGGGGACGCTTGTCCTGTTAAAAGTGAAATTGCGGAGATAGCTTCCCGTTTTCATATTGAGGTTATTATGGTATCTTCATATGATCATCTCATTCAGGGCAGCAAAGGTGTAAGCGTCGTTAAAGTAGACCGAAGCGACCAAAGTGCCGATCTCTATATTGCCAATCATATCCGCCGTGGAGATATTGTAACCACCAATGATTATGGTCTTGCTGCACTTGCCTTGGCAAAAGGTTGTGAAGTGATGTCTTTTCGCGGAGCTATGTATCGAAACGATTCGATAGATTTCATGCTTGACCGACGTCATACTTCTGCCAAAGAACGGAAAAAAGGACGTTATGGAAAAGGCCCTAAACCGTTTTCATTAGAGGATCGTGAAGTTTTTCAACATAAACTGACAAAACTTTTACTTCGCTTGCAGGAGAATGAGTAACGGTATCGAATTATATTTACGTGCTAAAGAGATGAAGGTGGTTAATATGAGTGCCGGACAAGGTAACATACCGGACGATATCATTGAGTCAGTTTTACAACATCATGATATTGTAGATACGGTAAGCAAGTACGTGCATTTGACCAAGCAGGGGAAATATATGAAAGGCCTCTGTCCTTTTCATTCCGAAAAAACCCCTTCATTCACCGTGACACCGGATCGTCAGATTTTTTACTGCTACGGCTGCGGCGCGGGAGGCAATGCCATCAAGTTTATGATGGAAATCGAAGGACTATCCTTTCCCGAAGCTGTCAGGACAATGGCAGAAGAAAGTCATATCCCGCTCGGCGAATGGCAGGGACGTGATTCATCGCATCAGCATCCTGAGTTGGACAGGCTGTTGCAAGCGTATGAGTTAACTTCTAAGATGTACCATTTTTTGCTTAAAAATACGGAGCACGGCAAACCAGCTATGGAATACTTGCGCTCACGAGGATTCAGTGACAAGATCATTGATCAATTTCAAATTGGCTATGCACCCAACCGATGGGATACGATCGTTCAGTTTCTGGATAAGCGTTCTTTTGATCCCGTGGAGATGGAAAAGGGAGGGCTTATTTCTCCCCGGCATGAGGGTGATGGATATGTGGATCGATTCAGAGATCGTATCATGTTTCCCATTTGGAATCGCAACGGAAAAGTTATTGCCTTTGCAGGCCGTATACTTGGTGAGGGACAGCCGAAGTATTTGAATTCACCGGAGACCAAGCTATTCAACAAGAGCCGAACGCTGTACAATCTCCATCATGCTAAAACCTCAATTCGCAAGCTTCGCCAAAGTGTTCTTTTTGAAGGCTACGGTGATGTCATCTCGGCATGGGAAGCTGGCGTACAAAATGGGGTGGCCGCCATGGGCACTGCTCTAACAGAGCACCATGCTACGATGTTAAAAGGACTGTGCGACGAGGTCATTATTTGTTATGATGGTGACCGGGCAGGACAAGCTGCTGCGCTCAAAAATTTTCCGCTGTTGGAAAATGCGGGGCTTCACGTGAAAGTAGCGCTGGTCAGTGACGGTATGGACCCGGATGATTTTATCCGGCAATACGGCGGCGAACGATTCCAGCGCCAAATTATCGAAAGTGCTGTTTCAACGGTGAAATTTAAGCTTATATATCTGAAAAAAAACCATATACTGCAAGAGGAAGAAGGAAGAATCGCGTATTCCCGCGAAGCATTAAATGTCATTGCACCTCTGTCATCCCCGACCGAGCGGGAAGTGTATCTGCGCGAAGTGTCAGCCGAAGTCAAGGTGGATTTTGAAACCTTGAAGCAAGAATGCAATTTACTGCGTCAATCCCTGCAAAAAAAACAGAACTTTGGGGATAATAACGAAAATGGGTGGAATAATGGTAGGCATAAAAAAGGGCAGGTCTCCACACCTAATCTGTTGCCGGCTTACCATGTGGCTGAACGCAGACTGCTTCACTGGATGATGCAGGATTTAGAAGCTGCAGAGTATGTAGAAAAGCATCTGGGCGACGCCTTTAATATTGAGGATCATGCAGCAATTGCTGCTTATCTATATGCCTATTACGCGCAAGGGAAGTTACCGGATACAAGCCGTTTTATTTCATCTTTGCAAGACGACCGACTGGAGAAGAACGTAAGTTCGATCATGATGATGGATGCTCCAGGCGTATGGGCACCGCACATTTTGGATGATTATATTCATCAAGTGCGAAAATTTCCATTGCAGGAGCAACTGGATTTGAAGAGGGAAGAAATGAGAGCCGCTGAGCGCTTAGGTGACTTTCTGCGCGCAGCACAAATTGCAAGTGAGATTATAGCCCTAGAGAGACAATGAACACACAGAGGTCGGATGTTTCTAGGGAGGAGGGAGTCGAAAGATGGCGAATGATCAGCATACTGAACTGGAGACGGAACTAACACTGGATCAGGTTAAAGATCAACTGATTGAGTTGGGTAAAAAAAGTTCTTCTCTGAACTACAAAGATATCATGGAAAAACTATCGCCGTTTGATCAGGACCCCGAGCAAATGGATGAGTTTTATGAGCAGCTGGGTGACTTGGGGATTGAGGTTGTGAATGACAACGACGAAGAAGTTACCAGATTGCGTCAAAATGACGACCCGGAAAACAATGATGGGGATGATTTTAATTTCGATGACGATCTGAGCCTGCCTCCCGGTATTAAAATTAATGACCCAGTCCGGATGTACTTGAAAGAAATCGGTCGTGTACCGTTGCTTTCTGCTGATGATGAGGTGGAGCTTGCCAAACGGATCAATAACGGCGATGAAGAAGCTAAGCGCCGGTTGGCAGAAGCGAACTTGCGTCTGGTTGTAAGTATTGCCAAACGTTATGTTGGTCGCGGAATGCTTTTCCTGGATCTGATTCAGGAAGGTAATATGGGTTTGATTAAGGCAGTAGAAAAATTTGATTACGAAAAAGGCTTTAAATTCAGTACCTATGCAACCTGGTGGATTCGTCAGGCCATTACGCGCGCGATAGCCGATCAGGCGAGAACGATCCGTATTCCGGTGCATATGGTGGAAACGATCAACAAGCTGATTCGCGTATCGCGTCAACTGTTGCAAGAGCTGGGGCGCGAACCTACGCCCGAGGAAGTGGCTGCCGAAATGGAGCTGAGCGTGGAAAAAGTACGGGAAATTATGAAAATTGCCCAAGAACCGGTTTCATTGGAAACACCAATTGGTGAAGAGGATGACTCACATCTGGGGGATTTCATTGAGGATCAAGAAGCGTTGGCGCCTGCAGATGCGGCTGCCTATGAACTTCTAAAGGAACAGCTCGAGGATGTACTGGATACGTTAACCGAACGGGAAGAGAATGTTTTGCGTCTCCGCTTTGGTTTGGACGACGGAAGAACCAGAACCCTTGAAGAAGTGGGTAAAGTGTTTGGTGTTACACGTGAACGTATTCGTCAGATTGAGGCCAAAGCGCTACGTAAGTTGCGCCATCCAAGCCGCAGTAAGCGACTGAAGGATTTCCTCGAATAGAAGCGTTACATTGCGGACCTTCTGCGGCTTGAAGCGCGCAGGAGGTCTTTTTTTATCTCATGGCAGTCTTGGTGGAGGGGAAGAAGCTTGGACCAGGAGAAAAAGCGGGCAATACTGTTACATGAAATTGAGCATTGGCGGCGAAGTCGGCTGCTCCCTGAGCAATATTGCGATTTTTTGTCTAACCTGTATCGGGAGGACGAAGATCCGTCGCAGAGCCAGAACCGTAACAACACCGGGCTGCTTACATATCTTAGACACGGGCATGGGATCGCCTGGCTTCTTGGTTTTGTCATTATTTCCTGCATTTGTTTGATCGGTTTTTATTTTACCGCTTTTCCGTTGGCAATGCAAATATTCTCGGCGAGTGCAGTTACTACGATTTGCTATGGAGTGGCCGCATTTTGGCGGTCTTCTGAAAAGAGTATGAGCGCGATGTTGAGCACTTTAGGCAGTGCGATTATGTTGGGTTCGGGTGTATGGATCATTCAGCTCCATCAAGGTGAAGCTAAGGTTTGGTTTCTTTTGCTCGTAGGCCTATGCGGTGTGGTATGGTGTCTTGTGGGATTAACTTTGCGCAACAGCTTACTTCATTACTGTGGCATTGCTGGGCTACTTTTAGTGTACGCGATCCTTATAGGCCGCTTCTGGCCTACAGCAACTTTAGTGATGCTTGAGGCATTTTGGATTTTGCACGCAGTATTGTTGATCTGGTTAAGCTGGTGGGTACATCGCCGCTTTCCGCGTCTCGCTTTGGTTTATTTCGCTATAGGCATGACACTAGCATTCATGGCTGAAGCAGACACGATTATCCTGCGCCATCAAGCGGCGGGAGATGTGGTGTTTTACAGCCTACTGAAGTTGGCATTTGTTGTTGGAATTTTATTTTGGACTCGAAAAAAATGGATTACGTGGGTGACGTTATGAAACTTTCTCAACGATTACAATATATTATGGAACAAATTCCTGCCGGGAGCAGACTTGCGGATATTGGCTCGGATCATGGACTACTCCCCGTGGCCGCAGTGCGTAGTGGCAGAGTACCGCAAGCTGTGGCGGGTGAAGTCAATGATGGACCGTTGCGTGCGGCTCAAAAGCAGGTGGCCGAAGCAGGTCTCACGGATCGCATTGCGGTTAGAAAGGGAGATGGCTTGGCTGTAATTAAGGTCGATGAAGTTGATGTTATTACGATAGCCGGGATGGGTGGTGCCTTGATCGCTACCATTTTAGAGCAAGGGAAAGACAAGCTTGTTTCAGTGAAACAACTTGTTCTACAGCCTAACGTAGGAGAGGATATCTTACGCCGTTGGCTCATCGAACATCAATGGGTACTAACAAGTGAACATATTATGGAAGAAGACGGGAAAATATATGAGATTCTGACGGCAGTACCTGATTCGGTAAGCCCACTGAAACAGGATGCGCTGTATCAACCATGGAAAATTCCCGATAGTTCGCTGGTACTGACACCGGATTTGTTGATGCAACTCGGACCACTATTGGTCAAAGCACCGAATGAAATCTTTTTTTATAAATGGAAATTGGAGATTCGCAAGCTTGAGGATGTGCTGGCACAAGTGGCACGATCAGATCAGGAATCCGCACAGCATAAGCGGGAGCAATTGCGCAAGCAAATTGAACAGCTAGAGGAGGTACTTGCATGTTTGCCAAAGGACAGACAGTAATTAGCTATATGGAGCAGCTGGCTCCGAAATACTTGGCAGTTCCGGACGATAGAATCGGGCTTCAGCTGGGTAGTCTGCAAAAGGAAATCAAAAGCATATTAGTAGCCCTAGATGTTAATGATGAGGTTGTCGAAGAGGCACTCCGCATAAAAGCTGACCTCATTATTGCGCATCATGCGATTATATTCCGCCCACTTAAAGCTTTGAACACAGATCAGCCTGCGGGTAGATTGTATGAAAAACTGATCAAGAATGATATTGCTGTCTACATCAGTCATACGAATCTGGATACAGCTGAGGACGGCATGAATGACTGGATGGCAGAAGCACTGGGTATTCAAAGTGAAGGTACGCTTGAGGATGTTCACACCGAGCAATTATTCAAGCTTGTTGTTTTCGTACCCAAAACACATCATCAACGGGTACTGGATGCCATACTGGGGGCGGGAGCTGGACATATCGGCAACTACAGCCATTGCAGCTTTAACATTGACGGCTATGGAACTTTTGTGCCGGGTGAAGGCACACAGCCGTTTTTGGGTGAGCCGGGCAAAATGGAACGTAGCGAAGAGGTTCGTATTGAAACCATTGTACCGCAGGCTGTACGCAACAAAGTCATTCAAGCGATGCTGAAGGCTCATCCTTATGAAGAGGTGGCTTATGACCTGTATCACATGGATTTGCAGGGCCGTTCCTTTGGTTTGGGACGGGTGGGCAAGCTTAAGGAAACTCGCACGCTACGGGAGTTTGTCGATGTTGTGAAAAATGGCCTCAACGTGGAGCATGTACGTGTGGTGGGCGACTTGGACCGTATGATCAAAAAGGCAGCCGTGCTTGGGGGCTCAGGCAGCCGCTATGTGAATAAGTCGCTTTTCAAAGGCGCTGATGTATTGGTCACAGGGGATATTGACTATCACACGGCTCACGATGCCCTGATGGCGGGGATTGCTATTATTGACCCTGGACATAATGCTGAAAAGATTATGAAGCCTAAAACCGCAGAATGGATGCGCAAACGCTTGGTAGAAGGTCGTTATTCAACGGAAGTACATGTATCTCAGGTAGAAACCGAACCTTTTCAATTTTTGTAAAATCTCAACATCTATGAGAAAATGAAGATGCTCTATTATTTTTTTCGTAGGGAGAGGTTCTATGCGGACGCTGATAGCTGATTCTGCAATTCATGCCTATCCAGGCATGGTCGCTGTTGTTACTTCCCGCTATGAGGGGGAAAATAATGTAATGGCCTCAGGCTGGCATACCTATATCGGATCATCACCGGGCATGTATGGCATTTCACTGAGGAAGGAAACATATTCTCACGGACTGATCGAGAAAAGCGGAGGCTTTGGTATTCAGTTTCTGCCTGCGCACAGATCGGAATGGATTCAGGCTGTAGGTACCTTTAGTGGTAAAGATGTAGATAAGTTTCAGCAGTTTGGCATTGCATATGAGGATGGAATTTCAGTCAATGTGCCTATATTGCTGGAGGCTTATCTTGCTTATGAGTGTAAAGTCGTGGATATTCATACCTATGGAGATCATGATTGGATCGTCGGTGAAATACAGCAGACCTACCGAGATGATGAACTGTTCCTAGATGAGGACGTTCCTGATTTTAGTAAGCTTTCTATCCCGCTATACGTGGGAAGGTCTGCTTATTATGTGGCGGATGATTCATTGCAGAGAAAGGTACATCCGTTTTATTTGGGCAAGTAAACAGAGATCTATACGTTTTACAATATTTTCAGGGTTGTATCATGCGCGCGTTCCCTGTATACTATGTAATGTTGTTCGGAAAGTTTGACAGACAATCGCTGGTGGCGTAAGCCGCGAGAGGAAAGTCCGGGCTCCATAGGGCAGGATGCTGGATAACGTCCAGTCAGCGCGAGTTGAAGGATAGTGCCACAGAAATGGACCGCCGATGGCCGCTTGCGGCACAGGCAAGGATGGAACCGAGGTGTAAGAGACCCCGAGGAACGCTGGTGACTTCGTTCCTGGTAAACCCCATCTGGAGCAAGACCTAATGGGACACAGCTTCTTCGCGAAGCAGCCTTAGCCCGAGGCGTGTCTAGGTTGGTCGCTGGAGCTGGATAGCAATGTTCGGCCTAGATAGATGATTGTCGCTTGTAGTGGGAGGGTAGTTCCCGTCTGTACCACGAATAGCACAGAACCCGGCTTACGGAAAACTTTCCCCACTGCAACACCTTAAAAAGTATGAATTTAACTTTTGTAAATGACCTGTTTGCATGAAAGCCTTTAATCCAAATGTATTTATTGAATTAAAAAGGGTGTGTCATATTCCTGTGGGAATGATGGCACACCCTTTTTAACATACCGTACTTACGCAGATATAGTGCATTCTTAGAATGAAGCCCCCAGCATAATTACTGTGGGCTTTCATCCTAATTTTTACTTCTCTACCGTAAAACCGTTCGAGAATGAGGCACGTAGTCAGCGTAGCAAACGCATTTGAATCTACGGAGGCGAGGCGTACATCTTTGTCCCAGATTCCAACATGCTATTCAAATTCCAAACGAATCAGAGGGAACAGCGATCGTAAAATCAAATGATTCGTGAAGCGGCCTCACGTACGTGTCCTGCCAACTCCATCATCGCACGCTGTTTACAACACTTTCCTCTGTGTACATCTTCAGTGCCCGATCCAATCGGTCAACTGCTTTTGGAAGCAAGGAAGGATCCGTATGCGTGAAGTTGATTCGCATATGGTTGCTGCCACTTAGGTCAGCATAGAAGACTTGTCCAGGCACAAATGCCACTCCTTCCTGAATTGCGAGTTGCAGCAACCGATCAGAACGGAATCCCTCGGGTAAAGTAACCCACATAAACATACCGCCAAGTGCATCATTCCAGGTGATTCCTTCCCATTGGCGTTCTTTCATCAGCGACGTGAGACGTAGCATACGAGTATGGTACTCAGCAGACACAGTACGAATATGTCCGTCCAAGTCAAAAAAGTCCAATAACTCATTCAAAGCACGTTGATCAATACTGCTGGAGTGCAGATCGGCAGATTGTTTGGCATTGGCGACTTTAACGACAATCGCTTGATTAGCTACCAGCCAACCAGATCGAACACCAGGAGCGACGGTTTTGGAGAATGTAGAAGTGTACATCACATGACCATCTCCACCTAGCTGTTGATCGATTGAGAAAAGGGATGGAAAGTTAAGGTTTTCGTCAAATTTAAGACGTCCGTAAGGATCATCTTCAAAAATCAAAGTGCCGTATTTACGGCATATTTCAACAACGCCTGTTCTTCGTTCCATACTCCAAACACTTCCTGCCGGGTTGGAGAAGGTTGGGATGACATACACGAATTTAGGCTGATGTTTTTTGATCTTGGCTTCAAGATCTTCTAATCGCATACCGTTAGAGTCTGTATCTACACTTACAATGTTGGCACCATAGGAATTAAATACCTGAAGAGCTGCCAAATAAGTAGGGGACTCCACCAATACAGTATCCTGCGGATCGAGCAATACACGCGAAACCAGATCAATGGTCTGCTGTGAGCCCGTCGTCATGATGATGTTATCTCTGGTGACGGAGATGCCTTGGGATGACATGATTGCTGCAAGACGTTCCCGTAGAGGAATGTAGCCCTCGGTTAGGCCGTATTGAAGAGCGGTAGTACCGCCGAGGCGAAATACCTGCTCATAGGCTTTAGCAACAGCTTCGATGGGGAAAAAGGCATCGGCAGGAAGGCCGCCTGCCAGAGATAACACATCTGTTCCCTGTGTCAGCTTTAAAATGTCCCTTACCATGGACGAGCCCTGAGTACGAGCCATACCCGAAAATTTGTGTTCCAATCCAATCATCTCCTGTGTTCTATACTGTACTATGAAATTTGTTGTATTATATCGATAATGAAGTATAACAGTAAACGTCTAAATGTAACAGTTGATTTTTGGAGGGGACGGTTCCGATGCATATTGATCTCAGCCGCAATAGCAGTGTTAAATTATATTTACAGATTGCCAAAACATTAGCAGATCGCATCCAGTCTGGACTGTTGCCTCAGGGCACAAAGCTTCCCTCTGTCCGTCATTTGTCCAGTTTGCTTGCGGTAAGTCCCGTAACTGTAAGCAAGGCATATGCTGAGCTGGAGTCTATTAATCTGGTTACCTGTACACAGGGAAAAGGTTGCTATGTAGCAGAGCCTTCGGTAGCTGTTCAACGTGAGGGAGCGCAGGATTTGTCATGGCAAATGTCGCTGATCGATTATTTGCCACGCGCACAGTTATGGAGAAACTTTAACCATAGCAGACAGGTTCCCTATTCTTTTCATATAGCAGCAATTCAACCGGAGCTTCTTCCTACACGCGAAATCATCGCTGATACTCAACGTCTATCCTCTGGAAATCCTGATGCAATGGCAGCATACGGTACTTTTGAAGGTGATTTAGCGCTGAGGGAAGTGTTTGTAGATCACCTGAACGAACGTGGCCTATGCACTGTTGCAGAACAGCTGCTCGTGACCAGTGGTGCCCAACAGGGCATTGACCTGGTGGCACGTACTTTTGTTGGTTCTGGAGATGTTGTCTACATGGAGGCTCCTACATATACGGGGGCCATTGATGTATTTACCAGTCGTGGTGCCAAAGTAATTATGATTCCGATGGATGAGCAGGGCATGCGGATCGATATCCTCACGCGTCTTTGTGATACTCATCCCCCAAAACTGATCTACACGATACCCACCTTTCATAATCCTACCGGAGTAACTTTAACGACGGCCAGACGCACACAATTATTGGATCTAGCTCAAAGTTATCATTGCCTCATTGTTGAGGATGATCCATTTTCTGACCTCTACTATAAAACAAAGCCGCCACTCTCTATCAAGGCACATGATCAATCCGGACATGTGATATATATCAAAAGCTTTAGCAAAACCGTTGCTCCCGGCTGCCGTATAGCTTGTGTAGCGGCCACTGGCAGTGTAATGGATCGTTTGGTGGCTGCCAAGTCTACTACGGATTTGGGGAGCCCTCTATTAACGCAAAAAGCGCTATTGCCCTTTATCAGGAACCGTCTTGATCGACATCTTGTCTGGTTGCGGGAACAAATGCGGGATCGGTTGACAGTCGCATTGTATACGCTCCAGCGCTATGCTCCGCCAGAGGTTAGCTGGTATGCTCCCGAAGGCGGCTTAAATGTGTGGATTAAGCTTCCTCCTAATGTTGATATTCCAGAATTGGAGCGGCTGGCTGACCGAGAAGGCGTTTCCTTTTTACCTGGTGCAGTGTGCTATGCAGGTGGTATGGACAGTAATCATATCCGTATTTCTTTTTCGTATGTGGACAAGGAAACACTTATAACAGGTCTTCACAAACTGTGCCGTTTGTTGGGCGAACTGCTTGATCATTCGGTCATTGTTGAACGGAAGCCTATTTTATAAGGGATATTTGTATTAGGGGGTAAACATCCAAGCACAGCACATGCCTTCTTAATATGCTGTACTAATTCACCGAAAGGAGTTGCACATTATGAGTCATTGCCCTTACGACCCGATCGTGTGCCCGCCGATCCAATTTGTAAATCATCAATTTTTCCCACAAGTCGTGCCTGTGGTTCATCCAATTGAAATTGTTAATCAGACGCACATTGTACCTGTACCACATCACGTATTTCCGGTGAGTATAAAGGATCCTGGAGAACCTTGCTGTCATACTCGCAGTCATAGCAAGCGTCCTGTTCGCAGCAGTTCCAAGCGTTAATAAAGCCCAAAAAAGCAGCCATGGAGCAACATGGCTGCTTTTTTCCAATAAGGAATCTTACGTTTCCAGTTTCTTCAAAATAGATTTTAACTTGTCACTTAAATGCTGTGGATAGAATTGCAAAGGAACATATGGACGTTGTGCTGCTTTCAACGCTTTATACACATCAATTTGACCATACCCGAAATATTTGTCATGCCCTGGTGTGCCCAAGTCAATTACGCTGCTTCTCATTAAATCCATAACCTCTTTGTTGGTCAGATCGGGGTTAACGGATCGAATCAGTGCAGCAAGTGCTGATACATGGGGACTGGCCATTGAAGTGCCCGACAGTGCAGCATATTGATTCCCTGGGTACGTACTGGCAATACTTGCACCTGGAGCCATGACGTCTACATAATCTCCATAGTTAGAAAAGGATGCACGGTGCATAGAAGAATCTGTAGCGGAAACGGCAAACACTTCAGGATACGCTGCTGGATACCCAGGCCGTTCCGTATTGTCATTGCCTGTGGCTGCAATTAATACGACATCTTTATCATAGGCGTATTTGATCGCATCATGCAAAAATTCAGCTTGTGCGTAATTGCCCAGACTTAAATTGATAACCTTGGCACCGTGATCAGCTGCCCAGATAATACCTTCTGCAACCGAGTAAGTCGTACCGGAGCCGGATTGGTCAAGTACCTTGATCGGCATGACTTTGTTGTACCATGTCATGCCAGCGACCCCCTCACCATTATTCACGAGGGCAGAAATGATGCCGGCGACGTGCGTTCCATGACCGACGTCATCATAAGGCTTTTCAGACGGGTTTACCACGTTATGACCTAAAAGGATTTGACCTTTTAGGTCGGGGTGATCCAAATCTACTCCCGTATCTACGACAGCGACAATTACGTCCTTGCTGCCTTTGCTTAATTTCCAACCTCGGTTGGTTTCAGTTGCCGGCAGATTCCATTGATAGCGGGAAAAGAGCAAATCATTGGGAATAGAGCTGTCCGCTTTGATAGGTGTGCTCTCATTGGTTAGATACATATAGTGAGGTTCCGTATAAAGCGGGTTCCACTTTCTTGAAAAATATTGCTTTAGCTCTTTAAAGTTCATCTTATCCGAATGAAATACATAGGTATAACCAAGCTTGCGGCCTGGCGCACAGTGTAAATCTGCTGCAATTTCCTGCAGTTGTCGTGAATCAGGATTATGATGGAAGCGAACGACAATTTCATTTTCAAAATAATGGCTTGCATTTTCGTTGTCGTGGCCCGTCTTGACAGTAATATCGTGCAATGTGTCGGGATGTACGGATTCGATTTTGTAGCTGCCTTCTTTTGGATAGGGAATCAAACGCAAATTTTTCCGCTGATGCTTCTCCACGTCACGCAATACTTGCTGACTGACCAGAGCAGCAACGCCGCATGTTCCGTCAGCCGATGGTTCTGCCATGACAAAATATTTACCGCCTTCAGCCTGAAATGCAGCAGATTCGTAGGATTTATTTTGCATGACGGAACGGCGAGCCGCAGCCAAGCTGCTTTTAATTTGAGGATGACTGAGCAGACGAGTTTGTGCTTTGCTGCCCGTGTAGGTGTTCGTATTCCCGTCGCTTGTGTGAATCCACTGTAACGTATGAAGATGACTGTGCGATTGCTGTAGCGTGCGGGTAAATTCCCTTTTCTGATCAGCAGTTTTACCATCAAGTTCCCGCATCACGTACTGAATATCCTGCCTTGCATCCATGCGTGTGAGGGTATCCGTAGCGGACAGGTCCAAAGCCAACATTCCTTTTTTGAGTTGCTTCTCTTGCTGTGGCACCATCTTGGCCGTATATTCGGGCTGCGGTGTATGGCGGTGATCACGGGAAGGCAGCATCAGTGTGATGAGAAGCACCCCGGCAGCTGCTCCTAGCAGGGGTTTTAACCATTTTCGCCGAGACATGGGACCGTCCTCCTTGAGAATTCATAAATTTATGGTTTAGCGTGAGGAGGTTGGCATGTTTTTATACCTTTCAATGCTTATTTGTGGTAGGATAAATACTGAAAATTACAGCTCTTTCGGTTAGAGGGGACTATTTTCGGGTAACCAAATTGATGAACAAGCAACAAATAAGGGGGAGCTGCCTTGATGTCAGCAGTCAACGTACAAAAATTATGTGAGTCGGCGCAGGAGAGACTGAAAACTGCCGTGAAACGGGTGGAAACATTCCTCAATGAGCATGCTCTGCCGCAACTGGCTGCAGATGGCAATGAGGAGTCCGTGCTCTTTTACAAAGGCTTTTTGTCGGATCTCCGTCATGTCCTTGTTTTTTCCGAAGTATCTTATGAAAAGTTGGGTGTGGCTTTACGCCGTGCCAATTTTGACGTCGATTTTGCGGAAAAGGCATTGTATAACGTTTACCATGACTGCGTGAACAGCTTTTTTTATCCCAAAAATGAATCTTACGCAGAGGATGGACGCTATGCGTATACGGGACAAGATGCTATCCGCTTCCGTAAAACGCCAGTGCCAGCCGCTCGCGAAGTGATCATGGACATTACGAAAAATTTTGAAGAATTGCGTGATGATCTGACTTATTATGAAAGTGACTATTTGACTCAGCGCCGGATGCAGACTCGCCGTACTCATGCATAAAGCATTCAACGGGGAAGATCATTTCTAATCAAAAACTAAAACAAGACAAGCAAGCCGTTTTCTACTTGCTTCCTGCCATTTTGGAGGAGGTGAAGGAAGCGGCTTTTTTCGTATGTCACCAACTGCCATATACCATAAACGCATAGGTGCGGGATAGCGGGGGGACAATGAATCCGAGGTGATGATCATGAGCCAAGAGGCCAAGCCAATCGTTAAGTGTAGCGTAGCCAATTGTCATTATTGGGGAGAAAACAACTTGTGCAAGGCAGATTTGATCATGATTGAAGTTGATGGTCATGCCGGAAAGAAATTTAAAGAAGAATATGCGGGGGAAAGCTTCAGTTCAGAAGAACGTGATAAGGCCGACACGTCAGCCGCAACCTGTTGCCACACTTTTAAACCGAAGTCCGTGTAAATTTTATTACGCGATTCATTTTGCATTTGGAGGTGCAGTTTATTATGGAAGATCATGAAAACGACAAGCATCAGAATGAAGAGCATGTTAGCCGCAAACGTGTAGATTACCCCCGTCACATTCATGAACGATCTGCCAAGCGCCGTAATGATCGTGAGGAATATGCAGCAGAGGTTGCTCCCGGCTCAGTTGTGACTCGACATGAGGTCAAGGGTGAAGAGCAAGTTATAAACAATAGTGGTCGTATTTCTGGCTATGTTGGTCTGGCTGCGGGAATTGCCTCATTGTTTATGTGGTCCATAGTACTGGGGCCTATTGCTGCAGTTTTAGGCTTTTTTGCTTATGTGAATGGCAGCAAAACGACCGGCATTTGGTCGATTGGTCTTGGGGCGCTGGCGACATTGAGTTATTTTGCTTTTATCCCGTTCGTTCGCTGACCTTGCTGGAGGAAAAAGTACAGTTTTCTTTTGTATATCCGAGAAAAATCATCTTAGTGATATAATTACATTTAAGCTGATCTATAAAGCTCCGCTGTCTTTTCGACAGAAACGGAGCTTTTTTTCATTAAAAGGTATGGAAGTACATAGTAAAAAGTTGTATCATAGCAGTAACGACAAGCTATTTGGGATATAACAACTATAGAAAGTTGGGAACACCACATGCAAATTGATCCGCGCGTGTCCAAGTCCATGTTAGACATGCAGCTGTTAAATAATATGAGTGCTACAACCCAGACGGGGACAACGGACGCTTTTTCCGGATTACTGGAACAAGTAGGTCAGTTGGAAACAGATGGTGCTGTGACTCGAGAAAATTCAAGTGATGTTACCAGAGACGAAAATGGTTTGCTTTGGCTTCAATTGGGACCTTCGAGGGGAACGGCTTCGTCATTGTATCCCGCTCCTTCCAGCACAGCAACAGACGGGCCTACAACACCTACGGCATATGATGATATGATTAACGAGGCTAGTCAGAAATACGGCGTTCCAGTAGCGTTGATTAAAGCAGTTATTGATACGGAATCTTCATTCAATCCGTCGGTCACTTCTTCGGCCGGGGCCAAAGGGCTTATGCAACTTATGGATGCTACGGCTCAAGGTCTGGGAGTCAGTGACCCGTATGATCCTGGACAAAATATTGATGCTGGAGTTCGTTATTTGTCTTATCAGATTAAACGTTTTAACGGACAAGAAAATATGGCGCTGGCTGCATATAATGCAGGTCCCGGACGGGTGCAGCGGCTTGGTGTAAGTAGTGATGAACAGTTAATGTCTGTACTAGATAAGCTTCCGCTGGAAACGCAAAGATATATTAACAAGATTCAAAATGCACGTGAAAAATATACGATCTAAGCCCTATAGCTTATAACGAAAAAAGTGTGTAATTTCAATTAGATTAGGTCCGCAGAACAGGGTCAATATGGGGAAAGGGTGTCGCTATAATGTAGCGGCCTTTCCCTGTTTTGGTCTTTTTTTGTTGCAGCAGTTGTAGGGCAGAAAGGGGAGTTTAATGAAATATTTTGATTATGCGGCGACAACTCCGCCTTTTGAAGAGGTGATTACAACCGTTGCTGAGATCATGAGACGCCACTATGGCAATCCATCTTCGATGCATCGGTATGGAGAGGATGCGGATAAGTTGCTTAAGCGTTCGCGCGAAGTATGTGCTGCGGCTTTGGGAGTGTATCCATCAGAGATTGTCTTCACATCTGGGGCAACGGAAAGCAACAATCTTGCTATTAAGGGAGTAGCTTTGCAGTATCAGACCAGAGGCAAGCATATTGTTACTGTATCGACAGAACACCCGTCTGTGTATGAAGCTTGCAGACAACTGACAAATCTGGGCTTTGAGGTTACATTTTTACCTGTCGATGCGGAAGGGCATGTGAGCGCCGAACAGGTTTGTGCCGCTGTCCGTAAAGATACGATTTTAGTCAGTATTATGCATGTCAATAATGAGACGGGAAGGGTGCAACCGGTGCATGATATCGGAGCTGCGCTGAAGAAACAGTTCCCCCGTATTCTATTTCATATTGACGGTGTACAGGGGTTTGGAAAGCTGCCGGTTGATATCCGGGGCTGGCGGGCTGATCTGTACAGCCTCTCTGCGCATAAGCTGCGTGGACCTAAAGGTGCTGGACTACTATTCGTTCGGGAAGGTGTAGAGATTTTCCCACTGCATAGTGGCGGCTCTCAGGAGCAGGGTTTTCGTGCAGGTACGGAAAATGTGCCACTGCTTGTTGGTATGTCCAAAGCGGTACGACTAGCGGGCGAACGACAAGCAGAAACAGCACGACGTATGACCGAGTGGAGAGAACGGGTGGTCGCAGAAGTGCAGACAATCCCTCAACTGCGGCTAAACAGCGGGGAGGAAGCACCGCATATTGTCCACTTTTCATATCCGGGTATGAAGGCCGAGGTGCTGCTGCATACGCTGGAGCAACTAGGTGTGGCCGTATCCACCAAATCGGCTTGTTCTTCGAAGTTGGCCGAGCCCAGCCGGGTGCTGCAGGCGATGGGCCGCAATGAGGCAGAAGCATCTGGCGGCATTCGTATCAGCTTTGGTGATGAACATACGGAACAGGATATCGATGAGCTTATACTTGCACTGCAACAGGCTGTAGCCAAGCTGGAATCCCTTGAAAGGTGGAAACGTTAAAATGCACTATGATATGCTGTTACTTCGCTTCGGTGAATTTACATTAAAAGGGAAGAATAGAACTCGTTTTGAAAAGGCAGTACTGAATCACGTGAAGCTGCTGCTCAAGCCGTTTCCCGGCGCTTCTTTGCGGAAGGAATTTGGACGGATTTATGTGGTACTCGGAGGAGAGCCTTATGAACAGATCATTCAAGTGTTACAAAAAGTGTTTGGCATCACGACAATAAGTCCTGTCAAAATGGCTCCTGTCGAGCTGGGTGCTATAATTGAGACCGCTGTAGCTTTGATGCGTGAGCTGAATGTGGCCGAGGGAACGACTTTCAAGGTAAATGCCCGCAGAGTGTGGAAGGAGTTTGCTCATTCCTCACAAGAGATGAACCATTTAATTGGTTCTCCTATTTTGCGAGAGTTTCAAGCGTTGAGGGTCGATGTGCATCAACCAGATATTGAGTTGCGTGTGGAGGTCAGAGAGCAGGCGGCCTATATATTCAGCGATGTTATTATGGCTGTAGGGGGCTTTCCGTTAGGAACGAACGGTAAAGCTATGCTGCTGCTGTCTGGTGGAATCGACAGCCCGGTAGCAGGATGGTCTTCCATGCGTAGAGGACTGGAAATTGAATGTGTACATTTTTATAGCTATCCGTTTACAAGTGAGCGTGCGAAAGAAAAGGTCATTGAATTGGCAAGGGTATTAGCAGGCTATGCAGGGCGGATCAAAATCCACCTTGTACCGTTTACAGAGGTGCAGACGGCCTTTACGCGCACTGGACAGGACAATCTGATTATAACGCTAATGAGACGGTCTATGCTGCGAATTGCAACGATGCTGGCTGAGCGTGAAGGAGCGCTGGCACTCGTGACGGGTGACAGTCTGGGTCAAGTTGCTAGTCAAACGTTATCCAGCATGAATGTGATTGGCCGTTCAACAGAATTACCATTGCTGCGACCTCTCGTCATGATGGATAAGCAGGAGATCACGGAAATCGCTAAGCGAATTGGCACCTACGATTTATCCATCCTTCCATATGAAGATTGCTGCACATTGTTTGTTCCTAAATCCCCAACGACCAATCCAAATTTGTGGGTTGTTCAAAAGATTGAAGCCTCTATTCGGGATTTAAATGCCTTGATTGAACAGGCTGTGGCTGCAACGGAAACGCTTGTCCTGGAGTCAGGCGGAGCTATAGAGGGGCGTAATGAGGAAGTTATACAGGAAGATTGGTTTTAAACAAAAAGGCAGACCCACTGTTATTATGGGGTCTGCCTTTTTTGATTTTAGTTAAAACAGTTTTTGAAGCATTTTAAACAGCTTTTTCTCGACTGGACATTGCTTTGCGATTTTGAAGATATCCCGTGAGCAAAATACCAGCCATAACTGTAGCAATAAACAAGATACGCAGCGCAGGGTGCTCGGTAAAGTAAGGTACCAGCTTACGTTCTTCAGTAATCATATTAGAGGCCGTATAACCAAGTACAGCCGATCCCAAATAGATAATCCAGGGGAATTTATTGATCAGTTTGATAAAAAGAGTGCTTCCCCATACCACGATTGGCACGCTGATTAACAGGCCCAGCACTACAAGTAGCAAATGCTGCTGGGCAGCGCCAGCAACAGCAATCACATTGTCCAGACCCATAGCCGCATCGGCTACAACAATCGTGCGGATAGCACCCCATAATGTTGTTCCCGCTTTGACTTCGGTATGGTCCTCCTGGTCTACGAGCAACTTATACGCAATCCAGACTAACATAATCCCCCCGATGAGTAACAACCACGGTACTTGAAGCAGCCAGAGTACCACAATGGTGGCTGCTATGCGAATAAGCAGGGCACCACCGGTGCCGTACAGTATCGCTTTTTTTTGCGTTGCAGGAGGCAGCTTTCTGGCGGCAAGTCCAATTACAATCGCATTATCCCCTGCGAGCAGAAGATCAATAAATATCACATTAAGCAGTAGCCAAAAGAACTGAAGTCCGGACATATCAATCGTTCTCATCTCCCTGATTAAACATCCTAAAATCGTTGTATGTGTTTATTTTAATACCCGTTTTCCGGAAATACGATTCATTATATGGCTGTTTGTTATTGATTTCAAGGTCTTTACTCAACGAATTTGACATCATTTTTTAATAAAGGATGACTTATTTGACAAAGCTTATAAGCATAGCCTCGTCCTATTTCGCATACAAGTAGGATGGGGGTGTTTGTACACATGGAGCATATCATTTTGCTGTTGAAAATATTAATGATTAATTTGGTGTTAAGCGGTGATAATGCGGTTGTTATAGCCATGGCGAGCAAAAATTTGCCTGCAAGGCAGCGGAGTCAAGCTATATGGTGGGGGGCAGTCGGTGCAGTCCTCCTGCGCTGTGTTTTGACTTTTGTAGCTGTCATTTTGCTGGGCATACCCTTTATTCAGGCGGCAGGTGGTCTACTTCTGTTATGGATTGCGTTTAAGCTGCTTTATGAGAGTGAGGATCATGTAGGAGTCAGAGCAGAAACAACCATATGGAAGGCTATACAGGTGATTCTGGTAGCGGACTTTGTGATGAGTCTAGATAACGTATTAGCTATTGCAGCACTAGCAGATGGGGATATCGCCATTATTGTCATTGGTATTGCAATTAGCATTCCGATAGTTGTCTGGGGCAGCAACGTAATTGCGATCTGGCTTCACCGGTTCCCTGTACTTGTTTTGCTCGGATCTGCAATCCTGGCTTTTACGGCAGGAGAAATGCTACTGCGTGATCCCCGATTGGGTGTATGGTTAGCAGGTACGGGAGAGCTTATACATGCATGGTTACCAGGACTCTTAGCCTCAGCAGTTGTGATTGCAGGAATATATCGTCAGCTACGTGCTCATCATATTTGAACGTAGTTTTTTTGGAAAACATCGGCTAAAATATACTTAAAAACAATCACATTAAGCGACCTAAAAACAAATTCAGCAAACAAAGGAGACCACGATGAATTCCGGAAAAGAGCGTATGATCGGAGTGGGCATTGTTGCCGTAGGACTGATTATTTTGTTGGGGAAACTGGGGACGTTCTCCTTCTTGGGACGAAACTTTTGGCCTTTGCTGTTTTTAATACCTGGAATCGTACTGCATGCAATGTACATGAAGCGTAAAGTTTCACCCTTTATGTTGCTGCCAGCAGGGATTTTATCGGTTTATGGCTTCTTATTTTTGCTCTGCAATATTTGGGGCTGGAATTTAATGGCCTATTTATGGCCTTTGTTACTTCTAGGTGTGGCGGTTGGATTATGGGAGTACGCCATTAATGATATTTCGCTTTCTCGTAATGTATATACGGGGGGCGTGATATTGGGCTTGGTATCGGTGTTTTTATTGGTCATTACCCTGTTAAGAACGGGTATCATATATGTTATTGCAGTTTTACTGATCGGCGCTGGAATCTGGTTGGTCGTAAACAACCGTGGCAAACGCAAATGGTAAACGACAAGCAATGAGATTTTATGGCGGTAAATTACGGAACAGGCAATAATGTCTTGCTTTATGACATATTTCAACTATAATATAATGGATATGATAAGAGCGTCGGAATGATTTCTGACGCTTATTTTAAGGTTTTCACGCGAATCGGAGAGAGAAGCTGTCTGTACAAAGCCTGAAACATATAGAAGGCTGGCAGGGAGTGGGCCTAAAGAACGATTGTTAGCCTTGAATCAGCACTGCTTCAGGATAGAGACACTATTTTGATATACGGAAAGGATATGGATACAAACCATGCATGCTAGAGAAAACATTCGCAATATTGCGATTATTGCCCACGTCGACCACGGAAAAACGACGCTTGTCGACAAGCTGCTTCAACAGTCCGGAACATTTAGAGAACACGAGGCTGTTCAGGAGCGCGCCATGGACTCCAACGATCTGGAGCGTGAACGCGGTATTACGATTTTGGCTAAAAATACAGCTATCACTTACAAAGATTATCTGATTAACATTGTAGATACACCAGGACACGCCGACTTTGGTGGCGAAGTGGAACGGATTATGAAAATGGTTGACGGTGTTTTGCTTGTCGTAGATGCTTACGAAGGTTGCATGCCGCAAACGAAATTCGTACTGCGTAAAGCGCTGGAACAAAATCTGACGCCTATCGTTGTAGTGAACAAAATTGACCGTCCGGCGGCTCGTCCGGCAGAAGTTATTGACGAAGTACTGGATCTGTTCATCGAGCTGGGTGCGAATGATGAGCAACTGGAATTCCCTGTTGTGTACGCTTCGGCGCTGAACGGAACATCCAGCATGGATGCTGAAAAGCAAGACGATAACATGCAAGCATTGTACGAAACAGTTGTAGAGCATATTCCGGCTCCAACTGAGAATGTAGATGAGCCTCTTCAATTCCTCGTAACACTGATGGATTATAACGAATACCTTGGCCGAATTGCAGTAGGTCGTGTAAACCGCGGTATCATCAAGCAGGGGCAAGCAGTCACAGTTATGCAACGTGATGGTAGTAGTAAATCGGCGCGTATTGAGAAGCTGTTCGGCTTCCAAGGCCTGAAACGTATTGAAACGGATCAAGCGGGCGCTGGTGACATTGTAGCGATTGCGGGAATTAAAGATATCAACATTGGTGAAACCATTGCTGATCCAAACCATCCTGAAGCGCTGCCTGTACTGAAGATTGATGAGCCGACACTGCAAATGACCTTCTTGGTTAACAACAGCCCATTCGCAGGTCGCGATGGTAAGTGGGTAACATCCCGTAAATTGCGTGAGCGTCTTCTGAAAGAACTCGAAACGGACGTCAGCTTACGTGTTGATGAAACGGATAGCCCGGACGCCTTTATTGTATCCGGACGTGGTGAGTTGCATCTGGGTATCTTGATTGAAAACATGCGTCGTGAAGGTTACGAACTGCAAGTGTCCAAACCGGAAGTTATCGTCAAGGAAATTGATGGTAAGAAAATGGAGCCAATCGAACGTCTCCTTATTGATATTCCGGAAGAAAGCATGGGCGCAGTTATGGAAAGTTTGGGCTCCCGTAAAGCCGAAATGGTTAACATGATTAATAACGGCACCGGACAAGTTCGCTTGGAATTCCTGATCCCTGCACGTGGTCTGATCGGCTACACTACAAACTTCCTGACTTTGACTCGTGGTTATGGCGTAATGAACCATGCGTTTGACAGCTATGGACCATTTGTTGGCGGTCAAGTAGGTGGACGTCATCAGGGTGTACTCGTGTCAACAGAAAACGGCAGCTCTACATTTTATGGTATGCTGGGCGTAGAAGATCGCGGTATTTTGTTCCTAGAGCCAGGTACTGAAATCTATGAGGGTATGATCGTTGGAGAGCACACACGTGATAACGACATCGTCGTTAACATTTGTAAAGAAAAACAACTGACAAACGTTCGTTCAGCAACAAAAGACGATACAGTTAAACTGAAAACACCTGTAATCTTCTCTTTGGAGCAAGCGCTCGAATACCTGAATGATGACGAGTATTGCGAAATTACACCTAATGCCATCCGTTTGCGTAAAAAGATTTTGAACAAAGGTGAACGCGAGCGTGCAGAGAAGCAACGTAAAACAGCACAAGCAAATATGTAATTGATTGGATTGGTCTTTGGCCACAGCGGCGACGCCCGGGAACGGGATGCGCCGCTGTGTGTGTTTTAGGATTGTAAACTTGGAGAAAGCTATATTTCTCAAAACGCAGGAAAAGGTGTTGAAGCATGAGTAATCTTTCGAACGGATTGCCTCCCCGGACACAAACTGGGAAAAAATCCGCCAAACCGAAAAAAACGAAAAAGAAAAAAAGCTTTTTCAGATCGTTTATGAAGTTTGTCTTGTTTCTGCTCATTATAGGTATTTTAGCAGCAGGTGGTTATACCTACTATCTTTACAATCAGGTAGAGGAAGTTTTGGATACGGGGATCAACAAGGAAGTACCCAAAACACAATTGGCAGAAACTAAGCCTTTGACTATCTTATTGCTAGGAACCGATTACCGCCCTGATCATCCGACTTATTTGTCCGACGTTATTATGGTAGCTACATTGAACCCCAATACTAAATCGTCTACCATCGTGTCCCTACCGCGCGATACGCGTCTAGAAATGGATGGATATAAACCTCGCAAGTTGAATGAGTATTATCCGGTGTTTAAGGCTAGAGAAAAAGAATCTGGTGAAGTTGCTGAAGAACAGATGAAGAAGATGATCGGCAAATATTTAAACATTGATATCGATTATGTGACGGTTATTAACTTCCAGGGCTTTAGAGATGTAGTAGATAATTTGGGTGGCGTAGATGTGACGGTTGATAAAAACATGTGTTATCGTGACCGTGCAGATGGTACCGATATTAATCTGACAGCTGGAGCCAAGCATTTGAACGGTGACCAGGCTCTTGATTTTGTTCGCTACCGCAAATCGAATTGTCGTCCGAGAACAGCTGAATCTGACGATTTTGATCGCAATCGTCGACAAAATCAGGTGCTTCATTCTCTAATTGACCAAATGCAATCCTTTAACGCTTTGACCAAGTTTAGTGCAATTATTAAATCGGTTGATAAGAATATGATGACAGATATTGAGTCACAGCAAATGAAGAATATCGTACAAACCTATTGGAATATTTCCAAGCAAAATGTGAAATACAATCCGGTAGCGGGAACATGGCGTAGCCCGTATGTGTACATTGATGAGCAACAGCTCGATTTGGCCAAACAAGCGCTACAAGAGGAGTTAGCTAAAAAAGTAAGCGACAATACCGCAGCTTCTTCCAATTCCTGAGTATGTATATTTCTTCCCGCTTATGTTATACTCGCAGCGAGTAAAGCTCTTATATAACATAAGGGGGTTGAGGTATGTCTAAAGTTATAGTGAACCAAGTCTAGGTCCAGTGAGCAATCACTGGGCCTTTTGTGTCTAAATTCAAAAATGGACAGGCTCAGAGGCTATCTTCACTTACAACTTTTCGTTGTTTTATGCTGCTTTGGGGTTCTTTTTTCAGGGAATCAGCAAGTATTAGGTACCCGGTGAATAGGTATAGGTATGAAACACGAGATTGTCCACGCCGCTTTGGAGGGGATTTAATGAAGAAAATTTTTGTGCTGGATACGAATGTGCTGCTGCATGATCCGAAAGCCATTTTTACCTTCAAAGAACATGAAGTTGTTATTCCAGCTGTAGTTCTGGAAGAAATCGACTCCAAAAAACGCAACGCGGATGAGATTGGACGGAATGCCCGCAATGTATCGCGATTGTTGGACGGGTTGAGAGAAGTGGGCCATCTGCATAGTGGCGTTCCACTTCCCCAAGGTGGAAGGCTTAAGGTTGAGTTGAACCACCGAAGTTTTTTGAAAGTTCAGGAGATGTTCGGGGAGGTTTCGAACGATAACCGGATTTTGGCGGTCGCCTTGAATTATCATCTGGAAGAGCAGGAGCAGCCTGAGCCGCGTTCGGTCGTTTTGGTCAGTAAAGACGTGCTGGTCAGGATCAAAGCAGATGTATTGGGACTGCTGACTGAAGACTACCTCTCCGATAGAACAGGCGATTTAAGTGAGCTATACCCCGGATACTCGGCAATACAGGTGCACCCGTCCATCATAGATGAATTTTACTCTAACCGGTTTTTACTAATCAAGTCACTGGAACTACCTTATACACTGTATCCACATGAATTTGTCATTCTGAAAGATGAAATGGGAACTGGAAAATCAGCATTACTGAAAGTTAACCAGGAGGCAGAGCGATTAGAGCCGCTGTACTTAAGTAACGAATCAGTATGGGGAATCAGCGCGCGCAATGCTCAACAGAGGATGGCATTGGAGCTTTTGCTTAATGATGATATCCCTCTCGTGACCATTACAGGAAAAGCGGGTACGGGCAAAACGTTGCTGGCGCTGGCGGCAGGTTTGCTTAAAGTAGAGGATGAGCATCGCTTCAAGAAACTGCTGATTGCTCGACCTGTTGTTCCTATGGGCAAGGATATTGGTTATTTACCAGGAGAAAAGGATGAAAAGCTTCGTCCATGGATGCAACCAATCTACGACAATCTGGAATATCTGTTTGATGCCAAAAAATCAGGTGATATCGACAAAATTTTGATGGGCTTGGGCAGTATTCAGGTGGAGGCACTTACTTATATTCGCGGACGTTCGATACCTGGGCAATTTATTATAGTCGATGAGGCGCAGAATTTATCCCGACATGAGATTAAAACGATTGTGTCTCGGGTGGGTGAGGGAAGCAAGATCATTTTGATGGGAGACCCGGAGCAGATTGATCACCCTTATCTGGATGCAGCCAGCAACGGTTTAACCTATGTGGTGGAGCGGTTTAAGCAAGAAGGGATTAGCGGGCATATTATGTTGGAAAAAGGAGAACGCTCCAAGCTCGCGCAGTTGGCAGCTGATTTGCTATAAAGTCCTATCGTTATTACAATAATAAAGACCTCGGGAATATCCCGGGGTCTCTTGTTTTGTACACGTAAAAGTTCAGAACAATGAAAGTGGGCAAAAGCTTATTTAAAGTTTAATTCGAGCTTAACTTCAAGCATTCCTGCTAAAGTGCGTACTTCTGTGGCTTTGACATAGGAAATAAGCTGCTGTGGGTAGAAACCCAGATCAAAATCCCTTTCCAGCTTGTTGCGGGTCGTATCAGGTAGTTCCAGACCATTAAATACTAATCGATCCACATGAAATAAAATTGCATTTTTCGGTTCATTCTCTACCGTGTAGTGACCTTCTACCCTTAATTTCATCGTTCCTTGTTGGCCTTCTACCATAATTTGATCCTGCGCAAATGTAAAGTTGAAGTGATTAAACAATTCATTTTCTGACTTTAAAAAACGGTTAAAGTCCTCTTCACGAATGCTTATCGTAATGACTTTTCCATTTGTAACCATGGCACCTTGTTGTTGTTGAATGAATTGCGGTAAATCCTGCATAGCTTGAGCTAATGCTTTAAAGTGTTTATTTACCTCGTAGACACCTACATTTTCCCAATAAGCTGTCATTTCGCCAATTAGCTTGCGTAGGGTATCCGGGTCATTACTGGCGCTAACGCCGTCATTTACACGCGACTGAAGCAGGACAATGCGTTTGCGTTGAGCCAGTAAGTTTGTTTTGACTGTCTCCAATTCCATTGACGCTTGGATGACTTGTTGTTCTGTTTTTCGCATAGATTGATAATTGGATTCGTATTCTTGAAGCACATCCTGATCGTGACTAATCAATAACAAGTAGTAATCGTACAGAGAGAGAAGTTGCCTTATACTTTTTGCCCCTAGCACCACACTTAACAGCTTGTCCCTTTCCCCCATATAATAAGATCGCAGCACAGAGCCTGCACGCTTCCGTTGTATGGTCATTTGCTCTTGCTGAACGGTGAGGTTACTTCGCAGTTCCTGCTGGCGCTGCAAAAGAGTCTGTTGCTCCTGACTGATTCGCTCAATTTCATGGTCTATCTCTACAATCGACAGACTATCTTGTAAAATCTGACTTTCTTCTTGGGAGGGAGCGGCTAGAGTAGGACGTACATATATGAAAGTTAGCAACATAATGGTGCTCAGCAGGGTGCTGATTGTGATTTTTATTCGTTTGTTCATTTGGTTTCCCCTTTTATGTATTCCCGAAAAAAACTCATGGTAATGTATATGATCCTTTCTGTTTCTTTAACCATTCATTTTATTGTACAGCAGTCTGAGCATGCTTGAAACCCGAAACTGTTTACGTTCACGTATGAGTTCTTGCAGAAATGGAAATACAATTTAGTATCAAATAGATTCTATGAACTCTACGAGAGGCATAGGAATGAATAAACAGCTTTTATACCCTATTCAAATACCGGCAGGATCGGTTCATGAAGACGGTTATTTCAGGATGTTGTTAGGAGGGCTAGAGGCATGACTGCAATAAGACAAGATGCATGGAGTGTGGAAGATGACTTGATATTGGCGGAGGTGACATTGCGGCATATCCGTGAAGGTGGAACGCAGCTTGCTGCGTTTGAGGAGGTTGGACAAAAGATAGGAAGAACCTCTGCAGCATGCGGCTTTCGTTGGAACAGTTGCGTGCGCAAACGTTACGATGAAGCAATTAGCATTGCCAAAGCACAGCGCCAGAAGCGCAGTTATATCCGCAAGCAGAACCCGGTAGGTGTATCACAGGTTGCGGCTTTTGCCTCGCTTGATACAGTCGAAGGTGGGTACAGAACGGATGGTACGAGTGAGGATACATTATCTATTGATGCAGTAATTCGTTTCTTGCGTCAATGGAAGGGATCCGTCCAGGAAACGAATCGGCAGATTAAGATGCTGGAGAAAGATTTACGGGAAAAGGAAGAAGAATTGAGTCAGCTTCGCTCCATTAATGACCGGCTGTCCAAAGAAGTGAATGAGGTGCAAACCGACTATCGTGTTGTGAATGATGATTATAAAGCTCTGATTCAGATTATGGACCGGGCTCGGCGCTTGGCTCTAATTACTGAAGATGAGGAAGAGCTTAAATCCAGATTCAAAATGGATGCCAATGGGAATCTGGAGCGCATTGAGTAACAAGATTACTTCTGCAATTCTGAAATAAAACGTCAACTAGCGCTTTGCCGTAGTTGGCGTTTTTTGTATTTCTTTAGAGTGCATATGATATAGTAGAAAAAAAGATGGAAGCGAGACGATACAAAGGTGATTGATATTATTGGAGCGGGTTCGCTGGGATTGTTGTTTGCCGGGAGGTTATCTGCCTCGGGTACAAAAGTAAGGCTGTGGACACGTACACTTGAGCAGGCACGCGTCATTACTCATGAAGGAATCACTGTGTTTGATAAGGAGGGGCAGGTGGCAGTACATATGTCTGGAGATAAATTGAAGG
The DNA here is from genome assembly GCF_022531965.1 of Paenibacillus peoriae. Classification (GTDB taxonomy): domain Bacteria; phylum Bacillota; class Bacilli; order Paenibacillales; family Paenibacillaceae; genus Paenibacillus; species Paenibacillus polymyxa_D. The sequence goes on along the minus strand of NZ_CP092831.1, from coordinate 3,777,198 downwards.
TAGCGCCATTGGCGGATTGGCAACGGTTAAATTCACAGGCTCCGGCACGATGGATAATGCTTATGACCAAACAGGGGGCGATTGAGGAAGTATTAGAACAGATCCAGCCTGCAGCTCAAATGGACAGAGATATAGGAATCGTTTGCTTGCAGAATGGAATCGGTCATATAGAACGCATTAGAAAGGCTTGGCCTAAAGCTGTGGTATACCCTGCTGTGACGACTGAAGGAGCCAAGAGGCAGGGAGTCGCATCTATTATACATGCAGGATCGGGTGTTACTGAAATAGGTTGTTCGGAGGAAGGGGAGGAGTCGAAGAACAATAATTTTAACCAATGTGTGCTAAATCGGCTGCTTGCAGCAGGATTTGACGCTTGCTTGTCGAAAGAAATCGAGAACGGTATGTATCGCAAGTTGTTGATCAATGCTGTAATCAATCCGCTGACGGCGGTATGGCGAGTTCGTAATGGCGAGCTGCTTTCGCCCCCTATTCGAATACATATGATGCGCAGGTTGTACGATGAAGGCATTCAAGTGTATGAAGCTCATGGTATCCACTGGGAAAACGCATGGTGGGAGCAAATTATAAATGTATGCCGGTCAACGGCAGAAAATCACTCGTCCATGCTAGCTGATGTACTTGCACAGTCCATGACAGAAGTTGCTTCAATTAACGGACAACTGGTGCAGATGGCAGATCAGGCTGGGGTTACTGCACCAACTCATGAGGTATTGTGGCAATTAATTGAAGGTATGCGGCTAAAAGAGGGGTGATCAGTTGAGTCTTATACAAGGTACCATTATCACTTTCAGTATTCTTCCCTTTTTTCCGTTTTTGATCGTGTTTGCGGTTTGTCGCTACATTCTTAAAATGGAAAAAAAGAAATCGTTACTTACTTCTATGGATATTACCACGTTTTTTCTGATATTTTCCGTCGCAGCACTCTTTAACGTCATTTTTACATCTCGATTCGGTTTTTATTTGATTCTACTGCTCCTATTACTGGCCTTGGGTTTAATTGGAGGAGCTCAAAATCGAATAAAAGGAAAGGTTGATGGTAAAAGATTATGTAGAGCGGTCTGGAGATTAACTTTTATAGCAATGACATTGGCGTATATTTTGTTGACTGTTGTTGGTATATTTAAGAATATATTCAACATCATGTGATATAACATGACATGAAACGGTGAGAAAATATGAATTAATCATGTTTTTTTGAAAAAAAAGCTCAATTTGAAGAAATGTAATGTAGATTTTTTTGACCGCTGGTTGTATAATCTATAAACATATACCACTTTAGAACTAGGGGGAAAACGCTAGATGAAAAGGAAAAGCTTTTTAGTCCTTTTGACACTCATTCTTGCAGTTGGCGCATTGCTCGCAGGTTGCGGCTCCAGCAAGAACGATACCAATGGTAAGGGCGCACAAGAAAACACCTCGACTACGCCGGCTCCGGCCGACAAGCAAATTTTGCGCATTAACCTTGCATCCGAGCCGCCAACGTTCGATCCGGCACAGGCTCAAGATACTCAAGCAAACACTGTTTTAAAAACAATGTATGAAGGTCTTGTTCGCATGGGCCCTGATGGTAAAGAAATTCCTGGCGTAGCTGAATCTTGGAAGATTTCCGATGACGGCAAAACCTATACGTTTAAGCTTCGCGATACTGCAAAATGGAGTAATGGCGACCCAGTCAAAGCAAGCGACTTCGTATTTGCTTGGCAACGGGTATTGGATCCTTCCACGGCTCCTGCACCTCCATATGCTTACCAATTGTACTATATCAAAAATGCTGAGGGTTACAACCTGAGCACTTCCAAATCTTTTAAAGGTACTAAAGTTACGGACTTCAAAGATGTAGGTGTCAAAGCAGTTGACGACCATACATTACAGGTAGAACTGGAACATGCAACACCTTACTTCCTGGGATTGACTTCTTTCTACACCTATTATCCGGTGCATCCGTCTGTTAAAGGTAATGATAAATGGGCGACTAAAAAAGAAAGCATGATCACTAACGGGCCTTTCACATTGTCGACTTGGGAGACAGGTCAAAAGATTGAGGTTTCCAAAAGCGAGAATTATTGGGGTAAGGACGAAATTAAACTGAAGAAAATTACAATGTCCCTTGTAAACAGCGGTGCAACAGAACTCGCTTCTTACAGAAGTGGACAACTTGATTATGCAGGTAAACCAAATGGTGAAATTCCTGCAGACCAAATGATGGCTGTGAAAAATGAAATGCCTAATGAATTCCAGGCTAAAGGTATAGCAAGCACCTATTACTATTTGTTTAACGTCACCGAAAAACCGTTCAATAATCTTAAAATTCGTAAAGCATTTGCAATGTCGATTCAACGTCAGCCGATTGTTGATAGAGTAACGATGGGTGGAGAGATTCCTGCTTACGGCTTTGTACCTCCGGGTATTAAAGGTTTATCTCAGGAATACCGTAATGAGCATAAAGATGATTATTTCAAAGAAGATGTAGCTGAAGCGAAGAAATTGCTTCAAGAAGGTATGAAGGAAGAAGGAGTAACTTCACTCCCTCCAATCACTCTACTCTACAATTCTACTGAAGGACACCAAAAAATTGCTTTGGCAGTTGCAGATATGTGGAAGAAAAGCCTGGGAATCGATGTGAAAACGCAAAACCAGGAGTGGGGCGTATTTATCCAAACACGTAACAAGTTGAATTTCCAAATTGCTCGTGGTGGATGGTCTGCTGACTTTAATGATCCGATGACATTCTTGGATATCTGGACAACTGGTAATGGCAACAATAATTCTGGATATTCTAATCCTGAATATGATGGTTTGATTAAAGCGGCTAAAACAGAAACTGATCCAGGAAAACGCATGGAAATATTTGCGAAAGCAGAGAAGCTTCTTGTTCAGGATGATATGGTTTTACTGCCGATTTATTACTACTCTAATACTTCTTTGACGAAACCAAATGTAAAAGGCGTTGCCTTGGATTTTAGTGGTGCAATTGATTTTACAAGAGCTTATATAACACAGTAAGTAGCTGATACTTGATTCTGAAGTTGAAGAGTTACTTCGGGATATATATGTGGGTACTGCCATATATATCCCGTTTTTTTTGTGTGTGAGGGTTCTTCTTAATATGATTAAATTAACCATGCATATAAGTAGATTGGACAACCCAACTCTATTTCTATAGAATCGAATGGTGTCGAAAAAATATGGGGGGTGTAAACGGGCGATGGCGCGTTATTTGATCAGTAAATTTATATTTATGCTTATTTCTTTGCTCATTCTGATCTCTGCGACGTTCTTTCTGATGAAGGCAATTCCAGGTAACCCTTTTATGAGCGAAAGAGCGACGTCTCCTGAGATTCAAGCCCGATTAATGGAACAGTATGGGTTGGATAAGCCTGTATATGTACAATATTTTAAATACTTAGGTGATATTGTTACGGGTGATTTTGGTATTTCTATGAAAAAATTGAATCAAGATGTGAGCGACATTATTGGACAGACCTTTATGGTATCATTAAAATTAGGTCTGGTAGCAATTATTGTCTCCATTATTGTCGGTATTTTACTAGGCATGCTGGCGGCTTTGTACCATCGTAGACTCATTGATACCGTAGCGATGATATTGGCAATTCTAGGTATTGCGGTTCCCAGCTTCGTTTTGGCATCATTAATCCAGTTCTTTTTTGCCCAAAAGTTGGAATTGTTTAATGTTATGGGTTTTGAGGGCCCAATGGACTACGTTCTGCCTGTTGCGGCTTTGTCCGCTCAACCAATTGCGTTTATTGCACGATTGACGCGTTCCAGTATGATAGAAGTACTGCATGCAGATTATATCAAAACGGCCAAAGCTAAAGGCTTGAAATCCATTACGATCATGTTCAAGCACGTTGTGCGGAATGCTATTTTGCCAGTTGTTACCTACGTAGGTCCAATGACAGCGAATATTATTACCGGATCTGTGGTTATTGAACGGATTTTCGGGATTGGCGGTATTGGTAAAGTGTTTGTGGAAAGTATCACAAGCCGTGATTACACTATGATTATGGGGATAACGATTTTTTACGGTGTTTTGCTTATGTTAGCGCGTTTTATTACAGATGTCGCGTATGGGTTTATTGATCCTCGGATTAAGCTGTCCGGCGGGAAGGAGGGGTAACTTTATGTCTGTGAAAGACAATGCTGTGAATTTGGATAAACTTCAGGTGAAACCGGAAGATTTCCAAAAAATAGGTGTCGATGAAAAGCAGTCTGAAGTTATTCAGCGAGAAAGCTTATCTGCTTGGCGCGATGCCTGGGAACGACTTCGTAAAAACAAGGTTGCAATGACTAGCTTGATTGTTTTAGTTCTGATTGTGCTTTTTTCTTTAATCGGCCCGATATTGTCACCCTATAATTATTACTCTAATGATTTACTCAGCACGAATCTGCCACCTTCCGCGGAGCATTGGTTCGGTACGGATGATCTTGGACGTGATATGTTTGTCCGTACATGGATGGGAGCACGGATTTCCTTGACGATAGGTCTGGCTGCAGCTTTGATTGATTTGCTGATTGGTGTTATTTATGGTGGAATTATGGGTTACTTTGGTGGCCGCGTTGATGAAATCATGAATAAATTTTCTGAAATCTTGTACTCCATTCCTTACTTGCTTGTTACGATCCTGTTGCTGGTTGTACTGGAGCCAAGTATCACTACAATCATTATTGCGCTTTGTGTGACCGGGTGGATTAACATGTCGTGGATTGTACGTGGTGAAATGATGCAACTCAAAAACAGAGAGTTTGTACTTGCTTCCCGTTCCATGGGTGCTGGAGCAGGTCGTTTGCTTTTCCGCCACCTCTTGCCTAATGCAGTAGGTCCGATCATCGTTACATTGACGTTGAGCGTTCCGACCGCTATTTTTTCCGAAGCTTTCCTGAGCTTCCTCGGGTTAGGGGTACCGAATCCGGAGGCATCGCTGGGTTCAATGATTGAATCAGCTCTGACCGGGTGGATGTATTACCCGTGGCGGATGCTTTTCCCGGCAGGTTTGATCAGTTTGATTATGCTTGCGTTCAACCTTTTTGGCGACGGCTTGCGTGATGCGCTTGATCCGAAGTTGAAGAAATAGGAGGTGAGATCATGGTGAGTAGCAACAATTTAATTGAGGTTGAAGGTCTTAAAAAGTATTTTAATGTTGGCAAAAACCGTGTGCTCAAAGCGGTGGACAACCTGAATTTCTATATTCGTGAGGGTGAAACGCTGGGTATGGTTGGCGAATCCGGCTGTGGTAAGTCTACAGCGGGTCGTACGATTTTGCGCTTGTATGAACCTACAGCAGGAAGCGTACGTTTTAACGGGACGGATATTTACAAATTATCACCGAGTAAAATGAAAGCCATGCGCCGTGATATGCAGATGATCTTTCAAGATCCGTATGCATCATTGAACCCGCGTTTTACTGTTTCTGATATTATTGGTGAGGCGCTGGATATTCACAATATGGCGGGTAGCCGTGCAGAACGTAAGAAACGGATTGAAGAGTTACTTGATCTGGTTGGTTTGAACCCTGACCATGCAACACGCTATCCGCATGAGTTTTCTGGTGGTCAACGTCAGCGGATCGGTATTGCACGCGCACTAGCGGTTAATCCTAAATTCATCATTTGTGATGAGCCGATTTCAGCTCTTGACGTATCTATCCAGGCTCAGGTTGTCAACCTGCTAAAAGAGCTTCAAGAACGTTTGGGTCTGACATATCTGTTCATTGCGCATGATCTGTCGATGGTTAAGCACATCAGTGATCGGGTAGCTGTAATGTATATGGGTAGAATGGTCGAGCTTGCAGAAAGCGCTGAGTTGTATGCAAATCCGATCCATCCTTATACGAAAATGCTTTTGTCGGCGATCCCACTTCCTGATCCAGAAGTAGAAGCTAACAAAAAACGGATTATTATGCCAGGCGACCAAGCAGGCCCGATTCATGATGCATCTGGCAATAAGACAGGGGCTTATAACCTGGAAAATGCCACGCTTATCGAAGTGTCTAAAGGACATTTTGTAGCTGAGCCTTACGCCTGATCTTGTTTTATGCAACAACCGCCGAGTTATTCGGCGGTTTTTTTTGTAGGAAGCTTTGACGTGGACATGGGCTTTCGGTACAATCAAGCAGTAAGGTTTTGGTGGAGACAGGAGGCAGACCCATGAAAATAATTCCGGAAACGCTTCGCGGAGGGTCGGCTTTGGCAGAAGATTATATACAGGGTACGGGACGCGCAAGCGATTTGTATGAGTATAATGTGCTGCACGCCGATGCTTATGCCCAACGGGCGAAGTGGCTGGATAAGACGGGGCATCTGCGATTAAACCGTAAGGATGTCGTAGCATGTCTTCGTATATACAATGAGAAATACAATTCGCATGAGGCGGTTCGTGCTTCATTGGACCGTCTGGATAGTCCAGATGCCTTAGTAGTAGCTGGCGGACAGCAAAGCGGACTGTTCACAGGTCCGATGCTGGTCATTTACAAAGCCGCTACAATTATTAAGGCAGCGAGAGAAGCTGAGGAACGGCTTGGACGTCCGGTTATCCCCGTCTTCTGGATTGCTGGCGAAGATCATGACTGGGATGAGGTCAATCATACATACGTAATGGCAAATGACCCACAAGCCGTCAAAATCAAGCTGAATAAGCAACTAGAACGCCGTTCTTCGGTTAGTGCGATTAAAGTTGATACTGTTGAGTGGAAGCAAGCGATAGCGGATATAGAGCAAAGCTTGCCAGATTCAGAACATAAGGCTGATATAATGCGCATGATTGAGAACGGATTAACGGACTCATATGGACTGAGTGAAGCCTTTGCCAAGTTGCTGGGCCTTTTGTTCGGCAGCTATGGATTAGTACTTTTGGATTCAGCAGATCCTTCGCTACGCAAGCTGGAAGCATCCGTTTTTAAGCGGCTGGTTCAGCACAATGATGAGTTGGAGCAGGCTTACCGGACGACTGCCACGCGGATCGTAGATTATGGCTATCATTTACAAGCGGATGTGCATGAAGGCGGCGCGAATCTCTTTTATATCCATGAAGATGAACGTTTGCTGCTTTTCAAAAAAGCTGGGCTATTCACAGATCGACACGGTCTGGTGGTGTTTACTGTGGATGAACTGCTTGAAGAGATAGATAGACATCCCGAACGTTTTAGTAATAATGTGCTAACTCGTCCTCTAATGCAGGATTCAATGTTTCCGGTGCTGGCATCTGTGCTGGGTCTAGGAGAGATTGCTTACTGGGCGATTACACGGGATGCTTTCGGGGTGTTGGAGATGCAGATGCCGATACTGCTGCCACGGATGTCTTTTACGTTGGTAGAGTCAGGTGTGGAGAAGCATATGCTTAAGTATGAATTAAGTTTTGGTCAAGTTCGAGACGGACTTGAGGAACGGAAAAAGCAATGGATTGCCACTCAAGACCAGCTTGGAATGCAGGATCAGTTTTCCGGGGCAAAGGAAGCTTTTGTCCGCATGTACGAACCGCTTGTGCAGCAGACAGGTTTGATTGAAAAAGGTTTGCTACGGCTTGGAGAAACCAACCGCGATAAGATTCTGTCACAGATCGCCTATCTGGAGGCAAAAGTTCAGGAAGCGTTGCTTCGACAAAATGAAACAGCACTTCGCCAGTGGGATCGTATTGAATGGTCGCTTTTCCCATTTGGACAGCCGCAGGAGCGGGCGTATACGATCTATCATTTTCTGAATCGTTATGGTCTCAGTCTGATGGATACGATTATGAATGTACCATTGGATTTGACGGGGACGCATCGTGTTATTTATGTATAATTTGTTGTTTTATATAGGATTTATCATGGAATAAAATTTAACCAATTTGAAGGAGGAAACAAAGTATGACTTCCCATTCTCTGCAAAATAGCATAGTTCACGATCTTAAATTGGCTCCTGAAGGTCATTTGAAAATTGATTGGGTAGAAGCACATATGCCGGTATTGAACCGTATACGTCAACAATTCGAGCAAGAACAGCCTTTTGCTGGTTTGAAGGTAACCATCTGTCTACATCTGGAGGCCAAAACGGCTTATTTGGCTAAAGTGGTACAAGCAGGTGGAGCGCAGGTAACTATTACGGGTAGTAATCCATTGTCCACACAAGATGATGTTTGCGCCGCATTAGTTGAAGATGGCGTTACAGTATTAGCTAAATACAATCCGGACCCAGAAGAATTCAAAAATTTGCAAATCAAGGCACTGGAAACAAAGCCGGATCTCATTATAGATGATGGTGGTGACTTGGTTACTCTGTTGCAATCCGAACGGCCTGATCTGATTTCTACGATCCGTGGGGGAGCAGAGGAGACAACTACTGGCATTATTCGTTTGAAGGCATTGGAAAAAGAAGGGCAACTTCACTTTCCGATGGTGGCTGTTAATGATGCTTACTGCAAATATTTGTTTGACAACCGCTATGGTACAGGACAGTCAGCTTTCGACGGCATTATTCGTACGACTAATCTGGTTGTAGCCGGAAGTACAGTGGTTGTGGTAGGTTATGGCTGGTGTGGCAAAGGGGTTGCAATGCGTGCGAAAGGGTTGGGAGCCAACGTTGTTGTAACCGAAGTTGATCCAATCAAGGCTGTAGAAGCCCATATGGATGGTTTCCATGTGTTACCAATGGTAGAGGCTGCCAAACTGGGTGATTTCTTTATTACAGTAACTGGTAACAAGGCTGTAATTACAGGGGAACACTTTGATGTGATGAAGGATGGGGCTGTGCTGTGTAACGCAGGGCATTTTGATGTGGAGGTTAGTAAGCCTGAGCTTGCTAAACGTTCCGAATCCATTCGTACGGTGCGTCGTAATATTGAGGAATATCGCTTTAAAGATGGACGTAAAATGTATTTGCTGGCAGAAGGACGCCTTGTGAATCTAGCTGCCGCCGATGGTCATCCAGCAGAAATTATGGATACGACATTTGCGCTTCAGGCGCTTGGCTTGAAATACGTGAATGATCGTTATAATGAGCTTGGTAAGGCCGTTATCAATGTACCTTATGAAATTGATGAGCAGGTAGCTCGATTCAAGCTTGATAGTCTGGGAATTCAAATTGACACGTTAACTGAAGACCAAAAGATCTATTTGGACAGCTGGAACGCGTAAGCGGATTTTTCGTCACGATTTTCGCTGCAAAAGTGTTGTGTTTTTAATGCAAGTGTTTGTTTAGGTTGACATAATGGACAGAGAGTAAGCCCTTTATTCCGTGTGGTTTCGAAACCTGATGCATATTGTCGGGTGCCGGCTTCATGGGATAAGGGGCTTTTTTGTATCTTATGACGCAGGGCTACAATAACAGACATAATGCTATGGATCCAGCTTCTATCACTTTTTGGTAATGAAAAAGAGGTCTTTGATTTTTTAAAGCGAATCTATTATGCTTAGGTGGTGGAAAGTGGGCCAAAGTGGGAGAATGGGGTAAGGGGTGACGAAACCAATGTTTATGGGGGAGTTCCAACATAGCATTGATGAGAAGGGTCGGCTTACTGTACCGGCCAAGTTTCGTGAACTTCTCGGTGCCTCGTTCGTGGTTACCCGCGGGCTGGACCAATGCCTCTTCGTGTATCCTATGGATGAGTGGGCTGTCATGGAGAAAAAACTTAAAGCACTGCCTCTGATGAAGGCCGATGCGCGGGCGTTTACCCGTTTTTTTTTCTCGGGGGCGACTGAATGCGAATTGGACAAACAGGGCAGGGTAAATTTACCGGGGAATTTGTGCGAATACGCCAAGCTTACTAAAGAGTGCGTCGTATTGGGAGTGTCCACCCGTGTAGAGATTTGGAGTAAGCACACTTGGGAGCAATATTTCAACCAATCAGAGGAAGCATTTAATGACATTGCTGAGAAATTGGTTGATTTCAACTTTGAATTGTAATTTAGGAGGTCAGCCGTTTGTTTCACCACATTACCGTACTCAAAGAAGAAGCAACACAGGCACTAAACATCAGGCAGGACGGGATTTATGTGGACTGCACGTTGGGAGGGGCAGGACACAGTTCCGTCATTGCATCACAGCTTGGCCCTGAGGGAAGGCTTATTGCCTTTGATCAGGACGACTGGGCATTGAACAATGCGCGAGAGAAGCTGTCAGCCTATGAAGGAAAGATTTCATTAGTGAAATCTAACTTCCGCCACTTGCAGGACAAGCTGACTGAATTGGGATTGCCCGAAAAAGACGGCGTCCCGCAGGTCCAGGGTATTTTGTTCGATCTGGGTGTGTCCTCGCCCCAGTTCGATGAGGGGGAACGGGGATTTAGTTACAATCATGATGCGCCGCTTGATATGCGGATGGATCAGAGTAGCTCGCTTACGGCTTACGAAATTGTCAATGAATGGTCGGAAGCAGAGATTGCGCGTATTTTGTTTCATTACGGAGAAGAGAAGTTTTCACGGCGGATCGCAAAGATCATGATTGAACGTCGATTGAACAAGCCTATTCACACAACAGGGGAACTTGTCGATATTATCAAAGAAGGAATTCCGGCTGCGGCACGCAGAACCGGGGGACATCCGGCTAAACGCAGTTTCCAGGCTTTGCGGATTGCTGTAAATGATGAGTTGGGTGCACTGGAAGATACTTTGCATCAGGCAATAAGATGTCTGGCTCCAGGAGGCAGAATTTCGGTCATTACATTCCATTCTCTGGAGGATCGGATATGCAAGCATATTTTCAAGGAGTATTTGGCGAAAAGCATCTATCCATCTGATTTGCCTATTTTGGAGGACAAAATGATAGGCGATCTGAAGCTGGTGAACCGTAAGCCGATTGTAGCGTCAGAGCAGGAATTGGAGCTTAATCCACGGTCCCGGTCAGCGAAGCTGAGAGTTGCCGAAAAATTGTAAATTTAATGGAGAAGGAGAGGCGACATGGCTTATACACGCGGTAATTTGGCTGTAAAAGAAAGAGCCCGTCAGGAACAGGTTCAGCAACAACGGTATCGTGAGACCACCAAAGTCGTTACACGCCGCAGAGAGCTGCCGATTCGAGAAAAGCTGCTGTATCTATTGACACTTGTAGCGTGCATTGTCATTGCTGGTATGTTGATTGGCAGGTACGCTCACATTTATCAAATCAATTATTCGATTAATACGGCAAGCAAGGACATTTCCAAATTACAGACCAATATCGCCCAACTGAAGATTCAAAAAGAGCGTCTGGAAAATCAGATCGTGCCGACTGCAAAGGAACAGGGATATATCGAACCAACAAGAGAGCCCATTCGTGTGGAAAAGCAGGCTGCCAAATAGTTAAGGGCATAGCATCAAGCTATGCTCTGACGTACATTTTTTTGCAGAGAGGTTTGAGCTATGGTCAAAAGAATAAAGCTTCGTACACTGCTGATAGGGGGATGTATTACCCTCTTTTTTCTTGTTCTGCTACTTAAGGTATTTTGGATTCAAGTTGTGAGCGGGGAGTACTGGCATAACCTGGTAGTTACTCAAGTGGAAAAAGATCAGGTGATTCAGCCCAAGCGTGGAACCATTACGGACCGTAAAGGAAACGTATTGGCTACGGATGCACCGGCTTATACGGTAGTTGTCAATCCTACCATCATTCAGGAGTATGATTTGGAGAATGAGGTTGTAGCTAAGCTACACCAATTACTCAAAACACCTGAGGATGAGCTGAGAAGGCATCTTTCTGCAAAGGATAAAGCGGGGAACTACTTAAAAAACCGCGAGATCCGCAATGGAGGCTGGAAGGTAGATCCTGAGGTCAAGGCACAAGTGGATACGTTCAAAGAGTATTTGAAGGATAAGTATCAAGTAATTGGAGCTGTGGACACTGTTCAAGGATCCAAACGCTATTATCCAGAAAATAAGCTGGCTTCCCATGTTCTTGGCTATCAAAGAAAAGATGGCACAGCAGGTATGGGGTTGGAAGCTTATTATAATAAAGAGCTCTCGGGGACGGCTGGAAAGCTTCTCTATCAGCGGGATCGGAAGGGAGTTCCTCTTCAAGGATCGGGAAGTGTCTATGAGCCGGCACAAAATGGTAAAAATTTAAAGCTGACGATTGACGATACGATTCAGTATTATATAGAGGATGCCATGCAGGAAGCTATAGCAAAATACAATCCGAAAACGATGACTGTGGTAGCGGCTGATCCCAAAACGATGGATGTTCTCGGTATGGCGACCTACCCGAATTTTAATCCCAATACATATGGGAGTACACCTTTGGAATATTTCCGTAATAATGCTACTCAGTCCATCTACGAGCCGGGCTCCACGTTTAAGATTGTCACTTTGGCTGCCGCGGTTCAAGAAAAGGTATTCAATCCGAATGAATCCTACCAATCTGGTATGATTCGGGTCGGAGGCTGGGATATTCGTGACGTAAGCCGTAACTGGGGAACGTTAACTTATCTTCAGGGAGTCAAGCGTTCAAGTAACGTCGGCTTTGTCCATCTGGGGCTGGATAAGTTGGGTGGCGAAAGGCTGAAGAAATATATTAATAACTTTGGTTTCGGGGTGAAAACGGGTATTGATCTTCCGAGTGAGTCTACCGGAGCTATCACATTCCATACCCAGTACAAATCCGAGGTCGCAACGGCTTCATATGGACACGGACGTGTCCAGGTGACGCCAATCCAGCAGGTAGCTGCCATCTCGGCAATTGCTAACGGGGGGAAGCTGATGCAGCCTCATCTGGTAAAGGAAATTATAAACCCAGATACAGGCGAAGTGCAGACGATTCAGCCAAAGGAAATCCGCCAAGTGATTACTCAGGAATCTGCAGCTCAGACAAGCAGCTATCTGGAGCAGGTTGTGTCTGACCAGGAAATTGGTACGGGACGCCTTGCTTATATCGACGGATATCGTGTAGCTGGTAAAACAGGTACAGCGACGAAAGTCGTTGGAAAAGTATATGACCATTCGAAGGATGTCGTGTCCTTTATAGGTTTTGCACCGGTAAATGATCCGAAAATGGCTGTTTTGGTTGTTATGGACGAACCTAACAAATCGGTAGGCGGCGGTACAGCAGCAGCGCCTGTATTTAAAAAAATCGTATCCCAATCGTTGCAATATATGGGTGTTCCAAAAACGGGAACTAAAACGAATAAATCAGGTGGTGCTGTTGTAAAAACAGTGAATTTGCCAACGGTACCACAATTAACGGGTCAGGTGAAGAAGGATGCGCAAAACGCATTGCTCAAACAGGGGATTGCCTATGAAACGGTAGGCAAAGGCTCCAAAATTGTTCGCCAGTATCCTGAAGCAGGCGTCAAAATGAAACCCGGACAACGCATTTACTTGCTGACTGAGGATAGTGCTAACATGACTATTCCTGATTTTACAGGTGTTTCGTTGCGTGACACACTTCAAGTCCTAACCCTTATGAGGGTTGGTGTGCAGGTAAGCGGCGAAGGTTATGTCGTCTCTCAAAAGGCGCAAATGGTAAATGGAAAGCGAATCGTCAGTGTGATGCTTCAGCCGGCCAAAGAAACGGTGACCGGAGTGAAACCGGAGGAAACACAGGACTCGACTAATGGAGTTGCAGCTAACCAGATTGGGAGCGCGACAAAAACGGAGGCCGATAATAAAAACGAATCCGGTACTACTGCCGAAGCTGGAACAGACGCGGGAGCTCCTAAGAGAGGAATATCGGCTGTTGCAGATGAGAAAAGTGCTGCTGAGATTAAAGGCGAGGATAACTGATAGCTTGTTCTAATGTTCGTTCTTTTGAATATTCATGAGGTAAGACATGTCATGAGTATTTGAGGAACGGAGGGAGCGCGTTTGAAAAAATCTAACGTGACCATGCGGCGAAGGCTGGTATGGGGGCTAATGGGATTATTTGTACTGTTTGCGGCCTTGTCGATCCGGCTCGCCTATGTTCAATTGGGTAAAGGAGGCGAGCTCTCGGCCAAGGCTGAGGATTCGTGGCGCCGCAATATTCCATTTGCCGCCAAGCGTGGCGAAATTTTGGATCGGCAGGGTACGGCGCTGACCTACAATGTCAGTTCGCCCACAGTCATGGCGATACCAGTACAGATTAAGAAGCCGGAAGAAACGGCACGCAGGCTGGCGCCCTTGCTGGATATGAGTGAGGATAAAGTGCTCAAGCTGATTACCAAACGAACAGCAAGCCAAAAACTTCAGCCCGGCGGACGAAAAATTACGATGGAGAAAGCGCAGCAAATTCGTGATTTGAAGCTGCCGGGTATCGTTGTTGCTGAAGACAACAAACGTTATTATCCTTATGGTGATCTAGCCGCTCATATTCTTGGGTTTACAGGAATTGATAATCAAGGGCTGACAGGCGTAGAGAAGCAGCAAAACAGTAAGCTTCGGGGAATTGACGGAAGTATTGCATATTTATCAGATGCAGGTGGTCGTCTGATGCCAGGTTCTTCCGAAAAATACATTGAACCGAAGGATGGACTGAATTTACAATTAACCATTGATAAGTCTGTGCAGTCCATTATGGAGCGGGAGCTTGACCAAGCCATGGTCAAATTTCAGGCGAAGTCCGCGTTGTCTATAGCTATGAACCCCAAGACGGGTGAAATATTAGGCATGGCTGGACGACCAAGCTATGAGCCAGCGCTATACAAGCAATATGCGCCTGAAATCTACAATCGAAATCTGCCTATCTGGATGACATATGAACCTGGGTCTACTTTTAAAATTATTACATTGGCGGCTGCCTTGGAAGAAAAGAAGGTCAATCTCAAAAATGACCGTTTTTTTGATCCGGGATATATTGAAGTCGGTGGAGCACGCCTGCGTTGCTGGAAGAAAGGCGGACATGGGAGCCAAACTTTCCTTCAAGTGGTGGAGAATTCTTGCAACCCTGGTTTTGTAACATTGGGGCAGCGGTTAGGCAAAGAAACACTGTTCAAGTACATTCGCAATTTTGGCTTCGGCAGCAAAACGGGGATCGACATGATTGGTGAGGGCAACGGCATTTTGTTCAAGCTACCTCAGGTAGGTCCTGTAGAACTGGCGACGACCGCTTTTGGTCAAGGGGTGTCTGTCACCCCGATCCAGCAGGTTACGGCTGTATCAGCGGCAATCAATGGCGGTAATCTTTACAAGCCTCACATTACAAAAGGTTGGGTTCAGCCGGGAACCGGAAAAGTGCTGGAAAAAGTAGAACCAGAACTGGTACGTAGGGTCATTTCAGAGGACACCTCCCGACAGGTAAGGGAAGCGCTGGAAAGTGTCGTTGCTAAAGGTACAGGTCGTCCTGCTTTTATTGAAGGCTACCGGGTGGGAGGTAAAACGGGGACAGCACAAAAGGTGATTAACGGGCGTTATTCTTCCTCGGAGCATATTGTATCCTTTATTGGTTTTGCACCGGCAGATGATCCGCAAATCGTCGTCTATACCGCTGTCGATAACCCGAAGGGCATTCAATTCGGCGGGGTTGTTGCTGCGCCAATCGTGCAAAATATTTTAAAGGACGCGCTGATTGCCTTAAAAATACCACCTCGCACCAATCAAATTGCCAAAGAGTACAAGTATGGAGAAAATCCGATCGAAACGGTACCTGATCTGGTAGGTGCTACTGCAGCTGATTTGTACGAAGATATGAATATGAACTTTATGCTCGTAAAATCCGGGTCAGGCAAGACGGTCGTGAGTCAGGCGCCGAAGCCGGGCTCCAGATTGGAGCGGGGATCAACGATCCGTATTTACATGGGGGATTGATAGGTTCATTTTATACCATACTATGAATAACGAGAGAGCAATGGAGGAATGAAAGATGCAGCTTCAACAATTGGCTTCACTGCTGGCCGTCTCCCGTGTCGTGGGTGACGGTACAGTGGATTGCCGAGGAATCGGGGCGGATTCACGTCGAGTGCAACCGGGAGATTTATTTCTGTGTCTGCCAGGTTTTACAGTGGACGGACATGACTATGCTGAGCAGGCAATTGCGTCCGGAGCGGCAGCTTTGGTCGTTGAACGGGAACTGGATGTACCTGTTCCGCAGCTTGTAGTTAAGGATGCACGACATGCCATGGCGGTTTTGGCGGATTATATGTTTGATTCACCGAGCCGACGCATGCGCATGATCGGCATAACCGGAACCAACGGTAAAACAACGATAACTTATCTGATTGAAAAGATCATGAAGGACGCCGGGGTGAACACCGGACTGATTGGTACGATTCAAATGCGTTACGGTGGTCAGTCTTATCCAATGTCTGGCACTACGCCCGAAGCGGTGGAACTTCAACGTTATCTGGGAAATATGGCAGAGCAGGGGGTTCAATGCTGTGTCATGGAAGTATCCTCACATGCGTTGGAGCAGGGTCGCGTCAAGGGAACTGATTTTCGCACAGCTATATTTACAAACCTGACGCAGGACCACCTGGACTACCACAACACAATGGAGGAGTACCGTGCTGCAAAAGGACTTTTGTTCTCTAGGTTGGGAAATGCTTTCTCGCGCGATGCATCAGATAGCAAATATGCTGTTCTGAATGCAGACGATCCGGCTTCTTCCTATTTGCAGGCTCAAACTGCGGCCCAAGTGATTACATACGGCGTGGAAAAGGAATCTGATGTGCAGGCATCTCGTATCACTATTGGTGCCAAGGGAACCTTCTTCCATGTGTCCACTTTTAAAGGAGATACCGATATTGAGCTTCGAATGGTGGGCAAGTTCAATGTGTACAACGCACTGGCGGCCATTACCGCAGCTCTGCTGGAGGGAATTTCGCTGGCGGATATCAAGAGGAGTCTAGAGTCTATCGCAGGCGTAGATGGGCGGGTAGAGCCTGTAGATGCGGGTCAGCCCTTTGCTGTTATTGTAGACTATGCCCATACACCGGACGGATTGGAAAATGTCCTTCGCACCGTAAAGGAATTTGCGGTCGGTAAAGTATGGTGTGTATTTGGATGCGGCGGTGACCGGGATCGTACGAAACGTCCGTTGATGGGGAAAATTGCTGCGCGTTACAGTGATCATTCGTTTATTACTTCCGACAATCCGCGAACAGAGGACCCGAAAGTGATTTTGAAAGACATCGAACAAGGGCTGATTGATGAAGGTATACCCGCAGAACGATACGAATTGATCGTGGATCGCAGAACTGCAATTCATAAAGCTGTTGAAATGGCAAGCCCTGACGATGTAGTATTGATTGCGGGAAAAGGTCATGAGACTTACCAGTTGATCGGAAAAACGGTGCATGAATTCGATGACCGCATCGTAGCCAAAGAAGCGATAAGGGGTTTATCCAAGTGATGAAAAGAACAACCGGTCAGATTGCATCTATGTGTGAAGGAACACTTCACGGAGAAGCGGACGCCGAACAGATAGTCGAAGGCGTTTTTACAGATTCTCGCAGGCCGCAGAGCCAAGGGTTGTTTGTTCCACTCGTGGGCGAACGATTTGATGGGCATAATTATGTGCAGCAGATCGTAAGTGAGGCAGGTGCAGCTGCATTTTTATGGCAAAAGGATCATGGCGTACCTCCGGCTGAGAACGCTATTGAGGTAGAGGATACGTTAGAAGCCCTTCAGCATCTAGCAGCTGCATACTTACGCGAGACTGGCGTTTCTGTCGTTGGGATCACGGGAAGCAACGGCAAGACGACAACGAAAGACATCGTAAACGCTCTGCTGGGCACGACTTTTAAAGTACACAAAACCGAAGGAAATTATAACAATCATATCGGTTTGCCTTTAACGGTACTGTCCATGCCGCAGGATACAGATATTCTCATTCTGGAGATGGGCATGAGTGGACGTGGAGAGATTCGTCTGCTGGCTAATATTGCCCAACCAGATGTAGCTATCATAACGAACATAGGCGAATCGCACTTGCTGCAGCTTGGTTCTCGTGCGGAAATCGCTCGTGCAAAGTTGGAAATCACAAGTGGCCTTAAGCCCGGTGGTTTGCTGATCTACAACGGGGATGAACCACTGCTTTCACAAGTGTTGGCGGAGTCTGAAACGGTCAAGCCTGAAGGTTTAAAATTATTTACGTTCGGGCTAGCTGCAGGCAACGATGACTATCCAACTGAAATCACTTCGGATGGAGAAGGTAGCTTATTCATAACAGCCCAATCTGGCAAAGAGGCTTTCCGACTTCCCTTGCTTGGACAGCACAATGTTGTAAATGGTTTGGCAGCACTGGCGGTAGCGCGTCATTTCAATGTCGATGCAGATCATATACGTAAAGGGTTGTCGTCTTTAAAACTGACGGGCATGCGTATTGAGGTCGTGAACTGTCCTAATGGACTTACTGTGCTAAACGACGCTTATAATGCCAGTCCGGCTTCAATGAAGGCTGCAATTCAGACGTTGTCTGCGTATAAAACGGATGGACGTAAAGTCGCCGTACTTGGTGACATGCTGGAGCTGGGACCTGAGGAAAAGCAATTCCATGAGGAAATTGGAATTTTCGCGGCAAAGCACGACGTAGAGGTACTGTTTACCTACGGTGCGTTAGGCACTTCGATTGCACAGGGCGCGCAAGGGTTGATGCCAGCTGTTAACGTGCACGCTTATACAGATAAGCAAGAGTTGATCCAGCATTTGCGGGTTCATCTCCACGCCAATGATATTGTGCTGGTTAAGGCATCCAGAGGGATGCGACTAGAAGAAATTGTGGATGCGCTGAAAAACGGTCCGCTACAGAACTGATGTTGACGAGAGGGAGACTCCCATGGATATTCAATTATTACTGCTGACGATCGTCGTATCGTTTATACTGGCGGTCATTGCCGCTCCACTGCTCATTCCGCTGCTGCGGCGAATGAAATTTGGCCAGCAGGTCCGGGATGACGGGCCACAAAGCCATCTTAAAAAGATAGGTACGCCTACAATGGGCGGTATCGTGATTCTGGTGGCTTTTACGCTGACCTTTCTTAAGTTTTCAGCTATCAAAAATACGGACTTTTACGTTCTGCTGGTTGCTACGCTCGGCTTTGGGCTGATCGGCTTTTTGGACGACTATATCAAAATTGTATTCAAACGCTCGTTAGGCCTGACGGCGCGTCAAAAGCTGTTTGGACAATTATTGTTTGGCGCGATCATGTGCTGGCTTCTGCTTAGCAATGATCATAGTACTGCGATCGGCATCCCTGGAACGTCATGGTCATTTGATTGGGGCGGCTGGTTCTATTATCCGTTCATCATTATCATGATGCTGGCAATTAGCAACGCTGTCAATTTCACGGATGGGCTGGACGGGCTGCTGTCCGGTACAAGTGCCATTGCCTTTGCTGCTTATGCCATTGTCGCGATTCAGGCAACCTCGCTTCCGGCAGCAGTATGCTCAGCAGCTATGATCGGCGCTGTACTAGGATTTCTAGTATATAATGCTCATCCTGCCAAGGTGTTTATGGGTGACACAGGCTCGCTGGGAATCGGCGGCGCCATAGGTGCCATTGCCATCGTTACGAAAAGCGAAATTTTGTTTCTCATTATCGGCGGTGTATTCGTAATTGAAATGCTGTCCGTGGTCTTGCAGGTAGCTTCCTTTAAAACACGTGGCAAGCGTATTTTCAAAATGAGCCCGATTCATCATCATTTCGAGCTGTCCGGCTGGTCCGAATGGCGCGTAGTTATTACATTCTGGGCTGTAGGACTGCTGTTGGCAGGACTCGGACTTTATCTCAACAAGGGGTTGTAGACCAATGAACCATCCAGACGCATACAGAGATCAGGAAGTCGTCATTATCGGTCTGGCCAAAAGCGGCGTGCAAGTTGCCAAGGTGCTGCACCAGGCCGGAGCGAAGCTGACAGTCAATGATAAAAAAGATAGGGAACAATGTCCCGAAGCTTCTGAATTAGAGGCTTTGGGAATTTCCGTTTTATGCGGGGGTCACCCAGAGGGGTTGATTCATCATGGAGTGAAGCTGGTTGTCAAAAATCCAGGCATTCCTTATACGGCCCCTCCCGTACAGAAAGCTGTCGAGCTCGGCATTGAGGTTGTGACCGAGGTTGAGGTCGCCTACCATCTATGTAAAGCTCCGATCATCGGAATTACTGGCTCCAACGGAAAGACGACCACGACCACTTGGGTAGGCAAGCTGTTGGAGGCATCCGGCATGAATCCAATCGTGGCTGGTAATATCGGTACGCCCTTATGTGAGGCGGCTGTGGACGCCAAGTCGGATGAGTGGATGGTTGTGGAGCTGAGCAGCTTTCAGTTAAAAGGAACAAAGGATTTCAAGCCCGCTGTGGCCTGCCTGCTCAATGTAGCAGAGACCCATTTGGACTACCACGGAGGCATGGAGGACTACGTTGCATCCAAGGCGCGTCTATTTGCCAATCAAACGGCGGCGGATACTGCGGTGGTGAACTGGGACGACCCCGTCTGCCGGGAGCTGGTACCCTATATAAAAGCGAAGCTGCTTCCGTTCTCTATGACAGAACGTTTGCAGGAAGGGTTGTTCGCTGATCCGCCATACATACCGGATGTGACGGACGATATTGAACGTAGCATCGTATACCGCGATGGAAATGGTGTGCTGCATCCCATTATAGGCATAGCTGAGATTGGACTTCCGGGTCGTTTTAACGTAGAAAATGCTCTTGCTGCCTGCGCAATCGCCATTGCTGCAGGCGCAGAACCAGCAAATTTGGCGGAACCATTAAGTACTTTTCGCGGCGTAGAACATCGGCTTGAATATGTTTTAGAACACGCTGGTGTAGCTTATTACAATAATTCCAAAGCAACCAATTCGAAAGCAACGATGATGGCCTTATCTTCCTTTAAGCAGCCTATTGTACTCATTGCCGGAGGATTGGATCGTGGCTCTGATTATACAGAGCTCGTACCTTCTTTACAGGAAGGTGTGAAAGCCGTTGTGCTCCTGGGTGAGACACGGCATAAGCTGGCTGAGCGGGCCAAGCAGGCCGGAATAGAGCATGTCAAGGTCGTCGATAATGGGGAGGATGCCGCCGCTACGCTCGTGGAGGCTGTGAACAAGGCTTCTGAATTTGCTGAGACGGGAGATGTGGTATTACTCTCACCCGCCTGTGCAAGCTGGGATATGTTCCGATCCTATGAAGAGCGTGGACGTATTTTTAAAGAGGCGGCGCATAAATTGTAAGTAGGGGGGTTGGATAAGCCCCTACTTTTATGCAAGGGGTGGCCTCCTGATGAAGCAGTCTCGTCCAGCGCCGGATCTATGGCTTTTCGTTTGTATTGTAAGCTTATTAGCCATCGGCATGGTTATGGTATATAGTGCGGGCGCCGTCCTCGCTTTTCACGAGTACGGGGACTCCTACTATTTTGTTAAGCGACAATTGCTGTTTGCGGGGCTCGGCCTAGTAGCGATGTACTTTACTGCCAGAACGGACTACCGGGTCTGGCAGAAATATGCCAAGGTCGTATTGTTGATCTGTCTAGCGCTGCTGGTTGCCGTATTAATTCCCGGCATTGGTGTAGTAAGAGGCGGGGCACGAAGCTGGCTCGGTATTAGCTCTTTCGGCATTCAGCCTTCCGAGTTTATGAAGCTGGGTATGATTCTTTTTCTCGCTCGTTGGCTCAGTCGTCCTGATTATGATATTAGCTCTTTTACGCGCGGCCTGTTGCCGCCGCTTGGACTCATGGGACTGGCTTTTGGGCTTATTATGCTCCAGCCCGATTTGGGCACAGGTACGGTAATGATGGGAGCGTCCATGCTCATCGTATTTACGGCAGGCGCGCGTATGAAGCATCTCGGTCTGCTAGCTCTGTCGGGAGCAGCGGGGTTTGCTGCACTGATTGCAGCTGCGCCTTATCGACTCCAGCGCATCACAGCTTTTCTGGACCCTTGGTCCGATCCGCTTGGCGCAGGCTATCAAATTATTCAATCGCTATATGCGATTGGTCCTGGCGGGCTGGCGGGCTTGGGACTCGGCATGAGTCGACAAAAATATAGCTACGTTCCTGAGCCGCAAACTGATTTTATTTTTTCCATTTTGGCGGAGGAGCTTGGCTTTATCGGTGGAATGACGGTGCTGGGGCTCTTTTTGGTTCTCGTGTGGAGAGGAATGCGTGTCGCTATAACCATTCCGGATACCTATGGTAGTTTGCTTGCGGTGGGTATTGTCGCAATGGTTGCCGTACAGGTCGTCATTAATATTGGTGTCGTTATCGGTTTAATGCCGGTGACAGGAATAACACTGCCCTTAATCAGCTATGGAGGTTCTTCTCTGACCTTAATGCTAACTGCTCTGGGCATTTTACTAAATTTATCACGTTATGCGAGGTGAACGTTTATGCGCGTCGTGTTGAGCGGCGGCGGCACCGGAGGGCATATTTATCCGGCGTTGGCCGTAGCCAGACAGTGCGAAGAAATTGATCCAGACGCTGAATTTTTATACATTGGCGGTCAACGAGGACTCGAAAGTAAGTTGGTTCCTCAGGAAAAAATTCCATTTGAGGCTATTGATATCACAGGATTTCGTCGCAGCTTGTCTGTGGAAAATATAAAAACGATCATGCGTTTTTTCAATGGGGTTCGCAGATCCAAAGCATTATTAAAGAAATTTAAGCCAGATGTCGTTATTGGAACTGGGGGATATGTATGTGGCCCCGTCGTTTATGCAGCTTCCAAGTTGGGAATTCCCAGCATTATTCATGAGCAAAATGCAATTCCAGGGCTGACTAATACATTTCTGAGTCGCTATGTGGATACAGTGGCTGTTAGCTTTGAAGGCTCAGAAGGAGCTTTTCCCAAAGCTAAAAATGTACTTTACACCGGGAACCCGCGTGCTACAACAGTTCGTTTGGCTAACCGGGATCGGGGATTTGCTACGATTGGGGTTCCGATGGACAGCTCAGTTGTCCTTGTGGTCGGTGGCAGCAGGGGAGCGAAGGCCATTAATGACGCCATGATTGCAATGGCTCCGCAACTTTCGCAACTGAAAGACGTCCATTTTGTATATGTAACCGGAGAATCTTATTACGAGCAAACGCTGGATAGCATACGGAATCAGATCGGCTCATTGCCCAATCATCTACATGTGCTTCCCTATATTCACAATATGCCAGAGGTGCTGGCCTGTACTTCTTTAATTGTTAATCGTGCAGGTGCGTCCTTCTTGGCAGAGATTACATCGCTCGGCATTCCGTCCATTCTGATCCCATCACCTAATGTGACGAATAACCATCAGGAGGCTAATGCTCGTACCCTTGAAAAGGCAGGCGCATCCGTCATGATTGTAGAAAAGGAACTGAGTGGCCCGGCCCTGTTTCAATCTATAACGGGAATTATGAAGGATAAGGCATGGCGGAGTCGCATGGCGGAGTCGGCGTCTGCGCTTGGCAAGCCTGACTCAGCGGATATTTTAGTAAAAGAAATGGAGCGTCTTGCCCGTAAAAGGTAGTTTGCAGCGTAGAATTGGGCGGTTGTCACACACCGGATGGTATTTACATAGGATACCCTATAGATTGTGACCATCACTCAGGCTGCCGGTTGTCAGGTGAGAGCCTTATAACCATGCGGGGCAAGCAACAAGGAGGTTTCAGTACAATGCAGCAATGGATGCCATTATTAGCGGAGCATGATATCGGAAAAGTGCTGGAGCATGAGCCGCTGTCCAAATATACGACATGGAAGATTGGAGGCCCTGCGGATGCACTTGTCATCCCGGATACCAAAGAGCAGCTGGCAAGAGTTTTGAAGCTGGCTAGCGAGCACGGAATTCCCTGGATGCAGTTGGGGCGGGGCTCCAACATGCTCGTCTCTGACAAAGGGATACGGGGACTTGTGATCAAGCTGGGACCAGGATTTGATTATGTTCATTTTGAAGATGAACAGATCGTTGCTGGAGGAGGCGTTTCACTGGTCAAACTGTGCGTTATGGCCAGCAAACAGGGCCTATCCGGTCTTGAATTTGCTGGTGGTATCCCAGGATCGGTCGGTGGGGCTGTCTACATGAACGCTGGCGCCCATGGGTCTGATGTGTCACAAATATTCCAGTCCGCTGAGATTGTGCTGGATACAGGGGAATTGGCTGTGTATGATGCCGAGAATATGCATTTCAGCTATCGTCACTCTGTGTTGCATGAGCAACGTGGAATGGTGACAGAGGCAGTGTTTCGGATGAAGCGGGGCGACCGCGAGGAAATTTCAGCAGCGCTTGCGGCTTTTAAAGACCGCCGTCGGCTGACTCAGCCGCTACAGTTAGCTTGTGCAGGAAGCGTGTTCCGCAATCCTCCAGGAGACTATGCTGCCCGTCTTATTGAGAGCGCAGGTCTCAAGGGCTTGAAGGCGGGAGGCGCAGAGGTATCTGTACAGCATGCCAATTTCATTGTAAATACCGGTCAAGCGACAGCAGAGGACGTGCTTACCCTAATGAAGCATATTCAAAGTACAATATCATCTCAAACCGGCATCAAGCTAGTTCCGGAGGTTTTCGTAGTGGGTGAGCGGTAAACTCGGAGGTGATACATTGGACAAATTGGTGATTGAGGGAGGCCGTCCCCTGTCAGGCACCATACGTATCCATGGGGCAAAAAATGCGGCACTACCTATTCTTGCAGCGAGCTTACTTGCACAAGGTAAGGTAGAAATTCGGAATGTGCCCCATCTTTTAGACATTAAGGTCATGCTGCACATCCTTGAAAGACTAGGCTGTACATGCCGACATGAAGAGGAAACGGTATACGTGGATACGTCGTCCGTCCGAACGTTCCAAATTCCGGAAGATTTGATGAAGCAAATGCGCTCATCTATCTTTCTGATGGGACCGCTGCTCGCCAGATATGGAGAAGTTTCTATTTACCAGCCCGGAGGCTGTGCCATAGGCGAGCGCAAAATTGATCTTCACCTAGAGGGCTTAAAAGCTCTTGGCGCAGAGATAGAGGAAAAAGACGAGCAAATTACGTTTCGGGCCCACAAGCTGATCGGCTCGGACATCCACATGGATTTCCCGAGTGTAGGTGCAACGGAAAATATTATGATGGCCGCTGCGTTGGCTGAAGGACGAACAACAATCACCAATGCAGCGAGGGAACCGGAGATTCAGGATTTACAAAACTTCTTGAATGCCATGGGAGCCCGCATTATCGGTGCTGGAACCGACACGATTACAATTACGGGGGTCAGTTGCCTCAATCCGTGTACGTATGAGGTCATTCCTGACCGCATAGTTGCTGGAACGGTTATGATCGCAGCTGCAGCTACACGAGGAAGTGTGTCGTTGACACACTGCAATCCATCCCACTTGTCTGCCCTGATTCATGTCCTCAGGCGGGCTGGTGTTCAAGTCGGCATCTTGAATGATATAATGACCGTAAGTTGTATGAGTCGTCCCAAAGCAGTGGAGAGGATCGTTACCTCCCCTTACCCGTCTTTTCCGACGGATTTGCAATCTCAGGTCATGGTTCTGCTTTCTTTGGCGGACGGATTTAGTGTCATGAAAGAGACCGTCTTCGAAAGCCGATTCAAACATGTGGATGAACTAAATGTAATGGGTGCTGATATTACGGTTGATGCAAATGCTGCCTTTATAAGAGGAGTTTCACGTCTGTACGGGGCTACGGTAGAGGCTACCGATCTGCGGGCAGGGGCTGCGCTGGTCATAGCGGGTCTAGCGGCTCAAGGACGTACCGTTGTCGAGCAGGTTCATCATATTGACAGAGGATATGACCGGATCGAGCGTCTTTTTCAGGGACTGGGTGCCCGAATGAGCCGTCAGTCTCCGGTGACGGAGCAACTGGATTTCGTAAATTAATGCCTGTAATGTCCCTCCATTAACGGGGGGACAAAAGGCTTTTGTGGAGAGAAGCTATGCCAAATGCTCAAATACCTGTTCTTAGAAAGAACAGAACGAAAAAAAGAACAAGCCGGAAGATTACTATTCTTCTCATTTTGTTGTTTATCGTATTGCTCGCTGTTCTCTTTTTCCGTTCTTCGTTGAGTCGGGTTTCTGAAATTCGTTTTGATGGTAATGTATTTTCGACCCGAGACCAGCTTCTTAACCGAAGCGGTCTGGCTGTTGGAGATCAGTATTTCGGAGTCAGTTCATCTGACATCTCTGAGAAGTTGCGAGAAATTCAATCGATACAGCAAGTCACAGTGGACAAGCAGTTTCCGGGTATTATTGCTATTCACATTAAAGAGTTTGCTACGGTCGCTTACGAGTTGCAGAGTGACGGGAGCCTTCGTGCTATTCTAGCGAATGGGACAAGCGTGGGCGTGGGGAGTAGCGGAATAGCCGTTGAGAAGCCTATTTTGACCAAATGGAAATCTGATGATCCGTACAAAGCGAAGCTGTGTGATGCTTTATCACGCATTCCGGGGGAATGGACTGCCGATATTTCGGAAATCATTCCTGCGCCGATTCCTTCTTTTCCGGACCGCATCAAAATGTACACACGTTCCCAGTTTGAGGTTATAACAACCGTTTCTCTACTGAATTCTAAAATCAGCTATTTGAATCAGGTGCTAGAAACAGAAGATCCAGGTTTGATCACCATGTTGGAGGCGGATTCCTACGTTCCGTTCAAACCAGATACGAGTGAAGAGAGCCAAGAAAAAGATACTACTCAGTGATGTGAAAAAATGCTAGAATTGATTTTATGGGTAATAGACTTGCCTCCTTCTTTTTTCTTCAAATTTTTATGTGACTGCAACCATAAATTGGCTTCTAAAAAATTTGTAGAAAAAAGAGGGAAAGCATGGAGTTTGTTGAATATGTACAGAGTGTGTTTAAAGAACGAAATTCATTTTGGAGTCAGGAGGTGCCACAGACTTGAGCAACAATGACATCATTGTTAGTTTGGACATCGGTACATCCAAAGTTCGGGCTATTATTGGGGAAATGAATAATGGAACCTTTAATATTATTGGAGTTGGATCTGCCGACTCGGAAGGGATTCGCAAAGGTGCAATTGTAGACATTGATCAAACCGTGCAATCAATCCGTAACGCCGTGGATCACGCAGAACGCATGGTTGGTATTCAAATAACAGAAGTGTATGTGGGGATTTCAGGCAATCATATTGGCCTGCAAAATAGTCATGGCGTAGTAGCCGTGTCCAACGAGGACCGTGAAATCGGTGAGGAGGACATTGAGCGTGTACTGAAGGCAGCTGAAGTTATTGCCGTACCACCGGAGAGAGAAATTATTGACGTGGTAGCCAAGCAGTACGTCGTTGATGGCCTTGAAGGCATTCAGGACCCTCGCGGTATGATTGGAGTTCGTCTCGAAGTAGAGGCTACGATTGTTACTGGAGGCAAGACCCCGATACATAATCTGTTGCGCTGCGTTGAGAAAGCTGGCTTGAGGATTAAAGATCTGGTCTTGCTGCCTCTTGGAGCCGGACAATTGTCTCTTTCGAAGGATGAAAAGGTGATGGGTTCAGTTCTGGTGGATATTGGTGCAGGTTCTACGAATGTTGCCATTTTCCAGGAAGGAACGATTGTTGCCACATCAACACTTCCGATTGGTGGAGAGTTTGTAACCAATGATATTGCCTACGGACTGAGAACCCTTACCGATCAAGCCGAAAAAGTAAAGCTTAAATACGGCTGCGCATGGTATGATGATGCGGCAATCGATGTCGTCTTTAAAGTGACACGTATCGGCAGTAATGTGGATAAGGAGTTTAACCAGCAGGATTTGGCTGCTATTATTGAGCCGAGAGTGCAGGAAATTTTTCAACTCATTCAGGCGGAAGTTAAGCGCTTGGGTTACACAGAGCTTCCGGGAGGTTATATACTTACCGGAGGCACCGTCTCCATGCCTGGTGTACTTCAGGTGGCACAAAGCGAACTGGCCGCTTCCGTAAGGATCGCCGTACCTGATTTTATCGGTGTAAGGGATCCGGGCTACACGAGCGGAGTAGGAATCTTGCATAATGCTATTCGTTACTATCGCGGAAGATCGACTAGCGTTAGCAACAGTGGCGGAAGTGCCAAGAAGCCGACTAACCGAACCAAAAGCAGTAGTCCCGTTGCGGAAGGCGAGCAAAAGCAGGGGTTGATTGAACGCTTAAAAAATATGTTCAGTGAATTTATATAACGTTCATTGCTAATTATGCCAATCATGGACGGGCCATCCATGCACATTGAGGGGGAGATGGAATAGTATGTTGGAATTTGATTTTGAAATGGAGAGCTTGGCTCAAATTAAAGTGATCGGCGTCGGAGGCGGCGGCAGCAATGCGGTTAACCGAATGATCGAAAATGGTGTTCAGGGTGTGGAGTTCATTACAGTCAATACAGATGCCCAGGCACTTCATTTAGCGAAGTCTGAGCATAAGCTTCAAATTGGCGATAAGCTGACCCGCGGTCTGGGTGCTGGCGCTAACCCGGATGTGGGTAAAAAAGCGGCTGAAGAGTCGCGTGAGCTCATTATGAATACGCTCAAAGGTGCGGATATGGTATTCGTAACGGCGGGAATGGGTGGCGGTACAGGAACCGGAGCGGCTCCTGTCATTGCTGAAATTGCCAAGGAATGCGGCGCGCTGACCGTAGGCGTGGTAACCCGACCGTTCACGTTTGAAGGGCGTAAGCGCTCCAATCAAGCTGAACTTGGTATTGAGGGATTAAAAGAAAAAGTAGACACTTTGATTGTAATCCCGAATGACCGCTTGCTTGAAATTGTGGACAAGAAAACCCCGATGTTGGAAGCATTCCGTGAAGCGGACAATGTTCTGCGTCAGGCGGTACAAGGTATTTCAGATTTGATCGCTGTACCGGGTCTAATCAACCTTGACTTTGCTGACGTTAAGACGATCATGACGGAGCGTGGCTCCGCTTTGATGGGGATTGGCGAAGCAACTGGTGAAAATCGTGCGGCTGAAGCAGCACGCAAGGCGATCATGAGCCCGTTGTTGGAGACATCCATTGAAGGTGCTCGCGGTGTGATTATGAACATCACTGGCGGCAACAACCTGTCTCTGTATGAGGTTAATGAAGCAGCTGAAATTGTAACATCGGCTTCCGATCCGGAAGTAAACATGATTTTTGGTGCTATCATTGACGAAGAGTTGAAAGAAGAGATCAAGGTTACCGTCATTGCCACTGGCTTTGAAGGCAAGCCAAGTCAACCAGCACCGGGACGTAAACCGGCAGCTAACCCGGCTACTTCTGAATCGGCGGAAAAAGGCTCTCCTAACTTGCGTCCATTTGGTAACACTCAAAGCAGTGATCAATTAGACATTCCTACATTTTTACGTAACCGTTCGCGCAATAATAATAACGATAACTAGTTTCAATTCAGACTGCCCGCATTCTCCCTGGAGATGCGGGCTTCTTTCTGTTTTCCGTATCCTGCAGTTCAGGTGCTTCTCCTCTTTCCGACAAAATTAGTCGGTCACCGTCCCCACCGTTAGACAGACTTTGAACAGCATGACTACTATACTTAAGCCTATCCTGCAAACGCTGGGCGGGTGAAGCCTTGGTTGTTTATATCGACTTGATTTTTTTGGCCAATTTGTTCATTGATGCTGTGCTGCTGATGGTCACCGCTTGGATGAGAAAAATCCGTCCGGTGTGGTGGAGGTTGATGGCTTCAGCTGGAATCGGCGCAATGTACGTGGTCATGATGTTTGTGCCGGAACTGTCCTTTTTATTTACGTTCCTGATCAAACTGGCATTATCGGTCATAATGCTGCTGGTGGCTTTTGGATTTGGCAGCATGCAAAAGTATCTTCGTACAATGGGTGCCTTTTACATGATCAATTTTGTAGCTGCAGGTGGCATTTTGGGGATGCATTATTTTCTCCAAAATACGGGGGAATTGTTTAATGGCATCTGGTACACCGCTTCAGGAGGAATGTCTTTTGAACTGAAAATTGCATTCTGGTTTATTTTATGCGCATTTGGCGGAGTGATGCTTTTCTTTCGAATTGTGCAGTCCTCAAAGCAGCGCACAGAAAGGATGAGTGGGTTTCTGGGACAAGTGCAGGTGTGGATTGGGCAGGATCATATTGAGTGTACAGGCTTGTTGGATACAGGTAACCAGCTCCATGATCCTTTGACCCGAACCCCGGTGATGGTCATGGAGGCAGCATTGTGGGAGTCGTATTTGCCCGCTTCCTGGCTCCAAAAATGTTCTGAGGGTAATGCTGACCAACTGGTGATGGAACTGGGAGACGAATCGTTTAGCTGGCAGGATCGTGTTCGTCTCGTCCCCTATCGTGGAATTAACCGCAGTCATTCCTTTATGCTTGCCCTTAAACCAGACCGGGTAGAGGTGGTGATGAATGGGGTTCATTTTGTACATCATCGAGTGTTGATTGGCTTGGACGGGGGAACATTGTCGGCAGAGGGGAAGTATCGCGCCATCATCCACCCGGATGTGACGGCACAAGAAGGGGGCAGTGCTGATACCAACCAGAAACGAGATGCACATTTGAGTGAACATTTTACAGAATCAGGATGATGGAGCATAACACAAAATGATGTTTGAAGGCGACAAGAAATATCCAATGGTGAAATGCACGGAGCACAGCAGGAATTGCACTATTTTCAAAAGGGGGAGAATGATATGCGGGAACAGATGAAATTGAAGATGAAAATTAGGCTAGCGTTGCAACTGCAATATTATCGTATTTTATTTTTACTTGGGCTGAAAAGTGAAGAAATTTATTATATTGGCGGCAGCGAGGCGCTCCCCCCACCGCTGACGAGAGACGAAGAAGAATATTTGCTGGGAAAACTTTCTTCTGGAGATGCGGCAGTACGGTCGATGCTAATCGAAAGAAATTTGCGGTTAGTCGTATATATTGCCCGCAAATTTGAGAATACGGGCATCAACATTGAAGATCTCGTATCCATCGGTGCTATTGGACTAATCAAAGCGGTTAACACTTTTGATCCGGAGAAGAAAATCAAACTTGCCACCTATGCGTCCCGATGCATTGAGAATGAGATTTTGATGTATTTGCGTCGCAATAGTAAAACAAGAACGGAAGTTTCTTTTGATGAGCCTCTGAATATTGATTGGGACGGTAACGAGTTGTTGCTTTCCGATGTGATGGGGACGGAAAATGATACCATTTACCGTAATATTGAAGAGCAGGTAGACCGTAAATTATTGCATAAAGCACTGGATAAGTTGACGGATCGAGAGCGTTTGATTATGGAGCTGCGCTTCGGCTTACAAGACGGAGAAGAGAAGACACAGAAGGATGTTGCTGACCTGTTGGGTATCTCGCAATCGTATATTTCGCGTCTGGAAAAACGAATAATAAAGCGCTTACGAAAAGAATTTAATAAAATGGTATAATGCATGGGTATATCCGGAAGCGATGGAAACGGCGAATAAAAAAATGCCCTCAGGAGATAATGTACATTAATGTTGCTCCTTGGGAGGTAAGACACGATGACCCGAAACAAAGTGGAAATTTGCGGTGTGGATACCGCCAAACTGCCGGTATTAACCAATGCAGAAATGCGCGAGTTGTTCACATCACTTCAGCAAAATAATGAACGATCAGCCAGAGAAAAATTGGTCAACGGCAATCTCCGACTCGTCCTGAGTGTGATTCAACGATTTAACAATCGGGGAGAGTTTGTGGACGATTTGTTTCAGGTAGGATGTATCGGCCTAATGAAGGCGATTGATAATTTTGACCTTTCGCAAAACGTAAAGTTCTCCACTTACGCGGTGCCGATGATTATCGGAGAGATCCGCCGTTATTTGCGGGATAACAATCCGATCCGTGTATCCCGTTCGTTACGGGATATTGCATATAAGGCGCTTCAGGTGCGGGACAGTCTGACGAATCTGAACTCGCGGGAACCAACGATTTTTGAAATTTCAGAGGCACTGAATGTGCCTAAAGAAGATGTTGTGTTCGCGTTGGATGCAATTCAGGATCCGGTTTCGCTGTTCGAGCCGATATATCACGACGGGGGCGACCCAATCTATGTGATGGATCAGATCAGTGATGACAGAAATAAAGACGTCTCATGGATTGAGGAAATCGCTCTGCGGGAAGCGATGCATCGCCTGGGCCAGCGTGAAAAGATGATATTGTCTATGCGTTTTTATGAAGGAAAGACGCAAATGGAGGTTGCCGACGAAATCGGTATCTCTCAAGCCCAGGTTTCAAGATTAGAGAAGTCGGCTATACAGCAAATGCAAAAACATGTAAAGTCCTAATGAAATGAATGCTTGAATGATTCAGTGACAAAAACGATCCCGGTGCGGATCGTTTTTGCGTTTACAGGACATTTTTTCGGCTCTTTCGCTCATATAGTGAATTAAAGGATGTGATGCGTGTGAGTGCACCGGAAACGTCAGTAAGAGCCATGAAAATTTCCGAGTTTCAAACCAAGGATGTCATTAACATTGTAGATGGGCGACGTCTTGGACAAATCAGTGATCTGGAGATTGACGTACGACAAGGGAAAATTGAAGCTATTGTGGTTCCGGGCAGCAGTCGATTCATGGGCTGGTTTGGAGGGGGAAGCGAATTGGTTATTCCGTGGCGCAACATTGTGAAAATTGGTTCGGATGTTGTGCTTGTTCGATTGGAGGGATTGCATGAGCCACCGGATGAAAGGGAGGAAAAGCCGTATATCGAACGTCAGGAGCGGAATGACCGACGGGTCTTTTGAACAAGAGGGACACGTAATTTAGTATGTTGTGAAGACACAGCGGCGGCTTTTTGGTACACTGGGCAGTAGAGGTGAGAACAAAATGGAACCGTTTATAGTGAATACCGAGGCTACGGGGACTATGCCAATGCAAGATGGCGGACGTCCCGTACCGAAGTTGTTATATATTCAATCTTGGGAGCGGCAGGTTCAGGGATTAACAGCGGGTTTTACAGGTCGTCATGGTGGTGTCAGTGAGGTGCCCTACGCTAGTCTAAACTGTGCGTTTCATGTAGGGGATGACCCCGAGAAAGTCATTCGTAACCGGCGGCTCATTGCAGAGCAACTTGGTTTCGCTGCTGAAGCGTGGACGTGCGGTGAACAGGTTCATGGTCATCATGTTGCTGTGGTCAAGGCTGCTGACCGCGGGCGGGGCTTTCTGGATCGTGCATCCGCTTTTCAGGACACAGATGGACTATTGACGAATGTACCTGGCATTTTGCTGACGTCTTTTTATGCAGACTGTGTACCCTTATATTTTTGTGATCCAGTGCGCCGTGTGATTGGGCTGGCGCATGCAGGCTGGAAGGGAACCGTTGCGGAAATTGCATTGAAAATGGTACAGACCATGCAAAACGAATATGGATCTCAGCCGTCAGATATACTAGCAGCTATTGGTCCTTCCATTGGTTCTGAATCCTATGAGGTGGATGAGCACGTGATGAACCGAATTCGGGTTTTGGAGCATGATTGCCCGGGTAATGATAAATGGGAAGGTTGTGTTTACTTCCCCTTAGCCGACGGTAAAACACTACTTGACTTGAAACAATGCAATCGACACATTATGATGAAAGCAGGAATATTGCCGAGCCATATCGAATGTACTACCTTATGCACGAGTAGCCGTAGCGATTTGTTTTTTTCATATCGCAAAGAAGGCGGCGTCACAGGAAGAATGGCGAGTTGGATTGGTCTGGAAGAGAGGTGAGTCCTCCCGTGTCTTTGGAGGAACGAATTAAAGAGGTGAATGCCCGTGTAGAAGCGGCATGTGCCCGAAGCGGACGTTCGCGTGATGAAGTAAATGTGATCGCTGTCACGAAATATGTTTCGGCGGCGACAATGACATCGGTATTGGATAGCGACTTAGAGCATGTGGGCGAAAATCGCTGGCAGGATGCTGCGGATAAATGGAGTAAGCTGGGTGACCGGGGAACGTGGCATTTTATTGGTCATCTCCAAACGAATAAGGTTAAAGATGTAATTGGAAAATTTAAATTTATACATTCGCTTGACCGCTTATCACTCGCTCAGGAATTGGATAAGAAGGCAGCTGCTCTGGGACTGCGAGTTAAAGCTTTTGTGCAAGTCAATATTTCTGGGGAAATGTCCAAATATGGCTTGTCCTCTGAGGCGGTTGTCCCCTTTTTGGAACAAATTCGCGAGCTGGAACATGTGGACGTGATTGGCTTGATGACAATGGCTCCTCATGAGGAAGACCCGGAAAAAACTCGGCCTGTATTTCGGGGATTGCGTGAATTACGGGATAGGTTAAATGGACAAGCCTTGACCAGAGAACCCATCGTTCACTTGTCTATGGGGATGTCCAATGATTTTGAAGTGGCGGTTGAAGAAGGAGCGACCTGGTTGCGGCTTGGTTCCGTACTGGTCGGACGAGAGGAGGATTTCCATTGGGCGTAATGAATAAGTTCATGAACTTTCTGGGGCTTCAGGAAGAAGAGGAAGTTATAGAGCGAGAGGTTATGAATACGCCGGAAGATCAAGAAATTGAAACCCCAAGCTTTGATAAACGTAAGAACCAGAAGGGCACTAATGTTGTCAGCATCCATTCACAGAAAAATGTGAAAGTTGTCCTGTATGAGCCGCGTTCTTATGATGAAGCACAGGAAATTGCCGACCATATCCGTTCCCATCGCACCGTCGTTGTCAATTTGCAACGAATTCGCAAGGATCAGGCGCTACGCATTATTGATTTTTTGAGTGGTACTGTGTATGCATTGGGTGGTGGTATTTCCAAGGTCGGGAATAATATTTTTCTGTGTACACCAGATACGGTTGAGATTCAAGGCTCTATTACGGAAATACTGGCTGACACTGAACAAGAACTTAACAGAATGAGGTGAACTTTTCTTGATCGAGGTAATTTACTGGCTATTTCAGATTTATTCGTACATGATCATTGCATATGTTCTACTGTCATGGCTTCCTAATGCCAGAGAGAGTGTGATTGGTGATTTACTAGCCAAGTTTGTGGAGCCGTATTTGTCTCCTTTTCGCAGGTTTATACCGCCAATCTTCGGGATGATTGATATTTCACCTATCGTTGCGCTGATTGCTCTGCGTTTTGCGTCGTACGGTTTGATTTCTTTAATTGGTAAGCTCGTCTAGGAGGAGTTATGCGAACTGAGATTTATGAGCATTTTCACCCGGATGAACGGGATTATGTGGATCGTGCTTCCGAATGGATCAGTCATGCGGGGGCTTATCATGAGCAGAAGCTGACTGATTTCTTGGACCCGCGCCAACAGTACATATTGGAGACACTTGCTTCGAAGGAAGACAAGGTCACGATTAGGGTAGATGGCGGATACATGGCTTCGGAACGAAAGCGGGCGCTGATTGCGCCCGATTATTCGTATTTGGACGGTGAGGAGATGGGGATTCAGGTCCTTTCCATCACATCTGACGATCTTAAAATAGGTACCCTTGAGCACGGTGATTATCTAGGTGCCCTACTGGGACTTGGAATCAAACGTGGGAAAATTGGAGATATTCATGTACTAGATGATGGGTGTCATGTATTGGTAGCTTCAGAGATCGGTAATTTTATGACGATGCATTTGCAGCAGGTACACCGTGTTCATGTATGGACAGAACTATTGCCTGTAGCGAGTCTGCGAACGAAGGAAGTTGCATTAGAGACGCTAGACCTGACGGTCGCTTCTTTGCGTCTGGACGGTATTGCTAGCGATGTGTACAAGCTAAGCCGCAGTAAAATATTAACACCGATTCGGGCGGGACGGTGCAGGGTAAATTGGAAGGTGGAGGAGAATCCATCCACTCCACTTAAAGCTGGAGACGTTATTTCCATGCAGGGTTTTGGGCGTTTCAAAGTGCTTGAAACAGACGGGATGACAAAAAAGGGAAGATTCCGTGTCAAAATTGGTAAGTTTGTATAGCTGTAGGCAGGAATCACGAGCTTTCTGTCGAAAGAATTAAGCTATAGCGAAGAACTGGAACGATTTTGCTCTGTACAGTATTCACAAAACGGGGTATGATGACCGATAGATGATAGTGAGCGTCGTGACGCGGAAAATGTATTTTTGTCAATCTTATAGGAGGTGGACGGCATGCCATTAACGCCATTGGATATACATAACAAGGAATTTGCCCGCCGGCTTCGCGGTTATGATGAGGATCAGGTTAATGAATTTTTGGATCAGGTGATCAAAGATTACGAGGGCGTTATTCGTGAAAATAAAGAACTGAGCACCGAGTTGTTGAACGTACAGGAGAAGCTCGATCATTTCGCGACCATTGAGGATACGCTGAGTAAGACGATTATCGTAGCGCAGGAAGCCGCAGATGAAGTTCGTAACAACGCCAAGAAAGAATCCCAACTGATCGTGAAGGAAGCGGAAAAAAATGCGGACCGTATTGTGAACGAAGCATTGTCCAAATCCCGCAAGATCGCGTTGGAGGTTGAAGAGCTGAAGAAGCAGGCATCGATTTACCGAGCACGGTTTCGTACACTGGTGGAAGCACAGCTTGACTTGTTAAGCCAAGACGGCTGGGAAGCTCTTGAAAACCGGGAACGCGAAGTACTGGAGCGCGAGCGTGAGATGAAGGAAATTTATTAATTTCATTTCTGACAAGCTTTTATTAGACGTTGTTAGGGTTGACTTTTCACTTTAAACAGGCTATAACTGTAAATACTATACTGAATTCAATGATTATCCGTCCGTCGGCTGATGGTTGTTATTCAAGGTAACGATGTTGCTGTTTAATATTCGATGAATTTAACATGTTTAATTCGTTGATGGGAACGAGTACGTCATGATTTGTCCCTCAGAGAGTTGGCCTTCCGGTGCAAGCCAACGTTCAGAACATGACCGAAGATCCTCCCGGAGAAGTGAGCTGAAGCGCTTAAGATGTATGGCGTGTGTAAGCAATCACCGTTTGCCATGCGTTATAATGGCGCCCTGCTGTAGTTGAGTGGGGCTCAGAGAGCCGTGATGAGACTGTATTTTTAGAATGGTCTATTTTTACGGAATCAGGGTGGTAACGCGAGCACAGTCTCGTCCCTTTACAGGGATGGGGCTTTTTTGTTGCTTTTTTTAGGAAATGCTAGGGAAATCAATGATGAGCAGAGAGGGAGTATGACAGTATGAACAGAGTGGATGTTAAAGAAAAAGCACGGTCCCGTGACCTGCGCATCCTGAGCAAATGGAAGCAGGAGGACACATTCCGTAAATCCATTACAAATCGTGAAGGAAAGCCAAATTTTGTGTTCTATGAGGGCCCACCAACAGCTAACGGTAAACCGCATATCGGTCACGTGCTGGGCCGTGTAATTAAGGATTTTGTGGGCCGCTATCAGACAATGAAGGGATACCGCGTCGTACGTAAGGCAGGCTGGGACACGCATGGCTTGCCGGTAGAATTAGGTGTACAGAAGCAACTGGGGATCTCCCATAAACCTGAAATTGAAGAATACGGCGTTGAAAAGTTTATAAAAAAATGTAAGGCGAGCGTGTTTGAATACGAGCAACAATGGCGTGATCTAACCGAAGCGATCGGATACTGGACAGACCTCGATAACCCGTACATTACATTGGATAATAACTATATCGAGAGCGTATGGAACATTTTGGCGACCATTCATGAAAAAGATCTGCTGTATCGTGGTCATCGTGTGAGTCCGTATTGTCCGGATTGTCAGACAACGCTAAGTTCTCATGAAGTAGCGCAGGGCTACAAAGATGTAAAGGATCTGAGTGCCACGGCCAAATTCAAGCTGCATAGCAGTGGTGAATATGTACTGGCTTGGACGACAACACCTTGGACCTTGCCGAGTCACGTGGCGCTTGCCGTCAACCCTGAACTGGAATATGCACGTGTGAAGCAGGAAGACGGTGTATACATCGTTGCTAAAAATCTGGTTGAAGACGTCATTAAAGGCGAGCATGAAGTAATTGGCACGCTATCTGGTTCAGAACTGGTTGGCCAAACCTATACCCCGCCATTTACGTATTTTCAGGCTGAGAAGGGTAATCAGATTCTGGGTGCGAAGTTTGTAACAGATTCCAGCGGTACAGGTATCGTTCATATGGCTCCAGCGCATGGTGAAGATGATTACCGGGTATGTCGTGAAAATGGTGTTGAGTTCATCAACGTGGTGGATCTTCAAGGTAACTATGTAGAGGAAATCACTGATTTTGCAGGTCGTTTTGTGAAAGACTGTGATGTAGATATTGTAAAAATGCTGTCCGAAAAAGGCCTGCTGTACAGCAAGGAAAAATACGAGCATAGCTATCCGTTCTGCTGGCGTTGCGATACTCCATTATTGTACTATGCTATGGACAGTTGGTTTATCAAAACAACTGCGATCAAGGATCAACTGATTGCCAACAACAGCGAAGTCGAATGGTATCCGGGTCATGTACGTGAAGGACGTTTTGGCAAGTTTTTGGAGGAACTGGTGGATTGGAACATCAGTCGTGATCGCTATTGGGGTACACCGCTAAACATCTGGGTTTGTGAGGAAACTGGAGAACAGTTTGCTCCGCATAGTATTGCTGAATTGAGGGAACGTGCGATTGGCGACGTACCAGCGGACATCGAGCTGCACAAACCATATGTAGATGATATTAAGGTTCGTAGCCAATGCGGTAAATACGAAATGACTCGTACACCGGAAGTGATCGACGTATGGTTTGATAGCGGCTCCATGCCGTTTGCACAGCATCATTATCCTTTTGAAAATAATGAAACGTTCGAGCAACAATTTCCGGCAGATATGATCTGTGAAGGGATTGACCAAACTCGTGGCTGGTTCTATAGCTTGCTTGCGGTTTCGACTATGCTGACTGGCAAAGCTCCTTATAAAGCTGTCATGGCGACAGGCCATGTACTGGATGAGCAAGGGCAGAAAATGTCCAAATCAAAGGGTAATGTTATTGATCCGTGGGAAGTGATTGACGAGTATGGTACAGATGCTTTCCGCTGGGCATTGTTGTCCGATAGTGCACCATGGAATAGCAAACGTTTTTCCAAAGGAATCGTAGGTGAGGCTAAATCGAAGCTGGTAGATACGCTTGTGAATACACATGCTTTTCTGACCTTATATGCGGATATCGACGGATTTGATCCGGCACAGCACCCGTTCAAACCATCGGCTCATAAGTTGGATCGCTGGATTTTGTCCCGTCTGAACAGCCTGATTTTGGTAGTGGACAAAGCGCTGGCTGTAAATGACTTCCTGAACTCATCCAAAGCAATTGAGTCGTTTGTGGATGAGCTGAGCAACTGGTATATCCGTCGTTCACGCGACCGATTCTGGGGCAATGGTCTTACAGAAGATAAGCTGGATGCATACCGTACACTGACTGAAGTGCTGTTAACGACTGCCAAACTGCTTGCGCCGTTTACACCACTGCTTGCAGAGGATATTTACCTCAACCTGAGTAACGGGGAAAGTGTTCATCTGGATGATTATCCGACTGCCAATGAATCCTTGATCGATCTGGAATTGGAACGAGATATGGAAACGGCACGTCGTGTCGTTGAATTGGCGCGTAACGTCCGCAACGAAACGGGTTTGAAAACGCGTCAACCGTTGTCCGAGTTGATTCTATCCATGGATCAAGATTTTGAACTGAGTGGCTATGAGGAGATCATCAAAGATGAGATTAACGTGAAGCATATTCATGTTGAGACGGACGATAGCGGCTTTGTAGATTTTACACTGAAACTGAATTTGAAAGTAGCAGGCAAGAAATACGGCAAAAATGTCGGTTTCCTACAAAACTTTTTCAAAGGAATGTCTGCTGAGGATACCCGTACTGTTGTAGAACAGGGAATGTTAAATGTCGCTTCTCCAGAAGGTGAAGAGCTACAAGTTACAGCTGAAGAATTGCTGGTAGAGAAAAAAGCGAAAGAAGGCTTCGCTTCTGCTTCCGGTTATGGCTTAACGGTAGCGTTGAACACGGACATTACACCGGAGCTGGAGCAAGAGGGCTGGGTACGTGAAGTGGTTCGTGCGGTACAGGATTACCGTAAAAAACTGGATCTGCCGATTGAAAAGTATGTGGCATTGACGTTGGATGTAGATAACGAGCTGCGCCAGGCCATCGCAAGCTTTGACACTGTGTTGCGTGAGAACGTATTGGTTACGACTGTGACATTTGGTCAAGCCGAACCGGCAGAACATGTGGAAGTGAACGGTAAAACCATCGGCGTTCATATTGGGGAATAATTACAAGCCCCCTGTCCCATAATACAATAACAGGCAGCATATAAAAACGAGCCTAAGCATCGGAAACGGGTTTTCTCCGTTACGTGCTTCGGCTCGTTTGCTGCGTTCAGGGCAGCCATGGGAAAAGGGGGATTGTGCACATGACGGCACGATCAAGGCGTAGACAGAAGAGGAGTCTCCGAGGGATGAACGGAGAAGGAGCTGCCATAGCCACAGATAAAAGCAAAATAGGTAATCAGACAGAGCGATTAAGTCGTGTTGAAAAGCTGATACGTGCTGTCTCAGAGCAGATGGAACGGACACGTATTGCAGATTACGCTTTGCTGTTGAATAAGCCTTGGCGATTGCTCTGGCTAAATCTAATATCAGGCGTTTCCCGGGGAATCGGCATTGCGCTAGGTTTTACTTTTTTTGCCGCTACCATTATTTATGTGCTGCAAGTGCTCGGAGCGTTGAATTTGCCGATTATCGGTGATTATATCGCTGATATTGTACGGATCGTACAACGACAATTGGAGCTTACTACCTATTAGGAAGCGATTTCCACCTTGAAGTTCACGATTCGTCTTCGTGCGTATCCGGCTCCAGTAGACCTTCGCCCTCGCCATCTTCGATATAACGCTGATAAATGGAGCTGCGAATAACAGATACATTTTGTCCATAAATGTCAGTAGCAACAAAGCTTTCGTATGGTTCTACGAAGCCCATATTATCGTCGCCTGCTTCAATTCCCATATCATCATAACTGTGGATTTCTCCGCTTTCGGCCATGGCTGGGGTGTTAGATGTACCCCAATTTTCGACGATCTGCCAGGCATCTTCACCGTCGAAGCCATTTTGATCATCACGCTCATCCAGACTCGTTCTGCCGAACGAGGGAGCGAGAAATTCTTCCTCCACTGGGCGGCGGTTAGACACTTCTGTTTCGGGACTGTACTCTTTGCAGTAAATGGTATAGGGAACAGCCAGTAGCCGTTCATAGGGAATAGGTTTACCGCTGGCGGCGCAAATGCCATAGGTCCCCTTGTCCATTGCCATCAAGGCTGATTTGATACGTTCCAATTGAAACTCATCATGCTCCAATAAGGAAATATCTTTGGCTCGCTCGTAGGTTTCGGTAGCCAGATCGCCTGGATGGTTATCAATGGGAGAAAGCTCACCGGTTTGATCGCGCTGTGAATCACCGAGTCCGTAATGGTCGTTGTTTTGCAAGCGGTGCTCAATTTCCTTTTTGCGTTCCAGCAGTTCGTTACGCAGGCCCTGCAATTGTTGCTCCGTCAATGGGGACATGGAATCCTCTCCTTGTTCTAGGTTTCATGCGTATGCGTTGTGTCGAGTATGCTCCTTGTAGTTTGCACCGGGAAGACCTCTTTTACATAGGAAATTCTAATCAAATGCGAAGGAGTTCATTTTATGGATGGTCTGTGCTTGATAGCTTGCGGGTTTCGTGGACGATCTGAGAACGCTTATGCTACAATAAATGGGTTCAACAACGGATATAAGCGGATCGGAGTGACGAAGGACTGTGATTTATTTTGGTATTGCGCTAATAATTTTTTTGATTGATCAGGGAGTCAAATATTTGGTGGCTACACGAATGGAATTGTACGAACAAATACCAGTCATCGGCAATTTCTTTTTAATCACCTCCCATCGTAATCGTGGAGCCGCTTTTGGGATTTTGGAAGGTCAACGTTGGCTTTTTATCGTGATTACAATTGTAGTGGTGATCGGTATCGT
Organism: Paenibacillus peoriae; assembly: GCF_022531965.1. GTDB lineage: Bacteria > Bacillota > Bacilli > Paenibacillales > Paenibacillaceae > Paenibacillus > Paenibacillus polymyxa_D. Next base: position 3,735,460 of record NZ_CP092831.1, on the reverse strand, counting down.
CTGGTATCTGCGAAAAACAGTTAAGGCTGGACAAAAGCTACTTCCTGTTGCGCTAAGTTTAGTGCTGGGAGGAGCAGTCGGTAACTTTCTGGATCGGGCTATTTCAGGGGAAGTGGTTGATTTTGCGCAATTTAATTTTGGAAGCTATACGTTCCCCATTTTTAATGTGGCAGATTCGGCAATTGTCATCGGTGTAGCATTGATTATTTTGGATACATTGCTGGAATCGCGTCGGGAAAAGGGAAATGGCAATGGCAATGATAGCATCGAAGGGAAGTCATAGCATGAGCGAAGTGAATGAAAATGGCGAAGCCGCAGGTCTGTCTTATGAGGACGAACTGGAGGGTGAATCTCTGGAATGGACAGCGGCTTCCGGGGATGCCAAAACGCGTATTGACAAATATATCGCCGAAGAAATGAAGGAAGTGTCTCGTTCTCAGATACAGCTGTGGATCGGAAATGGTCGTGTGCTGGTGAACGGTACGACAATTAAGGCGAACTACAAGCTGGCTGAAGGAGACCGGATTGTATTATCAGTACCGGAAGCAGAAAGTGTAGATATTGTTCCAGAGAATATTCCGTTGGATGTCGTTTACGAGGACTCGGACGTTATTGTTATTAACAAGCAACGTGGTCTGGTCGTGCATCCTGCACCGGGACACTCTTCGGGAACATTAGTTAACGCACTGATGTACCACTGTCACGATCTTTCGGGCATTAACGGGGAATTACGTCCTGGTATTGTTCACCGTATTGATAAGGATACATCAGGACTGCTGATGGCGGCTAAAAATGATCAGGCTCACGCATCACTTGCAGCACAGCTTAAGGATCATAGTGTGACTCGGAAATATATAGCCTTAGTTCACGGTCATTTGAGCCACGATCAGGGAACGGTAGATGCTCCGATTGGCCGTGATTCGGGTGATCGCAAATTGTTTACAGTGACGGAACGTAACAGCAAGCATGCCGTCACCCATTTTCTCGTCATTGAACGATTGGGGGATTATACCCTCCTTGAACTTCAATTGGAAACAGGACGAACACATCAAATTCGTGTTCACATGAAATTTATTGGACACCCATTGGTTGGTGACCCTATGTATGGGCGCAGCAAAGGGGTTCGTATGGATGGTCAGGCGCTGCATGCGGCGGTACTGGGCTTTAAGCACCCATCCACTGGAGAATACATGGAATTCAGCAGACCGATTCCTCCTGATATGGAGGATGTGTTAGCATCCTTGCGTAGTCGTTAAAACAATGGTGATTTGCATTCCTATTCACAAACCTGAATAAATTATTAAGTTAAACCGCCTAAATGGCGGTTTTTTTATTGTGAGACAAGGCATGGGTAAAAACAACTATGGATAATTATACAATGACATTGTATAATTATTAGAGTGCTTCCGGTGGTTCCGGTTGAACGGGTGTTGACACACGATTTTCAATCTGTCATACTTCTTGTAGTTGCGATGAACTTTGTCCAAGAGATGGCTAACCATCTCACACTATGAGAAGCAGGACAAAGGAAATCCTGAATAGCACCTTTAAATCAGTCCCGTGAGGCTGGCAAGGTAACGTGAATGGATCACTGATCAGTGCATCCGCTGCGGCGGTATGTCTTCAGTGTGTCCGAGAGATCGGAGAACAGTAGAAGACTGTTCACACGAGACTCCTTGCCAAACTTGGGCAAGGAGTCTTTTTTGTATCCGAACACGGGACCAGGTCTGAAGGGAACATCACCTGAGGAGGCTGGAAGCATGAGTAATGAAACACATGTACTGATGGATGAAATTGCGATTCGTCGGGCATTGACACGGATTGCACATGAAATTTTGGAGAAAAACAAAGGTATTGACGATTGTGTGCTAGTAGGTATTCGAACACGCGGAGTTCATCTGGCGCAACGCCTGGCTGAAAAAATTGCTGAGATTGAAGGCGCACCAATTCCATGGGGAGAGCTGGACGTCACAGCCTACCGGGATGACCGGAACAGCGTAGCCGAAGCTAAAGGAAATGGAAAAGAGCTTTTGATGAATCCTGCTGACGTATCGGTTCATGATAAGAAAGTCATTCTCTTTGACGATGTGCTGTACACAGGCCGCACCATCCGCGCGGCGATGGATGCATTGATGCACTGCGGACGACCGCAAATGATTCAGCTGGCAGTACTAGCGGATCGCGGACACCGTGAGCTTCCGATTCGTCCGGATTACATCGGCAAGAACATCCCGACCTCCAAATCTGAGGAAATCGTAGTAGCCCTTCAAGAGACGGACGGTAAGGACGAAGTGACAATCATTCAGAACCGGGGGGAACAGCTATGATCACCACAGCCAGTCAACTTAAAGAACGTAGCCTACTCGGGTTAAAGGAACTCAGCCGAAATGAAATCGAGTCCATTCTGGATCGCGCTCATTATTGGGAATCTCAACCAGAAAAACTGGTTCCAGTACTGCAATCACGCTTTGCGGCCAACATGTTTTTTGAAAACAGCACTCGTACCCGCTTTTCTTTTGAAATGGCAGAGAAGCGGCTGGGCGCTCAGGTTTTGAACTTTTCCGCTGCGGCTTCCAGTGTGGAAAAAGGGGAGTCCATTTACGATACAGTACGTACGCTCGAATCCATGGGCATTGATGCAGGAGTCATCCGGTTAAAGCCAGCCGGAGTGCTGCAAGAGCTCGCTGAGAAGGTCAGTGTCCCACTGGTTAATGCGGGGGACGGCAACAATGAGCATCCAACGCAGGCTCTGCTGGACCTATACACCATGCGCAAAACTTTCGGTGAGCTTAAAGGCTTGAGAGTGTCCATCATAGGAGATATTCTGCACAGCCGTGTCGCTCGCTCGAATCTGTGGGCCTTGCAAAAATTCGGAGCCAAGGTAAGCTTCTGCGCTCCTGATAATATGCAAGCACCTGATCTTGCGGCCTACGCGCCTTATGTTCCGATGCAAGAGGCACTACAAGCGGACGTGGTCATGATGCTTCGGGTACAGCTGGAACGGCATGCCGAAGGGATGTTGCGCTCAGCGGATGAATACCGAGAGCAGTACGGTTTGACAGAGAAAAGAGCAGCGAACCTGAAGCCCGGAACGATTATCATGCATCCAGCTCCAGTGAATCGGAATGTGGAAATTGATAGTGCAGTTGTGGAAAGCGAACAATCGCGAATTTTTCCTCAAATGGCAAACGGGGTTCCGATCCGCATGGCGGTTATGGAACGGGCAATGAAGCTGTAGAAGCTGTCAGTAGGATCGTAGGGAAAAGTTGCAAAAAACTGAGCGGAGGAATATTTCAGATGAAACAATTAATTATGAATGCAAGCGTATTGAACGAGCAGGGCGAGGCTGAATTGAAATCCATCCTAATCGCCGACGGAAAGATTTTGGCTATCGCAAGTGCGGATGCTGGAATCAGCCTACTTATGGAAGAAGGCGCATCTGGGCAGGAGCGCGAAGTCGAGAAAGTTGACGCCCAGGGGAAGCTGGTCATCCCCGGTTTAATCGACATGCATGTGCATCTGAGAGAACCCGGCTTTGAATATAAAGAAACGATTGAAACGGGTAGCCGCGCGGCGGTTAAAGGCGGATTTACGACGATTGCCTGCATGCCAAATACACGTCCAGTGACGGACAATGTGGACACAGTTCAGCTGGTATTGAAAAAGGGACAGGAAGCGGGGCTAGCCAAGGTTCTTCCTTACGCAGCCATCACGAAAAACGAACTGGGTCGTGAGCTGACAGATTTTGAAGCGCTCAAAGCAGCAGGTGCCATCGGCTTTACTGACGATGGTGTCGGGGTGCAAAGCGCGCAAATGATGAAGGACGCCATGACGCGGGCCAAAGCACTGGATATGCCGGTTATTGCACACTGTGAGGATAACACACTTGTTGAAGGAGCGGCAGTGACGGACGGCGAATTTGCCAAGCGCCACGGGCTTAAAGGCATTCCGAACGAATCTGAAGCGATTCACGTCGGACGGGACATTTTACTATCCGAGGCAACCGGGGCACACTATCATGTATGCCATGTCAGCACGGAGCAGTCAGTGCGGTTAATCCGCCATGCGAAATCTTTTGGCATCAAGGTAACGGCTGAGGTATGCCCGCACCACTTGGTATTGTCAGATGAGGATATCCCTGGGCTGGATGCGAACTGGAAAATGAATCCTCCGCTACGCTCCCCGCGTGATGTGCAGGCATGCATCGAGGGACTGGAAGACGGTACGATTGACATCGTCGTAACCGACCATGCAGCGCACAGTGAGGAAGAGAAGGCAAGGGGGATGGAGCTGGCGCCATTCGGGATCGTTGGATTTGAGACGGCCTTCCCGCTGTTGTACACGAAATTCGTAGCTACCGGACAGTGGACGCTGGACTTTCTGGTGCGTCGTATGACTGCTGATCCAGCGCGTGTCTTCCGCCTTGATACGGGACGCCTGGAAGAAGGGGCTCCAGCTGACCTGACCATGATTGATCTGGAGCAGGAGCAGGCAGTTGATCCGCAAACGTTTGCCAGCAAAGGACGCAACACTCCTTTTACAGGCTGGAAGCTCAAAGGCTGGCCTGTGAAAACTTGGGTAGATGGCAAACTGGTATGGTCTGCTGACGAAGCAAAATAAATAGAAACCACTAAAAAAATAGAACCTTATAGCAGGAAACAATATAGAGGAGTGAGACGGGATGCAGGCAAGATTGTTACTTCAGGACGGCACGCTGTTTACAGGCACATCATTTGGTGCGGAAGGTGATAAAACAGGCGAGGTCGTTTTCAACACAGGGATTACAGGCTATCAAGAGGTGCTTACTGATCCCTCTTACTGCGGACAAATCGTAACGATGACTTACCCGCTGATTGGCAACTATGGAATTACTCGTGATGACTTTGAATCGGTACGGCCTTATGTCCATGGCTTTGCTGTTAGACATTACGAGCCAGCGCCAAGTAACTGGCGTGCTCAATACAGCGTGGGCGATTTGCTGAAGGAATATGGCATCATTGGCATTAGCGACATCGACACCCGCATGCTTACCCGGATTATTCGCCATCACGGCACGATGAAGGGCATTTTGACGACTGGTTCCCAGCCGCTGGAAGAACTGAAAGAAATGATGTCTGACTTGACCATTGAAGAACTGCGCAATCAGGTTCCTATGACTTCTACACCTCATCCGTACAGCAGTCCTGGCAACGGAGAGCGGATCGTATTGATTGACTACGGTGCAAAAAGCGGCATTTTGCGCGAACTGAATAAACGGGACTGCGATGTAGTTGTCGTTCCACATGATACGACGGCTGAGGAAATTCGTCGCTTGGACCCGGACGGTATTCAGCTGTCTAACGGCCCTGGAGATCCAAAAGACGTACCCCATGCCGTTAGTACGGTAGCAGAACTGTTAGGGGAATATCCGATTTTCGGAATTTGCTTGGGACACCAGTTGTTCGCTTTAGCTTCGGGAGCGGATACGGAAAAGCTGAAATTCGGACATCGCGGTGGTAACCATCCGGTGAAAGAACTGGAGAGCGGACGCTGCTTTATCACATCACAAAATCACGGCTACACGGTGAATGAGGATTCGATCCAAGGTACTGAGCTTGAAGTGACGCATATTAATAACAACGATAAAACGATTGAAGGTCTTAAACATACCAAGTATCCCGCGTTTTCGGTGCAATATCATCCAGAGGCTGCACCAGGACCTTACGATAATGGTTACCTGTTTGACCGCTTTCTGGACATGATCCGTGAGCACAAAAGAAATTATCCAAAGCAACCGCGTCAGGCTGCTATCGCCGCCGCAGTGAGAGGAGAGCGCTAATATGCCGAAAAATACAGAACTTAAAAAAATACTCGTGATCGGTTCCGGTCCTATCGTCATTGGTCAGGCAGCAGAATTTGATTATGCTGGTACACAAGCTTGTCAAGCGCTCAAAGAAGAAGGCGTCGAGGTAGTACTGATCAACAGTAATCCGGCAACCATCATGACAGACACCAACATGGCAGACAAAGTATACATCGAGCCGATTACACTTGATTTTGTAACACAGATTATCCGTCAAGAGCGTCCAGATGGTCTGCTTCCTACGCTGGGAGGACAGACAGGTCTGAATATGGCAGTGGAACTGGCTCGCGCCGGAGTGCTGGAGCGTGAAAACGTCAAGTTGCTGGGAACTCAACTGAATTCGATAGAAAAAGCCGAAGATCGTGATCTGTTCCGTGATTTGATGCGCGAGTTGGAACAACCTGTACCAGAGAGTGTCATTGTAACAACCTTGGAAGAATCTTTAGAATTTGCTAACGAAATCGGTTATCCAATTATCGTTCGCCCGGCTTATACGCTAGGGGGAACAGGCGGTGGTATCTGCTCCACAGAAGAAGAACTGCGTGAAACCGTCAGCTCTGGCTTGAGATACAGTCCAATCGGACAATGTTTGGTGGAAAAAAGTATTGCAGGCATGAAGGAAGTCGAGTATGAGGTCATGCGTGATGGCAATGATAACTGCATCGTTGTCTGTAATATGGAGAACTTTGATCCAGTCGGCGTGCATACTGGCGACAGTATCGTCGTAGCTCCGAGTCAGACGCTGTCAGATCGCGAATACCAGATGCTGCGCTCTGCTTCTCTGAAAATTATCCGCGCCCTCAATATCGAAGGCGGTTGTAATGTACAGTTTGCGCTTGATCCGCACAGCTATCAATACTATGTCATTGAAGTAAACCCGCGCGTAAGCCGCTCCTCGGCGCTCGCTTCCAAGGCAACCGGATATCCGATTGCTAAAATGGCTGCCAAAATTGCACTGGGTTACACGTTGGATGAAATTGTGAATCCGGTAACGGGACAGACGTATGCTTGCTTTGAGCCAACACTGGATTACATCGTGAGCAAAATACCACGCTGGCCATTTGACAAATTCATTTCTGCCAACCGCAAGCTGGGCACGCAAATGAAAGCAACGGGTGAAGTCATGGCCATCGGACGCACATTCGAAGAGTCCATCCAGAAAGCGGTACGGTCTTTGGAAATCGGTGTACACCGTCTGCATCTTAAGGGAGCCGATCAGCTGTCTGATGACGTGCTCAAGGATCGCTTGATTAAAGCAGATGATGAGCGTTTGTTCTTGGTAGCCGAGGCGTTCCGTCGCGGCTGGCAGCAGCAGGAGATTCAAGATTTGACGAAAATTGACTGGTGGTTCCTCGATAAGGTAGAGGGAATCATCAAGTTCGAAGCCATCATCGCTGGAGAAGCTGAGCTGACCTACGAAACACTCTATCAGGCCAAACGTAAAGGTTTTACCGACCGCTCGATCGCCGAGATTCGCAGTATGGGCCAAAACGACAGTATGACAACCGAGCGTGAGGTACGTGAATTCCGTCTAGCTCAAAACCTGCGTCCGGTCTACAAAATGGTAGATACGTGCGCAGCCGAGTTTGAAGCCACAACTCCGTACTACTACTCCTCTTACGAGGTGGAAAATGAAGTGATTCCATCTAGCAAAGAGAAAGTTATCGTACTCGGTTCCGGACCGATTCGGATCGGGCAAGGGATTGAATTTGATTACTCCACCGTACATGCGGTATGGGCTATTCAAAAAGCGGGCTACGAAGCAGTGATTATCAATAACAACCCGGAGACGGTATCTACGGACTTTAACACATCCGACCGCCTCTACTTTGAACCGCTCTTCTTCGAAGATGTAATGAATGTTATCGAGCAGGAAAAACCGATTGGGGTTATCGTCCAGTTCGGGGGTCAAACGGCCATTAATCTCGCAGCTCCACTGAGTGCGGCAGGCGTGAATATTTTGGGTACGAGTCTGGAAAGTATCGATGAAGCGGAAGACCGGAAGAAGTTTGAGCAACTTTTGTCTCGTCTGGCTATCGCACAGCCTAAAGGCAACACGGTCACATCAGTTGATGAAGCAGTAGGAACCGCACAGGCGCTGGGCTATCCAGTTCTGGTACGTCCATCCTACGTTCTGGGCGGACGCGCTATGGAAATCGTGTACTCAGATACGGAATTGCTGCGGTACATGGAAGAAGCGGTTAAAATCAATCCAGAGCATCCGGTGCTCATCGACCGTTATATGCTGGGTAAAGAAGTAGAGGTCGATGCCATCTGCGACGGCGAGACAGTATTGGTACCAGGCATTATGGAGCATGTGGAACGGGCCGGGGTTCACTCAGGTGACTCTATCGCGGTGTATCCACCACAGCACTTATCTGTCGAGTTGAAACAAAAAATTGTGGAAATTACAATCAGCATCGCTAAGGAATTGAAAACGATCGGTCTGGTAAATATCCAGTTTGTTATTCATCAAGACGAGGTGTACGTAATTGAGGTTAACCCTCGCTCCTCGCGGACGGTTCCTTTCTTGAGTAAAGTAACAAATATTCCGATGGCAAATCTGGCGACACAGGCTATTTTGGGCGGTAAGCTTAAAGATGCAGGTTATTCAGAAGGTCTATGGCCTGAAAGTAATTATGTCTCGGTTAAGGTTCCGGTATTCTCCTTTGCCAAACTGCGCCGTGTAGAGCCGACGCTGGGCCCGGAAATGAAATCGACAGGTGAAGTTATGGGACGCGATATTCAGTATGCCAAAGCACTGTACAAAGGACTTGTGGGAGCTGGTATGAAAATTCCATCCACTGGGGCGATCATCATTACAGTGGCAGATAAGGATAAAGAAGAAGCTGTCGAGTTGATGCAGGGCTTTTACAGACTGGGCTATAAAATTATTGCAACAGGTGGAACGGCGGCTGCTATGAAGCAGGCCAATATTCCAGTGAACACGATCAACAAACTGAGCGAAGGTAATCCGAACATCCTGGATATGATTCGCACGGGTGAAGCCAACTTTGTCTTCAATACGTTGACCAAAGGCAAAACGCCAGAGCGTGATGGATTCCGTATCCGCCGCGAAGCAGTTGAGAATGGCATTGTCTGCATGACCTCACTGGATACAGTACGCGCTTTGCTAAGAATGCTGGAAACGATCAATTTCACATCCGAATCCATGCCGGTCCTGAGCAAATAATGCGTTACGAATAGATGTGAGGAAATAAGTAGCACAGGGAAGGACATTCATCAGCTTCGGCTGACGGATGTCCTTTATCACGGGCAAATGCACCCGAATTGACGTAAAAAGGGGATGGAGAACGGTGAATGGAGCATTTCAGCAGATGGCAGGACGGCTGATGGTTGCGTTAGATTATCCCAATGCACAACAGGCTGAGCAGTTAATTCGGCAGCTAGAAGGGATTCCTTGTTATATAAAAGTAGGTATGCAACTGTTTTATAGTGCAGGGCCAGCTTTTGTAGAACAACTAAAGTCCAGAGGATACTCCGTATTTCTGGATTTGAAAATGCATGATATCCCTAACACGGTGCGGGGAGGGGCAGAGAGCATTACCCGCTTAGGTGTAGATATGTTCAACGTACATGCTGCTGGGGGCGTTAATATGATGTCAGCCGCTAAAGCTGGTGCAGAAGCAGCTATTTCCGCAGACAGCTCGCTTTCCATGCCGCTCATTATTGCAGTCACACAGCTGACCAGCACGGATCAGACGACCATGAATAAGGAATTAGGTATTCCTGGTACGGTACAGGATGCAGTGGTTCGTTACGCACAACTGACCCGTGAGGCGGGACTGGATGGTGTGGTAGCTTCACCTTTGGAAGTACCTGCCATTCGTGCTGTATGTGGATCAGACTTTAAGACGATAACTCCTGGCATACGCCCGGCAGGTAGTGCTACAGGCGATCAGTCGCGTGTGCTTACACCTGGCCAAGCCATTGCACAAGGCAGCAGCTACATTGTCGTTGGACGTCCTATCACCGCAGCAGCAGACCCACGCGCCGCAGCGGAACACATTATTGAGGAGATGATACAAGTATGACCACATTCAATAGTATACCTGAGCAAATTGCATCCCATCTGTTACGTATTCAGGCGGTGGCATTGCGCCCACAACAGCCTTTTACATGGACATCCGGCATTAAATCGCCAATTTACTGTGACAATCGCCTGACCATGTCCTACCCGGAGGTGCGCGAGCTGATCGCAGACTCATTTGCTGCCCTTATTCGTGAGCAATACCCCGAAACTGAAGTCATTGCAGGGACAGCTACAGCAGGGATTCCTCATGCAGCCTGGGTGGCGCAAAAGCTAAATCTGCCAATGGCCTATGTAAGGGACAAAGCCAAAGGACATGGGAAAGAAAACCAAATCGAAGGCCGTATTAGTGCAGGTCAGAAGGTTATGGTTATCGAGGATCTTATTTCTACAGGAGGCAGCTCCATTAAAGCAGCACAGGCCGTAGCACAAGCAGGCGCTCAGCCATTAGCGGTACTGGCCATTTTCAGCTACCAGCTAGACAAAGCGACTCAAGCCTTTGAAGAAGCGGGTGTGGAGCTGCAAAGCTTGTCCAATTATACAGCCCTGATGAACGTTGCCTTGCGTGAAGGAACCATTCAGGAAGAAGAGATGGAACTGCTGCGTTCCTGGCGCCAGGACCCCGCTTCCTTTGGTAAATAAGATGAGCTATAGAGGCCAATAGGTCTAATGATTAGAGCGATTCGTACTCTTTGCTAACCATTGTAGATTGTTATGGCCCAGGCCGTGTAAATCGAATTCGATCCGGTTACACTAACTCCTACCATCATGTGAAAAGAGGGAGCTCGGATGTATTGGATTTACTATGGCAGACTGTACACGACTAAATTTCAGGCAGGATGTCTGGCAAAAAGGTTGGAGCACGACGGCTGGATGTATGGCTACAATGATCCCCGCGCAGTGGAGGTGTACCGCTCGCGCAAAGGTCGTTATGGTGTCCGATTTATTCCGTAAGTCCACAAAAATAATTTTTAAAAAGAAAATTTTCGAAAGACTATTGACGAAACACAAGAAAATGTTGTATATTAATTAACGTTGCTGTTATGAATATGTGACGTGAATATACATGTTTTTTTGAGGGCCCTTAGCTCAGTTGGTTAGAGCGGTCGGCTCATAACCGATTGGTCGGGGGTTCGAGTCCCTCAGGGCCCATTTCCTCAAAAACCCTTGCGTAGCAAGGGTTTTTTTGTTGTTTATAGAGGGTGAGAAAATGGAGGGAAGTAGCATTTAAAAGGGAGCGATTAAAATTTGCTAACGTATTTGCTAACGTGAATTTATTTTCGAGGTTTATCGCCCTTACTAAGCTGCGTCACAAATGGTAAATCTGCAGGTAAAAAATCATATTGGAGTATTGTTTCTTTGTTGACCCAACGTAATTGATCATGATCTATTAATTGAATTTCACCAGATACCCACGTTGCCCAAAATACAATTAATTTTATTGAACCATGACCATATGAATAAACAGACTCTCCAAACTGTTGACCAACCTCAATATCAATTCCAAGTTCTTCTTTGATCTCGCGTTTAACACATTCTTCAAGTGTTTCATCGATTTCAAGCTTTCCACCAGGAAACTCCCACTTACCAGCATGTTTGTTGTCGGGGCCCCGTCTGGTGATTAAAAATTCGCCATCATTGTGAATAATGGCCGCCGTAACTAATTTCATCGCCGACACCTCTATATAATAATACAAAACTTTTTATCAAATTTTAAAGATATGTTCACGGTGGTATTTTACATAATGCTTATGGCCTTCCAGTAAAGTGATTTTCATTTGAGCTTCCACATTCATTAATAACTTACTTAGATCGTCGAGATAAGGAGAAATAAGTAGTGAACCATCATTATCAAAGCTGATATAGCCTCTGTCGTATAAAGTATCATGAGCTGGACAAAAGAGGAAACCATTATACTTGTCGAGCCTCTCCTTATTGTTAGAGTCGCGCCATGGTTTACTATGACTCGCTCTTAGAAAATTAATGTTATCGAGTCCACATAGTTTGCATTTCTTATCCAGTTTGATTAGTTCCTGTTTAAACTTGTCTTGTCCAACACGAGTTTGTACTAATTGTTCCCTGATTGTTTCTTCAGGTATTTGAGAAACATCATTTTCTACATCACCGATAATTTCATCTTCACTTTTAGCGACTAATTCTAAATCGGCAACTGTAATCCCAACTTTTGTGAAAAGAAAATTAGCAAGTTCCTCAGTTATCTGAAATAAATAGCCAGTGTTACCTCTCCCGGTTAAATTATATGGGGCATACTTTTTACCTTGTAAAGTAAGGATATCATTCATATAATTCTTATATTTAATTGGTGTCGAAATATCTCTATACTCGGCATCAACAATCCAACCATCCTGTTCCCAATTATCAACAGATCCCAAAGAGTCCGGTTTCTTAGATTCTCGATAATTTTTTTTCGCAATGATGACTGAGTGCATGCGTCCCTTATAACTACTGAATATGATGTCTCCTTTTTTAACTGAAGTCATCGAAGTCCAGTGATGAAAGGTTTTACCGTCCTTATTTTTCTTTGGTGCCCATAAAAAGCCGCCATCATGCTCTTCACGATAAGTTTTATTCTGAAAAACAAAAAAGTATCTCATTTCTGATCCCCATTTATTAATTAGATATTGTTCTCTTTTTAATTCTACAATATCATATTAATTCCTTGGAATATGACGATATTCGACATTTTTTTTGTAACGAGAGCTTTAATCTAAGATTTTAGTTCGAGTTTTTTTCCACGTAATGATTTAATTCGGCTTCAATGCGATCTACAGCTTCATCTTGCATTGTAGGAAGTAGGTGAGAGTATCGCTCATTGAACATGGCAGGAGTCATCCCTAGTCTTTCAGCTGCTACTTTAGGGTTTATGCCTATACGTAAAAGAAAGGAAGCGTGTGTGTGTCGCAGGTCATGAAAGCGAATTTTCTTGACTCCAGCCTTGCGAACCAACACGTCCATACCCTCGGTGATACGCTTCGGCTTTATATATCCTCCCCATGGATAGCAGCAAACAAGGTCGTTATCCTCATAAGTTTCTCCATATTGTTTTTTGTGTTCTTTTATTTGCTCTTGTCTAAGTCTAAGATCATCAATAATCAATTGGAACAATTTCACGCGGCGAATGGAATCATTTGTCTTGGGGCGCTGTATAACCAATCCATTACGTGTCCAATTGGCGGTTTGAATGACCCGCAGTTCCTTTTGTTCAAAGTCAATATCGCTCCATCGCAATCCTAAAATTTCTCCACGTCGCATTCCCGTATAAACTGCAAGAGAAAATACAATAAAGTGAACATGATCACGAGAGGAGTCGAGAAATTGTGTGAATTCTTCAATAGTCCAAAACTGCATTTCCTTCTGTTCGTTTGCATTAACTTTATTACGCATTGATACTTTGCTCATTATGTCTTCGGAAAGCAATCCAGACTCTGTATATGCAAGTCGCAAGGCCCTTTTTAGCACACCATGAATATTCTTAACGTACTCTTTGGAGTAACTTTTACGTAGATCAGCGTAGAATGTTTTTATTATTCTAGGAGTCAAGCTTTGCAACCTGATTTTCCCCAAGACTGGTATAATTCTAGCTTCTATTATTGTTTTTTCTGTATCGAAAGACGTTGGTTTAAAATTGGGCTTAGCATGTGTCTCAAGATATTCTAGTAGATATTCAGTGATAGTTATTTTTGAATCATCAATATAAGTACCTTTTTCAATCTCAGCTATTTTCAAGTGACAAGCTTTCCAAGCTTCTTTTTCGCTTTTAAATCCACCTTTTGTTTTCTGTCGTCGCCCTCCTGTGAGTGGATCAGATGGAAGATCAATTATATAAGTCCACGTCTTTCCTCTTTGATAAACATGCCCTTTCATTGTGCGACCTCCGAATTATTTTTAATTTAGTTACGCTTTGAATTTATTAATTGGGATTACCTTTCGTTTTGAGTTGAGTCTTTGAAATGAAACAGCAATTTGAATTTTGGATTTCAGAAGTTCTACATTCTCTCGTTGATAGTAGTAGTCATCATGAAGCCGAGAAACGATTTGCTCAACTCGATCTGCAGCGAGCTCTTGCGGTACATGAAATTCGTCTGCCAAAAGCCTTACATATACGTCTTTGGTCATTTCTAAGGGTACAGGCAGGAGATAGTGGGGCATGGAAGCAATTAGGCTAAAATGCCAAGCCTGTGTCTCTTGCAAGTCCACAAAAAGACCAGGAAGATTTCCTTGATCTCCTTCGTGCTGCACGATATGTGAGAGTTCGTGAAAAAAGTCAGATCGTTGTTTTGGAATAGAGTCACTATTATTTAAGAAAATAACGCTGCCTTCTTCGTTCCAGAAAGCATGAGGCTTACCCTCGTAATACACAATGTCTGCTCCCCACAAAGCTGCAATCTGATCAATATCCAATTCATGTGGATAGTTGATATTCAGTGTTTGGTATAAATCACATATCAATAGTTCATTTTCCGTAGGCCTGTAATATGGAATCATTTATCATCACCTATAAAATTGAGCACATATGTTCTATTTTTGTTTTAAAAGAAAAGCCTTTGCAGGCTTTTGTTAAAAGATAAATTATTTAATTCTTCTTAGCTCAGCAATGTCTGCTTCTTGAGAAATAGATCGAACGGATAGGCGCTCAAGTATTTTCTGCTGTTCTTGCTGAATTTGAAGCATGGTTTGTTGATTGTCTTTTAGAGAGGCTACATCATTAGTCAGTGTATCTACAGCTTCAGTTAGTTCCTCGACCTTGGAATTAGTTGTTCCTACAATTTGAATGATCTGTTGGAGATGCTGGCCATGGCTCTGTTGAACCGTTTCAAAATTACCTATACGATCATCCATTGTTTGTAATTTATTAAGAATTTGATTCAGGATCTGTTCACTCATAAAAGTTCCTCCGTATCATCCGTTTTTATAATGACCAGGGAGTGGCACTGATTATTCTTTTTGTTCTTTTTCACGTTGTTTACGTTTCATTTCTCGCCAAGCTTGGATCGCCGCATCAGCAACTTCTTTTTCTTCCTCAGTCCAATCTTTACCGCCATTCATGTAAGCATGGCCTCCTGAAGGTGATCTTGAGATCGAACGCCCCAATAAGTAATCACCGGAAACTTCAAAAAAGTCGGCAAAAACATTGAGCTCTTTATCTTCTATAGCTCTCTTTCCTGACTCAATTCTGGAAAGGACACTATTGTTTATTCCTATGCGTTCAGCGAGCTCTAATTGGCTTAAACCACGTTCCTCGCGTAGTAGTTTAATTCGATCTCCAGAAACCGACACCATTTAACCGCCCTTCTTTCTGTTTTAGCAATATCATAGTAACATTTTTCTAAAACAGAAAAAAGAATTTTGCTAAAAAAGCAAATTAAATATTGACTTTGCTATTTTAGCAATGTATATTGTAAACAAGAACTTTGCTAAAATAGCAAAGGGGGGAGGACTGAATGAATCAATTCAATCTCCGTTTTATAAAGCAAAGAAGAAAGGAACTCTCTAAAACACTTCAGGATATGGCAGATGCGCTTGATATGAAGAATGCTTCGTCCTATATGAAGTATGAAAATGGTGAGTATTCTTTCAAAGCTACACATTTGCCAATGTTGGCTAATGAGCTTGAGTGTGGTGTTGAAAATTTTTTTGAAAATAATTTTGCTGAAATAGCAAAAGGGGAGTGATCACCACTTAACTGTCAATCTTATCTTTCATCTTCTTAAGACTGCACCCTATAGTATGGCCATTATTTTTAAGGAGGTTGCTAAGCATGGCAAAAGCTTTGATGACTCCAACTACATTAGCGGAAGCACTCCGCTTGGCGGCAGACCTAGCAGAGCAAAATGAGGAGCTGGACCGTCAACTTACAGAATTACGATTGAACCGAGAATACCCGGAAGTATTGCGTCCAGCTCACATTATGAAGCTCATGGGATACAGCAAAGCTAAAGTGACGGAGTTAACCAATCACCCAACGTTCCCACATCTAAATCGTGGGAGGCGAAAAGGTGAAGCGGTTACTGTTCTTAAATCGGATTTTTACGAATGGCTGAAAGGCCATTGATAAAGCAATGATTTTTCTGATTTCATGATTTCACTTTGGCCTGCTATAACTGTGCTTCAAAGGGATGAAGCATCCGTGATGTGTACCAGCATCAGCGGATTGAAGAGATCAATAGGGGGGAGTGAAGCTCTGATTACATATTACTCTGAGATACCAGGCTTGCCTATTCCAATATGGAATAATTTACGGATTAGGGAAGGGGGTGATTCCCAGTATGAAATTTGGCGCCATTATGCAAGCATGTCGTGTGCGGGCAGGGCTCAGTCAGGAAGAGATAGCTGAGCTCCTAAATCGAACACAGAGCTGTATCAGCAAAATTGAAAATGACCATAAAATACCCGACATGACTACGCTATTACGCTGGGTGGAAGTGACCGGAACAAGAGAGGTACTTGTGGCTTTTCTTTACGGGATGGATGGACTACGAATGATACAAAACATTGTAACCATGATTGGAGGAACACGAACGATATGAGTACGATTCAAACACGAATCTATGAATTGAATCATCTTCGCAATTGGATTACAACCAATCCTGATCGTGTAGATGCTGATGTACGACCTGCTGCATTGGACTGGCTAAGTGGAGAAATTTCAAAGTTAGAGAAAAAGCAAAACGCCCGGCGGATAGGCCGGACGCTTCGTGTAAGAGCCTGGTTAAAGTCTCTTGTGATAATAATTGTATCTTCTTTTTTTCCTGAACGCAAGGGGTGAAATAGGGATGACACAACAAACCGTACTTGCCATTATTCAAAAATATGTCTCTACGACCAAGGCTCTACGAGCTAATACAGCTATGTTTAAAGCAATGTTAGCGGAGCGTTCAGTTCAGGATGAAGCTCTCCAGCGGCTATGGAAGGAACGCGATGAGCTATATGACCAATGGTATAACGCCGCAGTGTGTTTGCGGAAAATGCCTGAAGAATATGCTGCACTCGCAATATATGAAATGGAACAACTGCAAGATATGTAATCCACGGTTTGTATGGACAGGCCTGTCGGCCTTGTCTTCGACCACCGGACGGGAATTCGATTTTTCCACCGTGGGTTGAAGATGCGGCTGACGCATCTCAAAGCAGCGACACGATGGTACGTGTACACGCGATGGTGAGAATATCAGGCAGAATATGACGGAGCGCGCCTGACTGCTGGTTCGAATCCAGTCTGTTTTGAAAGTACATAGGAAAGGAGGATCGATATGCAAATCATTCATAAATTGACCGTGGTCAGCAATCCAACACGAGTATTTGAAGTGGGTACGGAGCTGGATGATCGTGAAGTAATCGAGATTAGGCCAGTCGGTAAAGAATTTGAAAACAGCATTCATTCCGAATTTACGATTCATGACGAAAATGGCGACCTTATCGCCAGCATTGAAAATGCACCTGTCATTGTGGAGTACCGACAAATTGCAGAGCACGATGGAGTTAAAACTGTGGAAGGGGAATAGGTATGAGTCCAACACAAAAAAAGGTATTGGATTTCTTCACAGAAATGACGGTGGATGAGTCCGTGGATATGGACAAATTTGTGGAGGCTTGTTCGTTGAATTTAGGATTATATGCTTCTTTAAAATTTGAAAAGGAATCGCAAAGGAAGGTTATTTCAAAGGCTGAAAAGACTCTTCATCATGGGCTTGAAATTGGCAATGATCTCTCAGCTCTGCGAAATATTCAAGTTCTGATTATAGGAAAATAGCCCGCGGGAACGGGCTATCTCGGTTCTTTGAAAACTTAAAATTTGCTTGCCCCTATCGTAGCAGATAGGGGCTGATCAAACAAGAGGGAGCAATTTGTATGGCTATGAATGTAGCAGCCGTTACCAAAGGCATCGAACGTGACGAATGGTTAAAACTGCGTAAGCGTGGTATCGGTGGTTCGGATGCGTCCGCGGTGGCCGGGTTGAATCGGTATAAATCACCCGTTGGTGTGTTTCTGGAGAAAACGGATCAGATCGTACCGGATGAGCCGGGAGAGGCAGCATACTGGGGCAACCAGTTAGAAGATTTAGTCGCCCGTGAGTTTATGAATCAAACAGGTTTACGTGTACAGCGCAGTAATAAGCTTTATCAGCACCCTGAACATAAATTTATGTTGGGTAACGTTGACCGCCTGATTTTAGACAAGGGCGGTCGAGGACTTGGAATCCTGGAGTGTAAGACGGCCAGCGCCTATAAACTGAGCGAATGGGCCGACGATCAGGTTCCTGACGAATACGCCATTCAGCTCCAACATTACATGGCTGTGCTTGGTGTGGATTATGGTTACTTCGCTGTTTTAATCGGTGGCCAGAAATTCCAATACAAGCTGGTCGAGCGAAACGAGGGCATTATTGATTCTCTCATACAGATCGAGGACGAGTTTTGGAACAAGCATGTAATTCCGAGGGTTCCGCCGATGGTGGACGGTAGCGCTGCCTCAACGGATCTGTTGAATCGGCTGTATCCTGCTTCACGTCCTGCGACAGAAATTACGCTGGAGAAGGAGCAGGCTTTGCTGGTAGACAAGCTCATTGCGGCTAAAGAGGATGCACAAGCGGCTGCAGAACAGGTTAAGCGATTGGAGAACGAGCTAAAGGCAGCTATCGGTGAAAATGAGGTTGCCACGTATAACGGGGAACCTTTGGTAACTTGGAAGTCCAGTCAAACAACGCGCCTGGACACTAAGCGTTTGAAGCAGGAGCAGCCACACATTTTTGAAAAATATGCAAACACTACGTCATCCCGACGGTTCTTGGTGAAGTAAGGAGGCTATTATGGCAGGACAACGCAGTAACGGAGCAACCCTTGAAAAAAAGCTTCAAAATAAGGCGGCTGGGGCAAAAAACGATGCGCCTACACCTTCTCAGACCATCGCCGCTTATATGGACAAAATGAAGTATCAGATTGCGGAGGCTATGCCAAAGCATATGAGCATTGATCGGCTCAGCCGTATTGCCCTGACGACGATTCGTACGAATCCGAAGCTACTGGAATGCTCTATGCCGTCACTCATGGGGGCGGTCATGCAAGCGGCACAGCTCGGACTTGAACCTGGTCTGATCGGACATTGCTACATCATCCCATATAAAACGGAAGCCACATTTATCATCGGTTACAAAGGGATGATAGATTTGGCCCGACGGTCCGGAAACATCAAGTCTATTGCCGCTCACGAAGTCTATGAAAATGATTTCATTGAGCTGACATATGGGCTGGAGGAAAAATTGCAGCACGTTCCTTGGTTTTTGCGCAAGGATGCTCGACCTGCCGAGTCAGGGAAGATCATTGGGGCTTATATGGTTGCCAAGTTTAATGACGGCGGTCATTTCATTCACTATATGCCGATCAGCGAAATTGAAGCGCACAAAAAACGTTCCAAGGCATCTAACAACGGACCTTGGGTTACAGATTACACCGAAATGTGCAAGAAGACGGTGGTTCGGTCTGGATGGAAGTGGCTCCCTATCAGTGTTGAGATAGCTTCTGCGGTTACTCAGGATGAGACGGTGCGTAAAGATATCACTCCAAACGATGAACCTTTTGTCTTTGATATGCCAACTGAACCTAAAGACGGTGAAACACCTCAGACGGATGATGCAACTCAGCAGAATAACGCTGATCTGAAGCAGCCTGCCGATGGATCGGGTCAGGACGAACTGGAATTTGAATGAGTTCTATAGATGAGATTACTGGCAAGCCGCTGTTACGCAGTATGATCGGTGAACACATTTGGCGAATTAAAGAGTCCGACCCTGTAGCCTTTAAGTGCGAGGTGCGAGAATACTTCGCGCGGGGCTATCCAGGCTGGACAGTGGTTCGAGCTAAGTACCCTTATATATTTCTCAGGGATGATAGGGAGCAGAGTGTGTAAATGATTCTGGGCGGTGTGAAGAAGCGAACGGTATTTATATAAAAATCGCAAGAGATTAGGTGGTGAAGCCGGTGGACTCCAATGTTAATCCTCAGCCTACGGACGCACATATACGCATATCACATGAAATACATCGAGAGCTGATCCGGCGGAAGTTTACTCAGCGGCAGCGGGATATTATTGATTTTGTCCTCACGCTGAGCTGGGGATGCGGGAAGCCATCGGCCAAAATCCCTATGCTAAAACATTTTGAGCTATGTGGTGTCCGCAAGGAACATATCAAAAAGGAACTGAAAAAACTGGTTGAGAACCATGTACTGTTTTGGGATGAGCATATGAATGTGTTCCAGATCAACAAACATTATGATATGTGGTCCGTAGATGTGGTGGAGCGATATGACCCCAAAATGATGAACGATTTAATCAAAATCAACATTGAAACTCATGCCCCAAATCTCGGCAAACCAGTTACTAAAAAAGTAACTGAGTTACCAAAAAAGCAACCGATCCCAGTTACTAAAAAGGTAACTCAGTTACACAAAAGGCAACTGTTCAGTTACCAAAAAGGTAACTCGCCAGTTACTAAAAAGGTAACTGTGAAACGTGATTTTTCCTGTCATACCAAGGGATTTCGGCTCTCTAAAACAATATTTAAAGCAATTATTAAAAAAAACACTACTACATCTTTAGATACTGTACAGGAATTAGATACAGAGCAAAGGGGTGGGGGAGGAGGACTTTCTTCGGATCATTCCTTTGGCTATATCTACCGCGCTTACGAAAACAATTTTGCAGATAACGGGAAAGTGACCCCGTTTGAAACCGAAGACTTGGGAGTCCTTTTCGACGATTACGGTGGAGAATGGCTTCTGAAAGCCATGAGGGAAGCCGTTCGACAGAAGAAAAAGAGCTTGGCTTACGTCCGGGGTACGCTGGAAGGATACCGTAAACGTGGTGGACCGGAAACGGAACGCCGAATGGATCGGGCTTCACCGGCGGAAGCAGAAATTCAAGAAGACGACCCCATTACGATTTTGATGAGAAAGGCAGATGAGCAACGACTTGCTGAATACGGAGTTACTTGAGGCTGAAATTTTAGGTTCCTTTTTTCGAGACCCCTCCCTTGTAGGCGAAGTCGCCGTAACACTGGAGCCAAGCTTATTTACACAACCTTGGCATCGCAATCTGCTGAAAATGATACTAGAACTACATCGGACCGAACAGGAACTATCCATGACCATGTTGGTGACGGTATTCGAAAAGCATCTTGAAAAGGTGGGTGGAGTTTCCTACCTGTCTAAACTGGCCAGTTCTGCCGTTGCAGTTTCAATGTTGGAGCAGAATATCAGGCAGCTCATCGAAACCGATGCTCGTCGTAAAGCGCTGGATTTGGTTGGTCAATATCGTGATAAATTTTTGGATTTGTCATCAGGTGGGTTTGAAGAATTACTGGATGAATTTGAACAGCGCTCACTGGATATTCGGCCTAAAGCATTGCTAAAGGATACGGCGGTTGACGACATCATCCAGTGGTACGAGGACTTGGTGCTTAAAACACAGGACCCTTCCCGAGCGCTTGGCATTATGACGGGCTGGTCAGCATTGGACCGACTGACGCTAGGGTTCCAGCGTACTAACCTGGTCGTCATCGGAGCTCGAACTAGCATGGGTAAGTCTGCCGTTGCTAATGAAATCAAGATGCGGGCGACGCAGCGCGGTCATAAGGTCGCGGACTTTAGCTTGGAAATGTCCAAGGCACAGATTTATAACCGAATGATCGCTAATCTGTGCAGTATTCCACTGCAAGCAATACGTTCAGGACATCTGAAACCAGAACAGATCGAGCGAATTTCTATGCAGATGGAGTTTTTGCGGAAAATTCATATCGACGACAGCCGGGGCGTGACTGCGGAGTACATTTGTTCCGAAATGCGTCGATTGAAGCGGCAAGAAGGGCTTGATTTGGTCATTGTGGATTATCTACAGGAAGTGGTTGAACCGGCTGAACGTAACGACAACAGCGGTTCTGGGTTGCACAGGGTTTGTCAGAAGTTGCGTAAAGCCGCGAAGGATTGTGACTGCGCACTGATCGGCTTATCTCAGGTCAAGCAGGATGTGGAGAGCCGACAGAACAAGAGACCGTTTGTTTCGGACTTATCAGGCAGCGCGGCAATCAGCGCGGTTGCTGACGATATCATGTTGCTGTACAGGGACGAATACTACAACCCTGACACACCGGACCCAGGTGTTTTGGAAATCAACCTCGCAAAACAACGTAATGGTCCTACTGGAGTAGTGAAACTCAAATTTGAGAAAGAGACACAACAAATCGCGTAGGGGAGGAACCGACATGGGGAAACAGACACGGCCATCGCGGCCGACACGCCGACAGAAAGAGGAAATGAAGGCACGGAAACTCAAGCCGAACACATGGCTGGTGGTTCAGGATACGCCCACAAAGATGGAACTCGTAAGTAAGTCAGGGCTAAAAAAAACGTGTCATTCGGCGGGGAGCCTGATGCAGCCGTCATGCTGGACGCGGTGGAGCGTCTACGAGTACATGAAACATCGTTTTGTCTGCACTGGACAAGTTCCTGACGAAAGGGAATTACTCGAGGAGCTGAGGGACATTGATCAGAGCGAGTTGATCGAGGGGATGACTGAGTTTCGTTTGATACTTGGTAACTGGCCCATCGTAGGAAGTGACAAGTCATGCGACTTCAGATAAAAGACTCGCTGTATCAAACTCAGCTAAAGCAAACTGTACGAGACCGAGGCGGCAGGGTGTAGGCGAGGTATTTGTCCTTGATCACAACATGCTGCTGATCAAGCAGTCACGTAAGCGTAAAAAGAGGGGGAAGCAGCTTTGAAGATTATGGGGATTGACCACGGCACAAATTTTGCTGGTTGGGCCACAATGCGAAATGGTAAGCCGATAGACTTTGGATTAAGGGACTATTCGTCAATTGCAATGCCTGGTGTTTTGGACGCCATCTACCAGGACACATTCCGACTGATCGAGCAGGAAGAACCGGAATTGATTGTACTGGAGCGTCCAGTTCACTTTAAAAATGCCAACAGTGTACTAGCGCTTGTCGGGGCGTATACTTCTGTTTCTTTGGCTGCCCTGCATTTGGACAAGCCGATTGTGGGCATCCGTCCTTCGGAGCTCAAAATTCAAACTGGTAAAGGGAATGCGGATAAAGAGACAGTCGCCATGGAAATGCAGATGTTGTTCGACCTCGACTATGACGAGATCGCCATTCCTGTCCTGTACAAGAAAAACGATCCACGGGGCAAGTACAAAATCGGGGACATAAGGGAACGTCTTTTTGATCCTTCAGACGCTATCGCACTTTGCTGGGCCTATCATCAAAATTTCATTAAGGGAGTGGCTTAAGATGAGCTATATAAATTTTAAAGGTACGGTTAAAAAGATCAATCTCAAGTCATCGGAAGAAACGGAAATTACAATCAGTATCCCAGCTTCTGAGCTGGACGGCCAATACAATACGCTTCAAAGTATGCTGGAGCTTAAAGTTATCGGAGGTTTGGATTCACAGATTGTCACGTACAAAGTTTTGAAGAATGCCAGAACAGGCAAGCCAATCACGAAATACACCGTGGATGATGGTGGTGTGGTATCTGTATTGAAGCCGGAAGGAGAGCAGCTCTCCATGGATCTTGGGCTTCCTCCTGAGAAAGTGGAGATTAAAGCTGATCCAGAGCAGATTGACCTTGAAATTATTCAGGACTTTATACTCAGCGGTCTGGCGCCACGCTTTGACGACATGCAGTATGACTTTTTGGAAATCACAGAGCGTTTGTCCGCTGGGGACACCTATCTGAAAATAGCTGTTGACATCGGTATAGGTGTAGGCGTGTTCGTGGTTATGGTGGATGAATACCGGAAGCGTGTCGCGCCAATGGCTGCCAAGTGGGATGAATGGCGCAAAGGCCAAGTCAATACGGTACCGCCAAAAGATGGGGAGCCAGTAAACTGCCAGGAAGAAGAACAAAAAAATGACGATCAGCCGGAAGAGCAAGAAGGTGCTAATACTGATTCGTCTGAGCATACTGAAGAAAATGAATCTGAGGATGACAACAAGCCAAGGGATGACTCAAATCCTGCTACTGACACAGATTCCGAGACGGCAGTCGATAAGGAGGAACTGGAAGAATACATTCTGAAAGTCCGTCCTAACTTTGACGATATCCCTGTTGATTTCCCTACTTTGCTTCAACAGCGTCGTGAAGAAGGCAAGACGTGGATGCAGATTGCTAAAAGCATTGGCTTGACCAGTGGTCAGATCACTACCAAATGGACGGCTTATAAGAAGATGGTTGCCAAGCAAATGAAAAACGGAGGAGCAGCTTAACAGACCTCTCCCCAATCTAATACGTGGCCACTGGTTCCGCTGGTTTGCAGTGGTCACTTACACTTATCAAACAGAACGTACGATCTTATTTCAAATTCGAAAGGATGGTAATCCATGTCAAAATCGTTTAAAGATCAAATTAGTAACAAGCTCGTTCGTATGATTCCTCAGTTGAATGAGGTCATCGGGAATATTGATTCAGCGGAAGAAAGCTGGACCAGTTACTATAGTCAAAACAATCCACAGGATATGTATTTGCGAGACATGTTCCAGCGGATTAATGAGAAACTTGGAATGGCGATCTGGCTCATGTTTCAAGCGTTTGGTGAGGTTGCAGAGGAAGGGATTTTACGCAAGCGTCCTGATGGTCGCTATGGATTTGGCAGTACATACTTCACGACGGGAAGTAAAGTGGAGTATCTAGATCATGGTGACCAAGAAGTACCTGCCAGATGGGTATATTCTCATGTACAGCACAACGGGAAGGAATACTATATTTCAGACAATGCCAGTCTTTCGTTGGATGGCTTGCTTGTGAGAGTGAAACGATTTGCCGCATGGGGTTAAGGGATCAGATTGTTGGTTGCGAATGTCTAATAGAACAGAAGGGATTAGGTATTAAAATGACTAAAGTTTATCGTCAATTATTGTTGGAATATGGTTATCCGGAGGATTTAGTCGACGGATGGACTTTAGAAGACTGCCAAGCTGAGTGGCAGGAGTTTTGTGGGACATGCATCTCGGAGTAATACAAAACAACCCCCGCATTCCTTGGCTGGGCTCGCGGGGGTCATCACTCTTAAACCTCACCAAATTATACCACGAGTGAGGGGATTACATTGGGGAAAAGAAGAAAAAACAACTTGCAATTAACGTTCAATATTCTGCCGATTGATGAGAAAGCTACGCGCCTTGCGGTGGAAGAATATTTGGAGACGATTCGGCAGTATCGGCAGATTGGTTTTGTTCGACGCGAGGCGGCGATTACGCAGTCCTATACTTATAGAGAGCATCAATCCACCAATGCGATCAGCAAGCAGACGGAGGACATTGCCACTTATAACGTGGATAAAGAGTCGGAGCTTCAGGCGAAAGATCGTCTGCTGGAGCTGGCGATGAGCAAGCTGTCCAGCATGCAGCGTGAGGTTATTCAGCGGAGTTACCTGGATGATGAAGGCGAGTTTGACTACATCAGTTGCGGAGAGATGGGGATTAGCGAGAGCTCATTTAGACGTATTAAGTCCGATGCAATTGGCATATTAGCAGCTTCATTAAGACTTGTTGTGATTAAAGTAGAGAACGATGGGGTGGCAGTATCGTAGATCGGCATAATGTCGGTCTACTTTTTTATAAGGAAAGTTCCTATATATAACAAAAAAGGAGTGATACCATGTTAAAGGCGCTTAATGGCTATTCAAATTCAAGTGATTATTTCAAGAGAAAGTTTAACGTGCATTTTCGTCAACCAAATCTTGAGGAAATGGTCTTAATTAAAGAGACATTAAAGGCTGAATGCTCCTTGGATGATTTAAGGATGTTAAAGGCTGGGACTTCAAGTAATGTAGAGCAAATTAAGGTTTACAACTCCTCAATTGTAGCATTTGGAATTGCCCTATCAGGAATTGGACTAATTTTCGGAAAAAACATGGACTTTGTAAGTGTTATATTAATATGTATATTTATCCTTACTATTATTTTTGCCGCGAGATTTTATTCGGTAGAGGTAGGAAGAAAAGCTTTACTCCATGAGATTGTTATCCAAAGTTATGAGGAGATGGAAGCAGAAGAAAAAGAAAATAAAGATCGCCAAGATAAGCAGAAGCAATCAGACAAGGAATTTAAGCAAAAAGAATTAGAAGATAGAAAAACTACATACGAAAGGAAAAAAATACAGTTTCCTGAGAATCTAAAAAAATAATGACTGCTTAATGACTGGAAACTGGCTGTTTTATGACCCGCCACTGGACTTTTGCTGTGGTAAATTTGTATCATGGAAAATCAAATAAGGAACACACCTCAGCTTTCGAGCTTCGGTGATCAGGTCGGCCAATGTGCCGGCCTTTTTGGTTTTTCTACAAAACATATTAGGAGGACATGATCATGTCTACAAAACCACGTTTCTCATTTTTGAGTGAGGACGGAATCCTGCGCTTACACGATGAGGAGCACGCTTCACAGCACGGCAAGCACGTACAAACAAGCCTGACTGACGACGAGAGCGGCTATCCAGTCGTTGAGGGCTTGGGCGTTGTGTATTATGCCTATGATGACAAGGCTTACGTCAAGGGCAATAAAGGTGACGGACAACTCATCCCAACACCGCCAGTGCTCAAGCAGCTCGCAGCAGAGCTCCTGTAGTTTTTTAATGTGGTGGCGGAAGAGAGACGCTACAACGTAGGATGACACTTGCATACTAAAGGCTGATAGCCTCGACGATACTGCAAGGGGATAGAGGGACATACTGCTCAGTGGCATTGACCAGTGCGCGCAAGGGAAAGCCCAAATATGTGGCCGCGAACAAGGATAGATCCTTGCATCCCTTAGGGGCACCCGTAACGCACAGCGGTAGATCGGTAGCGGTATGCAGGCTGCGGTTAAACGGTAAGTCATTCCATGCGGGGGAGAGTGGCCCCCGCCCACATTATTCATGGCACGTGCAGGTGGCAAGGAACCAGTTAACCAGCGGAAACATTAACAGCCTGGTCAGAACCCTTGCGCGGTTCAATTCCGTAGCGTGCCACTAATATATTGGTAGGATTGTCCATGTTTTTGTTGAAATATTACAATAAAAAACTTATAATGTAAGAGAATACAAACAAATGTAAAAAATAGCTAACTAATTTATAATAGCTGTTTTTTGAACATGCTTTATTAGTCAATAAATACATACATAGCAGTCTTACACCGTTACTTTAGGTAGAGTATATTAATTTAGGAGGGGTTTAAATTGAAAAAACAATTAGTTGCGGTGGCTTTAGGTGGCGCACTCGTAATAGGTAGTGGTGCATTCGTATATAATTCATATGCTGCCGAATCGGAAGTTCCATCACAGGTTCCGGTTGAGACGAAAGCAGAAGCGATTGATGCTTCAACAGTACAAGCGCCGACTGAAACACCAGCAGAGACAGTAGTTGAAAGCGCTGGTGATGTCGAAGGACTTATAAACATATCTGATGTACCAGCAGAAGATATCCATATTCCCAATCTAGCGCAGGGAGCCTCGCTTAAAGCGACAGCGGCTGAAAAACACAGTTTGAAACCATTAAACACAACAGCTTTAAAAGGCGAGAATGGACTGATCATCAGACAGTCATATCGCGGAACTGATGGTAATGAAGTTATTGTCATCCAAACCGAATCCCATATGGATGAACAGGCTACTATTGATAGTTTGAAAGACACATACAAAGGGGAAAAGGTTGAGTCGACTAAAATCAACGATCATACTGCTGTTTATGTTGACGGGCAAGAAAGAAAGGTTGTTCATCTGATTACAAAAGATCACTTTTATACTGTTTCTTCTTTCAATTCCACTCTTGACGAATTGATGGAAATTGCAAAAAAAATTCAAGAGTAACAAGATAAGCTACAAAAAAAGCACAGGCATATTTGCTTGTGTTTTTTTGTTACATCTTACAAGTCATCCTCGCAGCCTATCATTATCAGTTAAGGAGGGATCGTCTTTGTTCCATGATGTGGAGACAGGAAAAGTAAAGCGTCCTGTAAAAGGACAGTGTTTAATATGCAATAATCTGAATCCAGAAGTTCACACTACGCTTGGCGCTTCATTTTGTGGTGTTTGCTGGGAAGTCATGAAGTCTGGTGATGATGATCAACTGGGTGAGAGAATTGTCTGGGACGAGTGTTTGATGGAAATAAAGTGTTAGACCGTGAAAATATAGTTCTAGACTGGCAGCGGCGGCGTTAAGCCAACGGACAGGATGGTAGATAAAATATGTTATTATTGGATTGTGCAAAGCTTATTCCGCCTATTCGAAGGGAGATTAGTAGAAATGCAAAGTGCTCAACAGGTGCTAACAAATTATTTTCAAGCATTAGGAAGCAAACAGATTGATAAAGTGATCGAATTGGTTCATGATGAAGCGAAATTTATTATTCTTAAAAAAGAGTCTTCTAATAGAATTCCTTTATACGGCACATTTCATGGAAAAGAAGGTGTAAGAAATTATTTAAACTTATTAGAAGAAGCAGAACAAATAGAGAGTTTTGTCCTTCACAAACTCATCGGTAATCAGGAAGCAGCGTGTGCATGGGGGAATTTCCGCATCAAGGTCAATGTAACCGGGAAAGTGTTCGAGAGTGATTGGGCAATTGTTTGCGAAGTAGAACAGGAGAAGATAAGGTTTTTTCAAATCTTCGAAGATACTGCCGCACTAGAAGAAGCTTTTGATTTAAGAGACTGTTGATATGTTAGTGCAGCTACACATCACTATGCTAAGTAATCATACGAAAACGTAGGTTATTGGCCGGCAACATATCGAATTTGGTCAAGTAATGCGTTACGCTAACGAAGAACGTTAGTTGAATGATAACAGCGGCAGTCTAAGACTTTATTTTTACTTAATAGCGAGTAATATCGAGAAAGTGAGCAAAAGCCAGCTTATAATGGTTTAATTACCCATTTTCCGGTATTTTCCGGTTTTTGTTCTTTGACGGCCATTTTTAGCAATTTGTAAAATGGTCTTGTTCTTCCTCTCTAGTTACTAAGTACAAATGCTTTTATGCAACAGCGTAGCGTTTTGCATCCCGCTTGCGGGAATAGAACCTATCGCTGTTTCTTTTTTCGGGTTTTAAATAAGCGCCTTAGTTCATTTGGTGCTCTAAATACATAGGCAGATACACGTCACTCATTTGGGTGGCTTTTTTTATTGCCTTTTGAAAGGATTTTTGGTTTGAAAAAGAAGCAGAAGAAAGGAATTTTGCTATACATGAAAGGTCCACCAAAACAGCCGAAAAAATGTAAAGGTTGTGTATGGGGAAACTGGGATGGAGTTAAACAGTTTTGTTTGCGACCTCGTTCATGTGTTAAAGAGGATAATTCTTCCTGAATGTCGAATTATGATGGCGAAAGGAGGGATTTGTTTGGGCTTTGGATTTCCGGTAGACACAGATTTAGTTATGAAATTGTTAATTGCGATTGGTGTGTGTATTATATTGCCACCGCTTGTTGCCGCAATTCTGTTTGGGAGAATTGTTCGTGTAGGAAATGCAGCATTTAAAATTCTTGTTTCTCTGGCAACCGTGGTAGGGGGCATCATGTTCTTTCTATACGGGCTGCAGAGAGTATTCAGTTAAAGCAGAGTTCAAGCACCTATTATTAAGGTGCTTTTTTCATGCCCAAAAACGCCTTCTGTGAGCTGTTCTAAGGGCTTGTATACGAGGATGTTCCTGTTTGCAAGGAAAAGGGAGCAGAAGGTCAGGGCGGGGCTGTTCCGTTGCTCTGTATCGAAATCTGCGCCAGCCCCAAGGTGAAAAACCAACTCAACTCAAATAGGGGGTATGAATCATGGAAATCAGAGTCCTACCAATCGAACAAATCAACGCAGCAGCATACAACCCACGGGTTGACCTTCAGCCTGGTGATGTTGAATATGAGAAGCTGAAGCGCAGCATCGAGCAGTTTGGATACATTGACCCGATCATCTGGAACGAGCGCACCGGGAACATGGTCGGTGGCCATCAACGCTACAAGATCATGGTTAACGAGCTGGGTCATACGGAGCTGACTGTAAGTGTTGTTGACCTGGACGATCAGCAGGAAAAGCTTCTCAACCTAGCGCTTAATAAGGTCAGCGGGAACTGGGATGATGAAGCACTATACCGTCTGCTGGATGAGCTTCAGGAAAGCGGAGCTGATCTAGCCCTGTCCGGTTTCGATTTGGAAGAGTTCGAGGATCTGGCCGCAGAGTTTGCTGTGCCACAGGATGAAGCTTTGGAACTATCGGTTACTGATGATGACTTTGACGTCCAGCGTGCTTTAGATGAAATCAAGGAGCCGGAGACCAGGCGCGGGGATGTATGGCAGCTTGGCCGGCACCGTTTGGTGTGTGGAGATGCGACCAATCCTGATGATGTTGCACTTTTAATGGACGGAGCCAAAGCAGCGCTGGTCGTTACTGATCCGCCTTATAATGTGGCAGTTGAGAGTGTTTCAGAGCGTCTGGCTGCTGATGGCCGTAGCAGCATAATGAACGACAACATGCCCGCTGAGGACTTCGCGGGCTTTTTGTATGCCGTTTTTTCAAACTATGCAGTGGTGATGCAGCCTACAGCAGCCATTTATGTGTTTCATCCTTCCTCCTATCAAATTGACTTTGAAGAAGCGATGAAGGTTGCTGGAATAGTCGTCCGATCACAATGTATTTGGGTGAAGAATGCGGCTTCCTTCGGCTGGGCACAGTACCGCTTCAAACATGAGCCGGTCTTTTATGCTCACATGAAGGGGAAAGCTCCTGCCTGGTACGGTGATCGGACACAGACAACGGTATGGAAGGCTGGCCTGCCTGTTGAGGACCCGCTGCCTGAGACAGTATGGGAGGTTTCGAGGGGCGATGTGAACAAGTATGTCCATCCTACTCAAAAGCCTCTTGATCTGTTGGCCATTCCAATTAAGAATAGCAGCCAGCGTGGTGACGAGGTTGTCGATTTCTTCGGCGGCAGCGGCTCCACACTTATGACCTGTGAGCAGATAGACCGGACATGCCGGACATTGGAGTTGGACCCTGTTTTTTGCGATGTGATCAAAAAGCGATTCCTAGAGAGCACTGGTATTGAGCCAGTCCTGTTGCATCGGGCTGAACCCGTAGCATAGGAAAAAGGAGGACGCGCTAACGTCCCCCCATTCACCCAGGGTATCCCCCGGCTGAGACAGCGGCCCGCCACGCGTGGCATTTTGCGAATATCCGCTGTCTCGCATTCCAGTATATAGGAAAGCCGAGGGATACGACAATGGGAACAGACAACGAACAACAAGATGCATTACTACAACGTGAAATAGAGATCGTCGAGGGAATCCTCGAATCCAAGGCGCAGTACCGGAAAATTGTTAAGGCTGGCATAGCTCAATGGGTCAAAGACCTACAAGCTGGAAATATAAAAATGCAGACGGTCCAGGACTTAGATCGTCTGATTGAGTTGGATATAAAGCTTCAAAAGGATGAATTGTAAAAGCACATAATAATCTTTCTAGTTGATTCATAAATATGGATTTATTAAACAATAATATGATCCTATTGTAAGAAAAATTAAAAACATGGAATCTTTTAGTAGACTGAGGTGGTAGTTAAATATACAAATATAGGAGGAATAAGCTTTGAAGAAAAAACATTTTATTGCACCAGCCTTGGCACTAGGTCTAATAGGGGGAGCTATTGCCGTACCCAATGCGATTTTTGCAGATTCAGATGTAACTGATTCTGCAACATCGTCTGCGGTGACTCAAGATGCTGGTACAACAGCAGTTCCTAACGATCATGTAGGTACTGCAACAACTACTGGTGACCATGTCATTACTCCACAAGCTACTGATGGACAAATTGTCGATCGTCCATTATATGGACTTAATGATTCTGCTGATTTTGACATTAAACCAGGATATGGATATGTAAGATTGTACTTGAGAAATACAGGAGACACTACTATATCCTTTACCGTAAATCAGGGAAGTGCGTCTGGTGCGGAAAAGTACAGTGGAACGGTAAAACCGGGTAGAACATTCGATGAACAATTAAATTCAAGCAAGGCGTGGTCCGCAGGGAAATTTTATGTTAGTTTAAGTAGTGGTTCTGGTCCCATGTCTGGAAAGCTAGGAGTTCGGACTAGTACTAATACGGATTTTTAAATTTAATTGCTGGGAAAGCGAGCCAATGAGGCTCGCTTTTTTTGTTGGGGGTGGTGATTGTGTAGCATGGCCAGAGAGCGCAGTCCTGAGCGGGACAGGGCAAAACAGATGTGGCTGGAGAGCGGCGGAGCGATGAAGCTAAAAGACATCGCCGCCGCTCTTTCTATTCCAGAGGGTAGGGTCCGCAAATGGAAGTATATGGATCGCTGGCAGGATGAATTGAAAGGGAACGTTTTTGAATCCTCCAATGGGAACGTTCCAAGTGGAACGAAAGGGAACGCTCCTAAGCCAAGGGGAGCGCCAAAGGGGAACAAGAACGCTGTCGGCAATCGCGGCGGTGCTCCCCCAGGTAACCAAAACGCCAAGGGGAATAATGGAGGACCGGGTGGCCCCCTTCGTAATAAGAAGGCGCTAAAGACAGGGATGTATGAAACTATCTTTCTTGATGCCTTGGAGGAAGACGAGCAGGAGCTGTTTGATCAGATTGATACTTCCCCTTTGGCCCAGCTTAATGAGCAGCTTATTATGCTATCCATCCAAGAACGGAGACATATGCGCCGGGTCAAGCAGCTTGAAGCTGGCCTGACCGACGAGGAGAAGAAGATCAAGCAGGAGCTGCACCAGCGTAAGGACAAGGTTCCTTATACTAGCCCAAAAACAGGAAAGCAAATCAATTTGTCTGTTGAAACCGAAGGTATGAAGGTCACGGAGATTACCACCGTTGTTGCTTCCAAACTGGACAAGATTTTGAAACAGGAAGAAGCGCTGGTTAAAACCCGTGACAAGAAGCTTCGGGTTATTAATCTTATTGCCAGCTTGCAGCAGGAGGAAGAAAAGCTGGGGATAGCTCGTGAACGGCTGGAGTTGGATAAACGTAAGTTGTTAGGTTATGGCGGCGCGGAAGGGGATGAAGGCGATGACGACGATGACGAGGAAGATGACGAATGGTAATCACTCTTGCTAAGGAACATCGCAAACGAGCAAAACGGCGACTAAGAGATCGTCTTGAAAAGCTGGTCGAACTTAAAGGGGTTCTAGCCGATTTTGAACAGTTCTGCTGGCGTATGCTCAAGATCAAGACGAAGGTCGGTTGCATTATGCCGCTGACGCTCAATGATGCCCAACGGAAATACGTCCGTGTGGTATTTAGTCAGATCGAAGCAGGAAAGCCTGTCCGGATTATCATCCTTAAAGCCCGACAGATGGGTTTTTCCACCGTCACGGAAGCACTGATCTATTATTTCACATCACTGCAAGAGGCGAAGAACGCCTTTATCGTCGCGCAGTCTTCTGATGCCTCCAGCAACCTTTATGATATGTTCCAGTTCTATTATGAAAAGGTTCCGGCAATCATCAAGCCAATGAGCCGAAAGAACAATGCTAAGAAACTCACCTTTGAGAATCCAACGATTCGGACAGCGGACCGCCGTAGGAATCCGGGGCTGAAATCGAAGATCACTGTACAGACTGCGGAAAGCCGGGTGCTTGCCCGTTCGGACACGATCCATTACCTGCATGCTTCAGAGGTGGCATTCTGGCCAGCCAAGAAGAAAAAGAAGCATCTATTGTCATTACTGGCAGCCTTGTCCAAGGAACCGGGAAGCTTGGGCGTGATCGAATCTACCGCCAATGGCATGGAAGAGTTCAAAAAAATGTGGGATGCAGCCGTTAAGGGCGAGAGTGATTTTACTCCGCTCTTTTTTGCATGGTTTGAAATGCCTGACTATCGCAAGCCGGTGCCGCCAGGCTTTGAGTTAACCGAAGAAGAACGCGAGCTGAAAGCAAAATATGGTTTGGACGACGAACAATTGCAGTGGCGGCGGTATACCATTCGGAACGATTGCGGTGGCGATCCGCGGCAGTTTGACCAGGAGTATCCTTCTGAGCCCGACGATGCCTTTCTGTTATCTGGTGAAGGTATCTTCGACAACAAATTTATTAAGAGTTTGCGAGATGGAATCAGTATCATTGGCAATTACTACGAGATTGATTTTGTTAAAAACAAGATCATCCCAGCACATACTGGTGAGTTGGTCATCTATCGGCAGCCGGAGCAAGGAAAACGGTACGTTCTGGCGGCTGATACGGCGAAAGGGAAGGAAGACGGTGACTATGATGCGGCTTACGTGTTGGAAGAACGCACAGGTGAAATGTGTGCTGCTCTACACGGTAAATGGGACACGGACTTGTACGGAAAAAAGCTGAACACTTTAGGGTTGTATTACAACACGGCGCTGCTAGCCGTAGAGAACAACAATACTGGTGAGTCGGTGCTGAATACACTGTTCAACACTTGCCATTATCCATTGTTGTTCATGCATAAGAAGAGTTTTGGCTGGAATACCAACCAAGCGACGCGACCAGTCATGATTAGTGACTTTAAAGAAGCGGTCCGGGATCAACTCTTTGAAATTTACTGTCCGGACCTGTACAGCGAGTGCATGACACTGATTGATAAAAACGGCAAAGCAGAAGCAGACAGCGGCTGCAATGATGACCGGGTAATGGCATATTCCATTGCGTTGCAAGTGCGGCAGGTGGCTAGTAAGTGGTTCGATTGGTACGCAAAGAAACAGAAAAAGCGGGAGGAATCCCGTGACGACTACAACGAGGGAGTGGGGTGGATTTAGATGAGTGAGGGACATGCACAATGGTTTCAGATCAGCAAGGCGGAGAGCGAACGACATATCCCATCCAGCGCTCAATTGCCGGATTTATTTGACGATCTGTACGATCTTCACGGCCTGTTACCCTTCGCACTCGGGAATGATCCTGCTTCCTGCAAGTTGCTAGTGAAGAACAGCAATATCATTCCACAGTGCATTGAGGCGTATAAGCGCAACATTGCGGGTTATGGTATCGCCTTGGAGTATTTGCCAGGCGAGAGCGATGAAACTGCACTAGACGAATGGAACAAGGCTGAGAAGTTCCTTGAAACCTGCAATCTAGAGAATACGCCGGACGAAATCATCAGCCAGTTGATTGAGGATTTGGAAAGTACGGGGATGGCTCATGTGGAGGTAGCTTGGCCTGTGGGTTCGGAGTTCCCGACCATTTTCCGAATGAACCCGAAATATGTCCGCTGTACGAAGGAAAGTACCAAGGCGACTATCAAGCGCAAACGGCGGATCAGCTCTACAAAACAAGTAGAAGAATTTTCGCAGGAGATTTACGCCCGACGCTATGCTATGAAGCGCAATACTTCTGTCGTATGGTTTCGCTTATTTGGTACGGAGGCAGTGGAAGGTAAGGAGGAAAATCAGATCATCCCGCTTCGTATCGGTCATGACGGCCCTTATGGGGAGCCGCGCTGGTTTGGTAATGCGCCTGGCGTGGTCGGCAGCCGTGAAGCCGAGGAACTGAACGTTTCCTACTTCTCCAATGGTCGTATGCTCTCTATGTTGCTGACCGTTACGAATGGCCGCCTGACAAAACAATCTATGGAGCTGCTTAAAAAGGTGAAGGGTTCCGATTCTCAAGGCGGGATTTTGTATCTCGAAGCCATAGGGGAAGAAACGGGCGGTCCCAATGATGAAAAGATTGAAAAAACAGCGATTAAACTTGAGAAGCTTAATGACTTGCTTCAACAGGATGCACTTTTTTTGGAGTATGGTAAAGAAAAGAAAGCCGATATCCTGTCTGCTTTCCGTCTGCCGCCGATCCTAGTCGGCCAAAGCTCAGATTACAACCGGGCGACCGCCGATGCAGCTCTACGCTTTGCAGAAGAACAAGTTTTTGAGCCTTACCGCAAGTGGATCATGGCAGAGATATTCAATAAACGCCTGTTCCCGGCTATGGACATTTTCCGGGTACGTGCTGTTTTACGCGGGCCGAAGATCATTGACCCTGCGGATCGTAAGGCTATGCTGGACTTTATCGCAGACCGGGGCATTATGCTGGTGCGGGATCTGATTCCGATTGCCGAGGACGTGCTGGGAACTACCATCGACGAAACCAAGTTCACCGAGGAATATCTGGACACACCGATTGCACAACTCGCGGCCAGTCAACCTGCGCTACTGAAACCGGAGCCTGACACCGATGCAGACGATTTGCAAGAGCGTGTTGCTACAATTGCCAAACGCTTGTTAAAACAGGCTGACAAGGAGGCTGCTTTGCATGTGTGAGTCGTGTTGGGCGCTGATTGCAAAGGCTGATGACGATGAGTTTTTGGACAGTCTAGAGCTCAGCTACGTTGAGCGCAAGGTGCTAGAGGAATTGTACAAACAGGGCGAGGACAAGATCACTGAGATTCTGGAGCTTCAGGGACAGGCGTTGCATGATGCCATTGCCGAATTGAGCGAGGATGCCCTGGGCGATATCGGTGAGTTGGGTAAGGTGCTTATTGCCTTGCATACCACGGATGTATTCGCGGAGCTGTTTGAGCAGGCTGTGCAGGAAGCCTTCGAGCCATTATTTCACTTGGCCGGTGAAACGGAACTGGTCGCACTGGACAAAGAAAAGGTCTGGAGCACCAGCAACAAGGCTGCTGGTCGTTTCGCGAAGAAGCTCAAGAAGCTGGTTCCCGACATGAACAAAGCATCTACGGATGTGTTGCTGCGCAGCTTCGGCAAAGCCATTGAGGAAGGGGCTACACCTTCGGAACGAGCTTTGTTGGTGCAAGAGGTCAGCGCACAGGCTGCCAGCGGGGAAGATGGTCCATTCAGCATGCAACGGGCGCAGCGCGTGTCCAGAACCATGAGTACAGCAGCGGCCAACGGTGGCAAGCTGGAGGGCTGGAAGCAATCCGAAATCGCCAAGGGCAAGAAATGGCGGTCTGCTTCTGGAACACGTACCCGCAAGAGCCATCGCAAGGCCAATGGTCAGGTGGTACCGCTGGATGAACCGTTTAAAGTCGGTGACAGCAAACTGATGTATCCCGGCGATCCGTCTGGGGAGGCAAAGGAAATTGTTAACTGTCGCTGTACGATGCAACTAATGTTGGCTTAATCTAATAATTCCATTTTAATCATGGTAAATCATGAGAACTTGGAATATGATTTCAATATCATGAAATAGGAGGCGCTGCATTAGTGAATTATAGTAAGTATTTTCATAAAGACGTAAAAGTTTTTCAGTTAAGAATTAGGAAGAATCCTAATAATCTTTTAGGTTTCCCTGATGGACCACTTTTTCCTTGTCACATGTTTGTTGAAAATAATGGAGTGATTGAATACGTTTCATCCCCAATTAAGGCTAAAGACAGTATGATTAAGGATGGTTCAATTATCACAGTGGTCACTTTAGATCGAATATATCGATTATCGCGAAGAGAAATTAGTCATATTGATGGCCCATTTGATTATGATATTACAAAAACAATTTCAACTACTGAAGCTGCAAATTATGTAGGGAAAAGTGAAATGGAGATACAACATGATTTGAAAGCCGAGAACGATCAAGTGTCCATTGTAGAAATGCAAAAAAAATATGGAGCTTACAGTGTTATACCCAAACAGAAAAAACAATACTATGAGACAGTAGTGAGAGATATTTATAGATATCACAGCAGGGGGAACTGGATTAAAAATACCTGTTATTTAATAGATATGCCATTTCACCTACAAAGTGTTGAAAGATATGTAAGAGCAGAGAGAGAAAGATTGGGATTGGTTAATAACGCTTAATCATAAAATTGGAGTCGCCATTAGGCGGCTTTTTTTATTGAGAGGAGGTGAAAAGAAAGGTGCCAAGAGAACTAAAAAATGTGGACATTACCCACATTAGCTATGTGGACAAAGGAGCCAATCAAAAGCGGTTTTTCCTGACCAAAAGTGAGAAGAAGCCTAATTTTGAAAAGCAAGTCCGCCTGATCACCAAGGCTGATGATCCGAAGCAACTGGTTTACGGAGTTGTATACGAACCTAACGCGGAGGACACGCACGGCGATATCATGACGGCCGAAGAAATTGAAAAGGCTGTTCATGGCTTTATGTCTAATATGGCTATTGCCAAAGGAGCAGTCATGGATACCCAACATGACTTTGATCCAGGCGTTGGGGATGTGGTCGAATGTTATGTTGCTCCTGTAGATTTTGAAATGGGAGGAGAGACGATCAAGAAAGGTTCCTGGGTGCTTGTCACGAAAGCGAGTGATGAGATTTGGGATAAGATTCAGAGCGAGGAGGTGACCGGCTATTCTATGGCTGGCACTGCTGAAACCATTGAAAAACAACAGAAGTCTGCTGCCAAGTCTAATGATGAGGTAACAGGCTTTTTTAATGTCATGAAATCATTTTTTTCTGGCGAGAAGATTGCAAAAGGTGCTGTTGCTGATAAGTACAACAAAGGCCGGCCGAGTCGCGAATTTTGGGCCGCGCAGGATGCGCTCAACACGGTTCTTTTTAATTGGGACAGTTGGAACAGTGGAATGGAAAGCGATCCGGACGCGATCCGGGAAGCCTTACAGGATTTCGTTGATATTGCTCAAACCGTTTTGATTCAAGAGGACATTATGAAGGCGATGGGAAAACCGCCTGAACAAATTGCTAAAGCAGGGAAAAAGATTTCGGATGGCAACATGAAACACATTGACGATGCCATTGCTGCATTGACCGAATTAAAAACAAAAACCGCCCCTGAAGAAGATGAGGGGAACGAGGAGGAAGACGATTTGAACGCTGAAGATATTGCAAAGGCTGTCCAAGCTGCCATGGCTCCAATCGCCAAACAGGTAGCGACACTATCAGCAGAAGTTACTGAGTTGAAGAAACAGGAGGGAGTTGACCCTGAGCAAACTACTGGAACTGAGCAGCCTGTTGATTCACAAGCAACTGCCCT
Source organism: Paenibacillus peoriae (assembly GCF_022531965.1). Lineage (GTDB taxonomy): Bacteria > Bacillota > Bacilli > Paenibacillales > Paenibacillaceae > Paenibacillus > Paenibacillus polymyxa_D. Next base: position 3,696,623 of record NZ_CP092831.1, on the reverse strand, counting down.
GACTGATGCTATCACTAAAGCCATTGCCCCATTGACGGAGCAAGTCCAAGCGATGGCTACAGATGTGCAAATTGTTAAAAACAGTCGCGGTGGTTCCGCTCAAGGAGGTACCGTAGACGAAATTCAAAAATCTACTGGCGGCGTGAGCTTCGGCGGCCTTCTGTAATCGAAAGGGGAGATAAACATGAGAACAAACGGACAAATCATCAAATCCACCATAACGAGCACGTTGGATCAAACGGCCCTGAACTATGAACAGGTGGACAAGTTTACTGAAATGGCTTATGAGTCTACGGAGTTTCTAAAGGGGATTCGCACGGTTAACAAGATTAGTTCTAAAGGTACACTTGACAAAATCGGTGTGACTGGCCGTAACCTGCGCAGTAAAGTGGAAAATAAGGAGGCTACCAATACGGCTGCACCTACTTTTCCTCAAGTGCCATACGCTGTAGCTCCTGTGGTCTTGCCGTTTGAAATCACGGAGGAATTTATCCGTCAGACTGAACGTGTACGTGGTCAGAATGCCGAGGAAATCATCATGGCTGCCATGACCAAAAATTACGGTGAAAACATGCAGGATATCGGGTTCAACGGGGATACTGCTACGCCGAATACGGACCCTGATTATGCTTTCCTCAGCATCAATGACGGATGGCTCAAGTTGGCGAAAACCAAGGGCAACTTCATTGACTGGACTACGCTTCCTGATGTGAAGAAAAAAGGCATCTTCTTCGAGATCGAGCGTGCAATCCCTACTCGCTTGCGTACAGGTGGCGTGTTCAAATATTTCATGCACCCAAACACATTTAGTGAGCGTATTCAGGCACTGGCTGAGAAAGACACCAGCGCATCTATTCAGTTGCAAATTACTGGCGGTGTGAAGAAGATTAATGCTTACGATGTGGTCGAAGTCGCACATATGCCAGAGGGTGCCGTGTTGTTCACTTATCACGATAACTTTGCGTTGGTTAACACCTATGACATGCAGATTCGTAAAACTACCGAGGGCAGAGAGGCCATCTATGCAGACAAGCGTTTCTACGCTATCCATTCGGATTATGACTCTATCTTTGAGGAACCGGGGGCAGTTGCATACGTCGAAGGGGTGGAATTTTAATGGCCTATATCACATATCGAGGAGAAAACACCTCTTTGATGCTTTATGGTATCCGCTTTGTACCAAAGGTGCCGGTACTGGTTGATAATGAATCTGTCATTAAAAATTTTCGTGAACGCTCGGATTTTGATATCAAGGAAGAAAAGGTTATTCCGCTGGAAGACCTTACGTTGATCCAGCTTAAAGATAAGGCTAAGGCTGCCGGGATTAAGGGATTTAGCAACATGAATACACAGGATCTGATCACTGCGCTACGAGGTGGAGGTAAACCTACCGACAATACGCCACCTGCAGGTGATCCGGCGAAACCTGAAGGGGTTGACGGTAAAAATGCTGACGCCAACAATACTCCAACAGCGTAGCCGCGTAACCCCGATCCAAGAGGCATCGGCAGAGCTGCTACAGCAATACATTGACGACGCACAAGTGCGCATTGAGCTGTACTTGCCCGTTCCCTTCCCTGATCCAGTAGACAAGCAGATTATGCTTGCCTGGGTCAAGTTGGCTGAGGGACTAGCCCTACAAGACAGTGAGGAATATCTTGCATCTGTGGCGCGTAATTACGCGTCCGAGAGTGATGGAGCTTGGACGTACACCCGGCAGGCTGTAGAAGGCAAGACAACGGGTAATCCCGATGTGGACGCTATCCTGTTTCTGTGGATGAAAAAGCAACAGGCGGGACCGGATAATGGAAACATCACGGCATATTTGTTATGAACCATCGTTTTCACACGCCACTGTCTATGTATCGGATAGAGAGCAAAAGGGATGATGACGACCTGTTCGATGATCGGAAATCCGGTAAGGTTGCTGATTTGAAATGTTTCGTCGTGAAAACACAGACGGAAGCTAAGGCAGACGCTAAACCGGTTATGTACATCGTCAAAAAGACGATAGGAGTGCCGAAGAAAGCCGATATCCGGTTAAGCGACGAAGTGGTGCTGTTGGGCCGCCGATACTTGGTGATTGACTCCATACCGCGTCGTTACTGGCGCGAACTGCTTGTAACATGTGAGGTGAAGGGAAATGACCGTGCATGATTTTGATGGGCTGGCCCGACGTTTTAGGCGCATTGCAGATGAGGGGATGGAACGCATTTTACGTAACATCGCAGAGGCAGCCGGGGAAACGCTGCTTAACCTGATCATTGATGAAATTGACCGACAGGATCTGATCGACACCGGAGCCATGTGGCAGTCCTTTTCCCGTGGCGACAATAACAACGTGTGGGAATGGGATGTAGACCGCAACGCGATCACGCTGGAGCTTGGTTCCAACCTGCCTTATGCACAATTGGTCAATGATGGTTACACCATTGAGAAGAAACATTTTGTGCCGGGTTACTGGAATGGTGGCGGCTCATTTGTCTACGATCCGTCTGCCAAAACCGGGTTTATGGCAAAGCCCCGCAGTTTCATCGGTCGGCACTATTTCGATATTGCCGTGGAGCACCTTGAGGGCGGGATGAACCAACTGATCATGCGACGCCTGGAAGTCGAACTCGAAAGGATGTTGCGCTGATGATGGATGTGGGAGTAAAAGCCTGGGCTGAGATTGTGCGGCGGGTGTATCCTGATCTGTCTATTCTGCGAGATCGGTCTAAATGGCTGGCTGGTAATTTTAAGTTGCCTGCCGTGTTTATCGAGAAGGATCTTGTTTCGGACAAGGTTCACACGCCGCGAGCTGATCGGATCATTGAAGATGTAGGGCTGGTGTTCCACTATGACAAGGAACGAGCGGACGAACAGGACGAGGGGGAGCCTATACCGCTTGATCTTGACCCGTTTTTCACCTACCTTCGGCAGCAGCGGTTTAACGTTGCTTCCAAGCGTTTTGGGATTGTGCTGGTTATCGAGCCGCCACGCACTCGTTCGGAAAAGGATCGAATCGAAATCACTTTCCGGTACTCTTACCTACTCAGCGTAGAGAAACAGCCAGTGGAAAAGATCAATGATTTTTATATAGAGACTTCAACAACTTGATCAGAGAGCTAGTCTTACCCAACCGAAACAAATCACTAAACAAATTAAGGTGACAGCAATGAGCACAGCATTTTATTCCTCTAATATCTTGAAACCCTTTAATATGTGAATCGTATGTATTGTGGTACATATATGGGTGATTCAGGAATTGTTGTGAGGAGGATACCGTATTGAAAAAAAGCACAAAATGGGTGTTGTGGCTTTTAGGTTTAATCTTTGGTGGTATTGTTTTAAACTTTTATTTAAATTTTTTCTCAGTCGCCTATGCACTGATCGGTTTACTTCTAGCTTTCTTTTCTGGTTGGGGTGCTATTGTCAAACTGAAAAATGACGTTAACCAATACGAGGATCACTATAAGAGACAATCCTACGTTGAAGATGACATAGAGAAATATACAAAATAGTTTGAGTCGTATAAGAAATGCTGCGTATTCTCTAGCAGTATTTTTTTATTTTGTAAGAGAGGAGTCGCATTGATGACCACAGAAAAACAAGTTTATTCCGACAAAGATAATCTACAAAAGTGGACCAAACAAGAATGGATGGAGAGCGCAGCGGTCTTGAAGGCAGAGCCTTACGAGATTGCGGGCGCTCTTTTTGATTGCACTCCTGATGCCTTGTTTTCGCGGGCAGAAGTGGCGCAGAGACTGGATGCGTATTTGCGTCCGACCAAGGAAACTCCCGCTGCTGCTGTGCCAGTTAAGCCACAAGTGAAAAAAGCAAAGGAGGAAACGGTAAATGACAATTCAGCGGGCTAGATCCAGCGCTTATATTGCGCTGCTGGTAAAGGCGCGGTCCCGTGTTGTTCCCACAACTGGCCGTGTACTGATACCGTATCAAGCAGAATGGGGCGCACCGAATCAGGCTGTTGATATGGCCGATGATTCTGAGCGTCTGAAGGAGTCTGGCAAGCTTGTGGATGTACTGGAGCTTGCTGCCGAAAGCGGGGCGACTGTTATCGGCTACCGGGTTACAAACGGCGAAGAAAAGGCTGCATCGGTAGCTGTTGCTGACAGTTACACCGTAGAAGCGCGTTATCCAGGCACACGAGGCAACGATTTTGAATATATGGTGCGTCCCGCACTTATAGATGAAACCAAAAAGGAAATTGTTATACGTGACACCAAAGGCGTGTATGACACAGAAACGTATCTGGTTGCAGACAAGGCCGCTGCTGTGGAAGCTCTTAAAAAATCGGCTATGGTTCGTTTTAAAGATACTGGAGCTACTGCCCTTGCAGACGTGGCTTACACCAAACTGGATGGCGGCACAACCGGTATGGCCACACTGGCGGCAGCCGACTGGAATCGCATCTTCAACCGGGTGTACGGCCTGACGTTTGATACTATTTACCTTTCCGCAACTGATCCGGCTGTACAAGCTTCCGCCAAACAATGGCTGTTGGATCGCCGCGATAAGGGCCATAAGCTGGCGACGTTGGTTATCGCTGGCCCTGCGTTTACGGACGGCGATATTGAGGCCCACAATGCTCGTAGTCGGGCTATGAATGCCCGTTATGTAATTAACTGCTCTCTTGCTGGCGATCACACCAACGGCAAGACCTACACATCCGTCGAATGGGCGGCATGGGTGGCTGGGTTGGTTGCGGGTACACCTGCCAATAAGTCATTTACAGGTGTCAAAGTTCCGATGACGCAGGCAAAAGTGGACTGGAGTCATAGTGAAGTGTTGAAAGGACTTGCAGAAGGAACGCTGATGGCCACGCGAGATGGGTACGACTACGTTATCGAGCAGGCCATCAACACACTGACCACGCTCGGACCAAATGAGCGTGAGGACTTCGGTAAAATCCGTGTCTCTGCCACAATTGATCAAGTCATGAATGATATCTATGATGCGGGCAAGAAGTGGAAGGCCAAGCTGGATAACGATAAGGAAGGGCGCAGCATGTTTATTTCTGCTGTGTTGGAATATCTCAAAATTCGTGCTCAGCAGAAGGCTATTGCAGACAAATTCAGTTTCTCGGAAAATCCAGATAAGACAAGCGAGAACGATTATGCCTATTTCAAGCTCGGTGCCAAACCGCTTGATGCTATCGAAATTTTCTATACTGACTGGGAGGTTGAATAATAGATGGAACGCGAACTTATTGGACGTAATTTGTCCTTACAAGATGACAACGGCGAGGATATTCATACTGTCAAAGAGGTTGAGGTCAAGCTCACCACGGAAACATTGGATATTGTCAGAGCACGCCGTATGACGAAAACAAAGCAACTGACGGGTTATGAAATCCCGGTCAAAATCGTCATGTCCAAATTAGAATCACGGCTGCGTTACCGACTGCTGGAGGATTTTAAAGCGGGTAGGACCATGTTTTTGGCACGCATTACAGGCGGTCTTGAAGACCGGATCACTGGCAACACGGAGAAAGTGTTGATTACTGGTGTCCACATCCACGGAGAAATGGACATCCTGATTGCTAAAATTGATGATAACAACGGCATCGATATTACTTTAGAGGGTACAGCGACGGACTTCGATTTTGTCGAAAAGTTCCCGGATTATATGTGGGAGTAAGAGGGCGGTTTATTCGCTCTCTCTTTTATTTCTAAAGAAACATAACCAATTGGAGGAACTAAATATGAGTAATCAAGACAAATTAAAGAAATACCTAGCTAAAGCCAATGAAGTACGTAAGGACGACGTTATTACAGTGCAAGCCGATGGCGAGGACTGGTCTGTACAACGCCTGAAAACATTAGACGTACGTCGGTCATATGATCTTGCTTTTGATGAGGATGGTAATTATAAGTCGCCTTATTTTAACGAAATCGACGTGATGATCGTCAAGGCGACAGAGCATGAGTTTGACTGGAATAACAAAGACCTTCTGAAAGCTTATGGAGCGACCAGCAAATTTGAATTGCCACCACGCATTTTAGACAACACGGACGATTATGCTGCACTCAGCAAGGCTGTGCGTAATTTCAAAGAGACTCAGGAATCGCTTTTGGCTGACGCAAAAAACTCATCCGGCGAGACGGAGAAGCGAGCTGGATAGCTCATTTTTGGGTGAATCAGAAAAAGCTACCTTCTGAGGTCTTGCCGTATGAAGTAGACGAACAGCGTCAGTATTATTTTTGCCTAGCAGCATCAATGATTGCTGAGGAAGAAATGGCACGTTTGAATCGGAAATAGTCACGTCAGAACAGGAAGGGGGTGGGAACAATAGCAACTACATCAGTTACGGTACCGTTTGAGGCAAGGGATATGATCACCGGAGCTGTCCGAAATATGCGACGTATGCTTCAGGGGGCGCATGACGACTTAATGAATTTTCGTCGGGCATCGGGCAGCATGTTTGATGATTTTGTGTCCGGTAGCCGACGAGCGAGGGAATCTGCCGACGATTTGGGCCGAAGAATTGGCGGTGCTTCAGACGAAGTACGGCGTATGAATCAGATCCAACTCGATGATATTTTTCGTCGTGCGCGTGCTGGAGCTGATGATCTTAGGCGTTCTGCTGATCGAGCGGATTCGGAAATACGAAGTATCCGGGACGCTCATGTTAAGCTACGGGCCGAGGATTCGATTAGTCCAGTCGTTGACCAGGTATCCGACAAGATTTCAGCGTTGGCAGCGTTGGCAGGTGGGATTGTGCTTGGTAGCGGCGTGGGTGACTCTATGTTTGGGGGCGTGTCCGATTACAGCCGTGAGGCGGCGCGAAGTGCGGCTTACATGCCAGAAAACTTTCGTCAGCAGAGCCTTAGTACGGTAGATGACTTGGTTAGAAAGGCCATTATTCCAGATCGAGTGGAAGGCACTCGACAACTTGCGGATGCAGCTCCTTTAGTACAGGACAAGTCCAAGATGAGTGACTTCGTAAGTGCGTCTGCTAAAATCCAGTACATTCGCCCGGATGCCGGAGCTGAGGAAGTACAGCGGGCGCTGTCTCAAGCGTCTAACAGTTTTAAAGAATCCTACAGCCAAGTGGCTGATTCTATGATGTACGCCTATAAGGAAGTGGGCGACAAACAACAGGATCTGTTCGATACGTTCTGGGAATACAGCCCGTATTTCTCCAGCAGCGGCACCGACTCAGAACAAATGAGTAATTTTCTAACACAGACGGTGAAGGGTGGAGCCTTCAACTTCGACAAGCCAGCCGATTTTTTCAAAGAGACGTTTGGCGTCAAAGCGCTGAATACAGGGGATATGGCGAATTACTTTATCAGTCGTGGAGCAGGGAAGGATGAGGCCCAACGTCAGGCGTCATCCTTTACGGATGATATCAATTCAGGTGATAAACAGCGTGCGCAGGGAGCCATTGCGGCATTGGTCGGGGATTTGGCTAGTCAAACGCGGAGCCAGCTAAAACAATCCCTTGTCACTTTGGGTTCCGGTGCTGGTGAGGACAATGCTGATTCTATCCTGAAGACGTTTGGCACGGCTTTTCAAAAGGCTCCAGACATGAAAGGAACGACTGATAATTTGCTTCGTAAGCAGCAAGCTGCTGATCCGATGACGGAAATGAAGCAAACTCGTGCTGAAATGAGCCTGCAAATGCAAGAGATTGGAACCAATATTGCTCAAGCAGCCCTTCCAGCTTTGAAGGAGTTTAACGCATTACTGGTGCAGAATAAGGACAACATTCAGGCGCTCGGCATGGGGATAACCAGTGCCATAACCGGAGCGACTAGCTTCTATAAAGATCATTTTAAAGCCATAAATACTGCCTTAATGGGGTTGGCTGCTGTACTGGTAGCTAAGAAGTTATGGTCCTTTGCACAAGGAGTAAAGAAGTTCAACGATGATCTTTCGACTGCTGCTAAATGGGTAGGAGAGAAGGGGAAAGCGGGGGCAAATGCAACAGGCAGGGGAGTCAAAGCCGGTTGGAATTGGATTCGACGGAAACCTCCCGAACCTCCAACTCCACCACCCGAAGAAACGCCAGCCCAACGTGCTGCCCGTATACGGGAGCGAATGGGCGGTCGCGGTGTCAGACGCCAATTGAGCGGAAACCGTAACCCTGTCGATGATCGTATTGGCGGTTTACGCTCTGTTGCTTCGATGACTGTTAATGCAACCAAAGTTTATATTAACGGGTCTGTATCCGGTGGTGGAGACGGTGACGGCGGCGGTGATGGTGGTGACCGCGACAGAGATCGCAACCGTAGGCGGAACCGACGTGGAGGACGTAGGGGAGCAGGAGGCGGTAGACGCCGTATACGTATTAATGGCCCTCGTCCCACCCCACCAAATCCACCTAACCCGAACCCAAGCCCCAGGGGATCGCGTGATAATCCATATCGTGTCCGTCGTCCTGTTCCTCCAAATCCACCGCCACCACCGAGTCCGCCTTCTGGCGGTGGCCGTCTGAGAGGTTTCCTGAAAGGAGCAGGTAAAGCGGCTAAAGTTGGCGGTATTGTTGGAACAGTCGCAAGCGTGGCCGCGGGTGCTTACGATCTATACCAGGCATCTAAGGAAAAGGGCCTGCGCGAGGCTGTATCTACTCAGGGCGGTGCTATGGTTGGCGGTGTAGCTGGCGGTGCTATTGGCGGTGCTTTTGGGTCTGTTCTTGGTCCGCTTGGCACAATGGCCGGTGCATACATCGGAAACGTCGTCGGTGAAAAGATTGGGAAATTTGCGGATGAGAGTGGCGCTACTCGTTGGGTAGTAGATAAGGCAGTCGGAGTCTTTGATTCAGTAAAAGACACTTGGGGCGGTGTTAAAGACTGGTTCACAGGCAAGAAGGAAGAGAAGCCCGGCCCCCCTCCTGAAGCCAAAATTACGATCAACAATCTGACTGAGCAGAAGCAGAAGCGTCTTCAACAGATTGGCGACGATGTGCGCAAAAGCATAGTCGATAAAGGTCTTAAAGAGGGACTGAAAACTGTTGCTGAACAGCCAGAAGTCAAGCAACGCCTTAATGCGCTTAAAAATACATTCGGCGCTGTTTGGAAAATGGGTGACAGCAGCAAAGCCCAAAAGAGTATTAAAGATGTAGGAACCGCTTCTAAGAGCAGCGCGGATGAGGTGGCCAAAGGGGCAGTAAAAAATAAACAGAGTTTTAATAGTGTCAGCGCTGCTGCAAAAACAGCCGTGGATAAGACCACGCAATATCTGTTGTCACTTAAAAACGTATCGAGCCAGGGCAATAGCTGGGGAAGTGATCTTATGTCCCATTTTATTGCTGGTATGCGCGGCCAGCTCCCCACGTTGTCTTCCGTTGTCAGTTCCGTTGCAGTAGTCCTTAAAAAGATGAAGGACGCAAAAGACACTAATTCTGGCGGTGGTGGCACTACACCGAAGCCTAAGCCAAGACCTTATGCTCAAGGTGGATTTGTTAATCGCCCTCATGTTGGGCTAGTGGGTGAAGCTGGTCCGGAAATGATAATTCCATTGTCGGCCAACCGTCGCAGTCGTGGCCGGGAGCTATGGGAACGGGCTGGGATTATTATGGGTGTACGTCCATATGCAAACGGCGGCCAAGTCGGACGGCCAAGCCTGATCGGTGCGTCCAGTATGATGCCGATGGCACAGATGCTTAATCCATCCGTTTCGGCTGCCCCGAAGTCAATAAGCATTGAGAATATCAATATTGATTTCGGTGAACTCGCGAAGGGAATAACCGACTTTGTAGAATTTGCAAAAATGTTTAGTAGTCCGCAAGGTCGAGCGTTGATTCGCAAGGTGGTTGGTGAGGAATTGATTAGAGTATTGGAGAATGGAGGATAAGCGATGCTGGCACTATCGCAAGGAAAGATCCGTCTTACCTTTCCGATCACACCGGCAGAGATTCAAATAACCGGAGGCAATGAAGTTGAAACCTTCACTGTCATAACTGGTCAGGAACGCACAGGGAAACCCGTCTCGAAGGTGAAACGGGTTTCTTTTTCTGCTATCCTTCCACGCTATTGGGAAGAAATTTGGGAAACGGATAGCAAGCAGACGGTCACGTATAAAACACCAGAAGTAACGTGGAAGCTGCTGGAGCAATGGAAAGGTAAACCCGTTGTACTTAACTTTGAGAATTTGTTTAGCCAAACGATGCTCCTGGAGGGGATGGATCAGACGTACAAGGACGGACAGGGAAATCTTCACGGTAACTATTCATTTGTGGAGTACAAGCCTGTTAAAATCGTCTCTTACTCCAACTCCAAGCAAGTTCTCAAGCCAGGTACGGTTATTACCAAATCGTCCAAAAGCCGCCCAAATACTACGGGCAAAAAGGACAAAAAGAACGATAAGAAAAAAGATGATAAAAAAAAGAAGGCAAATGATAAAAGCAAAAAGGCCAAGGAGAACCCGAACGCTAGGGGCGCTTTTGACTATACCGGTTCCAAAAAGCGAATATCAGACAAGGTTTCCAAGGCGAAAGGGAAGTGATGCATTATGGACGGCTTTGCTGTTGTATATGGCAAGGAGAACGCCCGGCAGATGCTAACGGATGGCATAGAGGAAGTGTCCTGGTCCTCTGGCCGCGATGAGATTGCCCGCAGCGCTACGGTGCGGCTTCGCAATGCAAGCAATATTAAGATAGCTGGTATGCTGATGTGCTTTTCGCAAAAGGTTGGTGGTGCATTATATCATCACAAGAACCAATTTTTTCACGGCCCGATCATCAAATATGAACAAGACGAATTCACAAACGCCTGGGAAATTGAAGCGCGGGAGATTGGCTGGTACTTGTCCAAAAACAAGGGGACCCGACCATACTTAAAGGGTGAAGCTGGAACGGAGCTGCAAAGATACATCAAGAGCACAGGCATTGACTTCCGTTGTCCTGCTCTCGGCTTTAATTTGGACGAGCGTTATGGAACGATGGCCCATTCGGAAATTATCCTCGACGTATTGCAAAAGGCATATGAGCGTAGCGGCTACCGTTATTATGTAGACCTTGTAAGGACGGAAAAGAGCTTTTATCTGCAGGTGATGCGCGAAGGGACCAATACCAAGGTCCCTATTTTTGTTCCCGAGCAGATGACCTCCAGCACAGCAGGATACAGCATCGAGGAAACCTATACAGTGGTAACCGCACAGAAATGGAAGGATGACAAAATTGCTTCTGCTGTTACCAAAACGGCAGCGGGTGCGGTGAAGGCGATAGGACGAATGGAAGAAATCATTGAAGTCGGTGAGGACGAAAAGCCGGAGACCATCGCCACGCAGCGGCTCAAAGTTTTGTCCGCTGTCAAACAGATCAAGAAGATTACAGTTCGGCACACGGACCATACGCTATCTGGCCTGCGCTCTGGTTGGCTCGTCCTAACGAAGACCGATCATACCTCAAAGTGGATTGTCGTCACGGCTGATAGCAGCTACAAGAATGGAACATATACCGTAACCTTGGAACTGGAAAGGAGGGAATAGCGGTGCTGAGTGATGCACTCAAGCTTCTAAAAGAACAAACCAAAGACCACATCGACGCGCGAGACACAGAGAGAGCCACTCTGCTGAGTTGGCCCGGAAGCCCGTCAATAGAGGTGGATGGTGACCCGGCTCCCTATCCAGCGGACAAGCTAGTCTTTGCTGACTATCTGTTAGACCGGGAAGTCAAAGCCGATTTCATAGCTAATGAATATCTGGAGGGCGATGAAGTCAAAGGCAGTGTCACAGGCGTATTGGCTAATGGGGTGGTATACGAGACAAGGGAGCCTTACAAACAGGCCCCACGCAGCTCATTACGTGGCAAGTTGGTTATTCCCAGCCCTTTGCAGGTCGGTGATCGGCTGATTGTCTCCAGGCTGAGCGGACAGCGGTACTACGTCCACGGGAAGGATGTGGGCGCTGGTGGCTGACGATGAAACGTTATTTCCGGATATAGACTTTTCCGCATTGGACGAGGTGGAGCTGACCGAAACCGTAGCGTCTGAAACCAAATGGACGTACGTGATCGACTATCGCACGCGGCAGATGGCAACCACCGACGACGGGCGTCCCAAAAAAACGGCTACGTATGGTGAATACCTTATGCAGACGGCGCTAAAAATCCTGAACACCGAACGATTTCAATATGTGGTGTATGACGCTGATATCGGTGTCGAACGATCTGAATGGGCCAATTGGGAGGACGTTGAAATAAAACGCGACATTGAGGAAGCTTTGGCAGCTCATACGGAAATCTCTCAAGCTGAGGTATTGTCGATGGAGCGGAACGGCCAGAACATGTATTTGCGAATTAAATTAACCGGGCTGGCCGGAGAAGTAGAATTGGAGGAGGCGATTGAATTGTGAATGTGAAATTAACAGACCTTCCTGCACTGCCACCGATGGCAATTTTGGAGGAAACCCCAGAGGAAGTTTACCGCCGATGGGTCAACCGGGCGCTTACATTGGCACAAGAACGCGGTCTACCTCCACCCCCGACGGATCCGGGAGAGTTATTTTATGATCTGTGGTATCCCATCGCTATGGAATACGCTGAACAGCAGGAGTTGTTAACATATGCCTTTCTCCAAGCCTTCCCCATCTGGGCAGACAGTGAGTATTTAGATGGTCACGGATGGTCGGATGGTATGCCTCGGAAGGTGGGGGAGGACGACGACACGTACCGATTGCGAATGCTTGAGCGTGCGTTTACTGAGGAAGGCAGCGGGCGTCGAAAGGACTATGAGACATGGGCAAAGGAGCTGGAGGGCGTTGGCGGTGCTGTTGCCATTGAAAAGGAGCAGCACGATAACAGCATCGATTTGTATCTCACTGACCTTCAAGGACAGCCGATCACGGAAGAGTTTGCCGCTAAAGTTAAGGCGGATATGTGGGAAAACAAGCGGATTGCCGGGCATGATCTGGCTGTACATCCTGCCCCAGTATTCACGTTGCAAGTAGCTGGGAAACTAAATACAATTCTTCCGCTTTCGGAACTGGTAGAGCCCATTAGGAAGCGAATAGCCGACTACGCCATTGGTAGAACAAAGCTGGTATTCAACTATGTTGGTGCTGCTCTGCTTGTGAAGGGTGTTGAGGATTACGACAATCTCACGCTTAATGGAGCGGCAGAGGATATTAATGTCCCGGCCACGTCTGTTTTGAATATTGAGGTGACCCTGACATGATACCTCTGCGATACCGGGAAATGCTGCCGCCACACATGTATGAGATCGACATGGCCGAGCGGCATTTTGACGTCATGGAGTTGGAAGTAAACGATCGGGAAAAGTCGATTGACGATCTGGGAAATCAGTTCGTTTTAAAGACTGCTACTTGGGCATTGCCTATTTGGGAGTGGATATATTTCCACCAGGAGCAGATTGGGAACTTAGAACAGCGCCGTGACGCGATACGTCGTAAGCGTTGGGCCAAGCGACCTTTTACACTGCCGGTACTGCGACTGATTGGTGGGAAGTACGGTAATCTGTTGGACATACAAGAGGATTTTCTAAAGAAGACGATCTTGTTTGTGTATGGTATCGACACACAGTTAAACGTTAAAGGCCTGATGGAAGACTTTGAGTACATTCGGCCTGTTCATATTAACAAAGCGCAGCCTACTTTTCGTATTGACGTTCACCACAAATTCGGAATTAAAACACGTATTAGGTTCCATTCCCGCGTAGGTTTTTTCGGTGGCAAACCGTGGTATCTAGATGGAACAAAATTACTGGATGGGTCCGCTTCGCTTTCTGGTTGGACTGGCGAACGGCAGCGCAAACGAAACCGATTGGAGCTGAAGGTCAGCAATCCAATTACGAACCGACAAGAGGGAATTTTAAAAGTCCGCAAAAATTATTGGGTGTTTGATGGTCAGAACTTGCTTGATGGTAGCCACTCACTGAGCTCAACAGAGACGATTTTACATGTATAGGAGGACATTATGGCAGAACAAGTATTAACGGTGACAACGGTCTATGCGAGAGAACAGATGGCCCAAGCGCGAGCCGAAGGCGGCACGTTGACTAAAGTGGTCAAAATGGCATTTGGCAGCGGTGGGGTTGATACAGAGGGCAAGCCTTTGCCTTTGGATGGCACAGAGCAAGTATTAAAAGCGGAACTGATTCAAAAGGATATCTCGGGCCACGAATTTATCGCCCCAGCAACGATCCGTTATGTCTGTTCTCTTGCAGAAACAGAGCTTGCCGGAAAAACGATCAATGAGCTTGCCCTGGTAGATTCGGCGGGGAAATTCACGGCGGTTCGCACCATGACCAATAAAATCAAAGACGGCGACATAGAGTTTGTCTTCGAGATTGATGATATCTATTAAGGAAGGTGAGAGAACATGGCTATTCAGCAACCCCGCCGCTTTGTTACAACTGATCAGGGTCATGCAGATGTTTTTAACAAACCAATTGATACGCTTTATGAGAATGACCAAGAGTTATCTAAGCAAATTTCCGATGTCAAAACGTATGTTAACGAGGCTATAAAAGAGGCAAAAGTACCGGACGCCAGCACTACAGAAAAAGGCGTTGTTCGGATGAGTGAAGACTATAAATCACAGTCTCGTTTAACAGTACCGGCCTCTAAGGCGCTTTTTGACCTGTACAGTATTTTGTTGGTGGATAGGGGGAATATATTTCAAGCCGACTTTAACTTGGCTTTGGGGATAGGGATTTGGCGGGTCGATAAGCCTTCCCTTGATCCTGCAACTGACCATAGCCCACCGGGAGCATTCCCAAAGGGGAACCTATACGTTACGGGATCGGTTACTGGTGCTTCGGCGGCACACAAACACGAGTATGTGGACGATAATGGCGGAATATTCACACGCGTTAGAAGGCCTGATGGTTCTTGGTCGAACTGGAGCGCGAAAAACGGAGGTAGCAATATGGCTTTAGTAGCGAGTAACAACGTCAAATTTTCACAGACCGAGACGTATGCACAGCAAGTTGCTTCTGGTGGAGGTTCCGCTAATATTACGGGTAGAATGCTTGTATTTAAGTTCATTCCTAAGGCATTAGGTGAACTTCGCATATACTGGGAAGGCCTAGTTGAACTTGTATCAGGCACTATCCCTACTGATAACAACAGCAACTGGGGAATTACGGTAGGTGCATTAGGTTCTAACGCTTGGAGTGCAGGAGATAACAGTGATTATGTAGAATACGCCGTACAGCGTACTGTGTTTAATTATCGAGATGCAATAGGGACTGTCAGGGATTATAATACGTCTTCAAATGTGGTTTCTACTGCAGCAAAGCCCGGATTTAATTCTTGGTTTGGAAGTGAAGGTGTGGTGCGTGTAACTACTCCTGGCCCTGTGTATCTCGCCTTTTATATCTATGCGGCTAATTATCAGTCTCCTGCTTTCACTATGAAGGGCAGCATTCGTAATATTCAAGTATGCTACGACGAGGTGACCCCATGATCAGAGTCGTATATTTGCATGACGACGGTGTTGTATGGGGCTGGAATGAGTATGTTGAATCTGTTGAGGATATTCCATATAAGTACGTACAGGTAGACGAGTTGCCTGAGGTTGTGTGGAATACTCCAGCGGGTAAACGAGTCCGTTACACTGACGACAAGAAGTTTGCCCTTGAGGACATGCCCGTATCTCAAGAAGTTGATACGCCAAGCGAATTGGACAAGCTTAAAACTCGGCTAGAGAAGGCCGAAGCCGAGAATGCTGCATTGAAACAGGCTGATCTGGACAATAAAGAAGCCATAGCCGGGCTTATCCAGCTCGTTATGGAACAAAGCAATGTTACGTAGAATCCGGGAGCGGGTTCTATTTTTTATTCTCATGCAGCTCATGAGGGGAGGTGATAGCATGAATGAACAGATTAAAAAAGCTTTTGCGACGACACTTGTACATCTTATCCTTGCTGGCCGACGTGAAATTGAGGACGTGCCAGTAGCATTGCGAGACTTGGTTAAAGCTGACTTGGGCATTACTGAGCCTACGCAAGTGGCTCCAGCAGTTGAACAAACAACAGAACAAGAAGCGTAAGCGGCGTATCCAATCGGATGCGCTATTTTTATGCCCTCGGAGTGGTCGGGGGCTTTATTTTTTAAGGGGGAAAAGGTAGTGAGCCAAATAAAAATGTTTGGCAGCACCGTATGGACCGCAATCGTCGGGACATCGGAAAAGGAGGCGGCGGCAGGGGGAGTGGCAGCGCTGACCGGTCTGATTGTTACATTTTTGGGTGGGTGGGACAAGCCGCTTCAGGTGCTGCTTACGATGATGGTATTGGATTATATTTTTGGAGTTGCCGCAGCTATTAAAAACAAAAAAATGGACAGCGATGTGATGTTTTGGGGAGGCATTCGAAAGGCTACGGTTTTGACGGTGGTGGGATTGTCTGCACAATTGGACAATTGGCTACAACCAGGCGCACCGATCTTCCGGACGGCGGCTATTTACTTCTACGCTGGCCGTGAAGGACTTTCCTTGGCCGAGAACTGGGGAGCAATGGGAATACCACTGCCCTTTAAGCTTAAAAGTTTCTTGCAGCAGTTAAAAGACAAGGGAGATGGAAAAGATGCTGACGCTGGACCAACTAAAGAAAAAATCTGACAAACGCTTGATCGGACTAGATTCGGTCTTCAAGCTTGTTATAGAAAAATTAATTGAGCGCTGCTATGCCCGTGGTGTTTGGATTGTGATAACCCAAGGTTTACGAACATATGCGGAGCAGGACGCGCTCTATGCCCAGGGACGGAATGGAGATAAGCGCCCCAAAGTAACAAAAGCCAGGGGCGGATATAGCAATCATAACTTTGGGTTTGCGGCCGATTTCGCGCTGTTGTTGCGTGACGGTCGTACGGTGTCTTGGGATACATTGAAAGACGATGATAAGGATTCCCTTCCTGACTGGTCGGAGGTCGTTGAAGAAGCGAAGAAACTTGGGCTTGAGTGGGGAGGAGACTGGCGCACATTCAAGGACATGCCCCACCTGCAGATGGTCTTTGGCTTGTCTACAGCAGACTTTCGGGCAGGTAAACGACCAAGTCAGGCGCAGCTTAATGCTGTGTTGTCCAGATTGAACAAAATGGATATGGAGGATGAGGAAATGACAGCAGAAGAAAAAGCAGCGTTTAAGGCGCTACAGAAACGTGTGATCGTGCTTGAATCTGCAAACAAACTTACAAAGGTTCCAGCGTGGGCTGAGCAAGCCTGCATCAACGCCAAGGCTGTAGGGGCACTGGACACAGCAAATGATGGTAGCTTTGACTTTTACCGTATGGTCACGATCCTTGACCGAGCCGGAGTATTCAAAAGGGGAGTTGTCGCACAATGACAGATTGGAAACGTAAATTGTCCAGCCGTAAATTTTGGGCGTTGCTGGCTGCTTTGCTGACAAGCTTGCTTACTGCTTTTGGAGCCAGTAACGATACAGTTATTCAAGTAACTGGCGTAATCGGTGCGTTCGGCGCGGTTGTTGCTTATATCCTGGCTGAAGCTTATGTGGATGGTAAGTCGGCTGAAACATCAACCACTGACGATTTGTAAATTTACAAGCGTTTGTAAATACGAAGCACCCTGCTGGCTTAAAGCCGGTGGGGTGCTTTTTTTGTTTACAGAAGTGCCCTTATGACAAACGTGGCTTTTCCACATGATTCGCAAAAAAGATATTGACAACTGTTAATTGTTGGGCAAAAATAGTAAATGATTATAAAATACTGGAATTTCTATGCGAAGGGTGGCTATGGCATGAAGCATACACCTACGATTCGAGCAGAATTAGACAGATACCTACAACAAGAAGGATTGAGTTTAACACAATTTGGTCATATTGCGGATATGAATAGGGGAGCAGTAAGTGCTATCGTGACAGGAAACAAGCCTTTGTCTGTTAACCAGCTCGACCGAATTACCGAGGCTATGGGTTTACCTGAAGGTCACTTTTATGACTTGTTCATAGAAAACTACATCATCGACCATCCTCCGAATATGAGGCGAATCGAGCCATTTTTGTTTCGCTGTGCGGAGTTGGACAAGTTGGACGCGATCCGTCGAGTGGTGGGAGCCATCATGGATAATCTACTGTATTCACCCAAGCTATTTGAAATTGCAGAAGAATTATTGTCGCAGGAAAAAAATGCGGCTGCATTGTTGCTCTATGAGGGGGTAGCTGAAGCGGAGAAATATCAACATTCTGAGCGTTTGGCAGTCTGTCAATATCGTATATTTACGATCCAGATTGGAGACGATCAAAGCCAGAATCTCAAGGCTGCAACACTATTTGAACCCTTCGTGGAACGTCTGGATGAAATAGACCAGCTTGACGCATTGAAGGACTTGGCAAACGTGTACAGGTCTTTGCGTAAATGGGACAAGGTAGACGAAATGGCAAGGCAAATGAGAACTAAAGCGGAAATCCAGTATAGTTTAAAACACCAAGAAAAACGTGAGTTACGAGATATTGAAAAGAGAACAAGAGGGCCGCTATTTGGATACATTGCTTATGCTGACTTATTGTGTGCAGGTGTCTACGAAGCCCAAGGCGATTACCACCAAGCTCTACAATATACATACGCCTATGCTAATTTAGATTGGGTTAAAGAGACAGACGAAGATACCCAACACTGGATTGGCTTGTTTAAGCATTGGGCAAAAGCTAATATTATTGTCAATAAGCTTTTATCCGGAGATATAAAGGTGCTGCAAGAATATATTGAATACATCGATGCAGCGGAGGATACAACACAAGAAGATAAGGTCATCCAACTGCTGAATATTATGATAGCGGCTAACCGATATGATATTGATGTTAGTAACATAATTAAACGTTTTGAAGCGGACATTGTATCATTGTCGCAACACTCACCAAGTGATATGTATACTCAACAAGTGGTGCCAGATTATTTTGCTTGGTGTGGTTACGAGTTGGCTCATTATTATTTACATAGAAATTCTTACGATGATGGCTTTAAACATTTGATGTATTCAATGGTAAGTTATCATACACTAAATAATGAGACTTATTTCATAAATTGTATGGGGCTGTTTTTACATTTTCGAGAACATGCGACTCCTGAAACCAAAGCAAATTTTTTAAATTTTATTGAAAAGGTGTGGATGAACAATGTTAAAAAAAATGGCACTGTTGATCGTCGCAGCTAGCTTTTTGTTAATTGTTACTGTACCTATTCACTCGCATGGTATAGAGCCTCAAGTACAGCATGGAGGATTTTAAACGTAAGTAAAGCAAATCCCCGCTAACCTTAATTGGTTGGCGGGATTCTTGTTGAACGATCTGAGGAAACAGTGTGTTTAACGAATCTAAGGACAGTGTATTGAACAGTACCCCTGTCAAAACCACTCCTTGATTAATTATGATCCCCAAAACGAAGAATTAATGTGTAGTTAAAAAGAAAGCAATTCAGTAAGAGCCTTTTTTTGTCGTTGAAGGAATCAACATACCATTCACCGAATACCTATCCTGAGGTGAACAGCATGAACCATACATATAAAGTGTTAAAGTCGGATATCGAACTATTTGCTGCTGCATTAAGCCAGGTAAGAGTATATGTTGTACAGCCGTTGGGTGAGGATTTTATAAATATTGTGGATTACGGTGGAGCAGTGGAGAAGATTACACCGGAGTCGATCAAGATTAACGAATCTTATTTCTTCCGTAATCAGTTTGAATTTAGAGTAGATATGAAAGGACCTACCAAATTGTAGTCGGTAGTCTCTTTAAGGTAGACCATAACAAAAAATAGGAGGGGAAAATAATGAAAAAAAAGAATATTTCTGTTCTCGATTTTATCTTTAGCTATAGCAACTACGATAAGTGCTGCTTCTGCCTCAACAAGTAAAACTAGCGAAAACATCATAATTAACCAAAGATCGGGCGGAAGCGCAACTGTAGGAGAATCCTTTGATGTCCCTAAGGGATGGGGGCATGTTAAACTTCGTATAAAGAATCACTCTAGTCATCCAGTAATAGTAAGTTTAACTCATAACGGTTCAAACAAACTATATATTGAAGCATTAGTAATTGCTCCTCATGATACAGTTATTTGGAAAAGTACTGATGAAGGTATCACCAACGGTTTGCGTTCTGGAAACTACACACTGCAGTGGAGAGGTAGTGATTATAAAGTTAATGGGGAAACATGGGGAATAGCCAGTTCACAGCCTGGGGACATCTAACTTATCCTAACTATACAACATGTCCCACTAGCTATTGGGTGGGAGGGGAAATTATGCGTTGTTCAAGTCAGTAAGTGAAATAATCTCTTTAATCGGTCGGGAGAGTTTTTTGGATCAGTTTGAACTTTGAGTAGATATGAAAAAGGACTCCACTGAAGTATAGCTGTGGAGTCCTTTTGGGGTTTATTTTGTTGTATAAATTATTTAGGATTTATCCCTAAATGGTCTTCAATTTTTTTCTGACTTTGCAGGGGGGGCATTTATGGAGATATTAACATACAACTTTATTCTGCTCAGATGTATATCCGTATTTTGAATTCGACTACGGGGTAATGCCAAGTGCTTTATAAACGGTAGAAAGGGGGACCATATTTTGGTACTGATCAAGAACAGTAAGGTCTCCATCAACTGGAAGAGGTACTCGTATCTTGGCAACAGCTTCTGTGAGAATACTGTAGCTGTCAATCATTCCCGTACCCTCTTTATCCACAAAATCAATATTCAAAGAGAAATCAGATGCAGTAAATTTGTACTCTTTACCAGGTTCCAATTTAGTTACCTTACCACTTTTTGGATTAGATCCTGCAATAAATGCAGCTTGAATATCGCTATCTGCAATCTTAGGTATTGTAACTGATACAGCACCCGTAGATTTATTGTACTTAAATCCAGCAAACACCTTAGGTGCAATCTCAGCCTGAGATGATCCAGGATAAGGTTTCCAATCATATTGATCACTCACAGGTGGCGTTGTTGGCTCAGTTGTTTCATCTGGGTTAGTAGGATTAGTAGTTTTCGTTGGTTTTGTCGTAGTATCACCAGCATTCCCACTGTTTCCATTTGTCCCAAGTGTCGAAGGAGTTGTTGTTCCCGCATTACCCGTCTCCCAAGTAGTTATAATATCTACCCGTTTATCGGCCGCATTATATACAACCTTCGCTCCCAAACCCTCACTAATTGCCCGGAGCGGTACCATCGTCCGCGGATATGTAAAGCCAGTTGTAGACTTCAAAACAGCTGGCGCATTCAAATTTTTAGCGACACCATTAACAGTAATCGTCGGTTTGCCCACAGTCACCTGCACATTTGCCTCAGGATTATCCACTTTAACATCAGCCTGCTTTGTAGCAGCATCCCAACCTACTTTTGCATTCAGTGCTTCAGATACGAATCTCAAGGGAACATAAGTAGTATTCTTAGCAGCATCTACATAAGCCTTACCCTCAGCCATTACCACAGCCACTCCATTAACTCGGACAGAAATGTTATTTTCCTGTGCCGCAAATGTAGGTTGTGTAAATCCAACAAAAGAAGCGAACAGTAATGAACTCATGATTGTATTCTTAATCGCCCCAGTTAAATCTTTACCCACAATAAACATCCTTTCATTCAACAAATTAGTACTTATATCATAACAGAGGACTCTCTTATCAGGATAGTGTTATAAGATATTGAAAACTAGGAATTAAGCCTACTTGATCTAATTGATCGCTAAGTGCAAAAGAAAACTAGACGACCTAGAACGCAAATTGCTTCGGATTCTATACAATTTCTCTGCTGTAAGGCGGCGTATACCGACCATGAAGGAACTGGAAATCAAGACCGGCAGACGTATAGAGGACATACGGGCCGGGCTACAGGCCTTGGAACGGGATAACTATATCTTGTGGGGGGATAAGACCATTCTGCGGGATATTGTCATTCTGGAGGGCTGGGAGCGTGGACAGAGTAGACCTATGTCCCCAGGTGATGCAAATAGGTATTTCACAGAATATTAAAACCCCGGATTGCTCCGGGGTTGTTTTCTATCTGATCGAGTATTCGTAAATTTTATCCTTAACCTTAATTTCTGCTTTTAACGGTTTATCGCTCTTAGCCACTTCATCGGGTATCTCCGCAATATAGTAAAGCTTTCCGGTATCGAGGGGTCCTACTAAAATTGCTTTGGTATCATCAGCCAAGGTTTCGCTGAATTCAATAGCGCTAAACGTATCATAATCATACTTGTTGTCGTATTTCAGGCTGACTTCCGCGAATTTATCTGCTTCCATCCATTCTGCACTCAGATTTTTCGCTTCGATTATCAGTGCTAATAAAGTGGAGTCTTCTTTTTTTGGTTCATAAGAAACAGCCGCATTAGATGATTCTATTTCTTTTGAAATTTTATGTCCGGTCACTTCTATATCTGCATAATCCTGTATTGTTACTGTCTCACCCTTTTTAATAGGTGTAAACGTGTCTTCTTGTTTTTGGTCCACTGGTGTGGCAGAAGTTGTTGCCTTAGTAGTAGTTGGCTCGATGCCATTTGTTGTGGCAGAAGTTGTTGCCGTAGTAGTAGTTGGCTCGGTGCCATTTGTTGTGGCAGAAGTTGTTGCCGTAGTAGTAGTTGGCTCGGTGCCATTTGTTGTGGCAGAAGTCGTTGCCGTAGTAGTAGTTGGCTCGGTGCCATTTGTTGTGGCAGAAGTTGTTGCCGTAGTAGTAGTTGGCTCGGTGCCATTTGTTGTGGCAGAAGTTGTTGCCGTAGTAGTAGTTGGCTCGGTGCCATTTGTTGTGGCAGAAGTCGTTGCCGTAGTAGTTGGCTTGGTGTCATTTGTTGTGGCAGCTTGTTTAGGTGAGCAAGCTGCGAGCGTAAGAAATGCGGCAGTTAGCAATATGCTTGTTACAATTTTCATATTATCCCCCTGATTTGTATTCCAAGACCCAGTCTATCAGACCTAGGAAGATTTTTCTATAAATATTTACAGAATAGACCAGATGAATTATACTTTCGAAAGTATCGATGGTATCCTGCTGCTAAAAGTCAGTCAGGTGTTTTTTTTATGCGTATGTATCAGTATTAACATATATATTTAAAAGTTTTAACCTTAATTTAAAGTTAAATCTCACTTATATCATAATGATAAATTGTTCGTTACATACCTAAGGAGGATGAGTATTGAGTATACGTAAAGAAGTTGCACAGGGAATTAAAGATTATAAAACTGGAGGTTTAGCAGAAGGGTTTGTTCTAGCTGAAATTTTGGTTTTGTGTGTAGTCGTTGGTAGATGGGCTGATAGAACTTGGTGGCCAGACGGAGAATGGTGGATTGGAGCTTGGGTCTTTGTCGTTTGTCTACTTCTTCTTTTTGTACCTATAACTTGTTTAATTATGATGATAGTGTTTACTTTGGGTTGTGGTGTAGCGGGTTGGGTGATAGGTGACTATCTATTCAATAATTTGGGTGCTTCTGTGGTGATTTCAATCATTTCTGCAGTTATTGGAATAAGTATGAATGTGTCAGGCTGTCCCAAATACGCTTCAAAACGTTTAGTTAAAGAGCTTGGTGATAAACTTTAAATTATGAAATTTTCAGTTACAATAAAAGATCTTCAGAAAAATCTAAAACCGTACGTAATAAATATTTCTGTAAGCCCTGGGACAATCTCGGGGTTTTTGTCATAAATACGTAGAATTTGGAAAATCGACGTGGTATATTTATCCTACAACTAAATACCCAAGGAGGAACTATGAGTAGGGGAAGCAATAAAAACATTGGTACAGCAAAGATACTAGGTTTTGTATTTATCATCATGATAGTCTTGGCGATCATACAGTATTTTGGATTACTTATTATTGCAGGTGGTCTAGGGTATTGGGGCTATAAAAGATACCAGATTGGAAAGGCAGCTAATCAAAAGAGTAAATCGGCTACAGTGTTATTTTCATTAGCCAGTATTTTTTTCGTCTCCTTTCTCATCAATATCACTGTACATAAGGACGAAACGAAGGTCGCCGCGCCTGCAATAGTTCCAGTTGAACAGACTGTAAAGACTGAGCTGAAAGCAGAGCCAGTCTCGGCCAATGCTGTTCAAACTTCACCTGTTGTTACAACTGCTGATCCTGCTAAGAAAACTAATCAAAAAAATCGTCTTCCTATTACACTGATCGAGGGTACGGATGGCGACACATTCAAAGCTTTGGTGGAAGGCAAGGAGGAAAAGATTCGTCTTCTGCTGGTTGATACACCAGAGAGCGTGAAGCAGGGAACGCCAGTTCAACCGTTTGCCAAAGAAGCATCTGACTTCACATTAAAACAATTGAAAAAAGGTAATTTGGAGTTGGAACTGGACATTTCTGAACGAGATAAATATGGTAGGTTGCTCGGCTATGTATGGGTCGGTGACAAGATGCTGAATGAGCAGCTCTTGGAGCAAGGATACGCTAGAGTAGCGTATGTCTATCAACCTAACGTAAAATACGTCGACCAGTTTGAAGCGATCCAAACGACAGCGAAAAAGGCTGGAGTAGGGATCTGGAGTCTTGAGAACTATGCTCAGGAAGATGGATTCCATGAGCAAGTGGCGAAAAAAACAACAGCTACAGCGAATAATGAGAATAAGCACAACAGCTCATCGTCACATGATAAACCGTCTGCACCAAAAAAAGAAGTTGTTAAGCCTGCCCCTGAACCGACAGAGTCAACAGAGTATGTCTTCTATAAGAATTGCTCTGAAGCGAAAGCCGATGGAGCTGCTCCGCTCTATGAGGGAGAACCAGGGTACAGATCTAAATTAGATAGGGATCATGATGGTGTGGCTTGTGAGAGATAGAGCCAAAAGAAAGGAGGGCTTATATTGCAGACAGAGAGATTTAATAAGTTGAGGAAAAGTGATCTGTCAAAAATTTTTGAAAAAAAAACAATAATAGAAGTTTGGAGGAAAATTGTTAGGAGTCAATTAAGAAGTTTGGACCTTAAAGACCTGTACGATCATTATGATTTTAATTTTAATATCGAGGAAAGAGCAGCATCAATACGAAATGATATTTTAGGAGGGACTTACAAAGTTTCTCAACCTCTTATATATAGAATTGAAAAAAAACTTGGCGTGTGTAGACACTTAGTTACACCTCAACCTACTGATGCCCTTGTATTTCAAGTACTAGTTGAGAATATTAGTGAAAGTATACTAGCTAAACAGCCTTCAAAGAATGCTTTTTATTCAAGAGATAAACATAGTGTAGGAAAACCACATGATTCAGATGACTATAATTTTAATTGGCGTTCACAGTGGAAAAAGTTACAGAAACAAATTTATAAATTTAGTGATGAAAAAGAATTAATCATTGTTACTGACTTATCAAACTATTACGATAGTATAGACCTTAAAGAGTTGAGAAAAGTATTTACAAGCTATACACAAATAAATGAAGTAATCATAGATTTAGTGTTTAAGATTATTGAAGATATCTCTTGGAAACCGGACTACTTACCTTACTCGCAACGTGGTCTACCTACAACAAACATTGAAGGAGTCAGACTCCTAGCTCATTCTTTTTTATTTGAAATAGATGATATTATTATGCAAAAGACTAATAACAGTTTTACACGGTGGATGGACGATATAATTATTGGAATCGATTCAAAGAAGCAAGGAATCGAAACAATTAGTGTTATCTCTGATATGTTAAAAAGCAGGGGATTAGCTTTAAATCTTTCAAAAACGAATATATATGGGGAAAAAGAGGCTTATTATCATTTTCAGATAGAGGCAAATCGATACATTGATATGGTAGAGAAAAAATTGAAAGAAGAAACTGATTTTAAAGACTTCTATAAAGAATTAGATAAAAGGTTCACTAATCACTTTAAGGAGAAAAATAAAGGGGCAAAGTACTGGGATAAAATTGCAAAGAGATATATAACACTCTATGGGAAATTAAATTATAAAAAATTATTAAAAAAATTGCCTAAAATATATGTTGATTATCCTGTCCTGCGAGAGAATCTTATCAAATACCTAAATAATATTGGTTACTGCGAAGAAACTTCCCAGAATGTACTTGAGATAATGAAGACAATTGATATCTTTGATGATCGCTCGTTATATCAATTATGTTATTTAGTAACCCAATGGGAAGTACCGAATAATAATGAATCAAAATTGTTTTTAGAAGAATTCGAAAAACTTATAAGTAAATTTTCATTCGAGAGGGCTCATCCAACCGATTTTTATTGTCTATTATGGTTTAAATCAAAGTACAATCACTCAGAAGAGTTATTGAAGTTTGTGAGAAAATACAAAAATAAGTGGCAGACTGATACATTCTTGCGAAGACAAGTTACTGCAACATTGTCTAGGCTTCTTAATTTTAACAATAAAGTTGTCGAAGAAATTTTGTACAGTCAGATATCGTCTGGTGTTCCTAACACTGTCACTCTCGCTAATCAAATATTATTATTTTCTAGTCTTGATAAGGTAGAACCTAAGATGATGATGTATCTTTTTCAACCTAAAATACAGTCCCCTTATCCATTAGGTAAGTTTTTAGTGCTATGTTCTGCTTTAAACTCCGAGCAAATAAGGAATAACGATGCTATTAAACTAAAAATTAAAGAACATATTCATGATCCTTATTATTTGAAATGGTTAGAAATGCAATATAATATTAGTTAGGACCAAAATAGCTAAGTAAACTAGAATATCATGCTAACGTATTTGCTAACGAACTTATTAAAATCTAGTGATATAAGAAATGTAAAGAATCTTGTGATTAAACGGTTTTACGAGCATACTATATCTGAGTATAACGTTTTAACTAGCTCAGTTGGTTAGAGCGGTCGGCTCATAACCGATTGGTCGGGGGTTCGAGTCCCTCAGGGCCCATTTCCTCAAAAACCCTTGCTTAGCAAGGGTTTTTTTGTTGTTTATAGAGGGAAAAGGAAATTTTGAACTGCCCACGGTATTCATTGAGACAGACCTTGTTTCGGATAAGGCTCGTACTCCACCGCTGGTCGGATCATCGAGGATGCTTTTTTATGATGTTAAATTGAATTTGCCAAAGCCTCTTTATTAAGCTAGTGCTAATGCGGGTTCAAGGATGGAGTGGTATTTTGAAAATAGATCAAGTTTTTGAACATGACATAAGTGAAGAGTTAGCAGCCAGTATACAAACATTATTAATCGACAGTTTTTCAGAAATCTACCCTAAGGATAGAATTTATTTCAAGCAACTTCCTCATTTTAGACTTCTAGCTTTTAACCATGAATATCAACTTATAGGTCATGTTGGATTAGATTATAGGATAATGAATCTAAACGGAGAATCCATAAGAGTACTGGGTTTAATTGATTTGTGTGTTTCAAAAAATGTTCGATCACAGGGAATAGCTTCAGCGCTGCTTTTAGAAATTGAAAAATTATCCGTTACAGGAAATATTGATTTTATACTTTTATGTGCAGATAATATGAACTTGTATTTAAGAAATGGATATAAGCCTGTAAAGAACAAAATTAAATGGTTAAAAATTGATAATGAAAAAATGATTACAAATGGAATAGGCTTTGAGGAAATTGATGGAATAATGATTAAAAAAGTAGGAAAGATCGATTGGAGCGAGGGGGACTTGGATTTTTTTGGGTATCTTTATTGATCTCACGAAAGTTTAGAAAAGAGGACGTTCGAGCAGTTTTGAGGATCATTTAAATAAAACTTCTCAAGAGGTCGTTAAATAGAGTTCAATGAAAATTAATATAGAGTTCTACTGATAAAATAGCAGTATGAGTTCTACTCGCCCCATAAAGAAGCACTGTCCCAATAAACGGACAGTGCTTAAAAAACTCGCTATCAAATCACCATTTTGATAATGATCGTTGACTCCGTACTCCCAGGAACGCTTATTCCAACCTTAGTTTACCTTGACGGTATACACCATTCTCAATTTACCGTTACCGCCGTAAATTTCTACTCTTGCGCTCGTTGCAGTGGTGGTTGTTACCACGCCGGAAGAGGAGACTGTGACATTTCCGCTCACCACTTTATAAGTATCGCCCGGGTAATTTGACAGCGCATAGGAATAATTTCGTGGCAATGTATCCGTTCTGTAATATACTCCGTTAACTTCTACAACAGGCGTAATTACTGGCGAAGGACCTACTGCTGCGGACGCACTAGGGACGATGATACTACCAATTAGCCCCAAAGACATTGCTGTTGTTAATAAGATTTTCTTAGTATTCATAAAAAATTCCTCCTGATGTATGATATGAGCTCCTAAAATATACCATGTAAAATTATTGATTTCGCTTTATTCGACAAATGTTGTCAAAATAATACAAAAAAACGATTCTAAAGTCCTATAAGATACAAAATAATTAAAATATAACAATTAAAGAAATTCATTTTATTGTACTGTATTTTTGAACTATTCTCCTGGCTGTATAGTCTTTGATCCACACGGAATAAAAAACGGACGTCAGAGTGATTAGCTCCAAGCCCGTTTTTCGTATTTGTATTCTTTCTAGTTCTTGATATCAGTTGACAAGTTGATGTGCAAGTCTCTCATCGCTGTCTAGATTCCTTTCTACCATACGCTGTTTTAATGCAGACAGTTCCGCACACTGACGAATGGCTTCCGCTATAAGCTGGGCGACCTGTTTGGCTCCTTTGTCAGAAAAATGGGTATTATCCGTTATACCAGCGGGGTAATTAGGGTGCGCTTTTTCAGGCAAATACATAAATAGCTGCTGGGACTCTTTTTCACCCATGGAACGATAAAGCTGCTGAGAAGCTTCAAAAATATCGAGCAGGGGTGTTTTGGTTTCCGCGGCTACTTGTCTCATGGCAGCGGGATAGGCTCCTACAGCCAGCGGATCAGGTTCACCGTTTGCGGTGAATCGGCGGCGGCTTACAGAGGTCAATAGCACTGGAATTCCACCACGCTCTCTAGCGGACTGAATGTAATGAATTAAGTTTTGACGATAATCTCCATCAGGATCGGTATAGCGAGTGGGGTCTTCTTTTTTCTCATCGTTGTGTCCAAATTGAATAAACAGATAGTCTCCAGCTAGAATATCTTTTTCAATATCAGCTAATCGGCCTTCTGCTATAAAAGATTTGGTGCTTCGCCCATTGACAGCACGATTGTCCACATGAACAGACGGTGCCAAATAGCTTTGCAAGTGTTCACCCCAGCCTGTCATCGGTTTTTCGGTAGCCCCTTTTTGAGCTGCAGTGGAGTCCCCGGCGATAAACAGTCGAGTTGTGATCTGTTGTCTCGCCCGAGCATATCCATGTTTTTGAAGCCAAGTTTCCGCCAGATTGAGCCATTGATGGCATTCATGGTTGTCCTCTGACAGTCCCAAGCCGTGTCGTCCTTCCTCAAATACATGCAGTTCAAACGGAATACGTTCCCTGGATAATGAAAAAGCGAACAACAGACTATTTTCTACCGGTACAGCGCCATCATTGGCTGTAGTCCACATCAAAGTTGGAGGTGTCTTTGAAGTCACTTGCCGATCGGATGAAAAGGCTTGAAGCTGTTCCAGCGTCGGCTGTTCCCCTAAAAAATGCGTACGGCTTCCGATATGTGTATAAGGCTCATAAAATGAAATTACAGGGTATCCCAACAACAGAAGATCTGGCTTTACCGTCCCTATAGTGGAGACAATGGAGGCCAAGTGACCGCCTGCTGAAAAACCGATGAGCCCCACTTGGTCAGGGATGACCAGCCAGTCATGCGATGTTTGGCGAATCCATTGCAGAGCATGTTCTACATCCTCCAACAAGGAAGTAATCTCGAAATCACCGACTTGATACTCCAGCACACCCGCATGAATACCTAGATCGTTTAACCACCGAGCTATAGGCTCTCCTTCATGTGAGGCCAAATGCTCGTAACCACCGCCAGGTAATACCAATATAAAAGGACGAGCTTCACCAACTGCTAGGGGATAGAGGGAGAGAAAGGAAGTTTCTGACGGAAATTCTTCTTTTACAATCGGTTCTTTAGGACTAACAACATGTAACATAAGTAATTCCTCCAAATTTCTTTTTAACTGCCGCCAACCAAACAAAATCGACTTAAATTGGAATGATACGGATGTAAAAAATAATGCACACGTGAAAAAAATGATTTAAACCTTGTTATGAAAGCGCTATAATTTTGATGTGATGCAAAGAGCCAGAGGGGGAGCGCAATGAAAAAAGGAAGAATGTTCTACACCATTTTTATTACGATTCTGGTTTTAGGAATAGGATTTGTGGCCAGTTTTGGCAGCTACATCTATTTTACAACAATTAGCTCCGTTGTGGAGAGGGTTTCCAATACCAAGCAAAGCTATATGGCACAGATCAGAAATAGCCTGGAGCAGAAAATTCAAACGATTGAATATGCTTTTAATACGTATAGCACGACCAGTTCCTTTAATGATGTTGTGAAAAATCCCATTACAGAAAAAGATTTTATAGCGTATCGGAATGTGAATACTCAGCTCAATTATATTGCTACAATGGGATTAGAGGGAACGGAATATTCACTCATCAGTCTGGATCAGAATTGGAGAATCTCCAATGGAAGCCTGTCTTATTTGACGAAAGCAGAAAGGGAGAAGCTGGTTAATACCTATATCGACCATCAGAATCAGGGACTATTCTGGGTTAAAACAGATAAAGGGATTCGTTTTGTTAATACCTTGCCTGTATTCTCTAAGAAGAAGCAAGCCATTGCTCTGTCGGATATTTCGCTGCAAACATTAAATCATACGATTCAAACCGAGGATCATATGGCTGTTTTTATCTTGAATAATCAAGGCGATTTAATGTATGAAACCCAGCCTGCCGAACAATTATTGTCCACCCAGCAGCTCCAGCATATTTCAGAAGCCACAGTGAAGCCGAGCAACACAGGTATGCTAACTTTGGAGAAAACGGATCAGCAGCCTGCACGACAAGTCATTTACGCCAAATCTGCCTATAACAATTGGACTTACTTAACAGTATTAGATAAAAAAGAAATTGCGGATGCCTTTCAAACGACCAAATTTGGGATCATCATGATGGGACTTGTATTAACGCTCTTAATGGTGGTAGTGGCGTACTTCATTGCCATTTACTTTACAAAGCCATTTCAGCAAATAAAACGAAGCTTGCCTAAAAATCCTAATTTCGCTTTCAAAAATGAACCTTCTAAAAATGAAATTGAATGGATTATTAATTCCATCGATAACATTGTAACCGAGAAGGAAAGCTTGGAAAGTCTCATTCAGTCCGAAATGCCACAGTTGGAAACCCAATTGATTCTCAACCTGTTCCGCAAACGTATTTCTGCAGAGGAATTGGCACGAAAAATGCCACGCTTGGGTTATCCGCAGATCGAGAATCAAATGTATATTACCTTGTTAGTCCAACTGGATAATCTGGGAGATCGAGATCCCTCGGATAAAGATGTTTTGCTGCTGGCTATTAACAAAATCGTAGAAGAAACGATTCCAGAGCAGCAGCGAATGCTTCCCATCATTTTGAACGATAACACTCAGGCCACCATATTAATTTTGACAGGGTTGAGCGAACAGGAAATGAGAAAGCAAGTCTTGGATGATGCGACCCTTTTGGTTCGAAACGTAAAAGAGTATTTAAATGTTTCCATCAGCATCGGCATTAGTACGGCGTATGATAACTTATTAGAAAGTAAAGAAGCCTGTGAGATGAGCAAGCAAGCTTTGCATCACCGTTTAAATTTAGGCAAAGAGTCGATTATTTTTTATGAAGATATTTCCATGGTCATTTCAGGTCCGGTGCTGCTCCATTATCCTACGGAATTGGAATCAAAACTATTTGATGCCATCCGAATAGGGGACGAAGAGCAGGTATATCATACCGTGCACTCATTATTGGAGGAAATGATGGTAAAAAACAATCATTCCATGAACTTTGAGGTGCTGTTGGTACGGTTTGTGAATAACCTCATCCAATTAGAGCAACTATTAGGGATTGAAGTGCTGCTGACGCAAGACAATCATGCCTTGTATCATCGTTTGCTGGACATCCGTAATCCGGAAGAGATAGAACGTATGCTGATAGAGCAAGTTATTTTCCCCATGGTAAAAAGCATGAAGGAGAAGACCAACCAGCAATTCCGCTGTCTCTCGGAGAAAATTGCTGCTATTATCCGTGCTGAATATGACCAGGAATTATCATTAGAACTCATTGGAGACCGACTTCATTACAATCCGAATTATTTAAGCAGTATTTTCAAAAAAGAATACGGAACGACGTTTAGTGAATATCTGATGGGCTACCGGCTGCAAATGGGTAAGAAGTGGCTCGTTGAGACAGATATGACGATTAAAGAAATCGCCGAGCGACTGCAATATCATAATTCGCAAAACTTTATCCGCTCTTTTCGGAAAAAGGAACAGGTTACACCGGGAGCTTACCGAAAGATGAAGCAAGCCAATTAACCTTTAACCGCTCCTAACAAAGCTCCTTTGACAAAGTGCTTTTGCACAAATGGATACACGATTAACATCGGAACGGTCGCAATGACAATGACCGCCATCTTAATCGTCTGCGCAGGCGGAATGACATCTACAGCAGTTCCTTCTGCCTGCATACCACTGGAAACGATTACAATTTGACGTAGCAAGACTTGAATCGGCCATTTGGCAGAATCATTGATATAGAGAATGGCGTGCATATACGTATTCCAGTAGGCAACAGCGTAGAATAGAGAGATGGTTGCAATAGAAGGCAGGGCTAATGGCAACATAATTTTAAAGAAGATACCAAAATCGTTGCACCCGTCCATCTTGGCTGATTCCTCCAGATCATCTGGCAGCGCCTGAAAGAAGTTACGCATGATAATCAGGTTAAACGCATTAATGGCCACAGGAAGAATCAAGGACCAATACGAATTGATAAGCCCCATGCTTTTTACAACCAGGAATGTTGGAATCATCCCCCCACTAAACAACATAGAAAACACGACAATGAAGTTAATCGTATTGCGGCCGAGTAGATATCTTCGGGATAATCCATAAGCCATAAAAGCAGTAAATATCATACTTACAACTGTACCGACGATCGTTACGCCGACCGAAACCCCGAGACCTCTAAAAATGGTGGGAGTCGACAGAATATAGCGGTAGGCATCCAAGGAAAAAGTAACTGGGAATAAAATGAACTTCTTGGCTATCACTTCTTCGGTTGAGGCAAAAGAGCTGGCGATGATATTCAAAAAAGGTAAGAGACAAGTGAGGGCAATGAGAATCAATAGTGTACTGTTTACAATGTTGAAGATACGGCTGCCCAGCGATTCTTTTTTTCGTAATTTTTGTTTTCGTAATGGCTGTGTCAATGTGGTTGACCTCCTCGTAATCGTTTACATGGCAACCTTATCAAGAGGAAAGAATTCCGTATATAATCAAATCTTGAGGTGTTCCCTAAGCCTGGAAAAAAGCGAATGATCATTAGGTTGTGTAGTAATCATTAGCTAAGGTGAAAGGTTGAAAAGTAGGCTGCACACCCAATTTTGTAAACGCTATCATTTGGTGATTATATGCGGAATGCTGAAAATCGCATACTCTTGAAAACGTATACAGGAACGTTTGAAGGAGGTCGAACTAATGAAAGTTTCAAGTGTCCCCGCACCAAACATGAAAATGAAAAAGAACAAAAGAACGACGGAAAGCCTTTTACGAATGCAGAAACACAAGCTGCTCTATCTAATGGTTTTACCCGGACTGGTATACTTCATTATTTTTAAGTACTTTCCTATGGGAGGATTGGTGATTGCATTTCAGGATTATCAAGCTTTTCAGGGAATCACAGGCAGTCCATGGGTAGGCATGAAGCATTTTATTCGTTTGTTTACCGAGCCTACGTTTTTTATGCTGCTTCGCAATACGCTGGTTTTGTTTGCATTGAACATTGTAATCTTTTTTCCATTGCCCAT
The DNA here is from genome assembly GCF_022531965.1 of Paenibacillus peoriae. GTDB lineage: Bacteria > Bacillota > Bacilli > Paenibacillales > Paenibacillaceae > Paenibacillus > Paenibacillus polymyxa_D. The sequence goes on along the minus strand of NZ_CP092831.1, from coordinate 3,662,801 downwards.
CATTTTGGCGCTTATGCTGAACGAAGTCAGGAAGATGTTCTTTAAGAACATTATCCAAACCATTATCTACATCCCGCACTTTATGTCATGGGTTATCATTGTTTCGATTTCTTATGTATTCCTAACCGTAGACGGTGGGGTGCTGAATGAAATGATTGCCGCGCTAGGTGGTGAGAAGATCAGTTTCTTAACTTCTCCGCAATGGCTGCGAACAGTCTACATCGGGCAAGTGATTTGGAAGGAACTGGGATGGTCTACCATCATTTATCTATCTGCGATTACAGTGGTAGATACGCAATTGTATGAGGCAGCAGAGATGGACGGAGCTGGACGCCTGAGAAAGACATGGCACGTTACCTTGCCTGCGATCCGCCCAGTCATTATTACATTGTTAATTTTGAAGATCGGTAGCACGTTGGATTTGGGCTTTGAGCATATGTATCTGCTATTGAACTCCTTAAACCGCGAAGTTGCCGAAATCTTTGACACTTACATTTATACTGCGGGCTTAAAGAATGGACAATTAAGTTTTAGTACAACGGTAGGGCTTTTTAAAGGTGTGGTAGGTTTAATCCTGATTATGGGCTCCAATCGACTGGCCAAGAAATTTGGTGAAGACGGCGTTTACTAATGACGACGGGAAGGATGCAAAATGGTGCGGTTTGTAGAAAACATGAACAAATGGTGCATGCGCCTGCTGCGCCTGGTCTACCTTAACTTGCTTTGGACGGTTGCGACGATTCTGGGCTTGGGTTTTATAGGCGTTGGGCCTGCAACCGTTGCTATGCTTAGTATTTTAAGACAGTGGATTCGGGGCAATGAGGAAGTCGCCATTTTCTCGACGTTTGTACGTTACTTTAGAGAAAGCTTTAAAGAAGCAGCCATCATTGGGGGGCTTTACAGCCTTGTGGGTTACGTGCTCTACGTGGATATCGTCAACGTCTCGTCCTGGTATGTTCGTGTGGTGACGCTTATTGGAGCCTTTTTGTATCTTATCTCTTTGGCCTATATTTTCCCGCTGCTGGCTCACTATGATTGGAGAGGCATCAGACTGAAGGTCAAGATGTCGATCGTGATTGGATTTTCATATTTACAATACACGCTTGTTCTTTTTGTAGCCATTGTCGTGCTATTTGCATTGATTCTAGGCTTGTACCCAGGAATTCTAACTTTTGCCGGAGCAAGTATTATGGGCTATCTCGTGATGTGGATGACGCATCAGGTATTCAGCAAAATAGAGCGAGAGGTTCTGGTGAAAGAGGAAGATATGGCATGAATATACAAACAGAAAAGGAGCAAACACGATGAAAAAGGGAATCACGACGAAAAAGGGAGTATCAGGCCTTCTTGCTGTACTAATGGTCATGAGTGTTTTTTTAGCAGCTTGTGGTGATAAGGGGGGAGAGGATCAAAGCGGCCAAACCTATGATCCGAAATCCAAACTGGAATTTACCTGGTTAAACGTATTGCATACAGCTTCTCCGCCTACAGAAACGATCAAAAGCAAAATTGAAGAATACACCAATTCTAAAATCACGTTCAACTGGGTGCCGGATGCTTCCAAAGAAGAGAGAATTACCACCGCACTGGCTTCTGGTGAACTGGCTGATATGGTGACGCTGACGATGATGACTAACTCTTCAGTGCGTAGTTCATTGAAATCAGGACTATTCTGGGATGTAGGAAAGTATTTGGATGATTATGAAAATTTGAAGAAGATCCCGCCTGAAGTGCGAGAAGCCGCATCCATTGAAGGGGTACTGTATGGCGTTCCGTTCCAGAAGAATCTGGCTCGGGCAGGTCTGGTCATTCGTCAGGATTGGCTGGATCGCTTAGGATTGAAGGTGCCGACGACACTGGATGAGTTGTATGAAGTTGCGAGAGCGTTTACAGAAGATGATCCGGATGGGAATGGAAAAAAGGATACGACTGGATTTGTTGACAGATCGGATCTACGCTACAGCAGCTTCAAAACTTTAAGTTCCTACTTTGGCACACCTAATGGCTGGAAAGTAGATGAAAGCGGAAAGTTTACGCCGGAATTTGATACTCCCCAATATTTGGAGACCTTAAAGTATTCGAATAAGTTATACAAAAACGGATATCTCTCTAAAGACTTTGCTGTAACCGCTAAAACGGACCAGCAGCAACAATTTGCACAAGGTAAAGCAGGTATTTATACAGGCATGATCGATATCTCTAACCTCAGAACCTTGTCCCAAGGCCTGCAAAAGGGGCTGAAGCTGGTACCAGTTAACAAGATTTCGAATGGAGATGGCAAATACCACGTATGGTCTGAGGGAAGCGGGGTAGGAGGTTTGCTGGCATTTCCGAAATCCGAAGTAAAAACAGAAGCTGAGTTGAAGAGACTGCTGCAATTTGTAGATGATTTAATTGACAAAGATGTATATATGTATATGACCGGTGGTATTGAAGGCACTCATTATAAAATCGAAAAAGATGGAGCCTTCAAAATTACGAATACAGATTTGTGGCAAGCAGATGTTCAGCCATTTTCAAGCTCCAGACCAAGTGAAGTGACTTATAACTTAAAAGATGCCAATCCAGAAAAGGAACTGGCTAATGAATTAGTCCGAGAAAATAATGAATTTGCTGTTCTGGACCCGACCGTGCCACTGGATTCAGTCACCGCTAATGAGCAAGGAACAGAGCTGGAGAAAATCATTACCGACGCCTCCTTCAAATTTATTATGGGTGAGCTTGACGAAGCCGGATTTAAAGCAGCCGTAGAAAACTGGAAAAACTCCGGTGGATCACGGATTACTGCTGAGTATGAGGAAGCGTATAAGAAAACGAAAAAATAAAGATATAGGTTGAGCATGAGTGTACATGAATTGCCACTACGCAGGCGGAAGGTGCTTACCATCGCTGACACTTGTCCAGCACCATTCCGCCTATTCCGTTTTCCAGTGTATTTTCAAGCCCAGTCTATAAATCATTTTCGTATTCACAAAAAAAAGACAGGAGAGAACGAAATGCAATTGTATAACATTGTAGAATATGGAGCAGTTCAGGATGGCACGACGTTGGCTACGGGAGCGATTGCGGCTGCCATTGAAGCGGCCAGCAATGCTGGAGGAGGAACCGTTGTTGTTCCGTCTGGGACGTATCTGACAGGTGCTATCTTTCTGAAAAATAACATTGAACTACATGTAAGTCCTGGCGCAATTCTGTCCTTCAGTACGGATCTGGCTGATTACCCTGTAGTGGAATCCAGATGGGAAGGCGTTCAGCGGGAAGTGCATGCGTCATGCATTTATGGACAGAATCTTGAGAATATTTCAGTTACAGGTAGCGGAACGCTGGATGGAAATGGTCAGCCGTGGTGGGAAAAGCACCGAAATCATCCAGAGGAGTTACAGTATCCGAGACCCAAATTAATCAGCTTTGACCGTTGTCAGCGGGTTACCATTAAAGATGTTATGTTAAAAAATTCCCCCAGTTGGACGGTAAACCCCATCGCTTGCTATAACGTTACGATTGATAATTTGTCTATTCTTAACCCGGCAGACTCCCCCAATACGGATGGTATTAATCCTGAATCCTGTTCCAATGTTCGTATTAGCAACTGCAATATAGATGTGGGCGATGACTGTATCGCGATCAAAGCAGGAACCGAAGATACACAAGAGCGAATTCCATGTGAAAATATTACGATTACCAACTGTACGATGGTGCATGGACATGGCGCAGTCGTACTGGGAAGCGAAATGAGTGGTGACATTCGTAATGTTACGATTAGTAATTGCGTGTTCAAGCAAACGGATCGGGGCATACGTCTGAAATCCAGACGAGGACGTGGCGGAACCATCGAGGATATTCGCGTCAGCAACATTGTGATGGAAGATGTCATTTGTCCATTTATTCTGAACCTTTATTATTTCTGTGGCCCTCGGGGCAAAGACAAATATGTGTGGGACAAAAATCCCTATCCGATTACCGATGAAACCCCGTGCTTTAGAAGAATCCATTTTTCCGATATTACGGCAAGACAGGTTCATGCGGCGGCTGGATTCTTATACGGACTTGCAGAACAATATATTGCTGAAATTACATTTTCCAATATTGATATTTCTATGGCTAAAAATGCAATTCCCGGTCGTCCGGCCATGATGACAGGGATCGAAGATATGAATAACCGTGGTTTTTATCTAGGTAACGTGAGGGATATTCGTTTTCAACAGGTGACGATTGAGAATCATCAAGGTCCTGCCTTTTATATTGAGAATGGGGAAGACGTTGAAATCAATCGTTGCCATTCGAAGAATACAGCTCAGCCCGAAAAGCTGATAGAACAAGTAACGATACAACCTTCTGAACAAAATAGGATGAATTAGGAGGACATGAAAGGAGGTACAACGTGGATAAATTACAAGCATTGTTGGGAGACCTTCCGGCAGATCGCCCTATAACGGCAACTCTGTTGAATGAAGAAGAGCGTGAGGGGTACCGACTGGAGTGTCTCCTGCTGGACTTGAACGGGATCGAATCTGTACCCGCTTATGTAGCTACACCCTTGCAAGGGAACGGTCCGTTTCCAATGGTCGTTTTTAACCATTCGCATGGGGGCAACTATACGAATGGACGTAAGGAACTGCTCCATAGCAGCTCTTACTTGCAGCAGCCCTCGTTTGCTACAACCCTGACAGACATGGGGTACTGCGTATGCTGCATTGACATGTGGGGCTTCAATGAACGTGGGGGCAAAACCGAAAGCGAGCTGGTAAAGGAAATGCTCTGGCAGGGCCAAGTGCTGTGGGGCATGATGCTGTATGATAACCGTCGCTTGGTGGATTATATGTGCCAGCGTGAAGACATTGATGCTTCCCGTATCGCAACAATCGGTATGTCGATGGGCGGACTCATGGCATGGTGGATGGCTGCGTTAGATGAACGGATACAGGTTACGGTTGATATTTGTGGACAGGTAGATGCCCATACGCTAATCGCTAAACGGGGATTGGACCATCATGGCTTTTATTCCTATGTCCCCGGCTTGCTGAAGCATTTTACCACCCTTGATATTCAAAAGCGGATCGTACCTCGTCCACGGATGAGTATAACAGGTCAAAATGACCGGATGTGTCCTATTGAAGGAGTCGAGCATTTGGCAAAAGGGTTGCTGGAAGCTTACCAGCAGGCAGGTCACCCAGAGCATTGGCAGCCTGTGATTGCAGGCGGTGGACATATGGAGACGCTGCAAATGCGCACGGCGTGGCAGACATTTTTAGCCAAGCACCTGTAAATCAAATGAAAGGATCGGGGTAATCATGCTAGTTGGAAAAGAATCCTTTTGTGATTTCCATACGATTCAGGAGGCAATTGCTGTATTGGAGCAATCGGCTTCCAATGAAATGGAAACGTTAACTATTTTATCAGGTATTTATGAGGAAGAGGTGCGAATTTACCGTTCGTATCTTCATATTATAGGCATCGGGCAGGTAGAGATTCGAATGAATCGGTATGCCAAGGAGCGGAATGAAGCGGGTGAGGAAATAGGGACCTTTGCGACACCCACTTTATTTTTAGGCGGTAGCCATCTGATCTTGGAAAATCTCACGATTTCCAACACGGCAGGACAGGGAGAAGCCATTGGGCAGGCCGTTGCGGTATACGCTCATTGCGATGAAACGGTCTTTAGAAACTGTACCTTTAAAGGGCACCAGGATACTTTATTTACAGGCCCTCTACCTCCTGCACCGAAAGAACGACTCCAGTTTGGTGGAATCCATTTGAAGGAGCACCATAGACACTATCGGCAGCTCTATCAGCATTGTTATATAGAGGGTACGGTGGACTTTATTTTTGGTGGGGCTACCGCTTATTTTGAAGATTGCGAAATTCGCAGTTTACGCCATCATGAGAACCAAACGAGCTACGTCACAGCCGCCTCTACGCCGCAAGGACAAGCGTATGGCTATGTATTCAACCAATGCTACCTAACTGCAGAGCCTGATATTACCCCGGTTTTTTTGGGCCGTCCGTGGCGGGAATATGCCAAAACCGTATTTGTCGATTGTAAAATGGGCGATCATATTGACCCACGTGGCTGGGACAATTGGAACAATGTTGCGAACGAGAAAACCGTCTGTTATCAGGAATATAACGGACCCGATGAAGTTGCTACGTTACGTAAGCAGCGTGTTCCGTGGGCGGATTGTTTTGAGGCGGGAACAGAAGCATGGAGCAAGGAACAGGTTTTTGCTGAAGTCACATTTTGGAAGTAAGGAGAAGTGAGGTCTCATGATGATCCAAAATCCCATATTAAAAGGCTTTAATCCCGATCCGTGTATTACACGAGCCCTGGATACTTACTATATTGTGGTGTCATCGTTTGAGTGGCTGCCTGGAGTACGGGTGTACCAGTCCAAAGATTTGGCCCATTGGGAGCACTGCACAGATATTTTGACCGATCAGGTTGACTTAAGAGGTAATCCTAAAAATTGCAGTATTTGGGCACCACAGCTTAGTTATGCGGATAACCTTTTTTATCTGCTCTATACGGATGTGAAAAGCACCAAACGTCCGTTCAAGGATGTTCATAATTTTGTGATGACGGCGCCTACGATCCAAGGACCGTGGTCGGAACCCGTTTATCTTAATAGTAGCGGATTTGATCCGTCTTTATTTCATGATGATGACGGACGCAAATGGCTGTTGAACGCATTGTGGGATTATCGCATGTTGGAAAGCAATAAATCTTCCGGTATCGTCATGCAGGAGTATGATAGCAAGCAACAACAGCTCATTGGGGAGCCTGTTAAAATCTTTGATTGTACTCCTTTGAAGAAAACAGAAGCGCCTCATATCTACAAGCAAAACGGATATTATTATCTTGTTACAGCGGAAGGCGGAACGGGTACGGGGCATGCCGTTACCGTAGCACGCTCGAAGCAAATAACCGGACCATATGAAGTAGACCCGCACAACCCGATGCTTACATCACGTGATCGACAGGATTTCCCGTTACAATGTGCAGGACATGGCAGTCTTGTACAAACACCGGACGGCGAATGGTACATGGCTCATTTATGCACACGTCCGGTAGAGGGGAAATATGCCATTTTAGGACGGGAAACAGCCTTGCAGCAAGTGTACTGGAATGATGAAGGCTGGCTGCGATTAACCGCGGGGGGCCATACGCCTCAATTGGAGGTGCCTGCACCTCAAGGGACAATTTCGGTTAAGCAAGAGCAAAAGAGTAATATTTTCGAGGATTTTTTCGAGGGAGCCCTATTAGATAAAACGTGGAACACATTGCGTATCCTAGCGAACGAGAGCTGGTGTTCATTAAGTCAGCGCCCGGGCTATCTTCGAATCCATGCTGGGGAATCCATACAAAGTCTGTTCCAGCATCACGTGCTTGCCATTCGGCAAACAGATCATCATTTCCGGGTAGAAACAGCACTGGAGTACCAGCCAACAAGCTATTTGCAGATGGCGGGGCTACTACTGTACCTTAATGAAGAAGATTATTTGTACGCCTATATTAGCTATGAGGAAGGACAAGGGAAGGTACTACGCTTGATGCGATGTGAAGCCAATACATTTACTTTAGTTCCCCAAGCGATTACGCTTCATGACGATCTTCCTATACATTTAGCTGTGGAAGTCCATGCATCCCACGGGCAATTTTATTATGGAGTCGGAGATAGACCTGCTTGGAAGCGACTTTTTGAAATGCAGGATATCAGCTTTTTATCCGGTGGTTTTACAGGGAATTTTGTAGGTATTGCTGCTCATGATATGCAACAGTTCCAAGGAAGCTACGCTGATTTTTCTCATTTCTTATATCATGGTATGGATCATCTTTCCTCATAAAAAATATTATAATGATGAATGCTGAAAGCACCTTTATGGGTGCTTTTTTGTTTATGCACGTTATCTTTTCACATTATAACTTCGCAAAACCTCCAAAAAAGCGGTGCATGCTTTCGTCTCAAATACTGCAGAAGGGGTCAGAAAAGAAAATTTCCGAATGAACGGGAGATTGAGAATATCCAATACTTCTAATGTTCCCAAAGCAAGTTCCTTCTGAATGACCCATTGGGACAGCAAAGAAATCCCCAAGCCTGCTTCTACAGACTCTTTGATGATCTGTGTACTGCCAAAATTCATCATATGAGAAGGATAAAATCGAAGCTGTGCAAACATCTTTTCAGCCGCCTCCCGGGTTCCAGAGCCTTCTTCCCGCAGAATCCAGATGTCCTCATGCAGCTCATTTATATCCACTTGAGATTTACCAGCCAAACGATGATTTTGCGGAACGACGATATACATTCGATCATCAGCAAATGATTCAATGTGTAGATGGTCATGCTGAAATTCTCCTTCGATAATCCCCACATCCAGTTGATTATGGATCACGAGCTTTTCAATTTCCAATGTATTGCCGATGGTAATGGAGGGCTGAATGAGTGGATACTGGATTCTCATTTGCGCAATCACATGCGGCAGCACATATTCGCCATACGTGTAGCTTGCACCAATAGACAGGTTACCCTTTGCCGTATGCATTAGCTCATCCACCAAGTACTGCATACGTGTATGGAGTCGGATAATCTCCTGGGCATGATGATACACAATTTCACCTGCTTTGGTTAAGCGCACATATTTATTACTACGCTCCAGGAGACGGGTTCCTACGCTACGTTCCAGCATTTGAATATACTGACTTACCGCAGGTTGGGTCATGTGTAATACCTCGGCAGCTCGTGTGAAGTTTTGTTTCTCTGCGACCCTAACAAATACGATTAAAGATTGGTCCAAAGCCCATTCCTCCAAATTTATTATATCTATTTACTTATTATCACAATTATAATGATTTATTTTTCTTATGACAAAAAACATATTAAGCTGGATGTATGTAGAATTGGAGGGGTTCACCATGAATAGTCATATACAACATACCAAATTATTTTCGAACAGAGGGCGATTATTCCAGCGTATATTTGGCATTATCCTCACGATGTTATTTGCTTTGGCAGGCTACGGTCTGAACGAATTGCCAGGCTTTCATTATGTAGGTCCATTGGCTTGTGCCATGTTTCTCGCTATTCTGTACCGACAGTTGTGGGGATACCCTGAAGCTGTGCGCTCAGGGGTTGAGTTTTCAGCAAAGAAAATACTACGCGGAGCGATTGTGTTATTTGGGCTGAAGCTGAATATGGATGTTGTCATTCATCATGGACTGGGTTTACTTTTGCGTGATGTGGGCACCGTTGTATTTTCCATCTTTTTTACGGTTTGGCTGGCAAAACGTTTCAAGGCAGATGCTTCGCTTTCGCTTCTTCTTGGTATTGGAACAGGAGTTTGCGGTGCAGCAGCGATTGCAGCGGTTTCTCCCTTGTTAAAATCCAAAGATGAGGATACAGCCATAGGAGTAGGACTCATTGCCTTGGTTGGTACGATATTTGCCATTTTGTTTACCGTGCTTCGACCCTGGCTTCCTTTGACGGATATGCAATATGGGATCTGGTCGGGCGTCAGTTTACATGAAATTGCACATGTGGCCTTAGCTGCAGCGCCTGCCGGACAGGATGCTCTTGCAATGGGCTTATTAGCCAAACTGGGGCGTGTTTTCTTGCTCATACCGCTCAGCTTTGTTTTAATGGTTTGGATGAAACGAACCGGAAAAATTCGTACAGATGCTAAAGTGGAGTTTCCCTGGTTCCTCATCGGCTTTATGGCTACAAGTGTTGTGGGCAGCTATGTTTTTGGAAAATATATTGTAGTTCCATCTAGTCTGACAAACGGAATTTCTCAAGTTACCACCTTTATGTTAACGATGGCTATGGTAGGTATGGGGCTGAATGTGAGCTTTAAGGCTTTGCGAGAGAAAGCAATGCTTCCCTTACTGGTACTGTCTGTTACCTCGATTATTCTTATAGGTTTAACATTTTTAACAGTATGAACATGAAGTATTCGTTTGTGATAAGATTGCTAGTAAACCAGATTAATAAAACTGGAAAAAGCTCTGCTTGCTATATAGCTGGTAGAGTTTTTTAGTACTTTTGTATGATAAGACTAAAATATGTACTGAATCAATCGTAACTTTTTACATATGATTCGCGTCTATCAAAATGGAGGTCCTGAGAATCATAGAGTGCAAGAATTTCATAAGCGAAAATATAGAGAATGGTAGGGTACATAATGAAGAAAATTTGTTTATTTGCTTTTTTGTTTCTGTTTCTACTAGCATTTCCAAGAGAGAGTCACGCTGCCTCTTCGAGTTCACATCTTCAGTTAGACGGTAAAGATATAAGTGTTGGCAAAGGTGTTCAGATTCAAGAAGTAAAGGGGAATATACTGGTTCCACTCCGTCTCATTGTAGAGGAATTGGGTTATAGCGTGAATTGGGAGTCCAAGACAGGGACCATAACTATACATAAGCAAAATCTTAACCTCAGTCTTCAGGTCAACAATCCCATGGCCTCTGTTAATGATCATCAAATGGGATTGGCTGTAGCGCCTTTGCTTAGAGAGGGGACGACTTATGTTCCGCTTCGCTTTGTATCCGAACAGACAGGGGTTGATGTGGTCTGGAACAACGAGCTTAAAACCGTGTTCCTGACGACTCCACCTGCTTCAAGCGGGAATAGCGAGTCCACTCATGATCATTCTGCTACTCCAGCTGTAAGTAATCCTAAAGAGAGTGCGCGCACGGCTATAAACCAAATTAGCTTCGCTAATCACCAATTGACTATAGCTGTTAATGGAAAAGTAACCCCCAAAGTAACTACGTTGACTCATGCAGACCGTATTGTTGTAGACATACCGGATACAAAGTTTGCTGAGGAATTTCTAGCATCGCAATCATTTGACAATAGTGGACAAGGAAGTTTTCCAGTCACAGAAGATCCAGATGTTTCCCAAGTAAGATATTCCATGTTTAGTACAACTCCCGCATCGGTACGTATTGTGGTTGATCTTAATAACAGCACACCTTTTCATATACTCAATGCAGATGATGGTAAGGTTGTTATAGCATTGGATCAGGAAACGGAGGAGCCATCAACTACCGAGAACGTTTTACCTACCATACCTGTTGCACCTGTGATTTCTTCCGATGGACACGCGCAAGGGATTGACGTCTCACACTATAATGGCAATATTGATTGGCAGCAAGTGGCAGCGGCAGGTAAAACATTTGCTTTTATTAAAGCTACAGAGGGCACAAAATATCAAGATAATCAATTTTTGATAAATGTACAGGGTGCCAGAGAGGCTAACATCTTGGTTGGCGCTTACCACTTTTTGAACGCAACTACCGCGGATGGAGCTCGTCAGGAAGCTGCTAACTTTGCTAGGGCTCTAGATTCAGCAGGAGGCAGGCTGGATCTGCCCCCTGTGATGGACTATGAAAATAACCCCAAAGGTCTTACTCCTGCACAAATTAATGAAGTGGCTCATGCCTTTTTGGATGAAATGGAGAGGCTTACCGGACGTCAGCCGATCGTATACACGGGTAATGTCTTTGCTTCCAAGTTTGATCCTACATTTTCTATGTATAAACTGTGGGTAGCCCGATACAGCACTACGCAAAAGCCGACCGCGGTTCCAGCTTGGAATAACTGGTGGGCTTGGCAGTACAGTAGCACAGGCAGTGTTCCGGGTATTCGAGGCCAAGTGGATTTGGATGAATACAACGGAACGATAGATGAACTCCGGGCTTCACTTGGAGGAGAGCTCGATTAGCATAATCATATTATGATCAATCCTCGCGAATCCGGAACAGGATCTGCGAGGATTTTTAATGTCTGATTTGTTTAGTTGGGCATGATCCATACGATTTCGCTGATTCGAACAAAGAATTTTTTCCCATATACATCTAAAATAACATGGTCGGGCTTACAATCAACTACGCATCCATCAATTCTGCCACGAGTGGTCTCAAGTACAACGTACTTGCCGATCACCGATTTTAATGTTTCTACGACGTATGGATCTACAGGGTGCACCACGACGTGATGAGAGGTAGGATGGTGAGGAAAAGGTTGATTAACGTTGTAATTGAGCATTTGATTTGAATTCAATTGCTTCACTCCTTCAAGATTAGTTGTGTTATCCTATGCTCCTGCCTAGGAAAGGTGTAGGCTAATGCCCATCAGCGAAAACATTCATAACATTGCCAAAAAGCCCGGTCCATAGGAAAGCTCAATACATAAGCTATGTTGTACCTTGAATTGAAGGAGGCAATGACCATGAGTGAATGTGAAAGAGGTTGTGGCGGCGGTTCAGTAGGAGGCTACCCAGGAGTTTGGACATCGACAGGAGCTATTCTGGTACTGTTCATTCTGCTCGTTATCATTACGAAGTCTTTATGGGTTTAATTTAAAAAGAGTAGCTTAACCCCCCATCGGTATATAACTGATGGGGGGTTAAGTGTTTTAGAGGATGGAATAAATGATAAAACACCTCAAATAACAGCGTACAAGCCCTACACAAATGGTGCCGGGCGAGACAGCTGTCATTTGAGGTACATTGGCATCTATAGACAGGAACGGACAATGGGTCAGGGATTAAATTAACGCAATCGCCAGCAGGGTGAACAGGCTCAATGTTAAGATTTGATTCCCATACCCGTAGCCAGGGTAAAAGGCAGACGTTTGTACACGTCCGTTCCGTTCTGTTTTTAAGTACACATTATTACGATCCACATCCATAATGGTTCCTTCGTACTGTTTTCCGTCCATGGTGAGAATACGTACTTTTTTATTCATGCAGTTCAAACAGTTGTAGTAAGCGTCCATTCCATCACCCCCTCTTATACATTGGCATTTTATGAGAGGGACGGTCTTATGGTAACGGCGAACATACAGGGAAAAGGTATTCCCTCGAACTTAAGACCTGACTAGAGTTAGCCTATTCTTGATAGGGATTAAAAGAGAAGCCAGGATATCCGTTAGTATAGGCGTAATCTCTTTGGGGGACGGCTTGATAGTGTGGTGAAGTATCAGCAAGCCTCACATGTATCCCAGGTTTTCGGGGGGGCTGCTGCTTGCAGTCATTGGGAGGACCGATGATGACAGGCTTTTTAATAGGGACGAGCGCTTCCTCAACCTTATTCTCATCCAGGCAGTAAGTATGAGCCATAATGTTATTTGGCGTTAGGCGCAAAATGTCAGATCCCAGTATAAATTCAGGGGTCGGGGCATCAAAAATCGTCAACAAATGAGTGTTATCCATCGTGGCGACCAGATAATGCCACCATCCTTGAGGGACGTTAGCCACTTGGCCAGGTGTGATCGGAAAATGCCGTAACTCGCGGGTAAAGGGGTTAATCAGTGACACGGTTACGGCTCCAGAGATGCAGTAGACCAGTTCTGTGGCATTTTGATGATAGTGAGGCTCCACAACATTAGCAGTGCTGAGGCGAATATCCAGCAGCGATACATTTGCCAATGTATTCAGCTGCTGGATCGACAGCTCGTTGATCGAATTTTGAGCATCCTTCTGAAACAAAACATTGTCTCTTAAATCATAGGTGAATTGTACAGTAGGAGAGGTGTAATCCATATATGAATTCACGCGTCGTTTCCAGCCTTTCTGTTATTCGAAATTTGAGGATCGTACGCTACTCTATGCATACGCCCATATATGTGTGCGCGGAAATGTGATTTGAATTCATAGAAATCAGGCTTCGATCCCGGGTAAGTTAAAGCGAAAAATAGCGAAAAAAGTCACGTATTAAAGTGTGTCCAGAACATGCTCCATTGCTTTTAATACACGTCATTCCTTTAGGGATGGCGTTTTATTTGCTTGGGTAGTCTTAGGACCAGAGCCGGATGATACGTAAATGCGGCTTGTGGTATACTGCAACGGACGTGTGAAAGCATGATTGTCCCATTCCGTATGTAGCCACGCGTCATTTCTGCAGCTAGGCATAAGTTATGTCATAAGAAACATCATCGGATAAACGTCCCTGAGTTGTACAGGCCGGAATGGTTGCACCGGACAGAACATGAAAGAGGAGGTTGTCTGGAATATGAAAAAATTATCTATTTTAATCCTGTCCTGCGCATGTATGTTAGGTACTGTATTTTCAGCCGCACCAGGACAAGCACAAGCACAATCGTCAGCTTTGAAGAAAGGGGTTCAAAGCGAACGGGTGCTGGAGCTTCAACAGCAGCTTCATTCGCTCGGTTATTTCAAAGCCGGGTTTACTGGGTACTATGGTTCTCTGACCAGTAAAGCGGTGACTCGTTTTCAACGGGATAAGGGTCTGACACCTGATGGAGTAGCCGGAGCGGCTACACAAGCCAAGCTGAAATCCTTCGGTAAGGTGCGCGTAACCGCGCTGGATCAACTGGCTCGTATCATTTATTCTGAGGCGCGCGGAGAATCGTTTGAAGGTCAAGTGGCTGTCGGCGCTGTCGTATTAAACCGTGTTCAGTCCGGCGAGTTTCCAAGCTCGATCCCGGACGTTATTTTGCAGCCTGGCCAATTCACCGCTGTACAGGATGGACAATACCGCCTGAAACCCAACAAGACTGCGTACCGCGCAGCCAGACAGGCACTTAATGGTGCTGATCCGACCAATGGGTCCTTGTTTTATTACAACCCGGCCATTGCCACAGCCAAATGGAGTAAAAGTCGCCCGGCTGTCATCTCACTCGGTCGCCATACGTTTACGAATTAATTTCACATGAGAATACGCAAATTTCTAGCCGTCAGTTGCTTCTTTAGGAGCAGTGACGGTTTTTTATATTCGCAAATTTGTAATATTTTAGTGGTGATTTATCTGATTTAATATTAAAAATTCTACCTATTATTCCGATACTCTTAATAGACAAAAAAATGAAATTAAAGGAGTCTTTCTAAAATGAGTCAACATCCTTACACTATCGAAGTAGATCAAGCCATGAAAACGGTACATATGGCGGTGAATGGAGTGTTTAGCCAGGAGGAGTATGATAGCTTTGTAAAAGATTATGTAGCCAAAACCTCATCCATTCAGGCGTCCAGCTTTACACTCAAGGTAGATTGTACCCAGATGGCACTTTTGGGTCCGGGAGAAGTGGAAAAATTGAAGGGCTCATTTGTACGTTATAAAGAAACCGGATTTGCCAAAGTAATCTTTGGTATCAGCCTTCAACAAACCATTATTAAAATGCAGCTTGGTCGAGTAGCACGCGAAGCAGGATTAAACAACGTAGATATTGTTGTACAATAATGCGCTGACGTATGTGTAAGGGGGAAGCCTGATGAGCCATATCAAAATAAAAGCACTGGGTGTGTACCATCCGTCCCATTCGTTGGATAACGAATACTATGTTCGCCATTTTGACGAGCGGGGCAAGGATATTCGACGTTTCATGGAGCATATGGGCAGAAGACAGCGTTATATCATTGATGACCCGAACGAAAACGGTTTAACCATGGGAATTGCGGCTGCACAAAAAGCTCTGGAACAGGCTGGTATGACAGGCCGTGACGTGGATATGATCGTGTTCTCCACTCAAGTTCCTGAGTCACTGTTTCCGATGAATGCCTTGTTTGTTCACCATGCGATTGGGGCCAGACATGATGTGGCCGTGATGGATTCCAACGCGAATTGTGCAGGGATGACAGTC
Organism: Paenibacillus peoriae; assembly: GCF_022531965.1. Lineage (GTDB taxonomy): Bacteria > Bacillota > Bacilli > Paenibacillales > Paenibacillaceae > Paenibacillus > Paenibacillus polymyxa_D. The sequence goes on along the minus strand of NZ_CP092831.1, from coordinate 3,647,205 downwards.
GCTGTCGATCAAGCCAGTCGGTCGATGTTATCTAATCCTGACGTGCGGACAGCGCTTATTATCGGGTCGGATTATAATTCACTCATTTCCGGTCCGGAGGATGAGATTACTTATGCGAACTATGGAGATGCTGCATGTGCGGTTATTTTGGAGCGTACAGAAGAAGACACCGGATTTATAGATTCTATGTATTTTACGGACCCAGTCAATATAGATAAAATTTTGTACCCGGCTCAGGGGTTAGCGGCAACACTCCAAAGGAATGCCCCCGGAAAATATATTCAGTGGCTTCCGTTCGATGCTAATATGGCCTTGCCTCCTACATTTGATCTGCTTGAACGCATTTTAAAAAAGAATGGGCTATCGCCTCAGGATGTACGGGCTTATTGTCTGTCTCAGTTCTCGTTAGCAAATGTATTAAAGATTCGGGATCACTTGGAGCTAGAGGATGCCCAAATGATTTATGTGGGTGATCGATATGGTTACACAGGAACCAGTAGCCCGTTCATTGCTCTACATGAAGGTATTGAATCGGGTCGTATCCGGCGCGGTGATTATGTGCTGTTCTGGACGATTGGAGCTGGGTATCAGCTGGTTGCTATGTTGTTTAAATATTAGTTATGCGAAGACCTTGCAGCTGCAAGGTCTTTTTGTGTATCACACAATGACAATTGTAATGATTTGGTTGTGTTATGTTTGATTATTTTGTAAAATTTAAACATTGAATTCATAAGGGAGAGCTTATATTGCGGACATCGGATAGCATGATAATTATGACAGAAAACATAGCACACATTTCATAATAGGAGCTGAAGGGTCATTAAGATCGAAAATTTATTTTATGGAGAACGAATAAAGCTGGCCGCAGTCAGGGAAGAAGATGCCGAAGTGATGTTCAAATGGGGTGAGGATGCGAAGTATCTGCGAAATGTAGATACGGATTTAGCGCTTCCTTACACGTTGAAACAGATGGAGTCAGAAGGATCTCCCAGATCTAACGAGGTCTATTTTCGATTAAGAACATTGGCAGATGATGTCCTGATCGGATTTGTTGCTATCCACGGGATTGAGTGGAATAATCGCAGCGGACAACTGGCAATAGGTATAGGTAATACGGAGTACCGTGGCAAGGGCTTTGGGGCAGAAGCTGTAGGTCTCATTCTTCGGTATGCGTTTTATGAGCTCAATTTAAATCGGGTCGGCTTGGATGTGATTGAGTACAATACACAAGCGATCCGAACTTATGAGAAGGCGGGGTTCCAGCTTGAGGGTAGAGTTCGTTCCGCTGTTCTTCGTGATGGCAACAGTTATGATCGTATCATGATGGGTATCCTGTATTCTGAATGGAGCTCGACTGTTCAAGTATAATAGATACACAATTTGTTCATAAAATATTCCATAATAAGCCTTTTAATAATGTGAAAAGAGGTTTATAGTTAAGGGGTCACATGCCCAAATGGTTATTAATTTGAGTATGAGTCAAAGCTGAGGAGGAATTTACATGGCAAACGTTGTAAGATCCATCACTTCACCCAAGAAATTTATTTCTGGACAAAATCTGCTCTCGTCGTTAAATGACTATATTAAGGATTATGGCGATAAAGCCTTTGTTATCTGCGATGAGTTCATACTTGAAAGGGCCCAAAAGGAGGCAGGCGCTTCAATTGAAGCAGCTGGTAACCAAGTGGTCTTCGAGAAATTCCAATATGAATGTACAAAAGAAGAGATTGATCGTAACCGCGAATTGGTGCGTAAACATGGTTCGAACATTATCATAGGCATTGGCGGGGGAAAAACATTGGATACCGCTAAGGCAACGGCTTATTATGAAAAGCTGCCTGTTGTTATTTTCCCAACGATTGCTTCTACAGATGCTCCTTGTACCGCGCTTGCGGTTATATACAAAAAAGATGGCTCTTTCGATGAATATCTGTTCCTGCCTACTAATCCAGACGTTGTACTGGCGGATACAGGCATTCTGGCAGCAGCGCCTGCACGTTTCTTTGCAGCTGGAATCGGTGATGCACTGGCTACTTATTTTGAAGCTCGTGCTTGCTATCAGGCCAACGGGGATAACCTGGTTCTGAACAAGCCTTCCACTACAGGGCTGGGACTTGCTCGTCTTTGTTATGATACGTTGCTGGAAAATGCTGTGAAGGCCAAACGTGCGGTGGATCGTAAAGTATATACTCGTGCGGTGGAGGATACGATTGAAGCTACCATTTATCTGAGCGGTGTTGGTGCAGAATCAGGTGGATTGGCAGCAGCACACGCCATTCATAATGGTATGACGGCTGTTCCTTCGCTTCATAAAGCACAGCATGGTGAGAAAGTCACATTCGGTTTGTTAACCCAGCTAGTGCTGGAAAATGCACCGAAAGAAGAACTGGAAACCGTGATTAAACTGGTTAAGGATGTAGGCCTTCCATTGACACTTCGTGACTTGGGTGTAGAGGAATTTGTTGAGGCTGAATGGCGCCAAGTGGCTGAAGCTGCTTGTGCATCGAATGATACAATGGTCAACATGCCGTTCCCGGTTAGTCCTGCTGACGTGTACAATGCAATCATTGCAGCGAATGCAATAGCAGAATCCTATCAAGAATAGTTTCTTCCTAAATCACGAAAATGGGTTTGCAAAAACGGGTCTGTCACATCACTGGCAGACCCGTTTCGTGTACGTGCACTACATGTGAAACGAAAGAAGGATACCAGGGACTTATATCCTATCTTGTTCTGACCGATATACATGTAACAGGGAAATTAGGTTGGTTACACAGCAGGAGGAGATTTGATGTTGGTGCATGGTAAAACACGTAGGGGCAACTTGTACATCCATATGTCCAGCGGTTTTCACAAAATTGGAGATTATCGGGAAGAATACTCTGTAGCACCGGGTGATCGGCTGATGTCTAGACTGTCCAAGCGGATCTACACCATTGTATCCGTACATCTTGGAGAAGAGGCATATGCCGATATTGATCTAGAAGAGGTTATCAGGAATAGTTAGAGAACTTTATTTGGATTTTGGTATAAAAAAGCTTTCACTTTGCTTCTAGAGCGAAGTGAAAGCTTTTTTCTTTCAGTCCAGAGATTCATGAAGAAGGTCTCGTGTAATGATATTATTTTGGTTCATAAAATGTCTGATTGCTGCTTGTGAATTGGTTGCCGACAGTTCCTTACCCCATGTCATGGCATAGGCCCAGGCTGGCTGGTTCTGCAGCACCTTCGCACTCGGCAGAATATTACTTTCTCCGATTCCCATAGGCTTGCCCTGCGCAAGCTTTAGTAATTCGGTGTAGTAAGAGGATTTGTAATCATTGTTATAGATATCAGCTGCAAGAATATCTACCCGGTTAATACCTGGGAAGGAAAGATCATAAGGAGTGCTATATGCGTTTGGGGCATTGGGACTCCACACCCACAACAGGTTATCCAGATGATGGACATGAGTAAATCGATCATACATTAAATTCCACAACTTGGCGTAATTTTGCTTGTCTCCCCACCAAAACCAGTTGCCGTTCATTTCATGATAGGGCCTCCATAAAACAGGTACATCCGCGTCTCGTAAGGTCTTAAGGGACAGAGCCACCTCATCCAGATCGGCGATCAGTTGTTTATATTGCGGGGTACCTGGCGTGATGTAACGATTAAATTCAGCTTGAGTAATTTTTGCTTGTACGTTTTTCCACGTTTTGGGTTTGCCCGGTAGCGCCTGATGGAAGGTAACAGCTACGATTCCGCCGCCCCGACTCCATTGGATAGCACTATTCACAACATGCTGACGTTGCTCTCGTAGGGCCGTAAGAGACTGATTGGCTAATCCTCCAAACTCATAGCCGTGAAGCCCTGCGTATTGTCCGCTGATTTGTTGTAGCTTGTTATTTTGTTCATCCGGTGCCTCTAAGTAATCATGCTGCCCGGAAATTAGCATACCATCCGGTACATTAGATAGGTAGGCAAGTAATTGCTTGGCTTTGGCAGAGGCCTGAACATTAATTGGCGGGGCGGCATCGGCAACAATGAACGATTGCTGAGAGCCGCTGAAGAGTAAAACAAGCATTAGCAGTAGCACCCTCTGTAACCAAAAGCGTGTTGAGTGAGATTTCATGGCGCTCCTCCTTTGATGCATGGTAATGGGATTAGTATTTTTCTTTTTGCTTTCTAAGCTGTATATAGGCACTAATAATAATCACCAGCAGACTAATCATGGCCCATCCATTGAATTCCTGTGAGTGTATCCAGTTGTCCCATACAAGGAAGCCTAAAATTACAACGAGCAAACTCATTGTGAGATACATTTTGGTTTGTGCTGGACGTTGAGTGCGTTTCGAAATCCAATGTATGATGCCGAAAACGATGGCTGCCTGAAATAAAAATATACCCATTATCATTAAACTTGCTAAAAAGATTGGGGACATCGGTATCCTCCTCCTGGGTTTACAAACAGAATATGCAGGTTGTAAACGGAATGTGGATTCTTGGATGTGAATTTAATTGCAAGTTGAGTAAACAATTGAGCACTGGTTACGATCTTGAACAAGTTGACTAAATTATACCATAACTACCGTCCTGCAATGAAAGACGTCTAAATACCCACTCTACCTTGATTCGACATCAGACTTTATATTCAGCGAAATATTGACATAAGGGGGTACACTTCACATATATGAAGATGCAATCAGAAATATGTGGTAAGTATATACATAAAAGCAACGCGAAATCGACGGAAAAGTTTGGTATGATTAAAGTGGATTGAAAAGGAGGTACTCTTATGAATGAAGAAAACAGACCCTTCTCTAGATCAGCAGATGCTGAAGGAGCAAAAGCGAACTTTGATGCCAATCAGCGGAAGCTTCACTCCGAGGGAGTGCCTAGCTTATGGCGTCAGGTCAGCAACCTGCTGATTCTGGTTGGTGTGATTGCATTGATTATCATTTTAGGTCGAGTGCTCTAATGAGATATCCCAAAAAAATCAAAAAAAATTTAAAGAATTAGGGATGTGAAATGGTGCTAAAGGCAGCTTTACTTTTTATATTGGCTGGCATCGCTGAAATTGGAGGAGGATATTTGATTTGGCAGTGGCTGCGGGAAGGGAAGACATGGTATGTCGGACTTTGCGGCGGATTAATTTTAGCTGTGTATGGAATTATTGCTACCTTTCAGGTATTTTCCTCCTTTGGGCGTGTATATGCAGCATATGGTGGTGTCTTTATTGTTCTTTCCATTGCATGGGGCTGGTGGATTGATAAAAAGACACCCGACTTGTACGATTTCATTGGTGGATTGATTTGTTTGGTCGGTATAGCTGTAATCCTGTTTCCGCGATCAGGATGATAGGACGAAAAACCCTTTTTTTATTTTTAAAAACATGACTATAGGTCTACAAAAACAAGCTTCATATTCCGAAATAGAACTTAAGGAGGGGGTTCTATGAACTGGAATCAAATGAAGCTTAGATTGAAATTTGGCAGTACCATGCCAAAGAATGAAGGTAATTTCTCTTTTGGTATCATGTGTGGACTCTTAATCAGCATCGTGCTGTGGATCTCGATCATTGGCTGGATCATGCTGATCTTTAAGTGATTTTACGAAATCGCTGTACATATCAAAACAAATGCATTAAGGGCTACTTTAAACCTATGTCCTATTACCCATGCTTTATTTTGTGAAATCGTTACGTAACTTGTCTATCCCGCGACCTATGGCTTCATCGATCATATCAGTAGCAGCAGGTGTATCTGCATCAGTGTCAGGAATGCGATTAAATCCTGGCTCGCGCTTGTCCAGGGATTGTTTATGTTCAATTTGATCGTCAGTACGATTCTTTTCAGAGTTATTATCTCTCATAGCACATCACAGCTCCTTTTATTAGGTACATTCAGCTTCTATACTTTACATAAACGTTTGTACTCCAGACTAAACGTTGATAAAAATAAAACCGGGGGGAGTAAATCCCGCCCGGCACTTCCCAAACAACTAGCGATGCTCAATCAGATCAATCGCTCCCAGAACAACATGAGCCAGTCCGAAACCGAGAATGCCTGTAGCTGCAAGTTTGTACTTACTGCTCAGCAACACAGCGCCTGAAGCCGATACTACCGTTCCAAGAACAGCTGGAATCATACCTTCACGCATTCGTAACACCCCTTCTGGTAGTTTGGAAAGACGTTTATTAGTGTAATTCAAATGTGCATAAGTTATACAAAAAGAAAATTTTATTATTTTTTTTTAAAAACACTTTACAATCCGATGAAATTATCGTATTATATGTTGGTGCCCGGTTGAACGACATTTACATAGCGAGAACACTTCTGTGTTTCTCAGATACTTGTAAGACAAGTAAGTGTAAAGAGTAGCGTTCCTAAGATTATGCCGGGGTGGCGGAATTGGCAGACGCACAGGACTTAAAATCCTGCGGTAGGTGACTACCGTACCGGTTCGATCCCGGTCCTCGGCACTATCGTTTTTCTTTTGGATCCCTTGATTATCAAGGGGTTTTTTATTTTTTAGTGATTGAAATCCTCGTTTCCATATCACAGGATCACAGGGAGTGAGCGCCTTTTTCGCTCCTGGGGACGGATTGGGGACGAACTTTTGGATCGAAGACATCTAGGTGTGCTGTTGTTTTACGACTAAGCTTCTTGGTGATGTGAGCATAGGTATCTGAAGACACCTGAGATGTGGAATGTCGTATCGATGTTGAATCTCCTTGATAGATGCTCCCTAGCCAAGCAAATACGTTGCATTTGTATGGCGGAGATCATGAAGTGATACATTACGGAAGCTGTGCCGCTCACACCAGTTTTCCACTGCTGGGACGGCGTTGTATGGTAATAGGGTTTCCCTGTACCTGAATGAAAAACAAAGTTACGATCCCCGCCTTTCCATGTCCCATTTGCCTTTGTCTCAAACCTTAATTTCCGCATGCTTTTAACATGGACGGCCAGTTCCTCCATGTACCATTGTGGCATATCTACATAATCGTTAGATGCTTCATTCTTGGTAACTGTAATGTCCGCCTGGCCATTTTTGGTGCTGTCAACCGAATACTGGATTTTGTCACCAACGACTATGGACGGGGGACGAAACGAAACAAGAAAAGTGAAAATGGACTCAGGATGCCAGAAGTAAATTAGACCGTAAGGGCTTAAGCCTTTGCGGTCTTTATTGTAGGTGTCTAAAGTTCTAGACTGAAAAATAAAGTAATAGTCTGAATGAGAAATTATCTAAGATTAATACATTGGTCTCCTCATCAAGATACCAACCAGGTGTTTATCGTGCTCGAAGAAGAGATGTTCATTGATTTCCGCGATAGCCAAGTAAAGATTTCCCAAGATGTTGTTTATTGTACCAAGGGTGTCGAACACAAAACTTTCGCTAACCAGGAGTATCATATCATGTTAGTAGAGCCCAGGGGCGTAGTAAACACTGGCGAGACTGAGTCAGAATTAACAGCAGTCAATGATATTTGGATCTAATGCATTTAGCTTCAGTTCGATTACATCGTTAAAGTAACGGGACACGATAGTTCAACTTCACTTGCTGCTATGACGAGAACCGGATTCCCCTGTAAGGGTCCGGTTTTTTCTGCAACGCATTGCTTAGCGTACGATTTTTTCCGTTTCGTGAGGTGCCCCCTATATCGTGAGTACCATCGGGAAATTCTCCAGCTACACGATATTCTTCATTCGCGCCATTTCTATTGCTTCTTCGCGGTTGTTGACGCCGAGTTTTGAGTAGAGAATCGAGCAGTAATTGCGGATCGTTCCCTCCGATAAAAATAGCTTGGCGGCGATCGATTTGTAGCGCAGTCCGCTCAACAGATGCTCCAGAATCTCCATCTCGCGTTTCGTAAGCCCGTACGGGTAGTTTCCCTGACTTGAACCGATTTTCTCCAACTGCTCACGTTGACGCTTCATCTCTTCGAAAACTCGCGTAGCGACCGATTGGTCGATCCAGATTCCTCCATTATAAATAAGTTTCAAGGCTTCCTTCATCTCAATTTCCGAATGATTCAGACTATCATGCAATATAACTTCCCGATCCGTCAAGCGACAGAGGGTGGGGTAACTGCGGTTAGAACGTAGTTTAGCAAGCACGTCATATAAGACAGTTGACAGTTTGTCATGCGGTATATGTGACAGGTCCAAGTCAATGTCATCAAAAGCTTGGCGGTTTTATCACTGTTCGATTTAACAGTATCGGAGGTAAGATGAGGGGGTAAAGCAGAACAAGATTCTAAAATAATAGGAGCGATTGCGTTATGAAATCATTCACCATTCGAAAAGGAGTTGCACTTACTATAATAGCTATATTGGAGACGGATTCCTAACGCTGCTCTTTAACGATTCGCTACTTCAGGGATTTGAACTCACGTTCTTATTCAGCTGTACATTTCTTACAGGTGGTACGCAGAACTGAATGAATTGTTTAGCTTCGGCCGTAAGAGGGCGACGAATCCTTAGGTTGCAGGGTTTGTTGAAGAAGATGTCTATGAGGGGACTTTCCGTCATTTTCCCGGCACGCGCTGCACACTGCTTTAATTGAAGGTTTCCGATCAGCATCGTACCGATGTGATTCGGGTCATCCGGACTTTTCAGAAGGAGAAGCCATCTTATCAGTATTACCTGATTGGATTGTTAGGAGTGCAAATGAATCTCAACTAGCATGTAACGAAATTATTTTTGGTCGCACTTATATATCAGATTAAACTTGAGCGATCAGCGATGTGCATCAAATTGAGTGAAGGCCCCCCTCAAGACGGGCCACCATCCAGTACCTCAGCCCGGATGCTTTTTTGGTTAAATCCTCTATCATAAAAGTAACAAAAATAAGGAATTCACATAGGAATATTATTTCAGTTGGACAATTTCAATAAAATTTGTCGATTAAAATAAGAATGAGGGATGATTGGATCAATGTTGCTTCGTTTACGCAAATCTTCAATGCAGGCGGCCTGGATGGTCTGGGAAAGAGGGTTCGATTGGATTTCACGCTTTCGCGGCTCGCATACATCGCACTTTGGAATTTGCAAAGTCATGATTAAGAAACACCGAGGGGAGAGTATCGTCTGTGCGGACTCCACGATCATCAATAAAGGCGATCTGGTCGGGGAACTCCATCTCAATAATGAAACGATTCTGACGCTGATCAAATCCGAAGACTCAGACCGCGCGGCGCTCATGACGGCCCGGCTTACACGGAAATCCATGCAGCAGATCAGCGAGGCATTCGCAAGTCAGCCGGAGTTCAGAGAGGTGAAGGCGTTAGTCGGCGTTACGCTGCTTCATCGTGGTTTGATACATGGTCTTGGTTTCGAACAACAACCGATGAAGTCCGATCTGTTCCAACGCATTACAACGGCTTATCTCCGATTATTGTTATCCGTCATGCACCCTGAAGGCAAGAAGCGGATTGGCCGCAAGACCGAAAAATTGATACCGATGATGCTGATTCACTCCCGCAGCTCGCTGAGGAACCGATTTATGACGGTGAAGTGACGGTCCGTTTCAAAGGAGTTATGTCTACCCAAATCAAGCTCCAATTAATTAAAAAAAAGAAACTAAGAGCGTGGTGAGTAAGTTCCTGGAGGGCGGTATGGAGTTGGAAACACAGCGATTGGAAACCCATACCGCCCGGAGGCAACCTATTTTTCATCATGCTCTGTAACAAAGGCGGGATAGGCATTCATGGATAAAATTATGGAATTTTTACAGAACTTTGGAGCGACGGGACTTTTCATTCACGCTATGCTCGATGCGATTATTTTCCCCATCCCGGCGTTCTTCCTGCAGCTTTCTTTAAGCGCGGTGCAACCGGAGTCGGCTTTATGGCTCGCTACGGTTGGCTTTGCAGGAAGTCTGCTTGGGACACCGATCGGTTATGGGATCGGCAAGGTGTCGGGAAAGCATGTTATGGGTGGTGTAATGAAGAAAAAATGGCTGGATTCGGCAAGCGACTTATTTGCCCGCCGCGGCGAGGCTGCAATCCTGATCGGATCGTTCACTCCGATCCCATTTAAAATATTTACGATTTTATCTGGATGCATGAATTATCCATTGTGGAAGCTGCTCAGCTATGCGGCCATTGGCCGGGCGGTGAAGTTTTATGTAGTCGGTTTTCTCTTCTATATATATGGCCGTGCGGCAGAGAATATGGTGAACCAAGTTCTCACGATTACGCTGGTGGGCATTGGTGTTGCGATTGCGGCAATATGGTTCTTGATACGGAAGCTGTGCGAGCGGAGGAAGATAAGGGATGAACATCAACCGATCGAAAAAACAGGGAATGGAGGCGGAAAACAGGATGCAGTGGATAAGGCGAATTGATCAAACGATGTTCTTCTGGTGCAACCAGCGGCTGAGCAGTCGGGCAATGGACCGATTGTTCGGATGGATTACCCATTTGGGCGGAGCTTTGTTTACCATCATTTGCGCAGTGTCCTTGGCATGGTTCGCCGAGGGGGAGTTCAGCAGAATCGGGCTGCAAAGCTTGATCTCACTGGCCGTTAGCCATATCATTGCTGTCCTGATCAAGAGAAAGGTGCGCAGAGACCGGCCTTTCCGCAAGCTGGAGCAGGTGAAGGTAGGCAAATTCCCGTTGAAGGATTATTCCTTCCCATCCGGCCATACTACCGCTATTTTCGCCCTGGTTACACCTTTTATGTTGGCCTCATCGCCGGCAATTATGCTTGTCTTGATTGGTCTGGCCTTGTTGGTGGCCATATCCCGGGTTTATTGGGGTTATCACTATCCGATCGATTGTGTGGCTGGTGGGATGGTCGGATTCCTAACGGCGGTGCTGGTTGTTTTGTTCATGCATAGTTAAATTTCACGAGGGAGGCGATTGTTGATGAATAGCATGAAACGGGAAAAGCTGCTGATTCTGTCCGGCGCGCTCGGGGATGGACATATGCAGGCGGCCAAGGCGATTTTAGAGGCATCGGTGCTGTACAAACAGGGAGTAGAGGTGATCGACTTCATGCAATGGATCCATCCCCGCATGCATGTGGTTGAACGGTATTGCTTCCTGCAATGGGTGAAGCATTTTCCTTCCTCATACGGATATATGTATCAGAAGACCCGGACGGACAGTACACTTACTTTCTTCCTGAAGCATTTTCTCACGACCAGCCTGCAGCGGCTGCTCAAGCTTCTGAATGAGGAACAGCCGACGTTGATTGTCAGCACGTTCCCGCTGGCATCAGCCGCCATTTCCTTGCTTAAGGAAAAAGGAATGACGGATCTGCCTGCGGCAACGGTCATTACCGACCATTCCGATCACAGCTATTGGATACATCCGTCTACGGATCTGTATCTGGTTGGCTCCGAAGGCGTGCGTGCAGCTCTGCAGAGAAAAGGCGTTGCTGACCACAAAATCGCTGTAACGGGCATCCCTGTTCGCCCATCCTACAGTCAGCATGACAATAAAGACCGGCTGCGCGAGAAGCTGGCCTTGGCTCTTGACGCCTTTGTCGTGCTGGTGATGGGGGGCGGCTGCGGGATTATCGATAAATCCTTCATCGAGCAAATGCAATCTGACTCTTTTCCCCCTAACGTGCAATTTGTCATCGTATGCGGACGCAATGTGAAGTTGCTGTACCGCCTGCGTGAAGCGTTGGGAGACAGGGATAACGTCATACTGACAGGCTTCATGGAGGGAATCCATGAATGGATGGCGTCCGCAGACGTATTGATTACCAAGCCGGGCGGACTGACGACCTCCGAAGCGCTGGCGCTTCAGCTTCCCATGCTGCTGCTGGAGCCACGGCTGGGGCAGGAAAAGGATAATGCCGATTATTTGATTCAAGCGGGAGTAGCATATCTATGTCAGATTGACAATTTGCAGGATCAGCTTCAGCGGCTGGTTCAACAGCCTTCCCTATTGGAAGAAATGAGGGAGAAGGCAGGGCTGTGCAGACAGCAGGATTCCGCCAGACATGCGGTCATGCAAATTCTGAGCATGCAGAGCGATACACAGGAAGAAAAATGGGTTTGCTCCTTGCAGCAGTATGCTTAAGCTTAATTTTCACTAAGGAGGATAAAGACGTTGCTTGTTAAATATTTGTTGATTGGGCTCATAGGCTTCATCAGTCTGTATATGATAATTCCTAGTTTTCTGCCAAGAATGATCAAATTTGGAGCCTTTCGTAAGGGAACGACCAAGAACCAGGTAGCGTTCACGTTCGACGATGGGCCGCATCCGAGGTATACACCGGAATTATTGGATTTATTGCAGGATTATCAAGTGAAGGCCACATTCTTCGTGCTTGGCTCGCAGGCGGAGCTGCACCCGGATCTGATCAGAAGAATGGATCGTGAAGGTCATCAGATTGGAATCCACAATTACAATCACATCTCCAATTGGCTGATGCTTCCCTGGACGGTGCGGCGTGATCATATGAAACGGACCGCAGATATTATTGAATCCATAATTGGAAAAAGGCCGGATCACTATCGTCCGCCGTGGGGGCTCATGAACGCTTTCGATTTCTTTCATCCCAAATCGTACCGCATTGTACTCTGGTCCTTGAAGGCGGGGGACTGGCGCAGCAGAAGCTGCCGCAAGAAACTGAAGGCAACGCTGCTGAACGGAATTACGGACGGATCTGTTATTTTGCTGCATGACAGCGGAGATTCGCCGGGAGCGGACCGTCACGCGCCATATTTTATGCTTCGGGCTCTGGAGGAAGTACTGCATCAATTACAGGGACGCAACTTGCAATTCGTTCGTCTGGATGAAATGGCTTGACAAAGGAAATGAGGTGACAATAGTGGGACAGGAACCGCAAATTTTAATTTTAACGGCCGATTACGGAGAAGGTCATCATCAGGTGTCCAAGGTGTTGCAGCAAAGCTTGATCCGCAATGGTTATTGCCAGGTGGCGGTTGTCGACTTGTTCCGGGAAGCCTATCCTGTGCTGAACAAAATAATCCGCTATCTGTACCGGCAAAGCCTGTATGCAGCCAGCCTGGGCATTCCCTATTACGGATGGACCTACCATCTGACCAACCAGCTTCCCATGAAGGGAAAGATCGCAGCCTGGATGAACAGTCTTGGAGGCGACAGGCTCAAGAAAATCATCCTCCAGTACCAGCCGGAAGTCATCATTTATACATTCCCGTTCGGCAGCTTGCCAAGCAGCGTGGCATTATCTGCGATCCGTCCCCGGACTGCTGTTGTCATAACGGACTTTGACGTTCACCGAAGATGGCTGTTCGCCAAGCCGGATCATTATTTTGTCCCTGCCAGCGACGTGAAAGAGGCCATGGTCAGGCAGGGCGTCCCCGAGAGTCGTATTACCGTGACCGGAATTCCGGTCAGAGAGTCATTTCATGATGCGGCAATGAGTGGTCCCGGCTCCGTTAAAGAAGCAGATGAGCATGTGATTCTGCTTATGGCTAACGTCTGCGGCACATTGCATTCGCTATCGAGGCTCATCGGGAAGCTGCTGCTCTTGTCAGGCGTCCGCATTCAAGTGATTTGCGGCCGGCAGGAAGGATGGAGACGGAGGCTTGCGGAGAGCTGGGCGGATGATGCAAGTGTGGATGTATTCGGCTTCACCGATCAATTGCATGTTCTGATGAGCAGCGCCTGCTGCGTAGTCACGAAAGCGGGAGGCGTTACACTATCCGAGACGATTCAGGCCGGGGTTCCAATTTTCATCCTAAATCCGTTTCTGGGGCAGGAGAAGGAAAATGCCCTGTATTTGCAGCGCAAAGGAGCGGCAGTCGTGGCCTTTACGATTCATGATCTGGTGTTGCAGATACAAGCGATGATCTCCTCTGAGCAGATCAAGCAGTCGATGATGAACGGGCTGCTCGCAGCAAGGCAGAAAGCGGCTGCGGACCATATTGTCCGGCATTTGTTTCCTGAGGCAAGTCCCTTAAGAAGGAGTGGAATATGATGAGCGGGAGGAGCGCGTTCAAGCTTTCTACTCTGACGCTGTTCACGGTGCTTTTTTGCACAGAGTTTGTCCGAAGCGCTTTCTTGTTCTCGTTCCTGCCGAACTTTGCCGTCAACGAGTCGGGGCAAACCGTTGCTTTGGTCGGTCTTGCCGTCTCGCTTCATTATACAGCCGATACGCTGATTAAATGTGTGGCTGGATATTTGCTGGACAGGTTTTCGCTGCGCTGGCTGCTGCCCGCCACTTTCGTCCTGATGCTGTCCGGACTAGCCGCCGTGTTCTTTAGTCCGTATGCCTGGGGGCTTGTTGCCGGTTCCGTGATGCTTGGGATGGGGGCGTCGCCTATATGGCTCATTTGTCTGGAGAAAGTCCGACTTACGGAGCGGGCGGCCCAGATGGGAGCGATATACACCGTGTGGTTGGCCTGCATCGGTCTGGGGCCGGTCACAATCAATCTCACCTTCGATTATGGCTTCGAACCTGCCTTCCGGCTGATGGTTGCGCTGCTCGCCGTCGGCTGCATCGCATCGTTCGGGATTAACAGAACAACCCCCTTGCATCTCCAGAATGTCAGCTTTGCCGAACAAGCGGCAGGACTGCGAAGAAGGCTCGTTCAGCTGAAATGGCTGCTGCCAGGCATGGTCCTGCAGATGACCGCCGCGGGACTGCTGCTGCCGATACTGCCCGGTTTTGCCGCTGACCAACTCGGTCTGAGCCAGCCGCAATATTCGCTAATGCTCATATTAGGCGGGGCCGGCGCGATGCTGTTTCTTGTCCCGATGGGAAAGCTGGCCGATCGATGGGGGCACAAGCAAATGCTGTTCGCCGGTTTCGTATCGCTTACGGTCGTATTGGCTCTGTTAGTCGTATCCATGCCGCCGCCTGCATTAACGATGCTGTTTGCCTTTATGCTGGGATTGTCTTACTCAGCCGTGCTTCCGGCCTGGAATGCGGTGCTGTCGTACCTTGTTCCGGAGGATCAGAAGGGGACCGGGTGGGGAGTACTCTCCGGGATTGAAGGGCTCGGTATTATGATTGGCCCGGTCATCGGGGGAGGGATAGCCAGCCAGTATACGAATGCCGCTGCCATTAGCATCAGCGCTGCTTTACTGGCGGTTCTTGCACTTTTTTATTTGATTTTGCCGCAAAACAAGCTTGTCTCGGCTGGCGGGACTTTGCAGCACAAGAGGGAGAACGCTCATGGACCTGATCGGGTTAGTTGAACCGAGTATGGATACCTGGTCTTGCTCATCGGCTTGCCGCTGGACTTCATCGCGCTCCCCATTCCGCCGAGTACACCTGAAATCCAAGCCATCGAAAATCATCACGATACAAGCCTCAGTTCATCTACCTCAGTACAAGAAGCTGGTGAAGGTGCCGATTTTAATTACGATTCTTTAAAGGATTACATTGCCTATGGTCTAACTTATGATAAGAAAGAGGACAGATTTCTCTTCAATGACAAGCAAGTCAGATTGTTTGTTGATAAGGATATAAAAAATGAAGGTAGATCAAATAACTTTTACTATGATGCTAAAGGAAATCCGATTTCAAAGTGATTAGAGATGATAACAATAAGATAATCAAAATAACGGAAGTTCATGGGAGTGAGTTACAAGCCTTAAATAAAACATTTGGATTTATAATAACTGATGGAAATTTACAGTTTGAATAAGTAGAGTCATTATATAAGCTACTGAAAAAGCCTTAAACCGTAAAAGGTGAAAGAATACCAGTGAAATGATGGTTTTCTTTCACCTTTTTTAATAGACGGATTGTCAAGACAAGTACAACAGTTCCTCCTGTAACGATTCGTGAGAGGACTTCCATCTTAAGTTTTTCGGGGCCGGTTGTTAATCAGGGCGAGAGCTTGTCCCAGATCAGCATCTGTCACCTGAGCGAAGTTATGACCCTTTGAGATTAATTCACGCCCAAGACTTGGTATTTTCGTTGGAGTCTCGTTGCCAGGATGAGTACGGGCCGGCGAAATAGACACCCACGCCGTACAGTCGTTCCAATTCTCTGTGACAGGCGAATTCTTTCCCTCGCCCACGGTCGCGCTCCGAATCGCAGACATCGGATACTGAGCCGCCAGTAAGCCAAACGCGATCTTCATCGATAATGCCGTGCGATCGTCATATAATCACTTGGTAAAAACGTGTTTTTGCCTCTACGATGTGTCGACACAAGTTTACTCTTTCCTCGGCTGGAAACGACCGTATCCAGCTCCCAGTGACCGAAGGTTTTCCGGCTACGGATCGTATTGGGACGCTGCAAATCAGGCCGGGTATTATGAATCGATATCAGGAAAATTGGTTTAGAACAAGTCGTGGTTCAGTACAGCCAGCATTTTCATTTTACAAACGAAGATTTACACGAGGAAGTTGCTGCTACCCAACCCTTGATAAACTTTCAAATACATAAATAATCAGTCAATTTAAAATGCCGTTGCAACGGAGAAAGTAATCACTATTTATCAAGTTTGTCCCCTATATTGATAATGAAGTGGGTTTAGTTTTTATATGAGCGTAAGTTGAAATAAGAGGTTTCAGAATGAAAAAGACTCCTTGGTATGATGTAAATGGGTCCAAGATGCTGGCCAGCGACGGGATCCAAAAACAAACCAAGGAGACTACAAGATGAATTCTACTCAAAATGAACGTATTAATCAAATCACTTCTTCTACCTTAATTATCGGTGTAGACATCGCTAAATTCAAACATGTCGCCCGGGCACAAGACTACCGCGGAGTCGAGTTCGAGAAGGCTATTACGTTTGAGAACGACCGTGAAGGCTTTGAATTGTTCGTTAGCTGGTTCAGAAAGATTGCGACGGAGCAAGGGTTCCAGGACGTCATCGTTGGCATGGAACCAACCGACCACTACTGGTTGAACCTGGCCCATTTTTTGAAAGAACAGCACGCGACCCCTATATCGTGAGTACCATCGGGAAATTCTCCAGCTACACGATATTCTTCATTCGCGCCATTTCTAATGCTTCTTCACGGTTGTTGACGCCGAGTTTCGAGTAGAGAATCGAGCAGTAATTGCGGATCGTTCCCTCCGATAAAAATAGCTTGGCGGCAATCGATTTGTAGCGCAGACCGCTCGACAGATGCTCCAGAATCTCCATCTCGCGTTTCGTAAGCCCGTACGGGTAGTTTCCCTGACTTGAACCGATTTTCTCCAACTGCTCACGTTGACGCTTCATCTCTTCGAAAACTTGCGTAGCGACCGATTGGTCGATCCAGGTTCCTCCATTATAAATAAGTTTCAAGGCTTCCTTCATCTCCCGCGGATGAATCGACTTCAGCATGTAGCCTTCTGCCCCGCGCTCCAATGCAGTTGCTGCCTGCAAGGAATCCTTAAACGTTGTCATGAATACAACCTTCATATCAGGCCATCGTTGCTTCATCTCAACTAAAGCTTCAATCCCGCCCATTCCCTGCATACGAATATCCATTAGCACGATATCTGGTTGGGAGCGATCACAATGTTCTAATGCTTCGCGCCCGTCCCTGGCTGTACCAACGACGTTAAAATCAGCATGCTGATCCAAAATTTGCTTCAAGCTGTCGGTAATGATCACCTGGTCATCAACGATCAGCAGGCGGATCGCATCATGTACAGGCTCTGTCTGCAACGGAATATTACATATGACGAAAGTTCCTTGTCCTGACTCGGAATGCACGGACACCGTGCCGTGAAATAGTTCAAGTCGTTCCTTCATTCCATTGAGCCCAAATCCAAATTGGATTTCTTCCATTCCGATGCCGTTATCTTCGATCTGTAATCGAAGCTGCTGACTATTGAAATGTAACTGAACGGATATCACGCTCGCCTTACCGTACCGAACCATGTTGGTTAGAGACTCTTGAAGGCAACGATATAAACAAATGTTTATTTTTTGCATAACGAGAGTCTCACTGCCGATCACACGGAATTTGACCGTTATACCTGTTGACTTCATAAAATCTTCAGTTAATTGCCGCAGCGATTCACTTAACGAATGGTTCAACGGAGTATGAGAGAGCTGATGCAGATGCTTTCGGATATCAACCAGACTGTGTTGGGCGATTCCGACAAGCGAATCGATCCTCTCTATTTGCGCATCTGGTACGGACGATCGCAGTGATTGGATGCCGACGATGAGCGAGGTAAGCGTATGGCCAATCGTGTCATTCAGCTCATGTGACAGCCGGCTGCGCTCCTCCATCAGCGTAAGTTCCTCAATCCGCTTAATATGCTGCTCCAGCAACAGCTTTTGCTCTTGAATAATTCGGGCTTGCTTGTGGGACTGAATTAAAATATTAAACGCGAAGCCGATGGCAAAACCAAGGCTGCAGCTAACGATAAACTCATACGGGAGACGATCAGCAATCCAACCGTTCAATACCGGGAATACGATTCCGCTAAGGATACCTGTCCACACATAGGTTCTTCGACTGCTCGTCAAGCCGATAGTTATCACGAGTAAAACAAAAGACCAAAGCAATCCCGGGGCTGCGTAGGCTAAATATAGATAAAAAAAGCCCGTTACCGTGACTTCGATTGTGAGATACCAGTCTTCTTTCCTATAGAGGATGATTAATGGAACGAGATAAACGACGAAAGCGAGAGAAAGTACAACCCAAAGCGATACAACGGTCAATGACGGATCAACAAAACCAGCGCTTGCGATAATGACCAGCCAAAGCGTTCGTATGGCCACAAGTATCCAATCATACCAGACCCTTTTTTTCATTATCGAGAACACGAATTACGCACACCTTCTTATATTTTTTTGCAAATCAAATTCCGAATGATTCAGACCTATCATGCAATATAACTTCCCGATCCGTCAAGCGAAAGAGGGTGGGGTAACAGCGGTTAGAACGTAGCTTAGCAAGCACGTCATATAAGACAGTTGACAGTTTGTCATGCGGTATATGTGACAGGTCCAAGTACGATGTCATCAAAAGCTTGGCGGTTTTATCACTGTTCGATTTAACAATATCGGAGGTAAGGTGAGGGGGTAAAGCAGAACAACATTCTAAAATAATAGGAGCGATGCGTTATGAAATCATTCACCATTCGAAAAGGAGTTGCACTTACTTTAACAGCTATATTGGCGGGTACACTGATATTCCCTGCTTATGGAACTGTCCACGCAGCGGGTCAGACGGCAACCTATCAAGCAATCGATAAAGCTGCCAATACCGACAATATTCCAGGCGTTGTCGTTACCGTGAAGAAAGGAGATGCGAGTTGGTCATATGCTTCCGGTGAAGGGAATATCGAAAGAAACCATAAGATGCACGCCGACTTCTCTTTCCGGATCGGAAGTACAACGAAGACGTTTGTCGCTACGGTTGCCTTGCAGCTTGCTGGCGAGAAGAAGCTGTCCCTTGATGATACGGTGGAGAAATGGCTGCCGGGGCTCATACAGGGCAATGGGCACGACGGCAATAAAATTAAGATTCGTCAATTGCTAAATCATACAAGCGGACTTCCAGACTACTTGACTCCAGAATTCAGGACTAAATTACTCACAAATCCTGGCGAAAATTATACAGCTGAGCAGTTAATCGCCCGTGGCTTGGAGTTAAAGCCGGTAACAGGGTGGGTATACTCGAACACGAATTACGCGATTATTGGCCTCATTATCAAGAAAGTCACCGGGGAAACATATGCGGAGCAGATTAAGAAACGAATTATTGAACCGCTTCAACTTAAAGAAACGTTCCTCCCCGGCAGCTCGACGGATATTCCGAAAAAAAATGCCCGCGGCTACTTGGACATTGGAAGTAAATTAGTAGATATTACTGTGCTTAACCCATCGTTTGCTAACGCCGCCGGAGACATGATCTCGACAGGGGAAGACATGACGACGTTTTTTCGCGCCTTATTGGGTGGAAAGCTGTTGATACCGGAGATGCAGAAAGAGATGGTGACCAGCACAGCCGACTCCCCATTTGGAAAGTATGGACTTGGCATACACCAAACAAAGCTACCGGACGGCACCATCGTATGGGGACATGCAGGAGGTATTCCTGGATTCACCAACTTCGCAGGCGGAACGGAGGACGGTCAACATGTCATCTCGATAAATATCAATGTACTGGGAGATGCGGTTAAACATATCGACAATATTTTAGCGTCGGAATTCGCAAAAGAAACCAAAAAAGAACTCAACGAGAAAGAAAAGAAAAGCAAGCATCGGGAAGAAGTCAAACGCGTCCGTCAAGCGAAAGAGGGTGGGGTAACAGCGGTTAGAACGTAGCTTAGCAAGCACGTCATATAAGACAGTTGACAGTTTGTCATGCGGTATATGTGACAGGTCCAAGTACGATGTCATCAAAAGCTTGGCGGTTTTATCACTGTTCGATTTAACAATATCGGGGGTAAGGTGAGGGGGTAAAGCAGCACAACATTCTAAAATAATAGGAGCGATGCGTTATGAAATCATTCACCATTCAAAAAGGAGTTGCACTTACTTTAACAGCTATATTGGCGGGTACACTGATATTCCCTGCTTATGGAACTGTCCACGCAGCGGGTCAGACGGCAACCTATCAAGAGAAAGAAAAGAAAAGTAAGCATCGGGAAGAAGTCAAACGCGTCATGGATCAGGTAGTTACCAACAAAAGAGTCCCAAGTGTCGTAGCAGGCGGGCTACAGGATGGGGAACGCTGGTCCTACGCTACGGGTACAGCCAGTTTCGAAGTACCACGCCCGGTGGAGCCGGATTTTTCATTCCGTATTGGAAGCATCACGAAGACATTCACTGCTACCGTTGTATTGCAGTTGGCTCAGGAGAAAAAATTGAACCTGGATGATTCGGTCGAAAAATGGCTGCCAGGGGTCATAAAGGGTAATGGGTATGACGGCAACAAAATTACGATTCGTCAGTTATTGAACCATACAAGCGGGCTTGCGAGCTATACTGATCTTGATTTTCGAGATATTACCTTGCCTCAAAATCCATTCCGTTACTATTCGTCCGACGAGCTTATCAGCATGGGACTAGCAAAGCCGCCTGTATATGCGCCAGGGAAGGGCTGGAATTATTCGAACATGAATACTATACTAGCCGCTCAAATTATTCAGAAGGTAACAGGAGAGACGTATGCGGAGCAGATCAGGAAACGGTTGATCGAACCGCTCGGTATGACAGGGACATTTGTAATGGAAAATAGTCACGATATTCCAGGTAAGCATGCCACAGGATATAATATGGATAGATCGGGTCATTTGTATGATTTAACAGAAATGAATCAATCATGGGCAAATGCAGCTGGAGATATAGTCTCAACAACTAAAGATTTGACCACCTTCTTCAGTTCGCTGTTGGGCGGAAAGCTTCTAAATCAAGAGATAATGAACCAGATGCTCACGACAGTAGATTCACCTATAGGTAAAGTCGGACTAGGGATTTATGAAATAAAAACAGCTGACGGGCAATCATACTGGGGGCATGCCGGCGGTACTTTCGGATTTGAATCGAGAGCCTTCGGATCTCTAGGCGGGCAGCATATTTTGGTAACGTGCATCAACTCGGTAGCTCCGGAAGTGGAGCCGGCTCACAATAAAATAATCAATAAGGAGTTTGGTCGTTAAGTTTAAAGCCGACATCGCGTCCTTTATTTGAGGGCGGATGTCGGTTTCTGCTGTGATTAACCGTCGTTTCATGCAATCGAGACACATATGTCCGCATTCAGAATAAAACGACATCAAAATAGACAAGATGCACGAGGGGCATAACGACGGCGTATTTTATATTCGGTCGGTCAAGCTCTACTATCGACTTCTTTATCACTCCCGCCAACAGATGGTTTACCGCCGAAATCGGTAAAATAGGTTAGACGCAAATTCGATATAGAGAATAAGAAGATATATGAGATTTTTAGAAATACATAGTAGGTATAGACAACGTAATATTACTAACCTACACATTGCACCAGACTACAATTTCTATTTAAAGACTTCAAGGAAAATCAAACATTAAGACTAATGTACAAAAATATCAGAATTTCGTATATGTTATTCCGCTAACGGGATACGTTAGTTCAATGGAACAGCGACAGTCTAGGACATTATTTTCTCGTACTGGTTGTCACTGTTCCAATTTCAAAGTCCGTCTAAAACTTATTTTATGGAGACTAGCGGTATGACAATTCGAAAGATGCATGGAATAATGTCGATACAATCGTATGGAACAATATAGGAGATGAATTTGAGGGAAAGAAACTTAATCATTATTCAAAACTTGATCTAACCAGGTGAATATGCGGTGGTTAGCCAATTTTAATGCTCCAAAATTTTCATTTTATCCCCCTGATTTTGTATTTTCGTCTAGTCTATCAGACCTAGGAATATTTTTCTAGGACAAAAGTTTTGGATTCGGTATGCAAAAAGCCTTGTCTAGAACGTATGTTCGGAATATAATTTCTACATAATACATCAGGAGGCTACATACATGTCGAAAAAATTAGAAGGTAACGGCTTATGGGAAAGCAGCAGGATTATCATACCAGAACACAAGGAAGCATACTTAAAACTCATGAAAGACCGTCAGCGGAGAGGCAAGCCGGAACTTGACGATCAGGAAGTCCAGTTGATCGAGCAAGCGCTTATAGAGTCCTACAACACACGTCAACCTATAACACTAGTGGTTTTTAGCCCATTCGATGACGAAGAACTCACAGGTGTAATCACGTCTATAAATACTACTCGCAGGGAAGTGAAACTGTTTCGTGGCGAGGATGATTTTAGTTGGATCAAGTTGGAGGATATCATTTTCAGCAAGTATCTAGCAAAAATCTAAGGGTAGTAAATATTCTACTGATGTTATTCAACAAACAAGAAATGTCTCAGCTGCCTTATCTACGACAATTCAGCCGAAGTCTTTCTAGGAGCATTTGATGCTAGTGTTTTAGCTGAGCAGATCAATCCTCATATCGCAATCGAAGACTTCCTGATGATGATGCGTTACACCCGCATCAAGTTAAAGAAAGAGGCTTACAGAGTGGTACAAAACTACTACGGAGAAGCTCACTTTTACAGAAAAAGCCTGATGAGCTACAACAACATCGGGCTGGGCAAAGGTAACTTTTTCTTCGCTAACGGTCCATTTGTTGTGCAAAAAAATGGACCGCTAGCGAAGAAAGAAATCAATTCAGGTTAATGAAACAATTCTATGCGCTCTTGCTTGTGTACTTGGAAAATTAACAAAAGAGGAAGCTGGATTCCTGCCTCTTTTGTTATTATTCTACGTCTGAGAAAAGCGGAGTGGACAAATAACGCTCACCTGTATCAGGTAATATGACCACGATCGTCTTGCCTTTGTTTTCTGGAAGCTTTGCAATTTGTGTTGCTGCATAAACCGCAGCCCCAGAAGAAATACCAACAAGCAGCCCTTCTGTTTTGGCAAGCAGGCGTGCAGTTTCAAATGCATCTTCGTTTTTAACTTTGAAAACCTCATCCACATATTCTTCATTAAAGTTATTTGGAATGAAACCAGCACCGAGTCCTTGTAGTTGATGTGAACCTGGAGTACCGCCAGACAGCACTGGTGAATCGAACGGTTCGACGGCTATCACTTTTACAGAAGGTTTTCGTTCCTTCAATCCCTGGCCAACGCCCGAAATAGTCCCACCTGTACCTACGCCCGCAATAAAAATATCTACACCGCCATCCGTATCATGCCAGATTTCTACAGCTGTAGTTTTGCGGTGGATTTCTGGATTGGCAGGATTGCTAAACTGCTGTGGTATGAAAGAGTTTGGTGTTTCGGCAGCCAATAGTTCAGCACGCTTGATAGCGCCTTTCATCCCCTCGGATCCCGGTGTTAACACAAGCTCAGCACCGAACGCAGTCAAAAGCTTGCGACGTTCGATACTAAACGTTTCAGGAAGTGTAATTATAAGTTTATATCCAAGAGCCGCAGCTGCAAATGCAAGTCCGATTCCAGTATTTCCACTTGTTGGTTCGATAATAACGGAGTCTTTATTGATTAAGCCTTTCTCCTCAGCGTCTTTAATCATAGCATATCCAATGCGGTCCTTAACGCTACCAGCCGGATTGAAATATTCCAACTTAGCTACCACGTTTGCCTCAATATTTTGGATTTGGCTGTAGTTCAACAGTGCTAGCAAAGGAGTATTTCCAATTAATTCAGTCAACTTTTGGTGAATTTTAGTCAAAATTATCCCTCCAAACAATTAATTCATATCTACTTACTATGACATAGATATTATCACGAATTTTTCTTCATAACCATGTTCTGTTAATTCATAGTGAGGAGCGGGAACGGATGGAACAGTTTAAACCTAAGGTACTACTCATAAAAAAGTAGTCCAAGCTTATTCAGAACCTGAGAGTCATTAAGAATGTATACAGTGTATCCTTTTACCCGCTAACCTAGTGGTCGGCGGATAACGAATTTGTATTTAGTAGAAGGCAAAAAGAGCAGTAAGGAATTAATCCTTCTGCCTCACCGTTAACATACGGGGAGGCGTTTTTGTTTTGGCAAGCTACGGTGTATCAATCGCGCCATCAAGTTGCTCTTGCGAGAGTTTACGACTAAATGCCTACAATACGAAGTAATTTATGTTCTTAATAAGGATATCGATACATCATCTAAAAGAATTGTGGCGAAGGTATCCTCTACTGTAACACGGAACACTAAATCTCTGGAAACAGTTACCTAATTTCCTGAGATTGAGAAAGTGTGGGAGGATATGACAGGGGCTGCGCCTTTTCCACTTTTCTTTGGTTTCATTTGAATTAACCCTCTTTCTGTAGACATATTTGCTACACTAGTAGTTTATGAAATATGAATAAGAGTGTTCATAGAGAAGAGAATAAAAAAGACCGTCTATTGACGGCCTTTTCTATGTTTCGACTCGAAATATATCGTGGAGGCTATCTATGCTATAAAAAGGATAAAATTAAGTAGATCTATGCGAAAAAATAGAAATTATAGGAATACAAGAAAAACGAAATAGCTAAAAACGAAAGAATCAGCGTCGCGGTGTATACCTTTCTTAACAATGTAGCCTCCGAAACGTTACATTTTCTTACAGCAAGATAGGCAGCCGGTACAAAGGCAAGCCCAAGTACCCAGAAAAGGATAATATTGAAATTGAAATTGGACATAGGCTGATAGGGGGCGCCTATCAATTGGATGCTTGAAGCAATGAGATTGACGATCACAAGCAGACCCAGCAAGGGGATTACGGTTACACTGTCAGGCAAGGGAAGCCGCGAAGCACTCTTCTGCTTTCTTGCGTCCTTGAGCTTCCGCAGCCATCCAATAATACCGAAAATAGACCCAAGCGTAAACCAAATACCGCATCCCCCGACCAGAATATAACTGAAGATGGATGTTTGCAGGAAGGATATCGGCAATTGGTCATCGATCACTCCATATGACAACTGCGTCACTTTACCATCGGCATTGGTTAAGAAAAAAAGACGGCTGATGTTTAGGCCCGCGTGATCATAAGGAGTGCTCCCGGGAGTCACGCGTTCAAAAAAATAGGGTTTGGTTTCTACATAATCAACATGAATATTCATGGATGGAATACTCAGAGTGATTCCGCCATTGCCGTTGGCTGTGACCACTTCTTCCGCATTGGATAATACGGGTATAAGCTTCAATATACCAGATGATACTGCGCGAGCAGAACGGTATTTTCCCTCCACATCCGCGCTATGCTTCAACGTGCTGTCCGCTTGCGGAGTAGCGTGGGAACCCCCGACAAACAGGTCAATGAGTTCGCTTCTTGCCCCGGACATTTCATTTTCCACATTAGTCAGAATACTGATCCCAAAGTTTTGATCCGGCACGATAGAGACCAGAGAGGAGAATGAATCTGTATTTCCACCGTGCTCGATAACACGATAATCTCCCGCAAACCGTTCCCAAAAGCCATGGGCATTCCCCGGAAGCTCGGGATAGTGGGTATACGAAGCCTCATGCATTTCTCGCAAGGTTTCATTCTTGTTGAACAGCGAATATTTTAAGGAATGGTCCATGTTCATATGAGCAAGCATAAAATGAGCCATGTCCTCCGAAGTAATGTTTAACGCACCAGCCGGCACATCATTAAAGAAAACATTCGGCTTTGCCACCCAGTTTCCATCCTTCTTGGAGTAGCCTGTTGCTTTATGTTCGATAACCTCTGGAATAAGATCATACCGTTGTGTAAAGTAAGAATGTTTCATGTCTAGAGGCTCAAATATATGTTTCTGAATATAGGTTTCAAAAGGCATTCCGGATACACGTTCTATAATATAACCGGCCAGGTTGGTCCCATAGTTGGAATAAGCAATCACTGTTCCAGGCTCATAAATCTGTTGAGGCTGGTTTCCGGGTGCGACATGCTCCTTGAGAGGCCTAAGATCAGCAGGATCATGAACCAAAAGTTTTTCCAGGCGCTCCTCAAAACCTGTCGTGTGGCTCATCAGTGATTTCAGGGTAATAGGCTTATCAAAAGAAGGCTTGAGAAAGCCGTCAGGCAAGTATGTGCGGATGTCCGTATTCAAATCCAGCTTTCCTTGCTCAACCAGTTGCATTACTGCCGTCCAGGTGAACAATTTCGATACGGAACCGGCCTCCATATAGGTTGTTTCCGTACTCATGGGTGTTTGTTTCTCGATGTTTGCGTATCCGTAACCTTTTGAAAAAACAATTTTTCCGTCCTTTACTATGGAAACCGCAGCACCAGGAATCGCTGTTCCTATATATTTTTTCATAATTTGATCTGTTCTGTTTTCGATTTCGGAAATCGGGATTCCAGAGGGAGTGGTTGGAACGGCCCCAGAAGCATATGCCTGGACCGGGATAAATGCCATCAATGCCAACAGGAACAAAGAGGCAAATCGTTTTTTCAATTTCATATCAAGTCTCCTTTTTGCTGCGCTTGAATCTTTAAGAGCAGTCTGTTTTTTGGAACATTTTTAGTGTAGCAGTCAAGTCTTTCTTATTTCTCTCCTGTTCCTTACTTTTTTCTTTCTCAAATGAAGCTTCAACTCTCAAATGATTTACCGAAAAAAAGCTATATTTACGTTGGTACAGCTTTATATGTATGTTGACAACCTATAAAATAAAGACAAGAAGAATCCTCATAGTTGAAAAAAATAGGAGATGACAATAAATGAAAGCCTGTGAACCTCTGACTATTTCATCTGAAAGCGGATACAATCTTCAAACTGATGAAAGTGTGCCCATTGCCCACGCTTGGAACATGATTGCGCGAGATCATAAGCAAGTGTTTGGCAACGAGCCATTGCAAACAGAAGTAGAGCCCTCGATCATTATCCGTTGTGCGCAGGAAGGAGATAGCTGTCCGCATTGGCCAGAGGGCTATTGTCTGCGTTTTGTTGCTGGTAGCAAGGGAACGGTACTCCATATTATTGGCCGTGATGAATTAGGAATTATTTATGGACTGCTTCATTACAGCCGTTTCGCTCTGGGTGTGGAGCCGTTCTGGTTCTGGGCGGAGCTCCTCCCGCCTAAGCGGGATACCATAGTAATACCGAGCCAGAATGTTGACAGTATACCGTCCAAGGTCCGATATCGGGGATGGTTTGTCAATGATGAGGTATGCTTGATTGGCTGGAAAGATGATTATCCACCGACGGAGCAGGTGTGGCAGCCCGTTTTTGAAGCGTTACTGCGCTGTGGTGGAAATATGGTGATTCCCGGAACCGATTTACCACGCACAGGTATCCATCATAAGCTTGCAGCAGACATGGGTTTATGGATCACACATCATCATGCTGAACCGTTGGGGGCGGAGATGTTTTTGCGCGCCTTTCCGGGTAAACAAGCTAGCTACAGAGAGCATCCCGAGTTGTTTGAACAGCTGTGGCAGGAAGCGATTGAACGGCAAAAGGAAGAAAAGATTGTATGGGTATTATCTTTTCGCGGGCAGGGTGACAAGCCTTTTTGGGAAGATGATCCTTCCTTTAATACGCCGGACAAACGCGGACAATTAATCTCGTATGTGGTTCGCAAGCAGTACAATATGATCTGTGAATTTGTGGAGCATCCTGTGTGCTGTATGGCGATGTATGGTGAGATTGCCGAGTTATACAAGCAGGGGCATATGGAAGTACCCGAAGGGGTGATTAAAGTATGGGCGGACAATGGTTACGGTAAAATGGTATCTCGGCGCCATGGGAATCTTAATTATCGTGTACCAGCATTGCCTGAGGCGCAGGATGGGGACAAGAATGGAGTATATTACCATGTGACCTTCCACGATTTGCAAGCGTCGAACCATCTTACCCAACTTCCCTCCTCAGCCAGCTTAATTGTAGAGGAATTAACAACAGCGTTTACTTCAGGGGCGGACGAGTACCTGCTGGTCAATTCAGGTAATATTTTGCCGCATGTATATACGCTGGATTTAGTAGCAAATTTATGGATGAAGGGTGAAGTGGATGCTGAAGAGCAGCTTACTGATTTTATCGGACGGCTGTACAGTAGTCAGCTTCAAGAGATTTCCCAATTATACCGGGATTATTCCCGTTGCACTATCGTTTATGGCCCGCATAAGGATGATCGAGCAGGGGAGGAATTCTATCACCATCCAGCTCGGCAAATTATGGGGTATTGGCTACAAGGCAAAGAAGGCAGTGATGAACGGCTGTACTGGGCTACTGGAGAAAGGCCTTTTCCTGAACAGGTTCGCTGGTTCAAGGAAAAAGCCGAGTCGGTAATCCCGGACTGGGTTGAACTGCGAGAGCGGTGTCTACGAATCATGAAGCAGTTGTCAGAAGATGAATGTCGAAGGCTGTATAATCAACTGCTTGTGCAGATTGAACTGCATCTGAGTGGCTCACGTGGACTGGCAAGCTTATGTAGCGCTTATGGGCTGTTCCTTGAAAAAGATTATCCACGAGCATTTATACAAGCTTCTCATGCCGTTTGGAGCTACCGGATGGGTAAAGAAGCTTTATCGCTCGCAGGAACTGGAAGATGGGAGCATTTCTACCGGGCAGATTGGTTAACCAATCTGGATAATACTATTTCACATGCGGACACTGTACGGAGATTTCTTCGTCTTCAGGGAGACAGTCCGGATATGTTCCTGTGGTCCAAACAATATTTAATGCCAGAAACAGAGAAATATATCTACCTAGAGAATACGCATCGCAAGCCCCTTCCCGATGATGAGTTGGCACGCAGTCTGGAGAAGGTATTATATTAAAAAGGAAGGCACGTAGCATAAGAAGCAACAGCGTCTGCCTGCAACCTTTCCAGCTTATACTACGTCAATGAAGTTGTTAATGGCCAAGCGGCCTAATTCAACTACAAGGTGGAACTTAACATGAGTATGAGAAAAGGTGCATTTGCAGCCATTACAACTGTAGCCATATTGTCCTTTTCCGTTGGAGGTCAAATGTTTGCGGCAGACCACAAATTTAAGGATTTGAATAACGTAAGCGGTAAAGAAAAAATTATATCCCTTAAAGATCAGGGTCTACTCAAAGGTGCCTCTGACACGCAGTTTCTCCCGTCATCTAAAGTCACCGCTGCCCAAGGCATTCAGTTGATCTCCGGCGGACTCCAGCTCAGTTTGGCCGCCATTGATTTGAACAAGGAGCCACAGGTCAGTAGACTGTTTACCCATGTTAAGGATACTGCATGGTACGCTGAAGCTTTTATCAACGCTCATTATAATGGTGTGGTTATTCCAAAGGATATTGATCCTGCCAAAGCTCTGACTAAGGAACAGTTCACCCATATGCTGATTCAGGGCATGGAAAAAGCAGGCGCTCTTCCGATGATTAAAATCGCACCTGCGAATATTGCGGATGACAGCGAACTGGAGCCTTCTTACCAAGGTAGCATTCAACGCTCGCTAGTCTACAAGGTCAATACCTTGGATGCAAATGAAAAGTTTTATCCAAAAAGCGAGATTACACGTGCCGAAGCTGCTGTTATGTTATATAATGCATTGGAATACTTGAATACTCATACAAAATCGTAACAAATACAGCAATAAAGAGCTTTTCTTCAGAGGGAATTAAGCTTTCAGTTACTTGACATCATTATCGTTAATGTTATAATAAGGAAATCGAATTTAGACCTGCGGTAGCTGATTACCGTAAGGATATTTTCCTGGTCCTTCGGCATATAACACAGGTAACGAATAAATAAGCTGGCTCCGGATGAGGAGTTAAGCTTATTTTTTTGGATCAAAAAGCTTACCGTTTTCACTGATTTACATATTGAGAGGAGACAGGAGTATGTTTGGGAATGACTGGGATGATGTACTACGAGAAGAGGTCGAAAAGCCATACTTTAATGATTTAAGGTATACGTTAGCCCGAGAGTACAAGTTACATAAGGTATATCCTCCAAAAGAAGACTTGTTTTCCGCACTCAAATTAACGCCATTTCATCTGACCAAAGCGGTTATATTGGGACAGGATCCATATCATGGAGAGGGACAAGCTCACGGTTTAAGCTTTTCTGTTAGACCTGGTGTGCGAACGCCACCGTCTCTATTAAATATATACAAGGAGCTTCGCGATGATATCGGTACTCCCATTCCGAATCAGGGATACCTCGTTCCTTGGGCTGAGCAAGGTGTGCTGCTGCTGAACAACGTGTTAACCGTTCGTGAAGGACAACCGCAATCTCACCAGGGAATAGGTTGGGAACGTTTCACGGATGCTGTCATTGAAGCGATTAATGAGCGCGAGCAGCCAGCAGTGTTTATTTTGTGGGGGAGCCATGCTCAGAAAAAAGCAAGCTTCGTGAATACCAGCAAGCATTTGGTGCTGAAATCCGTTCATCCGAGTCCATTGGCGGCTCACAGAGGTTTTTTTGGCAGCAAACCTTTTTCGCGTACCAATGCATTTTTGCAGGAGCATGGAATGGAACCGATTCGGTGGGAGATTCATAGCCGCTAGCACTGGAGGTGAGGACATGCGTCAATGGAAGGGACGTCAGGTCATTTTATATCACGGCAACAATGGTCATACCCAGAAGGTGCGCGGCACGCTTGAAAAATGGGATGAGATACGAAAGTGTGTTATTTTAGGCCCGAAAATGCTGGCTATTCCTTTTGAAAATATTACGCATATTACCATGTTTCCTCCGGGGCGTGAGCGTAGAAGCCGCCATCCGGCGAAGCTGAACGCTACTGGTTATGTAATGAGCGTTCCGTTACAGTTTGATAATGCCATTCATTTTCAGTCGGCGGTGACGATTTGGAGAGAGGATCAGCTGATTGCTTATAATGTAAAGCTGGTTAGTCACTCGGCACACGATGTAATTCTTGAAGATGGACAAACCTTATCTAAGGAAGAGCATTTGTTTGTGGTAAGGTCACTGCGTGGAGAACTTTAACTGTAATAATTCACCTTTTTTTGATGAAGGGTTCAATTTAGTTAACTGCTTACCGATAAAAGATAATGGGATTGTTAATAATACCCTGTTTTATAGAATGAAACAAAGGGAGCGAAACGAATGGAACGTATGAAACGTATGAGCAAACGGAGTACCTTCTTACTTGCGTTGCTGATGTTTGTATTTGCAGCATGGCCAGCAGGTTTGATCCGGGCTGAGGAGAGCAAGACCTCCACGGTAGAGTGGGATAGTCAAAATCCGACTACATTGAATCTGGGTGGAAGCCCCGCTCAATTAAAAGTGTGGTCATTGACAGAAAAGGGCAAGGAAGATGTTACACAAAAGGCAGAATGGATCTCTGGGGATTCAAGTATTTTAAAGGTAGATAAGGGACTCATTACTCCTGTGTCAAAAGGGCAGATTAAGATTGTTGCTACATATGAGCAGCAAACGGTAAGTACAACGATTACAGTAAAATCGCCTTACAGCAAGCTGCAATTAAATCCGACGGGTCCACTGAATCTGACGATTGGCGGAGAATCGAAGCAATTGACTGCTCAAGGTGTTCTTACTGGAGGTGGGACGGAAAATGTATCCGGTGTCGAATGGACTTCTTCGAATGCGGCTGTTGCTACCGTTAAAGATGGTCTTATTCGTCCACTTGCCAAAGGCGTGACTTACATTAAAGCAAGCAAAGATGAACTCAAAGCACAAACGATTGTGTATGTGCGCTCTTCTTCCCAGGCATTGGTATTGAGTGCAACTGGGTCCAAATCGGTCTTTTTAGGTAGCTCCCCCATTCAGGTTAGTGCAACTGATGTCAACCTGACTGGCAGCAAAACAGATGTGACCAACACGGCAGAATGGACTTCCTCCAATCCGCTGGTTGCCACAGTCGAGCAAGGTAAAATCACACCGATGGATGCAGGCAATTCGACGATTACAGCGTCCTATCATGGTTTGAGCAAGACTCTGAAGATTAATGTACTTCCGACGGTTGAAAAACTGGTTTCAAGCAAAGCCAGTCTGACTCTCGAAACAGGAGGCAAAACTTCTCTTCCGAGTATATCTGCTTATTTGGTCAATGGAGCAAAAAAAGCAGTTCAATCCGATGTAAAATGGAGCTTAAGCAGTGAAAGTGCAGTTAAAATAGCAAATGGTAAGCTGGTTGCAGTGAACCCAGGCAGTGCAACATTGACAGCAACGGTAGGTGCGCTCAAACTGGATATTCCAGTGACTGTGCAATATAAAGTGCTCAAGCTGACGGCTTCTGAGAAAAAATATGTACTGGTTGCAGGCCAAGAAGCAAGTATTCCGACAGTAAAAGCCCACATGGCTGGTGGTGGAATACTGGATATTACCAATCAGGTAAGCTGGGTAGGTACAACAGCCGCAGTTACAGTAGCAAATGGTAAAGTAAAAGCGGTGAGTGGCGGTAACTCTGGAATCAAAGCTATGTATATGAATAAATATGTGAAAGTACCTGTCATTGTGGAGGGAGCTATTTCTACATTGACACCAAGCTTTTCGAATGCTGAGATGAATTTGAAGGGAAGTAAGTCCATCAAAGTCGTCGGCATATATACGGATGGTAAAAAAGTTACCCTGAGCAGTAAAGTGAAATGGACAACATCGAATGCTTCTGTAGTGGTCGTAAAAGGGTCTTCCATTAAAGCTGTTGGAATTGGAACAGCAACCATTACAGGTACGTACCAGGATAAGTCGTTTAACGTGGAGATTAAGGTTACACCTAAGCTGCTCAAGCTGGTATTGAGCAATAAAAACCTGAAGTTGCCTAAGGGCTCATCTCAAGTCCTTAGCGTGAGTGCTGTTTATGATTCAGGTGCGACTACGAATGTAACCAATTCTGCGGTATGGACATCCTCCAAACCGTCGATCGTACAGGTTACTGGCGGTCAGGTGAAGGCCTTGGATAGTGGAAGCTCCAGTATTAAAGTAGTCTATGGTGGTAAGAAGGTAACGACATCTGCCAAAGTGTTAAAATAGTCTACGTACATTGCCACATCCGGCGTATACCAACAAATAAACCCCCGGTCCAAAGACCGGGGGTTATTTTCAGCTTATTCTACGCCGTCCTGATAATGATTTTTCCAATGTTTATCGCCTTTGTGTGCGAAGTCTTCAACTGTCTTTTCCAAAGTAGCTACCAGTTGGGCTTTAATCTCAGAAATTGTGTCTCGGAACAGTCTTTCTTCCGTACCATTGATCTTTTCACCATATAGAGCCTGAGCGGCTATAAATTGACGATGTTGCTCCACAAAACTGTCAATCGAATGCAATGCATGCTCCACGTATTGGGAAATGCTATGATGCTCGTTAGGCAGTTGCAATTTTAATTCATGAACTCTGTTTAATAATGCCATGATGATCACCTCGTGCGTTTTGTTATGTCAATAATTATACATCATTTTCGGAAAACTTTCATTAAATTTTGATTAAAATGTGACTTTTATTATGTCATGATTGCATTTTCAATGGTGATCAGGCATAATTTTCGGAAATTTCATTATTTTCCTTTGTATTGTGATTTTAAAATTTAAAATATATGATACGAAGATGATGCAAGAGCAAGCTGCGACAGCTGTCTTTCTGACATGTTATAATGGGGAAAAGCCCAGTCGGAAAGGTTGTCAGTATGGTATGAAGCTTTTTAAAGGTTTATTTTGGGGGATTCTGATTAGTCTTCTTCTGTGGTGTGCCTTGTTTGGGCTTGTCCGCTGGATGTCTCATTAAGTCGCTTCCTGTATCTTATACAATAACTCTTGCGACTGTATCCACGTCATTAACAGAAATCGTATATACGTGTTCGTCATCATAGAGCTTGAATTGCTGAGTTTCTTGGTCAGATAGGAGCTTAGGCCAGCCAATTACGGTACTTCCATTCAGTAACCGGACTACAACGGCTTGCATTTGGCTCACGGCCAGTTTGATCTCATCGTTCATTCGTGCAACCTCCTCTCTATACTATTTGTCGTCCAATATTCAACCTTTTTTTATAGTTAGTAAGGGGTTACAAAAAATAAAATCCGGGGATCACCTTAGTTGAAGGCATCTATTGGAATAGCTTGAAGGGAAGAGAGAAATTGAAGAAAAAGTTGCTAAGTTTTATAGCTTTAGTTCTGCTAGCTGCGGGCGCGTACTGGTTTGAAGGAGGCAATCTTCTTACGAAAATAACAGGAGAGAACCCGCCTTCCTCGGCGGCTCAGGTAACGCTGCAATTCCCGTCAGGTCGTTACCCTGAAACGGCGCAGCATATTAAGGAAGCCATTCAGGCGGGAAAATCACCAGTATGCACAATTGACCGTGAAGGAGCCGAGCAAAATCGCAAGCATTCGCTTACAGGTGTTCCCACTCGTAAGGGATACGATCGTGATGAATGGCCGATGGCTATGTGTTCAGAAGGAGGCAAAGGTGCAAATGTCAAATACATAGCCCCTAAGGATAATCGTGGGGCAGGATCATGGGTTAGTCATCAATTGGATGAGTATGAGGATGGAACTCGTGTAAAATTCGTTATTAAATAGTTTTTGATTTCGTGTTTTTACCTTTTAGCTCCTTAGATGTTTCCTGTTTGGCCTTAACCAACGCCAGAAAATCAAAAAAATCACCTAGTGTATTGAAGCCGGCACCTAAAATGGCCAAGTCTTCAGCGGATAGTTGGTTAAACCATTCCATTTGCTTAGCATCAAACATATTATCACCGCCAACCATTGATAATGTAGTGTATGTACTGACGGCAACAAAGGTCAGGGCTCAGGCATACCAATTAAGTATCCTGTTTCTTGTGCAGAGGATGTGTAGAACTCATGTTTAAATTTAATTTTTATACTAAAATCGTCTCCATCGTTATCGTATTGCTTATACCTCTGCTGATCCTGTATGTCTATTCTAATCAGACAACGACAGGTGTACTACGTGAGGAGCTGAATCAATCTAATTATAATCAGCTGACTTTTTTTCAAAACCAGGTGAATACGAATATTGAAATGATTTCCTCCTGGCCGCATCTGCTGATTCATGATCCTGATGTAGCCAGTTTTCAAGCGATTTTTTTGAAGGACAAAGTTCTCAATCTGGATGGAATTAACCTTGTCAAACGGATTCAAACCAAGCTTGGGCTTCAGGAAAGCTCTTCTAATTGGAGAACCGGACTGAGTATCTATTCTCCTTCGCTTGGACGGGTTGTATCGGAAAATGGAGCAGGTTTATATGACCAGAAAAAACTAAATCAGCTGATAAAAGACGGCTGGCAGGTATCCAAAAAAAGATCATACGGGAAAGACCAATTTATATTTTCATTGTATACATTATCCCCGTTTTCTTCACTTGGTAATCCAGAAACTGCTAACACGATTATTAAGGTTGAATTTGACAGCAGTAATATTCAGGATATGCTTGACCGCTTCAAAGGTGATGGACGCAAGGAGCCTTTTTATTATAAAAAAGGCGTAGGAGCGATCTATAATCGTACTGCCAATGAAGAGCTGTCTGGACAGCTGATTTCAAAATTAGAAAAAATGGGACTCCATGAAGTTGACAATCTGACTGTGAAAATTGGAGAAGAAAGCTACCTGGTTCATGCCGTTCTTTCGCAAACGACGGGTTGGTATTTGATTGATTACATGCCTTTGTCCGATATGATGTCTCCGATTTACTCATCGAATCGACTGTTTTATATAACGGTTGTTGGCTCGCTGCTGGTAGGCCTGATTGGCGCTTACTTGCTTCATTCACAGGTACAAGTGCCGATTCTTCAGCTTGTGCGGGCATTTAGGAGACTAAAGGACGGAGACTATGCTGTTCGATTAAGTCTAAGGGGGAGTCACGAGTTTGCTTTCCTGTCTAGTCAATTCAATCAGATGGTCGAACAGATTCAGGAGCTGTTTGAGAAGGTGTATGTTGAGCAGCTACATGTCAAGGAAGCGCGACTAAAGCAGCTCCAGTCACAAATCAATCCACATTTTTTTTATAATTGTTTTTCGTTTATCACAAGTATGGCGAAGCTGCGCAATCATGAGGCGGTCGTGGCTATGGCTCATAATTTATCCAGGTATTATCGGTATACGACAAGACAGGAGCGGGATTTGGTTCCATTGTCAGAAGAAGTCGAGTTTGTTCAATATTATCTGAGGATACAGCAGATGCGTATGCCAAGGCTAACGTTCTTAGTTCATGTTTCTTCGCAGGCCAGCAGTCTGCCGATTCCGCCGCTTATAGTGCAGCCACTGGTGGAAAATGCGGTGCTGCACGGAATAGAGCCTCAAGCGGAGGAGGGTCTAATTCATATTTTGACTGAGCGTGTTGGCTCGTATATGTACCTGATTGTGGATGATAACGGACTCGGTTTGAGTAGAGAGGCTATAGCTGCCCTGACATCAACGCTTGACAAGCCTGTGGAAGAGGATCATGGATACGGTTTGTGGAATGTGCATCACCGCATGCGATTACATTTTGGGGAAGATGCCGGACTGGAGTTCTCTTTGTCTCCA
Source organism: Paenibacillus peoriae (assembly GCF_022531965.1). GTDB lineage: Bacteria > Bacillota > Bacilli > Paenibacillales > Paenibacillaceae > Paenibacillus > Paenibacillus polymyxa_D. The sequence goes on along the minus strand of NZ_CP092831.1, from coordinate 3,610,434 downwards.
TTGGGAGGATTGCGTGCAGTATTAAAATGGTCGATCTCAACAGAAGGAGAGCATGCGAATGGTTTAATTGAGCCTTCGCCAGATTCGAATATAGTTAAAACGGAGGGACCAGATGGTTCAGATATTACTAGTAGATGATGAGAGTTATGTAACAGAAAGTCTGGCAGCTACCATTCCGTGGGAGACGCTAGGCATCGAGAGGGTTCATCAAGCGGTTTCCGCATTAGCAGCAGTGGATGTGCTGGAAGCGTACGATATTGATATTCTGGTAACAGATATTCGTATGCCTGGTATGACGGGACTGGAGTTGATTGTTGAAGTAAACGAGCGATGGCCGCATATCCGAAGTTTGTTACTGACAGGCTATGCCGATTTTGAATATGCTAAAAAAGCGCTTCAGCTTAAGGCTTTTGATTACATTTTAAAGCCGGTGGATGATGAAGAGTTTATCAAATGTGTGTCAGCCGCCATGGATTCGCTAAAGGAAGAATGGGAAGCATTTGACAAGGTTCATCAATTACAATATAGCCGCAGAAACGATTTTGGTGTACTGCGGACCCATTTGATGCATGATTTGCTACTCGGGCGTGATTTACCAGTACCAAAAATAGAGAGCAAAATGTCCGAGTACGAAATCAAGCTACGTACGGGACATCCTGCCAGTATGCTGCTTATTCAGCTAGGAAAGCATTTTTCTGATATGGACTATCATTCAGTCTCCTTAATTGAGTATGCGATTGGAAATATTGCCGAAGAAGTGTTCGCACCTGATTTTCACGTTTGGCATTGCAAAGCGCCGCATGACTGCTTAATTGTATTAATAGAAGGGGATTGGAATTCATTTCCTGAGCGGAGTGTGGATGAGCAGAATCGTTTTTTGAGTGCGGCGATTGAGGCCTTTCGAAAAAATGTAAGCAATTACTTGAAAGGGGAAATTTACGTTGCATTAACCGGATGGTTTAAGTTTCCAGAGGAACTGCCTAAGCTATATCAGACAGCGATTAGATCTTTATACTGGAATCATCAGGAGGAAACGGATGCACTGCTATTCATAGAAGAACAGACAGAACAGCCACACAGTTCAGTTAAGTCACTAGAGGGGCTTTATATGCACCCTACGCTTACTCATCTGCTCGAATCCAGGCAATGGGACGAGGCTGAAGCGAAAGTGAGCCGTGTATTTGGAAAAATGGAAGAGGTGGGATATACACGCGAGCATTTATATGAGCTGTTTATTTCGGTGACGAGCGCCTTTATGTATACAGCGCACAAACAAGGACGTTTCATTACACAGATGGATCAAGTAGGCTTCGATCCGTTACATGCGCAGAAAATGGTTCATTCGTTCCCCCACCTCAAAGAGTGGATATTTTCCATGATGAACAAACTTAAATCTGAATGGTCCGCAAGCGAACAAAGCGCTAAAAGTTATGTGGTCAAGCAGGTTCAGGAGCTCATCTCCCAGGATAAAGGCCAGGAGCTGTCTGTTAAGACGATTGCTGATCAGGTTTATCTTCATCCAGTCTATCTGTCTAAAATTTATAAAGCTGAAACCGGAGAAGGTCTGGGTGACTATATTATCCGAATGAGAATGGAGCGGGCTCTTTATTTGCTCAAATATTCCAACAAAAAAATATACGAAATTACGACGGAACTAGGCTACCAGAATCCCCAATATTTCAGTAAAATGTTCAAAAAGCATTACGGAATGACTCCGCACGAATTTCGAGATCAGTAGAGATGGGACCAGTAAAGACGAAATCAGTAAAGATCAGTTGGGAAAGGTGCAGAAATATTTATTTTGTGACATAGGCTGTGAAGAAAAGCCCTTCTATAATAAAAGAGTAGAAAATGATTTCTAGAGGGGGAACAATATGCGAGTTCATTCGAAGAAAAAGCTGTTGTCGTTGCTCGCCGCAACTATGGTATTAGGAGTTGGCCTTGTGGGCTGCTCAGGTGCGGAAAATGATGGGAATGCGGACGGCACAGCTAAAACTGAAAACGTATACAAAGAAAAATACAATCCAGAAGTCACAATTTCCACGGTATGGGGTGTAGATCCCGCCTTAAAATTTAAAAATGGTGAATCTATCGAAAATAACATTGCGACCAAATGGGCTAAAGAGAAATTCGGTATTAATATCAAATCACTCTGGTCCGTCACGGATACGAATGGTGCATTTGCTACGAAGCTGCGTTTGGCTATGTCCTCCGGTCAGGAGATGCCGGACGTCGTTGTACTGGGGACGGAAAATGAGCAACTGGCACAGGACATGATCGATTCCGGTATGTTTGCAGAGGCTGGTCCGTTGTTTGACAAGTACGCTTCGGATTCCTGGAAGCAGGCGATGAATCAGGATACGAATGTATGGAATCAGTATAGCCGAGATGGTAAGAAAATGGGTATTCCTGTGCTTGATTTCGCCTATAACCATGATTATGTATTGTGGGTACGACAAGATTGGTTGGATAAGCTGGGTATGAAGGCTCCTGAGACGATGGATGATCTGGAAAAAGTGATGGATGCCTTTAAAAATAAAAATCCGGACGGACTGGCTCCGAACAAAGTGGTTCCGCTCAGTATCGGTTTTAAAACATCCATGAACACTTGGATGGGTGACCCGTCCTGGATTTTCGGGGCATATGGCACACTACCTCAGCAGTGGAACAAAGGCGCGAATGGCAGTTTGGAATATGGCTCCGTGCAGCCTGGCATGAAGCCGGGTTTGCAAAAGCTGAGCGAGTGGCTCAAAAAGGGATATATCCCTCAGGAAGCAGCATTGTGGGATGAAAATAAAACGGCAGAACCTACAGTCGCAGGAACAGCCGGCATGATTCCTGGGCCATATTGGATGAGCGGCTGGCCGCTTCAGGATACAGTCAAAAATGCGCCGGGTGCCATATGGAAGCCGATTAAGATTCCAGCAGGTCCTGACAACAAAGCCATGCGTCACGGTACGCAATACACCAATGGTGTTGTACTAATCAACAAACAAATGCAGCATCCTGAAGCTTTTTTCACTTATCAAAACTATTTGTTTGACCATTATGCTAATGCCAAACCGGATAGCGATTTGTCGAATGGGCTGTTTAAGGGCTACGATTATGATTTGGATGCGGACGGAAAGCTAATGTCTATCGATAAAATACCAGGCGGTTATGTAAACTCTATTCGTTATTTGCTGGTTCGTGATGGTGCGCGTATACCTGATGCCCAAATGAAGGCTTTGCTAAGTTTGGCTAACGGCGCAGAACCGAAGACCCGTCTGGAGAAAGATGTAATGGTGAACTACGGGAAAGGTACTCCTGCAGCTGCCAAAGTGCTTATGGAACAGAAGGATATCTCCATGAAAGATCAGTTCACAGGTCCAACTACGCCAACCATGAAGGCTAAAAAGGACTATCTGGATAAAATTGAAAGTCAGACCTTCAATGAAATTATTTATGGCAAGCAGCCGATCTCTGCTTTTGATACCTTTGTGCAGACGTGGAAAACAGCGGGTGGCGAACAAATTACAAATGAAGTAAACGAATGGTATAAAAGCGTCGAAAAGTAAAAACCAATGATGTTGTAACAGAGTAGGAAGGCTGTCCCGAGGTGGGCAGCCTTTTTACTACAGTTTCACCCGTATCGAGTGGAAATGAATGCGCTATCATGGCGTATTTGAAAAAAAGTTTTATTCGTTTGGCGAGCTTAAAAAAATGATTGCTTTTGTGCCATGTATGTTGGTTTTTTGAACTGTCGGGACTGCGAAAACGCTTTTATAATTGAAGTATACCATGAATGAAAGTTACAGGAGGAACTGCAATGAGAAGTCTGCAACGTACGTGGCCATTTCATATCATGCTGCTGCCAGCCATCATTTTCTTAATTGTATTCAGCTACATTCCGATGGGCGGCATCGTGATGGCCTTTCAAAATTACAAGCCTTGGCTAGGCATAACGGGTTCCGAGTGGGTTGGACTGGATAACTTCCGCTTTTTGTTTCAACGGGAGGACAGTCTTCAAGTTGTCTGGAATACACTAATTATTGCTGTGTTAAAGATGTTTTTCAATCTGGTGGTTCCGTTTGTTTTTGCTATACTGCTGAATGAAATTCGCAAGGTCGGACTTCAGCGATCCATTCAGACACTGGTTTATCTACCACACTTTCTGTCGTGGGTCATCTTGGGCGGAATTCTGATTGACCTGTTGGCTACAGATGGATTTATGAACCGTATTCTCGGTAGTTTCGGGATCCAGCCTATCTTTTTTCTGGGAGATAATAACTGGTTTCGATTTACTGTCATTGTTTCAGATATATGGAAGGAGTTCGGCTACAACACCATCGTATTTCTCGCTGCACTGGCGGGTATTAATCCTTCGTTGTATGAGGCTTCTGAAATGGATGGAGCGAGCCGCTGGAGACAGACGCTACACATCACTGTACCTTCGTTAATTCCGATGGTAGTCGTTGTTGGAACGCTTGCACTTGGCAATGTACTGAATGCCGGTTTTGACCAGATTTTCAACCTTTATAATCCACTGGTTTACCAAAAAGGCGATATTATTGATACATTCGTCTACCGGACAGCGTTAATCAATGGGGAAATGGGCTTTGCCACCGCTATCGGCTTGTTCAAATCCGTTATCAGTATGATTCTCATTCTGATATCTTATCGACTTGCTTACAAATGGGCAGGTTACCGCATATTCTGATTCCACGAGGCTGAAAGAGGGAGAGTCATGTATCATAAAACAACGCCATACCGCATCTTCAATGTGTTTAATATTTGCTTACTAGTGATGTTGTCTATCATGTGTATCGTTCCACTGATTCATGTGTTGGCGGTATCATTTAGTGCTAAATCAGCAGCAGATGCCAATCTGGTTGGACTGTGGCCAGTGCAGTTTTCATTAGAAGCCTATAAGAAGACAATGAATAACCCGATTTTTCTGCACTCCATCTGGATTTCTGTCTGTCGGACTGTATTGGGAACCGGCTTGACACTGCTGATTACCTTTTTAGCTGCTTATCCACTTTCAAAGGAAACATCTGTGTTCCGTAGCCGAAACGTATATTCATGGTTGTTCGTGTTCAGCATGATTTTTAACGGTGGTCTGGTTCCATTCTATATGGTTATTCAAAAGATCCATCTCATGGATAGCTTCTGGGTACTTGTTTTGCCAGGAGCGGTCAACACATTTCTGGTCATCCTTATGTTGAACTTTTTTAGAGGAATTCCCAAAGAGATGGAAGAGGCCGCATTGATCGACGGAGCAGGACATTTTCGGACATTGTTTAGTATCTTTTTACCGATATCCATGCCTTCCATTGCGACGATTGCGCTGTTTAGTATGGTATTTCATTGGAACTCCTGGTTTGACGGTCTACTCTATTTGAGCAATGCAAAGGACTATCCGCTCGCGACGTTCCTGCAAACTGTAATTATTCAGAAGGACATGAGTTCCATGAGCATGAGTCCAAAGGAGATGGAATTACTTTCTCAAACGACGGTTAATGCAGCGCAAATTTTCATTGGTGCAGCGCCTATTCTCATTGTATATCCATTTTTACAAAAGTATTTTGTTAAAGGTATGACGCTAGGTTCCGTCAAAGAGTAATAGAAATAATAAGGAGATGATTTACAGTGACGTATCAAAACATAACTAAGTACCCCCCGATTAGTGAGCGAATTCCACGTATGCTGCATGGAGCGGACTATAACCCGGAGCAATGGCAGCATTACCCTGAGGTGTTAGCGGAGGATATTCGTCTAATGAAACTAGCCAAATGTAACGTGATGTCTGTTGGCATTTTCTCATGGGTATCATTGGAGCCTGAGGAAGGTGTATTTACGTTTGAGTGGCTGGATCGTATTCTGGATTCGTTTGCTGAGAACGGAATCTATGCATTTTTGGCTACTCCTAGTGGAGCAAGACCAGCCTGGATGTCACAAAAATATCCTGAGGTGCTGCGTGTGGAGGCTAACCGTGTCCGTAATCTGCACGGGTTTCGCCATAATCACTGTGCTACATCGCCTGTTTACCGGGAAAAAGTACGTATCATGAATACGAAGCTAGCCGAGCGTTATGCTAACCATCCGGCTGTTATTGGCTGGCATATTTCCAATGAATTTGGTGGAGATTGCCACTGTGATTATTGTCAGGAGGCATTTCGCGCTTGGGTCCAGGATAAATACGGTACGCTGGACAAGCTAAATCACGCATGGTGGACGACCTTTTGGAGTCATACGATTACGGACTGGAGCCAAGTTGAGTCCCCGGCACCTCACGGTGAAACACAGGTTCATGCCATGAATTTGGACTGGAGACGGTTTGTGACCGATCAGACCGCAGATTTTATCAAGCATGAGATTGTGCCGCTCAAGGCTGCAAATCCAGCAATTCCGGTCACAACCAATTTGATGGAGTTTTTTGAAGGATTGAACTACTGGAAGTTTGCTGATCTGCTCGATGTTATATCCTGGGATAGTTACCCAACGTGGCATGACCGTGAGGGGGATGATAGCCTTCAGGCTGCTAAAGTGGCCATGATGCACGATATTATTCGTTCAATCAAGGGAGGTAAGCCTTGGATGCTCATGGAGAGTACACCAAGTTTGACGAACTGGCAAGACGTTAGCAAGCTGAAGCGGCCGGGAATGCATCTGCTCTCGTCTTTACAGGCTGTGGCACACGGGTCAGACACCGTTCAATATTTTCAGTGGCGGAAAAGCCGCGGTTCGAGTGAAAAGCTGCATGGTGCGGTTGTCGATCATGTCGGACATGAGCACACTCGGGTATTCGGGGATGTGACCCATGTCGGTAATACGCTGGAAAAATTGGAGGAGGTTATCGGTACATCTGTACCGGCGGAGGCCGCAGTCATTTTTGACTGGGAGAACCGTTGGGGAATCAACGATTCACAGGGACCGCGGAACAAAGGTGTGAAATATGAGGAGACAGCTGAAGCGCATTATTTGGCGCTGTGGGAGCAGGGTGTGCCTGTAGATGTCATTCATATGGATGCAGATTTCTCCAAATACAAACTTTTGGTAGCTCCGATGTTATATATGGTCCGCAGCGGTGTGGGGAAGCGTATACAGAAGTTTGTTGAAAACGGTGGTATTTTCGTAGCAACCTATTGGTCTGGTATCGTAGATGAACATGATTTGTGCTTCCTTGGAGGCTTTCCGGGCCCGCTTCGTAAGACGCTGGGGATCTGGTCGGAAGAGATTGACGGATTGCATGATCATGACCGTAATCACATTTTGCCGGTTGAAGGCAATGAGCTGGATCTGCAAGGGGAGTATGAAGCTGTAGAATTGTGTGATCTCATTCATACAGAGGGTGCAGAGGTACTGGCTGTGTACGGTTCAGACTTTTATGCAGGACGCCCAGCTTTGACGGTGAACCGTTTGGGACAAGGAAAGGCTTATTACATCGCATCACGCAACATCGGACTATTCCACAGTCATTTTTACAGAAGTTTAATTGATGATGCAGGAATCAGTAAAGCGCTCAATGTGAAGTTGCCTCATGGAGTGAATACGGCGATTCGTACCGATGGAGTTCATGATTATATTTTCATATTGAATTTCACGCATGAGCCGCAAAAGATTATGTTGGATGGACGAACTTATGCGGATATGCTTGAAAATCATGTGATAGATGACGGTAGCATTCAATTGGATGCCTACGCTGTTAAGGTTTTAAAGACAGAGCGCAATGAGAAGTATACAATTCGGATGGGAGATGACTTATGAAAACAGGTAACCGCACGATGGTATTTGCGATGTTGATCTTGTTATCCAGCTTATTGTATCCGTTCGGTTCTGTAGGGTTGGGTGCGGCTTCGGCCGCCCCTGCTTTCGCCAAAGGAGCAGATATAAGCTGGGTAGCAGGAATGGAAGCGCAAGGTATGAGTTGGAAGGATAAGAAGGGTGTTCGTCGAGATATACTGCAAATTTTGCGAGATGACTATCAGATCAACTCGGTGCGTATCCGTGTGTGGGTAAACCCTGACATGAAAGATTATGCAAGCGGATACATGAATGCCGAAAAGGCAGCAGAACTGGCGCAACGAGCTAAAAAGTTAGGTATGAGCGTTATGCTGACTCTACATTATAGTGATTCTTGGGCAGATCCAGGGCAACAGAACAAACCTTATGCGTGGCGCAATTTCACATTTACACAACTTATGGATGCAGTCTGGTCCCATACGGTCTATGTTATGGACACGATGAAAAGCAAGGGGGTAACACCGGACTGGGTGCAGATCGGTAATGAGACGAACAATGGAATGCTCTGGGAAGATGGCAAAGCTTCGGTGAACATGAAAAACTATGCCTGGCTCGTCAATACAGGTAATAATGCTGTAAAATCGGTAAGCAGTAGTACTAAAACGATCGTACATTTAGCCAATGGAGATAATGATTCCGTGTTGAACTGGAATATCGGCGGGCTGATTGATAATGGAGCTCAGTTTGATCTCATCGGGCTGTCTCTGTATCCGTCTCCTTCGGACTGGCAGGGCAAGGTGGATCAGACGATTACCAATGCCAATAACCTCATTGCAAAATACGGCAAAGGTATTGTCATCAGTGAAATCGGGATGGAATATAGTGAACCTGCGGCTTCCAAGTCATTTATATTTGCAATCAAAACGAAGGTTCGGAACATCGGAGGCGGTAAAGGTACAGGGGTATTTTATTGGGAGCCTGCTGCAACTCCAGGTTACAATCAGGGTTATAACAAAGGTGCTTGGCAGGCTGACGGTAAGCCAACTTCAGCTTTGGAAGGATTTATAAATTAAGAAGTACGTAAGAGTATATCAAAGAACCTCTGATGCGCATTATATGCAGATTAGAGGTTCTTTACTGTTATCTATGGCTATTTAGAAGTTATAAAATTAGGCTTCTCGGTTTACCTTGAAGAAAGAAATAAGCTCTTCCAGCTCGCCAGACATCAATGTAAGCTTGTCAGAAGCTTTGACAATAGAAGCCATGGATTCAGCTTGTTCTCCAATGGTTTGTTCAATTTGTTTGCTGCTGTCGACTGTTCTGCTAACTGTGGAAGACAGCTCGTCAGAGGTAGCTGACATTTCCTGCGTGCTGGCTGAAATCTGCTCCGTTGCGCTGGATACCTCTTGAATTTGTGACGACACTTTATTAGACGCATCTAAAATTTCAGAGAACATTTCGCCTGTTTGCTTCGTAACTTCTAGCCCAATCTGAACTTCTTTTGTACCAAGGCTGATGCCTTTTACAGTCTGTTCAATTTCTTTTTGGATTTCTTCAATAAGCTCTGCAATTTGTTTGGCAGACTCTTGAGACTGTTCAGCCAAATTACGCACTTCTCCTGCTACGACTGCAAAACCTTTGCCTTCTTCACCGACTCTGGCAGCTTCAATAGAAGCGTTCAGTGCAAGCAGATTCGTTTGACTGGCAATGCCTGTAATGATGCTGACGATATTGCTGATTTCGTTAGAACGGTTCTGCAGCGCATTAACGGAATCAGCTGTACTTTCCATTGTAGTGGAGATGGAGTCCATTTGAGAGGAAAGCTTTTGGGCTACCTGATTGCCTTCAACGGAGCGTTTTTCCATAGAATAAGCTTGATCGGCTACGGAAGAGGAGCTTTCGGCAATCGTTTGGATAACTGTCGACATTTCATTCATAGCTCTGGAGCTTTCATGTGCTGCGTGATCCTGAGCTTCAAGCCCCTGGGTTATTTCCTGAATATTGCTGTTAATGACGTTCGTATTCGTACTGTTTTTCTCGCTAATACTTAACAATTCCTGGGCAGATCCCGTAACTTCTTGTGTCGTATCCTGTACTTTCACCATTGTATCGTTAAGGCGTTTGATCATAGAATTAAATTTTTGATTGATAATGCCAAGGTCGTCCTCACCTGTCTTGATTTTTACATTCAGATTACCCTCGCTGACTTCTTCAATGCCCTTCATCAGGCTACGAATCGGGGAGAGGGTGCGCTTTACCAGTAAATATTGAATCGTTAAGAAGATGGCAAGAAACAGAATGAGCAGTGAAACACCGTATACAAGCAATTTATGAAGGCCGGTAGGTACAGAGCTCGCATCTACGTCAAAGTAAATCGCACTTGTGACTTTCCCGCTTGCATCTGTAATCGGGTAAACAATGGTAGTCCATGTGCCATATTCGTCCGTGTAAAAGCTGCTTAATGCTGATTCATTAGATTGAAGCATTTTATTTACGGCTTGTGCATTTTCGTCAGGAAGAGTGTACATGTCCCCAATGTTCATCTTTAAGTCTTGGAAAGCTTGGACTAAATTTGTGGGAACGCCAATAATGGAGGTCTGATTACCTTCTGTTAGCTCTGTACCAAATATGTAAGCTTGGGCAACATTCGGATAAAAGGCGTGAATAGAATCGAGAAATTTGCGTAGATCTTGTTGAGCAGAGCCGTTATAATCTTTTTCATTCAATGCTTGTTGTACTTTTGTTTTATCAACATCTTCTGCCCATTTTTTAGTCAATACCTTAACTTGATCTTGCAGCTGCGTGGTGAGAATGTTCTTTTGAAGTATATAGCTGGATGTGATGAGAATAGCTCCTATTAATACGATATTAAGAAAAGAGATTAATAGATTTTTACCAAAAAAGGACATAGTTCTCCACTTCAAGTTTTTCACGTTTTCTTCTCCTTTGAATTAGCAATTTAGTTTCATATACAACCTACCCCATATATATTTCGACAATTTGCTTTCTAATTGTTAGGTATTTATTAAAAGGGAGAGTAGAAGGTTATTCAAAAAGAACGGCGGCCCCCTAGTGAATGAAACGATGGGGCCGCCGCTTGTAGGCAAACTGGATTTATGTTGTTTTTCCAACTCAATTCTTACTAAATCACTTTATTGTTCAGACAATATTTAAAAAATAAGATAAATGAGGACAAACGGGTTTGCTTTACACCTATAAATACCTGGATTGAATTGAGGGTTCTTAACTTTTCTGTCCCTTATAAAAGAAGTGAAATGAGCAAGGGTAGTGAAATGAGCGATAAGACTGAGCTAATAACAAATGCAGATGCAGCTTCCGTTTCCAGTGTTTCATAACGGGTAGCAATCATAGCGGCCACAGCCGAGCCGGGAAAAGCGACAAGCAGTACGGCTTTGCTTACATCTTCATGGGATAGTCCTATCAGAACAGCAATACCGAGCATAACAATAGGCATTACGATGGCTTTCAGCACAGCAATGCTAAGTGCTTTTGGACTGAACGTAATCTTCTTGATACCAATGGTTACCCCGATGGCAAATAGGGCTGTACCGGCGGTAACATTGCCGATTTGATCAAACATGGATTGTAAAAGTTTCGGAGCGTGGAATCCACATAGAGTCAATATGACACCAAACAAAGGTACGCAGGCAAGTGGCTCGCTGAGTCCATGAAGGACTGATTTCATAGTGACTTTAAATAAGTTGCCTTTAGTGCCGTCGGATTCTGTTGTTTTGCGCTGGCCGACCGTTCCCAAAATACTTGCAAGCGGATCAAGAATGGCATTAACGACGATCCCGGTAATTGCAATCGGGATGGCGACTGCCGCACTTCCGAACAAGCTGCCCAGAACCGGAATTCCCATGAATGCAAAAGAAGGCTGTGTTGAATTCAATGCGAACATAGAGGATTCAGTCAGGCCTTTTTTGGCAATTAAGCGATAAACAATGAGCAATACAATATAAAAGCCGATTACACCAAGTAGCAAAGCCACAAGAAAGGGCCACTTTTGAATCAACGTCTCTCTTGGTGTCGTCGTAATCCCAATAAACAAATGTGCGGGTAGAGCAAACTTCGTCACGAGTGTATTTAATCCCTTAGAAGAAGCGGGGTTAAAAGCTTTAAACAATCCTGCGAAATAACCAATTAAAATGACAAAGAAAATAGGAATTAAGATAATAAAAATATGACCTGTAGCCATGATGTCGCCTCCAATGAAGATGTCCGCCAAAAATGGCGGACATCAGTTAAATAATCACTTTGCGTATGCAAGTATAAATTTGATGTTGTTCGCTATTTTTTAAACCAGGACCGCTTCCTGACCATATTGTTTGATGGGTTTATATTTACAGTCCCACATCGCATCTCGAACTGCTTGTGCGATATCGTCCGGTTGATGACGCGCTACTCCATCCTGAACTGCTGCCTTGGCCACAGCCACGGCTACCGCTTCAGATACTTCGCGTAATTCATTGATTTTTGGCAGCAGGGAAGCACCAGGCTGCGACAAATCCACCATTTGAGCTACTGCATGGGCAGCTGCTGCAAACATGCTATCTGTTATGATTTTGGATTTTACCACGATTGCGCCAAGACCAAGACCCGGGAACACGAAAGCATTGTTGGATTGCCCAATTTCAAACTTAATATTGTTATAGATCACCGGCTCAAAAGGACTTCCTGTTGCAATCAGGGCTTTTCCTTCGGTCCAGTGGATCAAATCTTGCGGAGTTGCTTCTGCAAGTGGAGTCGGGTTGGACATAGGCATAATTATAGGACGTTCTGTATGTTTGGCCATTTCTTTAACGATTTCCTCACTAAATGCCCCACTAACACCGGAAGTACCAATCATAATCGTCGGTTTCACGCGGCGAATGACTTCAAGCAGAGGGATTTTTCCATCTTCAGCATGTTCCCAGTCACGGCATTCTGCAGCATCACGCGCATAAGGAACCTGAAATGGAAAAAGTCCTTCTGTTTCGTTGGTAAGCAGGCCACGGTAATCATAAGCCCAGAAGTTACGTCTTGCTTCTGCTTCTGACAGTCCTTCCAGCATCATGGCGGCGCTAATTTGGTCTGCATTGCCGATTCCGGCAGCTCCTGGACCAAAGACTAGAACCCGATGCTTGCTCAGTGGGATTCCGGACAATTGAACACCGGACATCACACCTGCGAGTGTAACCGCTCCAGTACCTTGAATGTCGTCATTAAAAGTCAAAATACTATTTCCGTATTTATTGATAATGTTCCGTGCATTGACATTGCCCAAATCTTCCCAGTGCAGCAGAGCATTCGGGAAAAAGGAAAGTGCAGCCTGAACATAAGTGTCAATAAATTGATCATATTGTTCTCCACGTACACGTTTGTGACGATTCCCCATATATAAAGGATCTTCCAATAGCTTCTCGTTGTTTGTACCTGCATCAAGAACAACTGCCAGCACCCGGCTAGGATCTATACCAGCAGCAGCTGTATACACAGCAAGCTTACCAATAGAGATATTAATACCTCCGACTCCCCAGTCCCCGATTCCCAAAATACTCTCGGAATCTGTGGCTACGATCAGGTCGATATCATCAGGGTCCAGGTTCAAATTCTTAAAAGCCTCTCCAATACCCGCCAGATTATCAATAGATAAATACATACCACCAGGCTTGTGATATTCATGACTGTATTCCTGTATAGCCTGGCCTACTGTTGGTGTATAAACAATCGGGAGCATTTCGCTTAGGTGCTCAGAGAGCAAACGATAATAAAGGACCGTATTGCGATTAAAAAGATCATTTAACGCAACATTTTTACGCAAATTATCCGGTTGGCTCTGAAATTGCTCGTAAACCCGTTGAACCTGCTCCTCAATAGTTAATATCGTAGGAGGAAGGAGACCGTCAAGTCCAAGTTGTTTCCGTTCTTCCAAGGTAAAAGCCACTCCTTTATTCAGCAGTGGGTTGGCAAGTAGATCTTTTCCGGTTAATTTGGTTTCGATAGATCCGTCTTCCGTAAAATGAAAAGCACGCATTTTTAATTCCTTCTTTCTAGAAAATTACATTTAGTTCATCCTTGAACAATTCGTGAACAAGTATACGCCTTATTTTAAACCAAGTGAACAAGTATGTTGTGTGAAAAATGGTTATATAAGTGTTTACATAAGAGAAATTATGAAAATAAAAGCGATTTTCAATGTTTTTAAATGAAAATTTCATTTAATTTTCATAATATTTTCGGAAAATATTGATCTAATGTGATGTTTATCATAGTTTTTATAGGTGTGATTCGATTGAGTGTGCATGAAAAATAGCTTAACTTCATTTTATATAAACGAAGTTAAGCCATTTTTTGGGCTATAGGGATGGTTGAGGGACAATTCAATGCTTCGCAGCTTTATATTTTTCGCAGCTTTATATTTAATGAATATCAGGCATTTAATTCTCCAATGCGATTGACGGCTTCATCAGTAACTGTAGCAGAGCGTCGCATCCAGCTGTTACGCCATTTCAATTGCATTATGATGACGAGGGTAAAGGCACAGAACGTAAGTAGGCTCAGACAGATGAAGCCCGGCATATAGGAACCCGTTGATTTGTACAGATGACCCAGTATAAGAGGGAGAAAGTACCCGCCTATGCCACCAGCAGCGCCGACGATGCCGGTCATGAGCCCGATTTCGTTGCCGAAGCGCTGCGGCACGAGCTGGAATACAGAGCCGTTGCCAGCGCCAAGGCACATCATGCCTACAAACAGCAGCACAACTACCACGGTAAGTGGCGGTAAAAACGCAATGCCGGCGAGCATAATCCCGGCCCCCGCATACAAGTACATTAGCATGCGTGAACCACCAATCCGATCGGATAAAAAGCCACCTACAGGACGAAAAAAGCTTCCGGCAATCACACAAACGGTTGCAAAATCGGCGGCATGTACCGCGGAGAGGCCATACTGGGTATTGAAGAAAATAGTCAAATAATTAGAAAGGCCAACGAATCCGCCAAACGTCACGCAATAAAAGGCACAGAATACCCAGGCATCCCTCTGTTTGAGCACCGAAGCATATTGCGACAGATTTTTTGGTGCCGGGCGGTGAGGGCTGTTGCGGGCAAAAATACTGAACAGAATGAAGACGATTAAGATGGGGAGGATGGCCAATCCGAAAACGGCTTCCCAACTGCCAAAATGTTGAGCAATGCGGTTGGCGAACAAAGTCGCAAGGACGGTACCACTATTACCGGCTCCGGCAATTCCCATAGCCAAGCCTTGATGCTCTTTGGGGTACCATTGACCGGCTAACGGCAGCGCAGCTGCAAATGAAGCTCCAGCTACGCCCAGGAGTAGGGCAACAACGTATAATTGCTCCAGCGAATCAACCCACAGCCAGCCGAGCAAAAGCGGGATGATCGTGACAAGCATACCAATCTGTCCTGTGAGCTTGGGACCGATATAATCCGACATGAATCCGAGCACGAGCCGCAGCAGGGAACCACCGAGTATGGGTAGAGCGACAAGATTGGCTTTTTGTACAGGGTCCATTGGATAATCATTGGCAATTACAACGGCCAACGGTCCGATCATCCCCCATATCATAAAACTGATATCAAAATACAGAAAGGAACCAAATAAGGTGGGCTTGTGTCCGCTTTTCCAGAAACTTTTTTTGTTCATTCTCCATCTCTCCTGTTCTAATTGTTGTTCTTTGTCTGCAAAATGTAATTTGAACATGAAAAGCCGCAAATCGCCCCTACATGGTATCTAGGAAACGGTTTGCGGCTTCATTGCCGTGGTTGACACACTTCATTGTGAGTCGACTTGGTATGATCACGTTGGAGTGATTTTAATTCAAATTATAAAAAAGGATCTATTGTATGTCAATATACATAACACAAATGCGAGAAAAAAATTAAATAAAAGGTGAAAATATAGTTTTCATGTATTGAATGTTGACATGACATTCACAATTCAGTAATCTTAGATACATATCGGCACAACGATGTGCCGACTTTTACGGCAACGGTGCCCTTTTCCATTGAATGGAGAAGGGCTTTTTCTGTCTTATTTTATTCTGAGAATGGGGCTGGTTTAACATGATGAAAAAACTGGTCGTCGTCGGCAATGGTATGGCAGGCATCAAATGTGTGGAGGAAATACTCAATTTGGAGCCAGAGCGGTTCCAAATCACGATATTTGGTGCAGAGCCCCGTCCCGGGTACAACCGAGTGCTCCTGTCCAAAATGCTTCAGGAGGAGAGCTCATTTAAACATATCGTTACCCATGACTGGGACTGGTATGAAGAGAACGGGGTAAAGCTGTACGCGGGTGAACGCGTCTGTCGTATTGATGTTGCAACCGGGATGGTGGAAACGGAATCCGGCATGAAAGAACCTTATGACATGCTCATATTGGCAACGGGCTCATTACCTTTCATTCCGCCCATTCCTGGAGTGCGAAAACAGGGAGTAATTGCTTTTCGTGATGTGAATGATTGTGAAACCATGGCTAGATATGCCAAAACATACCGCAGGGCCACGGTTATCGGAGGGGGGCTGTTAGGACTTGAAGCTGCTCAAGGCCTGCTGAATCTAGGGATGGAAACTGAGGTTGTTCATAATGCGCAGTATCTTATGAACCGTCAGCTTGACCGGACGGCAGCTGTGCTTCTGCAGCGAAAGTTGAAGGAACAGGGCATGAGGTTTCATTTGGCGAAGGAAACGGTCAACATCATAGGCCGAAACAGGGCGCAAGGCTTGATGTTTGCGGACGGGAACAGGCTGGACACGGATTTGGTTGTGCTGGCGGTTGGTATCCGACCGAATATCGAATTAGCTCAGGATAGCGGTCTGACTGTAAACCGCGCCATTGTCGTGGATGATTATATGCGCACGAGTATTCCTGGTATTTATGCCGTCGGCGAATGTGCTGAGCACCGGGGGATTTCATACGGACTGGTGGCGCCGCTATATGAGCAGGGCAAAGTGCTGGCAAAAGTTATTTGTGGTCGTGAAACGGCTCCCTATGAAGGGACGATTCCGTATGCGCAGCTCAAGGTAGCGGGGATCCATGTGTTTTCCGCAGGAGACATTCGCGATGAGGGAAACGAGACAGCAGTTATGGAATATAACGGGATGCTGGAGGTTTATAAAAAAGTGATGATGCACGGCGGTGCTGTCACTGGCGCCATTTTGTACGGAGATACGGCGGAAAGTACCTCGTTGCTCGGAATGGTACGGCGCGGGGCGTCCGCTACAGAGCTTACATCCCGGGATAACAGCCGGAGCAAAGCAGAGGATGCGGCAGCCGCACTGCCGGAAGAAGAAACGGTATGTGCGTGCAACGGCGTGAGTAAGGGGGCTATTTTGCGAGCGATTGCCACGGATAAGCTGAAGACGGTGGAAGAGGTGAAGAGCCGGACCAAAGCGTCCGGTTCCTGTGGGGGATGTCGGCCGCTGGTGGCTGCACTGGTCAAAAATAGTTTGTCCCGATCCACAGATTCCGGACCTGTAGTTACTCCAACCGCCCAAGAAATTGTCCCTGTTTGTGGATGTACGCATTACGATCATGATTCGCTTAAAACAGCTATGGTGGACGCAATCTGTCAGACTCCAGGTGAAGTAGTATCCCGTCTCGGTTGGACTAGACAGCAGGGGTGTGAATTGTGTCGTCCGGCTGTACTTTATTACTTGGAATCTCTCGGGTTGCGCGACAGATCTGCGACAAATCCATTAGGGGCTGGCGTTGCGGTTCAGGTCACACCGCAGTACGGAGGAGAGGCGCCCTCTGCGGGTCTGCGCTTTACGAACCTAAATGCCGAGGATCGGTCTTTTGTTGAGTCGGATCTGATGGATCAGGCATTTGTAGAAGTAGCCTGGCTAAGAGAGCGGTTGGCAACTTTATGGGGAAGTCTCGCATTGCCAGCATTAGTTAGAGTTGCTATTTGTCCTGGATCGGCGTATCCCGGAGGTGTACTTGTCCACGATATTGGAATATCTCGTTCTCCAGCAGGCTGGGAGGTCTATGCGGGTGGCCAGGCAGAGCATCCGGTTCGCCAGGGGCACCTGCTTGGATTGGAGGAAGACCCGACAGAAGCGGTTCTGCTGACTGCAACTTGCTTGCAAATATACCGACATAGTGCCCGGTATGGGGAAAAAATGTGGGAGTGGATTGAAAGGACTGGTGTTCTGGCATTACGGGAAAGTGTGCTTGACGCTGCTCTTCGAAGTGGTCTAGCGGGTAGTCTGCGGACCACAATGCTGACAGGATGACGGGTTGAGTTGGAGTTATGGCGAATTATCTATCGTGCAGACGATAAAATTCCGAAAAATGGCGAAAGGAAGGTGGCTTTGATGTGTCAGTCGGGAGAAGGCAAACCGGAAGCTGGGCTACATGTACCGTCAGTAATGGATACGCAGTGCCCGTTTTGCAGCGTGCAATGTAAGATGACCGTTAGCACGGGTACAGAGACACTTGCGGGTATCATTCGTACAGTGTATAAGGCGGAAGGGAAGCATAATGCAGCCTCGCAGGGTAGGTTGTGCATCAAGGGAATGAATGCGCATCAGCATGCGACTCATGCGGAAAGGCTGGTACAGCCCCTCATTCGCAAAGAGGGCCAACTGGTTCCCGTCAAGTGGGAGGAGGCGTTGGATACTATAGCTAGCAGTTTCTCTACGCTACTGTCCACACAAGGTCCTGATGCAATCGGAATTTACGGTGGAGGTTCACTCTCCAATGAAACGGCTTATTTACTCGGCAAATTTGCAAGAGTGGCTGTAGGTACGCGATATATCGACTATAACGGGCGCTTCTGCATGTCGGCAGCGGCATCCGCTGGCAGTAAAGTGTTTGGCATTGATCGCGGACTGACCTGCAGGCTGGCTGATATTCCGTTGGCTCGTTGTATTGTGCTCGCAGGTACGAATATCGCTGAATGCCAGCCGACCTTAATGCCTTACTTTCACCAGGCGAAGGAAAACGGCGCCTTTGTCATCGTAATTGACCCGCGCGCGACACCAACGGCGGCCGCCGCTGATTTGCACCTGCAAATCAAGCCGGGTACGGATGCTGTGCTGGCCAATGCCATGCTAAAGGTCATCGTGGATGAGGGATTTGCGAATGAAGAGTTTATCCGCAAGCGGACCAACGGCTATGACCAGCTGTTGACTCATTTGAAGGGTGTGGATCTGAGAGAATCGGCTGCGTTGTGCGGAATTGAAGTAGAAATGATCCAGCAGGCAGCACGTGCCTTTGGCAGTGTGGAGACGGGCATCGTTTTTACGGCCAGGGGTGTTGAACAGCAGACAGATGGACATATGGCGGTGCGTGCATTTCTTAATCTGGTGCTGGCCACTGGCAAGATTGGAAGGGAAGGATGCGGTTATGGAGCTATCACAGGTCAGGGAAACGGGCAAGGGGGACGAGAGCACGGCCAAAAGGCTGACCAGCTTCCTGGTTACAGATCGATTGAGGATGAAGAAGATCGAGCCTATGTGGCGTCCGTATGGGGAGTGAAACCAAGCAGTTTGCCAGGAAAAGGGGTGTCCGCCTATGAAATGATGGAGCTTGTCCATCAGAAACAAATCCAAGCTTTGTTCGTGATGGGCTCTAATCCTATTGTATCTAACCCGAATGTCCGGCTGGTGGAGAAAGCCCTCAAAAAGCTGAATCTGCTGGTTGTGGCGGATATGTTTCTCACGGAAACCGCGCGAATGGCTGACGTTGTTTTGCCTGTGACATCTTATTTGGAGAATATGGGGACGATGACCAATCTGGAGGGCCGCGTTCTGCTACGGGAAGCGGCGAGGCCCGCACCAGGCGAGGCTAGAGATGACTGGAACATTTTGTGTCAGGTGGCTGCAAAGCTAAACAAGGGCGGCTATTTCTCGTACAGGGATGCCGAGCATATCTTTGAAGAACTGCGGCTCGCCAGCCGGGGCGGTCCTTCCGATTACTACGGGATCACATACGACAGGCTGCGTCGTGAAGAAGGAGTATATTGGCCATGCCCGTCTACGGACAGAGCCGGTATGGATACAATGTTTCGGGAAACCTTTGCCCATTCTGATCAAAAGGCTGTTTTTACGGTGGTTGAAAGCTGTGGAGCAGGAGAGGAGATATCAGAGGAGTACCCGCTTATTTTGACGAACGGCCGTGTACTGGCTCACTATTTGACCGGTGCACAAACGCGCAGAAGTCCGTCGCTGGCCGCGCGAGAGATTGAGAATTATGTGGAAATTCATCCGCGGACAGCGCGACGCTGGCACATCAGGGACGGGGAGTGGGTAGAAATAGCATCACAGCGCGGCAGCTTCACTGTCCGCAGCCGGATCAAACCACATATCCGCGAAGATACGCTCTTCGTGCCCATGCATTGGGGTGGGATACAAAATGTTAATCGGGCGACCCGCCCTGATCTTGATCCGTTCTGTCGGATGCCTGGCTTCAAAACGGCAGCTGTACGCATCCGTCCCCTTCATCTGGCTGCAGCCGCAACCAGTGCAGATAACGAGGAATGGTCGGAGTTCTAGAGCAGGACGGAGTAAGTGACTTTTTCTTTGCATAAAAGGCCAGCCCCCTTGTATGAGTGAGGGAGCTAGCCTTTTTGAGTTGGACAGTTTAGGGCTCGTAATCACAGACTGCGTGACGCCAGTAATTATAAATGCAATCGGGTTTCAGATCTGTCTGCTCCCGTTTTTATTTCTGTTCTGAGCATGGCTTCCCGCCAGTGACAATACAAACCCCAGGCGTGCCCATTTTCTAGCAGCGGTTTGCAGGTATACAAACCTTCCTCTATGGAGTCAACTCGCCCTGCAACGAACAGTCGGACCGCACTGTTGAGTAACACTTGATTCGAAAAGGCTAAAGAAGCTATGCCTTGTAGCACTTCCTCCGTAATGCGCAGTTGTTCAGCGGGGGTCCAGTTATGCTCTGGTACCACCGAATCCAGTCCGTACATTTCCGGATCAATAACCTGTAATGATACCTCGCCGTTAGCAAGCAGGTAAGTCCGGGTCGGCCGATCGATGAACAGATCCTCCGATCCTTCGCTCCCTTGGACGATCAGAGCTCTGTGGTAATTCAGATTTTGTATGAGTTTCGCCGTCTTTTCGAACACGGTATTGTGGAAAACGCCGAATACAATATATGGGGAAGAACCGTAATCAACCAGTTTCTCGGCAGTATTCAGCACTGTGCGAAGCCCCAGTTCTTCGCGAATGGGCCGCATATCTCGCAGGGGCACACACCACTGTTCGGAGGCTACGAACAGTACACCAGTCAGCTTCGCGGCATGAACGGCGATTTCACGCGTCATGTTCCGGGGCGTTACTCCCATTTCCTGCAATAAAAGCGGGAGCGTAACACCCCATTTGGGAGGGAGGGGTGCACTACCATGCATCGTTACAGGAATTCCGCATGAGGCGAGTAGAAAGGCCGTTGCGAAGGTGGCAATAAATGAAGACTTCCTGCCATCATACGGACCGGCGAAATCAATACCTTTATGCATCGGGTAGCGATGGGTATATTTACGGCAGACGTTTACGAATGCTTCCAGCTCGCCAACACTCTCCATTTTAATGCGCTCCGCGGCAAAGAAAGCTCCGATTTGAGCAGGGGTTGCTGACTGGGTCATAATAAGTTCGGCAGCAGCTTCGGCTTCGGCGTAATTCAGATCCCGGGCGCCCCTTTTGCCACGACCCACTTCTTTTAATATTTCTATGATATTCATGTTCAGGCCCCTTTCAGATTTATGCTTTTAGCATTTGCTGTGCTTTGACGATGGAAATTGCCACATCAACGATACGTTTGCGTTCGTTCATTGCTTTTTTCCGCAGCACATCATATGCTTCCGCTTCCGGGATACCGTTTACTTCTCCAAGTATTCCTTTCGCCATATCAATCCATTTGCGTTCTTCCAACCGAGCGGTCAGTTGCTTGCGTTCACTTTGCCAGTGCTGGCGTTCAAAAAAGCGTTTGGCACTAAAATGAAGAGCCCAATTCAGCTCATGGGCTGCCATAGAAGGGGTTAGAATGCCATCAACAGTGACATCAGCTTCACAAGCCTCTGTCGATGATAACGCTGATTCTGCGCTGCACCACCAGAGCAACGGGACTGCTTTGGCTTGCTCCAGCCTGCCACCCCACATGCTGATCGTGCCGACAGGCATGTCTAGTACCGCCGCATCTGCATTAAGGATTAGCTGTTTGATTTCAGATTCATTGCGGCAGGGCAGAGTTAGGTATCCGTTGGATTCTAAAAGGTTTTCAGGTCCTGCCTGCCATGAGGAAACGGCGTGTGTCTGCTCAGATACATGGTCAGAATGTAAGTGAATTACCAACAAGGAACGCAAGCGGGCTCCTCCTCTCTGTAATATGAAGGGTAGTTAGCGATGGGGATGGTATTCATTGATAACAAATATGACATTGGATTTTATCCGTTTGCTTTATTTTTCCACCATCATCAAGTTAAAACGGACTTTTAAACCATTTTGGCGTGTTTTGGTCTGAAAATCAATCCTAATTTTGTAGGGGAGTGATATTTTATACGTCATAGACATGTTACATGGTGATAAAATATAATTTTTTATAAGTTAATGCGTAAGGAATGTTGACATATCATTTGAACCATTATATATTAGCTACAATACTTTTTAATTCCATACTCTGATGGATACAACGGCGTATTCGATGAAACGGCAATGGAGCCTGTTTTCTCATGTGGGGGATATTTTGAATCCCCATATGTGAAGCGGGCTTTTTATGTTTTGAGGATACAAATGGAAGGGGAGTGACCTGATGAACAATATCCAAAAGTTAGTGTTGATCGGCAACGGAATGGCGGGGATACGCACTCTCGAACATTTGCTGAAGCTTGCACCAGGTAGCTATGAGATTACGGTATTCGGGGCCGAGCCCCATCCAAACTATAACCGGATCATGCTGTCTTCCGTTCTGGCGGGAGGGGCTGGTTTGCAGGATATTGTCATCAACGACTGGAGTTGGTATGAAGACAACAATATTCGATTGTATACCAATGATCCTGTCACAGCTATCGACACGGAAAAGCAGCAGGTGACATCACGCTCCGGCGTATGCATCTCTTATGATTTGTTGTTGTTGGCAACGGGGTCTAAAGCCTTTATTCTGCCGCTTCCAGGGGCCGACAAGGATGGTGTTATCGGTTTCCGGGATATTCGTGACTGTGAAACGATGATGGAGACGGCGAAGACGCACAAAAAAGCAGCCGTCATCGGTGGCGGATTGCTTGGACTAGAGGCAGCCAGGGGGCTGCTTAACTTGGGGATGGACGTCACAGTTATCCATATTAACGGATATATTATGGATCGGCAGCTGGATGAGGCTGCTTCCCTTATGCTACGGCGCGAGCTGGAAGAGCAGGGAATGACATTTCTGGTCAATAAGCGGACGGCGGCTATAACAGGACGTCGCCGCGTGGAAGGGTTGAAATTTGCCGATGGCAGCGAGTTGGAAGCGGATCTGATCGTTATGGCGGTAGGCATCAAACCAGACATTGAACTGGCGGTGTCGGCGGGAATCCCTGTAAACCGCGGGATCATCGTAAATGATCACATGGAAACGAATATCCCCGGCATCTACGCCGTTGGAGAATGTGCAGAACACCGGGGAATCACTTACGGGCTGGTTGCTCCATTATATGAGCAAGGTGGTGTACTGGCTCAGCGACTCGCGGGAATGGAGACTCCCGGCTACAGTGGTTCAGTTACCTCGACAAGGTTGAAGGTATCGGGTGTCGACGTGTTTTCAGCAGGGGATTACAAGGATGAACCGGGAACACGTTCCCTGCGGTATCAGGATGATATTGGTAGCGTCTACAAAAAAATCGTAATCAAGGAAGAAAAACTGATCGGAGCCGTTCTGTTTGGGGATACGTCTGACGGAGCCATGCTGTTTTCGTTGATCAAAAGTGGCGAGTCGGTGGTTGGCCGAGAGAAAGAGTTATTACTTGGCTTCAATCCTGGTCAACCAGAAGCTAGTGGCTCCATGATGCTGGAGCAGATGCCTGATGACGAAATTGTATGTGGATGTAATGGTGTATCCAAGGGTGACATTGGAGAGGCGGTTGCGGCTGGCTGCCGGAGTGTCGGGGAGATTAAGGCATGCACAAAAGCATCGGCCTCATGTGGCGGCTGCAAGCCATTAGTGGAGGGACTCTTACAGCTATACGCAGGCGCAGAAGCCGGAGAAACGATGAAAGAGGGTATTTGTAGTTGTACGACGCTTGACCGGGAAGCGATCATTGATGGCATTCGGGAGATGGGATTAAAGAGTGTCAAAGAAGTGATGAATGTGCTGGGATGGAACGAACCGGAAGGTTGCACTAAATGTCGGCCGGCCCTCAATTATTATCTAGGTATGCTATGGCCACTGGATTATGAAGATGAGAAGGAATCCAGATTTACGAATGAACGGTACCATGCCAATATACAAAAAGATGGCACCTATTCTGTCGTGCCCCGCATTTATGGAGGAGTTACTTCACCTGCCGACCTGAAGAAAATTGCTGCTGTCGCGGAGAAATACAATGTGCCTCTGGTTAAATTTACGGGTGGTCAACGTCTTGACCTGCTTGGTGTGAAAAAAGAGGATTTGCCAGGGATCTGGGCCGAGTTGGATATGCCGTCTGGATATGCCTATGGAAAGACGCTGCGAACGGTTAAGACGTGTGTAGGTAATACCTTTTGCCGCTTTGGCACGCAGGATGCTATGGGGATGGGCATCCGGTTGGAAAAGGCATTTGAACGTCTGAATGCTCCATCCAAAGTCAAACTGGCTGTGTCCGGTTGCCCGCGTAACTGCGCTGAAGCGACGATCAAGGATTTGGGCGTCGTTGCTATTGACGGTGGCTGGGGGATCTACGTTGGAGGTAACGGGGGTATCAAGGTTCGGGCAGCTGAACTACTTTGTACCGTTAGAACCGAGGATGAAGTGATGGAATGGACCGGTGCCTATCTGCAGTATTATCGTGAGCAGGCCAATTGGAACGAACGCACAGCCCATTGGTTGGAACGGGTCGGAGTGGAATCCATCAAACAGGCACTTTCGGATGCAGAGACGAGGAAGCAACTGGTGACCAGAATAGAAGAGACATTAAGCACGACGACTGATCCGTGGCACGAAATTATTCACAACGAAGAGCTGCGCAAAAATTTTGTGCAGCTGCCGGAACTTAAGCCAGTAATGGAATAGGGGGCTGACAAAATGGAGACCAATACGACAACCAACAGAATCAGAATAGCTAATTTGAACGAAATTGACCGACGTGGAGCAAGGACAGTTCGCATTCATGATACAGAAATAGCTGTATTCCGTCTGAGCGATGGCAGCGTGCATGCACTTGAGAATCGTTGTCCGCACAAAGGGGGACGGTTATCCGAAGGAATGATATGTGGCTCAGCAATCCATTGTCCGCTCCATGACTGGAAAGTTGACCTTTCCACTGGCCGGGTGCAAGAGCCAGATACTGGATGTGTGACTGCTTACCCGACGGAGATTGACGGTGAGAGCGGGGCGGTTTATATCGTAATCTAAGAGTTCTATGCGTATTGTGCTGAGGTCCTGTTTTTTTTCTTCTATATAAATAGAAGGATTAAGGTGAAAAGCTTTGCTGAAGAAAAAATGACATTGTTAAATTACAATGATCTGAGTATACAGAAAAGTCGACCCTATCTTTCCGGGCGGCTTTTTTATCTTATAAGTATCATTTTGATTAAAAAACAGGATAACTGGATTTATCTCTAGACAAACAAAAAAGCCTTGAATATCAAGGCTTTTGACAAATAGGACGGATGGGGATCGAACCCATGACCCTTACCCTGTCAAGATAATGCTCTCCCGCTGAGCTACCGTCCTTCGGTTATTAGATAATATCATGTATTAACCATATATGTAAAGTGAAAAAATAGAAGTCAGCCTGTACTTCATGACCATTTATATATATAATTCGAATTTAGTGAGTTTACAAATTTGGAGTTAATGATAGGGGGAACAGGTGATGGCCGCAGAAATTATAAGTGTAACAACAGAGGAGCAGCTACAGGAGGCAATATCGATCCGTACCAAAGTGTTTGTCGATGAGCAAAAGGTTCCTCTCGATTTAGAAATTGACCATTATGACAAGCTGGGAGATACGGCCCATCATTTGCTAATTTGTGAACATGGTGAAATGGTGGCCACTGGTCGGTTGACATACTATGAGGAAGATACAGCTAAAATGCAACGTATTGCCGTTCTCAAGGAGCATCGTGCCGCAGGCTATGGACGTGTATTACTGCTAGCACTGGAGGAACGTGCACGTGAATTGGGGTTAAGATACTCGTTGCTAGATGCCCAATGTCAAGCCGAGAAGTTTTACGAAAAGCTTGGCTACGAGACGATCTCCGATGAACCTTTTGACGATGCGGGAATACCGCATGTTCGTATGCGCAAAAAGTTGTAGTCGGCAGCGCAAGGTGCATACAAATCTGTACAATGCGCATGCTAGTAAAAGTTCCTCCACTATATTATGGATAAGGAGCGATACAGCATGGCTAATACAGAACGGGAGCAAATTACAGCAGTACGTAAAAACGGGGATGGCGACCTTACGTCTTTTCAGACATCTACCGGTCGAATTTTAGATTATAGCCAAGCTTTGAATGAGATTGAGACAGGCTCAATTGCAGGCGTTAACGTTTTCAAGGCCAAGGATGGCAGCAAACGAATTCGGGGAGATGCCGACGGAGATCCTTCTAATAACCTGGATCAACTGCCATTGTTCTGACCTTAACTCGCAACATTAGAATGCAAGTTCATCAATATATTCAAGAACTAGCAAGCCGCCTGGCTTTCCTACAAAGGATAGCCAGGCGGCTTTTTGTTAATTGTTAAGCTGTATTTAGCATGCTACTCTGCACGTTCCAACTCTGCAAGTTGATATAATCGTTGCTGTTCCAGAAAGGACATGACGCCAGCTTTATCCCTGAATTGTTCCATATCATCACTATAGTGCATCAAATGAATCCGCTCTTGAAGAGATGGCGCCAAGCTTAGCAGCTCGTTCAACGTCGTATGGACTTCTCCGGCATCTTGTAATTGAACCTCATGCAGAATACTCCGACATCCTCGTTCATGCACCAGATGATGAAGCAAATCAGGGTCAAAAACCATATCTGCACTATAAAAAAGTCGGTCATTTATGAATAAGGAATAACTGTTTTTACCAGGAATATGCCGTGTAGGGATCAGCTCCACCTGGATACCGGATACTAATGTAGTGGGCACACCAAGCGTTATTACGTTTACCTCGAATACATCTTCAAGCTTGTCAATCATACCCTGCTGTGACATCCCGCCCTTGAGTGTATGCTCCCATAAAGGGTGGATTAGGGGTTCGGCGATATAAAGTAGAGGCTTGCGACGATGGAGAATGTTCATTTGAAAACCGAATTCCTCCAAACCTCCGACATGATCTGCGTGAATATGTGTGATTAAAATGGCGTCAATATCAGGCAAAGGAACGCGCATTTGGTGTAATGCTAACGAAGCGGTTGTACCACAATCGATTAGCAGTTTGCCTTCTCCGCTGTCCAGCAGCGCGTTGTTGTTGTAATAATGTTTGGCAAAGGCACTGCCTGTGCCAAGCATTTGTATCGTTAGGCTCATAATGGATCTATCCTCCAGACTTTGTGTACTAGGACATTCTACAGTCGTATTTTACCACCTATGCTGCTGGAACTAAAGATTTGGCTCCTTCTGTAAAAACTTTGGACAATTTGTGAAACACAGCGCAACTTGTGCGGCTGAGCTAGGTATAAATGTACGACAGAAGGTTTTTAACAGATGACGATGGAGGGATTAGTAGTGATGAAATGGAGAAGAGTGATGGCCCTAATGATGGCCTTTTCAATAATGGGAGGGACCGCCATTTCGGCGGAATCCGCCAAGGACCAAGTACAGTTGATTATTAATGGAGAGGTGTCAAAAGATGGTGCAGTTGTCATTGATGGGAAGACTTATGTGCCCATCCGTGATTTTAACGGACTTGTAAATTTTGATCCATCCGGTGGAAAAGTTGTTTTCGACCAGCCTAACGTGCATATGTTCCTGTTCAAGGGAGATACTGTGTTTGGTAACGTGAATAAAGGCAATAAAGTGAAATTTAATGTATTTAGTCAAATTGATACCTTGAAAACAGATATCTCCGGAGTGAAGGTAGCGATCACCGACCCTTCGGGCAACGTGAAGGATATTCAGTCTCAAGATATCAAAGGAGCGCAAAAGGATAACTTCTGGTTCCGTACGAACGACTTTACGTATGATTTCAAAACAGCAGGGAATTACCGGGTTGGTTTCTATATTAAAGAGAGCAAAGACGGCAGCTATACCTTGGTGTCCGAAAAAGTCATTACAGCGATAAATTAGGCATACCACAAATTGACCTGCACCCTTGATCATGTTACGATACGGGGGAAAATAAAACAATTTGAAGGTAGGTATTTCCATGAGTGATCACAAACATGAACACGGTGAAGCCTGCAACCACGATCATGACCACGAACATGAAGAAATGGTTCTTACGCTAACTGATGAAAATGGTAAAGATGTAGAAATGGTGCTGGTAGAGACCTTTGATGTAGAAGATCACGTTTATGCTCTTCTGCTTGAGCGAGGCAATCCCGAAGCGGATGGCATTATTCTTCGTATGGAAGAAGAAAACGAAGAAATGGTGCTTTACAATATTGAGGACGAAGATGAGTGGAAACGTGTAGAAGCTGCATATAGCGAGCTTGTTGCCCAATACGAATAGAATTGGAAATAGCAGCTGTTATAAGCTCTTCAAGAAAAAAAGCCCCCAAATAGGGGCTTTTTTTGTTAACTATCAACATATTTTGTAAGCATGTGTTGTCCGATCAATATTATGAAATAGCGTCAGTCTCGACGATAACCTTCACCTGATGTACTGTTCGGTCCTCAGGTCCTTTAACAGGCAGGCCTACTTCTACATGATCAACAATATAATCAATATTGTCCTGCGAAATAACTTCTCCTGGCAGTAAGATCGGAATACCCGGTGGATACACATAAATGAATTCTGCAATAATGCGACCAGCAGATTCCTTGAAGGGCACGATTTCCGTATCTCCATAAAAAGCGTCTCTTGGAATGAGGGAGAGCTGAGGGATATCTGGTATCTTTACAACCAGCTCATGCTCCTGACCTGTGGAATAGTGCAGAGAAGCCAGCTCACGCAGAGCTTTCAACAAAATTTCAATTTCCTCTTTGGTATCCCCAGGGGTCACCAAACAAAGAATATTGTACATATCGCTAAGTTCAACCTCGATATTATAGTGATCTCTCAGCCAATTTTCCACATCGTATCCGGTAAGGCCCAAATGGCGGATATGAACCGTAATTTTGGTTGGATCATAATCGTAGGTAGCTTCCGTGCCGAGAATTTCACTACCAAAGCAATATAGCCCTTCAATCTTGTTAACCTCTGAGCGGCAATATTCAGCCAAATCAAGGGCGCGTTGTGCTATTTCATGACCGTTAAGGGCCAGATTACGTCGGGATGTGTCTAACGAAGCCAACAGAATATACGAAGTCGACGTTGTTGTCAGCATACTGAAAATCGTTTGTACACGCTGCGGATTAACGAATCCGTTTTTCGTATTTACATTCAGGATTGAGCTTTGAGTCAAGGAACCACCCAGCTTGTGAACGCTTGTAGCTGACATGTCTGCTCCCGCCTCCATGGCGGACATCGGTAGATCAGAGTGAAAATGAATCAGTACTCCATGAGCCTCATCGACCAGGACCGGCACATTATAGCTGTGAGCGAGATCTACAATTTCCTTCAAATCGGCGCACACACCGTAATATGTCGGGTTGATAACAAGGACGCCCTTGGCGTCAGGGTGGCGTTCCAATGCCCGGCGTACGGACTTGGTTGTAACCCCGTGGTGAATACCGAGATTCTCATCACTGACTGGAGAAATGAATACCGGCTTCGCACCAGCGAAGATAATGGCAGACATTATAGATTTGTGTATGTTTCGGGGTACAATAATTTTATCACCAGGCATGCAAATCGACATAATCATGGTGATGATGGCTCCGCTTGTCCCCTGTACACTGTAATACGTATAATCAGCTCCGAAGGCCTCTGCTGCAAGCTTTTGAGCTTCTTCGATGACGCCTGAAGGCTGATGCAGATCGTCCAATGGAGCGATGTTGATCATATCTATGGAAAAGGCATTATCCCCCATAAATTCGCGAAATTCCGAATCTGCTCCCACTCCCTTTTTATGACCTGGGATGTGAAATTGAACCGGGTTGCTCTGAGCATGCTTTTTCAAAGCAGTAAAAAGCGGGGTGTTGCTTTGATTCATTAGTGTTGTCACAACCTTTCGTGCAGGATTTCGACAATCCTGTGCAAGTGATAATAGAACAAAATTGAGTATAGCAGTTTAAAGTAGGAATGCAAGCGATTGAGGGCGCATTTATTTGCGAAAGAGTGGAGTAGGCGGAGAACCCGGTCTTTATAGCCAAAAAATGAAGGTGGAGGATGTGGATTAGATGAGACAAATAGGACGAAAAAAAGCTCCGCAGCGGTTGTGGACTCCTTTTTTTACTAAATTATGGGTTTTGGTATTTCTGGTCGAATTTATGAAAGGATCTCTTCTGGTATCCATCCTGCCGGTATATATGGGAGAAACGCTTGGTTTGTCGGCTGGGGTTATTGGTTTGGCCTTTTCACTTCAGTATTTTGGAGACAACGCGTTTCGGGCACCGGCGGGCTGGATGGCTGAACGACTCGGCTACCGTGGAACCATGTCGACCGCGCTGTTGTTTACGCTTGTAGCGATTATTATGCTGAGCGTACTGACAGAGCCCGTGTGGCTCGTCGTCGCGTGTCTGCTACTCGGTCTAGGTACTTCTCCGCTCTGGCCTTGTGTTATGACCGGAACGACTGAAATGTCCGGGCCTAATAACAGCAATGGCGCGGCGATGGGTACACTGGAAATTGCGTCTATGGGCGGAACAGGATTGGGCCCGCTCATTATGAACTTCGCCATATCCCACTATGGACATTCTTACGGCATGGTGTTCATGATGTTGATAGGATGCAGTATTGTCTTGTTGTTGGTTGCTCTCATGCTGCCAGGACCGAAAAGGTCTGCTGACAAAGTTGACCTCGAACAGAGCGCTCTAGTGTCGTCTGATGGGTACATAAAGCAGAAGCGGGGGATTCTAAGGGGAATCCAAGAGACGATCGGCGTACTCAAAACAAAGCTTAACGTCAATCCGTTAATTTACCCGGCGCTGTTTTTGCAGTCTTTTGTTATCGGTTTGATCAGCCCAGTACTTACGCTATACGCTCGGACGGACCTTGGGATTTCACCGAACCTGTACAGCGTGCTCCTGATTGCAGGCGGTGGGGTGACTGTGCTGGCACTGATCCCTTGCGGCAAATTGGTCGACCGACTTGGAACGGAGTATTTTCTACATGTTGGCTTTTTGTTAGCCGGAATTACGCTGTTTTTCTTCTCAATCGTTCGATCTATTCCGCTGGTGTTTGTATCCGTAGCGCTTATTGGTTTGGGATATGCGCTCATTTTGCCTGCATGGAACACGTTTCTTGCCCGACTGATTCCGGAAAACGAGCGAGCAACGGTATGGGGCTTTTTTTTAACACTTCAAGGCTCCGGCATGGTTATAGGCCCGCTCGTTTCAGGAGTGCTATGGGACCGTGCTGGACACACAGCTCCATTTATCATCAGTGGGGTCGTGATGCTGCTCATGTTTGGCTGCCACTTGGCTCTGGCGCGGAATCCACGCAGGAAGACTGTGGAGGCCTGAACAGCGCCTTGAAAAGCAGCGAGGGCTACTCTTTCGAGAAAGACATTCGGTACAGCGGCAGCAAATGCTCAAAGGTGGAACGCACCGTCTGCAGCAATGCTGCTCCGTCACTGGCGAGAGGGTCATTACGATCAATACGGAGCCCACACATGACCTCGGCTTTTTTTACCTGTTGCAGCTTGTGGATGATCGTTTGAAACTCTTCAGTGTCCATGTGCTGCTGTTCTGTACCTTCTGGAGCCATATGATCCATGGACCAGTAAAAATGGCCCGGTATGTTAGAGCGCACATCGCTCAGGTTGGCTTCAAGCGCCTGGGCAAACGTTATTTTATTGGGACTTTCATAAATGACTGCGAATATGACGAAAATATGGGAAGCAAACATACCTACCTCGAAATGGGGCAACGCCTTATACCCGCGTTTATTTGCCGCCCAGGCTACCCATGTATCTATCGGGGGATTGACTTTGCGTCGTGCATGCTTGGCAACGTGAACATGCATAGGCTCCCCACATAAATCTGTTAGAAATGGAGCTAATTCCTCGCCAATCGCTTCCAGCTTGGGCCGAACCTGCTGAATCAGCACTTCCATACGAGGCTCCAACCCCGGTATTTCAAAAACATCGAAGTCCTTTGCAGTAAATCCACTAAATGTCATTCCTTTTCCTCCTGTAAATGGGTTAAGCCATGTCGTGTGGCGTAATATGTCCGATTATAGCATAATGTCAGCGGGCTTGACCGACTTTAGGCCAGGCTCGGTACAAGCATATAAGGCAAAAGTAGGATTGTGCGCTGTTACTCATAAAAATAGGTCAAATAACCAAGTACCCTTACATAAAATGAAGTATAAAATAGAGCAAGGGAAGATCAAGCGGGAAAGCCGCAGGCTTGCTGTAGCCGGACTTCTTGAATCGGACTTGAAAAAGGAGGGAATGCCGTGAACAAGGGCTGTGAGGTAGAATATTGCAATCTAGAGCTCCGGTTTAGCCGTCGGCATATCCATAATCTGATCAAGGATTTGATATCGGAAGGGTATTCGCTGTACTGGAGCGAGGATGAGTCATATCTGGTTTTGTCGGTGAGAACCGGGCGCAAGCTGGTGAAGCTCCGTTTTCAACAATTGCGCACAGGACACTACAAGCTGGCTGGAGATTATGTGATCCGCGATGCCAAGCTGGCTGAGTGGCTGGAGAAGCTGATTGGAAGCACCCGGGGCCATGCCATTGTCAAAAGAGTCAAGGACCATCATATTTTAGTAGAAAATATTTTGTTTGGTGAGGTCATTCGTCTGGTCGAGGTTACAGGCTTTAAGCAGCGTGTTATTTATCAGAAGGGACCGGTGCTGTCAGCACAGGAAATGGAGGATATGTACGCTTCCAATGAAGGAGAAACCCGACTGCTGCTGCTTAAAATGGAAGTGGACGATGCATTGGAGAAGCTGTTCACAGCGATGACAGACGGAGATAAGACTGAAATCGGGAATTGCCATGAACGCCTGCAAACGCTATCCCACCAACTGCTGATGATGGAAGCGTAGTACATCTGAACACCTCATGTAAATGGGGTGTTTTGATCTGTGAATAGACAGGGGTTCACTTCTTACACCAAAAACGTTAAAATAGAAGTGCACGTATTCCGATTCACATAAAGTGTAATGCGGTAAAGCGGCGATATAGAAGACAAAATATGTTGCAAAGGATGAGGAACCAGATGGCAAAACAGCAAATTGGTGTGATCGGCCTGGCGGTAATGGGTAAGAATTTAGCCCTTAATATTGAGAGCAGAGGCTTCACTGTCTCGGTTTTTAATCGTTCTCCAGAAAAAACGCACGATCTTATCAAAGAAGCAGAAGGTAAAAAACTGACGGGTACTTTCTCCATTGAAGAATTTGTGAACTCATTGGAATCGCCCCGTAAAATCCTGATCATGGTTCAAGCTGGTAAAGCTACAGATGCCACGATTGAACAGCTTGTGCCTCATCTGGACAAGGGCGACATTATTATAGACGGAGGCAATGCCTACTTCCCTGATACACAGCGCCGCAGCAAGGAGCTGGAGGAAAAAGGACTTCGCTTTATTGGTACAGGCGTGTCCGGTGGTGAAGAAGGTGCCTTGAATGGTCCTGCGATCATGCCGGGTGGACAAGAAAGTGCCTATAAACTGGTAGAGCCGATTCTAACGGCAATCTCTGCTAAAGTGGAAGGCGACCCATGCTGTACATATATCGGTCCCGACGGTGCTGGTCACTATGTAAAAATGGTGCATAACGGTATCGAATACGGTGACATGCAATTGATCGGTGAAGCGTATCACCTGTTAAAATCAGTCCTAAACGTGAATGCAGAAGAGCTGCATGAAATCTTCACGGAATGGAATAAAGGGGAACTGGACAGCTACCTGATCGAAATTACAGCTGACATCTTCTCCCAGTACGATGCTGAAACAGGCAAGCCAATGGTAGATGTTATCTTGGATGCTGCAGGTCAAAAAGGTACAGGTAAATGGACAAGCCAAAGCGCTTTGGATCTGGGTGTGCCATTGTCCATGATTACTGAATCTGTATTTTCCCGCTTCTTGTCTGCTATGAAAGACGAGCGCATTGCGGCAAGCAAAGTGCTGAGCGGTCCTAATGCTGAGTCCTTCAGTGGCGACAAGAAAGAATTTATCGAAAGCGTACGTAAAGCACTGTTTGCAAGTAAAATTGTGTCCTATGCTCAAGGTTTTGCTCAAATGCGTGCAGCTTCCGATGAATATGATTGGGATTTGAAATACGGAAAAATTGCTATGATCTTCCGCGGCGGTTGCATTATCCGCTCGCAATTCCTGCAAAATATCAAGGATGCATATGACCGCGATCCTGCCTTGAAAAACCTGTTGCTGGATTCTTACTTCAAAAATGTAGTTGAAATGTATCAAGATGCATGGCGTCAAGTGATTTCCGTGGCTGTATCCCAAGGTATTCCAGTGCCTGGTTTCTCCAGCGCGCTTGCATACTATGACAGCTACCGCACTGAGCGTTTGCCAGCAAATCTGTTGCAAGCACAACGTGACTACTTTGGTGCCCATACGTTCAAACGTGTGGACAAAGAAGGCGTATTCCATCATCAATGGTTCTAATGAACGAACGGATATGTATGAATAGCATTATGTAATACAACGGAAGCTTTTTTGCCCTATGGGTAGAAGAAGCTTCCGTTTTTTAATTTATAATTATGGATACGATTATGATGGCAGTAGAGGATTGTGTAATCTTTTGGCGCTATGTTATGATAGGGACAAAATATTTTAATGCATTACCGCGTCTAAGCTTTGAGTTAAAACAAAAAAGACGGGAAGGTTCCCGTCTCTTTTGTGAAGTAGGTATTCTATTGCTCCTGTGACCATTGCAGCATGCCGCCAGTCATGTTAGTACAGCCTTCATAACCTAGCTGCTGTAGATATTCGCAGGCTCGTTCACTGCGATAACCGCTCCGGCAAATAAAGATAATTTCACCGGTGCGTTCAATTTCTTCAAGACGACCCGGAAGCTGTCCGAGCGGAATGTGCTTGGCACCTTCAATCATGCCTTCCGCTACTTCTTCCGCTTCGCGGACGTCAATTAGTTGCAATTGCTCTCCTGCTTGCAGACGTGCGCGCAACTCAGAAGGTTCAATCAGGGCGATTTGCGTCATGGCCGGACCTCTTTTCTGATATATAATGGGTGCTACGTATGTTTTTGACGTGTGCAAAATGTCACACACACTCTATGTATGATAGCTAAGCTATCTCTAGGCTGTCAATCGGCTTAATCCTGAAGGCAGGTATAGATTAAATAACCGACGGGATTCACTCGGGTGACCTAGATTAATATTTCTTATTTTTTTGGGTGGAGAAATGAGCTACAACTTGTATAATTAACGTATAATAGGATGGTTGAACCGAAAAGGAGCATGTACATTATGGATGTTATCGTTAGACCTACCCCTTCCTTGCAAGGAGAGATTGGGGCCCTGTCCTCTAAAAACTACACTACTCGTTATCTGCTCACTGCGGCACTTGCTGAGGGACAAAGTACCATTTATTATCCTGCCCATAGTGAAGACAGTGATGCTATGCGTCGTTGTATCGCCGATCTGGGTGCAGTACTGGAAGAGGATGATGAAAAAATAGTTATTACAGGTTTTGGTAGCCATCCTCAAGCTGTGAAGGAATTGAATGTGGGAAATGCAGGAGCGGTGCTCCGTTTTTTGATGGGTATTGCATCTCTATGTCCGGATGTTACATTTGTTAATACATATCCCGACTCATTGGGCAAAAGACCACATGATGATCTAATCGATGCACTGGGGCAATTGGGTGTGAAAGTAGACCATCGTGAAGGTAAGTTGCCAATTCGTATTCAGGGTGGTCAGGCGAAAGGCGGTAAAATTCAGGTGTCCGGCTCGGTTAGCTCACAATATTTGAGCGCCCTGCTATTCCTTACGCCTTTACTGGAGGAAGACAGTGAAATCGAAGTGCTGCATGATTTGAAATCCAAGGTGGTCATTGGGCAGACTCTGGAGGTATTGCAAGAGGCTGGTATTATCATTCATGCAAGCGATGATTACATGTTTTTCCGTGTCCCGGGACGGCAATCCTATCAGCCACGTACGTATACGGTACAGGGAGACTATCCAGGGAGTGCAGCGGTGCTGGCGGCTGCTGCAGTAACGAATTCCGATGTTACCATCCATCGTCTTAAGGAGCAGAGCAAACAGGGAGAACGCGCTATCGTAGATGTGCTGCGCATGATGGAAGTACCACTGACACATGAGAACGATACCGTCGTTGTGAAGGGCAATGGTCGATTGAAAGCTGTCGAATTTGACGGTGATGCTGCAACAGACGCTGTGCTCGCAATGGTGGCTGCGGCTGTATTTGCTGAAGGCACGTCCCGTTTTTATAACGTGGAGAATTTACGGTATAAGGAGTGTGACCGCATTACCGATTATTTGAATGAGCTGACCAAGGCTGGAGCTCGGGTAGAAGAACGTCAAGCGGAAATTATCGTACATGGCAGACCGGAGGGTGTCGAAGGTGGCGTGGAAATTAACGCGCATTTTGATCACCGTGTTATTATGGCCTTGACGATTGTAGGTTTACGCGCACAGAAGCCGTTAGTGATTAAGGACGCACATCATGTCGCCAAATCGTATCCGCAGTATTTTGACCATCTAACGACGCTTGGTGCTTCTGTAGAATGGGTAAAATAAAAACAAACGAAGATGCGAATAGGAGGGAACAGGATGGCTTTTGAAAATCCGTCGAGAGAAGAGATTAAAACCATTTTGGAACAAGTAGGCAATATAGCGGTTGTTGGTTTGTCTGATAAATCAGATCGAACTTCTTATATGGTTTCTTATGCCATGCAGAAGCGGGGATACCGGATTATTCCGGTTAACCCTGCAGCGGCAGGGCAAACGATCCTTGGGGAGACTTGTTATGCCAGTCTTGCTGAAGTACCTGAGCCTGTGGAGCTGGTCAATGTATTCCGCCGCAGTGAATACTGTGCAGAGGTTGCGCGTGAAGCAGCTGCTATTGGAGCTAAGGTTTTGTGGCTTCAACAGGGAATTATAAGCCAGGAAGCCGCTGACATTGCGCAGGAGCATGGAATGACGGTTATTATGGACCGTTGCATTAAGGTGGAGGACTCAGTGACCCAGGCTGTGCGTAAAGGATAAACATGGATCAGTAATCTGTGCTATACGCAGATGAATAAAAACCTTCTTCCCTTGCTTCACAGGGTTGAAGGTTTTTGGTGCGAAATGAGGAATATGGTACAGTATATTATCCTCTCAGGAATCCATATAATGTATGTATGCCTTGTTGATGAAATGGATCTAAACGGATTCATAGTGTTATCTTGTGATGATAAAGCTTTGGACCTGTAGTAGCGTAAATAAATATTTTTGCAGGATGGAATCATTGCTTTGACAAAAGTATTTATTCGGCTTACCATCAGGGATAGAAAGGAGAGGAATGCCATGAATTGGCTCGGATCCTTACAACAGCTCGGTCGTGCTGTCATGCTCCCGACGATGGTGCTACCAGCCGCTGCAATATTGCTAAGTCTCGGCAGCCTTCCTTGGTCGACATGGGGATTCCCCATGGTGTCTGATATGGCAAATGCGGCAGGACACGGGATTTTTTATTTTTTGCCATATTTGTTTGCAGTTGGTGTTGCCCTGGGTATGTCGAATCAGGCAGGTCAGGCGGGACTGGCAGCATTGGCTGGTATGGCTATATACGATCAGGTCACATTGAGATTTGGAAACGGACTCATTCAACCGGCGACGCTCATTGGTATCATTTTGGGGGTCATTTCAGGGGTGGCCTATAATCGCTTCAAAAGCATCAAATTGCCCGAGGTGCTTCAATTTTTTGGAGGTACCCGATTTGTTCTGCTGCTTATTGGCCTCTTCTCGGCTGTGTTTGCAGGACTCATGCTAATTATTGCCCCACTCATACAGAGAGGGCTGCAATTTATAGTAGGTTTGGAATCGAGCTTGGGCGGCTTTGGACTGTTTATCTACGGTATTCTATACCGACTACTGGCGGCCTTTGGTCTTCACCATCTGCTTAATAATATTTTTTGGTTTCAACTGGGTACATATAAAACGCCGTCTGGTAACGTTGTGCAGGGAGATTTACCCCGGTTTTTTGCTGGCGATCCGACAGCGGGCTATTTCATGTCCGGGTTGTTCCCCATTATGATGTTTGCGATCCCTGCCATTGCGCTGGCGATCATTCAGGAAGCGCGTGAAGATTTGAAGCCAAAGGTGCAAAAAACATTTTTGACAGCTGCGCTTGTTTGCTTTTTTACTGGAGTGTCGGAACAGATTGAGTTTGCCTTTTTGTTTGCTGCTCCTTATTTGTTCCTCGTGCATGCAGTTATGTCTGGGCTGGCCATGTGGCTTACCTTTGAGCTGGATATTCATCACGGATTTTCCTATTCGGCGGGTTTTATAGATTATGTCCTTAATTTTCATCTCTCACATAACGCCTGGTTGTTAATTCCAGTGGGAGTCGCGTACGGGCTTGTGTATTATGTACTGTTTCGATGGGCTATCCGGCGGTTCCGTATTCCAACTCCTGGACGCGAGGAAGGTTCGGTTCTGGAGGATTGGGCCGGCAATATTCCTTATAGTGCTCCGCTTATTTTGGAAGCACTTGGCGGGAAGGAAAATATTGTGCAAGTAGAGGCCTGCATCACACGTTTGCGGCTGACCGTCCACAATGACAGGCTGATTGATACCGGAGCGATGAAGGCTTTGGGATCGGCTGGGCTTATCAATCTGGGTGGGGGTAATTTGCAGGTTGTATTCGGAACGTATTCAGAACTGATTCGTGAGGAAATCGCGAAGCTGATGGAGCGTGATCTCCCTCAAATTTTGTTCAACGCTCCTGTACATGGAAAAATGCTACCGATTCATGAAGTGCCTGACAAAATTTTTGCGACGAAGCTGGTTGGGGACGGTGTTGCTTTTGTTCCTGAACGCGGTGAACTTGTTTCTCCGGTGTATGGTACTGTGATGCATTTGTATCCGACCATGCACGCTTTAGGCATCTCCACACGAGAAGGACTTGAAGTTCTACTTCACATCGGGATTGATACTTCACAGCTAAAAGGGAATTTTACTGCTATGGTAGAAGCAGGCGATACGGTGGAACCGGGGCAATTGCTGATCAAATTTGATTTGCAGGCGCTACGAGAGCAAGCTCCATCGCTGGTGACTCCTATGGTCATCACGAATCCGGATCGCGTCAAGTCGTGGAGCTTTGCTCCGTTTAAAACAGTAAAAAAAGGTCAGGCCTCGGTAATGTCCGTTGTGCTGCATGACAGGAATGTTGGAGGGGTAGAAACATGATAGAAGGCATCGGCGCCGCAGCAGGTGTGGCAATCGGGAAGGCATTTGTCCTGCCGAGCTGGGAGTGGGATTTACCTGATCAAAAAATGGATGCGGTAGATCTTGCAAAGGAATTTGAACGTTTGTATGAAGGGATACGCACATCCAAAAGTGAAATCCAGTTTATTAAGGATGAGTTTCGAGAGATGGTGGGGCCAGAAGAATCCAGCATCTTTGATGCTCATCTTGCGATATTGGAAGATCCGGAATTCATGAATGAAATTCGTGGAATTATTGAGCGTCAGTACAAGGCGGCCGAGGTGGCCGTGAAGGAAGCCATTGATCATTTTGTGACAATGTTTGATTTACTGGACGATGAATATATGAAGGAGCGGGCAATCGATATCAAAGATGTGGGGAACCGGCTGCTCAAGCATTTGCTGGGTGCACCGGAGGTGACTCTTCCCAAGGACACACAGCCCTATATTCTGGTAGCCAAGGAGCTCTCACCCTCCCAGTCGGCACACTTGAATCCTAGCTATGTTTTAGGGATTGTAACTATGAATGGTGGTAAAACTTCGCATTCTGCGATCATGGCCCGTGCACTTGGGATTCCACTCGTTTCAGGACTGGAGAGCAATCTGAATTTGCCCGTTCAAACGGGAGACATAATGGTTGTGGACGGAGACCTGGGCAAAGTTTATGTGAATCCGGAAAAAACGGTAACTGATCATTATAAAATTTTGCGCGACGAGCAGCGACGTAGAAAAGAGCAGCTTCAGGTACTTGCTTCTGTAGATGCCGTGACTAAGGATGGAACCACCCTGAGGCTGGCGGCCAATATTAGTTCGATTAAAGAGCTGGAGGCAGCTTTGAAGCATGGCGCTCAAGGTGTAGGACTGTTCCGCACGGAATTTTTATACATGGATCGCAAATCTGCTCCAGATGAAGAGGAACAGTATGAAGTATATCGGCTGATAGCAGAAAAGGCAGGAAACCACTCTGTGGTCATCCGTACCTTGGATATCGGTGGAGATAAGCCGTTGGACTATCTTCAACTACCAGAGGAAGAAAATCCTTTTCTGGGTTACCGTGCTATACGGATCAGTCTGGATTGGAAAGAATTGTTTAAAACCCAGTTGACTGCAATTTTGCGAGCCAGTGCAATGGGAAATATCAAGGTAATGTATCCGATGATCTCATCTGTAGAGGAGGTCCGCCAGGCAGATGCTCTTTTGAAGGAGGCTATGGCGGATTTGGATGCAAGAGGGCTTGCCTATAATCCGAACATTCAGCGAGGAATTATGATTGAGGTACCGGCTGCAGCGATGATCGCTGATTTATTGGCAGCTGAAACCAATTTTTTTAGTATCGGAACGAATGATCTGGTTCAATATGTGCTGGCTGTAGACCGTATGAATGAGCAGATTGCACATATGTACCATCCATACCATCCAGCTGTACTTCGAATGCTGCGCATGACTGCACAAGCGGCACATCAAGCAGGAATTGATGTGAGTGTATGTGGTGAGATGGCTGGAGATGAACGGTCCGTTCCGCTTTGGCTGGAACTGGGGATTCATCAACTCAGCATGTCTCCCCAATCTTTATTGCGGGTCAAGCATCGTGTGCTGAATACGACTGCATCTGAGGCAACGACGGTCGCTCAGGTTTGCTTTGGCATGTCCACTGGTGCAGCGATTGAAGACAAGCTGACTGCAGCTAATGTCAGCTGCACTCCGGCCGGGCCTGGACGGCAGTAATATGTAATGTCCGCAAAGCTTCGCAATTAGCATACACTTTTGGGGGGAGCCAAAAACTCCATACTGTTAGACTTGTCGTGACAAACCTTAATGGCGTAGCATGGTTTGGACGAAAAAGAACCTTCAAAACCACCTCATTCATGGTTTTGAAGGTTCTTTTTTCATCTTGTTGACAGTCTGTTGTGATTACGGTTTAGGTGT
Organism: Paenibacillus peoriae; assembly: GCF_022531965.1. Taxonomy (GTDB): domain Bacteria; phylum Bacillota; class Bacilli; order Paenibacillales; family Paenibacillaceae; genus Paenibacillus; species Paenibacillus polymyxa_D. Next base: position 3,568,997 of record NZ_CP092831.1, on the reverse strand, counting down.
TATCTGCTAACAAATCGCAGAACGCTTTTCCGTAAGGTGGAAGATCGGGCGGCCGACGAGCAGAAACAATATGCCCATCCGTCACAACAGCTTCATCCTTCCAGGTAGCTCCTGCATTTTCCATATCATCACGAATACCTGGTGTGGAAGTTACCGTAACACCATCCAAAATTTTAGCAGAAATCAGTACCCAGCCTGCATGACAGATTTGTCCAATCGGCTTATGAGCAGCATGAAACTCCTGTACGAGTTGAATTACTTTGGGATAGCGGCGCAGTTTATCAGGTGCCCAACCGCCAGGGACGAGAATCCCGTCATAATCACTGCTATTCAGTTCCTCAAAGGCATATTCCGCTTCAGCAGGTACGCCATATTTTCCAATATATTTTTTACCCTTTTCCGCACCGGCTAAATGCACTTCTGCACCTTCTTCACGAACACGGTAAATTGGATACCACAGCTCCAGATCCTCGAATTCCTCATCCACTAGGGCGATAACCTTTTTTCCGGCAAGTCTTGACATCCAACCATCCTTTCGTGCGTCACATGATGACACCTCTGTTTTGTAATCTGTACTTTTACATCTTAAGAAAAAGAACGCCCGAAGTCCATTCCTTCGCAGATTCTTATGTTAGTAGTCTGCTCTTTGACGGCAATTGTCGTCATTTTCTGACCCGCCAAAGCTTTGGTAATTTGTTCATAGCTGCAACGTGTGGAAGGATTTGAAGTCCCAAAGTCGAAATAAAACAAGGTATGATAGATTTAATGGAGTTAACAAATATTTATTAGACTAGTAGATAGATATATTTGGATTCTGATGAGATCCTCGTATAGTTTGATCCTACGTAATGAGGTGGTTAAATGCATAAGCAATGTCAATGTGGCAAACCGATGGGACTGGAACTGCGAAAGGTAATCTATGCGGACAAGGTTGAAATTTTGCACGTCCCTGTATTCTCATGCTCGTCATGCTTTTCCAGTGAGGTTTTGCAGCATGTGACGAAGGACATTAAGGCACTATTACAAAGTCTAGGGAGCAAACCTACGGCGCGGAGAATTTCTTTTGCTCGCAACAATGAACTGGCAGAAATCATTCGCAAGCTTGTACTGGAGGAAGCGGACAATCCCAATGTAGATTGGCAATCTGCTTTGGAGGAGCGGATGGAGCTTCGAATTAATCTCTTACTGGATCTTTATCGCTATGCGAGAAGTCTGGGAGACGAAGATTGGATGAATGATGTAGAGAAAAAATTGGTCCAATTATCCGGTTTTACCAGTGAATCGGTATTTACAAATACAAAAAACTAAAAAATATGAAAATTTTCATGGTCACCATTGGATTTTACATGTTCTTTTTGTTACGATGGGAATAGGCCATACGACAAGACACAGAAAGGAATGTATATCCAATGGCGACGATGACAAAAATGACTACTGTTCAACAATTAGATACGGCTCTGGAAGCGTCATCAGACAGCCGTTGCTTCTCTTTAAACATAGCACACGTTGTCCGATAAGTGCAGGCGCATATCAGGAAGTGGAGTCCTATTTGCATGACGCTCCCAACGAAAATATTGAATACGGTATCATTTATGTAGTAGAAGATCGGCCGGTGTCCAATGAAACCGCGGACAGGCTTCAGGTGAAGCATGAATCCCCGCAGGCCATTTTAATCAAGGGCGGAGAAGCTGTTTGGCATACATCCCATTCGAATATTACAGCCCGTGCACTCCACGATCATCTCACATAGATAGAATGTGTGCTGTCGTTGCATAAAGTAGTATTTTGTCGTATCATGGTTCTAATTAGTTGATCTAGGATTCGGTTGAAAATTTATTGGCAATGGAGAGAAGGAATGTGACGGTAACGATCTATGATGTAGCTCGCGAAGCTGGTGTCTCAATGGCCACAGTGTCCCGCGTAGTTAACAATAATCCTAATGTGAAACCTCAGACCCGCAAGAAAGTGTACGAAGCGATTGAACAATTGGGATATCGCCCAAATGCGGTCGCTAGAGGTCTGGCCAGCAAGAAGACAACGACCGTCGGCGTGGTTATACCGGATATATCGAACTCAATTTTTGCAGAAATTGCACGCGGTATTGAGGATATAGCGAATATGTATCACTATAATATTATTTTGTGTAATGCCGACAAGCGAAAAGAAAAAGAGATTCGTGTCATCAACACATTGCTTGAAAAGCAAGTGGATGGTCTTCTGTTCATGGGTGGTACAGTAACGGACGAGCATATTCAGGCGTTCCATACAGCTGCGGTCCCTATCGTTCTATGTGCAACGAGTGATGAAAAAGGAAGCTATCCTTCGGTCGATATTGACCATGAAGCGGCTGCTTTTGATGCAGTAAACACGTTGATCCGCCATGGACACCGTCAAATCGCAATGATCAGTGGTACGCTTCAAGACCCTGCAAACGGCTATGCACGTTTCCAAGGTTACAAGAGAGCATTGGAAGCAGCCGGAATTGATTATCAGGAGGATCTGGTGCGAATCGGGAACTACCGTTATGAATCTGGTGTTGAAGCCATGAAATATTTTCTCGGCCTGAAGAAGAAGCCAAGTGCGATTTTTGCTGCAACGGATGAAATGGCAATTGGTGCGATCCATAGTATTCAAGATGAGGGATTGAAAGTTCCTGATGATTTTTCGGTAATCAGTGTTGATAATATTCGTATGGCCTCTATGGTTCGTCCTCAGCTGACAACCGTCGCGCAACCGATGTACGATTTGGGTGCGGTAGCGATGCGTTTGCTGACCAAGCTGATGAAAAAGGAAAACGTGGAGAACCCTCGCGTTATTTTGCCGCATGAAACTATTTTGCGGTTGTCAGTTAATTATTTAGACTAGACGCAGTGCTGAATAGGATATACCTTCGATGAAAGCTCCTTTGATGGAGCTTTTTTCGTGGATATAAAGCTTCTTCTGGACATCATCATCAAACTAAGAATAGAGGGATGCGTAATGAGCCGACTTTATGGATTAATGGGTGCTATGGATGAAGAGATTGAATTGCTGCTGGCAGCGATGACGGAAGCGAGTAAGACGGTCAAGGCTGGAATCACTTACACTACAGGAATCATTCACGGGCAAAGAGTCGTCGTCTGTAAATCCGGTGTAGGCAAGGTTAATGCGGCGGTAACAACACAAATCCTGATTGATCATTTTGGTGTAGAACAGATTATATTCACGGGAGTGGCAGGGGCGGTTCATCCTGATTTAAACATTGGGGATATTGTCATCTCATCAACATGTATGCAGCATGATATGGATGTAACGCCTTTGGGTTATGCCAGAGGGGTCATTCCTTATCAGGACACCTCAGAGTTTGTGGCTGATCCCGAGCTTGTAAGTCTAGCTGAGCAAGCCTGCAAATCGTTTGGCGATCGGTATATTGTCGGCAAGGTACTTTCTGGCGATCAATTTGTTGCACATCGTGAGTTAGTGACTGCATTGCATCAGGAAATGGACGGCGCTTGTACCGAAATGGAGGGTGCGGCTGTGGCTCAGACAGCTCATATGAACGCTGTGCCTTATGTTGTACTACGATCTATGTCAGATAAGGCTGATGGATCGGCCCACGTTAATTATGCTGAATTTACGGTAGAAGCTTCACATCGTTCGCATCGTATTGTGGAGTTCATGCTCAAGCATTTGGGCTAATGGTATAATTTTTTTAATACATGAATCTTCGGACAAATCGGATATGGTCAAACTGCTCTTGTGATGCGAGGGGCACATCCTTTCCCATTCGTACCATCAGACAGTTAGCAGGATGTGAGCATATTTCAGGATCATCCGTGGCGTACCAGACCATATCTACAGTTTTCATTAGACGCTCCATCATGCGGCGGTATTCCCATACGGAGAGACCGCTGCCTTTTAAATCCCAATGCCAATAGTATTCGGTCGTAAAAATAATATAGGATTCAAGCTGTCCATCCTCAAAGGCAATCCGAATCATTCGGCTACCCAGGCCCAGACCACGATAGTCATTGGCTACCTCAACAGCTCCGAGTTCCAGTAAATCCTTCATGCCAGCTTCCGACCAGCGCTCCATCTCATCTGGGTAATGAAAAGTAACATATCCCATAAGGGTTTCCCCGTTGTGGGCAATGATAATTCTGCCTTCTGGCAGTTCCGAAATATCCACCAACGCGTCGAATTGCTCCCTTGGTTTGCGAAAGGCATCTAATTGCTTGTGCATTTGAAATGAACGCAGTTGATCCGCAGATACGGGGCCTTCTACATAGATTGTTTGTCCGTTATGATCCAGCGTATCCGAGTGGTACAGTTTTAAATGCTGCATACGTACGCCCTCCTTGTTCGCCATGAGCTCGTTCCTCATATCCCATACTTATAGCAAAAAAACAATTAAATGAAAAGGATGGTCGTCACATCGTGACCTATGATATACTGTTTTAGACATAAAATGTTCACAATTTAAATCAACCAGTAAACCAAAGGAATCTATCTGCTTTATTGATTTTTGTAAGCGTTATCTTGTCCTGCGTGTTTCTCATTAATCCATTGTGAGGAGGCTGAACGCATGAAGATTGAAGAACTCCAGACTGTAGTTCCCACATCCAACATGGGCCCGTATGAACAAGCTTACAACAACTTTCAGTGGGAGGATGCAGAGCGTCATTTTACGTGGTATGAAACAGGCAAGGTAAATATGGCACATGAAGCCATTGATCGACATGTACAGGAAGGACGGGGTGAGAAAGCGGCACTATTGTATTGTGACGCAAACCGTCATGAAACCTACACCTTCTCTCAGCTTCGTGCTAGCTCTAACAGGTTCGGAAATGTGCTGCGCAAATACGGTATTGGTAAAGGGGAGCGGGTGTTTATTTTCATGCCACGTTCACCTGAGCTGGTTATTAGTTTACTTGGTGTTCTAAAGGTAGGGGCTGTTGTCGGTCCATTGTTTGAGGCGTTTATGGAAACTGCGGTTAAGGATCGATTGGAGGATAGTGGGGCAGTTGCATTAGTGACCACACCTGCGCTTCTGTCACGGGTAAAACGTGAGGAGCTTCCTGAGCTACGGCATATTTTTGTGGTTGGTGATATGGATGAACGCGAGCAGGGAATTATCGATTTTGAGACAGAAATGCTTACGTCCTCAGAGGAACTTGAGCCTGAATGGTTGGATCGTGAAGATGGATTAATTATTCACTATACATCAGGCTCAACAGGCAAGCCCAAAGGCGTGTATCATGTGCAAAATGCAATGATTCAGCATTACTATACTGGCAAAATGGTGCTGGATTTGCGGGAAGATGATGTGTATTGGTGTACTGCTGATCCTGGCTGGGTCACGGGAACGTCATACGGTATTTTTGCTCCATGGCTAAATGGAGCGACGAATGTCATTCGTGGGGGGCGTTTCAGCCCGGAAGACTGGTACCGTACGATTGAGCGTCACGAAGTGACCATATGGTATAGTGCTCCTACAGCGTTTCGGATGCTGATGAGCGCAGGGGAGCAGGTTGTTTCCAAATATGATCTCAGCAGTCTGCGGCATGTATTATCCGTTGGGGAACCGCTGAATCCCGAAGTGGTGCGATGGGGATGGCAAGTATATACACAGCGCATTCATGATACTTGGTGGATGACGGAAACAGGCGCACAGTTGATCTGTAATTACCCTGAGCTGCCGATTAAGCCGGGTTCGATGGGAAAGCCACTCCCAGGTATTCAAGCTGCTATTTTGGACGACAGAGGGCAGGTGTTGCCTCCTAACCGGATGGGTCACTTGGCGATCCGTACACCATGGCCATCCATGATGAATCGTATATGGAACAATCCGAACAAGTTTCAGGAATATTTCCGCTTTCCCGGTTGGTATGTATCGGGTGATTCGGCTTACATGGATGAGGACGGATATTTCTGGTTTCAGGGTAGGATTGATGATGTCATTAACTCCTCTGGAGAGCGAATCGGCCCTTTTGAGGTGGAAAGCAAGCTTCTGGAGCATCCTGCTGTAGCGGAAGCCGGAGTCATTGGAAAACCAGATACCGTGCGGGGAGAGATTATCAAAGCTTTTGTTTCACTGCGTGAAGGCTATGCACCGTCTGAAGCTTTACAGCAGGACATCTATCGCTTCGTTAAGGAAGGGCTGTCTGCCCATGCTGCTCCACGCGAAATTGAATTTAAGGAAAGGTTACCCAAAACCCGCTCTGGTAAAATTATGAGACGCGTGTTGAAAGCCTGGGAGCTTAACCTTCCTACAGGTGACTTATCTACCATAGAGGATTGAAGTACAGTGTATATTAGAATTAAAAAAAGGAGTCTCCAAAGCCTTAATGGCTAAGGGGACTCCTATCACTTTCTACTCTTGTCTTCAGTTATGGACGGACGGCTCCAGAAGGAGCCGATTCCCCCATGGCATTCATGGAAGTGACACGAAACCAGCCTTTTGGCTTTTTCTTCGACTTATATTCAAAGCTGGTAGATGCGGTAGAGCCTATATTTGTAAAAGGCTCCGCACCGCTTTCGCTGTAATACACGTTATAGCCTGTAATAGCGTCCGCCGACTTACCTGCGCTCCATTGGAGCGCTACGGATGAGCCTGCGGCTTTAGCTTGAGGCTGTCCAGGGGCAGTAGGGACCTCTGTAGGCTGCTCACCTGTTCCATCTCCCTCGCCCGGAACGTCTGGAGACTCAGAATCTGCAGGTGGCACTACAGGTGTTGCGCTTGCTTTCGTGCTTGGACCGGACTCATGGCCGCCCACATCAACGGCGGTCACGTAGTAGCTAGAGCTGCTGCCCCCAGGGCTGTCAGAGAACACCTTGGAGCTGTCAGCCATAACGACCTTGCCAAGCCGTTGGAAGCTCCCCCCATCTGTAGAACGATACAGACGGTATCCTACGACGTCGCTGTTTCCGCTTGGGCTAAAGCTGATTATGGCTTTACCATCACTATAGCTTACGTTGACGCTAGATGGAGCGTTAGGAGCTGCTCCATCGTCCTTGCGTGGATCAATCTGAGTAGGAGCTTCCTTATCTGCATCCTGAGGCAGATAGTAGGACAACGAATTATGTCGTCTCATCACCTTAAAGGCTTGCTGAAGCTCTTTAATCAATTCTGAGATTGACTTTTCCCGTTTCCTAACGGTCCGTTCATATAACATATCATCCGGTGTACCATCGCGTGGAATATAATTCACACCTTGGTAGGTAATATATTTCGCACGACTCACACCATTTTCACTGTTTTTAGGTGGATACTTACTGTTATAAATGTCCGAACCATACGCGGATGCTGTACGGCTTACAATGCCGTCAGGTCTCTTGAAGCTGTCCGTTTGGAACAGCTGAGCATCTTTAGTTGTTACTTCATTCATGATTAGAGCCCATAAGCGGCGAGCCCGCTCTTTTTGGACTTTCGTTTCAAGCTTATTGACAGGTTGCTTGTAACCAACCCATACACCCAGTGTGACGTCAGGCGTAAAGCCCTCGAACCAAACATCAGTGTAGGATTGCGTAGTGCCTGTCTTGCCGGCAATCGGAATCTTACCGGATTGATCAAAGTTCCGCTTCACCAGTCTGCCTGTGCCCTCAGACACGGCTGTACGCAACATATCTGTCATCAGGTAGGCGGTTTGCGGTGAGAAGGCCTGCACAGGATTAGGCTGATGCTTGTATATAATATTGCCTTGCGAATCCACAATCTTTTCGATCATATAGGCGTCATTAAACACACCGCCATTTGGAATGGCTCCATATGCATTCGTAAGCTCCTCGACGGTCACCCCATGGGCCAAGCCGCCAAGTACACCCGTTTGGGCGTTGTTATCACTGGGTTGCAAGGTGGTGATGCCCAGCTTCTTGGCAAAAGCCCAGGCTTTGCTGATCCCTACTTTTTCGTTAAACAGCTTGAGTGCTACCGTATTGAGCGATTGATTCAGTGCATAACGCGCCGTGACCAATCCTTGATAGCGGTTGTTAGAATTTTTCGGAATGTGATACCCATTACTGCCATCTTTCAAAATAATAGGGGCATCATCCACGATACTACCAGGCTGCACAAGACCGCTGTCCAATGCAGGGAGATAGGCAGCAATCGGTTTCATTGCCGAACCCGGCTGACGAACCATCTGGGTGGCATAATTCATCTGCTCCTTTTGGAAGTCCCGACCTTCCATCATTCCAAGAATGGCGCCTGTTTTATGCTGAATCAGAATAGCCGCTGCTTGTTCGTCACCCTTGGTTTTACTAGTGGCAGAGAAGTTATTCTTATTTTCTGCAATTTGACGCATAGATTTGTATACGCTCTTATCAATGGTGGTGTACACCATATAACCGCCTGTGCGAAGCTGCTGTTCAGCTTCTTTGAGCAAATCATTATCGTCCTTGGTTTTGGCATCTGCACTGGCATTAGCTGCTTGACCCGGATTGGTGACAGACATGAGTGCCTGCGCAGCTTGTCGTTCTGTTTCTATCATAAGATATGGATAGGTGTTATAAGCCTTAACAGTACGTGGTGCGAGAGATTTTTTGATATCAAAAGCCATCGCTTCATCATACTGTGCTTTATTGATTTTGTTCTCCTCCAGCATTCGACTGAGCACCAGGTGCTGGCGGTTGATGGCTCTTTTAAAGCCAGCTTCATTAAACTCACCCTTACCGTTGTAAGCAGAATAGGAAGAAGGAAGCTGTGGCAAACCTGCCAGATAGGCAGCCTGGGCTATATTAAGCTCGTTCAGATCATTCTCATTAAAAATACCTTTGGCCGCTGCTTTAATGCCAAAGACGTTGTAACCGCTTGAACCGTTACCAAAAGGTACTTTATTAAGATAGGCCGTAATAATTTGTTGCTTGCTTAGGAAGCGCTCAAGGCGCAGAGACAGCAAAATTTCTTTGACCTTGCGATCATCTGTGCGATCGAGATTTAGAAAGACACGACGCGCAAGCTGCTGGGTGAGGGTACTACCCCCGGTTTGTACGGATTCATGCAGCGCCTTTTGCTTCACAGCACGCAGTGTTCCCGATAGATCGACACCTTTATGCTCGTAAAAATGATTATCTTCAATGGCAATGACTGCGTCAATGACGAGTTGTGGAATCTCCTTAAACGTGACAGGTCTTCGATCTTCTTCTGTCCGGAGTTGTCCGATGGGAGAGCCATCATTGAAATAAGCGAAGCCTGTAATTGCATTCTTATCTACTTCCTGTAGGATCATGGATCTGGAACGCACGGGTTCGCTTTTTACAATAGAAGCAACATAGCCGGCGGCCGCTCCTCCTGCAAATAGTGCCCCCATAAAACCGATGATGACGACCCACTTTATGACACGGCCGAGCCTTCGCATGGTTGTCCGCAAGCGGGAAGGCTTTGGCTCTGATACATTGTTTTTTTCTTCAACCATTAAGTCTTCCTCCTTTATAACAGCCATTATTATAGCATAAAATTACAAAATGAACCCATATGCTAAAAAGCCTGTCTTTTGGTGTCGTTGACTACATAAAAGCAGTGTGTTATAAATAGGTCAAAGTAAATATCGTGAAAAGCAGAGAAAGACTTCAGTAGAAGGCGGATTCACGTTGTACAGAGAGCCGATGGGTGGTGTGAATCGGTAGCGTCCCTCCTTTGAATTACCGTCTGGAGCTGTCTGGATGAATGGAAAGCTTTTGCAGGTTTGCGAAGCACCATAGTAATCCAGTACCGGGTGTAGGCCCGTTATAGGAATGAAGTGAAAGAAATGTCTGTCTTTGACATGCGTTTCTTTAATTAGGGTGGTAACGCGAGCAGCTCCTTCTCGTCCCTTGGGATGAAAGGGGCTTTTTGGTTTGTCTAATATGTAATATTTTGGATGAAAAATAGGGGGTATACAGGATGAAGTGGGAAGAATTGAAGCCGGAGCAACAGGTAGAGGTAGAACGACAGCTAGAGGTGATACAGCGGGGTGTAGCGGAAATTGTACCGGAGGATGAGCTGAAGCGTAAGGTGATCAAATCGGTCGTTAGCGGCGAGCCGCTCAAAATTAAGCTGGGCCTTGATCCATCTGCTCCCGACATTCACATCGGACATACGGTTGTTATGCACAAACTGCGCCAGTTCCAGGAATTAGGCCATCAAGTACAACTGATTATCGGAGATTTTACAGGCAGAATTGGTGATCCGACAGGTAAATCGGAGACTCGTAAGCAACTGACTGAGGAAGATGTACAGCGCAATGCCCAAACATACAAGGAACAAATTTTTAAAATTCTCGATCCTGAAAAAACAAAGGTATTTTACAATTCCGAATGGTTAGGGCCAATGTCTTTTGCTGATGTAGTAACCCTGTCGGCCAAAGTAACGGTTGCCCGTATGTTGGAACGGGATGATTTTACAAAAAGGTACCAAAACGGATTGCCGATCAGCATCCATGAGTTCTTTTACCCGCTGATGCAGGGCATGGATTCCGTGGCTCTCCAAAGCGATATTGAATTAGGGGGAACGGATCAGAAGTTTAATCTTCTGATGGGTAGAACCCTGCAAAAAGAATACGGAGTTGAGCCACAGGCTACTATTACTTTACCATTGCTTGAAGGGCTGGATGGAGTTCAGAAGATGAGTAAAAGCTTGGGGAACTACATTGGTGTTGATGAGGAGCCGAACGAAATATACGGAAAATCCATGTCCGTTCCTGATGAGCTGATGCTGAAATATTTTGAGCTTGCAACGGATATCAACAACGAGGAGTTGGCAGAGCTGGCGAAAGGTGTTAAGGACGGCTCAGTGCATCCACGTGATGCCAAAATGAAGCTGGCTGGAACGTTAGTGCGCATGTACCATGGTGAAGAAGCAGAGGAAGCAGCGAAGCAGCATTTTGTGACCGTATTCCAGCAGCGCGCGCTGCCTGACGATATTGAAGAGTTCACCTTGACGGCTGATCAGTTAGAAGAAGGTGGCATTCGTGTGATCCAGTTGCTGACTCATCTGGGCTTTGCAGCATCTAACGGTGAAGCCAAGCGCAGTATTCAGCAGGGTTCGGTCAAAATTAACGAAGAGAAATGGACCGATGTGAACGAAGCATACACGCCGAAGGAAGGCGACATTGTGCAGGTAGGTAAACGGAAATTTGCTAAAATCAAGCTTGGATAATGAAAATATATTCAAAAGCAGCGCTGAGATTGTCTCGATCTCAGCGTTGCTTTTTTATTTCTGCCAAGTGAAAAGTCATGGTAAACTTAGCACAAATAATCAAACATGTAGGTGAAGAGTTATACATAATGAAAACGTGGGTTGCACAATTTGGGTGTAGGATCGATAATCAGAATAATTACGAGTGTGGGGAAGGATTATATGGACTATTTTAAACGAATTCAGTGTGCGATTGAGTTTATTGAATTGAATCTCCGGGAGGATCTAAAAATTGCCGATATTGCTTCACAGGCATGCTTTTCAGCTTTTCATTTCCAGCGGGTTTTTCAGGCCATTTCGGGTTTTACGGTTCAACAGTATATAAGAAGGAGAAGATTGTCCGAGGCGGCTGAACAGCTAAAACAATCCAATCAAAAAGTGTTGGACATTGCTATTGAGTTTCAGTACAACTCGCAAGAAGCCTTTACCCGCGCTTTTGAAAAGAATTTTGGGATCACCCCTGGGAAATATCGTAACAGTGATATTGAGCTTCCTGGACAAAGCAAAATTAATTTTCTGGATTATCAAAAAAATACGAAGGGGGATTTGGATGTGAACAAGCCAGTGATATTGCAGCTCGAAACGACCAAAATTATAGGGTATGAATATAAAACAAATCTGAATAATGAGCAGCACTATAAAGAAATTCCAGGATTTTATGGGCACTTTGGAGCCAATGAATATTTTATGTGTATCCCGAACAAGATCGCACCGGGAATGTCATATGGGGTTGCCTGTCGATTTGAAGACAATGGTGCATTTTCATTTGTGGTGGGCGAGGCAGTTGAAAAAGAGTCAAATGAACTGGCAGAGGGTTTCATATATATGGAGATTCCAGCAGGGAAGTATGCTGAGTTTGACGCTTCGGGTTCAGATGGACGGGTTCAGAATATACGAGACTTTATCTATGGCACATGGCTTCCTAATTCTAATTTTGAACGGAGGGAGGGACCAGATTTTGAAATTACGGACGTGATGAATTCCTCCTATCCAGATCATTTGAGCATGAAAGTATACATCCCCATTGAATAAAACTCTCAGGCTCGATCATAAGGAATATAAAAAAAGCACCCGAATAAATTCGGGTGCTTTTTGGTGCTAATGCAGGGATTAGCGGTTGTAGAATTCGACGATTTGTTTTTCATCGATATCTTGGGACAATTCGCCACGCTCAGGCAAACGAATGAATTTACCTTCCAGAGCTGCGTCATTGTACTCCAGGTAAGCTACCAAGTGGTTGCGGTTTTCCAAAGCTTCTTTGATGGAAGACAGGGAACGACTTCTTTCACGAAGACCGATCACGTCGCCAGGGCTTACTTGGTAAGAAGCGATGTCAACTTTTTTACCGTTCACAGTAACGTGACCGTGAGCTACCAATTGACGTGCGCCTGCACGGGAATTAGCAAAGCCAAGACGGAATACAAGGTTGTCCAGGCGGCTTTCCAGCAAGAACATAAAGTTTTCACCAGCGATACCGTGCATGTGTTGAGCTTTGTTGAACAGGGTACGGAATTGTTTTTCACCCAAGCCGTACATGTGACGCAACTTTTGTTTCTCTTGAAGCTGCATACCGTAGTTGCTGATTTTTCTCCGTTGGTTTGCACCATGTTGTCCCGGAGGGAAAGGGCGTTTCAATTCTTTACCTGTGCCGCTCAGGGAAATACCGAGACGACGGCTCAATTTAAATTTAGGACCAGTGTAACGTGCCATTATAGAGTTAACTCCTTCATAATTAAAATTTGAGTTGGGGCTCTCTTTGCGCTCCAATTTGTTCGGCGCTACCTATTAAGGTGAGACGCACTACTGACAGAAAAGTTCAGCCGCTGTCCTGTCAGCAACAAAAAAGATGAGGGTGACACAAACTGTTACGCCCAAAATTTAAGATCCGCACAGTAGATAGTTCTGCCGTACAGTCTTTTTCAATAATATATACTACATGTAAGAGTAGGACAATGTCAAGAAGAGAAAAAGAATGAAAACGTCAAATTTTGTCGATAGGGCTTTAGAACTAAAAAAGTGGGACGAATTTCTGGAAAATGGATGCAAATTTCTAGAGTTGGGAGTAAAATAGATCATATTATGAGCTATAGTGGTGTATAGCCGCTGTCTTGGTACAGCTAATTTTGCTGTGAAGGAGCGCCTTAATATGTCGGAATTTTCAACAACGGATCAGCAAATGCTTGACAGTAAAACGGTCCAGGCTAGCGGTGCTCCGCTGTTTGATGATAAAGGATATACTTCTTTTGCCTGGCTCCAGAACATGGATATGACACCCTATGATTTCCCCTATATTAACCAGCTGCTTGTTCAAGGATATCGGAGTTGGTTACAACAGGGCAATGGTATATCCTGGATTAACGAAGAATATACTGCTGTTTTTAATTTTATAGGTGTTCGTGTTGCTGGTAAAAAAGAAGATGATGACGAGGATTTGGATTTGGTCGAACGTTGTTGCATATCTAGAGAGATGGAAGTGAGCCAGCGCAAACTTCGTGATGGAAGCCTTTCGTTTGTGTATATGGTTCCCATACTATGCCGTAATTACAAGAGCGAGCCCTTTGCCGCTCTTCGTTTTACACGGCCTGCTCAACATTCTGTCCCAAATCTGGACACATTGTTATCAGCTGCTTTACATTTTAAATCCTGCTTTTACACGAAGTTTGAGTACATATTTATGGAAGATGTCCTTGGGATGCGGAATCGAAGCGATCGTGAAGGTAGACGCCGTTCTATTTTATTTCAGATTGTAAAACGGATGCATGACAAAATTGACGTAGAAGGCGTGCTGGATGAGGTATTCGGGAGCATCGCCTATTTGTTTCCCCATGTAGATATCACCTTGTATATGAGTCAGGATCGACATAGTCGCAATCCGCAGGTCAAACCTTTACTGCTGCATGAACGGGACGAAGATGTATGCGTCCGTGCATTTATGAAAGGGCAAATGGCTGTGAATGAGCCTGTCGGTACACAAGATGAAATAACTGAAATCGGCATCCCATTACGTGGTAAGCAGGGCGTATACGGTGTTTTCCATATGATTCTTCCATCGGGCGCGGATAGTATGAAAAAAGTGGATGTAGAGCTGATTGCCATGATGGCGGATACGGCTGGCACCGCATTTGAAAATGCAAAGCTGCTTGAGCAATCGAATGTACTTATCCATGAATTGCGTCTCATTAATGAACTGGTTCAGCGCTTGAATCAGAGCCTGAAGTTAAATGAAATATTTGAATTTGCCGTGCAGGAGTTATTAAAAATGTTCATGGCGGACTTTTGTTGTATTGTACAGCTTGACCAGGATGGAAACTGTTTTAAGGTCATGTCGAGTAATGTGGAAAGCTTAAGACTGGAAAGTTACCCTCTTGAAGATGGATTTGCTGGACTAATACGCTTAACAGGGGAACCAGTGATTGTGTCGGACTATAGAAAGGATGGGAAGATATCCTCTCATTTTATGGATGCGACGCACTCCCAGTCTTTGATGGCTGTACCTATGAAGACCAGCGGTACTCCTAAAGGGGTTATACTATTGTCCAGCAAGCTTCCGCACTTTTTCTCTTACGATAATTACAAAATGTTGCAAATGCTAGCCCCTCATATCGGGTTGGCGGTAACCAATGCTATGCTGCACGCTGAGGTGCGGCGGTTGGCTAATATGGATATGTTAACAGGTCTGTATGTACGTCATTATGTGGACCAAATCATTCAGCAACATCAGGAAAAGGATTTCTGTGGATCTCTTATTTTGGTAGATATTGATCAATTCAAACAGGTGAATGATACGCATGGGCATCAGACGGGTGACGAAATTTTGAAAAGCGTCAGCAATATCGTTCGTTCGGCGACTCGCGATGAGGATGTATGTGCGAGATGGGGCGGCGAGGAGCTTGCCATTTATTTACCGCAGCTGGGGGTACAGCAAGCGCTCGGATATGCAGAAAAAATACGTTACCGCGTACAGCATGAAACTGAGCCTCAGGTGACTGTTTCTTGCGGGATTGCTGAATGGAACTGGCTGGACGAGCAGATCAGTATTGAATCTTTATTTTATAGGGCTGATATGGCCTTGTACGAAGCAAAAAATGAAGGACGCAATCGAATAGTTGTTGATCATGTAGCCAATGTGTAGAGAATATTCCTAGGGAATGTTCTCTTTTTGTCTTGTATAACCCATTGCGGACAGGTAATCCTAAACGTAGCTATATCGTGTGTATGATTGAACTATAGGGATAACACGATGAAGTGAACCAGGTAGCATAACTGGCTTGAAGCAGGATTATTGCTCATGAGTACAGTTATGTTCAGGATAGGACGGATGATGGGATGCATTGGAAAAAGCAATGGATGATGCAGGTTTGTGGTGTGTTGCTTGTAATAGGTGTGTTAAGTGGTTGTGCACTGGATCGACAATATACGCCTGAGCAGATTTTTAAGAGAGCAGTTGCAGGAATGGCTGGCAAAGAGATGGTAACGTTTACTGGACGGACTGCAATTAGAGCAGACAGTGGTCTGCCAACGAATAAGCAGTTTGAATATCGCGGTAGGCTAAGAAATCACGATGAATTGACCATGCACTGGGGTTCTGCAGAGGCTTTCCGTAAGCAAGGTGGCTACACAGCTCTGAAACAAGGTAAGTCCGAGCATGATGTTACACAGGAACGTTTTATTCGTCAGAGTGGGAAATGGGTTTCGCTGACATCCGGTTATCCTCCTGTGGTTGGAAATGGTATGTTAAATCGCTTCAATCCGATTCAGGAGCTTGAGGAATTAAATACACTGAATAAGAGCATTCGTATGGAAACGGGAGCTGCCCGGGGAACTTGGGTGTTGAGGATTGAACCGGAATCTGCTTCGGCAAAGCGCTGGTTGAAAGATCGTTTAATAAAAGAAATGAATACGTTAAACCCTCAAATCGTGATATTAAAAACGCAGCAGACAGGAACGAATCGAGAGCTGCGAAAGAAGCTGAGCCAAATATGGGCGCAAAGTTGTGAGGATATGAATAACCAGCTGGAGCAATCCATTGTGCATACGGTGTATCATTTGACCATAGATCGCCAAACAGGTTTACCCTTAAAGCTTTCATCCGAATGCCAGATTACCCGACAGGGAGAAAATGAAGATCTGCATCAAGAGGCTTTGATAACCAGAGTTACTTTTGAGGACTACAAGTAACGTGGCGGGCGTGATACAATGAATTTTGAATTAACCATCGTTCAAAAAGAATGAAATAGAGAAGGAGAGACACTACATGAAAGATCCTAGAATACTTAAGCTGGCGGAAAATCTGGTAGGTTACTCTGTTGAAGTGCAGCCTGGAGAAAATGTATTAATCGAAATGATTGGTACAGAGCGCGACTTACTTAACGCCATCATTCATGAAGTTGGTAAAAAAGGTGGAAATGTTTTTGTACAACTTACAGACCGTAAGGTACAGAGCACCATGCTTCGTCACGCGACAAAGGAGATGCTGGAGACCTGGGCTGAGATTGACCTTAACCGGATGAAGCAAATGCACTGCTATATCGGAATTCGTGCAGGTGAAAATGTAAATGATTTGTCAGATGTGCCGGAAGATAAAATGAAATTGTATAATTCCATTTATCAGCATGCGGTACATAGCGAACAACGGGTGAAACACACCAAATGGGTAGTGCTGCGTTATCCGAATGACAGCATGGCTCAATTGGCGAATATCAGCACAGAAGCGTTCGAAGATTTTTATTTCGATGTGTGTAATCTGGATTATGCAAAAATGGACAAAGCTCAAGATGCATTGGCAGACCTGATGAATCGGACGGACAAGGTACGGATTAGTGGACCGGGTACGGATTTGAATTTCTCTATTAAGCAAATTGGAGCTATCAAGTGTTCAGGTCAATGTAATATCCCGGATGGCGAAGTATACAGCGCGCCTGTACGTGATTCCGTTAACGGAACGATCAGCTACAATGCACAAACCCTGTATAATGGCATTACTTTTGAAAATGTTAAATTCCGTTTTGAAAATGGTAAGATCGTGGAAGCAACGAGTAACGATACGAAGCGGCTGAATGATATTCTCGATTCTGACGAGGGAGCACGTTATATTGGCGAGTTTGCCATCGGGTTTAATCCGCACATCTTACATCCAATGAAGGATATTTTGTTTGACGAGAAAATCGCCGGCAGCTTACATTTTACACCGGGTCAAGCTTATGAAACAGCGGATAACGGTAATCGTTCATCGATCCACTGGGATTTGGTGTTGATTCAGCGTCCAGAATATGGCGGTGGTGAAATTTATTTTGACGATGTTTTGATTCGTAAAGATGGCATCTTTGTACTGCCTGAGCTGGAGCCATTAAACCCTGAAAATTTAAAATAACGATATCCGTTCTTGCTGAGAAAGCGATTTCAATGTATCATTATGGATGAGTAACGATACATGACAATTCAGTAAAGCGAGGGATTTCTATGTCCAATAATAACGCGGCGGTTGTTGAAATTGCACAGACGGCGAGCAAGTTCACCTCTTCCATCGTCCTTCATTCCGAAAATAAGTATATTGATGTGAAAAGTATACTGGGCTTGTTTACGACCCTAGTCAGCAGCCATAGCTATGAACTACACGTTCATGGACCAGATGCGGAGGAAGCCAAGAAAGCGATCATCGAGGTGTTCGAGAAGCACGGACTTCATATTTCAGTAGCCAGCTAACTTTATTCTTGAAGCAAAAGCATCCCTACCTGTAACTGTAGGGATGCTTTTTTTGTCAGGTTCTTGTATTAGCCTGCAATTTGGTCTAATATTAAGGATAGGACGTCTTGTGCGACATTGAGACATAGGGGGGAAGAATCCATGACTTCATCTGATTTGCAGGAACAATTGAATATCAAGGCTATTAATCTGCTTCAGGAAGATGCAGATAAAATAAAGAAGCTTATTGAAGTACAGATGGAGAATCTGGCAACCCGTTATTGCCCTCTCTATGAGGAAGTGCTGGATACTCAGATGTACGGATTTTCCAAGGAAGTGGATTTTGCGGTTCGCGCTGGACTTCTTCCGGAAATGGTAGGTAAACAGCTGGTCAGTGAGCTGGAACGCAATCTGGCTATTCTATATGAGGCCATGAATAATAAGGCCAATTAGGAAGACGGTTGAATTGATGAGAGCATGCGGAGCTTGAGAGCATGCTTTTTTTGATACCTTTTTTTAAAAAAATGTTCTTTTAGGATGGTAAAAGCGCATCCCCTTCCACCATCCTAATGAACATTTTAAAACCTTAAAAAGCTACACAAGAAAGAAGGATACACCTAACAATACATACACTACCAATAGCATGAGCCCCTCATACCAGTTGGTTGAGCCGTCTTGGGTGATGGATTTGGCGATAAATACAGCGACAGCAATGGCGACCAGCTCAATAGTAGTGAAAACAATATTCATCGTGTTTCCCATAAAGTAACTGACAAATATCAGCACAGGGGCAACAAATAGCGCAATTTGCAAACTGCTGCCGACAGCTATTTCAACCGATGCACCGATTTTATTCTTCATCGCCAGTAAAATAGCAGCGCTGTGTTCGGCTGCATTACCAATAATAGCGACGAGGAAGGCACCTACGAACAATTCGCTGAGCCCAAATTGGGTCGTAAACACCTCCAGCGTACCTACCAGCCATTCGCTGACAAAAGCGACCATGACGGTAGCAAGTATCAAATAGGCAATGGATTTGTTTCTGGACCATACAGGGGCATGCTCATGTGGTAATTCTTCATCTTTTTGTTCGGTCACATCAGATAAATAGTCCTTATGCGTAATCATAGAAAAAATAAGCCACGCAATATACGCGACAATGAGCGTGCCTGCGACAATGAGGCTGAGCGTATCTGATTCGCTATCCGTGATAACGTGTGTGTTCAAAAAGACAGCTGGAACGAACAAGGCAATAACAGCCACAATCATCAGAGAACCACTTAATCCAGCCAGCGATATATTGAAATTTTGTACTTTGTACTTTAAACCGCCAGCGAACAGACTTGCTCCTAGCACCAACAGCAGATTGCCGATGATAGAACCGGTAAGACTGGCCTTTACCATATCGTAAAGACCTTCTTTAACAAGAAAGATGGCGATGATCAGTTCGGCTGCGTTACCAAAGGTGGCATTTAAGAATCCACCTAAACGTTGGCCAGCATAATGCGCGACGCTTTCGGTCGCCCTGCCGAGGAAACCGGCTACGAATACAACAGAAATTGCACAAATGACAAATTGGGCTATAGCGTTCCAATGCGTGTAATGAGCGACTGCGCTAAGAGCAAATGTCGCTATAAGCAAAGCGGGAGATAACCATTTTTTCAATGAAGAGCACCTCGATATCAATAAATGTGTACAAGTTTGGTGAAAGCTGTCACTTCAGCATTTTGCATAATTCGATTCCCATCGCACATAAGTACAATATATAGACGAACTAAAGCGTTTCGATCTATATATTGCTGATTGGAAAACACTCTTGGGGTTTATGCAAAATGCTCACTTGTATGGATTTTCTAAATTAATATACCCAAAATGATATAGGTTGTAAACGAAAGTTGTTTTTCATACGTAGGGTTTGCATTTGGAGTGGCTGAGGCTTTACAATACAAATAAAGGATGGATGAAGGGGGACATAGGTCATGGCAGAGCAAATTCAACAACTGGAAGCAGGAAACATCAAGATTTCCAACGATGTCGTGGGTAAAATTGCCGGGATGGCCGCATTAGAGACACCGGGCATTGCTGCAATGTCAGGCGGTTTATCGGAAGGCTGGGCCAAAAGGCTGAGCGGTAAAAATGTGCAAAAAGGCGTATCAGTGGAGGTTGGACAGCTGGAAGCTGCCATTGATCTACGTATTATCGTACTCTACGAAACACCTATTCATGAGGTGTCCCGAATTCTTCAGCAAAATGTACGAGAAGCCGTCGAAAGTATGACAGGTTTGCGGGTCGTGGAAGTGAACGTAAAAGTGGAAGGTGTCGCGTTCAAGGACGACGCAGTGTAATAGAATCAAGGACCGATAATTCTACATTTTTAACCAATTGTATACATGCCGGGAATTCCGTAGGATAACCCGAATAAAAACACGAAAACTGGTGGTTATAGAATCGCCAGTTTTCGTTTTATGAATCAACAGCATAGCCATTTTTGCAGAAGGTTTCCGTATTTTTATACATAACCAAAAGAACTTCCAAAGCCACCGTTGTAAGTGGTCCTTGGAAGTTCTTTTTTTAGCGAAAACGGTTGGTTCTACGAGTTTGAAAGCGATTGGGTACTTCATTACGGACAGCTACCCCTGTGGTGCGTTCCTGCACCGCTTGTTTGGTGTTCTCACGAGAAATACTGAGCATAATGCCCATCGAAAACATCATGACAAGCAAGGAGGAGCCACCAAAGCTGATAAATGGAAGCGTTACGCCAGTGATTGGAATTGTTTGGGTTACACCGCCGATGTTAATGAAGGCCTGAATGGCGATCAAACCCATGATACCGGTGCCTACCAACGTTCCGAACGGATCATGGCAACGCAGAGCAATGATCATGCCTCGCCAAATGAAATACAAATATAGCATCAGGAATATGGCTGTTCCGATAAATCCGAATTCTTCACCAATTACAGAAAAGATAAAATCATTAAATGAATTAGGAAGATAGTGAAGCTTGATAATACCTTTACCAAATCCTGACCCGTTTAAGCCGCCTTCACCTATAGCTTGCAAGGACTGTACCAGATTGTATCCCGTTCCTTGTCTATATTTCTCGGGATTAAGAAAGGCCTGAAAGCGTCCGATTTTGTAATCTTGCTTGGCAGCAGCTTGTCCATCTGTGGTTCCAGAATCTCCTCCAAACAACGACCCAATACCAAATACAATGGAGGCGCCTAGCACGAGCAGAACAATTGATGCTGTAATATGCTTGACACTGGCTCCCCCGGCATAAATAATCAGACCACTCGTAGCAACCAAAATGAAGCAGGAGCCTAAATCAGGTTGAAGCATGATGAGTCCTGCAACACAGCCTACAATGACGGTTACAGGTATGTAGCCAGTCCGCAGATCTCTAAAGCGATCTCCTTTTTTGACAATCAGTGCAGATAAGTAAAGAATGATGGAAATTTTCGCAAGCTCCGTTGGCTGGAAGCCAACACTACCAAACCTGAGCCAGCTTTTTGCGCCGTTAAGTGAGCCTGTAAAAAGAACGATGATTAGCAGTAATATAGTTATGAAAAATAAAGGTACAAAAAGCTTTTTATATTTTTCCATCTTAATATTCATAGCTACCAACATAATAAAAAGTCCAAGTACAGCAAATGCAGATTGGCGCTTCACAAAATATAAAGAGTCAAAATTGTATTCTTTATTCAGCAAAGCTACGCTGGAGCTGGAGCTAAATACCATAATTACACCGAATCCAACCAGTAACAAAGTGAGGATCAGCAATTGGAAATCCGGTGTGCCTCTTCTTCGAGTCTCCGGCTTCGTATTTCTCATATCAGCTTCCCCCGGTATTCGCCACAAGGTATATTCCTCGCAGACGGTTATCATTTTATCGTTTACCCATTTTATCATATTATGTTTGATGGGCTTCTGCAACCTCCCTGGAGCAACAGATATCACAACAATTCCATATCTGCTACAATAGGATAAAAATGAAGACTTGAGAGCAGCGGTGCATACGTGGTGACGCTGCATGATGAATCGGGAACTTGCCCGGTGCTTTAAAAGGAGAGGTGGAGCATTATGACACAACATGCGATAGACAAGACCTGGTTTGACCAGTTGCAAGAAAATATGGTGGAGTGGCGTAGACATTTACATAAGAATCCCGAAATTTCCTTTCAGGAAAGCAAAACCGCAGCTTTTGTAGCGGATAAGTTGGAGAGTTGGGGAATCGAGATTCGCCGTCAGGTAGGGGGACACGGTGTTGTAGGCACCATTCGTGGTGCTAAACCCGGGCCTGTCGTCCTGCTGCGTGCCGATATGGATGCTCTTCCTATTCAGGATGAAAAGGAATGTGAATATCGCTCCAACGTAGACGGAGCCATGCATGCTTGCGGCCATGATGGACATACATCCGCGCTACTTGGAACGGCTTACTATTTCAGTCTGAATCGGGACGAGCTGCAAGGAGAAATTCGGTTGTTGTTCCAACCTGCGGAGGAATTGCTGCCTGGCGGAGCGGTCAGTGTAATAAAGGATGGTATATTGGAAGGTGTGGACGTCATTTATGGTATCCATTTATGGACACCTTTTCCTGTCGGAACGGCTGGGAGTTGTGCAGGGCCGCTGATGGCGGCGGCAGATGATTTTTATATTGAAATCACAGGTAAGGGTGGGCATGGTGGGATGCCTCAGTCCACTAATGATAGTGTCGTGGCGGGCTCAGCTCTTGTCATGCAATTGCAAAGTGTCGTAAGTCGTTCAGTCGACCCATTACGACCTGCCGTGCTGACGGTGGGAACCATCCAAGGGGGCTCTGCGCAAAATGTGATCGCAGAAACGTGTCGCTTGAGTGGAACGATTCGTACGTTTGATGAGGAGACACGAACGGTGATGAAGGAGCGACTGCATGAGGTAACAGAGCTCACAGCCGCAACATACGGTACAACAGCACAGGTTCGCTATATTATGGGATACCCACCAGTTGTCAATGACGCACATGAAGCATCTCGTTTCTTTAATGAAGCAAAATCTGTTTTCGGCAAGGAGAATGTACAGGAAGCGTCGAAGCTGATGCCTGCTGAAGATTTTGCGTATTATTTGGAACGTGTGCCAGGTTGCTTCATGTTCGTAGGAGCGGGTAACCCAGCTAAAGGAGCGGTTTATCCACACCATCATCCTAAATTTGACTTTGATGAGGATGCTATGATTAACGCGGTTCGGTTGTTTATTGCGATGTCTACGGGATACGCTGCGGAACGAAAAGCAGGGGCAATTAAGGGCTAAAATGAGTTGAATTGGGAACGGTTCAATCTGGAGTATGAGCTGAATGAAATGGGGTACCCTACTCTTGAAAAGGAGGGAGTACCCATGAAAAAGGTTCAGGAAGTTATGACTAAAGAATGCGTAACGGTTACCCCGCAGGACAATATTTATGAAATTGCGGTCAAAATGAAGGACAATGATACTGGTTTTATTCCGGTTGTGGAAAGCGAAGGCAGTGATAAGTTGATCGGCGTAGTAACGGACCGTGATCTTGTCGTTCGCGGTTATGCGGCTAAAAATTCGGGTTCGGGTTCAGTCGATACGGTTATGACGACAGGTATTCGTACAGCCAGTGCGGACATGTCGGTGGACCAAGCAGCTGAACTGATGGCGGAGCAGCAAATCCGTCGGTTGCCTGTGACGGAAGGAGACCGTCTGATCGGGATTGTCTCAATCGGGGATTTGGCTGTTCGTAATATTTTTGCAGACAACGCTGGAGAGGCGCTTAGTCATATTTCCGAGCAGGTCCACTAGAAGAATAATTAAGGTAGGCATTTGTTGGGGGGGCTTAACCCCGGGCGTTAAATCAGGAGTTCAACCCGAATATGGGTTGGACTCCTTGCTATTCTGGTTGATATTCGAATAAACGGATAAGCTATTTATTATATAACTGAATCAATTTCATAATACCTTTAGCTGCTTCAATCAAAACTAGATATAGATCAAAATGATTCGATTTGTCTGTATCTAATTACAACCACCAAACTTTAATGAGTTATGAAATTGATTCAACTTTAAAATGATGTATTGTTAGATTATCAGGAGGTAGTCATGAATCCAGATCATCCTTGTATTGTACAACGTGATTTTACCGTTCTGCTGGAAATGGGCTTGCCCGGTTCGGAATGGGCTCGTTCACAGTTGCAGATTTATGCGGAGCTGGTTAAAAGTCCGTCCGCTTTTCATACATACCACATCACTCCACTGTCTTTGTGGAATGCAGCTGCCCTCGGATGGAGTGCTGAGGACATTCAAAATAGTTTGTATTCCATGTCCCGTTGGGATATTCCACGTGATTTGTTGAATGATATTGAACAGCTCGTTTCTCGTTATGGGACGTTGACGCTTTCACGAGGTACGAAAGAAGACGGAGGTATAAAGACAGGGAAAGCCAACAGCTATACAATAGGTGATCACTTGATCTTGGCAGCAGAGACCCCCGCTTTACTGGATGAGCTACTGACCAAGCAAGAGCTAAAACAGCTTGGTTTACTTCGCGTTGATGAGGAAAGCGCATCGGTCCCGCCCGAAAATCGGGGCTTGCTCAAGCAGGAATTAACTCGCTTGGGATATCCCGTTGTGGATACGGCAGGCTATCTTGAAGGGAATCAGCTTAGTTTTACCTTGGGAAAGGGACAAACGAAGTTGCAGCTTCGTGATTATCAAGTAAAGGCCGCTGATGCGTTTGAAGGAGCGGACGGCTTAGGGGGTAGTGGTGTACTGGTGCTTCCATGCGGAGCTGGAAAAACAGTGATAGGCATGGCGGTGATGAATCGGCTTCAGTGTGAAGTGCTTATTCTAACATCTAATACTACTTCTGTACGGCAATGGGTAGAAGAATTAAAGCAAAAGACGGATATTTCTGCCGATTCCATCGGGGAATATAGTGGTCAGAAAAAAGAAGTGCGCCCGATTACGGTGGCAACATACCAAATTTTGACACACCGTCGCACCAAGGATGGGGATTTTGAGCATATGAAACTGCTGAGTGAGCGGAAGTGGGGACTCATTATATATGATGAGGTTCATTTGCTGCCCGCGCCAGTATTCCGGGCGACGGCTGACATTCAGGCTACCCGTCGTTTGGGGTTAACGGCCACGCTGGTTCGAGAGGATGGTTGTGAACGGGATGTGTTCTCTTTAATTGGGCCCAAACGGTATGATATGCCATGGAAGGAGCTGGAGCGACAGGGCTGGATCGCTCAGGTCGATTGTGTGGAGTTGCGGCTTCCAATGACAGCTGAACTTTTGGAGCGCAGTATGCGTGCTGAGGGCAGACAGCAGTACCGAATTGCAGCCGAAAATCCGATCAAACTGGAGGCGGTGCGTAGCCTGATGCAGCAGCACAGTGGTTTGCCCACGCTCATTATTGGTCAATATTTGGACCAGTTGCGTACATTGGCTCAGGAGCTCGGTGTCCCACTGATTACGGGTTCAATGAGCCAGACGGAGCGGGTACGTTGGTTTGATGCATTCCGCAAGGGTGCAATTCGGACCCTATTGGTGTCCAAGGTTGCAAACTTTGCGGTGGATCTGCCGGATGCAGCAGTAGCCATAGAGGTATCGGGCAGCTTTGGCTCTCGCCAGGAAGAAGCGCAGCGACTGGGACGCATTTTGCGACCAAAGTCAGGCGAGAATAAAGCTTATTTTTATGCTCTAGTGACGGAGAATAGCAAGGAGATGGATTTTGCAGCTCGTCGTCAGCTGTTCCTGATTGAGCAAGGCTATGAATATGCGGTTCGCAGATTTAGTGTGACAGAGGCTATTGGAAGCAGGGATGCTAAGTCTGGAGATCGTGGAAAGAAAAAGGAGGCCTAATCAAGAATGGGCGTAACGAACACGCAAGACAGCTGGAATGAGCTTTCATCGGATGAGCTGCTGGTACTTAGACGATGCTTTATTCGGCACGCGGGACAGCCCATGAAGGAAGAAGAACCTATACAGCTTACCCGGGGATCGTTAAGCGGAGTCGAAACGAAACTGGCACTGCGTGGATTACGTGCCCGGGGCTGGCTGGAGGCTGTTACCAAATCGTGGGGCGAACGAATTTTATATATCCCGGTTTATCGACTACCGGATCT
This sequence comes from Paenibacillus peoriae, assembly GCF_022531965.1. Classification (GTDB taxonomy): domain Bacteria; phylum Bacillota; class Bacilli; order Paenibacillales; family Paenibacillaceae; genus Paenibacillus; species Paenibacillus polymyxa_D. The sequence continues at coordinate 3,543,038 of NZ_CP092831.1, read as the reverse complement.
GTACGATATGTTGTTAGAGGAAAATCCAATGAACATGATGCATTCGGATCATCCGATAACGGTACATGAATCAATGACAGGCCTGGAGTCGGAATTGCTGCATGCGTTGTCACGTATTGCAGTACAGGGCGTCCCTTTGACGGCCAAAGGAACCATACATAAGCGATCATTGCAAAAATTGAATGAACTGACCCCCTTTCGCCCGGAGGACCTGATGGGTCTTGGGTTGCATTATGCGCATGCAGAGCTGTATCCTGTGCAAACCGTGGTCATGATGGATTTGCTACTCAGTTTGGGGCTGTTAGTAAAAGAAACGGTGTCTTTTCGCATTCAGGAAACGGAACTGGCGACTTGGATTCGTTTGTCTGCTTGGCAAATGCGCAAGCATATTTTTGCTACACTCATGGAAAGATACGGCAAGGCCGAAGCATCCATGCAGCATTTTCGCTATATGCTGTGTGCTGTCTCCCAGTATATGGGAACGGAAGGGTGGATATCTATCAAGTGTCTGCTGCAATGGATGCTTCAAGTAGGCCTAATCCAGCAGGAGAGTACGAGCGGAGCTGATTCCAAGAACAGTGCCCTTTTAGACCTTATTCCTACAACCTCAAATCCGGAAGGGTTTGCGGGAGAAACGGGTTCTGATTTTAATTTTAATGGATCTTTCATGGAGGGATTGGAGGGTTGGCTGAAGGCCCTGACTGCGTTTGGAATGGGTGATTGGGGCCAGACTGCATCGGGTAAACTGTGTTTTCGCTGGAATGTATCTGTGTTAGACATGCTTCGTCCCAATAATTACGAGGATACACATCAACAACAAGGTACTTTTTATGTACAACCTAATTTTGAAATATTGGTTCCGCCAGATGTGGCATATGATGTGCGCTGGCGACTGGAATGCTGCTGTGAACGTGTGACAGGAGATCGGATGGCAATATACCGGATCACCAGAGAAAGTGTTACAGAGGCAATCGAGTTAGGGATGGAAGCCAAAGCAATCCCTGCTCTACTGGACAAGTTCAGCCGGACAGGCGTGCCTGATCATGTACGTATGGCGGTAGAACAGTGGGCAGGCGATGTCGGACGGACGGCTTTTGCAACGGTAACACTTTTGCGATGTGGCACACAGGAGGATGCAGACATGGTTGCACGCCATCCCGCGCTGGAAGGATTGCTGGAACGGCTTGGCGACAAGGACTTTATTATTCCGGCGAGCTCTGCTGTCAAAATACGAAAAACGCTTGCTGCAATAGGATTAGGTCCACGTCGTGAACCCGAAGGTGTGGACGAGCCAGCTCATCATTATCCACTGATTTCGGAAACAGAGAACATAAATTCAGGCAGCCTCAACAGTAAAATGGAGTCCGAACCTATTCTAGCCCGTTCTATATTTTCCCAAGAGGGGAGGGCAGGTTTGGTTTATACAGGGCGAACGCTGCACTTTTACGAACAAGAGCATACACTGCCTGATCCGTCTGACTATTTACCAGAAAGATCTACAGTCCCCTCCTCATGGACAAAAGAATGGAGGAGTTACCATACTTCCACTGCCCGGCAGTTGATCGAGCAAGCGATTCGTTGGCAGGCTGCTGTGGGGCTGCGAATCGGTGGGAAAGAGGTTAAATGGATACCGGAGGCGGTGGTTTCCGGTGCACCATGGAGTGTCACAGGCTGGTATGCCTCAGGAAGGGATGACGAAACACTTTCTCCTGCGACCTTACAGCCAAGTGAATGGTCAGACATGCGCTTGCTGGTTCCTTTTACATAGTAGGGCCAGGAAGTGCATGAAACTTCTTCTTCTCAAAAGAAGGATGTGGTATGATAAATGAGTCTACTTTTACAGGGTAGAACTTTATATAAAGTGAGATGAACATTCATGAGCGTAGCCGAATTGAACACGGTCAATATGGCAGAAGTGCTTATTAACGCCTATGAATTGGGCGATATGGTCAACCGATCCTTTGAGGTATCGGATTATTTATATTGGAAACAGCGTGTGGAATTGAATCCGTCTATTCAGGCGTGTGTACGCAAGCTGGATGCCAAAAAGGAGCTATTCGCGGAAACGGAGCGTTTTGGGCATTTTCATCCGAACTATCATGAAGCGAAGGATGCAGTGCAGGTCGTTGAGCTGGAACTGGAACAATTCGTGGATGTTAAGGAGTTCAAACGAGCCGAAAAGGCGCTGGATGATATGCTTCATGCCATGTCTGAAACGATTGCATATTCCGTGTCCGAGACTATTAAGGTGCCGAGCAATGATCCGAATGTGAAAAAAGGCGGATGTGGCAGCGGAGGGAAATGCTCCTGTGGATAGGTCATAGGAATGATACCGAGTGGGGGGAGATGAAGCGAATGTTTGCCGAGCGGACAGGGTACATCATTTGGGTAAGCGATATCAAGGCTGCCCGCAATCTGGAGAAATACGGAAATGTCCACTTTATTTCAAAGCGTATGCATTATGTAGTGATATATATGAATGCGGATCGGGCAGAAGACACCGTTAAAAATATTCGCAGACTTTCCTATGTGCGTAAGGTCGAGCGCTCTTTTCGAAATGAGATTAGGACGGATTACAACGACGATAAGGAAAAGATGAAAGAATATGAGATATAAGATCAAATGTCTATAAATTGTAAACTTTTCTTGAAAGGTCAGCCTACAGGCTGGCTTTTTTTCGTGAAGTCAGGACTTTTGCATAATGGTCTTGATGCTGTTAGACCTAAAAAATCTTTAAATATCACCCATAAACTTCAATTTTGTAACTTGTAGTCCCGGGTCTGTTGAGGTAACATATGAATATATTGGTAGATATAAAGACCTATCTGGTGGGGAGAGTGATCCCGTGCGTGACAAAGCAATGCAGCGATGGAGTACATACGAACCGTTCTATGTGGAGATGGGCGATAAAAAAGTCGCCGATATCGTGATAACAAATCATGCGAAAACACGTTACTTAGATCGGGTAGAGCAGAAACAGTCCGAGACGAATCATATCGCCGCCTGGCTTTGGGAATGCCTGAAGCAAAACAGGATGGAGTCCTATTATCATAACGAAGAGGATGTATATTTAATTGATGGTGATCTGGTCGTCGTGGCCGAATTTGGAGAGTTGCCCGGCGAGATGGATATTGCGGGGAATCCGCTTCACAAAATGATTGTCATTACCTTTTTGGGCCGGATGTCGGAGACCATTGAATTAAGGGATTTGAAGTCATACTATTCATGGTTACGCCATTCGCGGCGCATGACACTGATGAAAAGCACTCGTAAGCAAAAATAGACGGTCATTTGGAGAACGGCTTCAGATGAAAAAATCTCCAAACTTCTTGAATACCGTTAAGTTTAAGTAGAAAGTATGCAGTTATTAGCTGCATGCTTTTTTTATTTTCCAATAATAAAACTACCCAATTCAGTAAGTTTACTTGGAAATGCTTTCGACAGACGTTTTTCTTATGTTAAAATAGGGAGAACAGAGGGGAGAGGGCTGTCAGTATGAACTTTCATCAGTTGCACATTTTTTATACCGTAGCGGAACGCGGGAGCTTCTCGGCGGCGGCACAAGCGCTGCATATGACACAACCTGCGGTGACGATGCAAATTCAGTCTTTGGAAGATTATTTTGGCACGAAACTGCTGCAACGTTCGACTAAAAAAATCGAACTTTCAGAGGCGGGAGCGACACTCCTGCCTTTTGCGAAAAAAAGCATGCAACTGATCAGGGAAGCTGACGAGGCGATGTCTGCTTTTACTCACATGTTGGAGGGAAGATTGCATATTGGCGCCAGCCTAACGATTGGTGAGTATATTGTACCCAGAATGCTGGGACCGTTTGGTCAGGAATACCCTCATATACGCATGGCGATGAATGTGATGAATACAACTCAGATTATGGATGATATACTAAAACATCAGCTGAATTTAGGACTGATTGAGGCCCCAGTCCAGCATCCGGATATCGTGGTGGAACCTGTGATGCAGGACGAACTGAAACTGATTGTGCCTTCAGGACATGCGCTGGCCAAGGCTAAAAAAGTGGTTCTGGAAGATGTGTTCAAGCATCCTTTTGTAGCCAGAGAAAAGGGATCTGGTACACGTCAAGTAATAGAAGATGAGCTGAAAAATCGTGGTATGGATGCCTCCCGACTTGGGATTGTAATGGAGATGGGGAGCACTGGAGCGGTTAAATCGGCGGTGGAGGCTGGACTGGGTATTACCATGCTATCACCTTCTTCGGTGAAGCATGAAGTTGCGCTCGGATTATTGAAAATTGTAAATATTTCAGATATCACGTTCAAACGAGAATTTTATGCAATTCATTTGAAGTCGGCGTTGTTGCCGATTCCGGTAGTAACCTTCCTGTCTTACTTGCGTCGTCATGATCAGGGAACGGACGTCCTGGGGGACTCGCAGGACGAGCTTGCAAAGGTGAAAGAGAAGGAGGATGTATAATGAAGGAGCAGATTAACGTAAAACGATATGATTTACACACACACACCCAAGCATCTGACGGAATGCAACCACCTGCAGATAATGTACGCTGGGCCAAGGAAAAAGGACTGGCAGGTGTGGCCATTACAGATCATGATACGGTAGCTGGCCTGGAGGAAGCTCTGGAAGAGGGAAAACGCATAGGAATTACTGTGGTGCCGGGAGTGGAAATTAGTACTCGAGCTGGCGATAAGGATATTCATATACTCGGTTATTTTATGGATTACCGCAATAAAGTGTTTTTGGAACGGTTGGAAAAGCTTCGCCAGGCACGGGATACCCGTAATGATTTGATTTTGAGTCAATTGCGTAGTCTGGGTGTGGAAATCACACTGGGTGAAGTGGTGGCTACGATGGGCAGACCGCTGGCACCAGATGAAAGCATTGGACGTCCGCATATGGCGGATACGCTGGTTCAAAAAGGATATGCGAAGGATATGCGGGACGCGTTTGACCGTTACTTGGCGGAAGGAGCGCCCGGATATGTGTCTGTACCCCGTGTAGAGCCTGCGGAGGCCATAAACTGGATTCGTGAAGCAGGAGGGGTACCCGTGGTGGCCCACCCTGGCTTGTACGGAAATGATGAGCTGGTTCGTTCTATTATAGAGGAGGCGAAGCCTGCGGGCTTGGAGGTGCGACATTCGGACCATGATGCTGAGGCTGAGAGCCGATATACTGCGATGGCGGCGCAATATGGCCTCATTGCAACTGGCGGCTCGGATTTTCACGGCGCGCGTCAAGGTGTTATTTTTCACGGTGATCTGGGTAGCCGTAGTGTGGAAGGGCAGGTAGTCGAGGAATTGAGGAAGGCTGCTATTGGACAAAAGTAAATAAAAAGCCCCTTGCCTTATGCATGGAACACAAGAAGTGTACCGTGCAAAGAACAAAGGGCTTTTTTTGTGGGTTCAACAGGCTAGTAAGATTTAACCGTTTTTGATGCGATTCGGCAGCTTTTTGACTAGTTCCTCATCGGGTGTAATGAAAAGCGTACGCTGATGGTCGTAGATGACAAAGCCAGGTTTGGCTCCGCTAGGCTTACGTACATGTCGAATCAGGGTGGCGTCCACAGGTACACTGCTGGACTGCTTGGCCTGACTAAAATAAGCAGCGAGTTGAGCTGCTTCCTCCAGCGTCGCATCTCCGAATTGCTCAGCACGTATAACGACGTGTGACCCCGGAATATCCTTTGTGTGCAGCCAGGTGTCATTTGGTCCGGCCAGTCGATTTGTTACATATTCATTTTGCAAGTTGTTTTTGCCAACCAGTAACTCGATACCTTCGGATGATGTATAGACGTGCAGGGTTGGACGGTCGTTTTTCTTCTTTTTCTTTCCTTTTTTGACCCGATCTCTGAGATAGCCCTGCTGAACCAGTTCTTCACGTATTTCCTCAATGTCATTCATAGAGGCATGGGCTAGCTGCTGAAGAAGACTGTCCATATAACGGATTTCTTCGTGCGTTTTCTCCAGTTGTTCGTCAATGACAGCTAGGCTGTTTTTATATTTGTTGTATTTTTTAAAATACCGTTGCGCATTATCCGACGGGTTGAGTAGTGGGTCCAGTGGGATGGACATTGGACGCTGTTCCTCATCATAAAAGTTGATGATCGTCACTTCTTTGTCCCCTTTTTTCACCTCATGCAGCGAAGCGAACAGCAACTCTCCATAAATGCGAAATTGATCGGCATCTTCCGCCTCGGCCAAATCCTGTTGGAGATAGTCGAGTTTTTTTACGTTTTTACTCCGCTCATTTTGCAGAAACCGCAGTAGGTCACTGACCTTTTGCTTAACCGTATCCCTTTCTGCTTTTTCACCGAAGAAGTCTTCCATACACTCACTGATCGTAGCGTACTCCTTACGTTCTCCTTGGATCAACGTCAGTGGAATGGCTGAGAATATCACTTTATCTTGTGCGTTTAGTCCAGATACCGGCTGAAAACGATGGTTCCGCACGTCATCCATGATGTGACTGAATGTACTCCATAGTGAACGATCACTATCACCAGATACTTCATTAGTTACTCGAGTTAGTATCTCTTCAGCAATGAGGGGACTGAGTCCAGTAAAAGTGTTCACGATCCAGCGTTTGGGAGCTTCTCCGGCCTCGAGTGCTGTTTGATACGAGGATATGAAAGCTGCCTCTTCTGTTTCTAGTGGATTTAGCTTGTTTTGTTCAGGAGGCTCCGTGTATTGAAAGCCGGGCATAATGACCCGATAGCTGCTAATAGACGGTGTAACATGATGAATGCCATCTAGCATCACGCCTGTTCCCGGGTCAAGCAAAATAATGTTGCTGTGTCTGCCCATCAGTTCAATGATAATTCGTTTGAGTGAAACATCTCCCAGTTCATCACGTTGACGTACATCCATGTGAATAATACGCTCCATGCCCACCTGCGTGATTTTCTCAATAACGCCTCCTTCGCAATGCTTGCGAAGAAGCATACAAAACATAGGGGCTTCTGTCGGATTAAGAAAGCTTTGTTCTGTAAAATGTACACGCGGGAAGGTCGGATTAGCTGACAGCAGCAGCTTTACGCTTCCGCCTTGTGCCCGCAGATTCAGCACGATATCGCGATCGTTTGGCTGATGTATTTTATTAATGCGCCCGCCTCGGATGCCTTGCAGTTCGTGTACGATAGCGCGGGTTACGATTCCGTCCAATGCCATAATTATGTTCTCCTTTGAAGCAAATGTATTTTCGCCTTCCTACTATGATACATAACTTTGGGACAAAACTTAAGCGGCTTTGTGATATTTCAGATCCTGTCCGAATAGATTGAATCTAGAAAGTCTGTCCAGCTTATCAGCAATCGCGGCACAAAAATATAATAACGGGCAGCCATCCTACGCACAACCGACGGAAGCGGACTATCTGACCGGGAGGGAATTGGGGAGAATGGAACAAGCACACTGGCACCAATTAAGCAATGAACAGCTTTCAACAAGTCTGGAAGTCGACCCGAAGCAGGGTCTTTCGGAGGAACAGCTTGCGGAACGAAGAGAAAGGTCAGGATGGAATGAGCTGAGCGAGGGGAAGCGAGTTTCGGCAATCTTGCTGCTGCTCAACCAGTTCAAGGATTTTATGATGCTTGTATTGATGGGAGCGACCCTGATATCCGGCCTGCTTGGCGAGTATTTGGACGCGATTACCATTATTGCTATTGTTGTACTGAATGGAATTCTTGGCTTTGTACAGGAATTCAGAGCTGAGCGTTCATTGCGAGCTTTGAGACAACTATCGGCTCCGACGGCCAAAGTGTTGCGGGGCGGAAAACGAATTCAAGTTCAAGCCAGAGAACTGGTACCGGGTGATATTGTGCTGCTGGAAAGTGGTGATCGCATTCCCGCAGATGTAAGGTGGTTGAGTACGAACGGCTGTGATGTAGAGGAGTCCGCCCTGACAGGTGAATCGGTTCCGGTGAGTAAGCATTGCCGCCCTATTCATGCCGCCGAGGTACCACTTGGGGATCAAAAAAACATCGGTTTTATGGGCACGATGATGACTAGAGGAACCGCACAAGGAATAGTTATACGTACAGGTATGAGTACCGAAATGGGTAAGATCGCAGACTTGATAGAAAATACGGAGTCGCAGGAGACACCGTTGCAGCACAGATTGGAGCAATTGGGCAAAATTTTGATTATCGTAGCGTTGGCGCTAACGGTGCTCGTTGTCGTAGCAGGCATTTTACATGGACAGCCAGCCATGAGCATGTTCTTGGCCGGAGTGAGCTTGGCTGTGGCGGCTATACCGGAAGGGTTGCCAGCTATTGTGACGATTGCGCTCGCATTGGGTGTGCAGCGTATGATTAAACGAAAGGCGATTGTGCGTAAGCTGCCTTCTGTTGAAACGCTCGGCTGTGCATCTGTCATTTGTTCCGACAAAACGGGTACCCTGACCCAAAATAAAATGACGGTTACCAAGCTATGGCTGGACGGCCGCTTCTGGGGAGTTACGGGAGAGGGCTATGACCCTCACGGGCATATTATGGATAGAGACCTTCCTGCCGATCTTAAAAACGGACAATCTCTGCGTAGACTGCTGCAAGCCAGTGTGCTTTGCAACAATGCGGAAATTGTTCAAGCCGATACAGAGGAGCTACGTTCGAAAAAGAAAACCAAAGAGCCGACGCCGTCCTCCGTTTGGGAGCTAAAGGGTGATCCGACGGAAGGAGCGCTGGTCACGTTAGCTGCCAAGGGCGGAGTCACGCGACAAGGGCTATATGAGCTATACACAAGGGAGCGAGAATTTCCTTTTGACTCGGATCGGAAGCGAATGTCGGTACTCGTACGCCACCAGGGAGGACACATTGTCTTTGCCAAAGGTGCACCGGATGTATTGCTGGGCCAGTGCTCCTACATTTTATGGGAAGGAAATGTCGTTCCGTTAACGGGTACGCTGCGCCAAAAGGTACTGGCAGCTAACGAAGGAATGGCCTCGGAGGCGCTACGTGTACTTGGTGTCGCTTACCGTGATATCCGCTCGCATGAGCGTGTCTCCACGGTTGAGGAGGCTGAAGCACAACTGATCTTTATCGGGCTGACAGGCATGATTGATCCGCCACGTCGCGAGGTTCGCGAAGCCATTGGCAAGTGTCGTCGTGCTGGCATTCGCACTGTGATGATTACCGGAGATCACGGTACAACTGCAGAGGCCATTGCACAGCAGCTGGGCATTTTTCAGCGCGGATCCCACGTGTTAACAGGACAGGAATTGTCTGCGATGGATGATGCGTCGCTGGACAAAGCCGTTGATACCGTCTCTGTATATGCACGGGTTTCGCCGGAGCACAAGCTACGGATCGTCAAGTCACTGCAAAGGCGCGGACATGTCGTAGCCATGACTGGAGATGGCGTCAATGACGCTCCAGCGATAAAGGCGTCGGACATCGGCATTGCAATGGGTATTACAGGGACGGACGTGACCAAAGAAGCGGCTGCGCTTGTTCTGAGTGATGATAATTTCTCTACGATTGTAGCCGCAATTGAGGAAGGACGGAATATTTACGAGAATATCCGTAAATTTATCCGTTATCTACTCGCCTCCAATGTGGGTGAAATTTTGACGATGTTTTTTGCCATGATGGCCGGGCTGCCATTACCTTTGTTACCGATCCAGATTTTATGGGTGAATCTGGTGACAGATGGCCTACCAGCGATGGCTCTGGGGGTGGACCAACCAGAAAAGGATCTCATGGAGCACAAACCTCGTGGCGCAAAGGAAAATATTTTTGCTCGTCGACTGGGCTGGAAAATCATTAGTCGTGGCTTGTTGATTGGTTTATGTACGCTAGCGGCCTTCTGGCTGACATTACGTATTGCACCGGATGACGCAGGACAACTGATCAAAGCACAGTCCGTTGCCTTTGCTACGCTAGTTCTGGCGCAGTTAATTCATGTGTTTGATTGCCGCAGTTCCCGTTCTATTTTCCATCGTAATCCGTTTCAAAATAGTTATCTTGTGCTTGCCGTGCTGTCTTCAATAGTACTAATGCTAGTGGTTATGTACGTGCCTATGCTGCAACCTATTTTCAAAACGGTACCGCTCGGTTTGCGTGAGTGGGCGCTATCCATTGTCGCAGCTGGGATTCCGACGTTTCTGATGGGAGCGGGAAGTGTGTGGGGCGGTCGACGCAACCGTCGTCGCGGCGGAAATACACACTTTTCAGCGGGACGTACGAAGTTTTCATCCTAGAAATCGGGTTATGCATATCGCATCGCTTTCCCACTATTGCCCTGTATGATATCATGGGATCAAAGCTTCATGAGGAACATGACATCAGCAGCAACGGCGGAGGTAAGCTATGGAATTCACAAAAATGAACGGTCTAGGTAATGATTTTATCGTTTGGTTTGGGCATCAGGAGTTGCCGTCTGACGCCTCGGAATTAGCTGTTCGGCTATGTGATCGACATTTTGGTGTTGGCGCCGATGGGTTGGTATATATATTGCCATCAGAAAAAGCGGATTTCTGCATGCGCATTATTAACTCGGACGGCTCAGAGGCCGAACAATGCGGTAATGCTATCCGTTGTGCTGCCAAATACGTATATGACCGTAAGCATATCAACCGTGAACAGATCACGATTGAGACGCTGGGTGCAGGTGTACAGCAGGTCGAACTAACTGTAGAGAATGGACTTGTTCGTATGGTGAAGGTAGATATGGGAGAGCCAATTCTTGAGGGTTTGAAGATTCCGACTACTCTGGATCTGACTAGCGTAATTAATGAGCCCATTGAAGCTGGAGGAAGTGGTTTTCGCTTTACGGCTGTATCTATGGGGAATCCGCACTGTGTCATTTATGTGGAGGATGCGCCAAGCTTTGATCTGGAAGCCTGGGGGCCAAAGCTGGAATGCCATCCGTTATTCCCTAAAAAAACAAATGTTGAGTTCGCCACGGTACGTAGCCGTAAGCATATAGATATGAGAGTATGGGAGAGAGGAGCCGGGCCGACGCTAGCTTGTGGAACCGGAGCCTGTGCTACGCTTGTTGCTTCTGTACTAAACGGATATAGCGACCGCCACGCCATTGTAAGCCTGAAGGGCGGCGATCTGGATATCGAATGGAGCGAGGAAGATAATCACATATATATGACGGGTCCGGCTGAGATCGTGTACGAAGGTCGTCTGTTCTGAATCATGTGACTATAAAGATAACGTGCAACTACTAATGAATCGTATAGAAGTGAGTGAAAAGAAGACCTTAGTAGGTCTTCTCAGGCTGTCGAGAAAGTCTCGACAGCCTATTTTATGTTAATTTTGTTTAAGACGACACCGCGTTAATGTTGTATAATATAGGTAACTATTGTAGAACGGATGGTGTTGATATGCTACGCTCCAACTGCGAAAAACAACAATCCTACGAATTTGTTTCCATCGAAGATCTGGTTCCTCAAGATCACTTGCTCCGCAAAGTAGATAAGTATATCGATTTTTCGTTTATCGATGATAAAGTTCGACCACTGTATTGTGCAGACAACGGGCGTCCTGCCATTGATCCTACCGTATTGTTTAAAATGATCTTTCTCGGTTATTTCTATGGCATTCGCTCAGAACGGCAACTCGAGCGAGAAATTCAGACGAACCTAGCTTATCGTTGGTTTCTGGGGTTGGGCTTAACGGATAAAGTTCCGGACCATACGACGATTAGCTGGAATCGTCGCACTCGCTTTAAAGACACCACGATCTTTCAAGATATCTTCGATGAAATTGTGCTGCAGGCGATCTCTCACCGAATGGTGGGTGGGCGTGTTCTCGTCACCGATTCCACACACGTCAAAGCCAATGCTAACAGGCACCAGTACACCAAAGAACAAGTGTTGCAGAATACTAAAGACTATATGGACGAGCTGAACGAAGCGGTGAAGGATGACCGGAGAAACCACGGAAAAAAGCCTTAAAATCCCGAGAGGAAGTGAACGAAGAAAAAGAAATTAAAGTGAGCAAAACAGACCCGGACAGCGGCTATATGATCCGTGATGGCAAGCCCGAAGGCTTCTTCTATCTGGACCACCGCACGGTGGATATGAAGTACAATCTGATTACGGACGTGTATGTGACACCAGGGAATGTACATGATTCTGTCCCCTATTTGTCCCGTTTGGATCGCCAAAGAGAACGTTTTGGTTTTCAAGTAGAAGCTGTTGCACTAGATTCAGGTTATTTAACAACGCCGATTTGCCGAGGTTTGCAGAACCGAAAGATTTTTGCCGTGATTGCTCACCGAAGATTCCATCCCAGACAAGGACTGTTTCCGAAATGGAAGTTTGAATACGATGCCAAACGCAATGCGTATAGATGCCCAGCCCAACAGGAACTGCCCTACCGAACGACGGACCGTAAGGGATACCGGCAGTATGCCTCTGACCCAGCTCAGTGCCAGCATTGCCCACTGCTAAGTCAGTGTACCCAGTCTCGAAACCACCGCAAAGTGGTGACTCGGCATGTCTGGGAAGACAGCAAAGAGTGGGTACGGAGCAACCGGCTGAGCCCATCTGGTAAAAAGCTGTACCGCAAACGAAAAGAGACGATTGAGCGAAGCTTCGCGGATGCCAAAGAGCTCCATGGGTTTCGCTATTGCCGTTTGCGCGGTCTTCCAAACGTCAGGGAACAAGCCCTTATGACGGCAGCCGTGCAGAACATGAAGAAGATGGCGATCCACCTAGATCGCCTGGAGAAACAGGGGTAACCCCCCCTGCTTCTCCAGAGACCAGAGCATTATGATGTGAAAAAGAAACCCACGTCTCAAAATGACGGGGTTTCTCGACAATCTGAGAAGACCTTAGTAGGTCTTCTTTTTTTGGACTTAGATGCCCCTGTATACAAGGAATATGATGAACAAAGCAACATTCTGTCTTTTTTTGGCGCCTGAACGATGTATAATATAGAAAATGAAAAACAATAAGGAGGCCGTTCATAGTGCGGAAATTTCGTTGGATTTCAGCAGTTGCAGTCCTCATATTTGTAGCCACCGCGCTTCCGGTTCAGGCGGCGACCATTCCTGCCGCCGCGGAAACGACGGACAAGCAGGTTGGGTCGCTAACTCCGACAGTGGTAAGCCGTTTAGAAAAAGCGGTGCAAGAACTCATCGGCTCGAAGACAGCATTTCAATTTGACGATGTGACGGATATGGGGAAAACTTGGATTGTAGAGGGCGGACTGGAAGATGGAACTGCTACGTTGCAGACAGAATATAATAAAGAAAAAAATAGAGTAGATTCTACAACCATACGATATAAAATAAGCAGCTTGGGAAAAGCGATGAACGCGCCACTCAAGACGAAAGTGCTAAACAGCGCCAAAGCGTTTGACAGCAAGCGTCCTTTGCAATTTGAAGCATTTTGGCGGGTCAAATCCCCTTATCAGTCCAACAAGCCATCAAATTACTGGGTATTTTGGGGCGCAGGTGAACAGGCTTCCTCGTTGTATGTGGATGTGGATCGAGGTAACGCTATTACCATCAACGCGGACTATGCGCTGAAGCGGGTGGACCCTCTGATACTGAACCGTGCAATGAACACATTTAAGCGTGTGAGTGGACAGCCAATTAAGGTGCAGCACGCTTCACGGTACAAGGACGAAACGAAGGGGCTTTCATATTGGTCGTTTGAGGATGCAAACGAGGCCAGTGAGGTCAAAATTAGCGCGGTAACCGGTAAAGTGCTGGCCGTATCCACCTATGGGGTGGATTGGAATGATGACGCAGATTTCAAAAAAACATTTGCAAGCCCGAAATATACTGCCTCAGAAGCTTTGAAGCTAGTCAAGCCCAAGGCTCAGATGTTGTTTAATATCAATTTGACCGGCTATAAAGTGAAAGTTCAAGGGAATCAATATACGTTCTACAAGCAGCAAAAGGGAACGGATTCTATTGTGGCTAAAGTAAATAAAAAAGGGACTTTTTACGCTTACTCTCTCCATTCTTCCGTTGGGAAAATGTAGTAGGAAATAGAAAAGATGAATCAAGCCGCTCCACTCCTGATATCATATTGTCGGGGAGTGGGGCGGCTTTTTTAGTTTTTGGCTTATGTTTGAAGTCTCTTTATGTTACATTAGTATGAAAATAAAGAGCGGGGTGGAGCAGAGGACATGAAACCGGATTTGCGTACTGTGCTGAATCGTGAAATTATTGTCGGAGACGGCGCAATGGGGACTTTTTTATATCAGCTAGGATTTCCAGTAAATACGTCTTTCGAAGAACTGAACATCACTTCGCCTGATGTTATATCAGACGTGCATGGTCAATATTTAAGTGCAGGAGCTCGATTGCTGGAGACTAATACATTTTCTGCAAATGATTATAAGTTAGCCCGGTTTGGACTGGAATCTAAGGTAGAAGAGATCAATCGTGCTGGTGTGAGAATTGCCAGAAATGCGGCCGGACCTGAACATTATGTGGTAGGTGCAGTGGGTTCCATATGTGGGGGCAAACGGCTTAACATATCAAAGCTGGAGCTGGCAAGAAACTATGAACAGCAAATTGATGCCCTTCTCTCCGAAGGAGTCGACGGTATTTTGTGCGAAACGTTTTATTCACTGGATGAAATACGCATAGCGCTTCACAGTGTACGTAAATATAGTGATATTCCGGTGATTTGTCAGTTTGCGGTCGATCAGGTTGGTCGTACTCAGGATGGTTTTTTAGTGGCGGAAGCTTTTTCGGTGCTGCGTAATGAGGGGGCAGACATCCTTGGATTTAACTGTCACTCGGGTCCGCAGGGAATTATGAGTGTAATGGAGCAGCTGGACGGCCCTTTGTCTGTACCGTTGTCCGTATATCCGAATGCGGGACTAGCAGATTATGTGGACGGTCACTATGTATACGGTGCATCACCTGAATATTTTGGAGAATGTGCCAAAACCTTTGTAGACCTGGGAACGAGGCTGCTCGGTGGTTGCTGCGGAACTACACCGGATCATATTGCTGCTATATCCAAAGCCTTGAACCGTTTGCAACCGCCTCCTCTTGCTTCAAAAGAAGCTTTGTCGAAAGAGTCCTTTCAAGTGGCGGAGCAGATTGCAGATGAAGGGGAACGAGGAAATGGCAGACATACCAGTGAGCCCAACATCGTGGATCTTGTAAAGGAACGACATACGGTCATTGTAGAACTGGATCCTCCGCGCGATCTGGACATTACGAGGTTTATGCAAGGTGCTCATGCGTTGAAGAAAGCCGGGGCCGACGCGCTTACACTGGCTGACAACTCGCTTGCAGTCACTCGCATGAGCAACATGGCGCTTGGACATTTGGTCAGTATTGAAACAGGCTTGCGTCCATTAATTCATATAGCATGTCGTGATCGCAATCTGATTGGTACTCAATCCCACATGATGGGTTTTGACGCGCTCGGTATTGACCATGTACTGGCGGTTACTGGAGATCCGGCGCGGTTCGGTGATTTGCCAGGCGCCAGTTCGGTGTATGATATGACCTCTTTTGAAATCATACGCATGATCAAGCAATTAAATGATGGTGTCGCATTTTCCGGTAAGCCACTGAAGCAGAAAGCTAATTTTGTGGTAGGTGCCGCATTTAATCCTAACGTCAAGCATTTGGGTAAAGCCGTACAGCGGTTGGAGAAGAAAATTGCCTCCGGAGCCGACTATGTTATGACTCAGCCCGTATACGACCACGAGTTGATTGCAGCCATCGCGGAAGCGACACGACATTTGGAAGTACCGATTTTTATCGGTATTATGCCGCTGGCTAGTGGGCGCAATGCAGAATACTTGCACAATGAAGTACCAGGCATTCAGTTATCCGATGAGGTGCGTGCACGTATGTCTGGTCTTGAGGGTCCGGAAGGACGAACAATGGGTGTGTCTATTGCCAAGGAGCTACTCGATACGGCAATGGAACATTTTAATGGTATCTATTTTATGACTCCATTTATGTTCTATGAAATGACAGCTGAACTGACTTCTTACGTATGGCAAAAATCAGGCCGCGCACAGGCCCCCTTGTTTCGACTATAATAATCAATTACAATAGTATAATGGATGTGATGCCGATGTCATTGAGTATGACCGGATACGGTCAAGCTATCCTTCATTATGAGGGCTATAAAGTGCGCTTGGAATTGAAATCGGTAAATCACCGCTATTGCGAAGTGATGATGAGAATTCCGCGCGAATGGACTCGTTACGAAGATGGCTTGAGAAGAACGGTTCAACAGCAGATTAAACGCGGTCGTATCGATGTCTTTATCCACAGGGAACGTGATGAAGAACAGATGCCCGCCGCGCGGTTAAATGACACTGTGGTGCAGGCTTACCTGCATGCAGCGGAGCAGCTGGCGGATCGTTATGGAGTGAAAGGAACGTTAGGGATAAGCGATATTCTTGCTTTGCCTGACGTTCTGGGTGAGCCTGGAGAGGCTTTCCATGGAGACGAAGAGGACTGGGAAGAGCAACTACAGCGAGCTTTGAATGAAGCTTTGCAAGGTTTACTGGAGATGAGAAGGCGAGAAGGCGGGCATTTGGCGCAAGATGTGAAATCCCGTATTTTACGTCTGGAATCCCTGCATCATGAAATGACGGTGCTGGCTCCTCATGTTGTGAGCGACTACCGTAACAGGCTGAAACACAGGCTTAAAGAGCTTCAGGACGGTTCATTTACGCTTGATGAACATAAGTTCGGAATGGAGATTGCGTTATTCGCGGATCGCAGCAATATTGATGAGGAACTTACCCGGCTTCAAAGTCACTTTGGGCAGTGCAAGGGGTTGCTGCTATCGGACGAGCCGGCCGGTCGCAAATTAGATTTTTTAATCCAGGAAATGAACAGAGAAGTCAACACGATCGGCTCCAAGGCTAATCATCTCAACTTGGTTAATTTGGTCGTTGAGATGAAAGCAGAGCTCGAGAAAATTCGTGAGCAGGCTGCAAATATTGAGTAGCTACCTGGTAGCGGCACGGCTGCAAGAGTCACATGTATAGGGGGAAAGACCTGAATATGGCAATCAAATTGATCAATATTGGTTTCGGCAATATCGTGTCGGCCAACCGAATTATCTCCATCGTCAGTCCGGAGTCTGCTCCGATCAAGCGGATTATACAGGAAGCCAGGGACCGTCATATGCTAATTGATGCTACCTATGGCCGCCGGACGCGGGCTGTTATTATTACAGACAGTGATCATGTAATCCTGTCTGCGGTGCAGCCGGAGACGGTCGCTCATCGCCTATCCACTAAAGATGATGACAATGACGAATAAAAATGGAGTGTACTATGGCTAAGGGATTATTATTTGTAATATCCGGACCTTCGGGTGTCGGTAAAGGGACGGTAGGCAACGCATTGCGTGACAAGCTACCAGAGATAACGTACTCCGTTTCTGCTACAACTCGAACACCTCGTTCGGGTGAACAGGATGGAGTGACCTATTTTTTTAAAACGCGTGAAGAATTTTTGGGTATGATTGAACGAGATGAAATGCTGGAGTATGCTGAGTATGTAGGGAACTATTATGGTACTCCACGTGATTTTGTAGATCAGACGCTTGCGCAGGGAAAAGATATTTTTCTGGAGATTGAAGTTCAGGGAGCGCTAAAGGTTAAAGAAAAATTTCCAGAAGGCATATTCATTTTTCTGCTTCCGCCTTCGCTAGATGAATTAAAGGATAGAATCCGGGGACGGGGCACAGAAACTCAAGCGACCATAGACCACCGTATGTCGGTAGCTGTGGATGAAATGAATCTGTTGCGTCACTATGATTATGCGGTTGTCAATGATGAGATTGATTTCGCTTGTAAACGAATAGAATCCATTATTATCGCCGAACATTGTAAGGTTCATCCTTAAACGAGGGCTTTACATATGCCAAGCGTACCTAAAGAGAAATAATACTGTATAAGCTGAGCTTGAAGGTGTACACTGGAGTTCAGCTTATACAGTCCCAAAACTACATGAAGAGGTGTCTATTCGTGCTGTATCCTTCCATTGATGAAATGATGAAAAAGGCAGATAGTAAGTATTCGTTGGTTGTAGCGGCTTCACGTCGTGCCAGACAGTTGCGCGAGGGTGAAAAGACGACTCTCAAGAATCCTAAATCCCACAAACAGGTTGGAGTGGCGTTGGAAGAGATTTACGCGGATCATCTGCGTCTTGAAAGCGGCGAAGACGAGTAAGAATTATACACAACTATTATAACCGGGCGCAATGCCAATTCCTTTGACAACCGCAAGGTTGTTATTTTTTTAGGTCAGGGGGAGTTAACGATGTTGAAGGGGAAAGTTATTATTCTTGGTATAACCGGTGGAATTGCTGCTTACAAAGGGGCTGCGTTATGTAGTAGGTTGACACAAAAGGGCGCCGATGTTCATGTGATTATGACAGCCTCTGCTAAGGAGTTTATTACCGAGCTTACACTGCAGTCGCTCTCTCGTAATCCGGTGTACAGTGATACGTTTGATGAAAGAGAGCCGTCCGTCGTATCCCATATTCATCTGGCAGATGCGGCTGATTTGGTGCTTGTTGCACCTGCAACTGCGAATATTATTGGAAAAATGGCGCATGGCCTTGCTGATGATATGTTGTCTACAACGTTGTTGGCTACAACAGCGCCTATTATGGTGGCACCTGCGATGAATGTACATATGTACACTCATCCGGCAGTCATGCAAAATATGGAGACGCTTGTATCACGTGGTGTGAAGATGATTGAGCCTGGTGAAGGATTACTGGCTTGCGGTTACGTTGGCAAAGGACGTTTGGAAGAGCCGGACACAATTGTGCAAACGATAGAGCACTTTTTTGATCAGCAAGCCCAGGAACAAAAAAACAACATTAAGTCTGAATCCCGATGGTTTGGTGGCGAATCTGTGGAGGCTCAAGTGCCTGAGTCACCTGTGAATGAGAATGAATCGGTGTTTTCAGGTAAAAAAGTCATTGTAACGGCTGGAGGCACGATCGAGCGAATTGATCCAGTGCGTTATATCACAAATGATTCATCTGGAAAAATGGGCTTCGCCATTGCAAAAGTGGCTCAAAAGATGGGGGCAGAGGTGCACTTGATTGCTGCCAATACCAGTGCGGAACCGCCTGCTGGTATTATGCTTGAAAGAGTCCAGTCGGCTGAAGACATGTACGCAGCTGTATTAAAACAATGGGAAACGAGCGATATGGTCGTTATGGCTGCTGCAGTTGCAGATTATCGACCACGTGAGATAGCACAGACCAAGATCAAGAAAAAAGATAGTGTATTTACGCTAGAGTTAGTGAAGAACGTCGATATTCTAGAATCACTCGGACGGAGTAAGAAACATCAATTTTTAATTGGCTTTGCAGCTGAAACTGAACATTTGGAGACGTATGCGAAAGATAAATTAGAACGTAAAAATTGTGATTTGATCGCGGCAAACGATGTAACTGTGAATGGTGCTGGTTTTGGCGTCGATACGAATGCTGTTCAAATTTATGACCGAAGCGGGATCGTTGAGCGTATTCCTGTACAGTCAAAGGAAGAAGTTGCGCGTAAGTTGCTTACTATAGCCGCGGGACGCATGGGTGGGGTGCTGCATTAATGGAGACGGGCAATTTAGTTGCCAAGGTCATTGTCGATGTACCTGCCAAGGATACGGACCGCACCTTCGATTATCTGATACCGGATTCAATGAGACCTTGGATTGAGCCGGGTAGTCGGGTAGCTGTGCCATTTGGCAAACGGACGGTGCAGGCTTTCGTCATCTCGGTAGTCCCAGCTGAGGAACCACCGAAATACAGGATGAGAGCGATTCAGGAGTTGCTGGATTTGGTGCCACCTTTATCTGCCGACCTAGTCGAACTGGGCAAGTGGATGAGTGAACGTTATGCTTGTAATCAAATTATGGCATTGCAAGTGATGATTCCTACCGCGCTCAAAGGCAAAGCAGAACGTTATATCTCAATTGCGGAACAGCATGAGTTAACGCATCCACAGCGTAGTATACAACCGAATCAGGGCGATGAGCTCGAATGGGCACTTCTGACCGACGATGGTATGAGTGATCCGACAGAGCGTCGGATTGTCAGCTTCATTCAGGAGAAGGAGCAAGTCCCGTTGCAGCAACTCAGTCGACGTTTCCCTGAGGAAGCGGAGGTTATTAAATCACTGTTACGCCGGGGTGTGCTTCAGGAAAGTCAAGTTATTAAAGACAAGCTTGGCAAAAAGACCATGAAATCCGTTGATCTGGCTATCGGCATAGACGAGGCATCAACGGTACTGGAGCAATTTTCTGCCAAAGCACAGCGTCAGCGGGAGGTACTTGCTTTTTTGCTGGAACGTAGCGAGTTTTTGCCTCTGTCGCTCAAGGAAGTCATGACCTCATTGAGTGTGTCTGCTGCAACGGTTAAGGCGCTGGAAGATAAGGGCTATGTGTTGCTGGAGGATGTCGAAGTGTTCCGCGACCCGTACCGGGGCAGACACTTCAAGCCTACAGAGCCACTCCCTCTCACAGCAGAGCAGCAGTCGGTGTATGAACGGATTATTCGCCAGCTGGACACGCGTGAGCAAGGAGCTTATTTGTTGCATGGAGTCACGGGGAGCGGTAAGACGGAAATTTATCTACAGACGATTCAACGTTGTATCGAGCAGAATCGGCAGGCCATTGTGCTGGTACCTGAAATATCGTTAACCCCACAAATGGTTGAGCGTTTTAAAGGTCGGTTTGGCGATCAGGTAGCAGTGATGCACAGTAGGTTGTCTGGAGGAGAACGGTACGATGAGTGGCGCAAAATACGCGAAGGCCGTGTGAAAGTGGCGATTGGTGCTCGCTCGGCAGTATTTGCGCCTTTTCGTGAGTTAGGTCTTATTATTATGGATGAGGAGCACGAAACGTCCTATAAGCAGGAAGAGACACCTAAATACCATGCGCGTGATGTCGCCATTCGCAGAGCCCATCAGCATGGGGCTGTCGTTATTCTCGGCTCGGCTACACCGTCGCTGGAAAGCTACTATGCGGCTCGCTCACAAAGCAACGACGAGTTTGCGCCGTTGCTACTTGAAATGCCAACTCGCGCATTGGGGAACACGTTACCCGAAGTACATATCATGGATATGCGTGAGGAACTGCGTGCTGGCAACCGCTCTATGTTTAGCCGTGCGTTGCATAATGGGATTGCAGAGCGGTTAGAGCGTAAGGAGCAGACGGTGCTCCTGTTGAATCGGCGTGGACACTCCACATTCGTCATGTGCCGTAGCTGTGGCTATGTGGCGGGCTGTCCGCATTGTGATATTTCGCTTACGTATCATCAGCGGTCGAACAATTTACGTTGTCATTACTGTGGTTATTCCGAGCCTGTGCCTCAGACTTGCCCTGAATGCGGTAGTGAGCATATTCGCTATTTCGGTACAGGTACCCAGCGAGTGGAAGAAGAGCTGGCGAAGCTATTCCCCGGTATACGTGTTGTTCGAATGGATGTTGATACAACGACAGAAAAAAATGCCCACGAAAAGCTCCTCAAGCAATTTCGTGATAAAAAAGCGGACGTGCTGCTCGGTACTCAAATGGTTGCCAAAGGCCTGGACTTTCCCGATGTGACACTGGTTGGTGTCATTACTGCGGATTCAGCTCTCAATTTACCGGATTTTCGGGCTGCGGAAAAGACATTTCAGCTGTTAACACAAGTAGCTGGACGTGCTGGGAGACATCAATTGCCAGGGGAAGTATTCGTACAATCCTATACTCCAGAGCATTATTCGGTGATTCACGCAAGTCGCCATGATTATGCTTCTTTTGTGAGGGAAGAATTGAAACACCGCCGCAATTTGCACTATCCACCATATTGCCGTCTTATTTTGGTAACCTTTTCTCATGAACAACTCCCGGTGCTGGTCCGGCTGGCAGAGAATTATTCAGCAACACTACAGGGACGGGCCAGACAACGAGGCTGGTTCGGGAATATGGATCGTCTTACATCGGATGTACTCGACATTTTGGG
Source organism: Paenibacillus peoriae (assembly GCF_022531965.1). Taxonomy (GTDB): domain Bacteria; phylum Bacillota; class Bacilli; order Paenibacillales; family Paenibacillaceae; genus Paenibacillus; species Paenibacillus polymyxa_D. The sequence continues at coordinate 3,521,125 of NZ_CP092831.1, read as the reverse complement.
ACCAGTAGCTTCACCCATTTCGAGAATCAAGAATAGATACCGATTTCAATGTATGATAAAATGGCGTGGAAATATCGACGCGATTAGTTTGGCTCAGCAAGTAGCTGATGAAATGGCCGAATCCGCACAGGCGCAAAAGTTGCTGATTAGTCTGGATGTTGATCCACAAATGCTTATGTAGAGCGTTGCCACAAAAGTTATTAGCACAATTAATGCGGACAAGTCGTCCGTACATAGGATAATGTAGCAGTCGCGTTTGTGATGAATACAGTTAAGCCTAAACGAAGGAAAAAGGATAAAGAGGAAGGTGTTCTGTTGTCATGTCAATTAGAATTATAGTGTTGGAGCCGGATGATGTATTGCACAAAGTAGCAAAGGAAGTTACTAAAATTACACCTAACGTGCAAAAGCTGCTCGACGATATGGCAGATACGATGTATGAAGCGGAGGGTGTAGGTCTTGCTGCTCCGCAAGTAGGTATTTTGAAGCGTCTCATCGTTGTAGATGCTGGAGATGAACATGGTTTGATTAAAATGATCAACCCAGAAATCGTGGCCGAAGAAGGGGAGGACTTGGGTCCAGAAGGCTGCCTGAGTATACCAGGGTTGAACGGGGATGTGCGTCGTGCCGAGAAAGTTACAGTCAAGGGACTGGACCGCGAGGGTAAGGCCATTACCGTTACAGCGACAGGATTGCTTTCTCGTGCTTTTCAGCATGAAATCGACCATTTAAATGGAATTTTGTTCACGGATATTGCAGAAAAAGTATATGAGGTTGCGCTGGAACAGCCAGGACCGAACCGTCAGATAGGAGAGTGAGGTTCGATGAGTCAAGACATTCGTATTATCTTTATGGGTACGCCTGAGTTTGCAGTGCCTTCGTTGAACATGTTACTGGATAATGGTTATAACGTGGTCGGTGTGATTACACAGCCCGATAAGCCACAGGGACGGAAAAAAATATTAACGCCTACACCAGTTAAGGAAGCGGCAGAAAAACGCGGATTACCTGTACTGCAACCGACCCGCCTGCGCCAGCCAGAAGCGGTGGCTCAGGTGGCGGAGCTGCGTCCTGATCTGATCGTAACCGCAGCCTATGGGCAAATTTTGCCAAAATCCGTACTAGACCTGCCTCGTTTCGGCTGCCTGAATGTGCATGGTTCGTTACTTCCCCGTTATCGGGGAGGTGCACCGATCCAGCGTGCGATTATTAACGGTGAGACCGTGACGGGTGTGACGCTGATGTATATGGCGGAAGGACTGGATACTGGCGATATGATATCGCGAGTTGAGGTTGCTATAGAGCCAGAGGATACCTCCGGTACGATTTTTGAGAAGCTAAGCGTAGCTGGAGCAAAGCTTTTGCAGGGCGAGCTGCCTAAATTGCTGGCAGGCCAATCAGACCGTACGCCGCAAAACGAGGACGAGGCGACCTATGCTCCGAATCTGAACCGCGACGATGAGCGTATTTCGTGGAGTGACAATGCACAGCAGATATACAACCGGATTCGCGGCCTTGTACCTTTTTCCGGCGCGTTTACGCTTTGGGAGGAAAATGTTTTTAAAATATGGGCTGCTGAGCAGCCTTTCATAAATAATGAAGTGAGTGGCTCAAATGCTCCAGCACCCGGAACGGTTCTTCAATTGACCGCTCGTGGCATTGAGGTGCAGACAGGCGAGGGAACTCTTTGGCTGACTCAGGTTCAACCGGCTGGCAAAAAGGTTATGGATGCCGGAACCTTTGCGCGCGGCGGACAGATGAAGCCAGGCACGGTGCTCGGATGAGCGGGAGTCACTCCCGTCAGGGAGGCAAAGGCAAGGGAGTGGGTGCCAGATCCGGCAATACTCGCAAACAGACGGCGCGGGAAGTTGCACTTGATGTGTTGACCGGTGTGGAGCAAGAGGGTGCGTATAGCAATCTTGAGTTAAATCGTCGACTTCAGCAGGCAGGTTTATCTGCAAGTGACGCTGGTCTGGCGACTGAACTTGTATACGGTACAGTCGCACGCCGAAATACACTTGATTATTTTTTGAATAAATTTGTTCAAAAAGGAACGGCCAAGCTTCAGGCTTGGGTACGTTCGTTGCTGCGGATGAGTGTGTATCAGGTGGTGTATCTGGATCGAGTTCCGGATCATGCAGTCGTTAGTGAAGCGGTGACCATTGCCAAGCGTCGTGGGCATCAGGGGATTTCCGGTATGGTCAACGGCGTGCTCCGCAGCATGCTGCGTGAGCCGGACAAGCTGCGTATTCCTGACGATTTGTCACCAGAGGAACGGATTTCATTAGAACATTCTCATCCACAGTGGCTGGTTAAGCGTTGGATTAAGCAATACGGTGCAGATACTGCTGAGGCTATCTGTCAGGCTAATAATGAGCCCCCTGCGGTCAGCGTACGGGTGAATACGACAATGACCAGCCGTGATCAGCTGCTGGACGAGATGCGCTCAAAAGGACTTGATGCCGTTCCTTCGGCAGTTAGTCCCTATGGGATTGTTGTTCGTAGCGGTGGCAATATGGCGCTTACCTCGTGGTATACGGACGGCTCGCTGTCCGTACAGGATGAAAGCTCTATGCTCGTTGCCGAAGCAGTTGCTCCTGAGCCCGGTATGCTGGTACTGGATTGCTGTGCCGCTCCAGGCGGCAAAACAGCTCATATGGCTGAGCTGATGAAGGATCGCGGTCGGATCGTTGCAAATGATCTGCATGCCCATAAGCATCAATTAATCCGTGAACAGGCTAAACGACTTGGCCTGGATGCCGTGGAAACAGTCACTGGTGATGCGCTAGAACTGAAGGAACGATATGCCCCAGCTTCTTTTGACCGTATTTTGCTGGATGCACCATGCTCTGGCTTTGGAGTAATTCGTCGTAAACCGGACCTGCGTTGGAGCAAAACTGCGCAGGATGTTCGCGACATTACACAGCTTCAGCATGAGCTGCTGGATAGTGTGGCGGGACTGTTGAAGCCAGGTGGCATTCTGGTATACAGTACATGCACGATTGAGCCGGACGAAAATGAAGGACAATTGACTCGGTTTTTAAGCGAACATTCGGAGTATGAATTGGCAGAGGGTCATTCCTTCCCGGACGTGAGCCGCGAAATGGATAGTATACAGGGAGGCTCGGTACAGCTGTTACCGCAGCATTTCCACAGCGACGGATTTTATATCGCGCGCCTACGTCGGGTGAAATAGCGCGGAAGAGAATTCCATGCAGCTGCCCACCAGCATTTCCACATTCCGCCGGAACATTTCCGGCGGTTTTTTGCATGAAGACGAAAAATTTTTACCCCCTCAGGGATTTGTGCTAAAATAGGAAGAATGAAAAATACGATCTGCGATCAAACAGAACTTAATGAAGAAGGAACGGGTGCAAACATTGATGAAACCTTTTATATATGATTTAACTTTGGAGGAGCTTCAGGACTGGGCCAAGAACAATGGCGAGCCTGCTTTTCGTGGAGGACAAATTTTTGACTGGCTGTATGTGAAGCGGGTCAATGATTTCAGCGAGATGACGAATTTGCCCAAGGCGCTGAGAGAGAAGCTTGAGGAGCAATTTAGTTTTGTGACGCTTAGTGAAATTACAAAGTTGGAATCAAAGGACGGTACAGTAAAATTCCTGTTCGGTTTGCATGATGATCATGCCATTGAAACGGTCATTATGAGACACAATTACGGAAACAGTATTTGTGTAACGACACAAGTGGGTTGCCGAATTGGTTGTACTTTCTGCGCTTCGACGCTTGGAGGCCTCAAACGGAACCTGACAGCTGGTGAAATTACTGCACAGGTAGTACAGGCTCAGAAAATTTTGGATAAAACGAATGAACGAGTGAGCAGCATCGTGATTATGGGCTCGGGCGAGCCTTTTGAAAACTATGAAGCGACCATGACGTTTTTGCGTACAATGGTTCATGAAAAAGGTCTGAACATTGGTCAACGTCATATCACAGTGTCGACCAGCGGTATTGTACCGAATATTTATAAATTTGCCGACGAGGATACCCAGATTAATCTGGCAATATCCATTCATGCGCCTAATGATGCACTTCGGTCGAAGCTAATGCCTGTAAATCGGCGTTATCCCTTTAAGGATGTTATGGATTCTCTACGTTACTATCTTGCTAAGACGGGGCGGAGAATTTCGTTTGAATATGCCCTGATTGGTGGGGTAAACGATCAGGCAGAACATGCTGAAGAGCTAGCGGATGTGTTAAAGGACATGCTGTGTCACGTTAATTTGATTCCAGTCAACCATGTGCCTGAGCGCAAGTATGTGCGCACATCGCGTAGCGATATTTTTAATTTTCAACGTATTCTTGCCGAAAAAGGCGTCAATGTGACGATCCGGCGTGAACAGGGTCACGATATTGCCGCTGCCTGCGGTCAGTTGCGTGCAAAGCATATGGAGTTGGGGTGAAACCATTTGATCAAAACAGTTCATGTCAGCCATGTCGGACGTGTACGTTCGGTGAATGAGGATTCTGCCTGGATCAGGCACTTAGAGCAAGGCTATATTCTTGGGATTGTTGCCGATGGTATGGGGGGGCATTTGGCCGGTGATACGGCCAGCCGCCTTGCGGTAGAGACACTTGCCGCTGATTTGGCGACGCTGGAGAGCGGATTATCCGCACATTCTTTGACGGCGGCGCTCAGCGACGCTATTTTGCATGCCAATGAAGTCATCTTCCAGACGGCTGCACGCGATGAGAAGTATCATAATATGGGAACGACAGTTGTTGCGGTTTTACTATACGACGCATCCGGAATTATCGGACATATCGGTGACAGTCGCGCCTATGTCATATCCAAAGGAGCGGTACGTCAGCTTACAGAAGACCATACTTTGGTTAACGAGCTGTTCAAAAACGGTCAGATCAGTAAGGAAGAACGGGAGAACCATCCTCGTCGCAATGTACTGACACGGGCGCTGGGCACTGATTCCGAGGTGAAAGTGGATATTGACTCCATTACGCTGGATAAAGGCGATGTACTGTTACTGTGTAGCGACGGATTAAGCAATCTGGTAACGGAAGAACAAATCAGTAAAGTAGTAGGTGCCGCAGAGAATCCTTTGGAGGAGCGTGCGGATCGTCTGCTACATCTGGCGTTGCTTGCCGGAGGAGACGATAACATTACTGTAGCTTTGTTTGAATTGCCCGATGACACGGTTTCATTGAATGAAAAGGGGTGTGACGCATGATCGGGCACCTGCTAGGGGGAAGATACGAAATTATTGAGCGTATCGGTGGCGGCGGTATGGCTCTGGTGTACAAGGCTCAAGACATTTTGCTGAATCGCAATGTCGCAGTTAAAGTGTTGCGCCAGCAATTTGTTCATGACGAGGAATTTATTCGCCGGTTTCGGCGTGAGGCGCAGTCTGCGGCTTCGCTTTCGCATTCGAATGTGGTCAGTATTTATGATGTCGGCCAAGAGGATGAAATCCATTATATTGTAATGGAGTGCATCGAAGGTAAAAATTTGAATGAGATTATTAAAGAACGTGCGCCATTGCAAGTGGATGAAGCAGTACGGATTGCTTCCCAGATTTGTGATGCGCTGGAGCATGCTCACCAAAATCAGATCATTCACCGAGACATCAAGCCTCATAATATATTAATTGGACGTAATGGACGGGTTAAGGTAACCGATTTTGGGATTGCTAGAGCTGTTACGTCAACGACCATTACCCAGACGGGTTCTGTTGTAGGTTCTGTTCATTATTTTTCACCTGAGCATGCAAAGGGTGTCGTCACCGGCGAAAAATCGGACTTATATTCTTTAGGTATTGTCTTATATCAAATGCTGACGGCGCAGCTCCCTTTCCTCGGAGAAAGTCCAATTAGTGTAGCGCTCAAGCATTTGCAAGAGGAGTTTGAGGAACCGCGTAAAATTAATCCGTTGATTCCGCAAAGTGTGGAAAATGTCATTCTAAAATCCATGCGCAAAAATCCAGAAGAGCGTTATCAATCGGCAGATGAAATGCTAAAAGATTTGGAAACCTGTTTGCTGCCGGGACGGCGTAATGAATCCAAGCTGGAGTTTACACATTTGGATGATGAGGATCAAACACGGGTTATTCCGGCTATTAAGCCTCAACAATTAGGGATGTCTTCTAGCGGGGAAGATGTACCTGCCCAACCGCGTGAGTCTGAACAGCTTCCGAGCAAGCAATCGTCCAAGAAAAATAGAAAAAAAGCGATCTTGTGGGTAACACTAGTGTTGGTGTTACTTCTGTGCATGGGCGGAGTGGTGTACTATGTGCAAAGTGTACTTGTCGTGCCTGAGGTAAAAGTACCAGGTGTATTGACACAAACAGAAGACCAAGCGAAGGTTAATCTCAGTAAAGCGGGTTTACTCATTGAGGAGCCAATCCAGCATGAATACAAAGAGGGGATCGCGCCTGGAATTGTATTTTATCAAAGCTATCCTGCAGATTCTTTAGTCAAGGAAGGAACCAAGATTAGTCTGAAAGTCGGGATTGCCAAGCCGCTCACCCCAATGCCGGATGTAAAAGGCCAAAGCTACGAGAATGCTGTTAAGCTGCTGACCGCCCAGCAAATTAAGGAGACGCAGATTCAGCAAAATGAGCAGTTCAGTGATCAGGCCGTTGGGACCGTCCTTAGTCAGACTCCAGCTGCAAATGAGCCATTTGATAAGGATTCAGTCCAAGTTGTGCTCACAGTCAGCAAGGGCGCTGACACTGTAAAAATGCCAAGTCTCGTAGGGAAAACGCAGAACCAAGCGGAAAATGAGGTCAAAAAGGCAGGGCTGAAGGTTGGCTCGATTAAAGAAGAATTTAGCTATGAGCAGGAAAAAGGAAGAGTAACCAAACAATGGCCGTCCGAGGCAGGCAGTGAGTTGCCACCAAATACGGAAATTACGTTTTATGTAAGCACTGGTTACCCGCCAGAAGCGATTACGCTGCCATTTAATGTGCCTGTTGCACCGAAGGAAGAGGGTAAAAACAGCAAAATTCGTATTACTTATACGGATGCACGTGGAGAAAATCAGGAATGGGGAAGCCGTACAATTAATACGACACAGGTGTTCACTATCAACCTGCTAATGGCTCCGAACAAAGACAGTGTTGTCTCAGTATTTAGAGATGGTGACTTTATTGATACGTATCCGGTTTCTTATATTGATGCGAAAAATGGAACAGTGACGATGCCTCAAATTGCCCCACCTGCTGGAACTTCACCAACGGATACACCTGATGGTAATTCCTCGCAAAATGGAAGTGGAAACGGCGAGGAAGGTGATAACGGGGGATCTTCTAATGATAGTGGTGACGGTGGAGGCGACTCGAACAATCAGGAGGGCACAGGAGGTAATGGTGACCCTTCCGCCTTTGTTCCTGGAACGAATTCCACGGGGGCTACGCGCAGTGAGTTGGCAGTTAGCCATAAAAACAACCCAGGTCACGCTTCCCACAAAAAGAAGGAAAAAGTGATTGAGGCTGTTCAGCATCAGTAAACGTGCAATAGGAGATGTTCAACCTGCTATACGCAATAAAACTTAAACATTATGAAGGAGGACATCTTACACATGCCTGAAGGTCTGATCGTCAAGGCGCTTAGCGGATATTATTATGTCTCCAGCCTGGATCAGGATGGGCGTCCGGTATCTGGCGAAGCTACGGTACAATGCAGAGCACGCGGCATTTTTAAGAAAAAAGAGATCACGCCTCTTGTCGGTGATCGGGTCGTTTACGAACTGACTGAGAACGGGGAAGGTATGGTCAAGGAGATTAGAAAGCGTACAACGGAGCTGATTCGTCCTCCGGTAGCTAATACCACGCTTGCTGTGCTGCTGTTTTCCTTGCGTGAGCCGGATTTAAACCTGCCTTTACTGGATAAATTTTTAGTCCATATTGAGCACGCCGGGCTGGATACGATTATCTGTCTGACTAAGCGCGATTTGTATGAAGGCAGCCCTTCAGAGGATGACACCGTGCTGACCGTTCAGGAAATGTACCGGAAGATCGGTTATGAAGTGCTGGTAACCAGTGCCCGTACCGGAGAAGGAACGGTTGAGCTTAAGAAGCTGTTGGCTGGTCAAATCAGCGTGTTTTCCGGGCAGTCAGGTGTAGGGAAGTCTTCCATGCTTAATGCTTTGGAGCCTGGGTTAACGCTCGAGACGAGCGCCATAAGCAATAAGCTGGGCCGAGGAAGACATACGACTCGTCATGTAGAGCTTATTCCTTTAGACAACGGAGGGTTTGTAGCAGATACGCCGGGGTTTAGCCAGTTGGATTTTCTGGAGCTGGGTGTGGATGAACTATCTCCCTGTTTTCGTGAATTCCAGCAGTATGCGGAAGGATGTAAATTTCGGGGGTGTACCCATATTCACGAGCCTGGCTGTAAAGTAAGAGAGGCCCTGGAAGAAGGACATATTTCACAGGGACGGTATGATAGCTATTTGCAGTTCTATCAGGAATTAAAAGAAAAAAAACGGAGGTACTAAGTTTATGTTAAAAATAGCACCGTCGATTTTATCCGCTGATTTTGCTCGCTTGGGCAGTGAAGTTGCGGAAGCTGCGGCAGGAGGGGCAGACTGGATTCATGTGGATGTAATGGATGGACATTTTGTATCCAATATTACATTGGGTCCACCTATCGTTCAGGCTATTCGTCCGCATACGACTCTTCCCTTGGATGTTCATCTGATGATTGAGCATCCTGAACGTTATATTGGCGATTTCGTAAAAGCAGGAGCCGATATCATCACTGTTCATGCTGAGGCGTGTGTTCATTTGCATGGTGTCCTTCACTTGATCAAGCAGCAAGGCGCTCTGGCTGGAGTGGCTCTCAATCCGGGTACTTCACCATACGCGATCAAGGAAGTGCTGCCAAATGTAGATATGATTCTAGTGATGACGGTCAATCCTGGCTTTGGAGGACAGTCCTTCATTCCAGAGACGTTGAATAAAATCAGACAAATCCGTGCTTGGTTGAACGAATTGGGTCGTCCAGACGTACATATCGAGGTTGACGGAGGTATTGCGGAGGAGACGGCACCAGCCGTATTTGAAGCGGGGGCTAACGTGCTGGTGGCTGGTAGTGCGGTATTCGGCAGAGCAGACCGCGCAGCGGCTATTGCTACGATTCGGGACAGTGCAGCTCGTTTGTCCAAGTGAAGCTGACCGAAGCATTGTGGATGACTGCCGCGAGCATGGCGACGGGGTTGACCCTTAGCTGTTTCTCGCTTGTGAAGGCTCCTTGGAATGCCGTTCTTTCACTTTTGGCTGTTCTAGTTGTGCTGTTTTATTTTCGTAAAAATGAACGGCGTGGTTTACGAATAGGTTTTGTGGTGTGCAGCGTACTTTATTATATCCTGTTTATTTTCATACTCTCAGCATATCTCTATGTTCGCGGACTTGTCTGATGGTATAGCCTGGGATGGTTGTGCATAAATATGGTTACATGAGCGGGATTCTCATGTAGCCTTTTTTTGTGGGGTAACAACCCTTGACAGGTTGCATAAACTACAGAGAACGGATGCAGGAGGATGATGGGGAGGGTGAGGCATGAAGTTTTACACAATCAAGCTGCCAAAATTTCTGGGTGGATTCGTTAAAGCCATTTTGAATACATTCCAGAAAAACTGAATTCAACGTAATGTAAACACAGGATGTAGGATGAAAGCTAGAGGTACACAGGGCACGCTTCCCGGGCATAACAGATAGGTAGCTCGGTAGTAAAAGATAAGAACGCACGGGAAGGTGCCTGACATTTTGTTCTCCTGAACTAGGCGGATATTACTTTTCGAATAACCAAAAAAGCACCCGTTTAAAACGAGGTGCCTTTTGTTTATAACGATATTTTTTTACGACTACACGCGAGTCACTTTACCGGCTTTCAATGCACGAGTGCTGACATAAACGCGTTTCGGTTTACCGTTAACGAGAATGCGAACTTTTTGTACGTTGACGCCCCAAGTACGGCGATTACGGTTGTTAGCGTGAGATACGTGGTTACCGCTGCCAGGCTTTTTGCCTGTTACAGAACATTTACGAGACATGATTCCACCTCCTATTCTGAAAATAACCAAATTCCATATGGAACGGGTCTCTCTTCAGGCCGACTGGGTCAGCCGGACTTTGTAAGTCACTAACCTGAACAAAACAATACTTAAATATAATATCATAGTCAAAAAAGCTCCGTCAACTGATTCAAAAACTTTATTTATTTCTCTTTCGCATTATAGTACAATATGGGATAGTTATTGTTGCGATTATTTTGTATTTAAATGGAATGTGAATTCTTATTCCAGTCATGCCGGCGGTTCAGAGGCGGGACTATAGTTATCATTCCAGCCGATGATTTATTGTGGGGCAGTTGACTGGTTTTTCATTGTATATGACCTGTAGAAGAACAACCAGACGTGAGTACAAGAGCTTATGAAAGTGTGACATTCGTATTCGTCGTCTGGCTTTAGTATAATTTAATTGAACCTGTAGGCACAGTTGAATAAGGTGTGGTGAAGGTTGATAGTAAAACAAGTGTATTAAGCTAGGAAGGGGAATTCTCTTGAGTAATCGTTCTTTGAATGGAACAGATTTTACCGCAATGGTTTTAGCCGGGGCGGAACAATTACAGCAGCATGCGGAACATGTCAATTCACTAAATGTATTCCCGGTGCCAGACGGTGATACGGGGACCAACATGAATTTGACGATGAGCGCGGGCGTAACGGAATTAAAGAGGGGGGATTCTTCCTCCATCGGTGTCATGTCCGGCATATTATCCAAAGGTTTGCTGATGGGAGCCCGCGGCAATTCAGGGGTTATCCTGTCTCAGTTGTTTCGTGGCTTCAGCCGTTACGCTGCCCCATACGAGGAATTGAATACCCTTCAGTTCGCATCGGCATTGCAGAGCGGGGTGGATGCGGCCTACAAGGCGGTGGTTAAGCCGGTGGAGGGTACAATTCTTACCGTGGCGAAGGAAGCGGCCAGGCATGCTGTGTTTTTCTCGCGCCGGACGAACGATATCACGGAACTGATGGAAGAAGTGCTTGCCAAAGCGAAGGAAACGCTTGCCATGACGCAGGACATGCTCCCTGTACTGAAGCAAGTAGGAGTTGTAGATTCGGGTGGGCAAGGTCTTGTGTATATTTATGAAGGCTTTATGCAGCATCTTGGAAGCGGCTTGGTGACGTCTCCAATTGCAAAAAGTGATAATGCACGCCAGGTTTTTGCTCCTCACGTATCGGAGAGACCTACTGCTCCTGCAGTTGTTCCTTCCCCAGATGCGCCGATTTCTGCGCAAGCGAAGCTCGAAACGGATAATATTGAATTTTTGTATGATATGGAGTTTTTTATTAATCGACAACTGGGCGATGCGCAAGGTACCTATTTTGATGAGGAAGCCTTCCGGAAAGCGTTATCTGTAGATGGTGATTCTATTATCGTGATTTCAGACGATGACGTCATCAAGGTTCACGTGCATTCTAAGGCTCCTGGTGAAGTACTGAATTTGGCACTGCGTTACGGAGAAATTACACAGATTCGTATTTTAAATATGCGCGAGCAGCATCGTGATTTGTTGTCTGCGGGTATGGATGTTGCTCCTGAGCCTGAGTGGTTTGCTGAAATACCAACAGAGCCTGTACGTGAGGAAGAGCCGTCTGAGCCTCCCGCTCATGAACTGGCATCCTTTGGTTTTATAGCTGTGGCTTCCGGTGAAGGAATTGCTGATATTTTCAGAAGTTTAGGCGTCGATGTTGTCCTTGCTGGCGGCCAAACAATGAATCCGAGCACAGAGGACTTCGTTAATGCGGCCCGCTCGATTGCGGCTCAACATATTTTTATTCTTCCGAATAATTCCAATATTATTTTGGCGGCAGAACAAGCACGTGAACTGCTAGAGATGGAACGTTTGGTGTCGGTTATTCCGAGCAAAACAATTCCTCAGGGCATTGCGGCAGCATTTGCCTTCCAGGAGGAAGAGGCTTTTGAGGTGAATCAGGACAATATGCGTGACGCAGTCACCCGGGTGAAGTCTGGGCAAGTGACCTACGCGGTACGGGATACGACGCTTGATGATCTGCATATTACAGCAGGGCACTACATCGGTATTCAGGATTCCAAGATTGTTGCGACCGAGGAACACTTAATGGCAACGTCCCGTCTTTTGCTAGCGAAAATGCTGGTGAATGGCGATGAAATTGTTACGATTCTTACAGGTTCGGACGCGAATCAACAAGACACAGATCAGCTTGTTGCATGGATTGAAGAAAATTATGCGGATGCTGAAGTGGAAGTTCATGAAGGTGGTCAGCCGATTTATCCTTATTTGTTCTCAGTGGAAACCTGATGTGCTTTTGCGCGTCCATGGAAGTCCACTACAAAAGGAGGTCTGACTGATGAGTAGTACCATCATTTTGACGGATAGCACGGCTGATATTCCACCGGAATTAGCAGACCGTCTCGGTATAGTCGTTGTACCACTGACAGTGATGTTCGGCAGCGCAGCTTACCTGGACGGCATTGAGATGTCAGCGGCGCAGTTTTACAGCGAACTGGTACGGGCTGATGAGCTGCCTACGACTTCACAGCCTTCACCAGCCCGTTTTTTGGAGACGTACACGACACTGTTGGAGCAATACCCTGAGAGCCAGGTTATCTCTATCCATTTATCCTCGGGTGTGAGCGGAACGTATCAGTCTGCTCTGCTGGGCAAATCCATGCTGGAGAAGCATGAACATAGAGTGACTGTGGTGGATTCCAAATCAGCTTCATACGGATACGGTATGCTAGTGGTTTATGCGGCAGAGCTGGCGGCAGCTGGGCACTCCCCGGCTGATATTGTTCGGGCTGTGGAACGTCGTGGAGAGCGCCGTTGTTTGTATTTCTTGGTGGATACCCTGCAATACTTACAAAAAGGCGGACGTATTGGTAAGGCAGCGGCAATGGTGGGCACGTTGCTTAACATTAAGCCGATACTTTCGATTGACAAAGAAGGCATTATTTATTCGGTTGATAAGGCGAGAGGGCATAAAAAAGCGACAGCGAGAATTATTGAACTACTGGAGCGGGACTTAAAAGGCCAAAAAATTAATATTGCTGTGGGTCATACGGCAGATCGCTCAGCGGCAGAAGCGTTCGTGGCTCAGCTGGCAGAGCATTTTGAGCTAGGAGATCGAATATATACTGAACTTGGCGCTGTGATTGGGACCCATGTAGGGCCAGGAACGATTGGCATTTTTGTGTGGCCGGCCGGAGATGAGAGGTAATATGCTGCAATTGGATCAAATACCTTTAAAACAAATACATGGCGTGAGTGCTCTCAAAGAGGGAGAGCTTCACGCTTTTGGCATTTTTAACATACAGGATATGCTGGAATATTATCCGTTTCGGTATGAAGATTACCGACTGCGCTCGCTAAGCGAAGTGAAGGACGGAGATAAGATTACGGTACAAGCCAAAATTATGGGCATTCCAGTGCTTCAGCGTTACGGGCGCAAATCAAGGTTGACTTGTAAATTGATGGCCGAGGATTGGATGTTTACCGCAACGTGGTTTAATCGGCATTTCATGAAGGAGCAGCTAACCTCAGGTCGTGAAATTGTGGTGACTGGTAAATGGGACCTCAAACGTATGCAGATGACTGTTGCAGATTCTGAGTTTCCTGATAAAGGGGTAGCCCGCTCGGGGACACTTCAACCGGTGTACTCTATAGGCGGCAAGATCACCCAAAGCTGGATGCGAAAAATAATGAACCAGACGCTCCAGCAGTTTGGTGAAATGATCCCCGAAATATTGCCTGAGTTGCTTGTACGCAAATATAGTATGATGCCGCGCAAGCAGGCTATTGCGGGTATACACCAGCCTCAGGACAACCGCGAGGGACAAGAGGCTCGTCGGCGGATGGTGTATGAGGAACTGTTTTTATTTCAGCTGAAAATGCTGGCATTCCGGGCGTTAAATCGCGGTCGTGCGGACGGGGTGGTACATACGGTGGATAACGCCACGATTCGTGAATTTGTAAGGGCTTTGCCTTTTGAATTAACGGATGCACAGAAGAAGGTAGAGCTTGAAATACTGCACGATCTACGCTCACCTTATTGTATGAACCGTCTGCTTCAGGGGGATGTTGGGTCAGGTAAAACAGTTGTTGCTGCCATCGGTTTATTTGCCACAGTACGTTCCGGTTTTCAGGGAGCGCTGATGGTGCCAACCGAAATATTGGCCGAGCAGCACATGCGATCGCTTCACAAGCTGTTTGAGCCCTTTGGAATCAGCGTTGGTCTACTGACTGGGAGTACAACCGGGAAGAAGCGTAAGGAACTGCTAGCTGCTCTCCAAATGGGTCTGCTGGACATTGTAGTAGGCACCCATGCTCTCATTCAGGAGGATGTATATTTTCGTCAGCTTGGGCTTGTTGTAACGGATGAGCAGCATAGATTCGGAGTGAACCAGCGAAGTGTACTGCGTCGCAAAGGCTATAATCCCGATGTGCTGACGATGACGGCCACACCGATCCCTCGTACGCTGGCCATCACTGCGTTTGGCGATATGGATGTTTCTACGTTGTCAGAGCGGCCGAAGGGGCGTATTCCAATTTCCACCTATTGGGTGAAGCACGAACTGATGGATCGGGTACTTGGTTTTATTTCCCGCGAGGTAGACCAGGGACGGCAGGCTTATCTGATTTGTCCGTTGATTGAAGAGTCGGAGAAGCTAGACGTACAGAATGCCATCGATTTGCATATTCAAATGCAGCAGGCTTTTCCACATTACCGCGTTGGGCTATTACATGGACGAATGACTCCCGCAGAAAAGGAAGAAGTTATGCGTTCTTTCTATGCGAATGAAATTCAGTTGCTCGTTTCAACGACGGTTGTGGAGGTAGGGGTAGACGTTCCCAATGCGACACTAATGATCATTATGGATGCGGATCGTTTTGGACTATCCCAGTTACATCAATTACGTGGACGAGTCGGACGGGGTGCACATGCCTCGTATTGCGTATTGATCGCTGACCCTAAGTCGGAGGTTGGTCAGGAGCGGATGAAGGTTATGACCGATACGGACGATGGTTTTGAGGTGGCTAGACGCGATCTGGATTTGAGGGGGCCGGGTGACTTTTTTGGTACCAAGCAGAGTGGGCTACCCGAGTTTCGTTTAGCAGATATGGTAGCGGATTTTGAGGTGCTGGAAAAGGCGCGTGAGGATGCAACTGATCTGATCAAGGATGCGTCCTTTTGGACATCTCCGCAGTATGAAGCATTGCGCGGTTATTTGCAAAAAGAGCAGATTTTTCAGGGGGATCTCATCGATTAATCCACCATGAATTATGAGATTGTTTTAAACGTTTTAAACAGATAGGCACAATGGACAGGCTGGCCGTCATATATTTGGGAATGACCGAATGATATGGGAGGTGTGGCAACATTGAGCTATCAGCAATATGGAATCAGTCCGCAACTGGTGGAGCGGATTAAGTTGAAAATGAAGAATCGTGCGCTCAAGGAGCGGGTTAAGCAGCAGATTGAAGGTGTGACTAAAGCGGACCTGCAAAATAAAGCTAAGGTGCGTCATCTTGTGAAGTCCACTTCTGCTATTTTAAACGAGCGTTTGACGGCTGCGCAGGAGGAGCAATTGACCGCCTTCGTATTGGCACAAAAAATTGATCCGTCCAATACATTTCATCTAATCAAGCTGTGGGGAATGTTCCGTTGATTGCTATTTGAAGAGGTGCTTCAAAGCGTTCTCCATGTTTTTTTGTGAAGCACAGATAAAAAAAGGATTGCCTGATATCAGGCGATCCTTTTTGGTTTGTTTTAGTTCATTCCCCGGGCAATAGCTAGTGTGCACTTATCATGAGACTTTTTATTTGTAATGACCGCCAATTTTGATAGAGCGTTCCATGGCCTGCCCGGCATCTGTTAACGATGATGCTCGCATGATGATGGACTGACCATACCGATCCTTTAAAGTGTCCGTCACCTTTTCCAAAGCACGGGATCGCTCCTGATCCTCAAATAAATCCAACTGATATAGTTGATCATCCACCAATCCGCTTAAAGTAACCCCTGCGCGCTTCACGGGCATATGATTCCAAAAAGTATAAAAGATTTTTTTAACGGTTTCATATACTTTTTGGGTATGGTTTGTAGGATCGGGTATCTTCATTTGTCGGGAGAACCCAGTTGGTGCCTCGTAGGGACTGCATATACAATGAACAGTCACAACTGAGCCCATATATCCTTTGCGGCGGGCGTCCCGACACACCTCTTCTGTTAGTTCAAGCAGGATGGTTTCCACTTCCGCAGGCTGGAGATAGTCGCGGGGAAGAGTCATCATATGACCGATGGATTTGGGAGGTGTATTAAATGTTTCCGGCTTGACCGGGCTGTGATCGATCCCGTTAGCAGTCCGCCATATCACCTCTGCCTGAATATCGGACTGCTTGCCGAAATGAGACCGGAATCTGTCCTGTAGCCGGGGTAAGGGGGTACGTGCGATATCTCCAATGGTGTGTAGTCCAAGCTTCTCCAAATGCCGTTCCATACGCGAACCAATGCCGAACATAAGACGTACTGGCTGAGGCCACAGCAACGCTGCAATATCGGATGTAGGCAACAAGAAAATGCCACTGTCATTTTTTTTAGCCCATATATCTGTCGCGGTTTTAGCCAGCATTTTGTTGGAGCTGATGCCAATTCGAATCCATACTCCTGTTTGTGCCAGTACCTTTTGCTGAATTTCACTTGCAATACTCACCGGATCTCCGAACAGAGAGAGACTTCCGCTCATATCCAGAAACTGTTCATCAATGCTGAAAACTTCAACCAAATCCGTATATTCATTATAGATTTCTGTTATTTTTAATGAGACATCGATATAATGCTGCATACGCGGGCGTACAATGATAAGGTCAGGACATTTTTTCACCGCTTCTCCCAGACGTTCTGCTGTAGATATACCGTATTTTTTGGCCAGCGGACATGCAGCTAAAATAATGCCTGAACGAAGTGCAGGGTCACCGGCCACAACGAGTGGCTTATGTTGGTATTTGGGATCATCTGCTTTTTCGATGCTGGTATAAAAACTTTGGCAGTCCGATAAGAATATGGTTCTATTTCTGCGTTCCTTCAAAAATTCGACCTCCTCTCCTGATAGGTGTTGATCATCCTACCAAAATATTCTTGAATGTATACTCTTATAGTAGTATTATATACAGAACAAGTGTTCCTAATACAAATGTATTTTTTGGAACGTTAGAGTTTACGTAAAACCTAACATGGCGTATCATAATATCTTGAGCAAAAACAAGTGGAAATGAATGAATATTGAGGGGAGAAAACCATTTTTATGAACCCAAAACGTCGACCATCATCTCAAAAACGCAGTAGGTGGCGTATTTTTGGCAGAGTTTTGCTAATTAATATCAAGTGGTTCTCGTTTGCGGGTGTACTTGGATTGCTATTTGCTGGAGGTCTTATATCCGGCTATGTAGCGGCACTGGTTCATGATGAACCTGTACGATCACGTCAGTTGATATATGAAAAGGTAAATGAGAACGCTCTGACCAGCTTTGTATTTTTTAATGATCAGGTAACTCCGGTTGGAAGAATGCGCATGGAGGAGGATCGACAGCTCGTTGATCTGAAGGATGTCCCTCAGTCGATTGTGGACGCCCTCATTTCAACGGAAGACAGCCAATTTTATGAGCACCGTGGTGTGGATTTAAAGGGAACAGCTCGTGCCGTTAAGCAGAAGCTTTTGAATGAAAACCGCCAAACAGGCGGCAGCACACTGACGCAGCAGGTAGCCCGAAGGGTTTTTCTCAGTCTGGATAAGACGGACAGCCGCAAGGTGAAGGAAATGCTGCTAGCATTGCGTATGGAACGGTTTATGGGCAAGGATAAAATATTAACGGCTTACTTAAACAAAATGCCTTTTGGTAATGGTTCCGCTGGTTACAATTTATATGGAATCAAGTCTGCTTCGTTAGGAATTTTCAATGTAAGTGATCTACATAAGCTTCATATTGCTCAGGCGGCTTATTTGGCAGGTCTCCCGCAACTGCCATCTGTTTATTCCGCTTTTGATGGTAAAGGGAACTTTGATGAAGAAGGCTTCAATAAAGCGATGGAGCGTCAGCGTGTCGTGTTGGGAAGAATGCTGGCAACAGGTAAACTTACGCTATCCGAATATAATGAGGCGCTTCAATTTGATGTGAAAGCCACTCTTGCGCCACATCGCGAAAAAAGTTATAACACATTCCCTTATTTGATGCTGGAGACAGAGCGGGAAGCGGCCCAATTGTTAGCGCTCCAGCAAAATCCGGATATCACGCCAGCCGAAATTTCCAAGCCTGAGCATGCCGAGCTTCTTCAAAATACGCGAGAAGAGTTGCAAAGGTCCGGATATCGAATTTATACAACGATAAATAAGAAAATTTATAATAATATGCGGCAGATTGCAGCCAATCCACAAAACTTTTCTCCATACAGTAAGAAGAAGGGATTAGAGCAGATTGCAGCAATCATGATTGATCATAAAACAGGGGCTGTACTTGGTATGATCGAGGGCAGAGATTTTAATACCGAGCAAATGAACTATGCAACTCAAATGACACGTCAGCCCGGTTCTGCCATGAAGCCTATTGCTGCTTATTTACCTGCTTTGGAAAAAGGCTACACTCAGCCAGCCGGTCTTATTGATGATTCACAAATCATATTGAAAGACGGACGTAAAGGTTATCATATTCCTAAAAATTATAACAGACGGTACGAGGGGCTTATGACAGCCCGTGAAGCACTCAATCGGTCAATCAACATCCCTGCGCTGAGGCTGTTCTTATATGAAGTTAAAATTCCTAACGCTTGGAATTTTGTGCGTTCTCTTGGAATTACGACCATTCAGTCGCAGGATGAACATGCACAGACAGGGGTTTTGGGTGGACTAAGTAAAGGGGTATCCGTCGAGGAACTGACCGCAGCATATGGAACGATTCCCAATATGGGTGTATATAATGCACCTCATCTGATCAGCAAAATTACGGATGCCAACGGGAAGATCGTATATGAATTTAAACCGCAGACGAGACGTGTATATTCGCAGCAAACCGCATTTTTGATGACGGATATGCTCAAAACGGTTATATCAGATCCGAGGGGAACTGGCAAACGTCTGCAAAATGCTTTTAAAAGCTATGGTGACATTGATATCGCCGGTAAAACCGGTACGACACAAAACTTTGGTGATGTGTGGTTTATGGGGTATACACCTGACGTTACACTAGGCGTCTGGGCTGGTTACCGCCAACAGGTTAATACACTATCTCAAGAAGGCCATTCCAGAGCACAGTCAGTGTGGGCACTGATCATGAATGAGGCGGTCAAGGACCAGCCTGAGCTTTTTAAGAATAAGCACTTTATACAGCCGGAAGGTGTTGTAAGAGTTACGGTTTCTAGCCTTACAGGTAAGCTACCAGGGCGTTATTCCCGTCAATCGGGTCAACTCGTGACTGACTGGTTTAATCAAAAATATGTGCCTACCGAGGTTGGAAGAGAACAGATTCCGCGTTCTGCTAGACCAGTGGTCCCATCCAAACCAGATATCAAGGAAAAAGCAGTCCCAGAGGTTGAGGTCCCTGCAATAGATCAAGAGAAAATTCCACCAGAGGAAACGGATCCTGCTATTCCTGACGCAGACACAGAGGTAGATATGCCTGATGAGAACAACGATGTGCCATCAACAGATACTTCGCAACCTTCTGTTGAAAATGAACAGGAGACTCCTTCTGAATCGGAAAGCCAGAGTGAGACTCCAAAAAACCAATCTGATGAAGTTACTTATCCAGAAATAATATCTGATCAACCCAAAAACTAAGCGACAGGAACGGTTTAGTTTAAAATGCCGTTCCCAACAATGTCTACAGTGACCTGCGGATGAAAACGAACATTGGGGTATTCTTCATTCCAATCTACACTTTTCCATACTACTGGATGATGAGCGATCAACTGTCTGTCTACGCCAAAGGCATCACATCCATTTTCCTGATTGCTTTGAGGATCATCTACAGTCTCTAGCGTTTGCGACAACACGCCTTCAGGAGTGAGATCATAAGCCGATGCATTTGCCAATCGGGCATCCTTCAAATTGTTCTGATCCCAGCAGCCTGTTATAAACATGAGTAGAGCCAGCATTCCAAGCGCTCTGCTCTTTTTTATGTTTCAGGTCCCTCCTTTTTTTTGAAGAGATAGGATAGAATTAGCAGCAGAAAAAGGGAACACAATTAAGGGGAAATAAGTAAAATTATTGGGCGTAGAACCAATTCCTAGTTATTATTTGATGATATGCGCCAGCTCTAATGGCAAAATAGCTGGATGAAAAGTAATCGTCGCAATGTAAATGGCAAGCAGCGTAAAAGCGATTAAAAAGCTCGTCATTCGAATCGTTCTTAGAAATGAACTAATAATCCAACGAGCGTGATAATCGTCTGGGCTTTGGTAAAATGCAGAAAAAGAGATGGGAGCTATTAGAGTAGTTGGGCTACCATCAGCCAAAATCGCAATCCGTCCCTCCATTAGATTGGCGGTCACACCATCCGGTCGTTCCGTCTGAGCTATTGAGGGAAGAGAATAAGAATTGTCCTCCTTAAATTCTTGAATAAAACCGGCAGGGAGCGCCATATCGGAGGAGATTGCTTTAATTCTCGTTTTCACTGCTTTCACCAGCTCAGGATTAGCCAAGTCTTGAACATAGACAATAACGATTTTAGTTCGGGTTTTAGATCCCACATAAAGTAGCGTACAACCAGTGACGGGGTGACAATTTGTTTGCGAATCAGATTCAGATTGATGGATAACTGCTCAAACATTTCTGCTTAATTCAACGGAAGCTGCGTCATGTCCAGCCAAGAAAGCACCCCCTTTTGGATGAGATAGGCATAATGTGTGCCCAATGGACTGAGTTTATCCATGATCTGGTGACTTATCCATTCTTGAATCACCAGATTACAAGGAGGCTTAATCTTGCGTCGGATCAATTCCTAGATAGTGTCCCAGTTTCCGCCGGACCTCGCTGCGAGCAAAGGATGAAAGCATGAAAAATCGCCTTTGATAGCCACGGCATACATACAAAACCTCTACGCCTTCATGATTTCGGATTTCGCTGTAAATTTTAATTCCTAGTGTTTTCATTCGCGCTTTTGTCTCTGCTAATTGAACAGCTACGCGCTGTTGTACTCCAGTCAGGCTACGAACATACAAATCGGGCATTTTTAGAGGAGAGGTATTTATAATACGAATGTCTCGTTCCAGCACATCCAGAACAAGAGTTAAAAGTACACACATCTTGACCAGCCCTGTGTCTTCTTCAGAAGGTAAAGGAGCTTTGCTCTTGTGGTTCAGTATCTTTTGGCTTGGCATAAAAATCTCCTTTACTCCGAGTAAGAATACAATATATAATCAGTATATAGAACGTATGTTCTATTTATACCTCATCATAGGAATTTTTCCATGGCTAAAGCAATCATCAATTATTGGAAAAGTGATGGGGAGCGATACCCATGTGCCATTATGTAAAGAATCTTACGTTTATCGCCAATGACAGTCAAACAGAGTTTATGTTAAGCTAATGGATAAAAACTTACATAAAAGGGGAGATCGTTCTGACTGCGGTCAGCCTTTACTATTTAACTAAAGAAAGTGGAGAAAGAAGGTATACATATTGTCACGTTCGTTATATGCAGCTTTATTACTGTTGAGCCTCATTTGGGGCGGTTCGTTTATGTTTATCAAGGTGTTGTTGCTACATCAGGTAGGGCCGTGGACTATTGTATTTCTCAGGTCCAGCTTTGGGCTTATTTTTATTGTCTTGTTAATGATACTTATGCGCAGGCCGTTTAAAATCAAAAGCATTCCGTGGAAATCGGTTACTCTGGTAGCTTCGGTCAACATGGTCTTGCCATGGACATTGATCGGTTTTAGCGAGACCAGAATAGCTAGCAGCATGGCTTCTGTATTGAATGCTACCACGCCCATATGGACCATGTTGGTGGGGCTTGTTTTTTTCGGAGCTATTTTTCATCGAATGCAGTGGTTAGGAATGGGTCTCGCTTTTGTAGGAATTATTATTTTATTGGGTATTAATCCTGCATCTATTATTTCTGTTGATCCTGTGGGTTTTGGGTGTATGCTGCTTGCGACTCTTTGCTACGGATTTGGAACACAGCTCTCCAAACGTTTTCTTTCCAATCTTTCCATGTATCAGGCTACCTTTGCGACACTGCTTGGTGCGGCGGTAGGGGGTGGCATTATGATGGCAATGGTGGAGAGACCTGATTTGTCGATTGTTTCTGATTCAGGTGTATTGGGTTCTCTTATAGGACTGGGAGTTTTGGGATCAGGAGTAGCATATATTTTGTTCAACTACATGATTTTGCGGGGGAGTGCGGAATTTGCTTCTTCGGTGACGTATTTTGTACCAGTAAGTGCCATTGTATGGGGCTTTTTGCTCTTGAATGAACATATCGGCTGGAACGTTCTAACCGGGCTGGTCCTTATACTTGGAGGAGTGTTTATGGCCAATCAGCGTAGAACCGCCAAATTAAGTGGATAATAATCTAAACAAAAATAAAATACGATTTGGGTTATATTAAATGTACATTCGCCAAACCTTCGGTATAATGCGTTAATTCACACATACAATAAAGCATGCTCACACATAAAATAAAATATGGTGCAGCAAAAAAGCAAGCTGTTTAGCAGGTGACAAGGTGTGGTATAATAAATTATAGAATTATATGTACCACAGAAATGTCGGAGTTTTATTCCACAAAAGAAAGGATCAGGATACCATGTGTCCCCGAAGGATACTTCCCCAAAGGACGATTTGGAAACGATTTGATCTGTCTTATACTTAGCTTTTCCGCGGAGTAACGTCAAGTTGCGAAAGCCAACTCTGCGGAAGAGGGGATTGTACATGCGAAGGACCAAGTCCTCCAGGCACATCTTACCTGGTAGTTTCCGTAAGAGTGGGTTCATCCACATCAAACTTACGAGAAACCGAGGGAGCCTGTATGAGGAAAACTTACGAATCTATCGTGAACAATGGAGCATTGAGACAGATTGCTGTCATGTTGCTCGGAACATGCATTTTAGCTTTTACGTACTATCACATTAATGCCCAAAATCATTTGTCAGAAGGCGGATTTGCAGGCTTGGCCCTGCTGGGACATTACGCGTTTGGCATATCTCCAGCATGGAGTATGTTGCTGCTTGATATTCCCGTCATATTGCTGGCATGGGTACTGAAGGGCAAAAGATTTATGCTGCTTGCGTTAATCGGAGCCGTCGCTTTTTCACTGTTTTATGCAGGATTTGAGAAGTATTCGACTCTGGTTATAGATCTACATGGAAATCTGCTGATAGCTGCTCTACTTTGTGGGGTGCTTACAGGTTTGGGAGCCGGAATCGTACTGCGATTCGGTGGAGCAACCGGGGGCGATGATATCTTATCTCTGCTGATCAGTGAGTGGCGCGGGTGGAAAATCGGCAACGTGTTTATTGTCAGTGACATCATCGTACTGGGATTATCACTATTGTATCTGCCTATGAAGGAAACAATGTTTACAATACTGGCTGTGTGGCTTGCCGGAAAAATAATTACATGGACGACCACGTTCCAACTGCACCGACCTGTGAAAAAGGTACTGCCAGCGGCTATTCCCGCTAAAAAGGTAGTTGCCAAAACAGTGCCGGTCGTCCACAGCCTTCGTCAATAAGGAAAGGGTGTTACGTTAGGAGAGAAATCTTCTTACGTAACACCCTTTCGCTGTATTCAGCTTCTATCAGGAAGGTTTTAAAGTAGACTGAATGCGTCCGTTTTATATTTTTTCTACTGTTTCTCATCTTGCTCGGCTGGATGATTATCGTTCCATTCCTCGGCTTGGGAAGTGGCAATCGCAATCGAGCGACCTTCTTCATAGCCGTCACGGAGTAGAGCGTTAGCAATATCAACGGCTTTTTCTCGCACACGAGGTTCCAGGTTTTTCATGGATGGAGGGTAATCATGTTTGTTCCAAGGCATAGTTGCACACTCCTTATAGCAGATGATGTACTATGTATTACCCGTTGTAGGATTAAACAAACGGAAATCAAAGAAATGAATATATTGTAAAATGTATCTTGAGAAAAAGCGTATAATGGTGTGCAGAATACCAGAAAAAGGAGTGAAGCATTTGCTTGCCTGGGGTTTTGTTTTTTTGCTGACTATCATCATTCATACTACAGATAGCTTGTCCTATGCTCTGCGGCTTGGTGGTTTGCGAGCGCGTCGGATTGGATTAGCGTTAACCGTTGCGGGAATGCTGCTGTTGGTTTCACGCACCTCTAACATGGCGCAGGGGCCTTTACTCGGAGGGATGGTCGATCAGGCTAAAGCTGCAGCACAAGTGGGCGGAACGGATATTAGACTGGAACTATATATGCATGGGGTACTGCTGGCAGCAACCGTTGGAACCATACTTGCTATATTACTGTATCCAACAGTGGTACGCATGTCAGCCAGATGGATTGTGCATTTGGAGCATACCGGATCTATTCCGGCTTTGGTGCGTCATTTAATGCTGCGAAGTCGCTGGAAACATGCAGGCTACTACATAAAACGTCCCACCTGGTCTATGCTTACTTCATTGATTAGCGGAGCGATACCCAAACGTCTAATTATTCTGAATATAACCGTTACTGCGATCTATACAACAGGAGTAGTATCTGCTTTATATGCTTCATTCCTGTGGCCTGCTCAAGGTACAGCAATGTCAATGTCGTCAGGTCTAATCAATGGCGTTGCAACGGTATTATTGACCTTGTTAATTGATCCAAGATTGGCGGTACTGTCGGAGAAAACGCTACGAGGGGAGCTACCCTTAACTCGGATGAACAGTATGTACGGCTGGATGATCATGTCGCGTTTGGCAGGTACTTTATTAGCTCAGCTATTGCTAGTACCGCTAGCAATTTGGCTTGGATGGGTAATGAGTTAATTGCTAGCTTTCGTAATGATGTGCTGCTGCCATATCCCAAAAAAGGGCTGACCCGTGATCATCTATTAAAGATAGATCGCGGGTCAGCTCCAATGATTTTATGGTTACTTACTGTTCAAATAATGACTTATATGCTCCGTATCCTTCACGTTCCAAGTCTGCTTGAGGCACGAAGCGGAGCGCGGCGGAATTGATGCAATAACGCAGACCATCTGGACCAGGACCATCATCGAATACATGCCCTAAATGGGAGTCAGCTTCGCGACTTCGCACCTCGGTACGGATCATAAAATGGCTGAGATCGGTTTTTTCTTTGACATTATAGCTGCGCAGCGGACGGGTAAAGCTGGGCCAACCGCAACCTGCATCATATTTGTCCAATGAACTGAACAAGGGCTCTCCTGATACGATATCTACGTAAATGCCTTCACCCTCATGATCCCAAAACTCATTTTGAAAAGGGCGCTCGGTCGCGTTCTTTTGAGTTACTTCGTATTGAATAGGCGTCAGCCGATCTTTAAGATCGGATTTATCAATCTTGCCAGACCAATTTTGTTCGATAAAATCCTCACGTCCCGAACCTTTGCGGTAGCGTTTGTAATGAGCGGGGTTTTTCTTATGGTAGTCCTGATGATATTCTTCTGCTTCATAAAAAGTGGTCGCAGGCAGGATCGGTGTAGCAATGGGCTTGTCGAAGCGGCCACTTTGAGCCAAAGCTTCTTTAGAAGCTTCTGCCTTGATTCGCTGCTCTTCATTATGATAGAAAATAACCGTTTGGTAAGATGAACCTCTATCGTGAAACTGTCCACCTTCATCCGTCGGATCAATCTGCTGCCAGAATAGCTCCAACAGTTTTTCATACGGGAAAACTTGTGGATCAAATGTAATCTGTACGGCTTCCACATGCCCCGTTGTTTCAGAGCATACCTCTTCATAGGTAGGATTTTCGGTATGTCCCCCTGTGTATCCAGATCTAACCTTCAAAATACCGGGTAATTCCTCAAAAGGGGAAACCATGCACCAGAAGCAGCCACCTGCAAAAGTTGCTTTTTCTACCGTGTGTGGATTGTTGGTGCTCATATTTGTCACTCCAATCTGAGAATGTTTAATTAGTTGTTATTTAAATAGCTTACAATTAAATTATATACGAGATTTTTGCAAAATCCAACGAAACGTCAGAAACCAAACGGCAGTGTAACTGGCTCTGTCCTCAAAATCGCCATGAAACATCCTACAGAAACGGTAGCAAACTGTCGCATTAAATTCTATTGATGCGTTGAAGCCTTTTTCGGTAGAGTATAAAGCCGCCGCCCACCAATGCAGTATATAGCACCAAAATGAGCAAACCAGTGATTGGGTGTTCTGCAAAGGTGCCGCCAGCATAAGCATACACCGCAATTGCGGGAAGCTTGCCAATAGCTGTACCTAGGATAAAGCTCCAGAACGGAAACCCCGCTACTCCAGCGTATACATTTACCGCTGCCTGGGGGATGACCGGAATCAGGCGAGCCAGCAGAACAGCAGCAAAAGGCTCCCTTTCCATGACCCGATTGAAGCGCTCCAATGCAGGAACCCGCTTCAAATAGGCTCGTCCTTTGTCACGAAACAGGGTACGTACTGCAATGAAAACGACCAGTGCAGCCATGGTAGTGCCTAGCCAGCAAATCAGAGCACCTTGCCAAGGACCTGCGGCATAAGCAATAGAAGCGATAATCAGCTTGTAAGGCACAAACGGTATTAACGCGAATAAAAATGCGAGCAGTAGCAGAACTGGAAAGGAGGTTTGCTTGTCCGCCCAGGCGAGCCAATCATATCTGTAGATAAACGCGATGCAAAGCAGCGAAACATAAGCAGCGGCAAGTAGCCATTTTTTCATTTACATACCTCTTTCAATATCCCTGTACGGCTTATCGCTTATACAGAAAAAAATAGGGTTCACATTCCTAATAATGTGTGCTATACTGCCACTAATAGAATAGTTCCCAAAGGGGAGTAGCTCAACGAGTAAAGTCGTCATTACGGGATTTTTAATCCCCGGCTTTATTGGCAACGTAATGTTGTAAGCGAGACCTTTGCCAGGATTTTAGGAATCCGGGTAAATGGTCTTTTTTTGATGCCAAATTTGGGTCAGCGCCGTTTCCGGATTCCGTGAAATGGCGCTTTTTTAGTATAAAGCGCTGAACTATGTACAGTATAACAAATAAATAAAAAAGGTGGGAGAAACGTATGGATTTGTTGTCAATTGAGTTTTTAACCGCATTAGTATCCATCATTATCATTGATCTGGTGCTAGCTGGTGACAATGCAATCGTAATCGGTTTGGCGGCTCGCAATGTTGATAAGGCCAATCAAAAGAAGGTCATTATTTGGGGGACGGTCGGAGCGGTCATCATTCGTGTGATTGCTACGGTGCTGGTCACGTATTTATTGCAAATTTATGGATTGCGTTTGATTGGGGGACTCGCACTTATCTATATCGCCTATAAGCTACTGGTCGAAGAGAAGAAGCATGAAATTTCAGCCACGAATCAAATGTGGGCAGCGATCCGCACCATTATTATCGCGGATACGATGATGGGGCTCGACAATGTACTTGCTGTAGCGGGCGCAGCTCATGGAAATATGCTACTCGTTATATTGGGTCTTGCAATCTCTGTTCCAATCATGGTGTGGGGAAGTACGATTATCTTGAAGCTGACAGAACGTTACCCAGTAGTTATTACGATTGGGGCTGCTGTACTTGCTTATACTGCTGCCAAAATGGTGGTGGCGGAACCGTTGATTGCACACTGGTTTATGAACGGGGTCGTTAAATACGGCTTTGAGGTTCTGGTTGTGGTTCTGGTTGTAGCCATTGGGATGCGTGTTAAAAAAATCAAAAGTGAAAAAACAAGAAAGCAAGTGCAGCACGCCTAAGCTAACTTACATTGAGGTAAACTTAGCTGAAGCTGAATGTTCATGCCATAGAGGCTGTTCCGTTATTGTCCAACTGGACCCGGAGCAGTCTCTTTTCTTTACTTGTCAGCAGACTTCCATGTAAACTAGACAACAGATGAATGAGTGATTAGAGGTGGGAATGATATGGACAAGCAAACGAAGACAAGGGTAGCCATTGCGGGACTGGGTGGTATTGCTCGTAAAGTATATTTGCCGTTACTGGCTGCACACCAAGGTGTAGACATTGTAGGTGTCATGAACCGTTCACAGGAGCCGGTAAGTTCCGTCATGGAGCAATATAGGTTGCCTAGAGGAACGACAGATGTGAAGGAGATGCTGGCATGGGAACCGGAAGCTGTATTTATACATGCCGCGACCGAAGCTCATTTTGATCTGGTTATGGCGTGTATTGAAAAAGGGATTGCCGTGTATGTGGATAAACCGTTGTCCTATGATGTTCGTCAGAATCTGGAAATGACCGCTTTTGCGGAAGCACAGGCCGTGCTGCTGGCGGTGGGATTTAATCGGCGTTTTGCCCCGCATTATGTTGCTGCTAAGGCTTGGTTAGAGGAAGCGGGTGGATTCAGTCAATGTGCGGCTATTAAACATCGTACTGGATATGATCGAAGACCGGCGGCACAGACGGTTTATGATGATTTAATTCATATGCTTGACTTGCTTTTGTGGCTGGGTGGCGATGATTATGAACTGCTGCATAGTAGTCTGAATACGACGAGTGAAGGATATATGGATGCTGCGTTCGGGACTGTACGTTTGGGAAATGCCACCGGAAGCTACAGTATGAGTAGACAGGCAGGAGCTGACATAGAAAAACTGGAGCTTCACGGGGCAGGACGGTCTGTTGAAGTAACAAATATGGAACAGGCTGTTTTTATGCAAAAAAATCATTCACCATTAACGCAAGCTTTTGGAAGCTGGGATACGATTTTGGAAAGACGAGGATTCACAGGAGTCGTGAATCATTTTCTGGAGCATATTCATCGTCCGGAGGAGTGTGCTGTACGAGCTGGAAAAGTATTGGAAAGCCATATGCTGGCTGACGAACTGATCAACCGTTTGAGTGATTAATATGGAACGTCCGAACATGATCTTAACAGTCCAGACAGACATCAAGAATTAGGTTGAAGGAGAAATGAATGAATGGAAGAAGATAATCGTGGTAAACAGCTAGAAGAAGCCATCATCGAAAATTATAAGCAAGAAGAAGATATGATGATTCTTGTATTTGCGCAATGGTGTATCAATCACGGGTTGGAGCCAGAGGAATTATATCGTGTAGCGTATCCGCATCAGGATAGCAACGAGCGTCTGCTACGAGTACGCAAATTGACTGTATCGCGTGAAGAAGCGGGTGATATTCCGCTGGATACAGTATTAGGGGTACTATCCATGTTCGGAAATGAGGACTTGGCGATGGTCGTATCCGAGGCGGCTGCCAGCCTTCCGTCGGAACGGAAATAGGGCTAGCCAGAATAAAGGATATACTGTTATCATTTATGGCATCATGGACTCACTATATTTACTTAAGACATTGTTGATGGGGAGGTAAGCTGACGATGGAAGATATACCTGTGCCAAGCACCTGCAAAGGTTGTGAAAGAGATATCTCGATATCGGAAGAGCAAATTACCAGAATTCTAACCAACATGAGACCCAAAATGGAATGTGTAAACGATGAAGTGTACGAAGCCAGACTGTTGGCCTGCTCACAATGTGAAGAGTTAATGTCCGGACATACGTGTGGTATCAGCGGAAGTATTGTTCGTGTACGTGCTTTGGCGGCAGCTCAAAATTGTCCCAGTTACCATGGTTCACGGTGGATAGGAACAGCCTAAAAGATACAATGCTCAGGCTCGGCTGAACCTGGATTACGGGTTAAAGTAGTCATACCTTGGTCTGCCTTAATGGCAGGCTTTTTGGTTTGATTGGACCTTTTCTTAACGATTGACAAAAAGTAGACAATAAAATATATTAAACACGTGAAATATTTTTATTTAATTATTAATAAATATATTAATGTTTG
This sequence comes from Paenibacillus peoriae, assembly GCF_022531965.1. GTDB lineage: Bacteria > Bacillota > Bacilli > Paenibacillales > Paenibacillaceae > Paenibacillus > Paenibacillus polymyxa_D. Next base: position 3,491,133 of record NZ_CP092831.1, on the reverse strand, counting down.
CTAGATGTGATGATGCGTAAAAATTAAAATCGAAAGAAGCTCGGTGGAATGAGTGATATTTACACCAAAATGAAAGCGTAAACATTTATGCGGGTGTTCCAACAATCTTAATATTTTTGGGGAGGGTTTGTTGTGAAGGGTTCTATTGTTGTTAATACCGATTGGAAACAAGGCATTATTAATAAAAACATTTATGGACAATTTGCTGAGCATCTTGGACGTTGCATTTATGAAGGCATATGGGTTGGAGAGGACTCACCGATTCCGAACACAAACGGAATTCGTAATGATGTGGTGGAAGCGCTGAAAAAGCTGAATATTCCTGTGCTGCGCTGGCCGGGAGGCTGTTTTGCCGATGAATATCATTGGAAAGATGGTATCGGACCCAAAGGAAATCGTAAGAGAATGGTAAATACGCATTGGGGCGGTGTGGTTGAAAATAATCATTTTGGCACACATGAGTTTTTTCAATTGTGCGAGCTGTTAGATGCAGAGCCTTATATTTGTGGAAATGTCGGCAGTGGTACAGTTCAGGAAATGTCGGAATGGGTAGAGTACATGACCTTCGATGGAGAGTCCCCAATGGCTGCATGGCGTCAGGAAAACGGTCGTGAGAAACCATGGAAGCTCAAATATTTTGGAGTGGGTAACGAAAACTGGGGTTGTGGCGGTAACATGCGCCCAGAATATTATGCCGATCTGTATCGCCGCTATCAGACATATGTCCGTAACTATGGCGAGAACCGCATTTATCGGATTGCAGGTGGGGCGAATGTGGACGATTATCGTTGGACCGAAGTGTTGATGCGTGAAGCTGGGCATCTTATGGACGGTTTGAGCCTGCATAACTATACGATCCCGGGAAACTGGGAAGGGAAACGGCAAGCACTCGGCTTTGATGAAGCGGAATGGTTCGAGACGATGAAAAAATCACTGCACATGGATGAATTGATTACTCGTCATTCTGCTATTATGGACCAATATGATCCTGACAAAAGGGTCGGACTGATCATCGATGAATGGGGAACTTGGTTCCTGACTGAGCCAGGGACCAATCCGGGCTTCCTGTATCAACAAAATACGATGCGCGATGCGCTGGTAGCTGGGCTGCATCTACACATTTTCCATAATCACCATGACCGAGTACAGATGACGAATATTGCTCAAATGGTCAATGTTTTACAAGCAATGGTTCTGACCGAAGGTCCTGCTATGCTGTTGACGCCGACATACCATATATTTGAAATGTTTAAGGTGCATCAGGATGCGCAAGCACTGGCTGTTCATGTAAAGGTAGGCGATTATGAATATGACGGGGATTCCATCCCGCAAATAAGCGTGTCCGCCTCCAAGGCGCAGGATGGTAATATTCATATCAGCTTTTGCAACGTCCATCCGGGCGAGTCGGCAAACTTGAATTTGGAGCTAAGAGGACTGGAAGAGGTTAAAAAGATCAGTGGTGTTGTCCTTGCCAACGACGATATGCAGGCACATAATACGTTTGATCAGCCAGAGCGTGTGAAAAAGGAAGCTTTCACATCCTATCAGCTTCAAGGTCAGCATTTGGATGTTACACTGCCACCAATGTCAGTAGTGATGCTGACAATTGCTCCGTAAAAAAGCTGGGTCGTGGTATGTAAGCAGCATCCACTATTATTGGTTATGAACAAAGAGAGCGTTCAGGTGAACGCTCTCTTTGTCCTACAATTGCTCGCGGTGAATCACCCTGAATTCCTTAGGCGACATACCGAAGCGGGAACGAAATACACGGTGAAAATACGTGTAATTTGCAAATCCTGACGATTCGGCGGCTTGTTCCAGTGACATGGGACTGAAAATGATTCGTTCTCTCGCCATGTTAAGCCTGATGTCCAGCGTGTACTGCATAATGCTCGTATCAAATGTTTCCTTAAACAGATGCACTGCTCGGGATACGCTGATACCGACGTGTGAAGACACGTCATCTAGCTTGAAGTTAGAGGATGCATTTTCTTCAATATAATTTTTAATCTGATACGCAAGATAGTTATGATGAGTAGCGATAGGATGATCGGATAGCATACGGTCAAACTCCAAACATAAAATGCGTATGTAATAACTTGATATTTCCGGGTAAGGATTAGAAATACGTCGTTGCTCCATCACAAGCTGACGAAATAGGCCAAGCAGGGCTTCTGTGAGCTGAACCTTAATTCTGTTGGGTCGTTTATGATGGTTCCACCACTCATCTACCCAGGAACCACCGAAAAAAATGTGATAATCTCCGCTTTCCACGACCAGCTCTCCCATGGGATTCAACTCACTATGAATATCCAGTTCATAAGGCTCGGTAGGATTGAATAACAGTAGGTCACCTGCCTCAATCCGTGTCATTTCCCCGTTAATGCGGGCTTGGCAACGTCCATCTGTTTGCAAACGGAATAAATAATTTTTGATCCCCTCAGGCTGGTTCGAATAAAAGGGCTTTCGATGGAAGGAATAGCCTGCGGTAAGAACCTGACAAGGCTCGACGATAGACATGATGATGACTCCTTTGGGCATATGGCTGTTTCAAATATTGACCAGATTGTTCATGTTTTAATCATATTATTCATTTTAAACGAAACAGAAATAGAATACTATGTGAACTGTAAAGCTTACATGTTAGATGAGAAAGTACATGTTGGAGGCCAAGGAGTGTGACGACGTGGAACGAATGAAGGCCGGGATTATCGGATGCGGTACTATTAGCTCGGTATATCTTGAAAATCTCCAAAAGAGCCCACTCATTGAAGTGGTGGCCATCGCTGATTTACTGGATGAGAGGGCAAAGGAGAGGGCCGATAAATTCAACATTGAAAACGTATACAAATCGGATGAATTACTGCGCCAGCCTGAAATTGAGCTTGTATTTAATCTGACCGTGCCTGGCAGCCACGTATGGTCAGATATAGCGATACTAGAGGCAGGCAAGCATGTGTACAGTGAAAAGCCTTTGGCGCATTGAAATTCACGGACCATCGTGCCAATGCTGAGCTGGCCTACCATGTGTTAGAAGCCATGCATGCTTTTCAGCACTCATCATTGGAAGGCAATACATTACGCTGGTAAGTACGTTCAAGCCGGACGAGGATGTATATTATGGAACAGATATAATGGTTCCTAACTTAAAGAGGTGAAGGGTAATGGCTAAAGTAGGATTGCAATTGTACACCGTAAGGGAAGAGCTTGAACAGGATTTTGAAGGTACATTGCGCAAGGTAGCTGAGCTTGGCTATAAAGGAGTAGAATTTCATACCTTTTTCGGACGCAATGCCAAGGATGTCAGAGCGCTCTTGGATGAACTGAATCTGGAAGTTGTCGGAACTCATGTACAATATTCTCGCTTGCTGGATCATTTGGATGAGGAGATTTCATACCACAAAGAATTGGGCAATAAGTACCTAATCGTTCCTTATTTAACCGAAGAACAGCGGGAGTGGGATGAACTTTTTGCTAATTTAAATCGTATTGGTGAAAAAGTGAAGGAACAGGGTTTGATACTGGCTTATCATAATCATGATTTTGAATTAACAGAAAAGATCAATGATCGCCCAGTATTCGATGCTTTATATGATGCAGTTTCCGATGATTTGTTACAGGTCGAAATGGATACTTGTTGGGTATACTACGGGGGCTATGATCCAGTGGAATACATCGGACGTTATAATGGACGCCTGCCTATCATTCACTTAAAGGATATGGCACGTGACGAGCAGCAAAAAGCAGTGACTGTAGAGCTTGGCAAAGGCGAAGTGCAGCTTCAGGCCATTACAGACGCCGCTATTCAGGCAGGTGTGGATTGGGTCGTCGTGGAACAGGATTTCTGCTCAAACCCTCCAATCGAAAGCATTGAAACCAGCATTAAATGGCTCCAACAATACGCAGCTCAGGGAGGAAATATTCATGTCTAAAACACTTAAAATCGGGATTATTGGTTGTGGAGGCATTGCCAACGGCAAACACTTGCCGAGTCTTGCCAAGCAGAAGCGTGCGGAGATCGTTGCATTTTGTGACATCATTCAGGAGCGCGCTGAAGAGGCAGCAGAAAAGTTTGGTGTTGATGGCTCGCAAGTTTATAGCGATTACCGTAAGCTGTTAGAAAATAAAGACATTGAAGTCGTACATGTATGTACACCTAACGACTCGCACTCGGAAATTACCGTAGCGGCGCTTGAGGCAGGTAAGCATGTGCTGTGTGAAAAGCCGATGGCTAAAACTGCTGAGCAAGCACGGGAGATGCTTGATGCGGCCAACCGCACAGGTAAGAAGCTGTCCATAGCGTATCAAAACCGTTATCGTGATGACAGTTTGTACCTGAAGCAATTAGTCGAGCAAGGAGAGCTTGGAGAAATTTATCTGGGCAAAGCCATTGCTCTACGCCGTCGCGCGGTTCCGACTTGGGGAGTATTCTTGGATGAAGAGAAGCAGGGCGGTGGTCCTCTTATTGATATTGGCACGCATGCACTAGACCTGACACTCTGGCTGATGGATAATTACAAGCCTAAAAGCGTACTAGGTTCAACTTTCCATAAGCTAGGGGATCGTAAAGATGCGGCAAATGCCTTTGGGCCTTGGAACCCTGAGGAATTTAAGGTAGAGGACTCAGCTTTTGGTTTTATTACGATGCAAAATGGAGCTACGATTGTACTGGAATCCAGCTGGGCATTGAACGTTGTAGAGTTTGGCGAAGCGAAGACACTGTTATGCGGTACCGAAGGCGGAGCCGATATGCAGGATGGATTGCGCATTAACGGAGAAAAGAACAGCCGTTTATTTGATACGAAAATAGATCTGGATGCAGGTGGTGTTGCCTTTTACTCTGGAGAGACGGAAAATGAAGCAGACCGCGAAGCCCGCCTGTGGATCGAATCTATTCTGGACGACAAAGAACCTCTTGTGAAGCCGGAACAGGCACTGGTTGTTACTGAAATTTTGGAAGCTATCTATGAATCGGCACGTACGGGAAAAGCTGTCTATTTTGACTAAGCCGTAATTATCCCGAATAGACCATCGTTATAATGAAAGCAGCTTTTTTCACATATGATACAGGGGGGATTTCTTTTGAAACTTGGAGTATTTATGGTGTTGTTCGGTGGCCGTTCGCTGGAGGAAGCGTTGGATTATGTGGCTTCTCAAGGATTGGATGCTGTAGAAATCGGTACAGGCGGCAACCCGGGGGATAAGCATTGTAAGCCGGATGAATTGCTGGAGAATGATGCAGCGCTCAAAAATTTTAAAAAGGCAGTAGAGTCCCGCGGACTAACGATTAGCGCACTTAGCTGTCACGGCAATCCTCTTCATCCGCAAAAGCATTTGGCCCAGGCTGATCATGATACGTTTCTTAAAACCGTTCGATTGGCAGAAAAGCTGGAAGTTCCAGTTGTGAACACTTTCTCCGGCTGTCCGGGAGATCATGAGGATGCGAAATATCCAAACTGGCCTGTGGCTCCGTGGCCTAATGATTTTCAAGAAGTGTTGAAGTGGCAATGGGAGAATAAAATTATTCCTTACTGGACCGAGACGGGGAAATTTGCAGCAGATCATCATGTTAAAATTGGACTGGAGCTACACGGAGGCTTCTCCGTTCATACACCAGCGACCTTGCTTCGTTTACGTGAAGCTGCGGGAGAGGTTATTGGTGCTAATCTCGATCCGAGCCATATGTGGTGGCAGGGAATTGACCCAGTGCAGGCAGTTCAAATTTTGGGCCGAGAGGGAGCTATTCACCACTTTCATGCCAAGGATACGACGATTGATCCAATTAATGTAAATAAATATGGACTTACCGATATGCAGGAATATACGAAAATGCTAGATCGCGCTTGGCAGTTCCGTACTGTGGGTTATGGACATGATGTAAAAACCTGGGCAGATATTATCAGTGCTCTGCGTTTGGTGGGATACGATCATGTAGTGAGTATTGAGCATGAAGATGGTCTGATGTCCGTGGAAGAGGGCTTTACTAAGGCTGTCCACAATCTTCGCCAGGTACTGATTGAAGAACCGCTGAGCGAGATGTGGTGGGTCTAACCTAATAGGGGGAAATGTTGATGATTAACGTCACCATTTGGAATGAATTTTTGAACGAAAAGTTGAATGATGAAGCCAAACAGATATATCCTGACGGGATACACAAAGCGTTGGCTGACGGCCTGGCAGGAGAGGGATTTGCCATTCGAACAGCTACACTGCGTGATGATGCAGAGCATGGTTTGGGAGAAGAAGTCTTGAATTCCACAGATGTGCTGCTGTGGTGGGGGCATAAAGCCCATGATCAGGTGAGCGATGAAGTTACGGCGCGTGTTGTCAAGCGAGTGCAGGAAGGAATGGGCTTAATCGTGCTGCACTCAGGCCATTTTTCCAAGCCATTCAAAGCCCTGATGGGCACTAGCTGCGATCTGAAATGGAGGGTGGCAGGTGAACAGGAGATTATTTGGTCGGTGAATCCGTCACATCCCATTGCAGAAGGCATTGACGCCAAAATATTGTTGAAGCAGGAAGAGATGTATGGCGAGTTCTTTGATATTCCAGCGCCAGATGAATTGGTATTTGTTAGTAACTTTGAAGGTGGCGAAGTATTTAGAACCGGATGTACTTTCCGTCGAGGTAGTGGTAAAATATTTTATTTTCGCCCAGGCCATGAGACCTATCCGACTTATTACCAGCCTGATATTTTGAAGGTTATTGCCAATAGTATTCGTTGGACTTCTCCAACAAGTATTAACAAACCAATATATGGTAGAAGTGAACCGGTAAGACCTCTCGGTGGAGTGTTGGTATAATGACAATCATCACATTTTGATGAGCTATATAATGAATAGATTGAAAGGCGGAACCTCTAGGGGATTCCGCCTTTTTTGATTTAACGATTTAGACATATACCTGCTGTGTTGGTTTGTTGTATAATCAGTTTTGGTCATGGCAACTTTATCGGCGCAGGTATTTAATTTAAGAAGAAAGTGTTTTCTTTCGGGATAAAGTATGCTAAAATGATATATACTAACAAAAGGAAAGCTTTATCAAACCGAAATGCAAAAGAAGGTGAAAAATTTGGAGAGTCAACCGCAATGTACAAAAATGTGTCCGCGTTTTGAAACCGCCTTTTCATGTTTGGGCAAGCGTTGGAATGGATTAATTATTCAATCCATGATGAGCGGTCCTAAGCGGTTTAAGGATATTTCCAATCTGATTCCCACAATGAGTGACAAAATGTTATCAGAGCGGATGAAAGATTTGGAAAATGAAGGAATTCTTACACGTCATGTATATCCAGAAACTCCTGTCCGCATTGAATACGAGCTAACAACCAAAGGCCGTGCACTTCAGCCGGTTATGGAACAGATTCAATTTTGGGCTGAGGAATGGATTAGATGAGCACCAAACTAAATAAGTGTTTTTCATAGCAAAACAGCCTTTTCCTAGAAAAAAGGCTGTTTTTTATATTGCGTTTAGGACTACTTATCCATTTTGCAGAAATGATGTGCTTAGGCAGCACGACTTAATAGCCTTTGACGCGCCCTGCAACTGAGAATAATGCTGCTGTTGCACGGCGAGGCACACGGGTTTGAATATCCAGCGCGGCCGAACGGAATGTACCCAGACAGGAATGACAAAGTCTCCCTGCATAAATAGGGGAACGGCAGGACTCACAAGGATAATCAAGCTGACTGTATGTGGAGGGAAATTTGCCTGCTCTTACCCAATCTGTGAGCAATTCTATAGGTGTACCAGTTACGTCACTGAGCTGGCGAGTATGAGTAGAAGGATGCTTCCATAGATAGTTAGAACAGCGGTCCAAGAATATATTTTCTTCCTGAATACAAGTACTACAGAGGTTTCTAAGGTTTTGACGAAAAACGGAACCGCATTTTGGGCAATTAGAAGTATGTATCTCCATGGAAACCAGTCCTTTGTATCGAAATAAAGTGAAATTTTAAAATTTATTAGTTACATATTACTATGACATTATACCTATATCAATCTTTATTTATAGAATCTTTGACCTTTAAGTGTATGTTAAAATCTGTGTTGACATGACTCTGTTACTTATGTATCATTACTTACATAAAGTTACTTGATGAATAAAATAAATTGTTGATGATAAGGGGATCTTTATATGATGCCATCTTTATTTTTGGCCCATGGCTCACCGATGCTTGCTATTGAACAGACGGACTATACTTCATTTTTAGAGCAACTGGGGAAAAGTATTCGTCCTAAAGCAATAGTTATCTTTACTGCTCATTGGGAAACACAAACGTTGACGATCAGTTCGATGGATGACGTGTACGATACCATTTATGATTTTGGCGGTTTTCCACCGGAACTGTACACAGTGAAATATCCAGCACATGGTTCTGTGGAACTGGCCAATAAGCTGAAAAAATTATATGAACAAAAGGGCATTGACGTAGAAACTGATCGGGTGAGGGGTTTGGATCATGGATCTTGGACATTGTTGCATCGTATGTATCCTGAGGCAGACATTCCGGTAGTTCAGATCTCTGTAAATCCATATCTCTCGCCCAAAGCACAATATGCTATTGGTGAAGTGCTGCGAGGACTGGGAGAACAGGATATTCTGGTCATTGGTAGTGGCGTGACTGTTCATAATCTGCGTATCGTCAAATGGGGGGAAACGAAAACAGAACCTTGGGCTATAGATTTTGATGATTGGATTATTGAAAAAGTACAAAGTAGAGATATAGAGGCTTTGGATCACTATGAAAGCGAAGCACCGTATGCTCGCCAGGCCGTACCCAGAGCAGAACACTTTGTACCGTTGTTTATTGCAATGGGGAGTGGCAATCCTGCAAACAAAGCCAAGGTTATCCATAGAAGCTATGAGATGGGGAATTTAAGTTATCTATGTTTACAGTTTTAAAGAGTGTTGCCAGAAGAAGGACTGTCATTAAAATGCTTCGCTACTGCTCCTGTATAAGTAGGGGAGTGGAAATAAATTAGGGAGTGTTATAAGCTATAGTGGCTTATAACACTCCCTTTTACATAAAAAAACGATTTATTATATCCGGCAAATCTCACGAGGGCATAGTTCACAATGACATACACCTTGCAGCATTTCCAAATCTTTGACAACAATCATACCATTATCATATTCAACTGCATTTTTCTTACGTAGATCACTAAGCATCCGGTTTACGCTTTCCCGGGTCGCACCGATCATATTTGATAAGTCAGTATGAGTAATTTTTTTATGAATCAGGATATGTTCGCCGTGAGGCTCACCATAGGTATTGCATAGACGAATGAGCGTTGAACATAAAGCGCCTGGCTTGCCGTACATCATCAAATCGCGGAACTTAGTCTGAGTAATGCGGTGATGTGAACCCATCCATTTCATAAAGTCAATCGCAAAATCACAATGCTGGCAAATAAGCAGTTCCAAATCTGTATGATCGATTACGCCAATATCACTGTCTTCCAGAACCTCAGCAGAAAAGGAATGCTTAGTACCGAAAAATGGATCGGCTTGACCAACAAGATCGCCGCTTTGATACATATATAGAATAAGTTCCTTGCCCTCATCCGTTGTTTTGGTTACTTTCACGCGTCCGCGCTTAATATAAAACAGCTTATCCGCTGTATCTCCTTCCCAGAACAGATGCGAGCTTTCTGGCATAACTCGATCTTTCATCATTACTTGCAATCGGTTGAAGCTGGCCTCCGAGAAGCAACAGGTGTTGCCGCGGGCTTCCATTACATTTGTAGGGTTTCTCATCGTCCATTTCCCCTTTGTATCCTATGTTTTTTATCTGCAACTTGATCAATTCAAATTCATTATATACTTGTGCAATGAGTTTTTGGGGCAAGAAGAGGGGGTAAAAGTGGCAGAATTCCAAACTTTGTGATTTAATTCACTTCATAAAATAAAATTTTAAATAGATTGTGAAAAAAATCACAATATATCTTGAAAAGCTGTGTTACGATCAGTGCGTGAACAAGAGATAGTACACGAGATAACAGGAGGATGAGGGAAATGGCTGTTAAAAACGAGGTTATTCAAAAAGAGCAAAGCGCAGAGCAGTATATTCAAACGCTGATTGACCGGGGGAACCGGGCACAGCAAGCTTTCATGAGTATGAATCAGGAACAGATTGACGAAATCGTACAAGCTATGGCACTCGCAGGGATGGATAAACACATGTACCTGGCGAAGTTGGCTGTTGAAGAAACAGGACGCGGTGTGTACGAGGACAAAATCACCAAAAACATGTTTGCAACAGAATATATCTATCATAGCATCAAAAATGAAAAAACCGTCGGTGTCATTGAAGACAATGATTTTGACAGTTTTCAAAAGATAGCAGAGCCAGTCGGTATTATCATGGGGATCACTCCAGTGACAAACCCGACTTCGACTACGATGTTCAAAGCGCTGATTGCCATTAAAACACGTAACCCAATCATTTTCGGTTTCCATCCATCTGCTCAATCGTGTAGTGCGGAAGCAGCCCGCGTCTTGCTCGAAGCAGCTGTTAAACATGGTGCTCCGGCCGATTGTATTCAATGGATTGAAGCACCTTCGATGGATAAGACCAATGTATTGATGAACCACCCTGATGTGGCGCTAATTTTGGCAACTGGTGGATCAGGCATGGTTAAGGCAGCTTATAGCTGCGGTAAACCAGCACTTGGTGTAGGTCCTGGTAACGTGCCTTGCTTTATTGAAAAAACAGCAGATATCAAACAGGCCGTGAACGATCTTATCCTCTCGAAATCTTTTGATAACGGTATGATTTGTGCTTCGGAGCAAGCGGTTATTATCGAAGAGCCAATCTTCGAACAAGTGAAAAAATTGATGATCGCTAACGGTTGCTATTTTGTAAATAAAGAAGAAGCAGCTAAGCTCACTCAAGGAGCTATGAATGTCGAGAAATGTGCAGTGAACCCAGCTATTGTCGGGCAGTCTGCTGTGAAAATTGCTGAAATGAGTGGTATTACAGTACCAGCAGGAACTAAAATTTTGGTCGCTGAGATTGAAGGGGTAGGAACAAAATTCCCATTGTCTGCGGAAAAATTGAGTCCTGTATTAGCTTGCTATAAAGTAAAAAATGCGGAACAAGGTATTCAACGCGCTGCTGAAGTCGTGGAATTCGGGGGCATGGGTCACTCGTCCGCTATTCATTCGAACGATGAGGATGTTATCGCTCGGTTTGCAAACCGTTTGCAAACAGGACGTATCATTGTAAATGCACCTTCCACACATGGTGCGATTGGCGACATTTACAACACCAATCTTCCTTCGTTGACACTTGGTTGCGGTTCGTACGGTCGTAACTCGACTTCGTCGAACGTATCGGCAGTCAATCTGATTAATGTGAAAAGGGTGGCGAAACGGACGGTGAATATGCAATGGTTCAAAGTACCTTCCAAAATCTATTTTGAAAAAAATTCGACACAGTATCTTGCTAAAATGCCTGATATCACACGTGTAGCTATTATCACAGACCCTATGATGGTACAACTGGGATATGTAGATCGTGTTATTCATTATCTGCATCAGCGCCAAACACCAGTAGCTATCGAAGTGTTCTCTGAAGTAGAGCCAGATCCATCGACAGTTACGGTAGAACGTGGTACTGAAATGATGAGACGTTTCCAACCGGATTGCATCATCGCACTGGGCGGCGGTTCGCCAATGGATGCCGCTAAAGGCATGTGGATGTTCTATGAATATCCAGATACTGATTTCAATAACTTAAAACAAAAATTCATGGATATCCGTAAACGGATTTACAAGTACCCACGTCTGGGCCAAAAAGCACAATTTGTAGCTATCCCTACAACATCGGGTACAGGTTCCGAAGTTACATCGTTCGCAGTAATTACGGACAAAAACCTGGGCGACACGAAGTACCCACTGGCTGACTATGAGTTGACTCCTGATGTGGCAATTATTGACCCAGTGTTTGTATATTCGCTGCCTAAAACAGCTGTAGCGGACACAGGTATGGACGTTCTGACACATGCTATCGAGGCTTACGTGTCCGTAATGGCTAATGACTACACAGATGGTCTGGCAATTAAAGCCATTCAATTGGTATTCCAATACCTAGAACAATCGGCTCTGACCGGTGATAAGCTGGCTCGTGAAAAAATGCATAATGCTTCCACACTTGCTGGTATGGCGTTTGCTAATGCATTCTTGGGCATTAACCACAGTCTTGCACATAAATGGGGTGGACAATACCATACAGCGCATGGCCGCACGAATGCCATTTTGATGCCGCACGTTATTCGTTATAATGCGAAAAAACCGACAAAATTTGCTTCGTTCCCTAAATATTCGCACTTTGTTGCGGATGAGCGTTATGCAGAAATCGCGCGCATACTGGGACTGCCTGCACGCACCACCGAAGAAGGGGTTAACAGCTTGATCGAAGCGATCCGTAAAATGAACAAAACACTCGGTATCGAGGAATCGTTCCAACAAATCGGTTTCGATGCGAAAGATTTCGAATCACGTGTAGATTATCTGGCTGACCGCGCATTTGAAGATCAATGTACAACTGCGAATCCTAAGTTGCCACTGGTTACTGAGTTGGCTGATGTCTATCGCAATGCCTTCTACGGACGTTTTGACCAATAATATAATAGGTAAGAAGAGGCTTGTGAAAAAGCATTTTCTCGTTCAATACCGATGCAGGCTCTCTATATAGAGGGCCTGTTGGTTTGGGAAGGGAGGTGAAAGGCAAGGCTAAGGATATAGGCGCGAAGCTAGGGAAAATAAAGTGACAAAAATCACTCATATTGTGATTTTTGTCACATACTACACTCTATCATTATTCTACAATAAGGGTGTAAGAAAGGTCCCGACACTGAGCGTAAGGCATCGGTGAACAGGCCGGGCTCAAGAAATAGCTTTATCGTGAAAAAAATCACAAGTCCGGAAGACCAAACAATTTGGAGGGATTTACATGTCGGTGATTGAGAGAGAATTACAAGAGCAACAATCTGGCTGGAGAGGTTTTAAAAAAGGCAAATGGACTAAAGAAGTCAACGTCAACGATTTTATTGAAACCAATATCTTACCTTATGTTGGCAATGAAGAATTTTTGGTTGGTCCTACGGCCAACACAACTGCATTGTGGGATATTGTATCCGATCTTACCAAAAAAGAGTTGGCAAACGGCGGCGTGCTTGATGTAGACGTGAATACGCCATCCACTATTATTTCACATAAACCGGGTTATCTAGACCGGGATAAAGAGCAAATTGTCGGTGTACAAACAGATGCTCCATTCAAACGTTCTTTACAGCCGTTTGGCGGAATTCGAATGATGATCGACGCTTGCAAAGCCTATGGTTTTGAAGTGCCAGAAAGTATCATTGATATCTTCACTCATATTCGTAAAACTCACAACCAAGGTGTATTTGACGCTTATACAGATGAAATGAGAGCAGCTCGTAAAGCTGGTATCATTACTGGTCTGCCAGATGCATACGGCCGTGGTCGTATTATCGGTGACTATCGTCGTGTAGCTTTATACGGTGCAGACTTCTTGATCCAAGATAAAAAGCTGCAACTGAAAAGCCTTGAAGTTGATTCCATGGAAGAAGACGTAATTCGTCTGCGTGAGGAAATTTCCGAGCAAATTCGTGCTTTGAATGAACTGAAACAAATGGCTGCTGAGCACGGTTTTGATATTTCAAAACCTGCTAACAATGCGAAAGAAGCTTTCCAATGGGTATATTTTGGATATCTTGCAGCAATCAAAGAACAAAATGGTGCAGCAATGTCCTTAGGACGTGTATCTTCCTTCCTTGATATTTACTCTCAACGTGATATGGAAGAGGGTACAATGACAGAAGAACAAGCTCAAGAACTGGTCGATCATTTTGTTATGAAATTGCGTATTGTTAAGTTCTTGCGCACACCTGACTATAATGAACTGTTCAGTGGAGATCCAACTTGGGTTACTGAGTCCATTGGTGGTATGTCCGTAACTGGAGAAACTCGGGTAACTAAAAACAGCTTCCGTTTCCTGCACACCCTCTACAATCTGGGACCTGCACCGGAACCGAACCTGACTGTACTGTGGTCGGAAAAATTGCCTGAAGGCTTCAAAAAATATTGTGCGAAAGTTTCTATTGAAACTAGCTCCATTCAGTACGAGAATGACGATCTGATGCGTCCGATTTATGGAGACGACTATGGTATTGCTTGTTGTGTATCGGCAATGAAAATCGGTAAACAAATGCAATTCTTTGGTGCTCGTGCTAACTTGGCTAAAGCTCTGCTGTATGCAATTAACGGTGGTAAAGATGAAAAATCTGGCGTCCAAGTAGGGCCTGAATTCCCAGCCATTACAGGTGAAGTTCTGGATTATGAAGAAGTGTTGAGTCGCTTCAAACCTATGATGGAATGGTTGGCAAAACTGTATATGAACACTTTGAATGTTATTCACTACATGCATGATAAATATAGCTACGAACGCATTGAAATGGCGTTGCATGATCGTGATATTCTCCGCACCATGGCTTGTGGTATTGCGGGTCTGTCAGTTGCTACCGACTCCTTGAGTGCCATTAAATTTGCAAAAGTTAAACCAATCCGTAACGAAAAAGGGATTGCTGTGGACTTTGAAATTGAAGGCGAATACCCTTGCTACGGTAACAACGATGACCGTGTAGATAACATCGCTGTGGAACTGGTAGAGAGCTTCATGAGCATGATTCGCAAGCATAAAGCTTATCGTAATGCGCTTCCTACTCAATCTGTACTGACTATTACTTCTAACGTGGTGTATGGTAAGAAAACAGGTACAACACCGGATGGACGTAAAGCAGGCGAACCGTTTGCACCAGGGGCAAACCCAATGCACGGCCGTGATAAAAAAGGTGCTTTGGCATCTCTGAGTTCCGTAGCCAAATTGCCTTATGAACACAGTCTGGATGGTATCTCGAACACCTTCTCTATCGTGCCTAAAGCACTGGGTAAAGAAGAAGAAACACGCAAAACAAACCTCGTTTCGATGATGGATGGTTATTTTGGAAGCCACGCACATCATCTGAATGTCAATGTGTTTGCTCGCGAACAACTGTTGGATGCAATGGAACACCCAGAAAACTATCCACAGCTGACGATCCGTGTTTCCGGTTATGCCGTTAACTTTATCAAGCTGACTCGTGAACAACAATTGGATGTTATTAACCGTACTTTCCACGGTACAATGTAAATAAGTATTACAATGACGCACGCATAGCGGATGCGGGAAGGATGATGCAACATGTTGAAAGGACACATACACTCATTGGAAACCTTCGGGACCGTCGATGGTCCCGGCATCCGCTTCGTGCTCTTTATGCAAGGATGCTTGTTGAAATGTCAGTATTGCCATAATCCGGACACTTGGGCCTTGAATGAAGGCAATCCAATGACCCTAGAGGAAGTATTGGCTGAAATTGAACCGTATTTAGCCTATTACCGTTCTTCGGGAGGCGGATTGACCGTATCCGGTGGAGAACCGACATTGCAAGCTCATTTTGTAGCAGAGCTGTTCAAAGAAGTGAAACGTCGCTGGAATTTGCACACGACACTGGACAGTAATGGCTTTAATGATGCGGGCCGTATCCATGATCTGCTGGACGTAACAGACTTGGTGTTGCTTGATATTAAGCATATTGACAACGACAAGCATATTAAGCTTACAGGCAAGTCCAACGACCGTATGCTAAGCACAGCTCGCTGGTTGTCTGAGCAAGGGCGTAAAATGTGGATTAGACACGTATTTGTACCGGGTATTCATGATGACGAGCAAGATTTATTGAATTTGGGACGGTTTATCGGAACGTTGAACGGAGTCGAGAAATTCGAAATTTTACCTTACCATCAAATGGGTGTTTACAAGTGGGAAATGCTCGGTAAGGAGTATCCGTTGGAGGGAGTTCCATCTCCTACAGACGAAGAAGTTCAACGTGCTTACCGACTCATTGAAGAGGGTCGTCTGGAGACTGCAGGAAAGAATGCTGTCTGTCGTCCATCATAATGTAAATGGTGCAAAAGCTATTTCTTAGTAATGAAGCCGCCGCCACATCAGGTCAGATGGGTGGCGGTTTTTTGTTGTTGAATTTTTTGCAGTCACAGGAGAAAGTTCCCTTTTTTTCATGATAAGCAAAATTTCCAGAAACTTTTTAACAACTGACGCGTCTAATAGTATGACTTTTTACGGGAATGATAATAATTTGGTGATAGAAGGAGACAGACAATGAATTTCAAGAAATGGACCATGCTCACCGCTTTGGCGGTAGCTCAGGTGGCCGCAGTAGCCCCTGTAGGAGCAGAAGCAGCATCAACAACCGTTCAATCCACCGATTCGGTTAGCGCACAGCAGGCTCAGACCAATGTTGCTGATTCCAGCGTTCAGAATAGTATCGGAGCTCAAGAGGGAACAGGCACACAAAACAACACGGTAACACCAGATAACACAGGCGTAACCAATGATCCATTGACTGGCCTACCTACGGATACAACCAACGGATCGAACGTATCCAATGATGTATACGGTGGAGACGGAACGATCACCAATCCTGGTGGAGCTCCAACAAACATGGGTGCTAATCAACTGATTTTGTATTTAAACAGCGCGAAAATGGAACAAAACGGACAGGTGTATACGGCAACTCAGCCGATGACTGTTAAGGACGGAGTTTCCTATGTAGCTATCCGTTCACTTGTCAGCCGTGTCGGATTGCAGTTTAGTTATGACACTGCCACCAAAGAAACCGTAATCACACAAGGAACAAATGTCATGCGCTTCAAAACAGACAGCAAGGTTTATACGGTTAACGGTGAAGCCAGACAAATGAAGGGACCGGCTTTTCAGCAAAAGAACGTATTTATGGTGCCGTTGACCTCGATTACACAGGCCTTAAATATTCCTTATACTGTGAATAATACGACTAAACAAGTTATCATGGATTTGAATCAGAAGCCTAAAGCTTCCTTCACGGTTCAGCAAAAAGATATCTATGCGGGCGAAACCCAAGTTACGTATTTGACGAAGGAATCTTCTCCTACAGGTCTACCGATTGTGAACCAACGTTGGGAAGGTAAGCAGGACGTATTTCAGGAGCCGGGTACATATGTAGTTACCTATTCTGTTCTTGACTCTGCTGGAAACTGGAGTGATCCTTACTCAGTTACAATTACAGTAAGACCGCCGAACCAACCGCCAGTCGCTCTGTTTACTACAGATAAAAAAGAGTACAAGATGGGTGAAAAGATCACCATTACGGACCTGAGTACGGATGATGAGAATGCTATTACTAAGCGTGATTGGGAGAACAAGAAACTTGCCTTCTTCCAACCAGGTGATGTAACGATTACGTTAACCGTGACTGATAAGCACGGCGCAACAGGTACCAAAAGTGAAACGATTAAAATTACGAATGAACTGCTGTACAACGAAGATGATTTCAATAAAATCTTCACACCATATGGTGATAAATATACAGTAGACGGCAGTCAGGTGCCTACCATGGCTACCATTCCTTTGACAAGTACATCTTCACCGCGTCTTTTGATCCGTGCTAACAGCCCGGAACGTGTATTTCAGGACGGAATTGTGTATCAGGAAACCGGATCAGGAAGCACGCGCATACTCGTCCATCATGTGAATGAAACGGGTCGAGATGTGAAAATGTACGTGATTGCAACCAACAACAATATTACTCCTGCCAACATGAATGTCGAAAATTCCGGTTTTGCCGGACCATCTGAATTTGCAACGGCTGCGGGTAAAGTCTCGATTCAACGATATTTTCAATCCATGCAGGATGGAAGCAAGCGTTCTAGCACAGTTTTAAATCCTGGCGAAAGCCGCGTTATTTTACAGGATCTGAACGCACAAAAAATCAAGCAAAAACAAGTCATTTCTCTGTTATCCGATTTATATACGGATCAACCTATTCAATACACGGTTATTGTGTTAGATGCAAATACAGATCCGTTGACCGTGTTGCCTACTTTGGCAAAACTGCCTAAGGACGGTATTCATAACCGTGGAACGTACGCTAATTCGGATATCTCACTCAATTATACCGAAGAGGTTGGTAAAACAGCTCAACGTATCGTTCTTGGCGATAATAAGGTAGACCCGAACCTGATTGGTACGGATGGTCTGGACGGCTCTTCTGCTTCCAATGCCGGTAATTTTGGTGTTGTATATAAAGTTAAATTGGATCATGTAGCGCCGTATTCACTGATTACGTTCAACCCGCGTGGAGGCGAATATTCCGGCTATGCGATGGTAAACAATCAGGTTGTGGGTATCCCGACAAACGGCTCGGTATGGGCTCCAAATGAGATGAGTGTGCTGTATCGCACAGGGCATATCGAGGAAAGTGTAGAGATGTATTTCACTGCTGCTGCAGGAAGTAACTTGCCGGTTTCCGTAGTAGTTATGCCTTTACCAGCTATTAAAAATTAATATGAATTAACCGGTACTGTTTACCGGCTTAGACCTTGGGTCTCGTCATTCACCGTTTAAAAGTCGATGTCACTTGCAGAATATAGGCGTTCTCCTGCTGCGAATTTGATCGTAGCGCTGGAGAGCGTCTTTTTCTTATGTATAGATGCGAATATCTCTTATAATATTGACTTTAATCGTGGTATAATAAATAGATGCAAGCCTAAGCCTGCATCAGAAAACCTGAAACTACAGACAGGGGAGGGTGAAACGCATGCTGACAAAGGATGAGATTATTGCAACAATGTCCGCTCAGGGGCTGCGTATTACAGATCAGCGCAAAACGTTGGCCACGTTATTTTCCGAGAATGAAGGGTATCTGTCCCCCAAAGACGTTTATGAATATATGGGTAAGAAGTACAGTGGACTTAGCTTTGATACAGTTTATCGTAATTTGCGTGTAATGCAGGAATTAGGTGTGCTGGAACAGGTATCTTTTGAGGATGGAATGAAGTTCAAGGTGAGCTGTAATGAGCATCATCACCATCACCATATGATTTGCTTGAGCTGTCAGAAAACATTACCGATTTCTTTTTGCCCAATGCAAATGACGGATACAACGGATCAATTCCAAATCGTCGAGCACAAGTTTGAAATTTTTGGTTATTGTAAAGAATGTCAACAGAAGAATGGACATACTGATAGTAATTCGGATGGGGGATTCAGACAGACGAGCAGTCACACTCACACTCACAGCCACGGGGGCTACTGAAATGAAAATCACCACACGCAGAGTGGTACAGGCTCCGATTAAGTTTTATCGTTCCTATATTTCACCGTTAAAGCCGGCTACCTGCCGATTCTATCCAACGTGTTCAGCGTACGCGTTGGAGGCGGTAGAAGTGCATGGTGCGCTCAAAGGTTCATGGCTTGCTACTAAGCGTATAGCCAAATGCCATCCCTTTCATCCAGGAGGCGTAGATTTGGTTCCTCCTGCAAAAAAGGAGACAGACAGGTCTAGCGAAGATCGTTTGGCTACTCATTCCGAGAAGAGTCTGACTTGACAGCGCTATGCGGATTTGGTTATATTTTGGTTAATATTGTTTTCCTGCGAAGGGATGAGTAGGGTGAATTGTCCAGTACAGAGAGCCGGGGTTAGCTGCAAACCGGTCTGGAGCGAAGCCTGAATATGGTCCTGGAGGAACCTTTTTCGAGCGTATTTGCCACAGTTATTTGTGCACGGGAGGCAAACGTAAGGGGGAGGCGTGTTCCAGCGTTAATGGGCGGTCAGATGTGACCGGTGAAGCCTGTAGTCTGCGAGGATACAGGAAAATTGGGTGGTAACGCGTGAGGTGACTCTCGTCCCATAGGGGCGGGGGTCTTTTTTGTGCCCAATTTGTTCCAAATTCATAAATTGGAGTACCATCATGTCAGCAGGACTTATCGAGCTGCCGTGAACAAAACAGGAGGCAACATACATGTCCAATGAGAACACATTTTACATTACGACACCGATCTATTATCCGAGCGACAAGCTACATATAGGTCATGCTTACACGACAGTTGCGGGAGATGCAATGGCCCGTTACAAGCGGCTACGCGGTTATGAAGTGCGTTATTTGACAGGAACGGATGAGCATGGTCAGAAGATTGAGCAAAAGGCAAGTGCAGCTGGCAAAACGCCACAACGTTTCGTAGATGACATTGTGGCAGGCATCCAAGACCTGTGGCGGAAGCTCGACATTTCCAATGACGATTTTATCCGTACTACGGAGGAACGTCATAAGGCTGTCGTACAGGAAATTTTTGATCGTTTATTAAAACAAGGCGATATTTACAAGGGAGAATACGAAGGCTGGTACAGCATCCCTGACGAGACGTACTACACAGAAACTCAGCTGGTTGACGTGGTGAAGGACGCTAAAGGCAATGTGACTGGAGGTAAGAGCCCGGATAGTGGACACCCTGTAGAATTGGTCAAGGAAGAGAGCTACTTTTTCCGCATGAGCAAGTATGCTGATCGGTTGCTGCAATTTTATGAAGAGAACCCGCAGTTTATCCAACCGGAATCCCGGAAAAAAGAAATGATTAACAACTTCATCAAGCCGGGGCTAGAGGATCTGGCTGTTTCCCGTACAACTTTTGACTGGGGTGTTAAGGTCAAGGGGGACCCGAAGCATGTCG
Organism: Paenibacillus peoriae; assembly: GCF_022531965.1. Classification (GTDB taxonomy): domain Bacteria; phylum Bacillota; class Bacilli; order Paenibacillales; family Paenibacillaceae; genus Paenibacillus; species Paenibacillus polymyxa_D. Next base: position 3,470,497 of record NZ_CP092831.1, on the reverse strand, counting down.
TATACGTTTGGATTGACGCACTTTCCAACTACATCACAGCCTTGGGATATGGTTCTTCTAATACTGAGCTGTACGATAAATTTTGGCCAGCAAATGTGCATATCGTGGGTAAAGAGATTGTACGGTTCCACACGATATATTGGCCAATCATGCTGATGGCATTGGATCTTCCGTTACCTAAAAAAGTATTTGCACATGGTTGGTTACTTATGAAAGATGGTAAAATGTCGAAATCTAAAGGCAATGTGGTAGACCCGGTAACGTTGATTGACCGTTATGGTCTGGACCAACTTCGCTACTACTTGCTGCGCGAGGTGCCTTTTGGGGCAGATGGAACATTTACACCAGAAAGTTTTGTAGATCGAGTTAATTCGGATTTGGCAAATGATCTGGGCAACTTGTTGAATCGTACCGTGGCGATGGTAGATAAATATTTTGACGGCAAGGTTCCGGCTTATGAAGCAAATGTAACAGAATTCGACGGAGCTCTGGAAGACATGGCAACATCGACTTATAGCAAAGTAGAAGAAGCCATGGAAAACATGGAGTTTTCCGTGGCATTAACGGCGATTAGCCAATTTATTAGCCGTAGCAACAAATATATTGACGAGACGCAACCATGGAATTTGGCTAAGGATGAGGCAAAACGTCGTGAATTGGCATCGGTTATGTTGCATTTGGTAGAAAGCTTGCGCATCGCTTCCATCTTACTTCAGCCATTCTTAACCCGTGCTCCTCATAAAATTTGGGAACAGCTCGGTATTAGCCAAGGTGAGCTGACTACATGGGATAGCGGCAAGCAGTTTGGTCGTATTCCGGAAGGAACACAGTTGGTCAAAGGTAATCCGATCTTCCCACGTCTGGATTCAGAGCAAGAGGTTGCTTTTATCGTGGAAGCAATGACAGGAGGTAAGAAACCAGAGGAAGCTACGACACAAGTTCAACCACAGAATGCATCTGAGACGAGCCAGGAAGCGCCGGAGGCAAAGGAAGAGATTGGCATTGAGGATTTTGCCAAGGTAGAACTGCGCGTTGCTCAGGTCGTCGCTTGCGAGCCTGTGAAGAAGGCAGATAAACTGTTGAAGCTCCAACTTGATCTTGGTTATGAGCAGCGGCAAGTAGTATCAGGGATTGCGAAGTTTTATACACCTGAAGATATCATTGGGCGCAAGGTGATCTGTGTGACCAATCTTAAGCCGGTAAAACTTCGGGGAGAGCTGTCGCAAGGTATGATTTTGGCAGCTTCACATGGAGATCAGCTTACGCTCGCCACCGTACCGGAAGGTATGCCGAATGGTGCAGTTGTAAAGTAGTACGCTAGTTAATAAAAGAACGTAATGAGCGTATGCCCGAGAATCATTCTTCTTGGGCATGCGCTTTTTGGCGTGCATCATATTTTGCTCCCGCTACACGTATGTTTAGTAGGCAGGGCTTGTTTGCTCGTGTTCACTTAAGACAGGGGAGGAAATGAGGATGACAGATATTAACGCCGGATTGGCGATCGTAGCCGGACTGGTTTCTTTTTTTTCACCGTGTTGTTTACCGCTGTATCCATCTTATTTATCGTATATGACAGGGATGTCTGCGCGTGAACTGGCTGAAGGACGGCATAAGGCCGAGGTTCGTTATCGTACGATGGGGCATACACTTGCTTTTGTACTGGGCTTTTCGGTCGTTTTCTATTCACTGGGTGCAGGTGTCGGGTTGCTTGGAGAATGGTTTGCCAATTATGGGGATACGCTAAGAGTGGTAGCAGGGTTACTTATTTTACTAATGGGACTGGTATCTCTCGGTGTGGTAAGTCCTTTGATTCTAATGAGGGAGCATAAGCTTCGCTGGACATGGAAGCCTGCCGGGTACGCCGGTTCCTTTGTAATCGGAATTGGTTTTGCGGCAGGCTGGTCGCCCTGTATCGGTCCCATGCTAACAGCTATTATCGCTTTGGCTGCAGTAGAGCATCACATTTGGTTCAAACTGATTACAGGCTATGCGCTCGGGTTTGCGATTCCATTTTTTGTATTAGCTTTGCTGGTAGGCTCTGTTCGGCTATCCTCTCGCTATACCTCCATCCTCATCAAAACAGGTGGCATACTACTTGTTATCACTGGCATTTTACTGGTAACGGATCATATGACCGATGTAACGCTATTTTTACAACGGATTACCCCGGGTTGGATGCTAGTTATGTGAAATACTCAATACGACTTAAAGGAAAATGTTCAAAAATACGCTCTGTGATAAACTCTCGCAGTGCATTTTGCTGTTCATCGGGATAAACGTATTTGTTTTGTCCCCAGCGTCCCCATTTTTTCTTGCGTTTCTCTATGTCCATCTCCAGCTTGGTTTTCGGATAACGTTTCTCGATGACAGCTTTGGATGTTTTGGTGAAGCGATGCTGTATTAATTCGAACGTCAAATCTTTTGTAGCATGCTGGGGCAAGGTTTCTCCCAATTTGCGCAGTAACTCGCCGTAACCTTCTTCCCAGCCGTCATACCAGATGATGGGTGCAATGATGAACCCCAGCGGATAACCGGCTCGTGCGATTTTGCCCGCGGCTTCAATACGTTCCTCGAAGCGGGAAGTTGCAGGTTCAAACTGTTTAATAACATAATCGGAATTAATGCTAAAGCGGATGCGAGTATGACCATTATGTTTAATATCCAGCAATGGATCAACATGATGATATTTAGTAACAAAACGCAGACGGCCAAATTCCTCATCTGCCATGAAACGAATCAAGTCTCCAAGCGTTCCGGTGATATGCTCCAAACCAACCGGATCGGAGGTACAAGCTGCTTCAAAACGGGTAATTTCAGGCGCACGCTCCTCGATATAAGCTTTAGCTGCTGATAAGATATCGTCAGTGTTGACATATACACGAATATACGGCTTTGCTCCCAAGGTTGTTTGTAAATAACAGTAGTGACAATGCCCCATGCAACCAGTCGAAATGGGGATGGCATATTCAGCAGAAGGCTTGGATTGATCAAAAGTTAACGTTTTACGGATACCAACTACCAAAGTTTTTTTTGCCATTCGGTACTTTTCAACTTCAGTTTCACCTGGTAAATTGGTAATTCGGTTGTGAGAGGTAGTCATCCGGTACGGAATATCCTTGGCTTTAACCCAATCCATAATACGCTGGCCCTTGGGATAATTTAGTGCGTCTGGCTCAAAAAACACCAGGTCAGGCAAAAATGGCTTGGTTCCTCTGGTTTGGACAGGAGTACGCTCAAGCGTAGACATGGCTAACGCTCCTTTCAAAATAAATCCACAGTGCTCTGGTGTCCAACTTTAACATATTGCCGCAGAAGTAAACGATACAGGGACGACGATATTAGTGTACCCGGCTTAAATTGAACAAATCGTGGCAATAGATGTGAGTGAAGGGATGAGACTTGCCAATGGGCAATGATAACATGTATCATTACATAGTAGGTTTAACGCAGGAAATGAAGGCGGTAAGCGCCCGTTCAATAACAGAAAAGAGGGAAACAAGTGCCAACGCCAAGCATGGAAGATTATTTGGAACGCATTTACCAACTGATTGATGAGAAGGGATATGCTCGTGTCTCGGACATCGCAGAGGGTTTAGAGGTGCATCCTTCGTCCGTCACCAAAATGATTCAGAAGTTGGATAAGGACGATTATCTTGTATATGAGAAGTATCGGGGACTGATTTTGACACCAAAAGGGAAAAAGGTCGGCAAACGGTTGGTTGATCGCCATCAGTTATTAGAGCAATTTCTGGATATGATTGGGGTTGAGAAGGACCTGATATATAAAGATGTGGAAGGTATTGAGCATCATTTGAGCTGGGATTCCATCACCCGTATCGAAACATTGGTTGAATATTTTCGTCGGGATGAAGATCGCTTGCGCCAGCTTCATGACATACACAAGGAATTGAGTGGAGATTCCTAAAAGCATCTGTCCTTATGGACGATGCTTTTTTATTTGTTCCGACCGCAACAAATATCCGGTGATTAGCGTCTATCCATTATATAGCAGGACAAGATAGGGGTTAAAATTAACAGGGTTAGCGGAGGATTGTAATAATATGAATCGAAAGAAAATAGTGGCATTGGCTGCAGGCATACTCTTAGCAGTGCAGACTGCCATCGTTCCTGGAGTCCAAGCAGCTTCAACTGGTGATATTGAAATTATATTGGACGGACAGTCCCTGCAAAGTGACGCATCACCGTATATTGTACAGGGAGCCAATGTTACGATGGTTCCTTTGCGAGTGATTAGTGAGGGATTGGGCGCTCAGGTCAACTGGTCGGAATCGTCCGGTACGGTAACGATTACAGCACAGAACAAAAATATATCTATGGAGAATGGTGCACAAAGCGCTACGGTGAATGGTAAGTCCGTTCGACTGGATGCATCTGCCCGTATGACAAGCGGAAGAGTCATGGTGCCACTGCGTTTTGTTGGGGAAGAGTTGGGATTAAAAGTGGATTGGCAAGCTTCAGAGCGAGTCATTACGTTAAGCAGTGGTAAGGAAGGTGTCTCTACGGGTGGGAGTAGCTCGGCGGGAAACAGTGCTTCCACATCAGATACGTCTGCATCTGGCAATCAGGAGAGTGTAAGTACGGATCAGGGAGCCAGCGATAATGAGCAGACGGTTGTCACTTCACCGTCTACTAGTGAGGACGGTTCAAGTTCTTCACAGGCAAATGTTGTTCAGGTAAAGGCTTCAACCTCCATGCGTGGGGCATGGATTTCTACCATTAATGGAGATTGGCCTTCTTCCGCTGCTCGAAGCAGCTCCGAGAAGCAAAAACAGGAGTTTACTAAAATGCTTGATGATTTGCAGGGGATGGGCATCAATGCGGTATTTGTTCAGGTTCGTGCCAGCGGTGATGCGCTCTACCCGTCGAGTCTCGTACCCTGGAGCAAGTATTTGACCAACACCCAAGGTAAAAATCCAGGCTATGATCCCTTGAAATTTATGATTAGCGAATCGCATAAGCGAGGGATGGAATTCCATGCCTGGTTTAATCCGTTCCGTGCGAATTCTACAGGAACAACCAGCGGTTTGGCTGCAAACCATGTGGCTAATCAGCACCCGGACTGGATTGTTAAGAATGGTAGCCAATTGTACATCAATCCAGGAATTCCGGCTGCACGTCAGCATGTCATTGCGGCGATTATGGAGGTCGTGGACGGATATGATATTGACGGCGTCCATTTGGACGATTATTTTTATCCTTACAGCGGGACTTTTGATGATGATGCGACCTTCAAAGCATATAATGCCAACAAAATCTCTAATAAGGGCGACTGGCGGAGAGATAATGTGAACAGTTTTGTTCGCGATTTGGGCAAAAGCATTCATGCCAGCAAGTCTAAAGTTCAATTCGGAATTAGCCCATTTGGAGTGTGGCGCAACAAATCTCAGGACTTAACGGGTTCAGACACGAAGGCAGGCGTTACAGCGTATGATACGACGTTTGCGGATGTGAGAACCTGGATTAACAAAGAATGGATTGACTATGTAGCTCCACAAATTTACTGGAGTATCGGTTTCCCTGCGGCTGGATATGACAAGCTTGTCGCATGGTGGTCCAATGAGGTCAAAAATTCAGATGTTAAGCTATATATCGGTCATTCTCCGTATAAAATCGGCACCCCTGAAAAGGGCTGGCAAACGGCTCAAGAGCTAATTAAGCAGCTTGAACTGAACAAAGATTATAAACAGGTCAAAGGGGATATTTACTTTAGTGCACAGCATTTGCGTAAAAATCCATATGGACTCATTCAGCTTCTTCAAAATTATTATCAAATGTGATATAAATTGGATCATATAGGTTCTATTTGGGCCTCCGTTCTCATAGATAAGCAGTAGAACTGCTTACTCCCAAGAGAACGGAGGTTTTTTGATCTATGCTGATCAATGCTGTGTTCCAGGGTGGAGGGGTTAAGGGAATTTCGCTGGCGGGTGCAGTTAAGGCTGCGGAGGAGCATGGAATTGTATTCAATCGTTTGGCAGGTACATCATCAGGTGCTATTGTAGCTGCTTTATTGGCTGCGGGATACTCTGCGGATGAAATGAAAGCCGTAATTGAGAAAACCCCCTTGGTTAAGTTGTTACGACGTTCTCCAGTGTTCAATATTAAGTGGGTTGGACCAGCAGCTCGTATCTTTCTTAAAAAAGGTCTCTATTCAGGGGAGGCACTGGAGCACTGGGTACGTGAGCTGTTACGAGCTAAGGGAGTGCGTACGTTTGCGGATTTACCTCCTGGCAAACTGCGCATTATTGCATCAGATATCACGAATGGACGCATTCTGGTGCTTCCTGAGGATATCAAACGTTTCGGTATAAATCCTTCTTCACTGGAGGTAGCAAAGGCCATTCGGATGAGCACAAGTATCCCTTACTTTTTTGATCCCGTTATGTTAAGACTTGATTCTGCACTTGCCAAGGGAAAAACCTTTTCCCAGCAATTTGTATTTGTAGTTGATGGGGCTTTACTAAGCAATTTGCCTTTGTGGCTTTTTGATGAGCCTGTAAATGAACGAGAGGCCAAAACGATTCCAACGGTAGGGTTTCAAATGGTGGGCAAGACGGGTACGGAGACCAAAGTTTCTTATATACGGGGTCCATTGACCATGCTACAGGCTATTTTTGATACCATGCTATCAGCACACGATGAACGATATATTGAGCAGGAGAATCGGTATCGGACGATTAAAATTCCAACATTGGGGATCCGCACTGCACAATTTAACATTTCTACAGTGCAAAGTGATTTGCTGTATGCTTCCGGTGTGCAGGCAGGGGATGCTTTTTTCCACAAATGGAGCATCACTTCTTACCAGCAGCAGTATAGCAAATACCAATTGATGAAGGATACCATGTACGCTATGAAATGAACACTAATTGGCAGTTAAAGTAATTTAAAAGGGTGTAAAAAAGGAGCCTCTTCCCGGTCATATTTGAATATGCGGGTGACGGCTCCTTTGTGCTGCATTTTAAAGGATGATTATTATCGTTAATGATATTTAGGTTGTTCTTCTTCATTTTTGCCCTTGGAACCTTCAATCACATGAAAAGGATACGCTTTGCGCTTGCCCGTAGTCTGCTGCTTACGTGCGTTGGCTGTTTTAGCCATGGTGCGCACAGAGGGTTTGATTTTGGGAGTACGATTGCTTTGTCCTGGCAGGTATTTGTATAGCAGAAATATAACTGCAAAAACAAGGACGGGAATGAGTAAACTCATGAGAAAGCCCCAACTTCCTCTCCACAGCATATCCACAATCCCATATGCACCCAAAGCAAGGGTAAGCCAGAAAATAACAGCATGTCTGTTCATTATTCACTCATCCTTTCACAGGATCAAGTGCAGGACTGTTGAAGGTCTCCTTTACAGGTACATTTTCCAACTCAGCATCCAATTCAAGCATACGCTTAAATGAGGCAATGGATACCTCCACTTGATCATCAGTCGGTTCTTTGGTGGTAAGTAGTTGCAGCCACAGACCGGGGTAACCTAAATAACGAAGTACCGGAATTTCACGAAGAGCATTGGTCAGCTTGAGAAATTCAAAAGAAAGCCCCAGTACGATCGGAAGCAGTAGAAGCCGTTGCCCCATACGCTCCCACAGATTATCGTAGGTGAATAGGGAATAGACTAGTACCCCGATGATCACGGTCAGCATAATAAAGCTGCTACCGCAGCGGTAATGCAAACGGCTGTATTTTTGCACATTGGCCGGGGTTAGTTCTTCTCCAGCTTCGAATGCCGTAATTACTTTATGCTCTGCACCGTGATATTGAAACAGTCGTTTGATCAATGGAGTTTGGGAAATGCCCCATAAATAAGCCAGCAGCAGAATCAGCTTAATGGCTCCTTCGGCGAGGTTATGCAAAATTTGGCTGTGAAACAAGCCGTCGAACAGGAAGTCTTCTACAACAACCGGAACGAGGGTTAACACAATTTTGCCGAACAAAAAGGAGATAATCCCGACTGCCGCTACACCGATCATCATACTCAGACTCCAGCGAGATTCTTCTTTTTTCTTTTGCTCAGCGCGTTCTTCCGGATCTACTTCATCATCAGCATACGCATCGGCTGAATAGTTCAAATGCTTGGTACCTTTGGCGCTGGAGTCGATGATGCTTACAATCCCCCGCAATAAAGGAATTCTGCGGAATTTGGATACCCAGGATTGCTCCTTGCGTGGTACTTCCAAATATGTGATTTCGCCAGTTTTGCGGCGAACTGCCGTGACATTGACACGCTTGCCGCCGAACATGACACCTTCAATGACTGCCTGACCACCGTAGCTCACAGGCTTGGATGCTTGTGACAACCGTCTCACCTCTCTTAATACATGCTTTTTTGTATATTGTATCGAATTTGGAAGGGAATATCTAGTTAGATGAAACTGGTGTAACCACAGGCTTATAAAAAAAGCATTTATGGAGCGTCAGACTGCTCACATAAATGCTACTCATTATAAAACTTCGGAAACAACCTATTGCGTAATTGCCCCAACAACCTGGTCAACCAGTCCTTTTGATGAGAGGGGGCCGCCAAATGTCCATGTCGTACCGTTCAGTGGATAGGTGCGTTTTTCTTTAACGAAATTCAGACCGTTCCAGACCGAATTATTTTTCATAGGTGCCCCGAAAACATCATCGTCCGGCTGCACAATATAGATAAAGTTGCTGTTCTGAACAGCAGACAGAGCTTCAATACCGACGGTTGTAAAGCCATACGGTTCAACTTTGCTTGGTTTCCAATCATTAATCATACCGATCTTCGCCAGTGTTGCCACGACGACTGAGTTATCCGAAAACATACGGAGGCTGGCCGCATTTTGCGAAGTGAAAGCTTGTGTCAGTACATAATGATAATCCGACTTGCCAGCAGCGGCGAGCTTTTCTTTGGCTTCAGCATAATGCTGATCCAGTTCGGCAAGCACCTGCTTAGCTTTGTCTTCTTTTCCCAGAGCAACCGCGATGCTATTAAAAATTTCTACCATTTTATCATGATCGTAGCCATTACCATTGTTCAGATTATATTCGATCGTAGGAGCGATGGCCTTAAGTTGCTCATAGATAGCTTCATTCCCATCAACATTGGAAATGATCAGATCCGGCTTCAATGCAGCAATCGCTTCCAGATTCGGCTCGTTACGCGTGCCGACATCGACCACGCTACTATCCAGAGCCGCCTCCGGTGTCACGTATACCTTGTAGTTGGCATTGTCAGCATTACCCACTGGCTGAACGCCCAACGCAACCAAATCCTCTGTAAATGTCCATTCCAGCACTACGACACGCTGTGCGGGCTTGTCGAGCGTGATCTCACCACGATTATGCTTTACCGTCACAGGACCGGTCGCTGTGTCAGTCGGTTTACTACCCGATGTGGCTACCTGATCTTTGTCCGATGCATTGTCGGCTGCTCCGCAACCTGCCAGAGTGAGCGTAAAAACCATTAACAATAAAATCCCGATGAATCCCTTTTTCATAGAAGCGTTCTCCCGTATATATGTTTTTATAAAATGATAATGATTATCATTTTCACCATTATATTATGATAGAGGATTGAAATTTTGTCAATGTAAAAAACGGGTCCGTACCCTCAAGTCGAAAGCTGCCATTATTCAGCATTCCTGTTCGTTGTTAAACTCTCCCCCCTTGGAGCATACTACCAGCAAAATGGAATGCAGAATCCGATGGAAGTACATGCATATCCGATTGCGATAGTCTTTACGATGGGAAAAAGTTTTCATATTGAAAGGGGATTAAACAACATGAGCGAAACCTTCTCTATACCCAAGATAGGACATGAACAGGAGCAACCTCGTGGATCTCAGGATCAACGTAATCATAACGACAGTGGTAGAGGCAGGCAGCAGTCAGGCAAAATACATACGCCTCTCATTCCTTTTGCGCTTGAGTTGGGTTTTTTTTCGGGTTTGCTCTGGGGATTGCTGCGCTGGCTGTTTTATAAGTTGCACTTTACCGTAGTAGCGCCTGGCTTTCTCGCAGAGCCTTTTTTCAAGCATTCATTTATGAACACCATGGCGGGACATCTGGTAGGGCTACTGTTTTTTATTGGATTATCCGTCGTAGCTTCACTGGTGTACACTCTGTTGCTGCGCAGATTTAAGGGTCCTTTACCCGGCATTGTGTATGGCCTGATTTGGTGGGTTGTTTTATTTGTATTAACAGGTCCTAAGCTAGGGATGATGAATGCTCCTGATCGGTTAACATGGAATTCCCTGTATACGGAAATTTGTGTGTTTTTACTGTGGGGACTATTTATCGGATATACCGTTGCTGTCGAGTATACGGATGAAAGAAAGCGCGAGCCTGAGAAAGCTGAGAGCTGAACGTAACAAAAACTTCTCAAGCGCCTATTCCCTGTGTTAAAATAGCATTTGGTTATTTGACAGAGGGGAGCGGAATGAAAGATGAAGAATGACCGGGTGTTAAAGCTGCGGCTGGCGCTGGGCGAGCATAATCTGCGGGCTATGCTGATTACTAGCCCTGTCAATCGTCGATATTTGACAGGCTTCACAGGTTCGGCAGGTTATGTGCTGATTACGGAATCCCATAGCTATTTGCTGACTGACTTTCGCTATATGACGCAAGCGACCGAACAAGCCGAAGGCTTCACGGTAGTGCAGCACGCTGCACAGGTCATGGAAACGGTGAAAGAATTGCTGTCTTCCCATCAGATCAGCGAAACAGGCTTTGAGCAAGACGCTGTAACTGTTGCGACGCATAAAGCTTATAGCGAAGATTTGTCACCTATTTCACTGGTTCCGGTGTCGGGCATTGTAGAGAAATTACGGGTGTACAAGGATGCAGAAGAGCTGGAAGTGATGCAGCGGGCAGCGGATTTGGCAGATGCTACTTTTGCACACATTTTACCTTACATCAAGCCAGGTGTCAGCGAGCGTGAGCTGGATCTGGAAATGGAATTCTTCATGCGCAAGCAGGGAGCTACATCCTCTTCATTTGACACAATTGTGGCTTCTGGGGTTCGTTCGGCATTGCCTCATGGCGTAGCCAGTGCTAAGTTAGTACAAGCAGGCGAGCTGATTACGTTTGATTTTGGTGCGTTGCTGGATGGCTATTGCTCCGATTTGACACGTACAGTGGCCACACAAGGGGATTTAGCGCCCCAGTTGCGTGAGATCTACGATATTGTACTTAAGGCGCAACTTCACGCACTTGAACATATTAAGCCGGGCATGACAGGCCGTGAAGCGGATGCTCTGACCCGGGATATTATTGCAAGCCATGGCTATGGAGACAATTTCGGGCACAGTACAGGTCATGGTCTGGGTCTTGAAGTACATGAATCTACACGCCTGTCGAAGGCGAGTGATGATATTCTGGAGCCGGGCATGGTGGTAACGGTCGAGCCAGGTATCTATGTGCCTGGATTGGGCGGTGTACGGATCGAGGATGATATCGTTATTACAGATAGCGGCATCAAATTATTAACACATTCGAGCAAAGAATTTACAGTCGTTTAATAACGATAACAGTCCTGTAGGAGGGGTATTTTAGTGATTAACGTTAATGATTTTAAAACAGGTTTGACCGTCGAGGTAGACGGAGATATTTTTACGGTGCTGGATTTCCAACACGTAAAACCGGGTAAAGGTGCAGCATTCGTACGCTCCAAGTTGAAAAACTTGCGTAACGGTAACACCGTTGAACGTACATTCCGTGCGGGTGAAACGATCGGTCGGGCGCAAATCGAAAACCGCGGTGTATCTTATCTGTATGCTAGTGCAGACGATCATACATTCATGGATAATGAAACATATGATCAATTCACATTGTCCAGCGATCAACTGAAATGGGAACTTAACTTCCTGAAAGAAAACATGAATGTAAATATCGTTAGCTATAACGGCGAAATCCTGGGTATTAACCTGCCTACCAGCGTTGAACTCAAAGTAATCGAAACAGAACCAGGTATTAAAGGTAATACAGCTACAGGTGCTACCAAAAATGCCAAATTGGAAACGGGTTTGAATGTTCAAGTTCCTTTGTTCATTAACCAAGATGACGTATTGTTAATTGATACACGTGACGGCAAATACATGTCTCGCGCATAAAATTTGCTGCTTTTAGATTTCCTCTGTCCTTGTGAAGGGCAGGGGATATTTTTATAAGCACTAATATTAAAAAACAATGGCTCCGCACAGCACTTTCGTATTATACTGTACTAAAGTTATTCCGCAGGATGTCACGTTCAAGTCGTTGGGTGCCATCTCAAGGTTACATACTGAGTCTGAGGGAGTGAATATCGTTGTCTTTGTATGTCATGAAATTCGGAGGCAGTTCCGTCGGTGACACGGAGCGCATGAAACGCGTGGCAAAACGCGTTGTGGAGAAACAGAGTGAAGGGCATCAATGTGTAGTGGTCGTTTCCGCAATGGGAGACACGACAGACGAACTGATTGACCAGGCCAAATTGTTGAATGAGCAGTTGCCTGCACGTGAGTTGGATATGTTGATGACGACAGGTGAGCAAATTTCAATCGCCTTGTTGTCGATGGCTATTCAGCAGTTGGGTCATGAAGCGGTATCGTTTACGGGATGGCAGGCTGGTTTCCGTACTGAATCTGACTTTGGTCGAGCACGGATTACGGATATTCAACCTCAGCGTGTGCTGGATGCACTGAGCAGCAACAAGATCGTTGTTGTAGCTGGTTTCCAAGGGATGTCTGTAGAGGGAGACATTACGACGTTGGGACGTGGTGGATCTGATACGACGGCGGTTGCGCTGGCGGCGGCGATTCAAGCGGATGCCTGTGAAATTTACACGGATGTGGACGGCATTTATTCAACAGATCCACGGATCGTGAAGGTTGCTCGTAAGCTAAAAGAAATTTCTTATGATGAAATGCTGGAATTAGCTAATCTGGGTGCAGCTGTATTGCATCCTCGTGCGGTAGAATATGCCAAACATAACCGGGTACCGCTGATCGTGCGGTCCAGTTTTAACCATAATGAAGGAACGGTCGTAAAGGAGGATGCAGTAATGGAACAAGGCGTTGTAGTCAGTGGGATTGCATATGATAAAAATGTAGCAAGAATCAGTATTTTGGGCGTCGCCGATATTCCCGGTGTACTGGCGAAAGTATTTGGAACACTGGCGGCAGCCAAAATTGATGTAGACATTATTGTACAGAGCGGGGTTGAAGCTGGTAAAGCGGATTTCTCCTTTACAGTAGCTCTGACGGATCGTGAAGCGGCACTGAAGACGCTGGAAGGTATTCGTGGAGAGCTTCCGTACCGTGAAGTAACGTCTGAGGAAAACTTGGTGAAGGTTTCCATTGTAGGTGCAGGAATGGTTAGCCATCCGGGTGTTGCTGCGCAAATGTTTGCCGTACTGGCAGAGCAAGGCGTTAGCATTAAAATGGTAAGCACATCTGAAATCAAAGTATCGTGTGTAATTGAAGCGGGTAAGCTTCATGAGGTTATTCAGGCGTTGCATACAGCTTATAACCTGGACACCGAGGAGCAAGCGTTTGTGGGTGGACCGCAAGACCGTCGTTAATAACTGCAACGTGATCTAGACACTGAATATGGCTAATGTGAACGATGCTTATGACAGATAAAGGTTGATACATTATATGCCCTCTATTTATAGTTTGATAAATCATAGAATACAGCAGTAGGTTAAGAGGTTGTTCCATCAGTGAGAGTTAAACTGAGGGGAAGCCTCTTTTTTTCTGAATCTATCTTTTCTACCCAAGGGTTTCCCTTAGCCGACAAGGCTTTGAGAGGCCCTTTTTTATTTGTGCAAATTAGAGAATGGTGCTTAAACAAGCGGGAGAAAGGTCTGTTGAGTGTTGATAGGAGTTAGCAAAAGTTTGCCTAGGTTTTCAATATATTTTCGGCATAAAAAGCGAGAGTCAACCATAGACTTGTCTTAAAGAAAAAGGACAACTGTGAGGGGGCTGCATCGGTATGGAATGGCTGGAGTTATTTCCCGAACCGTTGCACGGTATACTCGGAAGGCTTCCAGAAACGGTATTTGAGCAACTGGAAGAAATCCGGGTCAGGGAAGGAAGGCCGTTGGAAATTAATGCAAACGGTGAACATCATTTTGTAACGTCTGCTGGTCAGCTGACTTTGAACCATGTGGAAGCCTATAAGCCTGACCGTGAGGATGCCCACCGACTGCTGGATTTTATCAGCAATCATTCCCTCTATACGATGGAAGAGGAGCTTCGTAAAGGGTTTATTACGATCCCTGGCGGTCATCGTATTGGCTTGGCAGGGAGAACCGTGCTCAACCGAGGACGAGTGGAGCATTTGAGGGATATAAGCAGCTTTAATGTAAGAATTGCGCGTGCAATTCCCGGCATAGCTGATCGGATATTGCCTTATGTAGCAGATCGAATGTCCGGGAAAATCCGGCATACCCTCATTTTGTCCCCTCCTCAGCATGGCAAAACGACACTGCTTAGGGACTTGGCTCGGCAACTCAGTTACGGAGGGATGGAAAGCCATGGGGGGCGACGGAATGGACTCAAGGTAGGCATTATAGACGAACGCTCTGAGATCGCTGGTAGTCACAAAGGTATCCCGGGTTTTGATGTCGGGCCTCGCACCGATGTATTGGACGGATGTCCGAAAGCAGAAGGCATGATGATGATGATCCGCTCGATGTCACCGGATGTCCTCATTGTTGATGAAATCGGACGACCGGAAGATGCGGAGGCGGTGCGCGAAGCGCTCCATGCAGGCATTGCAGTCATTGCTTCCGCACATGGTCGCGATGTGGCTGAAATGGCGACCCGGTCTGCTTTTGCTGGATTAACTACAGGACAAGAGCTATTTCAACTCTACGTCATGCTGGAGCGGACGAGCCGGGGCGTCTCATTCCGACTGGCAGATGCCAAGCAACGCAGGCTTACACTGTCTGGAGAAGGGCAGAATGGGGGTATCTCCTATGCTTAAGCTGCTGGGTGCAGCCTTGGTTATACTGGCCGCTACGCTGGCAGGTTGGCAACGGGCAAGGCAGTTTGCAATGAGGCCGCGGCAAATCAGGGAGTTGATTCTTGCGCTGCAAAGATTGACCACCGAGGTTTCCTACGGGGTGTCTCCGCTACCAGATGCTTTCGCCAAGACAGGAGAGCCCTTGCGAGAGCCCTTACGCACTCTGTTTCAGCAAGCCTCACGCTGGATGCACCCCTCTTTTGGCCTGACTGCCAGAGAAAGCTTGCATAAAGCCATTGAAGACTCGTGGAGCCGTTCCTCTATGAAGCAAGCCGAGAAGGAAGCGATGCGGCAGCTTGCTTACAGTCTTGGAACCAGCGACCGTGAAGACCAGATCAAGCACATTGCGTTGACCATCCAGCAGTTATCCCATGAGGAAGCGCAGGCGCAGGCAGATCAGGTGAGGTACGAGCGTATGAGCAGGAGCCTGGGACTGCTGATCGGAGCATTGATCGTCATTTTGATCTATTAGCGGGGTGCTCGAATGAATTTAGAAGTGAACGCAATTTTCCAAATTGCCGGAATTGGCATTATTATCGCTATGATTCATACCGTATTAAAGCAAATGGGCAAAGAAGACATGGCGCACTGGGTAACGGTCATCGGCTTCGTCGTGGTCCTGTTCATGGTGGTGCGAATGCTGGATAACCTTCTGCAAGAGATCAAATCTATCTTTCTTTTTCAGTAGGTGGACACATGGAAATTATTCAGGTGGTGGGCTTCGCCCTCATTGCCACAGTCCTTATTTTAGTCATTAAGGAACAGAAGCCGATGTTTGCCTTTTTGATTGCAACAGCTGCGGGAATCGTCATTTTTTTGCTGCTGATTGGCAAGATCGGATCTGTGGTTGCTGTACTGGAGCGACTGGCCCGGTCTTCAGGCATGGACATGATCTATTTTAAAACCGTCTTGAAAATAATCGGTATCGCTTATATTGCTGAATTTGGAGCGCAAATCGTTCGGGATGCAGGACAAGACGGGATTGCTTCCAAAATTGAGCTTACCGGAAAGGTACTCATTATGGTGCTCGCAATCCCAATTATCAGCATTATTATTGATACCATTCTGAAGCTGATGCCCGCCTGAGGGGGTGATGCCATGAAAAGGCTGGGGGGCATGCCGAATCTCAAAGTAATTGCAATGTTGCTGCTATGTCTATGGTGTGCCTCGGCTGCGTTCCTCTTTGCAGATACACCGACAAACGAATGGATCAGACAGCAGGCGGAGCAAATGCCCAAAGATGAAGTAGAACATTATTGGGACGGGCTCATGCAGCAATATGGCGGATTTTTCCCTGATCAGAAAACGCCTTCCTTCATGGACATGCTGCTTCCAGGCGGTGAAGGGTTCAGCATAAAGGGTGTATTGAGCGCTATAGCTGATTTTTTCATCCATGAAATCCGAGTAAATGCCAAGTTGCTCGTCACCATCGTCATGCTCAGCATTATGAGTATGGTGCTGGAAACGCTACAAAGCGCTTTTGAAAGCAAACAGGTCAGCAAAGTGGCCTACGCTATCGTATACATGGTCATTATCATTTTGGCGATTAATAGCTTTAGTGTAGCGATTGGTTATGCCAAAGAAGCGATTGATAGCATGATTCACTTCATGATGGCAATGTTGCCTTTGCTGTTTACTATGCTAGCCTCGATGGGGAACGTCGTAACAGTTTCGGTGACCCACCCGCTGATTGTATTTATGATCAACACAGTCGGAACAGTCATTCATACGCTGGTTTTCCCGCTGCTGTTCTTCTCGGCTGTGCTGTACTTGGTCAACTCGCTGACGGGCAAATACAAGCTGACCCAGCTAGCCGATCTGTTGCGGAACGCTGGAGTAGCAGTGCTGGGAGTGCTGCTGACCATTTTTCTAGGAGTCATTTCGGTACAAGGCTTGACATCGTCCGTTACTGACGGATTAACGATCCGTACAGCCAAATATATTACAGGTAGCTTTGTTCCGGTGGTCGGCAAGGCGTTGGCAGATGCGACAGATACAGTTATTTCGGCTTCGCTGCTCGTTAAAAATGCCATTGGTCTGGTAGGAGTCATTATTATTTTGTTCCTGTGCGCCTTTCCCGCCCTCAAGATTCTGACGCTGGCGCTCATTTATAAAGTGACAGCAGCGATCATGCAGCCTTTGGGTGATACGCCTATCGTGGCATGTCTGGATGCGATCGGCAAGAGCATGATTTATGTTTTCGCGGCGCTGGCAGCAGTGGGATTGATGTCCTTCCTTGCAATTACAGTCATGCTCGCAGCAGGCAATATGACAGTCATGATGAGGTGAACCAATGCACGTAAACCAACAAGGGGGGAGGAGAGTGACGTGACCTGGCTGGCAGGCTGGCTCAAGGAACTGGTGCTAATCGTGTTGCTGGCTTCTTTTGTCGATATGATCTTACCGAGCCGATCTATGGAGAGGTATGTCAAACTCGTTCTCAGCCTGCTTATTCTGCTGACGTTGCTGTCTCCGGTCGTGCGCTTACTGAGTACCAGTCCTTCCGAGGTTCTAGGGCGAGCATTGGATCTTCAACGTCAGGCTGAGACAGGCAAGAGGGAACCGACATTGGAGGAGATTCTAGCAAAAGGCAGCCAGTTAAAGCTACAGCAAGAACAAAGCTCCATGCAATGGGCTGGCAAAGAGGTAGCTAAGGAAATGAAAGGACAGTTGGAACAGTATACTGGGTTAGCAATTCAGTCGGTCCAGGTTACCCTTGCAAAGATTCAACAGGAGGAATCAGGGCTGGAGGCAGGAACGGGTGTCCAGTCGGTAGTGGTCCAATTGGCAGAACAGCAGCCAGAAAAAGAAAAGAAAAACACAGACGTCTCGCCTGGTGCAGATGTCAAGCCGATTATGGTGGAGCCTGTAACCGAAAAGACAGTGAATATTCGTGTAGAGCCAACACATGCAAAAACTTCAGATTTTAATGAAGGAACGCGAGAGAATGATCGTAATCCTGACAAAACTGTTGAGGACGGAAAGCCAACAGATACGAAAGCATTTGGCTTAATTACAGGACTTTTACGTGAAAAATGGGGGATAGATAGCAAAAATGTTCAGGTGCTTTCTTCGCAGGATGGAACACATGAATGGTAACAGGAGGTGAGCAGAAATGAGCAAATGGCTGAAAAAGCTGGAGCAATGGCTGGGTGGAGGGGCGGATGGGGCGAAAAGGTTCAATTCATTTCGTTGGTTGCTTATTCTTGGCCTTATCGGTGTAGCGATTATGCTCTTTAATTCATTCGTTAATGTAAAAAAGGTTGATCCAGAAAACGTAGGGCGTGAGCCGCCTGGCGTGATGAAAAATGAGCCTACGTTAGAGACAACAACAGGTGAAGAAAGTTCTTTTGCCGGGATTGAGAAGGTTTTTGAGGACAATATGAAACAGATGCTGGAGCAGATTGTTGGCGTAGGAACCGTTGATGTCATGGTTACGGTAGACTCCACCGAAGAAGTTATCGTTCAACGCAATGTAAAGGACATGCAGGAAGAGAACAATGAGACGGACGCCAATGGTGGACAACGGCACACTACTCAATATACACGTGATGGCGAAATTGTCACCTATGAATCATCTGGTGGTCAGCACACCCCGATTGTGACAAAAAAAGTAAAACCGCAGGTGAGGGGAGTGCTTGTTGTGGCTATGGGGGCAGAAAACCCTACAGTGAAGCAGCTAATTGTCGATGCTGTACAGAAGGGGCTAAATGTACCTTCCTACAAAATTTCAGTCGTACCGCGCAAGCAGGGATAATTTGGAATTCAGGAACAAAGAAGTTTATATTTTAAACCATTAATGAATATGGAGGACGGAACATGAATAATAAAAGACAAACCGTTTGGCTGGTGTCCATGCTGAGTTTAATGGTCGTGCTGTCTGCGTATTATTTGTTTACGGAGGACTCAAGCCCTGCAAATCCACCAGTAGCCGATAGTGAACAAGTGAGCAAGGTTAAGCAGGATGCCGCACAGGAAGCAACGACGAAGGCAGAGGAACAATTGAACGAACTGAAGGTAAACGAAGTAGTGACGAATGGAGAAGTAACTGATGGAGCATCAGCAAATTCCACAAAGTCGGATACGGCTTCTACAACTGACCCAGCAACAGAAAACTCAAAAGGCGACAAAGGTACGGCAGCTACCCCTACTACTGAACCGGCGACATCCAATCAAAACACAACAGCGACTAAGACGGACGCGACAGCACAAAATGACGACAAAGCAGCCTCTACAGCCAAAACCGACCAGCAGGTACTGGATCAAGTGGCAACTGATCAAGCTGCCCAACCTACAGCAGCAGCTGTGATTGACAACTATTTGCTGGAACGGGACGTGGAAAATCAGAAGAAAAATGATGAACTGACTACCGCAATGAACGACAGCACACCAAAGAAAGCTGCGGAGGCTCAAAAGGAATTACATGTACTTGAAGATAAGCAGGCTAAAATTACTGGAATTGAAGAAGAGCTTCAGCAACAGTTCGCCAATGCGGTCGTCCGTGAGGAAGACGCTGATAAATACAAAGTAGTGGTTCTGAGTGAAAAATTGGATGCTAAGCAAGCGGTAACAATTGTCGACAAAGTCATGAAGGAACTGAATGTAACGCAGGATAAGATCAGTGTCCAATATGTTACACAATAAGACAAAAAACGCGAAAAAGCCCGGATTTCTGCATTATTCCGGGCTCTTTCTATTTTTAATGATTGTGATATAATACATAAAGCTGTTTCAACAATGTTATCAGCAACCGGCAAAATGCTGAAGGAGTGATTAATAGAGATGTTTAAATTAAGCGAGATTAAGGAATTGATCAAGCTGGTGGATGAAACGTCTGTGCATGAGCTTGAAATTGAAAATGAAGGAACTCGCTTGTTGATCCGGAAACCGGGCAAAAGCGAAATCGTTACAGTACAGGCTCCTGTGGCAACACCTGCTTATGCAGTGGCACCACAAGCTGTTATTCCAAATCCACAAGTACAGTCCGATGTTGGATCTACAACTGCTGGAGAACCGAGGGAATATGCAAGCAATCTACATAAAATCGTATCTCCGATGGTAGGCACTTTCTATAGTTCTTCATCACCGGATACGGCTCCGTATGTGAGTATCGGCAGCAAAGTGGGCGAAAAAACAACGGTATGTATCATTGAAGCGATGAAGCTGATGAACGAGCTGGAAGCTGAAGTGAAGGGCGAAATTGTGGAAATTTTGGCCGAAAACGGACAGTTGGTCGAGTATGGCCAGCCATTGTTCCTTGTGAAACCGGAGTAAAAAGCTTGTTTGCACCCTCTTTTGAGGGTTCGGCAAGACTGCTCCCAGGGAGGATAAAGTCATGACATTTCAAAAAGTATTGATTGCGAATCGTGGAGAAATTGCGGTTCGTATCATTCGCGCTTGCCGCGAAATGAATATTTCGACAGTTGCTGTATATTCGGAAGCTGACAAGGATTCGTTACATGTGCGTCTCGCAGATGAGGCTTACTGTATCGGACCGACGCTATCTAAGGACAGCTACCTTAATTTTACGAATCTGATGAGCGTTGCTACATTGACTGAATGTGATGCCATTCATCCAGGTTACGGATTTTTGGCGGAAAACGCAGACTTCGCTGAAATTTGCGAATCGTGTAATATTACGTTTATTGGTCCTTCTCCTGAAGCCATTAACAAAATGGGAGATAAGGCCGTAGCTAAGCAGACCATGAAGGATGCCGGAGTTCCAGTTATTCCGGGTTCAGACGGGCTGGTTGAGGATTTGCAGGATGCGATCGGCATCGCACGTGATATCGGATATCCGGTAATTATCAAGGCCACAGCAGGAGGCGGAGGTAAAGGTATTCGTATCGCCGAAGATGAGGATAACCTCATTCAGCAAATCACTACCGCTCAGCAGGAGGCGCAAAAAGCATTTGGCAATGCGGGTGTGTACCTAGAAAAATATTTGACCGGTATGAAACATGTGGAAATACAGATCATAGCGGACAAGCATGGTAATGTTGCCCATTTGGGCGAACGGGACTGCTCTGTGCAGCGTCGTCGTCAGAAGTTGTTGGAGGAAGCACCATGTCCTGTACTTTCGCAGGATGTCCGTGAAGAAATGGGTCAGGCAGCTGTTCGTGCAGCTTTGGCCGTTCAATACTCTGGTGCAGGTACTCTCGAATTTTTGCTCGGCCCGGACAACAATTTCTATTTCATGGAAATGAATACACGTATTCAGGTAGAACATCCCGTAACAGAAATGATTACTGGTGTAGACCTGATTAAGGAAATGATTTCTGTCGCTGAAGGGCATCCGCTTTCCTTTACGCAGGAAGAAGTCACCATCAATGGTTGGGCGATAGAGTGCCGTATTAACGCTGAGGATCCGGATCGTAATTTTATGCCTGCACCGGGTAAAATCGGATTTTATCTGCCTCCAGGCGGTCCTGGGGTACGGGTAGACAGTGCAGTATATCCAGGTTATAGCATTCCTCCTTATTATGACTCTATGATCGCCAAGCTGATTGTGTGGGCACCTACACGGCAGGATGCAATTGCCAAAATGAAGCGGGCTTTGACTGAGTTTGCTATTGAGGGCATACCCACAACGATTTCTTTTCATCAGCGCTTGCTAGAGCATCCGACCTTTATTAAAGGCGATTTTGATATTAAATTTTTGGAGGAAAACGAAGTTTAATCGGTATATTTCCTCCGTTTGTCATAATGAACGCCAAATGATATAGTATGGATAATAAGTGAGCATGTCTGCTTTGAAATCTAAAGCTGGAATGAAACTTATTTTGACCGAAAGGTGTTGAAGGTATGAGCACAGTGCCAACCGAATTCGAACGTACAGAAATTGGGGAGATTCAAATTGCCCCAGAAGTTATTGAAGTCATTGCCGGACTGGCTACCGTTGAGGTACCGGGCGTGGCGGGAATGAGTGGCGGATTTGCTGGTGGGTTTGCCGAACTGCTAGGCCGCAAAAATTTATCTAAAGGTGTAAAAGTGGAAGTCGGACAGCGTGAAGCTGCTGTAGACGTCTCCGTCATTATTGAGTACGGTAACCGTCTGCCTGAGGTGGCTGCTGCTATTCAGCATAATGTTAAGCGTTCGATTGAGAACATGACAGGTCTTAACGTTGTTGAAGTGAACGTGCAAATTCATGATGTTCAATTCAAAAATGCCGATAAAGTAGAAGAGCCGGAAGTGCTGGGCGCCGGACGGGTTAAATAGAGCGATACTTTGTACAAACCCCCGACCCTTATGGGTCGAGGGTTTACTCTAATTTAAGGAGGCTGTGCGTTTCGTGGCTAAAGTTATGGACAGACTTCTGCTGTTCTTGTACAGCTTAAGTATCGGAATTATTTCCATTCTCGCCATCCTCCTCCTGAGCGGGGCCATTCCGTATGTTTTAAGTATTGAGGATGAGCGAGTAGTGTGGTTTACCAGCCTGATTATTGCAGGGGTTCTGTTGTTATTGAGTCTTCGTTTTTTTTATATCTCTATTCGACGGAACCAAACCGTACAGCATTCTATTGATCAACGAACGGAATACGGTGACATTCAGATTTCAGTGGATACCATTGAAAATCTGTGCCTCAAAGCAGCTTCCCGATTTCGCGGGATGCAGGATTTGAAAGCACGCGTTCGTGTGTTGGATTCGGGACTTGATATTACGATTCGGGCGGTTGTAGACGGGGAAAGCTCCATTCCGGTGTTAACCTCCGAGGTACAAAAGGGGGTACACGATCATGTGGAAGAAATTACAGGAATTCCTGTGTCCAATGTATCGGTGTACATCGCTAATGTTTCTCAGTCACCCAGCTTTAAGAGTCGTGTGGAATAGAGGTGATTTTCCCTGATGCCCTGGAAAGAAATATGGGGAAGTTACAAGGGCCGGATCATGGGGATCACGGCTGGTATTTTTTTCGGTTTTATTTATTTGTGGGCAGGCTTTTGGAATATGTTGTTCTTTGCATTGATGGTGTTCATCGGATATACGCTAGGAAGACGTAGCGATTCAGCGCTCGGTTCATTCCTCCCTTGGAAGGAATGGGGCGATTGGTTGTCGCAACGTTGGCGTCCTTTTAAATGAACCCTGTGATACGTGTTCTCCAAAAATAGAGCTGTAGCTTCTTTGCGCCCAACGTTTTGGAGGATGCGTTCACAGGTTTTTTTGTGGAAATTGGTTAGAATGAAAAATAGATATAGGCAAGCGTAGGAGGCAGGGCATGAAAAGACGTCTGGCGAGGGAATTAGCGGTACAGAGTATGTACCATATGGAAATGAATGAAGTGGATGCGGCAGCAGCCGTGGACATGTTGCTTCAGGAAGCCGCTGAGGAAAACGAAGCGGAAGTTGTCGTTAAAAATGCAGCAGTGTTAAGAGCGTATGTCTTGGAGCATGTGCGGGGTACGTGGGAGCACAAGGAAGCCATTGATGGGCTGCTGGTGGATTATCTTAAAGGCTGGCAGATCAGCAGGCTTTCACGTGTAGATCGTCAAATTTTAAGGCTTGCGGCATATGAGATGATTTTCCGTGAGGATGTTCCAGCCAAGGTAGCTGTTAATGAAGCGATTGAGTTGTCGAAGCACTTTGGTACCGAGGAATCCGGTAAATTTGTTAATGGTGTACTGGGACGAGTGATACAAGAACTGGAGCAATTGAAAGCACGTTTTTAAGTAGAGACTACTGAATCAGGTTGGAGAGTGGTAAAACATGTCAGCACCGATCATTGATGGTAAACAAATCTCTCAGGATATTCGCGCAAGCATTCAGCAAGAGGTCATTCGTCTGAAAGAGCACAGCTTTCAACCCGGACTGGCTGTTGTATTGGTAGGCGAAGATCCCGCTTCGCAAGTGTATGTTAAAAACAAGGAAAAGGCATGCCATGATCTCGGCTATTACTCCGAGGTTCATCGGTTGGCAGCAGATACTTCGCAGGAAGCATTACTGGAACTGGTAAACAAGCTGAACCATCAAAGTACCATCCATGGAATTTTGGTGCAACTGCCGTTGCCAAAGCATATTCATGAAAAAGCTGTCATTGACGCGATTGCAGTGGAGAAGGATGTGGATGGATTCCATCCGGTGAACGTAGGGAATTTGGTCATCGGTGACGATAGTCTATTGCCTTGTACTCCTGCTGGAGTCATTGAGTTAATTAAGCGTGCTGGAGTGGAGATAGCCGGTAAACATGCGGTAGTTATTGGTCGCAGTAATATCGTGGGCAAGCCAGTGTCTTTATTGTTGCAGCGTGAAAATGCTACGGTTACGATGTGCCACTCCCGTACAGCGAATATTGCGGACCTAAGTCGACAAGCAGATATCTTAGTCGTTGCGATCGGCAAAGCCAACTTTATTGATGCTTCGTTCGTGAAGCCCGGAGCGGTAGTGATAGATGTAGGGATGAACCGTCTGGAGAACGGAAAGCTGGCGGGGGACGTTGATTTTGAGAGCGTGAAGCAAGTGTCTGGTCCGATTACGCCTGTTCCCGGCGGAGTAGGGCCGATGACAATTACGATGCTGATGCAAAATACGCTCGTAGCGGCCAAGCGGTCGCACGGTTTGGCATAAGGACAGCTGCCTGTGGCTGAACAACGTATTTACTCTATAAAGGACCTGAATCGTTATATCCGGATGAAATTGGAGTCGGATCAGGTGCTGTCTGATGTATGGATACGCGGGGAAATTTCTAATTTTACGCATCATTCAAGTGGTCACATGTACTTTACGCTCAAGGATGAGGGGAGCCGCATACGTTCGATTATGTTTGCAACCCATAATCAGCGGCTCCCTTTCGTACCGAAAGAAGGTACGCGTGTTATTGCCCGGGGAAACGTATCCGTGTACGAACGAGATGGACAATATCAGTTTTATGCGACTCAAATGCAGCCTGATGGTATAGGAAGCCTTTATTTAGCTTACGAGCAGCTCAAGCAAAAGCTGGATGCAGAGGGACTGTTTGATACTGCTCGTAAGCGTAACCTCCCTGCCCATCCAGTAACCATTGGCGTGATTACGTCACCGACTGGAGCGGCTGTGCGTGATATTATTACGACACTTCAGCGGCGATACCCGCAGGCTGGAATTGTGTTGTATCCTGTGCTTGTACAAGGAAAAGGTGCCGCCCCCTCGATCGTCAAGGCAATTGAAACTATGAATCGTATGCAAGAGGTTCAGGTGATGATTGTCGGACGGGGAGGTGGCTCGTTGGAAGAACTGTGGGCGTTTAATGAGGAAGCGGTTGCGCGCGCCATTTACGCATCGGTCATTCCGGTTATTTCGGCAGTTGGACACGAAACGGATTTTACCATTGCCGATTTTGTGGCTGACTTACGTGCGGCAACGCCAACCGCAGCAGCCGAGTTGGCCGTGCCTAATCAGGCAGAGCTACGGGATCAGCTGCTCCAGCGGGAGCAACGGTTGCGCAACGCCCTCCGGCAGCGGCTGGAAACCAGCCGTGTACGCTTGGCGAGGCTTCAGCGTTCACCAGTCCTGCTGCACCCACGCCGCTATATGCTACAGCATGCAGAGCGAATGGACATGCTGCATCAGCGTCTAATCCGCGCAGCGCGTAACCGTTCTCGTTTGAACGCAGAAAAGAACGCACGTATGCGTCAGGTACTAGAACGGTTTAATCCGCGTGAACAAATTCGTTCAGCACGCAAGCAGACGGATATGGCGCAACGTCAGCTGGAGTCTGCGATGCGTGCTATTACGAAAACGGGACGGCAGCAGTTGCACACGGGAATTCGTCAACTGGATGCGCTGAGCCCACTCAAAGTCATGGCCCGAGGCTATAGCTTGGTATACGATGAGCAGGAAAAACGGCTGATTAAGTCGCTCAAAGACGTACAGCCGGGAGATTCCATCAAGATTAAAGTGAGTGATGGGCAGTTGGACTGCCAAGTATGGGGAATGAAGGAGGACGCGAAGCACGGTGGCGAATGAAACGGAATTGAATTTTGAAGCGGCTATGGCTGCTCTTGAAGAAATTGTCGGACAACTGGAGCATGGAGACGTTCCTCTGGAGCAAGCCATTGATTTGTTCCAGCGGGGGATGAAGTTGTCTCAACTTTGCAGTCAGAAGCTGGAGCAGGTTGAACGTAAAATTGAAATGATCGTGGAAGAGGATGGAGATTTGCGCAAGAAGCCTTTTGGTGGGGGACTGGATGAAAACGGCGGTGAAGGACTTGAATAGACCGTCGTTCAAGGAATATTTGACCGGGACGACGGATGCGGTTTCGTCCGCACTGACCGAGCAATTCCCGGCCGATTGGGACATTCCCGATGTTCTTCGAGAATCCATGAATTATTCACTCACCGCAGGCGGAAAACGGCTGCGGCCTCTGCTTGTGATCGCTGCTGCTGAAGCATTCGGTGGAAGCAGGGAAGCTGCGCTGCCAGTGGCATGTGCGGTAGAAATGGTACATACGTACTCCCTCATTCATGACGACTTGCCAGCCATGGATGATGATGACTATCGGCGAGGTAAGCTGACGAATCATAAGGTATACGGCGAGGCGGTTGCCGTCCTTGCGGGTGATGCTTTGTTGACCCATGCCTTTTACAGTATTGTGCAAGCAGGACGGCGTCACGGTGTTTCGTCTGATTCGCTATTGTCCATAGTTGAGGATTTGTCCGAAATGAGTGGCGCGCGGGGCATGGTAGGCGGACAGGTCGCCGATATGTCAGGCGAGCAAGGAATGACGGGGATCGAGGAACTGGAATATATCCATCTTCATAAAACGGCTGATTTGATTATTTTCTCGCTCTTGGCAGGTGGACGGATTGGTGGGGCGGACAAGGGTCAATTAGAGGCGCTTCGACGCTTTGGACGAGATTTGGGGCTGGCTTTTCAGATACAGGACGATATACTGGACCTCATAGGCGATGAGAGTAAAATGGGTAAGAAAACGCAAAGTGATGTTGAACAAGAGAAGGTCACCTATCCGTATTTCATTGGTATGGACGCATCTTTGCAGCAGGTAGAGGAACTCACCGCATCTGCTAAAAGAGTGATAATAGAGAGTGGTATCCCCGATTCTTCTCGTTTGCTGGAGATAGCCGATTACCTGATGAAGCGTGATCATTAGTTGCGTTAGAGCTGTTTTGACTTGTCTGCGTTTAAGCACAGTCAAAAAGTGTGATATAATACTTGTTAACTTTACTCACAAACTTGAAGGAAAGCGGGGAGATATGCGTGCTGCTTCCACACATAAAGCAACCAGGCGATCTGAAATCACTGTCGGTTGAGGAGTTGGCTTCTCTAGCCGAGGAAATCAGGAGCTTTTTGATTGAGAAGCTGTCCGTGACTGGGGGGCATCTGGCATCGAATCTGGGAGTGGTTGAGCTCACGATCGCCCTGCATTATTGCTATAACAGTCCGAAGGACAAGATGATTTATGACGTTGGGCACCAAGCCTACGTACACAAAATATTGACAGGGCGAATGGACCGTTTTGATACACTTCGTCAGCGTGATGGACTTTGTGGTTTTGTAAAAAGAAGTGAGAGCGAGCATGATGTTTGGGAAGCCGGTCATAGCAGCACTTCTCTGTCGGCCGCAATGGGAATGGCTTTGGCTCGAGATTTGAAGGGCGAGGACAATAAAGTCATTGCAATGATCGGAGACGGCGCGCTGACTGGGGGGATGGCCTTCGAAGCGTTGAATCATATCGGACATGAGCGCAAAAATTTAATGGTAATTCTGAATGACAACGAAATGTCCATAGCACCTAATGTAGGGGCCATGCATAATTATTTGAGTAAAATCCGCTCGGACCGCCATTATTTGCGGGCAAAAGATGAGCTGGAAGTTTTGCTGAAAAAAATACCCGCGATCGGCGGTAAACTTGCCAAATCGGCTGGCCGTGTCAAGGACAGTCTTAAATATATGATGGTGCCTGGTGTACTGTTTGAAGAGCTGGGACTTACGTATCTCGGTCCAGTGGACGGACATGATTTGCCGAAGCTAATCGAAACCTTCCAGCAGGCTGATAATGTCACTGGCCCTGTATTGGTGCATGTCGTAACCACCAAGGGCAAGGGCTATAAACCTGCGGAAGCAGATTCACACAAATGGCATGGAATCAGTCCCTACAAAATTGAATCGGGTCAGGTACTCAAAGCTGTAGGTAATCCGATGTATACGGAAATTTTCGGTCGAACGTTGATTGAGCTGGCTGAGCAGGATGAGCGCATCGTTGCGGTCACACCCGCTATGCCTGGCGGATCAGGTTTGGTACCGTTTAGTAAAGAGTTTCCTAGCCGTATGATTGACGTCGGCATTGCTGAACAGCATGCAGCTACCATGTGTGCTGCGTTGGCAATGGAAGGGATGAAGCCGGTGTTTGCGGTGTACTCCACTTTTATGCAGCGTGCTTATGACCAGATTGTGCATGATATCTGTCGTCATAATGCGAACGTAATGTTCGCGATTGACCGTGCAGGTTTTGTTGGGGCTGACGGGGAAACTCATCATGGCGTGTTTGATGTGGCATTCTTACGTCATATCCCCAATCTTGTGCTTATGATGCCGAAGGATGAGAACGAGCTACGTCATATGATGAAAACAGCGCTCGACTATGAAGATGGTCCAATTGCTTATCGTTACCCACGTGTTAATGTGGTTGGCGTGCCGTTGGATAAAGAATTACAGGCTATTCCCATCGGCAGTTGGGAGCTCCTGCGTAAGGGTGAGGGCTTTGCTGTAATTGCATCAGGACCGATGCTCCAGGTGGCGACAGAGGCTGCGGAGGCGATGAAACGGGAAGGTTTGCAAGTGGGCGTCGTGAATGCTCGTTTCCTGAAACCTTTGGACGAGGATATGTTGCGTGAGCTGGCTCGTCAGCATACGAAGCTGATCGTATTGGAAGAAGCTTCTGAAGCAGGAAGCTTGGGTAGCGCTGTACTGGAATTTTACGCTAAAGCCGAAATACAAGAGGCACAGGTGCGCCTAATGGGGATTCCCGATCTGTTCGTGGAGCATGGCTCCATCAAAGAGCAGCGTGCTGAAGTAGGTCTCACCATTGAAGATGTATGCTTAAAGTTGCGTAAATGGGCTGCTGAGCCAGCATATGGCATGGGACAATCTGTATAGGGTAACTTGAAGTGAAGACCATGACGTTTATAAAAAGTATGACAAGAGCAGCCTGGCTGCCTAAAGGGAGATTAACATGTCTGTTCCGAAGGAACGCATTGATGTATTACTTGTAGAACAAGGCTTTTTTGAAAGCCGTGAAAAAGCTAAAGCTGCGATTATGGCTGGGCTAGTGCTGGCGGACAGCGAACGGATCGAGAAGGCGGGGATGAAGGTACCACGCGCCAGCGAGCTTAAAGTTAAGGGTTCGGTGCATCCGTATGTAAGCCGTGGAGGATTGAAGCTGGAGAAGGCCATCCGTCAATTTGAGCTGGATATGAAGGGCAGGACAATGCTGGATATTGGCTCGTCCACTGGAGGTTTTACGGATTGTGCGCTTCAGCATGGAGCTGAATACGTATACGCCATTGATGTGGGTTATAACCAGCTGGATTGGTCGCTTCGTAATGATGAACGAGTATGCGTAATGGAGAAAACGAATTTCAGATATATGACACCCGCGGATTTGAATGGTTCCGTGCCGAATTTTGCTAGTATTGACGTTTCCTTTATTTCATTACGTATTATTTTGCCCCCGTTGCTTGCCTTGTTGCATCAACCTGCTGATATTGTAGCTCTAATCAAGCCGCAATTCGAAGCTGGACGCGAAAAGGTCGGAAAATCCGGTGTGGTCCGTGATCCTGCTACGCATAAAGAAGTGTTGCAGACCATTCTGATGTTTGCACATGAGCTTGGACTTACGCTGCAAGGTTTGGCTTATTCACCTATTACAGGTGGAGAAGGCAATATTGAATTTTTAGCGCATTGGCGTTTGGATGGGTTTCCTGCTGCAGAATCGCAGTTGGAGAAGATGGATTTCAGACCACTGATTGAACGTACCGTTCAGGAAGCAGGTCAGACTTTTAATAATGGTCCATCGCGTAAGTAACATTCAGGGGTTCTCCATGAGTTCTGTGAACTTAAGGGAACCTCTTTTTGGTGTGAGGGATTGATTATAGAACTCACGTTCGCCTATAATGAGATGTACAAAGGAAAAGGGATTTTACATCTTGTCCTAGAATATGTCCATGAGGTGATCGGTCCATGGACACAAGATATGATACGGTTATCATCGCTGTGATCGGGGTGATATTAGGAATATGGGCTTTGTATAGCCTACGTGCCTGGTTGAAGGAGCCAGAGCCGCTTGTGCTAAAGACGATACCGATTAACGAGGACTTGGACGAAGGACCTGCCACACACCTACTCGAAGAAGCAGGATATGAAGTAGTGGGCGGGAAGATGAAAATACCGCTTGCTTTTAAAGTGAACGGACATACCGTGTATAGCCGTTTGTTTATAGACTACGTGGCTGTACGAAACGGTTCGACATATATGGTCAAAACGTCACGCCGCAAGAAACCAATGGAGTGGAGTGGTCCTGATTTAAGGGACAGGCTCATGCCGTATTTATTGCTCTATCCGGGTTGCGCGGGTGTATTGTACGTTGATACGGACGAGCGAAGTATTCGCCTTATTACATTAGTGGAAGACCTCGAAGAAGAGGAATATGAAGGTTAATCCATAGGAGGATTATATGAAGGGTCAACGACATATTAAAATTAGGGAAATTATTTCACAACATGAGATTGAGACGCAGGATGATCTGGTTGAAGCATTGCGTAAGGCTGGTTTTCAGGTCACACAGGCGACCGTATCGCGTGATATCAAGGAGCTACTGCTCATCAAGGTCCCAATGGACGATGGCAGATATAAATATTCGATGCCTTCAGATCAGCGCTACAATCCAGCCCAGAAACTGAAACGTACGTTGGTTGATAACTTTTTGCATATTGACTACACAACCAATCTGATTGTGATGAAGTGTCTGCCGGGAACAGCCAACTCGATTGCTGCTTTATTGGACAATATTGAATGGTCCGAAATTATGGGTACGATTAGCGGAGATGACACCATTTTGATTATTTGCCGATCGGAAGAAAACAGCGAAGCTATCGTGAATCGTCTTATGGGCTACATTTCCTAATTATAATGGCTACGCATATTAGGCGTTTTAATTTGTACATCATAGAGGTGAAAGAACGATGCTGGTCACTTTGTCTATACGGAATTTGGCGGTCGTAGAGGCCGTCGATGTTCATTTTTATAAAGGGTTTCATGTGTTGAGCGGGGAAACAGGTGCTGGTAAATCCATTATTATCGATGCGCTTGGGCTAATTGCAGGCGGTAGGGGCTCTGCTGATTTAGTACGTTACGGTTGTGATAAAGCAGAGATGGAAGCCTTGTTTGAACTGCCAGTAAAACATCCCGTTTGGAATACACTTGAGGAACAAGGGATTAAGGCTAATGCGGAGGAGCATTTGCTAATTCGTCGTGAACTTACGGTTCAGGGAAAAAGCTCTTCTCGAATTAACGGCCAGATGGTTAATTTAACGATGCTGCGTGAGGTAGGTGAACAACTCGTCAATATACACGGGCAGCATGAGCATCAAAGCCTGCTACGTGCAGATCGCCATCTGGCGCTGCTGGATACGTTCGGTGATTCGGTGATCGGTCCGGTCAAAACGCTTTATCGGGAGCGTTACAATGCTTTTGTCAAAGCGGAAAAAGAAGTAAGAGAACTGCAAAGCTCCAGTCAAAAGGCTTATCAGCTTTTGGATATGTACCGATTTCAACTAGAAGAGATCGCTGCGGCGGAGTTGAAATTGGGAGAAGATGAATTATTGGCAGAAGAACGGGTCAAGCTATCCCATAGTGAGAAAATGATGGATGGGATATCAGGAGCATACGAACTCTTAAGCGGCAGAGGTGGACTGGATACGATCAATAACGTGTTGTCCAGATTGAACGATGTCCAAAACTATGACAGCAAAAGCCTTCAGCCCATTGCAGAGCAGATTCAGTCTGCTTTTTACCAGTTGGAGGACGCAGCATTCCAATTACGTTCTTATCGTGAGGATATTGAATTTAATCCAGGCAAGCTGCATGAAGTGGAACAACGTTTGAATCAAATTACCGGATTACAGCGAAAATATGGTGATAGTATAGAGCAGATTTTGGAATACTATAGCCGTATTGAGCAGGAAACCGATCTGCTGGAAAATAAAGATGAGCGGCTGGAGCAGCTCATTGCAAAACGGGACGAGTTGCTGTCCGATTTGCTTGAGATTTCGGAAGAGCTTACAGAAGCACGTGAAATTTGCGCTGAAGAGCTTGCAGAGCAAGTGGAGCAGGAGTTAAAAGACCTACAGATGGAAAGAACGTCACTCAAGGTGCGCATTGATCCAATTGAAGATCCACGCGGATATGAGTACAAAGGTCTGAAGGTAAGACCTACCAAGCAGGGCATTGATAATGCTGAATTTCTTATTTCCCCTAATCCAGGTGAGCCATTACGTCCACTTGGTAAGATCGCTTCAGGCGGTGAGCTATCACGTATCATGTTGGCGATGAAAAGTATTTTTGCGCGTCATGATCAAATTCCAGTACTCATTTTTGACGAGGTGGATACTGGGGTGAGTGGTCGTGCAGCTCAATCCATTGCCGAGAAGCTATATCGTTTATCTTCCGTTTGTCAGGTGTTCTCCATTACTCATTTGCCACAGGTGGCATGTATGGCAGATCATCAGTACCTTATTGAGAAAAATGTTCATGACGGACGGACCATGACTCAAATTGAGGGACTTACGGAGGACGGGCGTGTTAAAGAATTGGCACGGATGCTGGGCGGTGTGGAAATTACCGAAAAAACATTGCATCACGCACAGGAAATGCTGAATTTGGCGGAAGGAAAGAAAGCCTGAAAAGAGCGGCCGGCGTAATGTTTAACAGTTATAAAAGCCTGGGGGCAAGGTTACCTTATAGGTACGCAATTGGCGACCACCTTTACTCGTCAAGCGAAAGAAGCAAAGGGAGCGTGACAGCCATTGAATTTTTACTCCAGGATCAAATTGCTCGGTCTTTTGCTTGTTTTTCTTATGTGTTCTATCGGTAACGCTCAGCATGTGCAAGCAGCGCTGCCTCCACAAGCTTCTTTGGATTTGTTCGGTTCTAAAAGCGTGAGGACAACCCAAGAAAGTGTAATTCCCGATTTAAAAGTATACCCGGGAGGGCAGACGATTGGGGTTAAAGTAAAATCTTCAGGAGTGCTTGTCGTCGGTCACCATATCATTCAGGAAAGTAATGATCGTAAGGTATCACCTGGTGAAACAGCGGGGATTCGCCTAGGGGATCGGATTACACACATGAACGGCAAACCACTCAATAGCCTGGCAAGGGTTGCTGAAGTAGTAGACGAAGCAGGTAAGAATAAAAAGCCGCTCGACATTACGCTTTGTCGAGGTGAGCAGACCATTTCCACCAAGTTAACACCAGCATATGATCAGGATGATAAAGCATGGCGGCTTGGGTTGTATATTAGGGACTCGGCTGCAGGTGTAGGTACATTAACGTTTTACGCACCAGACCAAGGTGTATACGGGGCCTTGGGCCACGTAATTACCGATATGAATACCCAAACCCCTATTGTCGTGGGAAGCGGAGAGATTGTGCAGTCCAATGTGACATCAATTGCGAAAAGCCAAAGTGGGGAACCAGGAGAAAAACGCGCTCATTTTCTCAAAGATCATCGGGTATTAGGAAATATTGAACGAAATACGAATTTCGGAATCTTTGGGAAAATGTCAGATGAGCCGCAATATGGATTGTATTCGACTCCTATTCCGGTGGCTCTTGCGAATGAAGTAAAGGAAGGACCTGCAGAAATTTTGACTGTACTGGAAGGTCAACAAATTCAGCGGTTTCAGGCGGAAATTGTACACATTTCTCAGCAGGACAAACCGGCAACCAAAGGACTTGTGATTCGTATTGTAGATCCAAAGCTGTTGGATAAGACCGGGGGAATCGTGCAAGGAATGAGCGGTAGTCCGATCATCCAAAATGGTAAGCTTATCGGGGCTGTAACACATGTATTTGTGAATGATCCTAAATCAGGTTACGGTTGTTTTATCGAATGGATGCTGCGCGATGCAGGAATCATGCAGAATAACGTAAGCTTAAAATCATCTTCTAATCTTAAGGCGAGCTAGTGGCCTTAAGATTTTTTTGTCGAAAAGCAGGGGAATAGCTCATAATTGCAAGATAAAGAATCAATTATAATAGAAACTATAAAAAAAATAAATAAAAATAATTTTCGACAGAAGGAATTCATAATTCGATGTCGAAATCATATACTCCGACAAGAAATATTTATATACTGTAAACAGATATCACAATGGAATATCACTCAATGAGGAGGAAGTACATTGCAAAAAATTGAGGTATTGTTGGCTGATGACAACCGGGAATTTACGAATTTGCTTGCTGAATATATTTCCGATCAGGAGGATATGGAAGTTACAGGAATCGCCTATAACGGCGAAGAAGTGCTCCAACGCATCGCAGAATCCCGCAACATACCTGATGTACTTATTTTGGATATTATTATGCCTCATCTGGATGGTCTGGGTGTATTGGAGCGTTTGAGAGAAATGAACCTGACTCCACAGCCGAAAATCATTATGCTGACTGCATTCGGTCAAGAAAATATTACACAGAGGGCCGTACAGCTCGGGGCATCTTATTATATTTTGAAGCCGTTTGACATGGAAGTGCTGGCTAACCGTGTTCGCCAATTGGTGGGACCTCAGTTAGTTAACAGCAGTCCGGTGACCATTTCATCCATGCGGTCCAACGTTGTACCTATGGGTAAGACGAAAAACCTGGATGCCAGTATCACGGCCATCATACATGAAATTGGTGTACCAGCTCACATCAAGGGCTATCAATATTTACGTGAAGCCATTACGATGGTGTACAATAATATCGAAATTTTAGGAGCCATCACCAAAACATTATATCCGGCAATTGCCGAAAAGTTCAAAACGACGGCATCTCGCGTAGAACGCGCCATTCGTCATGCTATCGAGGTAGCATGGACCCGCGGAAATATCGACAGTATTTCACACCTGTTCGGTTACACCATTAATATCAGTAAGTCCAAACCAACCAATAGTGAGTTCATAGCGATGGTGGCAGATAAGCTGAGAATTGAGAACAAGGTGTCCTGAAAGGATCAGAATGATTGATAAAGCAAGGAATTCTTGGGTTTTGACATTTATGAATGATAATTGTAGGGACGGCTACGAATCTCCATAACAGTCGTCCCGATACCGATTAACTTCTGAATAGTAGACAACTGATACCGCCTTTTTATTGGTTCTTCCAAAGACCAGTAAAGGAGCGGTATTTTTTATAAACGATTTTGAAATTCCCCGTCACCATATCAAGTATCTACTTGAGACAGGACGAGTAAAAGCTTGTAATCCAATAAGTACTAAACAATTTTGGTCGGAAGTGGTGAACAAAACGAAATGAAATATTAAAAAAATAATATATAAATTCAAACATTGGATAAAAATTTCAAAAAAACATATTAGTACCTTTTTACTATTGTATATGGATTAGATAAATGCAATACTAGAATGGTAGCTGGCCAGCTTAAATACTTTGCCCATAGGAGGCTTGGTTGTTGTGAAAAAAAGAATCGCCGTAATTTTATTGTTTATGTTTGCAATGTTCTCCACATTTAGTTCTGTAAGTGCAGCCGACGGAACCGTTCCGCTGTATCGTTACTACAACAACGTTGACCATTTCTATACCACTAATTTTGATGAGCTTGGCAACGGTATGAGTGGATATAGACTTGAAGGCATACAAGGTTACATTTTCTCGCAACAGCAACCAGATACATCACCGTTATATAGATACTATAATGGTACAGATCACTTTTATACCATTAATTTTGATGAGCTTGGCAATGGCATGAATGGTTATAGCCTTGAAGGCATACAAGGTTACATTTTCCCGCAACAGCAACCAGACACATCACCGTTATATAGATACTATAACGGTACAGATCACTTCTATACCACTGATTTTAACGAGCTTGGTAATGGAGGATCCGGTTATTCTTTTGAAGGCATAGCAGGGTATATTCCGAATTGAGACGCTCACCTCAGGAATCGAAAGTTCATCGCAGTGGTGGCAGATAAACTACAGATTGAGAATAAGGTGAAGCATAACAATTCAGCCAATACCGCTGATTTATTGGGTCATCCGTGACCAATAGATCAGCGGTATTTTTTTATGGAAGATTTTGAATTTCAACTGTATAGTTTTATGCTTTACTGTTCGTCTAAGAATATTGCACGTAAAACTTTAGTAGTTACGAAACTGACCATAAAGTTGTTCGGTAAGCATTTACAAGATCAGTATCAGATTGAATACGTGAAGAAAGTTCAGTCTTGACACTTCCGGCAGTACATTAAATATTTGCAGGAACCTTGGAAGTATACAGTAGTCAATAGGTGGAGACTAGGAGAAGAAGCACCTAGAGAAATATTCAGACCTCAAGAAGAACATTTCCACAACCACAATTGCAAACTATATTCGGAATATAAAGGTGTTCTTCAATTATCTCTACGAAGAGGAACTTGAAATACCAAAAAATCCGGTTGAAGCATTGAGAACCCGAAAGTATAACGTAAGGTAAATAAGACTTTAACAACAGAACAAATCAAAAAGGTGTTGGGTCAATTTGATGCGGCTACTTTTCATGGGTATTCGAAACTATGCAATTACCTGTTTACTGCTTGGTAAGGGGATGAGAAAAGGTGAATGCCTGAGTCTACAGCCAGAATCCTTTGATTTCAAGCACAAAAGTATATTTGTGAAGAATGCTAAGAATAAGAAGGAGAAGTATGTTTATTTTTCCTTCAGATCAGTTAACAAGATAAAAAGCTGGATGCGTTATAAAGACCGCTACTCTGAAGCCTATTTCTGCATTGCCAACCTTATATTCTGTCTAATCAATCGTACCGCTGCCAATAGTCTGCCATGGGCTTTGCTTGTATTAGCTTTCGCCCTTTAAGTACTGTTGTACGGCTCCTTCATTAAAGATAATGGCATGGTGAGCGTCTCAGCTTTTATTCTAGTGGACGTACAATGGTGTTGGTGCGAAGAATATGCTTGATCGACAAGTTCTATTAGAAATATAATTGAAACAATCTTTCAAATGAGGTGAATCGGATGTCTTTCCGTATTGTTCGAAGTATTTAGTTTCCGGGTTGGAAAAAAACGCGTACCAGCCGTCAAGGGGGGAGTCTATCCTTTTGACTAAACAAACTAAAATTTTGAATATCGGTCTGCTAGCCCGTAGCTTTTATCCTTATTTGGAAGGTGAAAAGTAAATGAATTCAATAGAGTATAAAGAGTTTTATGATAAGATTGGAAAAATCAACGGATGGGATTTCAGTAACGTGAAATGTATCTCCAAAGGCGTAAAATGGGACTTCTACAATGAAGTAGCGAAGACATGCAAGAAGTCGGACATATTGCTTGACATCGGTACTGGCGGCGGGGAAGCCATTTTATCAATAGCAGATTCTGCATTACTTCTAGTTGGGATTGACCATTCCACCGGAATGATTGAAACAGCAACCAAGAATTCTGCTGAATCAGACATAGCAAATGTTCGTTTTCTCCAGATGGGTGCTGAAAATCTAAATTTTCCTGAGAACTTCTTTAATGTAATCTCTTCTCGACACTCATGTTTTTATGCAAAAGAAATAGAAAAGGTGTTAGTAAAGGGTGGTATGTTCCTGACACAGCAAGTAAGCGAAAACGACAAATTAAATATTAAAGAAGCGTTTGGAAGAGGACAGGCATGGGGTGCTAAGAAAGACTCGTTAAAAGCTAAATATATTACGGAATTAAGTGATGCGGGCTTTAACGACATACAGTCATTTGAATTCAATGCAACCGAATATTATCAGACTCCTGCAGACTTAATATTTCTCTTGAAATACACTCCAATAGTTCCTAACTTCGGAGAAAAAGAAATTGATTTTCAAATACTCCAACAATTTATTTTGGAAAACCAAACCGAAATAGGAATAAGGACAAATTCAGAACGATTTATGGTGATTGCTAGGAAGTAAAACATAAAGAGATACCCGTTTTGGGTATCTTTTTTTTAAACTTAGAAGTTTGATGCAATAAGTGAATAAAGATTTGCAGCATCTCTCTTGCTATATATGACGGTACAATTGTTGGGAATTATAAAACATAATACTCTACAAGAGGTATATAATATAAACCTGAATTAGTTCCGCTAACCATCACAAAGAAAAATTTTCCTTTTGTAGACAGTTCTGAAATTCTCTTTAATTTTGATATAAACTATGTGTCGTTTCTTGTCGATATAGTATCTAATATAAAGAGAACTGAGGAGCGAATATATGAAATTTAACATTCGAACAAAATTGATATTGGGTTTTCTTGCGGTAATAATATTATTGATTGTCATTAGTACAACATCTATCTCAAAAATGAAAAATTTAGGCGACACTTCGATGGAAATAGATAGCCATTGGATGCCAAGTGTGACTATCCTGGGAACACTAAATGGTGATATATCTGATGTAGAGCGGATCTCATTAAACATTATTGTAGAACGCGACGCGGAGGAAATGGAGAAGGTTCAGGCCGAATTTGATAAGGTTCTAAAAAAGGTTGAGGACGGCCGAAAAACATACGAAAAATTAATTGCTACCCCTAAAGAACGCGAAATGTATGAAGAATTCTCCAAAAATTATACGGAGTATTTGGCTAAGTTGCCAGAAGTGATTGAAGCGGGTAAAGCTAATGATTACACTCAATCAAGCATCCTTCATCAAGAGTCCTATAAGTTATGGTATAGTTCAAACGATATGATCAGTCAGCTCATTAAATTGAATGCAGATGGATCTAAACAAACTACGAAAGAAGCGGTTGACAACTTTATTTCAGGTAGACAACTGGTCATCGTTTTGAGCGTTGCAGCCGTTATATTAGCATTGATCATGGCAATCATCATAGCCCAAATTATTTCTAAACCTATCTTGCGAATCAGTCGTGCTGCTGAAAGTATCGCATCGGGTGATCTTACAAGTGAAGCTATCATTGTGAAGGGCAAGGACGAAATCAGTACGTTGGCACATTCTTTCAATGTCATGGTTGAGAACCTTCGTGAACTGATTCAATCTGTGAGTAAGACGACTGAGCTGGTAACCACTTCCTCAGAAGAATTGACGGCCAGCGCAGAGCAAAATAGCCAAGCTTCTGCACAAATAACCGAAACGGTGCAAGAAGTAGCTACTGGAACAGGAGACCAGGTGCATATGGTGACGAAATCGTCCCAAGCTATTGAGGAAATGTCTATCGGTGTTGAGCAAATCGCCATCCGTGCGCAAAATGTATTTGCATCTGCGCAAGATGCGGCCCATAAATCGGCTGAAGGTAACCAGATGATTCAACAGGCAGTTACGCAGATGAATGCCGTGAATGATTCTATGAATGGATTGGCAGATCTCATGGCTGGATTGGGAGAGCGCTCAGACGAAATTGGCAAGATCATTGATGTTATCACCAATATTTCTAGTCAGACCAACCTTCTTGCCTTGAATGCTGCGATTGAAGCGGCACGTGCAGGAGAACATGGTCGCGGATTTGCTGTAGTTGCAGGCGAAGTTCGCAAGTTGGCTGAACAATCGGCTCATTCTGCTCAACAAATTACGGAGCTTGTGGGATTGATTCAAAAGGATACTACCCATGCTATTGAGGCGGTAGCGTCCAACGGGAAGGATGTCATGACAGGTCGTGAAGTTGTACAAAATGCAGGCGCATCCTTTGAACTCATTCAGGAAACCGTAAATAAAGTGGCCAGTGAAATTGAAGAGGTCTCTGCTGGATCGGAACAAATGTCTGCAAGTACCGATGAGATTGTTGGCTTTGTTAAACAAATTTCAGCAATTGCTGAGGAGGCTGCAGCCGGGACACAGCACGTGTCTGCTGCGACTCAAGAACAACTGGCATCGATGGAGGAAATTGCTTCCTCTGCAAGAAACCTGTCCAAAATGGCAGAAGATCTGCAAGGACAAATTGGTAAATTCAAAGTATAATTCATATACTGCTTTTTATGTCTCAGAGGAATAGCTGCTCTATTGTGAGCGGCTTTTTTCTGTTTTTTATTAATACATTGCAATTAAAGAGTGGAGATAAGAAGAGCCTGTAATTGGAACGATATGATATAATGGTGGGAAATTCTTTGGGTTGGAGTGACATCATGGACAATAAGACTGAACTTAAAGCAAGTGACCTACGTCAGTTAGCGATAGATAAAATCATAGCCACACCATTTTTGAATGATTTTAAGTATCTGAAAAGCAGAAAAGTTTTGAAAAAAGACACCAAGGAATTTATATTTGAAATTTATTTTGGTGCGACTAAATATGGTGCATTAAAAGTTTATATTATCGTGGAATCCAAAAAAATAAAAAAGAAGTATAGTACGGGGGCTTGTTTTCAGAGTGAGTTGATTGCTCTGACTAAGAAATATACGGGAAACAGGGATTACCTTGTGTCCACAGAAGCAGAAAGAGAGCGCGTGATCCAAGAGATTATTGAAGATATCTACACTTTCGCGTTGCCTTTTTTCAAGCGATTTGAACATGTAGAAACACTAGCTGAACAAGTACATAAGTCAGGTTTTTTACCGCATCGCAAACGCTTTGATAAGTTTAATCCGTTGACGAAAAGATTCATTGATTTTTATTATCAAGGGGAGTAATGTAGCCATCTGAGGCATTTTTGTTCTTGTTCTCACCATTGAGCAGTAGATAAGCATTTTGATAAGAGAACGATTTCCCTAGAGTAGATATTATCGTTTTTCAAAAGGATGATGTACAATTTGTAAAACGGTCAATGTACTCCTCAGGAGAAGATGATTTACCTAACATGCTCAATTTCTTGCTAAGAGGCGAGTCGGATGTTGTAGTGGAGGGTACGGTTATGTGGGTAGGCATTGGATGAACAGCACAGAGGCTGTACACACGGGTATATTTTAATGAATAAAACTATAGGCTAAGTCATCGCATTGAACGGGCTAGTGGTATTAACCCAATTGATTCTAAAGCAAAGGCGGGGATGAGAGCATGTGGAATAGTCTGACTTGGGTGTTCTTCGGCGTGTTGTTGGTGGCATTGGGTTTGATTGTTAAAGCAAGGCGTAATCGCAGCAGCAACAAACAAGTGAATGAACAGCGGGGCAGTAATGTCGTTGAATTTCGTCCTCGTAAGTCTGCTCGACAATCCCGCACTGGAAATGAATCTAAGTCTAAAGGGTCTTCCGGTTCACGCGTGAATACAAAAGCAGCAGGTATTCAGGCCCAAACTGGATTTGGACTGTCTGACTCAATCCAGGGCACTGGCAAGCAAAAATGTTCCTTTTGTAAAAAAGAAGAGAAATTAACCTTCTATGCGGATGACAATGGATCGCTGTATGGGGTCTGCAAAGAGTGTAAACATAAGGCGGAAAGACAAGATATGTTGCCACTTTAGTCTATACAGACTGTTGAGGACCATCATTAAGAGAATTCTTAAACTAATAAAAACTCCCAACCCATGTAGTAATTGGTTAGGAGTTTTTTGCCTATGTTCTACATTGTTATCTAAGTTGCCTGTCAATTAATTCCTCAAGCGCATCTGCTATGTGATCTGGTCCATAGGATAGCTCTTCCCGGCTTAAGCTCAACCAGGCATGACGCTCATCCATATCAAAGGCACTCTCCAGCCAACCAGACAACCCTCTGCCCCTGCGGTCTACTTCTACAAGCACATGCACACCCTCGGGTTCCAACTGCATAACCAACTCTAGTTCCTCGATATCCCGTGCATATTCCGAGCCGGGCGTAAATTCAAACTCCTGCACGAATGGAACACTGCGTCCAAGCTTGGGGTGACGTTCGCATGAGGAGGAGCGGAATCGGAAACCCAACAGGTGAACCGCCTCAAACACTGTATTCATATAGGGATGTGGCTCAATTTTGAGTGAATCACGATCGGTCGGGTCCAAAGCCATGCCAATATCTAATGCTGTTTCCAGCCAGACGGGCTGTTTGGCGTGAGTAACAGGAGTTTCCAACGGCAATCTGAAGGAAAAAGGAATTTCAAGCTCTTGTCCTTGCTCTAGATGAAAGCCGTCAGATACCTTAATTCGTGCAATGCAGCAGGTGGTGGTAGTTTTTTTATCATCGTGCTCCACGATATATTCAGTCTTGAGCTCGATGTCAATTTTGCCGATTTCCTGATCAATTTTGCCGCCTTTGATGCGCATGACGCCACTAAGTTCTTCCCCAGGCACATATACGGCTTGATCCACCAGCGTATCGACTTTAGCTGAACCGATTCCTGCGCTTGCTAAGATTTTGTTAAAGAAACTCATTATTCCTTCCCCCCATATAATCTCATGGTCATGATATACAAACGAAGACTAAAAACTTGTACAGCTTAACCGGATATACGGGGGAATGATTCGAATCGTTCCAAAAAAATGCAAGAAAAAAGTCACTGATACTCACGTAGGCATATTGCAGTTTGTCGATCCATCTGTCTACTAATCGCAGTTCACTTTATGAGGAGGTATAAAGCAATTTCGACAACGAGGCTCATAAGCCTCAGAGTCGCCGATCATCACAATAGGTCCCACAGTGGAAGGTTTACCATTTACCATACGTTGCGTAAATACTGCTTCCGAGCTGCCACATACAGCGCAAAAGGAAGTCAGCTTCTCGATGTCATCCGCCATGGCGAGCAGACCACCGACATAGCCGAATTCCTTGCCTCGGTAATCCAGATTCAGCCCATCGGCAATGACATGCTTGCCGCAATAAGCTAGCTCTTGTACGAGCGACATAATATGACGACTGAAAAACTGGACTTCGTCAAAGGCAACCACGTCGGCATCTTGTGTTTCTTGCAAAATACGCTGAACGAGCTCATCTG
The DNA here is from genome assembly GCF_022531965.1 of Paenibacillus peoriae. Taxonomy (GTDB): domain Bacteria; phylum Bacillota; class Bacilli; order Paenibacillales; family Paenibacillaceae; genus Paenibacillus; species Paenibacillus polymyxa_D. The sequence goes on along the minus strand of NZ_CP092831.1, from coordinate 3,427,490 downwards.
TGAGTTTTCTGGGGATAGAGATAGCGGGCAGCCGATATCCGATCCGGCTTACTATTTCGTCCTCGGCATAACGATTATCTTCAGCGGGTTTGTAAGCGACCACTTTACGATGCCCGTATTGGATTAGTTTTTGACAGCGGCGAATCAATTCGCCGGATTTTTCACTGAACATGGGGCCTGTAATAATCGTAATTCGTCCTGTAGGCAAAGCGAATTCCCCTCTCTCTAACATGTACATAACACTGTTAATCTTCTTCTCCGAAAGAAAACGCCATTATAGATTACCATAACCAGCCGTATACAGACTAGAGAAAATATATTGATTTTCGACATGTTTTTGTATGTCCATTCCTAAAACGTAAATGTGGTCGTCATTGCTCTGCCGCCGCGGGCATGATATGGTGAAGCGTAGTGGAATGAAGGGAAGAGTGAAAGGCATGGACGAAAAAAATACGGATTATAGTGCCAAAAAAGGAGCATTACTGGAGCAAGGACTGATCAGCCCGCAAGCTCTAGAACTCATCACTGAGCTGGAGACAGAGCTGAACTTTCTGCGCAAGCAAAATGAATCATTTCGCAAGGCGCTGCGAGCCAAATCAGCACAAAGTCCAAGGATGTCTACCAAATTACGAGATGCGCTGTATGAATGATATGGAAAGAGATCTGGATTAAATGGTTAACTTTTTTGTAGCCTATGCCTAAACGCTATATTTTGTACAGTGAAATAAAGAGAGTACAATAAGCTATATATAATCAATTGTTAATGGAGGAGAAACATGACTATACATTGTGATGTCGCTATTTTGGGTGGAGGAACCGGGGGGTATGTAGCAGCTATTCGTGCCGCCCAGCTTGGCAAAGAAGTGGTTATCATCGAAAAGGACAAGCTTGGCGGAACCTGTCTGCACCGTGGTTGCATTCCGAGTAAGGCCTTGCTGCGCAGTGCGGAAGTATATGCGACAATTAAGGAAAGTGCACAATACGGTATTGAGACATCGGGAGCACAGCTTGTATTTCCCAAGGTTCAGGAGCGTAAGGAAGCCGTTGTGGAGCAGTTGCATCAGGGCGTTCAATTTTTGATGCGTAAAAATAAAATTACGGTGCTGAGCGGTAAGGGACGCGTGATTGGGCCGTCTATATTTTCTCCAAAAAGCGGGGCAGTTGCTGTGGAATTAGAAGATGGCGAGATGGAGACGATTGTTCCTGCACATCTCATTATTGCAACGGGATCACGCCCGCGTGTGCTGTCCGGGCTAGAGCCAGATGGCGAATTTATTCTGAGCAGTGACGAAGCGTTAACGATGGAGGAGCTACCCGCATCCCTGATTATCGTGGGCGGTGGTGTGATTGGCGTGGAGTGGGCTTCCATGCTAAATGATTTTGGCGTAGAGGTTACGGTGGTTGAAGCCGCGAATCGCCTCATCCCCACGGAAGACGAAGACGTTTCGCGTGAAATGCAGCGCTTGTTAACCAAGCGTGGTGTCAAGGTGCTGACGGGTTCACAAGTGCTGGCTAAAACATACGGCAAAGATGAGGAAGGCGTACAGATTGACGTGCAAAAAGGGGAAGAAACCGAAACCCTCAGCGCTTCCAAATTGCTCATTTCTGTAGGGCGTCAGGCCAATGTGGAAAATATCGGGCTGGAAAATACGGATATCCGCGTAGAGCATGGCTTTATCTCGGTTAATGAGCATTTGCAGACGAATGAGCCACATATTTACGCCATTGGAGATTGTATCGGCGGCTTACAACTGGCGCATGCGGCAAGCCATGAAGGTTTGCAGGCGGTTCATCATCTGGCGGGCGAAGAGTTTCACAGTGTACCTAACCATCTGATTCCGCGGTGTATTTATACACGGCCTGAAGCCGCGAGTGTCGGCTTAACGGAGCAAGAAGCCCGTGAGCGTGGACATCAGGTGAAGACAGGGAAATTTCCTTTTCAAGCTATCGGAAAATCGCTAGTATACGGCAGTCGGGACGGCTTCGTCAAAGTAGTGGCCGACGAGAAGACCCATGATATTCTCGGTGTACATATGATCGGTACGCATGTGACGGATCTGATCAGCGAGGCCGCTCTTGCGCAACTGCTGGATGCTACGCCGTGGGAAGTCGGACAGCTTATTCACCCGCATCCGACGTTGTCGGAGATTTTGGGAGAAGCGATGTTGGCCGTTGATGGACAGGCGATTGGCATATAGACCTTTCAAATAAATCGGTGCTTTTCTTTTTGGGCAGAAAAGGATTATAATGGGGTTAGCCAGAGTTTAGTACCAGGTTTTAAGACAAGATGGTACTAGGTACTGGAAGTAGGATGTTTGACACTTAAGGAGGTGCCTCAATGAGTTCTAAAGGCGCTGTAGACGCTGGCTTCAGACATGAGCAGCTGGGACTTACTCACGGACAAGTTATTGATATGTACAGATATATGTTGCTCGCAAGAAGATTTGACGAGCGCAACATGCTCCTGCAACGGGCAGGGAAAATTAATTTCCACGTTTCTGGCATTGGACAGGAGGCGGCACAAGTAGGTGCAGCTTTCGGCCTTGACCGGGAAAAGGACTATTTTCTTCCCTATTATCGGGATTATGGATTCGTGCTTGCGGTAGGAATGACGCCGCGCGAACTGATGCTGTCGGCATTTGCTAAGGCAGATGATCCCAATAGCGGTGGTCGCCAGATGCCAGGTCATTTTGGTAGTAAACGGCTACGTATTGTGACAGGCTCCAGCCCAGTAACGACACAGGTTCCGCATGCAGTGGGTGTAGCTTTGGCTGCCAAAATGCAGAAAAAGGATTTTGTATCATTTGTTACGTTTGGGGAAGGCTCCAGCAATCAGGGAGATTTTCACGAGGGCTGTAACTTTGCTGGTGTACAGAAGCTGCCAGTCATCATTATGTGCGAGAACAATCAATATGCGATATCGGTTCCGATTCATAAACAGTTGGCAGGCAAGGTAAGCGACCGTGCATTGGGATATGGATTCCCAGGGATTCGAGTCGATGGTAATGATGCGTTGGCCGTATATGCGGCGGTGAAAGAAGCACGGGAACGTGCTGTCCGTGGTGAAGGTCCTACGTTGATCGAAGCCATGATGTACCGTCTGTCTCCTCACTCCACCTCGGATAATGATCTGGCTTACCGAACCAAGGAGGAAGTGGATGAGAATTGGGCCAAGGATGGCGTAGCCCGTATGAAAAGCTACTTGATTGAATGCGGCATTTGGGATGAGGCCAAGGATGCGGATCTGTCGGCTGAGCTGCTGCTCGAAATCAAGGAAGCGATTGAATATGCAGATAATGCGCCTTTTCCAAAGCCCGAAGATACGCTGCTGCATGTGTATGCAGATAGCGATGGGGAGGGCCTGTAACGATGGCGATTATGGAATATATTGATGCGATTCGTCTTGCGATGAAAGAAGAGATGGAGCAGGATGAAACAGTTTTTGTATTAGGTGAGGATGTTGGGGTGAAGGGCGGTGTCTTTACAACGACAAAGGGACTGATGGACCAATTCGGTGAGCAACGTGTCATGGATACGCCATTGGCTGAGTCGGCTATTGCCGGGGTAGCGATTGGTGCAGCCATGTACGGAATGAAGCCGATTGCTGAAATGCAATATTCGGACTTCATGCTTCCGGCGACGAACCAGATTATTAGTGAAGCAGCTAAAATCCGCTACCGCTCTAACAACGATTGGAACTGTCCTGTTGTAATTCGCGCACCAATCGGTGGAGGGATCTTTGGCGGTTTGTATCACTCTCAGTGTCCAGAATCTATCTTTTTTGGTACGCCGGGTTTGAAAATTGTTGCTCCATTTACACCTTATGACGCAAAAGGATTGCTGAAAGCAGCCATTCGTGACCCTGATCCAGTGCTATTTTTTGAAAATAAAAAATCCTACAAGCTGATCAAGGGTGAAGTGCCTGAGGATGATTATATCGTTCCGATTGGCAAGGCTAATCTATTACGTGAGGGTGACGATATTACGGTCATCGGTTATAGCCAGCCTTTGCATTTTGTCATGCAGGCTGCTGAGGAATTGGAGAAGGAAGAGGGCATTACTGCACAGGTTGTGGATTTGCGCACACTCCAACCGCTGGACCGCGAAGCCATTGTTGAGGCTGCACGACATACGGGTAAGGTATTAATCGTGCATGAGGACAACAAAACGGGCGGCATCGGTGCCGAGGTATCGGCTATTATTAATGAGGAATGTCTGTTCGAGCTGGATGCACCGATTGAGCGCCTATGTGCTCCTGATGTGCCAGCCATGCCGATTAGCCCACCGATGGAGAAGTTTTATATGTTAAACAAGGATAAAGTGAAGGAAGCCATGCGCCGTCTTGCAATGTATTAATATAGGGAAGATTGGACGAAAGCATTCCAAAAGTGTAGTGGGGTAGCGGTAAAACGCGCCCTTCTATGATGTTAAGGAGTTGAAAAAATGTCAGACCAAACACAATGGAACGACGTGACCATGCCACAATTGGCAGAATCGCTCGTATCGGCGACAATTGCCAAATGGCTCAAACAACCTGGGGAAACGGTAGAGCAATTCGAGCCGATTTGCGAGGTTATTACAGATAAAGTGAATGCAGAAATTCCATCCACATTGGACGGCATTATGGGTGATCTGTTGGCAGAGGAAGGTCAGACAGTAGCGGTAGGTGAGTTAATTTGCCGTATTCAGACGAAGTCGGCTGCACCTGCAGTGGCATCAGGGGCGACACCTGTTGCACCAGCATCTCAAAGCACCGTACAAACACAAACTCAGCAGAGTGTTGGATCGGATCAGTCCATGAGAGGACGGTTTTCCCCAGCGGTGCAAACCCTGGCTGCTGAGCATAATGTGGACTTAAGCCAAGTACCAGGCACGGGCATGGGGGGACGAATTACCCGCAAAGACGTGCTGAATTATGTGCAGCGGGGCAGTTCCGCTGCCACTGGAGCATCTGGACAGCCGACTGTGACGGCAACAGGACAAGGCTCTCCTTTTGCAGGAAGACAGCAGTCTGCCCCTCAGTACAGTACACCGATTCAAAATATGGACCCTGCTATTCCGGTTCGTAACAGTGGGATTCATTTGACGGAGGCTCCAAAAGCTCCTGTGATCGAAGTTGAGGGTGGCAACAATAACAGATCCGAGTATTTTATTGATGTTACACCCATTCGCAGTGCAATTGCTCGCAATATGCGACAAAGCGTTTCGGAAATTCCACATGCATGGACGACGATTGAGGTGGATGTGACCAATCTGGTGATGCTCCGCAACAAGATTAAAAACGAATTTAAGCAAAAAGAAGGAATTAATATTACGTATCTGGCTTTCCTCATGAAAGCAGTCGTGAATGCAATCAAGGAATATCCGATTATGAATTCGGTCTGGGCAGTGGATAAAATTATCGTCAAAAGAGACATCAATATTTCGCTAGCCGTGGGTACAGAGGACTCCGTTCTTACCCCTGTTATTAAAAAAGCGGATCAGAAAAATATTGCTGGATTAGCTCGTGAAATTGACGATTTGGCACGTAAAACCCGGGAAGGCACGCTCAAATTGGACGACATGCAAGGCGGAACGTTCACTGTAAACAACACAGGCTCCTTTGGTTCCATTTTATCTTATCCGGTGATTAACTATCCGCAGGCTGCAATTCTTACCTTTGAATCCATTGTCAAAAGACCCGTGGTTATCGATGATATGATTGCAGTTCGCTCAATGGCTAATTTGTGCTTGTCGCTGGATCATCGTATTTTGGATGGAGTGATCTGTGGACGATTCTTGCAACGGGTTAAAGAAAATCTTGAAGGCTACACTTTGGATACGAAGCTGTACTAATCATCCGAACAGTTGAGGAAATGTACGGAGAGGAAGTGACAGGCCGTGAACAGACGACCGCTTGATGTAACCTATACGAATAGGATGGAATATGCCCATGCATGGGATGTCCAGAAGGAGATTGTGGGAAAGCTGGATGCGGGAGAGGCAAGAGAAACGCTTATGCTTCTCCAGCATCCACCGACCTACACGATTGGCTCTCAGCGGCATCCTGAGCATTTGCTCCTCACACCAGAGCAACTGAAGGAGCAGGGAATCAGCGTCTTTCAGATTGACCGTGGGGGAGACATTACATATCATGGGCCGGGGCAGCTTGTCGGATATCCTCTACTTATGCTCGGCAACCGGGAGGCGCTGAATCTGCATGGATACCTTCGAAGTCTGGAGGAAGTGATCATTCGGTTGTTGGCATCTTATGGGGTTGAGGGAAGTCGTAAGCCTGAATATACGGGGGTATGGATCGGGAATCTTAAAATTGCGGCCATTGGTGTCAAATTCAACAAGTGTAAGCACCGCCGGGGCTTCGTAACCAGCCATGGCTTTGCCTTTAACATCAAATCAGGGATACAGCATGAGGGCTTTGAGGGCATTGTCCCGTGCGGAATTCAGGAATACGGTGTGACATCATTGGAGGACTGCATACAGAAGCCTACGTCGGTGGAGCAGATTGCGAAGGAAATTGTACCGTACTTTGAACAGCAATTTTCATTTGCTGCGCAATGGCAAACGCATTCTTTCCAATAAAGGTAAGGCGGGCTATTGTGTATTTACACGGGAGCCCGCCTGTTTGCTTTACGTAACAGCTCGTCCACTCAAGGCTTCATAATGCCTTAGAGCAGCCGGATACCTTGAGCGGTATAGTTATTATAGTGGCATAATAAACGGCTCAATTACCATGAACAGTGTAGAACCAATCATAGCTGCGAGCATAATGTAGACGAAAAAACGAACCCATTTTTTGTTCGACATGTGTAACTCCTTTAGGATAGGTTTAAGTCATAGATAAGAACATCTATCCGTATTGTAGCGTAATCGGGAAAGAGAGGAAAGTTTAATGACAGTAAAAGTAGTAAAAGACCGAATCGTACAGGAATTTATGGAACTCGTACAGGTGGATAGCGAAACGAGAAATGAGCAGGAAATATCACGCGTCCTAAAAGAAAAGTTTAATGCTCTCGGGCTGGAAGTAATGGAAGACGATTCTCGTGAAAGAACTGGACATGGTTCAGGCAATCTGATCGTCACCTGGAAAGCGGAAGGTGTAGAGCAAGCACCCAAATTATTTTTTACCTGCCACATGGATACCGTTACTCCGGGTAAAGGCATTAAGCCGCAGTTGGGTGAGGATGGCTGGATTCGTAGTGACGGTTCAACGATTCTGGGGTCTGACGACAAGGCGGGAATTGCTGCTTTGTTCGAGGCGATTCGTGTCGTGCGTGAACAGAATATTCCCCATGGTCAAATCCAGTTCGTGATTACGGCTGGCGAGGAATCTGGTTTGATGGGGGCACGTGCGATGAAGCCAGACGTGCTAGATTCTGATTTCGGATATGCTTTGGATTCGAATGGTGAGGTCGGCTCTATTTGTATAGCTGCCCCCACGCAGGCACGTATTGAAATGAAGATTACTGGGAAGTCCGCTCATGCGGGGGTAAATCCCGAAGATGGCATTAGTGCCATTCAGGTCGCTTCTAAAGCAATTTCTAAAATGAAACTAGGACGGATTGATAAGGAAACGACCGCTAACATCGGCAGTTTTGAGGGCGGCGGCGCGACGAATGTGGTATGCGATTTTGTGTTGATCCGTGCAGAGGCACGTAGTATTGTGCAGGAAAAGGTTAATCATCAAATTCAGCATATGCGTGAAGCGCTGGAAACCACCGCACGCGAATTTGGTGCACAGGGAGAGTTCCGCAGTGAAGTCATCTATCCGGCATTCAGCTTTACGGAGCATGATGAAGTTGTACAGGTTGCACAACGTGCAATTCAAGGACTGGGACTGGCAACGCCAACCTTTCATTCCGGTGGTGGCTCAGATGCAAATGTGTTCAACGGGCTTGGAATTCCGACGGTGAATTTGGCTGTGGGCTATCAGAACATCCATACAACAGAGGAAAAGATCAAGGCCGATGACCTGGTGAAGGTTGCTGAAGTTGTCGTAGCTCTGATTCAAGAAACCACAAAATAAACTTGTATCATACACTTGCAATATATTGAAAAAAGGTTCAGGTTAAAGACAGGAACAGTGTTCCTTCGTCTTTAGACCTGAACCTTTTTTGGAACAACTAGCGAAGCGATAGTGGCTGTAGGTCCGTGTTCCTTTTGCCATTGGCGCAAGAGTGCTTGAATCTGCCAAGCTTTACCAACGATATGGAGGGTGCTTTCAGTACGGTAGCTTTTCATTTCTGCATCTCCTCATGACAGGAAGTTTGTTATTCTACCACCAGCTTATGTACAAAGTGGACAAGTTAGACTAACTTTGGTGATAATTAATAAAGAAAGATAGATATGAAGGAGGAAACTTACTGATGAACGAGCAAACGAATGGACAATTGAACAATTCAACAAACGATGCACCTCGCAAGCCTTATTCGAATCCTGCGCTAGACGAAAAGACCGTGTCCACACAGCCTATCTTTGAGGGAAAGGTTATTACATTACAGGTGGACACGGTAGAGCTTCCCGACGGCTCCACTGGAAAGCGTGAGATCGTAAAGCATCCAGGTGCGGTGGCTGTTTTGGCTCTACATGAAGGGAAAATGCTGGTCGTGGACCAGTACAGACAGGCGATGGGGCGCTGTGAGGTGGAAATTCCTGCAGGTAAGCTGGAGCGGGGTGAAGACCCGATGGAAGCAGCGGGACGTGAGCTGAGAGAAGAGACAGGTTATACTGCCAAGTCGTTGAAGCTGCTGCATTCCTTTTATACCTCTCCTGGGTTTGCGGATGAAATCATTCATCTGTATGTGGCCGAAGAGCTGGAGTTAGGTGAGATGGAACCGGATGAGGATGAATTTCTGGAGCTGTTTGAGGTGACGCTGGAAGAAGCACAGACGCTCATTCGTGAAGGACGGATTAGTGATGCCAAAACGATTCTGGCCGTCTATGCATGGCAACTCCGCCAACTTACAGGGAGCTTCTAAGCGTATGGATGAAAATATAGTAGAACTTAACGACTACTTTGCAGACTTGCATATTCATATTGGCAGGACAGAGAAGGGAAATCCGGTCAAAATTAGTGGCAGTCGCGATCTGACCTTTGCCAACATAGCTAAGGAAGCCTCCGGTCGCAAAGGAATTGGGCTGATCGGTATCATTGACTGCCATGCACCTAATGTACAGGAGGATATTCGTACCTATTTACATACGGGTGAAATGAAGGAAATCAGCGGCGGCGGTATCGCATACCAGGATACGGTTATTCTCCTTGGCACGGAGCTGGAAATACGTGCTGAAGGTCGCCCTGAGGCGCACGTACTGGCCTACTTTCCAGATCTGGCGGCGATGGAGGATTTTACCCAATGGCTGGCCCGGCATATGAAAAATGTTAATCTCAGCTCACAACGAATCTATGCACCGCCACGCGAGTTGCAGCAGCAAATTTACGGACGTGGAGGCATTATGGTGCCAGCGCACGTGTTTACTCCTCATAAGGGCATATACGGCAGTTCAGCGGCCCGTATGGAGGAACTGCTGGATATGGAGCTCATTAGTGGGGTGGAGCTGGGACTGAGCGCAGATTCGTCTATGGCCGGTTTAATTTCGGAACTGGATCGCTTCAGCTTTCTCACGAATTCAGATGCCCATTCACTCGGGAAAATCGGACGAGAATACAATAAATTATCACTGGCGAAGCCGTGTTTTGATGAATTCAGAATGGCTTTGGAGCGGCGGGAAGGACGACGGGTGCGTGCCAACTACGGATTAAATCCAAAACTGGGCAAATACCATCGCTCTTACTGTCAAAGCTGCGGTACGATTATTGACGAGCAACAGATGGCGGATGAACGCTGTCCTGACTGTGGTCATACCAAGCTGGTGCGAGGAGTGCTGGATCGAATATGGAGCATTGCCGACCGTGAGCAACCCATGATTCCCTCCCATCGTCCGCCGTACATTTACCAGATTCCACTGGAATTTATTCCAGGTCTGGGCAAAGCCAAGCTGAACCAGCTATTGGCTGCATTTGGAACAGAAATGAATATTTTACATGAGGTTACACAGGAGGAGTTAGCAGCAGTCGTCGGAAAAGTGCTGGCAGAGCAAATTGTGCTTTCACGCGAGGGGCGACTGTCGCTTGTATCCGGTGGTGGTGGAACATACGGCAAAATAGCTAAGTCCTAGTAAAGTCTTGTCCCTCTAAAGGCATATCAGCGTCTGCTTGTTCATAACCATAAATTATCTATGCCGCTGGCTTGGCACATCATTCGTGATGTTTGATCCGCAGCGAAAGCTGCCCCATTTCTAGCCATCAGCCGTCGGATTACGGTTGTTTTTTGGACAAACAAGCAGATGAAAGGGGCAGGACGCCGATGCAATGGTTTCGTCATACGTTAAAGGATCAGACGCCATATTATGTGTTCTTGGCTGTGCTGTTTCTGGTGGGAGTCGTCTTTGGCGCACTTATGGTAAACGCACTCTCGCTGGAGCAGTTACAGGATTTGTCCCGTTACCTGAAGGATTTTTTTGTAACGGTCAATCAAAACGAACAGGGATTCGCTGATTCGCAGGCGGCTTCGACCTTTTGGGATAGCGTATCTTTACATCTGAAATGGGTCGGCCTAATTTGGGTGTGTGGCCTTTCGGTTATTGGTCTACCGGGTATTCTTGTATTGAATTTCCTCAAGGGTGTGCTAATCGGATTTTCAGTAGGTTATCTGGTGGGGCAATATTCGTGGAAAGGACTGCTATTTTCTTTGGTTTCAGTTGCTCCCCATAACCTGCTCGTGATTCCGGTACTGCTCGTCTGCAGCGTGGCTGCGATGACTTTTTCCATCCATATGATCAAAACCAAAATACTCGCTACCCGGCCGTCAGACGGAATGCTGCGTCCGTTGCTGTCTTACGCAGGGTTGACTGCTGTGATGATCGTGCTTCTTATTGGTAGCGCGTCCTTTGAAACTTGGATCACCCCGGTTATGATGCAATGGGTCACTCCTATGCTGACAGCTTCCGTGTCATCTTGATCCGTTTCAAAATGTTTGACTTTATTTGTATAGACCCCCTATAATAATAGGAGTGAAAAAAGTGCAGTAGGCAGTAGCTTTGCAGGGGGAGGGAGACACATGGAAGCACGGATCGAAAAAATTAAGCAGCAGCTGCAATCCCAGGGCTACAAACTAACGCCTCAGCGGGAAGCCACCGTCAGAGTTTTACTTGAGAACGAAGATGATCATCTGAGTGCGGAAGATGTATTTATGCTCGTCAAAGAGAAAGCTCCCGAAATCGGTCTGGCAACCGTATACCGTACCCTAGAACTGCTAAGTGAACTGCATGTCGTGGAGAAAATTAATTTTGGTGATGGCGTTGCGCGTTATGATTTGCGCGGCGATACAACCAAACATCACCATCACCATTTGATATGTGTGCAGTGTGGCAGTGTAGATGAAATACTGGAAGATTGGCTTGGACCATTGGAGGAGCGCTTGGAACGGGAATATAACTTTACCGTAGTGGACCATCGTTTGGACTTCCACGGTATTTGTTATCGTTGTAAGGCGAAGAACGATACGACCGCTCAGAAATCTTTGGGCAAATCCAGAAAAAACAAATCTCAGGACTAAAAGCTGACTACCCAAGCTCTCACCGACGAAGATGCGTTCGGGAGAGCTTTTTTGGTTCGGAGCCTGTTGTTCGGGATTAAGCGGTATAAAAAGGAATAGCTTGTCATACCCTTCCATAGAGAGTCCTAATTAGGACCATATTCTGGGGAAAAGGCGGCTGATCCACATGGTACTATCGTTGCGGAGAGGACTAAAATGGCTACGTTTGGTAATCTTGTTCGGGGCGCTGGCATGTATGTTCTTTTTTAGCCTCAGGCTGTTTACAGATTGGATAACACCTGTAGATCATTACCGAATACCGGAAGGACATGCAGTGAAGGTATTTGGCGGACAAAAAGTAAATGAAGGGTCCGAGCATCGAATAGCAGTGTTGGAACGTTTACGTTTCTTTTACTGGTATGGTGAATAGTCTAAGTAATCGGTCTTGATGAGCTTATGAAATGATGAAGGTAGCACACGAAGAAGCAGGCGCTGAGACTGAACCGCTGTATGCAGAACAAGGAGACTTTTGGAACTCATGAAAATGTACATTCAACCTTTCGTTCAATTTATGGAAGAGGAAAAGGGTTTGTCGCGCAGCACTTTGGAAGCGTATCAACGAGACGTACAGCAGTTTGTCGAGTTCGCAGAAAGCTGTGGTATTGAGCAGCCGGATAATGTCCAACGGTCACATCTGGTACTGTATTTGGGCCATTTGAAGGAACAGGGAAAGGCTGCGGCGACAATATCACGTAGCGTCGCCTCCATTCGCTCCTTTTTTCATTTTCTTATTCGGGAGGGAATTACGATCCATGATCCGTCTGTTCTGCTGGAGCTGCCCAAAGCGACTAAAAAGAAGCCCTCGGTGCTAACGCAGGATGAGATAGAGCGTTTGCTGGCCGCGCCAGATGTGACTGCCCCGCAAGGGGTGCGAGACAAGGCGATGCTGGAGTTGCTGTATGCGACGGGCATTCGCGTATCAGAGCTGATTGCCTTAAACGTGCGTGACGTGCGCACCGATCTGCGCTTTGTGCACTGTGGCGGCGAGGCAGGCAAGGAGCGTGTTGTACCGATCAGCCGTGAGGCATCACAGTGGGCACAAGCCTATATGGACGAGCAGCGTCTATTATTGCTGAGATCCGGGCAGGGTGAAGAAGCTCAGGTAGAGCAGGATGCCATGTTCCTGAACGTATCTGGACAGCGTCTCAGTAGACAGGGCTTCTGGAAAATGATTAAGAAGTACGGCCAGGAAGCAGGCATAAGCGAGGATATCACGCCCCACACGCTGCGGCATTCCTTTGCGGTACATATGCTGGAGGGCGGAGCGGACTTACGCTCTGTACAGGAAATGCTGGGTCATGCTGATCTGTCAACGACGCAGGTATATGCGCAGACGGCCAGACGGAATATGAAGGAAGTATATGAAAAGCATCACCCGCACGGCGGCAACCGCACTTCTCATGAAAGCAAAGATCGAACATAACGATACTTTGGTTTCATAGAAAATGTGATAATGACTATAACTTTACGATTGTACAAGTCAGGAGAGATATTAATGTCAACAGCCAACCAAGCTACAATTCAGGAAGCAGCAGATTATATCCGCGCCAAGAGCGGAATACGTCCAGAGATTGGCCTTATTCTGGGATCGGGTCTCGGTATTCTGGCCGATTTAATTCAGGATGGAATTAGTATTCCTTATCAGGATATTCCCCATTTTCCTGTATCGACGGTAGAAGGTCATGAGGGTGAATTACTGTTAGGCACGATTGAAGGTCGCGCTGTCGTCATGATGAAAGGGCGCTTCCATATGTATGAGGGCTATGGCCCGCAGCTGACGGCTTTCCCAGTTCGGGTGATGAAGCAATTGGGGATTCAAAGTCTGCTGGTGACGAATGCAGCAGGTGGTGTAAATACTTCCTACGAAGCAGGCGATCTGATGGTCATCTCGGATCATCTTAATCTGACAGGACAAAATCCGCTGATTGGACCAAACGATGCCGGTCTGGGCGTTCGTTTTCCAGATATGTCGGAGGCGTACAGCCGCCGTTTGCGTGAAATTGCCAAGCAAACGGCTAACCAACAGGGCTTCAGCCTGCAGGAAGGTGTATATGCTGGATTGCTGGGACCTAACTATGAAACGCCTGCTGAAATCGTCATGCTGCGTACACTGGGTGCAGATGCAGTGGGTATGTCGACCGTATCTGAGGTTATTGTAGCCCGTCATGCAGGAATTGAGGTACTGGGCTTCTCTTGTATCACAAATATGGCCGCAGGCATTCTGGATCAGCCTTTGTCCCATGGTGAAGTGATGGAGACGGCAGAGAAGGTACGTGAGCAATTTTTAAAACTTGTGCTAGCGATTATTCCACAAATGTAGATTGGGGATCATGTTCAACCGAAGTGGTGGACATATATCCCAAGAGCCCCATATCCAAACGCCTTTTGATGGCGTGGGTATGGGGTTCTTTTTTACATACAGCGGTTGATTTGAGTAACATCTCCTAATGGAGAGGCTGTGTGCTCAATGCAGTTGAATTCGCTTTTTCTGCTACAGCCAGTGTATGTCGTTCTTGCACCTTGATCACAATAACCATAAAAATAATCCAGTAAATGGATAGCGAGTTCAGGAAACGGCTGTCCGTTATATTGTTCAATATGATAAACAGGAAAAAAACAGCTGCCGTCAGCCATGTATACATATCTGCTTTGCCAATTCTAAATTTAAATAAAGTGGTTATGGCGAGTGTAATGGTTGCCAGTAGTCCTGTAAGGCCCACATCGATCCACAGATCTCGGAAACCGCTATGGCTGCTTGTCAGATCAAAACGAATTCCATTCGCATAGATACTGGGCCGGGCTGCCCAGTAGGAGCCATAACCATGTCCGAACCAGTAATGGCTCTGAATCGCACCAGCAATCCCCTGCCAGATTTCCGTTCTTCCAGTTAAGGTCGTTGTCTTTCCGAATTCCGACGCAATCGCATCTCCATAAGTAAAAGTGAACACCAAACCCAAAAGAACGAGCAAGCAGGAACAGCTAATGAAGAAACCACGCAACGCAATGCTTCGGATTCTCTTGAATAGCAATATAAACAATATAAATACGAAGAACGAAGATGTCAGCATCAAAGAGGTGGTAGATTGGCACTTGATGAGCAATAAGGCATTGAGTAAGATGAAGCCAATATGCAAAACTTTATGTTTACCCCTGAAAAAGTAAATGACATGTGAAACAAAACCTAACAGAGAGAGAGTTCCGAGTGTATTTTTATGACCAGAGATGCCCTTCCATAGCCCAGTATGTTCCACGCCACCATGAATAGCAAAGGAGGGAACGAGCAAAACGGCGAGTAAATTGAGTATGCTCAAAATACTTAACGTAACGACTAAGAGACGAATGCAGCCCTGTATTGTATAATGGGTGGCCAAATAGAGCCCAAAGGTAGAGAAGGCAAGAAATTTGAGAACCATCAGCAAGGAAGAGGTCTGCTCTTGTTCAGCCCACAAACAGGAGGCAGCGATGTACAGCATGAGTAAAGTCAGCAACGGATTGTCGGCTAAGGTTGCGATCAATGATCTGAGTGAAGGTAGTAGCATGATATAGCTAAACAACAAGATGAGCAGGGAAATCGTGATAACTCTGGGAGACAAACCCTGACAAGCATAGGGAATCGAAAAAGCCAGTAAACCAGCTACTGTAAGTATATGTTTCACGGTTCCACCGCCTAGATACGTTATGTATCTATAATATACAAAACGTATCTTCTTGTACAATAATAATAAAATATTTATTTTCATTTTTCCCACGCCTAGAGCAAGCCCTCTTGTGCATATACTCAGTCCATGCTAAGAAAATGAAGGATTCTTCGGCTGGTCAAAGAGGAACTTTTTACGTTTTTAAACATGGGGGTGTTCGGGTGGCGGATCATTTTTTTACAGACCGTTTGAAGTTGAATTTGAGTGGTACGGGCAAAGAGTTAACGCCGCAGCAATTAAATGAAAATTTTAAAACCATTGAAAAAGAATTCATTGAACGCAGTGTAAACGTAAGCTGGTTTGGAACTGCTGGTGATGGTATTCAGGATGATACGGCAGCTTTGCAGGAATTGATTAATAAGACCCCCGATTATTCTATTCTTCACATTCCCAGTGGACGATACAAAATAACCTCTACCCTACAGATTCGCAAGCAGGGTGTACGCATTTTTGGCATTCATAAGGGCAGATACCGACAAGGCAAAGGGGTTACGTCGATTGAATATTATGGTACGGGCCCTTGTTTTCAAATTGGAGATGAAAGTCTACCAACGTTTAGCGGATTTCAAAATGTGCAGTTTCATGACTTATCGATCCGGTACGAGGGGGCTGACAGAGCCACATTAAATAATCCGTTTTCGCAGTCGGTGAAGCGTGGATATTATGGTAAAGGTACTTTGGGTATTCAGGATTGGAAGGGCGGCGGAGTTGCCCTGGATAATGTCCTAATTGAGCATTTCGAAACGGCTTTTTGGGGCTACGAAAGTGATGTCAATTTATTTAAATGCACAGAGATTAATTACAATAAAACAGGGATTCACTTGCAGAATAGAAGTTCACAGTTTACTAGCATAGCGCTTTTTACATTGGGGAACGATACGGCATTGGATCTGAATAGCTCCAACGGGGCTAGATTTTTGGCTAGCCAGCACATTAAGGATGGAAGTTCCAATGATATTCCCATTCTCATTAATGATTTTATGAACGCTGAATTTATAGGCTGCTGGTTTGAGGGACTAAGCAGAGAGCATAAGATGACAGTACCTTCTTTTATTCAAATTGGTGCTACTAAAGAAACCAAAAATGTGGCATTGCGTGACTCCATTTTAGCGATAGCGGATAAATTCAATGATACCCAATCCGTATGTAACTATTTTGTAGATGTGGTCATTGGCAAAAAAGTTTTGGTGGACGAGGTGGGAGGGTATCCCCGTAATCTAAAAAAGCTTATTTCTTTCTCTGGTAGTTCTTCCACACAGCAGGTGACACTTCGCTCACATTTGGATTTTAACTATAACAATAATCGTTATGACGAGAATAATGGGACAGGGCAGGCTTTGCTGCTGGTCGAGAAATACTCGAACAACGGAATTGAGCATTTGGACGAAACCTTTGTTAAAGCCTACCTGGGAGCGAGACAAAATCTTCCGGCAGGTAGTTGGCAGAAGGTGAAGTTCAATCAAATCAACCAGGATGAGCTGATCGAATTCGATGCGGTGAATAGTCGATGGCGAGCCAAGCGAGCTGGGAAATACAGAATACAAGTCTACATTTCGACCGATCCCCAAGTTGATGGAAACCGTACACGGTTAGCACTTCACTTGAATGATGAGCAGCTTGCCGGGAGTTCCGCCTATGCTTATCTCGATGACAGGATAATTGGCGGACTGAACTATAGTGCATTGAGTGGAGCAATGGAACTTAGACTGGAAGCGAATTCTTTTATTGATATACGGGTGTTCAGTCAAAATGCAATGGATATTCTACCAGGTGGAGGTATCACATATCTCACCGTAAGCCGAATTTAAACAATTATTTCACAGACGATAGATGTTCTGTCATTTTAGATATTGGAAAATGCGCACCATGCTGACTCAGCTTGGTGCTATTTGATGTTTTTAGTCATATGGAATATTTTTCTTTCATTCTGACGACAATGGTTAGCAGCACAGCGAATAGGCCGGAGGAGTAAGTAAATAGGCTCCGGTGGTTTACGCCAATATGTTGAGGAGGGAACCGATTGTGAAGAAAAAAGTGGTGGCGTTCATCCTGGCTTGCCTGGTAGCCTTGACTGCCGTCCCTGTCGGCGGTTGGGCCGAAGAAAGCATACCTGATAGCAAAACCAAAGAGGGATCAGCGGCTGAGCTAGCTCCCCAGGCTCTCTCGGCGATCCTGATGGATGCAGATACGGGCACAGTCATCTATGAAAAAAACAGTCGTGAAAAGCTTCCTCCAGCGAGCATCACCAAGATTATGACGATGTTGCTAACAATGGAGGCCATTCAGGATGGCAAGCTTAAGCTGACCGATAAAGTTCGTGCCAGCGAATATGCATCTTCAATGGGGGGCTCGCAAATTTTCTTGGAGCCGGGAGAAGAAATGACGGTCGATGAGATGCTGAAGGGAATTGCGATGGCTTCAGGCAACGACGCCTCTGTGGCGATGGCTGAGAAACTTGCAGGGTCTGAGCAGGCATTTGTTGAGATGATGAACGCCAAGGTGCAGCAACTCGGGCTCAAGGATACGCATTTTGCCAATTGCAACGGTTTACCCGTAGAGAATCACTATTCTTCTGCGCATGATATTGCGGTTATGAGTCG
Source organism: Paenibacillus peoriae (assembly GCF_022531965.1). Lineage (GTDB taxonomy): Bacteria > Bacillota > Bacilli > Paenibacillales > Paenibacillaceae > Paenibacillus > Paenibacillus polymyxa_D. The sequence continues at coordinate 3,409,538 of NZ_CP092831.1, read as the reverse complement.
GGAGTTGTTGAAATACCCGCAAATTACGAAATATACGGGAGCCTATCAGGACTATTTGCGTAAGTCCTCAGTCAAGCCCTTTTGGCTGGTGAATACGAATAAACTTGTCCGTTTCTATACTGGAGCAGACGGGCTGAAAACAGGCTATACGGCAGAAGCAAAGTTCTGTCTTTCCGCTACCGCGAAGCGTGATGGCTTGCGTGTCGTGGCTGTCGTGCTCGGGGAGCCAAATACGAAGATACGCAACAATGAAGTGTCTTCCATGTTCGACTATGCATTTTCTCAATATACAATGAAATCCATATACAAGCCGGGTGAATTGCTGGGCAGCGTAAAAGTTGAAAAAGGCGTGTTGCCAGAGCTGAAAATTCAGGCTGATCGTTCTTACAGTGTGCTGGTGAAAAAAGGTGGCAACAAACAAACGTTGCGTCATGAATTGCAACTGGCCCCAAGCCTCAAAGCTCCTGTCCGGGCTGGTGATCCAGTTGGTAAGCTGGTCGTCTATCAGGATGGACAACGGCTTAAGGAGTTTAATATCACTTCGCCTGTGGCTATCGAGAAGGCCGGATGGTGGAAATTGTTTAAACGTACCATGTCGAACCTATTTTCTTTGTAGATTTTACGGGGTTTTCTTCTAGTTTTGTCGGAGGGCAGGAATCGTCTGCGGCTACGTAGAAATCCTTGTCCAAGACCGGGAGGAGAGTGAGCAAGCATGAACCTGCAAATTGAAATGGAGCATCACCGGGGGGTACTGATTGTAAGGCTGTCTGGTGAGCTTGATCACCATACGTCGGACATGGTCCGTATGCAAATGGATGAGGCGATTCAGCGCCGGCAATGCGAGCATATTGTGCTCAGCCTGAAGAATCTTCAGTTTATGGATAGCTCCGGCCTTGGCGTTATCTTGGGACGGTACAAACTGATCAAGCAAAAGGGCGGAAAAATGGCAGTCTGTGATGTCAATCCGCCAGTACACCGACTGCTGGATATGTCAGGGCTGTTCAAAATCATGCCCATTTATGACAACGAGGGAAATGCGCTCACGGAACTGGAGGTAGTGTCATGAGAGAAGGCACGGGTAACAATTTCATGAGCTTGCAGTTTGCTGCAAAATCCGAGAATGAAGCATTTGCTCGTGTGGCTGTCGCGGCCTTTATTTCCAGGCTTGATCCCACAATGGATGAGCTAAGTGATTTGAAAACCGTGGTGTCTGAAGCGGTGACAAACAGTATCATTCACGGCTATGACAGCGACCCGTCAGGTGTCGTAACGATTAGAGTCGGGATTGAAGCGGACGTGATCACGTTGGTTGTTGAGGACGCAGGCCGAGGAATTGAGGATCTAGAACTCGCCAAGCAGCCTTTATATACGTCCAAACCTGAATTGGAACGCTCCGGCATGGGCTTTACAATTATGGAAAATTTCATGGATGAGTTTGAAGCAGTCAGTGAGCCGGGCGGAGGCACGTCGGTCCGGATGAAGAAAAGGATTGAATCCAAGAAAGCTTTATATAATTAGGAGTTGATCCTATGGAAGCAGGAGGAAAAAAAACTTCGCACAGCTATTTAGAGGATGCGGAAGTCAAGCGGCTTATTGCATTGAGTCAATCCGGTGATAATGAGGCTCGTGAGACACTGGTCAATAGTAATATCCGGCTCGTCTGGTCTGTCGTGCAGCGCTTTATGAACCGGGGGTATGAACCTGACGATCTTTTTCAAATTGGTTGCATTGGCTTGTTAAAATCGGTGGATAAATTCGATCTCAGCTACGAAGTCAAATTTTCAACATATGCAGTACCGATGATTATCGGTGAGATTCAACGGTTCTTGCGTGATGACGGTACACTCAAGGTTAGCCGTTCCTTGAAGGAAACGGCCAATAAGGTCCGCAAAATGAAGGACGAGCTATCCAAACGGCTCAACCGCCTGCCTACAGTCAAGGAAGTTGCTGATGAGCTGGGAGTGACGCCAGAGGACGTTGTTTTTGCGCAGGAGGCCAATAAGCCGCCTACTTCAATTCACGAAACGGTGTTCGAAAATGACGGTGATCCGATTACACTTATGGATCAGATTGCTGACGAATCCCAGGAAAGATGGTTTGACAAGCTGGCACTCAATGAGGCCATTGGCGGACTATCTGAGCGGGAGCGGTTGATTGTGTACCTGCGCTATTACCGGGATCAGACGCAATCAGAGGTTGCAAGTCGGCTTGGTATTTCTCAGGTGCAGGTATCACGGCTGGAAAAAAAGATTTTACAACTGATCCGCGATCAGATTGCCCAATAATAACAGTCAGGATCTTAGTGAAATCCTTATGCTTACGTATTTTTAAAGGGTATTCCAAAGCCATTTTAATGGTCAGGGGTACTCTTTTTTGCGTGGGATAAAAGACAATACACAGAATAGGTTTCCTTGCTTCGTTCCATACTAACTGATAATTACGAGGATAAGGAGGGGATCGGATGACTCATACTCCGGCTCCTACAGTAGCTCCTATTGTCTACTTGCGGCTCCGCAGCCGTGTCCGCATGATACAAGGACAGGATTTACATTTGGGTGATGTAGCCAATTTGCTGACTAATCCTGAATGGGAAAAGGAACTGCTTGAGCTTGTTCTCAAGCGGCCGCAGCACCAGGACGGTAATCTGATACTGATAGATATGCTGCAGATCATAGCAAAAATTAGAGATCATATTCCGGGGGTCGTAGTTGAATCTCTTGGGAAGCCGCATGTACTTGTCGAACTCGTGGAGAAACCCCGTAAGCCGTCCAAAATACTGTTTGTTTTGGTATGGGTGCTTCTGTTTTTTGGCTCTGCGCTGACAATTATGAATTTTCATGCCGACGTTAGCATGATGGAAGTACAGGTTCGGATTGTGGAGATGATTACGGGACATAAGGATGAGCATCCGTACCTGTTTCAAATTGCTTACTCAATCGGCATCGGCTTTGGCATGATCGTTTTTTTTAATCACTTGTTCAAGAAAAATTGGAACGAGGAGCCGACACCGCTGGAGGTGGAAATGTATCTGTACCAGGAAAATGTGGATCAGTATGTTGTGGCAGAGGAATATGAAAAGATGGCCCGTCTGCAGACAAAGGCTAAGAAACCATGATATTTGTACAGGCTGCACTTCAGATTATTTTAGGTATTGCTGGGGGCCTTGCGGTGGGTAGCGGTGTAATTGCTTTTTTTATTGTGCTGGATATCATGCCGCGATTAGCTCAACTCACCCGTACGTATAAAAAATCACGTGCATACGAAAAGGCAATGATTATAGGTTCAGTGCTGGGGACTGTGGTCGATTTTTGGAACATTTGCTTGCCACTACCGGGCATATTTACATGGATACCTGGGCTATTTTGCGGAGTGTTTATTGGTTTGCTCGCTGCGGCTTTAACGGAGGTATTAAATCTCCTGCCTATACTCGCCAAGCGACTCCACATGACCGTGTATATGCTCGGTCTGCTAATGGCAATGGTGCTTGGTAAGGTGACGGGTTCCTTATTTGACTGGTTTGTATACAACCGTTAACAACGAAAGCGAAGGGGACAAGGAATATGGATCACAGAGCGGATCAAGAGCATCGGGAGCAGCATCAAGAAGACGGGGTAATCGGAAGGGAATATCATACTGGCGAAGAAAAGTTGAGTCCATGGCAGGAAAAGCAGGCGCAGGAATCTGCACGTTTTAAACACAAAAAAGAGAGTGAGCGATCTGATAACGTAGAGGAGTCCGTTCGCTACTGGCAGGCCGAAGATAATATATCGCCGAGGATGAAGGATAACAAGAATACACTTGAAACAGTATTAGGTTTGGGGGAGACCTTTGATGTCGTATTCAGGGAAATGACACTGGGAGGGCGTCATACTGGATATCTGTTCCTGAATACCTTTGCGAAGGATCAAATTATGCTTGAAGTGCTAAAGCGGCTCACCTATCTGACGCCGGATAATCTCTCTTCCGATGGACTACAAGCGTATTTCGAAAACTTTATTCCACATATTCAGGTGGAGAAGACAGATAAGATGTCAGTCGTCATTAACAAGGTACTGACGGGGATGAGTGCCTTTTTCATGGAAGGTGAACGTTTTTCCCTTATTCTGGATACCCGTAATTATCCGGTGCGTAGTCCAGAGGAACCCTCTTTGGAGCGGGTTGTGCGCGGTGCCCGCGACGGGTTTACTGAAACAATGCTTACAAATGTAGGTCTGGTACGCCGGCGTTTGCGGGACCCAGGACTTAAATTTGAGGCTATGCAGGTCGGACGCCGAACTCGAACGGACGTATGCTTGGGCTATATTGACGATATTGTAGATAAGGTGATGGTGGATACTGTACGAGACAAAATTAAAAATGTTAATTTGGATGGTATTCCGCTGGCCGATAAGCAATTAGAGGAGACGATTATCAATAAAGGTTGGAATCCATATCCATTAGTACGATATTCGGAGCGACCAGATGTCGTGGCATCGCATATTATGGAAGGGAGACTCGTTATTTTCGTAGATACCTCACCCAGCGTGATGATCTTGCCTACCACTTTTTTTGACTTGTGTCAGCATGCAGAAGAAAATCGGCAAACCGCTTTTATGGGAAGTTATTTGCGGTGGGTACGTTTTTTAGGCATATTCGCCTCAATGTTTCTGCTTCCGATGTGGCTGCTAATGGTCATCAATCCCGAATTAAAACCAGCTTTTCTTGATTTTATTGGTCCTCAAAAGGAAGCACATCTTCCGCTGATTGCACAGTTTATCATCGTGGAACTAGGGGTCGATCTCATGCGAATGGCGGCTGTGCATACTCCGACACCACTGGCTTCCGCTATGGGCTTGATCGCAGCCATTCTGGTCGGTGATATAGCGGTTAAGACGGGACTTTTCGTGAATGAGGTCGTGCTGTATATGGCTGTCGCTGCCATAGGAATGTTCGCAACACCGAGCTACGAGCTGGGGCTGGCAAATAGACTGATTCGACTATTCCTGCTGGTTGCTGTTGCGATTTTTCACGTACCGGGCTTTGTCGTGGGTACGACACTGATCATTTTGATGCTGACGCTGCATCGGTCATATAATTCTTCGTATTTGTGGCCGTTCATTCCTTTTAATGCCAAAGCGTTAGCTTCCATCTTGTTCCGTATGCCTGTACTAGATGCGGCTAACCGCCCGTCATCTAACAAAACGAGGGACAATACGCGTATGCCCCATACGGATGCCGACACAGATTCGAACTCAGGCAATGGACAGGAGCATTAATATAAATGATCTGCATAAAAATCCATTGTTCTTGATGTTTTTTTTGCTATACTGGTGTAAACATTCGATGGAATATGACTAGCTTGTTCCAGAAAGAGAGGCGCCAGAACATGTATTTGCATGGAAGCAGTAAAATTAACAGCAATGGACATTTGGAGATCGGCGGTTGTGATACAACGCTTTTGAAAGAGCGTTTTGGCACGCCGCTATATATTGTTGACGAACAGTTAGTCCGCCGGCGTTGCCGGGAATTCATAGAAGCTTTTCGTGAAACTGGATTGAAGTTTCAAGTTGCTTATGCAAGCAAAGCGTTTTGTGTTATGGCGATGTGCGCTTTAGCTGCTGAAGAAGGGATGTCGCTTGACGTTGTTTCCAGTGGAGAATTATTTACTGCGCTACAAGCAGGGTTCCCGGCAGAACGAATCCATTTTCACGGCAATAACAAAACACCGGAAGAAATTGAAATGGCGTTAGGTGCGCAAATTGGTTGCTTCGTCATCGATAGCGAAATGGAGTTGCATTTGTTGCAGGCCCTTGCCTCTGAGAAGGAACAGCAGGTGAATATCTTACTGCGGGTTACACCAGGGGTTGAGGCGCACACGCATGAATATATGGCCACAGGTCAAGAAGATTCGAAATTTGGCTTTGACATTGGGAACGGTACAGCACGCCAAGCAGTGGAACAGGCTATCAAGCTAGATCATCTTAACCTGCTGGGGGTACATTCTCATATCGGTTCGCAAATATTCGAAGTGAATGGCTTCCAAATGGCTGCTGAACGGGTTGCAGCTTTTTCCAGAGAAATTAAGGAACAGCTTCAGTTTTCTTTCAAAGTGATTAATCTGGGTGGGGGATTTGGCATTCGCTACACAGAAGAGGACACACCGCTGAAAGTTTCCACCTATGTGCAGGCTATCGGCGAAGCGGTGAAAACTTATTTTTCAGGACTTTACGATGAACTTCCAGAAATTTGGATTGAGCCGGGACGCAGTATTGTAGGTGATTCAGGCACGACCTTATATACGGTAGGAAGCATCAAGGATATTCCGCAAGTACGTAAATATGTTTCGGTAGATGGTGGGATGACAGATAATCCACGCCCTGCACTGTATCAGGCCAAGTATGAAGCGATGCTGGCTAATCGAGCGCAGGATACGAACGAAGAGACGGTGTCCATTGCGGGCAAATGCTGCGAAAGCGGCGATATGCTGATTTGGGATGTAGAGCTGCCTCGTATAAATAGCGGCGACTTGCTCGCTGTTGCCTCAACCGGAGCCTACAATTACTCGATGGCGAGTAATTATAACCGAATACGTCGACCTGCAGTTGTATTTGTCAACAACGGTGAGGCCGAGTTGGTGGTGCGTCGGGAAACCTACGAAGATATCGTACGCAACGATGTTGTGCCACAGCGCTTGGTTCGTGATCAAGCCAGTCCGGCGGTTCAGCCCAACGCCAAGATTACGGTTTCGTCCTGATTTTAACATTGTAAGATCAAGCAGGCCATTGAGTCGGTAATCATATACCGGGGTCAATGGCCCTTTTTTTTTGGACAAGACTTTGCTAAGCGCGGCAATTCATAGTAAACTGGAACTTGATGTTATTTAGTTCTCAAAACAGGTTGAAAAGGAGATACAAACAATGAAAAAAGGTAGAATAGATCTTGAAAACGGCGGTATCGTCGAAATTGACTTTTTCCCAGAAGAAGCTCCAAACACCGTTGCTAACTTTGAAAAGCTGGCAAACAGCGGTTACTACAACGGTTTGAGCTTCCACCGTGTCATTCCTGGCTTTGTTGCTCAAGGTGGTTGTCCGATCGGTAACGGTACAGGCGGTCCTGGTTACACGATTGACTGTGAAACAGCTACGAATACAACAAAGCATGCCAAAGGCGTTCTGTCCATGGCTCATGCAGGTCGCAACACAGGTGGCAGCCAATTCTTTATCTGCTACGCTCCACAACCACATTTAGATGGAGTACATACTGTATTTGGTAAAGTAACCAAAGGTATGGAATTCATTGATGCTGTAAAGCAAGGCGACAAAATGAAAGAGGTTAAAGTATTTGACGTGTAATTTTACCGTTAATTACATGATCTTTTTTTAATAGCGTTGCACCTAAGCCGTTCTGTCTTTGGACAGGGCGGCTTTTGTTGTCTTTTGTTTGACGGTTTATTGATTTTCGCAATCACGTAGGCATTACAGTGCGTAAGATCACATTCGAAAAGTAAGTGTTGTGATAGCCTTTTCATAAGAATGCAATTTCCAATTTTTTTTATATGAGTATTCAAACTCGTTAAGGATTGGAAAAGAAGGGGGCTTATCACATTGTCTATTTTAACGAGCACAAATCGACTCGGATTTTTTGAAATCCGGCTGGAATCCATTGGTGGACTCGGCGCTAATCTGGCTGGCAAAATGTTGGCCGAAACCGGGGTGCTTGGTTTGGGGCTGAATGCTTCAAATTTTTCGTCCTACGGTTCGGAAAAAAAGGGAACTCCGGTTAAAAGTTTCGTCCGTTTCTGTGAGCCAGAAGTCGATATTCGGGATCACAGTCCGATTGAGCAACCGCATGTGGTAGGCATTTTCCATGAAACGTTATACAAAACGGTAAATGTAATCAGCGGACTGCCAGCGGATGGGATTGTAGTGGTTAATTCCACGCGTCCAGCAGAAGAAATACGGGCTGATTTGGGACTGGTATCCGGAACATTAGCGGTGGTGGATGCGATGGGCATCGCACTGGAAGAGCGAACCAAACTAAATACGTCCATGCTCGGTGCCTTGTTCCGTGTCTGTGACTTCCTGGACCCGGAAGCGATGAGATCGGTTATACGCAGTACCTTTGAAAAGAAAAATCCACTGTTAGTGGAACCTAATCTGCGTACGTTTAACCGTGGTTATGATGAAATGGAACTGCACGTATATCCGGTTACTGATGACGCGCAGGATCGGGTTTTTGAACGTCCGCAGCCATTGCTGGGATACGAAACGCAATTACTGGGGGGCGTTATTGCAACTCAGGGAAACAGCATAACGAGAGATGTTAGTGGTTCACGTCAGGGGTATGTGCCTGAATATGAAGTTGATAAATGTACCCATTGTGCCAAGTGTGATTCGATTTGCCCGGATTACTGTTTTGTATGGGAAGAGCAAGCAGACAAACGCGGAAGAATGATGCCATTTTTGCAAGGGATTGATTACCAGTATTGCAAAGGATGTCTGAAATGTGTAGATATTTGCCCATCGGGGGCACTAAGCTCGCGTCGCGAGCAATGGGGATGGGCTGAACAGAATCGAGTTGCCCACCAATTTCCGGTATATGAAGGAGGGCGTGCGTAATGGCAAAACTGGAGGAAGAACTCAAACAGACAGGCGCCGCGCAAGTGACAACGTTCGAATCCGGTAATGAAATGGCAGCAACGGCGGCTGCGCAGATTAATTATCATATGATGGGATATTTCCCGATTACTCCATCTACCGAGGTAGCGCAGTATCTAGATCAGATGAGAACGAGAGGTCAGCATAATATTAAGCTGGTTGCAGCAGACGGAGAACACGGATCGGCAGGGATTTGTTATGGAGCTGCCGCAGCGGGAGCGAGGGTGGTGAACGCCACTAGTTCGCAAGGTTTCCTGTACATGCTGGAGCAGTTACCTGTTCAGTCAGGTACCCGTTTTCCTATGGTTATGAATCTGGTGACACGAGCTGTCAGTGGTCCCCTAGATATTCGCGGAGATCATTCGGATCTGTACTATGGTTTGAATACAGGCTGGGTCATTTTGACGGCAAGTACACCACAGGCTGTGTATGATATGAACATTATGGCACTAAAAATTGCAGAGCACAGCGATGTTCGGCTGCCTGTAATGGTCGCATATGACGGTTTTTATACGTCCCATCAAAAACGTAAAGTGCAATATTTTGCCGATGCTGAGACCGTGCGTGGTTTTGTAGGTCCTAACCCGAACTTAAATTATCCGAATATTACGGATTTTGATCATCCTGTTACTGTGGGCGCGCATATGAACGGCGATGACTTGACGAATAATCATGTTCAGCTGTCCGAAGCACTGAAGCTGTCAGAAGGAGTATATGAGCAGATAGCAGCAGAATATGCCGCTTTATCCGGTCGGGATTACCCGATTTTAGATCTGTATCAAATGGAGGACGCTGAGGTTGCGGTATTTCTGTTGAATTCGGCGGCTGAATCGGCCAAGGATGTGGCTGATCAACTCCGCGCGCGCGGAATTAAAGCTGGTGTGATACGTCCGAACATCATCCGACCGTTCCCAGCCGCACAACTGCGGGAAGCATTACGCAATGTCAAGGCGTTGCTGGTAGGTGAGCGTGCAGACTCGTATGGGGCAGACGGCGGTAATTTAACGCATGAAATTAAAGCGGCCTTGCAGGAGGACCCGCTGAATCGGACACTCGTGTTGAGCCGTATCTTTGGCTTGGGCGGCAAAGATTTTTATGCAGAAGATGCAGAGGCGTTCTTCCAGCTTGCAATCGAGGCGGCAGAGGCCGGACGAGTAGAGAAGCCCTTTGATTACTACGGAATTAATTCGGGTTCACCGGACAAGGTGATGCCGCAAGTTATGCAGCCGCCACGTGGTAATGATTACCGTACGGGTCTGATTCAGGTTACGCCGGACGAGGAGACCGGGAAGCTCAAGGTCAAGGTACCACCTTTGCGGTCGTTGACAACCAAACCACGGCGTCTTTCACCAGGCCACGGAGCTTGTCCAGGATGTGGGGCATTGTCTGCGCTGGAACTGTTTTTCAAAGGTATTGAAGGGGATATTGTCGTGCTGTTCCAGACAGGCTGCGTATATGTGACGACGACAGGGTATCCATATACATCACACAAACAACCGATGATCCACAATCTTTTTCAAAACGGGGCCGCTACCCTTTCAGGAGCGCTGGAAGCTTACATGGAAATGAAACGGCGTAATGAAATTGAGATGTCGGACGATCCGACCTTTATCATGATTAGTGGTGACGGTGGGATGGATATTGGTATGGGTTCTGCGATTGGTGCGGCTCTGCGTAATCATAAGCTAATCATGCTGGAATATGATAACGAGGGGTACATGAATACAGGTTCACAGCAATCTTACTCCACTCCGCTCGGTCACATGACCAGTACGTCGGGTGTAGGTAAAATGCAAAAAGGAAAGCAAGGGCATCACAAGGATACCGTGCAAATCATGGCTGCTTGTAACATTCCGTATGCTTTTACCGCTGCTGAAAGTCATCCGCAGGATATGCTGCGTAAAGCAGCCAAGGCTCAATGGTATGCAAACAACGTGGGTACGGCCTATGGTAAAATCCTGTGCGCCTGTCCGCTGAATTGGAAATCCGAAGACAGACTGGGTACCAGCATTGTGGGCGCCGCAGTCGAGTCCTGTTTCTTTCCTTTGTACGAAATAGAGCAAGGCAGTACGACGATTACGTACAATCCGGAGGACAAAGGAAAACGAATTCCAGCTGCTGAATGGCTGAAATTAATGGGTAAAACGAAGCATCTTATTAAGGAGGAGGCTACGCTGGCGACCTTTGAACAGGAGATTGAGCGTCGCTGGACTATCCTGAAAAAGAAACATGAAATTTCAGAGCTATAATCCTGTTTTTTGCATAATCATCGATTAACATTGTTAGCCGCTGTTACTGTAGTGGCTCGATCAAGATTCTTTGCGCTTTTTGCGCAAAGAATCTTTTTTGTCGTTTATGGGTTGAAGCATAAAAAAACAGGTAATGATTTCCGATATAGGAGTGGAGGCCTATAAGAGGCACGTTAAAAAGTTTTCTTCTGAATTTTAAGATGCAATGAGGTGCAGGTAATGATTAAGCTGAATACAGTTGAAATAATCGAAATTATAAAGAAGCAAATCCCTAAGGTTATGAACATCAAGCCAGTGGAACTCAAGTTTACGGATGATTTTGGACGGACCTCGCTGGCAGCGACAGAACACAAATTTACGCTGACGAACCAGCATTATTCTGCCAAGGTGATGGATTGCGTGTTAGAAACACAAGTACGCCCCATTTTAATGTGCGAAATTATTTATTTTCTAAAATGCGAGTTTATTGACGGACATGTTGATGTACGACTGGATTATGAAGCATGTTCTGAGGAAGGGCGAGGACCGGTTGCTTCAGCCGTAATTACCTTTGATCATGCAACAGAGCTGGGAGTCGAGGAACTGGCCGATCTGATTGACTTGGCGCTTCATATGAACGATAAAACCTGGTTTGAAGAACTCTCCAGCCAATATGTCAAAACCAAAGCAGGAGCTTCTATTTGATAACTTGCTTTTTTTAGAAGTCGGTGCTAATATACGTAACAAGTTTAATGTTAATTCAATTAAATAAGAGCAAGATCCTTCGGGGCGGGGCGAAATTCCCCACCGGCGGTGATGACATGTTTGTGGATCGTTTTTGTGAGAAACAGCATGGCTTAGTCCGTGACCCGGATGCTGAATGATCAGCAGAAGGTGGACCTGGTGCAAATCCGGGACCGACAGTATAGTCTGGATGGGAGAAGGATACGAAGCGCATGTGCATGACGTGACATGTGCCGATTTTTAGCATACCCAATTGTGCGTACGGCTTATTTCGTTGTAGGATGGCATCGGGCGATAGCTTTCTTAAGCTTTCTTTTTGATGGGTGTTCTGAGCGTATTTGGCTGTATCCTCAGTCATGCTTTCTATTGGCAAACCTATGATTTCATGTCGTCTTAAGATGCATATGAACTGCGCTTGTATACTACAAATGTGACTCTCATCACCCCCATGACGGATTGAATCCGAACTGGGGGTTTTTTGCGCTTATAGCTGATGAATTAGGGATAAACTGAGATGTAGTGGAAAGGAGTGAAGGCATGTTTACCGGATTGGTCGAGGAAGTGGGTCGTATTCAAACCATTTCCAAAAGCGGTGAAGCGATGGTGCTGGGGATTTCGGGTTCCGTGGTGTTGGGCGATTTAAAAATAGGAGACAGTGTCTCAGTGAATGGCGTTTGCCTGACGGCGATACAGATCGGTACGAAAGACTTTAAGGTTGATGTGATGCCGGAAACCTTTCGTAGCACTAATCTGAAAGAGTTGAGATCCGGCAGCCGAGTCAATCTGGAGCGAGCGATGGCGGCGAGTGGAAGGTTCGGAGGACATATCGTGCAAGGACATGTGGACGGGACGGGAACGATTCGCGGGGTGACATCAGACCAGAATGCAGTGGTGTACGAAATTGAGCCTAAAAATCAAACATTATTTAAATATATTCTTCTCAAAGGGTCAATCACAATTGATGGTATAAGCCTCACAGTCGCACAGCGTACGGGAGAGACCTTTGCCGTATCCATTATTCCCCACACCTTATCCGAAACGGCCTTACAAGGCAAACGTGAGGGGGATACCGTCAATATCGAATGCGATATTTTGGGCAAATATGTAGAACAGCTTTTAAGTTACAGAGGTGCAGCGGAGGCGGAGAGAGTAGAAGAAGCTCCTCTCAGTTTGGACTATTTGGCGAAACACGGTTTTGCCTGATATTGAATGGTAAGCCTGTTCAGGAGCATTCGTGGCTAAGACATGAGGAGGAAAGTGTTATGGATAGAGGTAGCCAAACAAGTGCAATGGCAAACGTCATAGAGCATGGCGAGTTGGAACATGACGAAGAGATTCGTTTGGATTCCATCGAAGAAGCGTTGGAGGACTTGAAAAACGGTAAAGTCGTTATTGTAGTGGATGATGAACAGCGCGAAAATGAAGGCGATTTTATCGCTTTGGCTGAAAAAGCGTCGCCTGAGGTCATTAATTTCATGATTACAGAAGGTCGCGGGTTGGTCTGTGTGCCGATCACACGACAAAGAGCCGAGGCCTTGGAATTGCATCCTATGGTAGAGCAAAATACAGATTTCCACGGTACTGCCTTTACGGTATCGGTAGATCATATGGAGACAACAACGGGGATTTCAGCGGCCGAGCGCTCCTTGACTGTACGCGCCTTGGCAGACGAAGCAGTCACAGGAAGTGATTTCCGCAAGCCTGGTCACATGTTCCCGCTGATTGCTCGCGATGGGGGTGTCTTGCAGCGTGCTGGTCACACGGAGGCGGCTGTTGATCTGGCTCGACTCAGTGGCTTCAAGCCTGCTGGAGTCATTTGTGAAATTATAAAGGAAGATGGCTCAATGGCCCGCCTGCCTGATCTGGCAGTGGTCGCCAAGCGACATCAATTGAAACTGATCAGTATTCAGCATTTGGTGGACTACCGTCGCCGTTTGTCATTGTAAATAATTTAAATTAAGAGAGGTTGATTAATATGGCACGTTTTCTAGAAGGTAATCTTGTATCGAACGGTTTAAAATATGGTATTGTGGTGGGCAGATTTAATGAGTTTATTACGAGCAAGCTGTTAAGCGGTGCAATTGACGCACTTCAACGACATGGTGCACAGGAAGATGAAATTGATGTAGCCTGGGTTCCGGGTGCATTTGAAATTTCACTAATTGCGCAAAAAATGGCTGCAAGCGGCAAATATGATGCCGTAATTACGCTGGGTACGGTCATCCGTGGTTCTACTTCACATTATGATATCGTCTGCAATGAAGTGGCCAAGGGTGTGGCAGCGAGCAGCCTAAAAACGGGAGTACCTGTTATTTTTGGGGTAGTGACTACAGAAAACATTGAACAGGCTATTGAACGAGCAGGTACGAAGGCTGGTAATAAAGGTTGGGATTCAGCACTGGCTGCGATTGAAATGGCCAATCTCGGCAAGCAATTTTAATGATAGGAATAGCTGAATAGAACGGTATAAACTGCAAGGGGAAAAAAGGGATTGGATTGTTAAGCAAGGCGATGACGTATATACTACAGAAAGAGGGATTGATAACGCAGAGCATAAGTGCTATAGGGAAAGGTATTGTTGAATGATGATTGGAGTAAGGCAGGGGGAAGCACATTGACAGTCGTAAACTACAAGCTGGAAACATTCGAGGGTCCGCTGGATCTACTGTTGCATCTGATTGATAAAGCCGAAATCGACATTCAGGATATCCCGATTAGCGATATTACTGATCAGTATATGGCTTTTTTGCACAGTATGCAGGAGCTGGAACTGGACATTACGAGCGAGTTTCTGGTGATGGCGGCGACGCTCTTATCCATTAAGAGTAAATTGTTGCTTCCCAAGCCACCTGTGATGGAATATGACGATTTGGATTTTTATGAGGAAGAGGATTATGATCCACGTGAGGAACTGGTCCGCAAGCTGGTGGAGTATCGTAAATATAAAGGGATTGCTCGCCATCTAAGTGAACGTGAGTGGGAGCGGAGTCTAATTTATGGCAAAGAGCCAGAAGATCTGAGTGCATTCCTGCCCACTGAACCCGTAAATCCGGTGCATGGGCTGCATGCAAGCGATTTGGTCGCAGCCTTTCAGCGTGCTTTGCGCAAAGCAGAACGACGTACGACGGTAACCCGTGTTCATCGGGACGAAATTTCAGTCAAGGACCGTATCCGGCAAGTTATCGGGGCTTTAGAGATGGTGGGGAATGGAGGACGGCTGCTGTTCTCCAAGCTGATGCATGAGGATATGTATCGGCATGAAGTGGTTGTGACCTTTTTGGCTATCCTTGAACTGATGAAAATGAAGCAAATTTTCTGTTATCAGGAGAAGCTTTTCGATGATATTGTAATGGAGTGGAGAGGGGATTTACGGGTTAATGGATTATCTGAAGCTGAAATCAATTATTGAGGGACTGCTGTTTCTAGCAGGAGAGGAAGGGTTGTCCACCAAGCAGATCGCCGACATTGTAGAGCAGCAGCAAGAGCTGGTTGAACAGTGCCTGGAAGATATGAAGCAGGACATGGAGCAGGGGGGAAGAGGCCTGCAACTTGTCCGTATTGCCGGTCATTATCAGCTTGCAACTTTATCCGAACATGCACCTTACTTTGAAAAGCTCGCATACTCTCCGGCACGTGCGTCACTGTCTCAAGCTGCTTTGGAGACGCTGGCCATTGTGGCCTACCGCCAGCCCATTACAAGAGTTGAAATCGAAGAGATTCGGGGGGTTAAATCCGAGCGGGCCATACATACACTGGTCAACAAGGAGCTCATTGAAGAGAAAGGTCGAGCTGAAGCCATCGGACGGCCGATATTGTACGGAACGACGAAATCATTTTTGGATTATTTCGGTCTGGGCTCTCTGGCAGATCTACCGCAACCGGAGCTGTTCGAGAATTCGGACAATTTAGAGGAAGAGACTCAATTATTGTTCGAGCGTCTGGAGAGTAGCCAGCCTGCGGCCAACGATCTAGATCTTGAATCCCAATAAAGTTGCTCCGGATCTTGCGGCTCACTTATGTAAAAGTTCAAACAGACAGCCAGTCCTCATATCGTTGGGGGCTGGCTGTTGGTATTTTAAGATGCATGATTTTCCGGCGAACGGTCATACTATTTTTGCCATGATATTCTATAGCAAAAAGGTAGGGAGGACACGCCAGTGTGGAAATGGATCAGTATCGCCATCATCGTCGTTATATTACTTGTACTGGCAGTTCTGCTCTCTCGTATTCGTTTGAAGCTGAATATTGCCAAACATGACAATGATGATCGGGCGCATCTAGAGATCAGATTTCTATACGGGATGATAAAAATGAATTACGATGTGCCGGCCATTCTCATAACAGGGTTGAAAAAAGGGCTTCTCTATCGGCTAGATCGCAACAAAAACATACATAAAACGGATGCTTCCGTGGATAGCGGTAATATTGATACAGTAAAAATCAAGCAATTTATACATGATATACGGGTTTTGCTCAAGGGAACGAAATCCTTTAATAAATGGTTGCGACATACATTGGCACATGTGACGATGTCCAAAATGGAATGGTCTACCAACATTAGTCTTGCTGACGCGGCATATACAGCTACCTCAACTGGTATTTTGTGGGGATTAAAAACAACCTTGATCGGTTATGCTTCAAGCTTTGTACGCATGGATTGTACCCCTAAGCTGTATGTTGTGCCCTATTGGGTGGATCGCTTGCGTTTTACCACCACTTTGAACTGTGAAGCAAACGTATCGCTCGGCTATTTAATGTTCTCCATGCTCATCTTATCTTACCGCATATGGCGCGTTCCGGGTGGACCGGAGGCATGGAAACGGGTTTTTTTCAAAAAAAATGCGGCGGATCATCAAGCTAACAATGAATGGTAAACAGTGGAGAGAGGTGAGACTCAATCCTTTCTGAACTATCGAATGACATACATATTTCCTTGAACCCCTGCGCACAATAGCGAAAGAAAAGGCAGTCTACGCTTGAGATAAGCAGAGGAGGAATAAATCATGTCAGATCACCCGATTCAAGGGCTCATGCAAACCGCAATGGAAAACATCAAAGCCATGGTAGACGTGAATACGATTGTAGGAGACGCAGTGGAAACACCCGATGGTTCTGTTATTTTGCCAATCAGTAAGGTGGGATTTGGTTTCGCTGCCGGGGGAAGTGATTTTAACGTAGACGAAGAGGCACTTCATACTTCCTCGGCGTCGGGTAATCATAGCGGGAAGGAAGGGCATCCTTTTGGAGGCGGTAGCGGTGGTGGTGTATCTATTCATCCCATTGCTTTTCTGGTTGTTGGCAAACAGGGGGCACAAATCGTTCCATTGGACAATCAAACGCATCTGATTGAGAAGCTCATTGACTCCACGCCATACCTGATTGATAAGGTTCAGTCTATCTTCCGGAATTCAGGCGGCGACTTGCAGACTCCCCCCCCACAGGTACCTGTAGATGTTGCTACGGATCACAGTAATTCTGGCCCGGCTTACTTGTAAAAGTTATTGAAATTAAAAGCATTCTCTCAGGAAGGTATCCCAAAGCCGAGTATAGGCTAAGGAATACCTTCTTTTCTGCTTGTACTTGGGCCTATCCCCGAATATACTGCCTTCCCCCAATGAAAGCATGTATATGGTGACTGTATTCCTGTTGATATAAAGTATGCAGCGAGATTTCATTTTTTCGATTTCCTTCGGTAGCAAACTGCGATAGGTAGATGAAGTCCGGATAGATCACTTCATTCGTCAAATAAGCGGATACCGTGGCATCAGGCCGACGATGTTGATTCAGGGAATCGATAATACCTTTCGCCGGCAAGATGCCAATCCCATGTCCATAAAACAAGTCTTCCTTCAGCTTAACGACATTTTCTCCTTTCCATTCTAATGTTTCAGACGACACATCCGGATTGTTGAAATACAGAATATCGCCAGGAGCCGCTTTATGACTTCCTTCCTGCTGTATGAGCCTGAGGTCGCTGTCATAGTGCCAGTCATACAGCAGCATATCTGCAAAAATCCGATTAAACTCACTTTCCAGAATGGAATCCAGCACTCCATTGTACAGCACAATAACCATAGCTGTTGCACATTCAAAAGCGTATTGATGACCGTTTAAAAAGATATCTCTGATGCCTTGGGCTGGTGTGACACCTGCTTTGATCTGAAAGCCACCTTTTTCCGTTAAATTCCAAAATTGCGGGTTGCAACGTGCGGTAGCAAAAGTGGCAAAGGATACACCGCTTCGATGCAATGCTTCTGCGGACTCTACAATCCGCGATCTTAAAATCATTTCAAACTGTAGTCGCTGCATGTTATAACCCCTCGATCCATATTTAACGTTTAGTAACTAATATATATGTGCTCAGGAGGGCATGTTGCTTGGTTTGTGTAGAAAGAAAGCGAAAAAGGAGCAGCTAATGGCTAGTCCTGTAAAGGAATTTTCTGTTATAAAGGTGGACATACTTTGAACAGCTTGGACATAGAATGGTACAAGACTTGCTCAAAACCGGAGGAATCCAAATGTTTAAAAAAAAGCAACACATTCACGCGGACCACAGCCATTTCTTGAATAAGGCACGCGCATTTGTTTTGCCGCTGGTACTACTGCTTATTTTGTCATTGCCGCTTACGTTGCTAAGTCCGCAGTCCGTTCGGGGAGCGATAAAAACAGAAGTAGCGCCGCCCGCATTAGGAACCCATGCACAGGCTGCTTCTTTAATTGATGTCACATCAGGAAGAATCATTTATTCTACCGAAGGTGACCGGGAGCTACGTATTGCCAGCCTGACCAAAATTATGACAGCGATCGTGGCTATTGAACATGGACGCTTGCAGGACCGGGTAAAGGTGAGCCCAACCGCGTATGCCAAAGAAGGGTCCTCGCTTTTTCTGCAAATGGGTGAACAAATGTCATTGGAAAATATGCTGTACGGCTTAATGCTCCGTTCTGGTAATGATGCCGCTTCTGCCATTGCTGAGCATGTGGGGGGGACAGAAGAGGGATTTGTTCATTTGATGAACGACAAGGCGGTTCAGCTTGGGCTAAGCCATACACATTTTGCTAATCCGCACGGG
Organism: Paenibacillus peoriae; assembly: GCF_022531965.1. Lineage (GTDB taxonomy): Bacteria > Bacillota > Bacilli > Paenibacillales > Paenibacillaceae > Paenibacillus > Paenibacillus polymyxa_D. The sequence continues at coordinate 3,390,857 of NZ_CP092831.1, read as the reverse complement.
CTGGATGCCGAGGGACATTATTCCTCAGCCAATGATATGGCCCGGCTTACTGCTTATGCGCTGCATAATCCAACTTTTGCCCGTATCGTAAAAACAGAATTGAAAAAAGCACCGAATCCCAACGATTCTTGGGATTACTCATGGCACAATAAAAACAAAATGCTGCGGCTGTATGACGGAGCTGATGGGGTGAAAACAGGCTTTACCAAAAAAGCGTTTCGCTGTCTGGTCAGTTCGGCTACACGGGACGGTCGTCAGCTCGCTGCTGTTACCTTGAATGACGGGGACGATTGGAACGATCATGCCCGTATGCTTGATTACGGATTCCGATATTATCCGCTCATTCCGATTACGGACAAGCAGCAACCTATCGATGGTTACCCACTATTAACAGGTACAAGCTTTGCCTATCCTTTACATGATGGCGAGAAAACCCAGTTGCACAAAAGACTGGTGTTGTATAAAAATTCCGCTTCTGCCGATAGAGCGGACGTATCTTTTGGCTTACGAGGACGGGTTGAATTCCTTTTGGAAGGTAAACTTATCGGTTCTGTTCCTGTGTATGCAAAAGGTAGTAAGCTGCCTGCTCAAAAAACCGTACAGCCACAGAAGGAGACTCCAACTGCACAGGAACCTGCGAACAATACTCAGCAACGAGGTTGGACGAGCAGATGGAACGAAATCCTTAAAAATTTGTTTGGAGCATAGGGCAACCAGGAAATAGAGCTGTACGTGTCACATCATTGGGAAAAGGAGGAATCAGCCATGATTCATCTCATATGGGTGGCTTTGATTTGTATTGGATTTGTATTTGCTGCCGCGCAGGGAAATATTGAGGTGGTGACGAAAGCGGCTTTTGACGGGGCAACTACGGGGGTTACAGTGTGCTTTGGACTGATAAGTGTGCTGGTGTTCTGGATGGGCATGATGCGGCTGGCTGAAGATGGCGGGCTCTTACAGAAAATATCCAAGCTTCTTTCTCCTTTAGTTGCCTTTCTCTTCCCTGATGTTCCGCGTAATCATCCCGCTATGGGTTACATTCTGTCCAATATGAGCGCCAATCTGCTGGGCCTGGGGAATGCAGCCACACCGATGGGAATCAAGGCGATGCAAGAGCTGCAGACGCTCAATCCAGATAAGCAAACCGCCACACCAGCCATGTGTACGCTTCTCGCCCTGAATACAGCCAGTATTACGCTTATTCCTACGACGTTGATCGCGATACGGCTAAATTTTCATTCCGCACATCCGGCAGAAATCGTCGGTACGACACTGGTAGCGACCGCAATAGCCACCTTTGCTGCAATTGCGGCGGATCGTTGGTACCGTAGTCGAGAATTGCGCCGCCGTCCTCCGGCGATTCCGCCGTCCCAGTCATCCTTGGCGCCACTCGCCCCACCAGCACCAACATCTGCTGCCTCTTCAACGACGTTGCCCGCATCTTTACCTGCCGTTCCGCGAACGGGAATCACGGCTGCCAAGGGCAGGGACACCACTTGGAAAGGATGAGGGAGGCATGCTTAATTTTATAAACCTCGTATCGACTTGGGCCATTCCGGTTATTCTCGCTTTTATTCCTTTATATGCATATGCTAAAAAGGTCCCTGTCTACGATTCTTTTGTGGATGGAGCCAAAGACGGATTTTCTACCGCCATCAGCATTATTCCTCATCTCGTAGGCATGATGGTGGCGATTAGCATTTTTCGAGCATCCGGCGCCTTGGACTATTTGATCTCTTGGGTTACCCCTTGGATTAAACACTGGGGTGTACCGGGCGAGGTATTGCCTTTAGGCTTGCTTCGTCCATTGACGGGCACTGGTTCACTTGCGTTTACGACGGATCTAATTCGCACCTATGGCCCGGATTCCATGATCGGTCGGATCGCTTCAACGATTCAGGGCAGCACAGACACGACGCTATATGTGCTAACTGTATATTTTGGTGCGGTAGGTATCCGCAATGGACGGTATGCTTTGAAGGTAGGACTATTTTCAGATGTGGTTGGTTTTGTGGCAGCCATTGCGATTTGCCTGCTTGTATTTTAATTTCTGCATCGTTTTTTGAACGGGGGTTGTGATTTTGCTCATGGATGGGTATCATTAGCATGAGGTGAATTAGCGAACATGGAAAGATTGCAGAAAATATTGGCCCAAGCGGGTGTAGCTTCCAGACGTAAATGTGAGGAGCTTATTCAGGCGGGTAGCGTGGAAGTGAACGGGGTTGTCGTAACTGAACTGGGAACGAAGGCAGACCCTGATCAAGATATGATTACGGTAAAGGGACGCCCGATCAAAACCGAGAAAAAAATCTATTTGATGATGAACAAACCTAAAGGGGTCATTACGAGCGCTTCCGATCCGGAAGGCCGTAAAATCGTGTCAGACTATCTGAAAGGCGTTAAGGAACGCGTATATCCGGTGGGACGTCTCGATTACGACACCGAAGGACTGCTGTTGCTCACCAATGATGGCGAGTTCGCCAATCTGCTGACCCATCCCAAGCATCATGTGCCCAAGACATATGTGGCAACAGTCAAAGGCGTTCCACATGGTACTGAGCTGGACAAGCTGAAAAAGGGAATCGTGCTGGAAGATGGCATTACTGCACCAGCCGAGGTAGAATATAAAGATGTAGATCCGAATGGTAAGGAGTCTGTGATCCAGATTACCATTTATGAAGGCAGAAATCGCCAAGTAAGACGGATGTTTGAGGCCATTTCACACCCAGTCATCAGACTCAAGCGGATAGCCTTCGGAGATCTTTTGCTACAAAACTTGAAGCGCGGTCTGACCAGACCCCTAACCAAGGACGAAATCAACCGTCTCATTCAACTTGCCAAATCAGACAACACGAAAAAGAAACGGACAGGACGGGGGTCATAACCCCGGCCTTTTTGGTGTAAAGAGACTGTTGGATGAGAGTAAAGTTTGACCAAGCACGGGAAAATAGTAAAATAGAGAGAATGCTTTTTTTAGCGAAGGGGCTGGGAATATGTCAGAACAAAGCAACCGCATATTAATTGTAGATGATGAAGAACGCATTCGACGCCTTCTGCGGATGTATCTGGAAAAAGAAGGATATGCAATTGACGAAGCTGAGGATGGCGAGATTGCCCTCCAAAAAGCGACTGCAAGCGATTACAGCATTATTTTGCTCGATGTGATGCTTCCAGGGATGGATGGGATTGAGGTGTGTACACGGCTGCGTCAGACCAAAGCTACACCTGTGATTATGCTGACTGCCAAAGGCGAGGAAGTGAACCGTGTACAAGGCTTTGAAGTCGGAGCTGATGATTATGTGGTTAAGCCCTTTAGCCCGCGAGAAGTCATTTACCGGGTGAAGGCGATTTTACGCCGTTCGTCGGAAACTGCCTTTTTAACGAAAGAGGCGGTACCCAGCAATAGTATTGTTTTTCCGAATCTTATCATTGAGCATGATGCGCACCGGGTAACTGCGGGTGGGATTGAAATCAGTCTCACGCCTAAAGAGTACGAGCTGTTGCATTATTTGGCGGTGTCACCAGATAAAGTCTTCTCACGCGAAGAACTGCTGAAAGACGTTTGGAATTACGAATTTTTTGGTGACCTGCGCACTGTGGATACGCATGTGAAACGGCTTCGTGAAAAGCTGAATAAGGTATCGCCAGAGGCAGCCGCTATGATTACGACCGTGTGGGGCGTAGGTTATAAGCTGGAGGTTCCAAAATAACGTGAACTTCTGGAGATCGCTGGTAGGCAAGCTGTGGATCACCATCATTTGCCTTGTAGGCTCTGTGCTTATTTTTCTAGGGCTTTTTTTATTGCCGTACATCAACAGAAATTTTGCGGCGTATGAATCGACGGAAATCAAGCATTTGTTCACCTATACATGTATAGTCGGATTTTTATTGACGACCTTTTTTGCCCTATTTCTTTTTACTAAAATCACACAGCCTATGCAGCTGTTGATTCAGGCGGCGAATGCCATTCGTGAAGGAAGGTATGATACTCGGCTTTCGCTGGTGACCAGTGATGAAATTGGAGAACTGGCGAAAACTTTTAATCATATGTCTACGGAACTGGAAGCAACGATCCGCAGTCTGAATGAGGAGAAAAACCATTTATCCAGCGTACTGCGAAGCATGTCTGATGCAGTAATCACCTTCGACAGAAGCGGACAAATCATCTTGACGAATCCGCCGGCACAAAGTTTGCTGAATATCTGGGAAAAGCTGGAGTGGCAGGAACGTGATCTGGAGGAGTTTGGAGCTTCTGTACCTGAGCCTTTGCAGTCTCTGTTCCATACCGTTATGGACAGGGGAGAGGATGTCGGAGACTATATCCATGTCAAGAAGGGCTCCTGGTCGGTGCAGATGGCGCCTCTGTATACGGATAATGCAATCCGCGGTGCAGTAGCTGTGCTTAGAGATATTACGGAAGAAGTGAAGCTAGAGAAGATGCGGAGCGATTTTGTGGCCAACGTATCTCATGAAATTCGTACACCTTTATCTATGATGCAGGGCTACAGTGAGGCGTTGCTGGATGGTATGGCGGGTTCACCAGAAGAATCCGATGAACTGGTGCAGGTCATCCATGATGAGTCATTACGCATGGGAAGGTTAGTCAAGGATCTGCTTGATCTGGCCCGAATGGAGGCTGGTCATACAGACATGCACCGACAGGAAGTGGATGTGAACGAGTTGATCGAGCGTGTTCACCGTAAATTTACGGTACGATCAAAGGAACAGGGACTGACACTCGATTACCATGAGCATGGCCAACGTTTGCTGCTGCCTGAGGCAGATGAAGACCGATTGGAACAGGTATTGACCAATTTGCTGGATAATGCATTTAGACACACACCCGGTGGGAAAAAGGTTACTATTGCGGCGGATCGAATTTTGGGAGAACGGCATGAGTTAATCCGTATTCGGATTAAGGATGAAGGTGTAGGCATTGCCAGCGAGGATCTACCTTATATTTTCGACCGCTTTTACAAGGCAGATAAAGCCAGAGTACGTGGTGAGGATAAAGGGACTGGCTTGGGGCTTGCTATTGTCAAGAATATTGTAGAGGCTCACGGAGGCTCTGTCTCTGCTGCCAGCGTATTGGGGGAAGGGACGGAATTTACTATTTTGCTGCCCATCTCCAGCAAAACTAAGCTGGGTCTGTAACAGGCTTATAAGCCCAATCTGATATCCCCCAGTTTGCAGGCATCCTCGGAAGAGGGTGCTTTTTGTTGAAAAATCAACATTTATCTTGTTCAACGTGGAACATCCTGTTTCAAAATGATTACTCACATGATAGATAACTCGGTATAAGAAAAAGACGCCTGGGTAGCCAGGCGCCTCTCTTTATTATAAAACCATGGTCTTCTCAATAGGGTCTGGAACTAATCTAGCACTACTTCTTGGGCAGTATTTAGTTCTGGCAAACCAACGAGTTGAATCAGTACGTCTTTCGGCACGGCTTTATCGACAGTCAGGATCATGATGGCTTCTCCGCCGACAATTTTACGCCCTACTTGCATGGAAGCGATATTGACGCCGTTCTCCCCAAGCAAGGTGCCGACACGACCGATAATGCCTGGTTTATCATTGTGCGAGATGAGCAGGAAATGAGCTTCCGGTGCCACGTCTACTGGGAACTGGTTCAACCGAACAATACGTTCGCCATAGCCTGCCAGCAGGGTGCCAGATACACGTTGCTCTTCGCCGCTCTGCGTTTTGAGTGTAACGGTAATCAGGTTGGTAAAACCCTTGGTGGCGGGCGCCTGAGATACGACAAGATGGATGTCACGTGTTTTGGCCAGATGTACAGAGTTTACAATGTTCACATCGCTGCCCAGATGACGGCTAAGTACGCCTTTCAAAATATACCGTGTCAGCGGCTGTGTATCCACAGAGGACAAATCGCCAGCGTAATCTACCTGAATTTCACGTACAGCCTGATTCGTGATCTGAGCGGCAAAGCTGCCCAGCTTCTCTCCAAGCGAGAAATATGGCTGCAATTGCGTCATGACGTTGGATGGTACTGGAGGCATGTTGACCGCATTTTTAAAAGGCTCATCACGCAAAATATGCAGCACTTGCTCGGACACGTCGATAGCTACATTCTCCTGAGCTTCGACAGTCGAGGCACCCAGATGTGGTGTAACGATAATTTTCGGGTGGCTCAGGAATGGGTGGTCCTGTGCTGGCGGCTCTGACTCGAATACGTCAAAAGCTGCACCGGCAACGATACCTTCATCAATGGCTTCAACAAGAGCCATTTCATCGATAACTCCGCCCCGGGCACAGTTGATAATGCGCATTCCTTTTTTCATCACTTCAAACTGTGGACGAGCAATCATATGTTTCGTTTCCGGTGTTAATGGTGTGTGTACGGTCATAAAATCTGCGTTGCGGATAATTTCATCCACGCTCGCAAGCTTAATGCCCAGCTTCTCAGCGCGTTCTTCCGTTAGAAATGGATCATAGCCGAGGATACTCATGCCAAATGCTTTGGCACGTTTAGCCACCTCACTGCCGATACGTCCCATGCCGAGGACTCCAAGTGTTTTGTTACGCAGTTCGACACCGAGGAATGTTTTACGATCCCATGTACCGCCAATGGTTTTGGCATATGCCTGTGGAATATGACGTGCTAGAGCCATCATCATCGCAAAAGTGTGCTCACATGTCGTAATCGTGTTGCCGTCAGGAGCGTTAATAACGATAATCCCGCGTTGTGTTGCTGCTTCGAGGTCGATGTTATCCACTCCGACCCCAGCTCGCCCTACAACCTTGAGGTTCTTACCTGCCGTCATGATGCGTTCGGTTACCCGAGTTTGGCTTCGAACGAGTAATGCGTCATAGTCACCAATAATTTGAACCAATTCATCCTCGCTGAGACCTGTGTTCTTGTCCACCGTGACATCGTCTGCATCCATCAGTTGCTGGATGCCCAGGTCACTGATTGGATCGGATACTAACACTTTAAACATTTGGTTTCCTCCTCAAAGTTAACTTCTTTTATGGACAGGATGCACTTCAAACTGAAATACATTCCATAAAGAACATGAAAAAACTTGAAATGCTTCTAAAAGTACAGGAGAGCGGTGTGAAATACTAGTGTGATAACGCATTGACGCAGAAAAGGGATGGAATAGCATTATGCACCAAACTAACGACCAAAAGTCTTATGCGGAGACGCTTTGCGGTTTTCGGGCATCAAAAAAACCCCCGAATCACATACTATCTCCATAGTAAGGGACGAGAGTTATCGTGGTACCACCCTAATTCGCAGCCATTTCGCAATGGACTGCCTTCAGCGGTCATAAAATGACCGAAAGGATAACGGTTTTCTGCCGATTGCATCTAATGCCGGGAAATATTCCCCAGACCTCGGTGCAATAACTCAGGAGCGCTGAAAGTAGTTACTTCGTCACCGGCTTCCACCCAAGCACCGGTTCTCTGAGGACGAAATCAATACCTTTTCTCCATCATTGTTGTTGTCGCTAATAATTTTTTCATAATGTATCATGGCTTACATGGGCATGTCAATAGGACATGCGACATGTGAGGATAGCAGGCTAGATATATAGCTACAGAATGCGGAAAATTAAGATTTAAGTCTTCTTGAATCCGCCCGACTTTTTGGCTATGATGCTAAAGAAGACTATGCAGAGGACTAACTAACTATGAAAAAGCTTAAAGTGAAATGGAAAAGAGCGCAAATTCATGAATTGAACGACCGCTTGCTGCTTTACAATTTGTATCTAACTCAGGGGCTGACCCTGCTGATTGGCTCAATCTGGATATTTTTTCAGAAAAGAAATTTGTTAGAACTATTTGCATTGCCGAACACTCTGCACGTCTTATGGTGGGGATTGGGATTGGCCGCCGCTATGTTACTTGTGGATCTGTTGCTATCCCGGATTATGCCTGAGGATGCTATGGATGACGGTGGTATTAACCAAATGCTATTTCAAAATCGTCCGGTTTGGCATATTATTTGTATAGCAGCTATCGTTTCTATCTGTGAGGAACTCTTGTTCAGAGGTGCGATTCAGTACAGCTTTGGTCCTTATTGGACAAGCATTTTATTTGCGGTGATTCATATCCGATATTTACGGCATTGGATTCCCACTGGCTGGGTTTTTCTTAGCAGTTATGGATTGGGCTACATATATGTGCAGACCGGTAGTCTGTGGGCACCGATCATTTGTCATTTTGTGATTGACCTTATATCTGGTTTAGCGTTACGTTTTCGGAGGTATGAAGAATGAATCAGGAACTTAGCAGAGTGCAGACCTATGGTAGCCGTCGAAATGGTCGCAAAGGCAAGGAAGAGGACAGGTCAAAATCTAAACCAGTTCGCTCCCGTGCTTCACGGCCCGTGCCAGAATTGGCTCACGTTGCCGCTGCACCAGAAGTTGCTGTGACGATGGAGGGTGACACTCCTGCCAGTGAGTACCGAACGCGGGCAGAAATGTTTCCGTCCCGCCGTATTCGGGTAAGCAAGTGGTTTTTAAATTTTTTGAGCACTCTTTTTGTGCTGATTACTGCAGCATTACTGTGGTGGGGCGTCAAGGGTGCACCACCCATCAGTGAAATGCTTTGGTAATATAAAGTTATTATGGACGTCTGTGCTTAGGTCAAGGCGCGTAATGATACGGCGAAAAAGCCTCCATCTCCACATGAATAACGGAGAATGGAGGCCTTTATTGCATCATCTATAGTTAATCCGGAGTATACGCAAGTGTCTACTAGCTAGCAGGAACCTCAATCCCTTGCGGATCGACAAATTGGTAACCCTTTTGCTCAAGGCGCGTCAATAGACTGTCCAGCGCCTCAGCTGTCCATGGCAGTTCGTGCATCAAGATATTGCTGCCTGGATGAAGTTGTTCTGTTACATTTTTGAGAAGTGCCTCCGTTTTATTAGGCTGATTCTTTTTCATTGTCCAGTCCAGAGAACCGACGGACCATGTCATGTATAGGAGACCGTTTTCCTTAGCGACCTTGCGACCTACGTCCCCGCCTGCACCATGAGGGGGGCGGAAGAAGACGGGGGCTTGGCCTGTAATGTCCTTAACAGCTTTTTGTACCGTTTCAATCTGTTTTTTGACCTCGGGCTCAGATTTATTCTTCAGCACGATGTGATCCCAGCTATGGTTGCCGATGGGCTGTCCACGGTCATGGATAAGCTTAAGCAACTCAGGATGCTTTTTTACACGGTAACCGTTTACGAAGAAAATTGCTTTCGCTTTGTGTTTGTCCAGTACATCTATGATTTTGTTAATCATGGCTGCTTCCTTAGGACCATCATCAAAGGTCAATAACACGACTTTTTTTTCGGTACCTTGTTGGTCAGGGATTACATTGTAAGCTTTGTCCAAGTGATACATTTTGTTATTGATAGTTGCAGATGTCGCAGCTCCTGTTTCGTTGCTTTCGCTGGTTTTATCATTTTGTGCATTGGTTTTATCCGCTGAGTTATGTTCATCACTGCCTGCTTGCTTACTGCTGTTTTTTGGGGAAGAGACGTTGCTCTGATCTTTGGCGCTGTTACTTGAGTCAGACGCTACCGAATCCTGCTGGTTGCTTGTTGCCGCAGATTCAGGCTTGGTTGCAGTGCAAGCACTAAGCAGCAGACATGCGGTGAACAAAATGGCTGCTGTTTTTGTACCCATTATTTCATCTCACCTTCCTGTATTTTATACCGTATGAGTTTGTCACTACTGACGAACACTATGCTTGATTCTACCACAAAGGGAGGTTCTAATTGTGAAAACATCTTCATTTTTCCTGGGAATCGTTTTGGGCGCTGTCGCAAGCTCTATGATCTCCCGTAACCGCAACATGTTGGGCTTATCTATGGACATAGGTGGAAAAAAAGGCGGCAATTTAGTGCAGCAAGCCCGCACTAAAATGATGGACGCGGCATTCCCCGGGATGGGCGAGATTACGCTCAATAAAGAAGACACCCATAAGGATCAAGACCATCATTCACAAACAGATAAAACCGCTTATAACGCCCATACTGCCAAGAACAAAGAAGAGAATATGAAGTTGATTAAAGACTTCATCAGCACAAGTCCCGATGTTAAACGTGAGGTCGAGCAAATTTTGAAAGAAACTCATACAGCCGTACCGGGATTGTAACCCAGAAACCTTTATTCCGAATCATTTTGCGGCTTTTTTGTAAAAGCCGTTCAAATGATTCTTTTTTTTATCTTTTTATTGCGTGCATTTACGATTATAAAATGATAACATGATTACATAGAACCATTTTCATCACAGGCATCATAATTGCATCATAATCTGTTAATAACACTCGGCTGCCAGGAGGAGGGTCCAGTATGAAAATAGAAAGATTAAGTCAGGACAAGATACGGATTTTCCTTACCTTTGACGATTTGAGCGAACGCGGTATTCAAAAAGACGATATGTGGCAAGAAATTCCTAGAGTTCATGAGCTGTTTACCGAAATGATGGATCAGGCATACAGTGAGCTGGGCTTCGACGCCACGGGACCGTTAGCTGTCGAAGTCTTTGCGCTTCCTGCTCAAGGAATGGTTGTTATCGTCACTCGGGGTAAATACGACCATCAACAGTATGGTTCGGGTCCCGATGAGGAGCTTCCAGAGGAAGTCTACGAAATGGAAGTCACGTTGGAGCATAGTGATTCCATCGTTTATGCGTTTAGCGATTTCGAAGTACTCATAGAAGCGGCTCATATGCTTCGTAGCAACACTACGGAAGCAGGTAAGCTGTATCATTATAGAGGAAAATGGATTCTGCATTTGGAACCAGAAGAAGTAGAGGAGTCCAAGCTTGCCGCTTTAATCGCGGTTCTTGCTGAATTTGGAGAAGGCTCATCCGTTACACCAGCTATGTTGGAAGAGTACGGCAAACTGGTCATTCCTGAACAGGCAGTTGCTGTCATCTGCACTCATTTTGACAGCCGTTCTTGATTCGTTTTATCAAAAGTGATATTGAAGTGAATTTGTCGGCTCTGCGCTGAAAGCAGAGCCGACTCATTTTTATGGAGGGATGATCGGTGCTTCTGTTTTCAGTTATAGCGGCAGCCACAGCGCCGGGTCTCGCCTTATTGATGTATTTTTACTTGAAGGACAGGTATGATTCGGAGCCACTGCACATGGTTATTAAAGTGTTTTTGCTCGGCTTTTTGGTGGTTCTTCCTGTCATGATTTTTCAACGAGGGCTGCTGCTTTGGCTAGGGGATCACACGTTAATCCAGGCGTTCGGCATTTCAGCCGGAGTGGAAGAGTTTTTTAAATGGTTTCTGTTGTATCACATCATCTATAATCATACCGAGTTCGACGAGCCTTATGATGGTATTTTGTATGCGACCGCAGTCTCACTCGGATTTGCAACGGTTGAAAATCTGTTATATGCCTGGGCGGGCCATGCTTCGGTTAGCATGATGCTGATGAGATCATTGCTACCGGTATCCGGTCATGCGATGTTTGGCGTAATGATGGGCTACTACATGGGGAAGGCCAAGTTTTCAGAAGGCTTGAGGAGCAAATACATGTTGCTGCTGTCATTGGTGCTTCCATGGTTCTGGCACGGAGTATACGATTTGATTTTAACGAAATTTTCGCATGACTGGATCTGGTTTATCATTCCACTTATGGCCTTTCTATGGTATGGAGGAATGGCGAAGATCAGTCGGGCTAATAACCGTTCTCCTTTTCGTTTGTTAAAACGGGAAGAAAAGGTTAACATGTAACAAAATGGGACACACTGATCTGACAAACCTGTTAGAGAAAGAGGTGTCTTTTTTGCGTATAAAAGTTAGAATTCATTGTAAAAGATGCGGAGAACGCTTTGTGCTGAGAGGACGCATAGAGCAAGGACAGATTCAGACCGGCTTTAAACGCTGTATTTGCGATAACTCTGAGTTTATTGTTGAAGTCATGGAAAACCATGCATAAGAGAGCTTTCTTCTTGTCACACTATCGGTAGTGTACTTGAAGAAAGGAGACTCCCAATATGTATAAGCGACTTAGTTCCGTATTGTTCCCGGTGGTTACCCTGATGATGATAGGAGCATTTGTGTGGGGTTATCAGCAAAGCCAGATGAGAAAAGAGGTGTCTCTTCAGGCAAATAGCATGTCGATAAAAGCGGAAAATCAATACCAGCGTGCGTTTCACGATTTGTCGTTTCATATGGATCAGCTGCATTCTCAACTCGGTAACGCGGTTGCAGTCCATAATACTTCACACGCGATGCACCGCAAATGTTTGATGAACGTGTGGAGGATTACAAGTGAGGCTCAAAATGAGGTTAATCAGTTGCCCCTCAATGTAATGCCTTTTAATCATGCTAAAGATTTGCTGTCACATCTATCTGCATTTTCGTATCAGACCGCTGTCCGTGATCTGGATCACGAGCCTTTAAACGAGAAAGAAATTTCGAACCTGAAAACGTTGTATAACAATTCCAAAGAAATTTCGAAAAACATGCAGGAAGTGCAGCAGAAAGTCATTAGCAAAAATTTGCGCTGGACGGATGTGGATATGGCGGCAGGTTCTCAAACTGGGCCGAAGGACAACACCATTATTGATGGCTTTAAAACCGTGGACAAAAAGGTGGAAAACTATAAAGAGCTGGATTGGGGACCGTCTGTAGCCAGCATCTATGATAAACGCTCTGTGAAAAAATTGAGTCTCCCGCCAGTAAATGCAGAACAAATTAAACAAAATGCTGCTGAATTTACAGGAAAACCGGAAAGTCAGATCAGGGTGAACGAAAACGGTAAAGGAACGGAATGGGCATCTTATACAGCTACCCTGCTAAATAAGAAGCAGCCTGTGGCCAGTATGGATTTTACGAAAAAAGGCGGCAAGCTTATTTCTTATCATGACATGAGGGCAGTAGGTCCTAAGAAAGCAACACGTAATGAAGCGATTCGCTATGCTAGTGAATACCTTGAACAAAAAGGTTACAAAGACATGAAGCCCGTTGCGTATGATGAAAGCGGGAATTTAGCTAACATTACATTTGTGAGCCAACAAGGGGATGTGATTATCTATCCAGAAAAAATCGCAGTCAGATCAGGCCTTGATAACGGACAAGTGATCGGTTTTCAAGCCAGTGATTATGTGTATGAGCATAGTCATCTCCGCCGCATACCGCAAGCGAAATTGAATTTGAATGCAGCACGAGCAAAATTGAATCCTGAGTTTCGTGAAACTTACCACCGTAAAGCCTTAATTGAAAATGAACTTTCGAATGAAGTTCTCTGTTATGAATTTGGTGGTAAAATCAATGGTTCCGTTTACCGGATATACATTAACGCCAATACGGGGATGGAAGAAACGATTGAAGAGGTTAAAGATTCAGATGAACCTCAGGTTACTGCAAGTAATGTCTAGTTGATTACATGAAAATGAATCAATAGTCACTCTAAACCTCCTTCATGAAGGAGGTTTTTTGTGCTTTAGTCATAGATCAAACAAATATTATGCTTAATATAGGCACAAAGTCGTGGTATTATATACCTTAATTAGAGCTTTTAATGGACAAGGATGGTGGATCATTTGTTTCCCAAAATTAATGATGTGTTATACATACAAGTGGCAGGTACTGACCATAAGGACGAGATTTTTGAATTTAAGTCTCGTATTGCAGAAGAGGAGTCACAGAACTTTTTAATTGAAATTCCTATGTCACAAACAAGTGGGCATTTGAAAAAATTGTTTCTAGGGGAAGAACTGTCTATATTTTTTTTGAGCGAGGGTGGGATTAAAAATTATTTTAATACCCACGTTACGGGTTTCAAAGAGGATATCCTCCGGATGATTCGTATCCACAAACCTGCTCCAGACAGCATCAGCAAAATTCAGCGTCGAAACTTTCTTCGGGTTAAGGCCAACTTGGAAATTGCTGTAAAGCATGGTGCGAACGAGTCCAGATTTGTAGCAGAGACACATGATGTAGGAGGTGGGGGTGTTTCTTTTCACACCCAGGGAACTCATCATCTTGAAGAAGGAGAATCATTGTCTTGCTGGATTTTAGTTCCATATAAAAACGGTACTCAGGAGCATGTTCCGTTCCAATCTGAAATTGTGCGCATTCAGCAGATGGAAAACGGTCGCAAACTCATTATGCTGAAATATGAGGAAATCGCTGATCAGGAGCGTCAAAAACTGATTAAATATTGCTTTGAAAGACAGCTGGAATTCCGGGGGAAATCTTAATCATCCGAAATTTTTCTTTTTTAGTAAACCTGTCGCTTATTTTGCATCGCCTATAAATGTGTGGTATAATTTTCACGTCGCAGGCAATGCCTGCTTTTTTCTTGAGGTTAGGTTAGGAGGAATTCCCTGTTGGCAAGGCAACATGTATCTTCAATTAACAAAATAAATGTAGCCATTGATGGACCTGCTGGTGCAGGGAAAAGTACAGTGGCCCGCTTGGTGGCGAAAACACTTTCTTATGTATATGTAGATACTGGAGCCATGTACCGAGCAGCAACGTGGTACATGATGCGTAAGGAAATTCCTGCAGAAAATGTACAAAAAGTGCTTCAACATGTACCTGAGCTGGTGATTGAATTAGTACCGGACCCCACAGGCCAAAAGGTTTATTGTAACGGGGAAGATGTAACCACTGTGATCCGTTCGATGGAAGTGACTAGCAACGTGTCACAGTATTCAAGTATTGCTGGTTTACGGACACGTTTGACTGAAAACCAGCGTGAGATGGCTGCACGCAAGGGTGTCGTTATGGATGGTCGCGATATTGGAACAACTGTACTTCCCGATGCGGAAGTCAAGGTGTTCATGACCGCAAGTGTTCAGGAACGTGCCTCCCGCCGTTTTAAAGAACTGAGCGAAACTGATGATATCACTCTGGAGCAACTGGAACGTGACATTGCGGCACGTGACAAGCTTGACGAGGAGAGGGAGGTATCTCCGCTTCGTTGCAGTGAGGACGCCATCGTGCTCGATACGACCCAAATGGGCATTCAGGATGTCGTTGATATGATCGTATCTTATTGCTTAACGGAGAAGGATGGAGAGATCAGCCAATGATATATACTGTATGCGCCAGTATTTTGCGTCTCATTTACCGCGTTCTGTTTAGACTTGAGGCGGTAGGCAGGGAAAATGTTCCTGCTGAGGGTGGAGTGCTGTTGTGTTCTAATCATATTAGTAATCTTGACCCTCCTACAGTTGGTATTTTGCTGAAAAGAAAGGTTCACTTTATGGCAAAAGCCGAGCTGTTTAATGTTCCTGTACTGGGTCCACTAATTGGGAAACTGGGAGCTTTTCCAGTCAAACGTGGCGGTGTAAGTAAGGAATCCATTAAGTTGGCATTGAACATTTTGCGTGATGGTAAGGTTATGGGAATCTTTCCCGAAGGTTCCAGAGGAGCTGGGGGAATCGGTAAAAAGGGTGCTGCAAGCTTTGCGCTACGCAGTGGAGCGGCTGCCGTTCCGGTCGCCATTATTGGTGATTACAAGCTTTTCCGTAAAACGAAAGTGTTATACGGTAAACCTGTCAATTTGGAAGCTTACCAAAAGGGTGCCGATATCGAAGGAGATCCACTTGAACTGGCAACAGAAGCAATTATGTCTCGTATTCGCACGATGAAGGAAACGGGTAAGCCTACGAATAACTGAAAGGCTTGTATGAATTGTGTCTAAGCTCGGAAAACTAGAACAAAAGTTTATTTATGTTTTGAACTCTGCCATGCGCAGGTTTAAATAAATGGTTTTTTTTGAATTGAGGAGGGTATTGACATGTCGGAAGAAATTAAAAATCAAGAAGCTGCTGAAGCGGCAAATCAAGACGAGCTCGATCAAATCGTCTCCCTGAAAAAAGGTGACACCGTTAAGGGTACAATCGTGAAATTGGAAGATAACCAAGCGGTAGTAAGCATTGGATATAAATACGATGGAATTATTCCAATTCGCGAGTTGTCTTCTGGTCTGGATAACGCAGAAGAAGCAGTACAAGTAGGCCAAGAGGTTGAAGCTAGAATTATCAGCATTGACGATGGCAAGGAAAAACTTGTTCTGTCCAAACGTGCAATCGACAGTGAAAATGCTTGGGAAAAGTTGGAGCAACTGTTCGAAAGCAAAGAAGTATTTGAAGTCGTTGTAAATGATGTCGTTAAAGGCGGCATCGTGGTAGACGTGGGTCTGCGCGGATTTATCCCTGCATCCATGGTAGAACGTCACTTCGTAGAAGATTTCAGTGATTACAAAGGCCGCACATTGCGTGTTGTTGTAAAAGAACTGGATCGTGAAAATAACAAAGTGATTCTTTCTCAAAAAGACGTTCTGGAAGCAGAATTCGAAGCCAACAAGCTTAAAGTAATGGCTGAGCTGAAAGAAGGCCAAGAAATCGTAGGTACGGTTCAACGTCTTACTCAGTTCGGTGCTTTCGTAGATGTTGGCGGCGTGGATGGTCTTGTTCACGTATCTGAAATTGCTTGGACTCATGTCGATAAGCCTTCTGATGCAGTTTCTGAAGGAGACCAAGTGAAAGTAAAAGTCTTGAAAGTAGATCCTGAAAAAGGAAAAATCAGCCTGAGCATGAAAGCTGCACAGCCTGGTCCTTGGGAATCGGCTGCTGGACAATTCAACAACAATGACATCGTAACAGGTGTTGTAAAACGTCTGGTTAACTTCGGCGCATTCGTTGAAATCGCTCCTGGCGTGGAAGGTTTGGTTCATATTTCCCAAATTTCCCACAAACACATTGGAACTCCACAAGAAGTTCTGGAAGAAGGGCAAGAAGTGAAAGTTAAAATTCTTGAAATGAATCCTTCCGAAAAACGTGTTAGCCTGAGCATTAAAGAAACTGAGGAAGCTCCTGAAGCTGCTCCTAAAGCAGAAAGAGCACCACGTGCATCTCGTGCACCTCGTGAGGAACTGAATAATCCTAACGTTTCCCTCAATAATTCCGGTCTGAGCATCACGCTCGGCGAGCGTTTTGGCGATAAGCTGAACAAATTTAAATGAGTTTAAATCAATACATTTTATAATATGCATAACGTACACCATCGGCGGACCCAGAGGGTTCGCCGATTGTTGTTACGTGACCATATCGCCAATAGGTATGTTTTTTGCTATGATGATAGCGGAAGAATTGACAGGAGGAGTGAATTTATGGCAAGACCCGTTGTGGCTATCGTTGGTCGTCCGAATGTGGGCAAGTCCACTATTTTTAATCGGATAATCGGGGATCGTTTGTCCATCGTGGAAGATAAACCCGGAATCACTCGTGACCGTATATACGGTATATCGGAGTGGAATGGTAAATCCTTCAGTATTATTGACACCGGCGGCATTGAGATTGATGGTGAGGATGTCATTTTAAAATCCATCCGTATGCAGGCCGAACTTGCAATAGAAGAAGCAGATGTAATTGTATTTATGAGTGATGCGAAAGCAGGAATTACACAGTCAGATGAAGAGGTTGCTCAAATGCTATATCGTTCGGGTAAACCGATCATCGTAGCTGTCAACAAGGTGGACAACCTCAGTCGCGCCGATCTGATTTATGAGTTTTATTCTTATGGATTTGGTGATCCAATCGCTGTTTCTGGTAGCCATGGTACAGGGATAGGCGATCTGCTAGATGCCATTACATCCAATTTGCCTGAGCTGGAAGAAGATCACTATGATGAAGACGTTATTCGTGTTGCCTTGATCGGCCGCCCGAATGTAGGTAAGTCTTCACTGGTTAACGCCATTCTGGGAGAAGAGCGGGTTATCGTTAGTGACATTGCAGGTACGACACGTGATGCAATTGATACACCTTTTGAAAAAGACGGTCAAAAGTATGTACTGATTGATACGGCAGGTATGCGTAAACGTGGCAAGGTATATGAAACGACCGAAAAATATAGTGTAATGCGTGCCATGCGTGCTATTGAGCGTGCAGATGTTGTATTGGTCGTTATTAACGGCGAGGAAGGCATCATTGAACAGGATAAGCACATTGCTGGCTATGCTTATGAAGCGGGTAAAGCATCGCTGTTTGTCGTTAACAAATGGGATGTCGTGGACAAGGACGACAAAACGATGCATCAGTTTGAAACGAAAATTCGCGATCACTTTTTGTTTATGACATATGCTCCGATTGTGTTCTTGTCTGCAAAAACGAAGCAACGCCTGCAAAAGCTGCTTCCTGTTGTACAGCATGTGGCACAGCAGCATGTGTTGCGTATTCAGACACATTTACTGAATGATGTAATTTCCGATGCGGTTGCCATCAATCCTCCACCAACAGACAAGGGACGTCGTCTGCGCATTAACTATGTGACCCAGGTTGCTGTTAAGCCGCCTACGATGGTTGTATTCGTAAACGATCCAGAAATAATGCACTTCTCGTATGAGCGTTATCTGGAGAACAAAATCCGCGCCGCCTTCAATTTTGAAGGAACTCCAATTCGAATCTTTACACGGCGCAAGTCTGACGAAAGTTAGGAGCGAATAGGTTGATTTTACAAATCGTTGCCATCGTACTCAGTTACTTGCTTGGCTCTGTCAGCTTTAGTTTGCTGTATGGAAAATTAAAAGGAATCGACATTCGCCAACATGGGAGCGGCAATGCCGGTGCGACGAATACGCTGCGTGTGCTTGGAAAAGGCCCAGCTATTCTGGTACTGCTGCTGGACGTACTTAAAGGGGTTATTGCGGTACTAATAGGGCACTGGTTAGGTGGGGAATCATCCTGGGTACCGGGTTTGTGCGGCATTGCGGCGATTGCGGGCCATAACTGGCCGGTATATTTTCACTTTCGTGGAGGAAAAGGTATTGCGACTGCTATTGGTGTATTGGCATCGCTTGCCTTACTGCCCGCACTATATGCCGGAATCATTGCGATACTTGCAATTGTAATGACTCGTTACGTATCCCTTGGATCGCTCATATTTGTCATTTTGACCCCTTGGATATTACTCGTGCTTGGTTTTGCATGGCCGTTATTCTGGACGGCTCTAATCATTTGTCTGTTCGCTGTGTGGAGACACCGTACCAACATAGTCAAGTTGGTACGGGGGAATGAGAATAAGCTTGGCTCCAAAGGAGGAGATCGTCTTGTCTGAGAAAATAGCTGTGCTGGTCGCGGGGAGTTGGGGAACAGCCCTGGCTTCCGTTCTTGCGGCCAATAACAACGATGTCTCTGTCTGGACGAGAAACGAGCAGCAAGCAGCTGAAATCAATGAGAAGCATACAAATGAGCATTATTTACCGGGCTCTATTTTGTCTGATCGCATTTCAGCTACAACTGATATGCAGACTGCGGTATCTGGTGCTAAAGCAGTGATAATCGTATCTCCTTCTGCTGCTGCTCGTCAGGTAGCACGTAGTCTGAAAGCTCATTTTAGCAAGGATATGCTGGTAGTGCATGCCATTAAAGGTTTTGAAACAGAAACGCTTAAACGTATGTCCACGGTGATCTCGGAAGAACTGGAAGTCGCGGAGGGCGATATTGCCGTGCTGTCTGGTCCGAGTCATGCGGAAGAAGTGGTGAGGAAATGTCCTACAACGGTCGTTGTAGCTTCCTCCAATGAGCAGGCTGCACAGGCTGCTCAGGGGCTGTTCATGAACTCCTATTTCCGTGTCTATACAAACCGCGATTTGCTAGGCGTGGAACTGTCCGGGGCGCTAAAAAACATTATCGCATTGGGTGCGGGAATGTCAGATGGACTTGGTTTCGGTGATAATGCCAAAGCGGCTTTATTGACCCGTGGATTGGCTGAAATTACCCGTGCCGGAGTTGAGATGGGTGCTAATCCATTAACCTTTGCCGGTCTGGCTGGTATTGGCGATCTAGTGGTCACGGCAACGAGTCGTCACAGTCGCAACTGGCGTGCAGGGTCACTATTAGGACAGGGCCAACAGCTTGATGATGTGCTGGAATCTATGGGCATGGTCGTAGAGGGGATTCGAACGACAAAAGCGGCATACGCCATCTCTCAAAAATTAGGTGTTCAGATGCCTATTACAGAGGTACTGTATGGAGTACTGTTTGAAGGACGTGACGTCCGTAAGGCCGTTGAGGCGCTGATGGGTCGCGACCCTAAGACCGAGATGGAAGTCATGCCACTTCAGACTTGGGAGCAATGGCATTCTTAAAGGCTCAGATGAGCTTTAATAATATAAAGGCTGTCTCATGGTAGATTTTTTCTATAATGAGATAGCCTTTTTTAGTTAGGCGTTTGGCATGTCTTATGTACGCTTAATCACCTTTTGTCTCCGCCACTCATAGACTGAGTTGAGCAATGGCGGAGGAGGGGAGATTATGAATAAAAACTTTCCGAAAGATGCATTGAAGGCCATTAACAAAAAAGGCGGCAAAAACATATCCGAAAATGCAGTGAAAAAGCTGGCAGGCACGGTAAAGGCGGACACGCTTCAAAGCGAAGCGCAACTGCGTCAGCTTATCAAGCAAGTGTCTGCGATGGCCAACATTCCGGTGTCGGAAGATACAGTAAGGGATATTGTTGGTGCCGTCAAAAAGAGCGGAATGAATCCTTCCAATATGGAAGCGTTGATGAAAATGATGATGAAAAAATAGACCGCTGGCCGCACGCCAGTTAGTATTATTCACCGTGGACCGGGAAGGTTCGCGGTTTTTTTATATTTTGGAGTGGGTAACCGCTTTTACAGTACACAAAATATCGAACTGCCCTGTCGAACATGTTATAATGATGCCCATCAGGAAACGGAAGGAAAGACAGCAAAGGAGGAAACAATGTTGAAGGAGGCAATATCATCGGTGTTAGTAGACAGGCTTCCTCACAATCTGGCAGTTGCGCTGAGTAGCTTGGCTGAGAACTGGTCAACAGTGTCGGTTCCGTGGATGCTAGGCGGGAGTTGTTCACTACTTGTACATGAAGTTGAACTGGATCGCCTGCCTCGGGACATTGATATTTATGCGGATATTCATGCAGCAAAGCAACTTCATGCGCACCCCCTGGGTATAAGTATAGATCGACAGCAGGTTGATCGTAGCGGCTCTTACGTTTCATTGCTGAGCCACTATGATCTGGAGGGATTTCCAGTCGAGTTGGTGGGGGGATTTGAAGTATTATGTGACGGAGCGTTATACCGCTTAGAGATCGAGCGACTACTTTGGTCGGCTGGTGTTCAGCTTGAGCTGGGGAGTGCTTCACTGCGTCTGATGCCGCTCAGTCATGAACTTTTATTCAATATATTGCGAAATCGACCCGACCGATATAAAGCGATTGCAGAAGTCATGAAGCGCGACCCGCGACGTCATATCATTGTACTGAAGCAGCTACTAGTCAGTAATATTTGGAATGAGGAGCAATTGGACAAGCTTGTAGAACTTCTGCCTTGGCCAGAGTTGCACTCCGTCATCCAGATGGGCAATGAAGTATAAGTTGTGTGTGTTAGGAGAAAGACAACTGGAGGACTATTCATGAATGTGCAGATTACGTTTAGGCCGTCAGGTAGGCGCGTACAGGTCGGTCAGGGTACGTCATTGCTTCAGGCTGCTCGTAAAGCGGGTGTATATATCCCCACTCGTTGTGACGGAAAAGCAGCCTGTCTGATGTGTAAGGTACAAATATCACCGGAATGGGCTGAATTTGCAGACCAACCCAGAGATGCAGAGCAGCGTAAGCTGGGGCCTTTACTGGATGAAGGAATGCGCTTATCCTGCCAGGCACGTGTCCAAGGCGATATGGAGGTAACCATACCGGAGGATAGGCTCAAGGCGGCTATCAGACGGCAACTGGAGCGTCAGGCGCTGGATGATGAACTGTGGTAATGCCGATTATATCAGGAGAATAGAAAAAGGATGTTTCCGACGACTCTAAACGGTCAGGAGAAACATCCTTTTTTTATTTAATCTAGCGACGAAGTCATGGGAGAGTCTTGCCCCGCATATATTAGGTGAGTGGAACCAAACGTAAAATATCGTTTCTGCAATGATCGCTCTGTCGTAATCTATTTTTCAAAAAACTAAACATATTTTACGGAGAGGATACATATGATGGTATCAGTCCAAATGCATGTACGAGTTTACGCCGTTTCGCCGATTCCATCAGTCTCCTGAATCTCGGCGGCGGACGACTTCCGGGCATTTTAAAGGCTGTTCTGCCGCATCTGGGATCAAGCAGTTGGTTGAACACGAAGCGGATGCTCTTTAAGCATTTTTCCTTCGGAGACTTTTGAGGAGGGGATTTCATTGGAGAAAGTGGACATTTTTAAAGACATTGCCGAACGTACCGGAGGAGACATTTATCTTGGGGTCGTCGGCGCAGTCCGAACAGGAAAATCAACGTTTATCAAGCGGTTTATGGAGACGATTGTTCTGCCAAACATTACAAGTGAGGCGGACCGTGCCCGTGCCGTAGACGAGTTGCCGCAAAGTGCGGCAGGCAAGACGATCATGACGACGGAGCCTAAATTCGTACCGAATAATGCCGTCCAGATCAAAGTAACGGAAGGACTGGATGTGAATGTACGTCTGGTTGACTGTGTAGGATATGCAGTAGAAGGAGCAAAAGGGTACGAGGATGAAAATGGTCCGAGGATGATCTCCACACCATGGTTCGAAGAACCCATTCCTTTTCAGGAAGCGGCAGAAATTGGTACACGCAAGGTTATTCAAGAGCATTCGACGCTTGGTGTAGTAGTCACTACAGACGGCACGATTGCGGAAATCCCGCGCAGCTCTTATGTAGAGTCGGAGGAACGCGTCATTGAGGAGTTGAAGGAAGTTGGCAAGCCATTTGTTTTGGTTATCAACTCCACACATCCGCGCAGTGATGAAACACTCCAGCTTCGCGGTGAGCTGGCTGCCAAGTACGATATACCAGTCATGACACTCAGCGCGGCGACGATGACGGAAGATGATGTTACAGGCGTACTTCGTGAAGTATTGTATGAATTTCCGGTGCATGAGGTGAATGTAAACCTGCCGAGCTGGGTCATGGTACTGAACGAAGAGCACTGGCTGCGTAGCAATTATGAAAATTCCGTTCGCGATACGGTTAAAGATATTCGACGCCTGCGTGATGTAGATCGAGTGGTTGGCCAGTTTATGGAATATGAATTCATCGACAGGGCCGGATTGAGCGGGATGAATATGGGGCAGGGCGTAGCTGAAATTGATCTGTATGCTCCCGATGAGCTTTATGACCAGATTTTGGTCGAAGTCGTCGGGGTAGAGATTCGTGGCAAGGATCATTTGCTGCAAATGATGCAGGATTTTGCCCATGCCAAACGAGAGTACGACCGCTTCGCCGAGGCGCTGGAAATGGTCAAGACAACGGGATATGGCATTGCCGCGCCGTCGTTATCTGAGATGGCACTAGACGATCCGCAGTTGATTCGTCAGGGTACAAGGTTTGGTGTGCGGCTCAAGGCGACAGCACCTTCTATACACATGATTCGTGTCGATGTGGAATCGGAATTTGCTCCGATTATCGGAACAGAGAAGCAAAGTGAAGAGCTTATGCGCTATCTGATGCAAGATTTTGAGAATGACCCAATCAAAATTTGGGAGTCAGACATTTTCGGACGTTCGCTGCATTCCATTGTACGGGAAGGCATTCAGGGTAAAATCGCCATGATGCCGGACAATGCACGCTATAAGCTGCAGGAAACGCTGGGTCGTATCATTAATGAAGGCTCCGGCGGTCTCATTGCTATTATTCTTTAAGGGTAAGCCACACCTAAAAAATGTATAAGAGAAATACCGTGGAGAGCAATTTGCTCTCTACGGTTCGCAAAAACAAAATATTAGACTGACCTCCAAAACCAGACAGGGGTAGCCATGGACGAGAAAATAAAGTCCTAGACTACCTCTGTTTTTATTGAGCTTTTCGTTTCTCGTAGCAGGATGTAGGTTCAAATATAACAATCCGATTAATGAGTTTCACAAGTAGAGAGCTAGGCTCCGCCTTGATTTTACATTTAAACAGCAACCGTTTTCCGGTATTCAATCGGGGACGGTTGATTTTTGTGTTCTGGCCTATAAAACAGAAATTTTTCTATATTTCATAAAACCTATTTACATACTTGGTTTAAAGCGATATATTAAGTATCAAATTTGAATCATTTTGTGGTTGAACGAGGGGGAAATGAAATTATGGATATCCAAAAAGAGTTCCAAAGACACAAAAAGCTAGGACTGGGAGGTATCATGCTACTGGTGCTGGTTTTGCTGGTCACTGCATGTGGCGTGCCGAAAACAGAGAGCGGCACTCAAGGGACAAGCACTGCGGAATCGAATACAACAAACGAAAAAACGGACAACTTAAATCTAAAGGGTAAACGGGTTGCGTTGATCATGGAGTTTAACACGGGCACATTTTCGCAACAGTATGTTCAAGGTGTGGAAGAGGAAGTTAAAAAATTTGGCGGTACGCTGACTAAGTTTGTGGCAGATAACGATAAGGCTAAAATGGCTTCCCTGCTTGATAGTGCGATTAACCAGCAGTTTGATGTCATTTTGACTGATCACGGTGATGCATTGCTGGAAACAGGGTTGAAAAAAGCAATTTCCCGCAATATTCCTGTTATCGTGTTCGATGCTGCCGTCAATGTTCCGGGTGCGGTAGTGCTCTCACAGGATGACCAAAGCATGGCTGAGCTGACGCTGGAGCAAATGAAGAAGGATATCGGTGGCAAAGGCAACATTGTGAAAGTATGGGTTGCCGGATTTGCGCCGATGGAACGTCGTCAGGTTGCTTATGGTGCATTTTTGAAATCCAATCCGGATATTAAAGAAATTGCGACTTTTGGTTCGGCTCAGAATCCTGCGTTGGATACGCAAGCCAAAATGGAAGCTGTATTAAAGCAATATCCTAAGGGCGAAATTACAGCCGTCTGGGCGGCATGGGATGAATTTGCCAAAGGCGCAGCACGTGCCATCCAACAAGCGGGACGTACGGAAATTAAAGTCTACGGCATTGACATGAGCGACGAGGACTTGCAAATGATCCAAGACCCGAAAAATCCTTGGGTGGCCTCGGCAGCCGTAGATCCAACAGATATCGGGCGCGTACAAGTGCGCTATGCATATCAGAAGCTGCATGGGGATAATCCGGAGGAGAAAGTCGTACTGAAGGCTGTATATGTGCAACGCGAAGCGTTGCCGGATAAGCAAATTTCCACATCCGAGCTGTCCCAATATGTGAAGGGCTGGGGCCAAAGCGAACAGGGCTATAAGGATTGGATGAAGGAATATGAAACGTCCAAATAAAATGTTTGCATAACGCAAAGGCGCGCTTCGGCGCGCTTTTATCATAAGCAGGCGTGAGGGGGCACCATGAGTTCACAAGTATATACATTGGAAATGAAGAAAATTAGCAAACAGTTTGCTGGTGTAGATGCGCTGCGAGCCGTGGATTTTACAGTGCAGGGTGGCGAGATTCACGCTCTGCTGGGCGCCAACGGGGCAGGGAAAAGTACATTGATGAAGATTCTGTCCGGTGCGTATCATTCCGATCAGGGAGCTATCGTAGTTGGTGGCAAGGAACTGAACATTAGTTCACCGTGGGAGGCCAAAAGAGTGGGAATTCACTGTGTGTATCAGGAGGTCGATTCAGCGCTTGTACCACAGTTAACTGTTGCTGAAAATATTGTAATGGACGATTTGTCAGCCCCTGATGGTCGATGGTGGACTGCACCGGTTTCTATGCGCAGACGAGCGCGTGAGGCATTAGCACGTCTGGAGGTAGATATTGACGTGCGACGATATGTGTCTGAATTGACGTTGGCAGAAAAACAGCTTGTACTTATATCACGCATTCTGACACAGCAAGCCAATGCCATCATTTTTGACGAGCCTACGGCGCCGCTCAGCGAAGAAGAAACGCGACGTTTGTTCCGCACAATCCATACACTCAAGGATGAGGGAGTTGCATGTATCCTCATCACACACCGATTGCCGGAGGTTATCGAATACAGTGACCGTGTTACGGTGATGCGTGATGGTGAGCGCGTGTTCACGGGACCTGCGTCTGATTTAAGTGTAGGTGACATCGTTACGCATATGCTTGGGAAAACATTTGAGGAGGAATTCCCAAAAACAGAGGTACCGATTGGTGAAACGGTATTGGAAGCGAAAGGGCTTCACAAAGGATTACGAGTGCACGGCATTGATGTACAGGTCCGATGTGGTGAGATTCTCTCTATTGTAGGTTTGGTTGGTGCAGGCAAGACAGAGTTGTCACGACTTCTTACAGGAGCAGACAAGCCGGATAAGGGAGAGCTGACCTTTAAAGGTCGCTCCATTCGATTGAGAGAACCAGCGGATGCGGTAGCTCAAGGAATTGTGTCCATACCCGAGGAGCGACGGAAGCAGGGGGTGCTAATTGAGGAGAGTGTGGAAAGAAACCTTAGTCTTCCGCTTTTGGGCAAACTGAGTGTCCTTGGTTTCATCAGTCGGCGTAAAGAACGAAATAACGGTAATGGGATTGTCGCCTCTCTCGGTATTAAGACACCATCGCTCCGTCAGAATGTTAAATATTTAAGTGGCGGGAATCAGCAAAAGGTTGCTATTGGGAAATGGCTGCATTCCGGAGCGGATGTATTTGTTTTTGACGAGCCAACCAAGGGTGTAGATATAGGGGCAAAAAGTGATATTTTTCGTATCATTGGTGAGTTGGCGGAGCAAGGAAAAGCGATCATTTATCTAACCTGTGAATTTGCTGAAGGGATTGGCATTGGTGATCGGATTGCAGTGATGTATGATGGCAAAATTATAAAGGAATTTGCTCGGGGCGAAGTGGAACAGGAACAGCTTCTGTTGTATGCCAGCGGGGGTGAAGAGGTGCATTCATGAAGGAAAAATGGTTAAACGTCTCATTTCGTTACGGTGCCGTAGTTGTCATTATAGGTGTGTTGGCGTTTTTTTCATCTACATTACCTTATTTCTGGACTTATGATAATTTAATGGACATTCTTGGCTCGATTGCCATTGTGACTTTCGTTGCCATTGGTGTGACATTGTCACTTATCGTGGACGGTTTTGACCTGTCGGTGGGAGCTACAGTATCTTTGACAACGGTCGTTGCCGCTTCTTTAATGGTCTGGTATGAGCAGCCTGTTGCGGTGGTCATTATTGTGTCTCTGATTGTCGGCGCTTTGGTAGGACTGTTGAATTCATTATTGATCATTAAACTACGTATTCCTGATTTGCTCGCAACCCTTGCAATCATGTATATTGTAAGCGGGATTCACAAAACGTACGCACAGGGCTATACCATATATAATCATATGCAGTTTCCCGATGGTAGCAAGGCGCCGGGGGAGATATCTCCTGCATTTCTTTTGCTTGGGCAAGGTAAATGGTTGGGTATCCCGATTTCGGTTATTTTACTGTTGCTGGCTGTGGCGGCGGTGCATGTTTTCTTGACTTATACAAAGCATGGGCGTCAAATGTATGTAACGGGTGGAAATAAGGAAGCTGCTCGTCTGTCGGGTATACGGGTAAAAAAAGTCCGTACTCTGGCCTATGTTGCTTCAGGTGTATTTGCGGCGATTGCCGGTATTTTGTATGCCTCGCGCGTAGGCTCAGGCCAAATTGACGCGGGTTCCCCCTTGCTCATGGAAGCGGTAGCTGCAGTATTCGTCGGTTTTTCGGTCTTTGGTGCTGGTAAACCCAATGTCATTGGTACATTTATTGGTGCAGTTTTGATCGGTGTGTTGGTTAATGGACTAACGATGATGAATGTGCAATATTTCGCCCATGATATTGTCAAAGGAGTAGTGCTGGTACTTGCGCTGGCCGTTACTTTTTATGTGTTAAACCGTCGTCGTACTTGAAATTGTCTGTGGACTGTATTACTATAAACCTTGTTCCACGCAAGCAGGGTGCCATAAAACGCCAGTTTCGGCCTATATTGCGGAGGTTAGGTATATTCTATGTATATTTAACGACGAAACGGAAACAGATGATAACATTATGGAAGGCAGTACGCCGCCCGGGTTATTTTATACAGGCGACCTCATATCGGTCATTAACACCGATAACCTAAATGCTGGACTACACTTGAATTGGGAGGTGAATATGTTGAATAAAACGGATTTGATCAATCAGGTTTCTGAAAGCACTGAATTGTCCAAGAAGGACGTAACCAAAGCAATCGATGCAGTATTTGAGGCGATCTCTGGAGCGTTGCAAAGCGGAGATAAAGTGCAACTGGTAGGTTTCGGGAACTTTGAGGTTCGTGAACGTTCCGCACGTAAAGGACGTAACCCGCAAACAGGAGAAGAAATCGAAATCCCTGCGAGCAAAATTCCGGCATTTAAACCGGGTAAAGCGCTTAAAGACGGAATTAAATAAGATTTCTTACATATTCCCAATGCGCTGAAAAGACCGTGAATTTGATTCACGGCCTTTTCTTTTTGTCCTGTTTACTTCGTGGTAGGGGTGCTATGGACTGGAGAAGAGGAAGCTGCCCTGCCGTTTCGCGAGGCATAAGCGATCAGCACTAGGGGTTCACCTGTTAGCTCGGCAAATTCATGCTCCAGCTGTTGAAGCCGTTCGATTTGGGCAGGACTGAGATTGGCGGGAAGGTAGTTTTTCATCAGATCCGTTCCTTTCTTTAATAGATGGGACTGCACGGATAGTATGGCTCGGGACATGCTAATTATTGCAGGAGCACGGGAAGCATGTAGTTGACAAAACAAGCTTGAATCTCCATCATAAAAAGTATAGCTTCGGCTCTCAGGGAGGAAAAGGATATGGAAGATAACGTGACGGGTAGCAGTGAGTACGTCGTAATTAAAGCGAAAAGCAACGGATGTCAGGTTTTTGGTTTGACCAGAGGCCAGGATACACGCTTGCATCATTCAGAAAAATTGGACAAGGGCGAGGTACTGATTGTCCAATTTACGGATCATACTTCTGCTATTAAAATTCGCGGCAAAGCCGTTGTGATGACCAAGCACGGGGTAGTAGATACGGAGGATTAAAATGCAGGCATAGCCTGCTTTTTTTTGTTGTAGAATGAGAGTGAGGACCTTTACCGTAGCAAACCCACATTATGAGGTAGAGGTCAGGGGAGGCTCTGATGAAACCTTGGATTGTATTCGGTGGCTCCATTCTCATAACCATCGCAGCAGCTGTGTTGCTGCCGTCTTTACAAGTGCTGGACTCAGGAACCGCAGCAGTTCGTGAGACACAGGCGACGATTTCGCCTCAGCAACGGGTGCTGCTGTCAGATGACAATCTGGTGGATACGCTGAATGAGCTACCGTTGACTACACCGATTGCAAGCGCAAGCTGGGAACATTCAGTCCTGACCCTGGATGTCAAACTGTCCAAGGAAGAAACTGCCCCGCTAGAGATTTATCAAAACATGGCGGAGATTGCCGCTTTTAGCTTTTACGGAACGACGAATGTGCGGCAATTGCTGCTTCGGGTGGTGACGCAGGACGAATGGTCAGGAGAACGTCATTTGCTGCTTGCATCCGATATACGCCGGAACGAGTGGACGAACGAGGCATTGGAACAGCTGAGAAGCCGGGAAGGCGCGGAATTGCCAGAGGATTTGAAATCCCGTTTCCGCATTACAGTAACGCCCATGTGGCAAAACAGGTTTAACGGTGTATATACAGATTAGATGTTTCTGCCGGTGGACCTACAGTACTTTAGTCGCGAATCATTTTAAATTGTGATATAATATAAGGCATTGCAATTATTTGAGTATAGCAGAAAGTCATGTCTCGGAGGCTTAGGATGAAACCGTATCGCGTACCCCAATTAGCAAGGAAATATGTGGAATACGACATGATTCAACAACATACGGAAATGCCGGCTTTTCCTGACAGCCGTACCCGTTTGATGTTTGTGTTTTTGAACCGGAATGCGCAGGAGCTGCATGCCAGTGAGGACGAACTGTACGCATTGGTAACCTCACTTGTGCAGATGGGGCTGGATACGCATGATATGATTGATACTTTATCCGGTATACGGAGCCCGGAGGAGATGCGTTCCAGACAGCTGAAAGTGTTAGCTGGGGACTATTTTAGCAGTCGTTTTTATCAGCTGCTTGCACTGGCAGGCCGCATTACGGCCATTTCGAAGCTGAGTGATGCTGTATGTGAAGTGAACGCAGGGAAAATGAGTCTGTACTGGGGAATGAAGCAATTCCGCCTGGATGCAACTCAGTATTTAACTCAGATGGTTCGTTTCAAAAAGGAGCTTTTTTTATCATTCACTTCACTTGTAGCAGAACAGGATCAGGAAATTTGGAAGCAGCTTCTCAACAAATTTGCCCTCTGTGATACCTTGATGGAGGAATGGGGTAAGCGGACAGAACCGGACAAGTCCCGTTTCGGATATATGTTCTGGCATATTTATGGTAACGGGGATCGGAACGAGCAAGCGTTGCTTTCAGAGAGTGGTACTGACACTGAAGCATGGCGTAAGCTTGTTCTGAAATACAAAGCCGAGGATGCGATACTGGACAAGCTTCGCACGGCAGTTACACACATCCGGCAGATCCTGTCAGATGATCAAAATACAGGGATCGAGGAATTTGAACGCATGCTTGAGCCTTTCCTAAAGCTGCTAAATAGTCCGCACCCAGTTGTGAGGGAAGGTTAGGTGAACGTGATGGGATCAAGCGACACCAAGCCGAAAGAGCAATTCGTTCATGGCGTGTTTGAAAGCATAGCAGGTAAATACGATTTGATGAACGATATACTGAGCTTTCGCAGACATAAGGCTTGGCGGAAATTTACAATGAAAAAAATGAACATGCGTCGCGGCGATACGGCAATTGATCTTTGCTGTGGTACATGTGACTGGACGCTTGCGATGGCGCGAGCAAGTGAAAGTGGTCACATCGTAGGACTCGATTTTAGTCAGAACATGCTCAATGTTGGCGAGCGTAAAATTATATCAGAATCCCGGGAAAAGCAAATTAAGCTTGTTCAGGGCAACGCGATGGAACTGCCTTATGAAGATAATTCATTTGATTATGCAACGATTGGTTTCGGTCTGCGTAACGTACCTGATCTGCGCCACGTGTTACAGGAGATGCAACGAGTCGTCAAACCTGGCGGGCAGGTCGTATGTCTAGAATTGTCCAAACCTACTTGGCAGCCGTTCAAGGGAATTTACTACACATATTTTCAACACATCTTGCCCATGCTCGGCAAATTGTTCGCCAAACGTTATGAGCAGTATAAATGGCTCCCTGATTCGTTGGCGCTTTTTCCAGGAAGGGATGAGTTGGCTGGCATCTTCCGTGAAGTCGGATTGAAGGATGTTCAGGCTCATTCTCTCACCGGAGGCATTGCGGCATTGCACATTGGAATCAAGGAGAGTCAGCATGTTTAAGAAAATTGCTATTTTTTTGGAAATGATTAAAATTGAACATACGTTATTTGCGCTCCCATTTGCATTCATGGGGGCTGTATTGGGGTCAGTTGTTGTGACAGGCAACCTTCCCTCGTGGCCGCAGATCGGCTGGATCCTGCTAGCTATGGTTGGCGCACGCAGCGCTGCTTTTGGCTTCAATCGTATGATCGACCGGGTGATTGATGGGAAAAATCCGCGCACAGCAGGACGCGCTATCCCGGCAGGGTTGCTTAAATCAAGCGAAGTGGTAATTTTCATTATCGTCAGTCTGGTGTTGTTATTCTGGGCATCATTCAAGTTAAGTCCGCTGGCGTTCAAGCTGTTCCCGCTGGCCTTTTTTATGCTCGTTTTTTACTCTTACACCAAGCGTTTCACTTGGCTTTGCCATATTGTACTTGGTCTGACCATTGGTTTGGCGCCACTAGGCGCGTGGGTTGCAGTAACGGGACAAATAGATTTGACCGCTATCGTTCTGTATCTAACGATCGCATTTTGGACGGCTGGATTTGATGTTATTTATGCTTGTCAGGATATAGATTTTGACCAAAACGAAGGAGTTTATTCTATTCCTGCCCGTTTTGGTGTAGCAGGTGCATTGAACATCGCTCGGGCATTTCACGTCATTACGGCGATCGGATTTATTGTACTGTTCTTTATTGCAGATTTAAGCTGGTGGTATCTGGCGGGCATGATTATTTCGTACATTATTTTATTTTATGAGCACTATATCGTATCTCCAAAAGATTTGAGTCGTTTGCAGACGGCATTCTTTACTATGAACGGTGTACTTAGCACTGTCGTATTTGCCTTTACACTGATTGATTTGGTGGTGCGTTAATACTAATGAATAATCAGGTGAGCGAACATCAAGGCAAACGAATCGTTATTGGCATTACAGGCGCGAGCGGAAGCATTTATGGTGTGCGACTGGTAGAGACTCTGCTGGACTTGCAATACACAGTTCACCTGATCGTGTCTAATGCTGGCTGGCGGGTGTTGAAAGAGGAGTTGGGCTGGAATGTAACTGACCGGGAAGGGGCTTTGAATGAACAATTCGGAGGCCGTCCCGGTTCTCTTGTATACCATCCGTTCACAGATATTGGAGCTTCGATTGCGAGCGGCTCTTATTTGGTGGATGCGATGATTATCATGCCATGCTCGATGGGGACGTTGTCAGCAGTAGCACACGGTTCGTCCGACAATCTCATGGCGAGGGCAGCGGACGTGATGATGAAGGAAGGTCGTCCGCTGATCCTTGTACCTCGTGAGACGCCTCTACATGCCATTCATTTGGAAAACATGCTTAAGCTTGCGAGACTTGGCGTCAAAATGATTCCGGCCATGCCGGCTTTTTACTTTCATCCGAAGACGCTGGATGATATTGTGCTGTTCCTCGTAGGCAAAGTATTGGACAGCTTGCGTATAGAACATCAACTGTTTACGAGATGGGGGGATTCCGATGCCGACACCGGACACCAAGACAATCACAATCGGAAAAATTAAATATACAAATGCTTGGCCTATTTTTCATTATTTTAATCCTTCTGAGCTTCTCCATTCGGCGGAGATGGTTTCTAAAGTTCCGGCTGAATTGAATCAAGGTATGTTGAATGGGAGTTTGGATATCAGTGCGATGTCCTCCTTTGCGTATGCATCCGGTGCTGAGGAAATGCTACTGTTGCCGGATTTATCCGTCAGTGCAGATGGTCCTGTGCAATCCATTTTACTATTTTCACGCAAGCCGCTGGACGAAATCAAAAACGGAACCATTGCACTAACAAATACCTCTGCTACATCCGTGAATTTGTTGAAAATTTTGATGCAAAAGGCATGGGAAGGTCAGCCTTCCTATTTTGACTGTGAACCGGATCTTGACTTGATGCTGGAACAGGCAGATGCGGGGCTACTGATTGGAGATCACGCGATTAAGGCATCTTGGCGAAACGAAGGTCTGTATGTTACGGACCTCGGAGAAGAGTGGAAGCGCTGGACGGGCTACAGTATGACTTTTGCTGTATGGGCAGTACGACGTGCTGTTGCTGCTCAAAATCCCGCAGCGGTGGCTGAAACTGCGAGTGCGTTCCGTGCAAGCAAGCAGCGTAGTCTGTCGGACTTGACGTCTGTTATTTCTGAAGCATGCGAGGAAATTGGAGGTCTGCGAGATTATTGGGAGCGTTACTTTACTAATCTGTGTTATGATTTTGGAGAGAAGCAACAACAAGGTTTAGAGCTTTACTTTCAGTATGCGCATGAACTGGGGCTGCTTGACCGACGAGTAAAGCCGCTTCTCTGGAGTGACAATACGCTGACACGGGTGAAAGAATGAAACGATTGGATTTGTTCGGTTTATTAAAGAAGGATATGAACTTTATAGAAGAAGAGTTGTACCGCAGTATCGATAGTACGGAGCCGTTGATTAATGATACGTCGCTTCATCTGCTTAAAGCAGGGGGCAAGCGTTTGCGTCCCGTATTTGTATTGCTGGGAGGCAAGTTTGGAGAATATGATCTGGACAAGCTCAAGCGTATAGCGGTACCTCTGGAACTGATTCATTCTGCCTCTCTCGTTCACGACGATGTGATTGACGATGCGGAAATGAGGCGCGGTCAACCCACCGTGAAGTCCAAATGGGACAATCGGGTGGCTATGTACACCGGAGACTACATATATGCACGTGCGCTGTCTATTGCTGCTGGATTGCCGAATCCCGACATTCACCGGGTACTGTCTAAAGCGCTGGTGCAGATGTCCATTGGTGAAATGGAACAAATTCGTGATTTTTTTAATGTGGATCAGAGTGTGCGTAATTATTTGCTTCGCATACGGCGCAAAACGGCTTTATTAATTGCGGTTAGTTGCCAGCTGGGAGCTATGGCTGCAGAGGCACAGGAAAGTGTCAATTCCCTGCTGTACAGCTACGGCTATAACGTAGGTATGGCTTTTCAAATTCAGGATGATCTGCTTGATCTGTGCGGAACAGAAAAAAAGATCGGAAAGCCGCCGGGCAGCGATATGAGACAGGGGAATATTACGCTTCCGGTGATTTATGCGCTCGAACAGCCTGAGTTGCGTGCAGATCTACTGGCTGAAATCCGCCGTATTCAGGATGGAGATGGGCTAGGAGACGCACGCAAAGCGGTGGATATAATCAAAAAAAGTGAAGGAATCGCTAAAGCTGAAATTCTCGCCGACCGATATATTAATAAAGCGCTAAACGCGCTGGACTTACTACCAGATGTCAAAACAAAAAAGACGCTACGCGATATTGCTCATTTTGTAACACGCCGCTCCTACTAAAGTTGTGTTTTGGGTTTGCTGTGACAAAATGCTTTAACCAGTTCCAAGCTTTCTGTTACAATACAGTTTAGTACTGTATAAATACATTAGATTGGATTGGGAGTGAGCCGATGGATCGTACTTTTTTGATGGTTAAACCGGATGGTGTACAACGTGGATTGATTGGACGTATCATTAGTCGTCTGGAAGACAAAGGCTTTAAAATGGCGGCTGGCAAGCTTGTACAAGTATCAAGAGAACAGGCAGAACGGCATTATGCGGAGCATGTGGGCAAGCCTTTTTTTGAAGAGCTTGTAGGTTTTATCACATCAGGCCCTGTGTTTGCTATGGTATGGGAAGGGGATAACATCGTTACGCTTTCCCGCTTGTTGATTGGTAAAACACAAGTAACCGAAGCTCTTCCGGGCACAATTCGTGGAGACTTTGCAGCACATACACCGTTTAACCTCATTCATGGTTCAGATTCACCGGAGAGCGCAGAGCGCGAGATTGCAAATTTTTTCATGCCGGAAGAATCCGTTCGGTATGAAAAAAGTGTGGCGACCTGGGTGTAAGTTTAATTACGTATGAAGAAGGATGGTAGCATGACGGATATGGAACTGGGTCAGACGGACCCCGATTACACAGCGTTTATCCGCAAAATCAAGGACAGCACAGGTATTGATCTTGCACAATACAAAGAAGCACAGATGAAAAGGCGGTTAACTACGCTTCGCAACAAAAACGGGTTTCCCAGTTTTGTTTCTTTTTATGATGCCATGATGAAGGAAAAACCTCTATTCTATGAATTTCTGGATCGGATGACGATCAATGTTTCGGAATTTTGGCGTAATCCCAATCGGTGGGAAGTGCTGCGAGATACAATCTTGCCACAACTGCTTGTGGGGAAGCAGAAGCTTAAGCTGTGGAGTGCGGCCTGCTCGACTGGTGAAGAGCCTTATAGCTTGGCTATGGTTCTCGACGGTAAAGGGATTTTGGGGAATTGCTCCATTACGG
Source organism: Paenibacillus peoriae (assembly GCF_022531965.1). Lineage (GTDB taxonomy): Bacteria > Bacillota > Bacilli > Paenibacillales > Paenibacillaceae > Paenibacillus > Paenibacillus polymyxa_D. Next base: position 3,355,256 of record NZ_CP092831.1, on the reverse strand, counting down.
CTTCCGACATTGATGATGGTGCATTGGCAAAAGCCAAGGAAGGCAAATATTTGGAGCGTTCGCTCAAGGATGTGCCTGAGCAGGTAGCTAGCAAATATTTTAAGCCGGATGGTGCGATGTATCGAATTGATGACCGTTTGAAACAAGCCGTGAAATTTCAAAAGCAAAACTTGCTGCTGGATCGGTTTGAGGATGGCTATGATCTCATTATCTGTCGAAATGTAATGATTTATTTTACAGAAGAGGCCAAACATACGTTGTATCAAAAGTTTGCAGCCAGTCTTCGTCCCGGCGGAGTATTGTTTGTCGGTAGCACAGAGCAAATCTTTTCTCCTAACCAATATGGTCTGGAATCGACGGAAACCTTTTTTTATCGCAAAAAAGCATAAGCCTGCATACATCATCCAAAGTTTTATAGGGACTTATTTATATCTTTGAGTAATTGATGGTTGGCTTATTAGCAAAGCACGTCCTTTAGCCCCTTTGGCTAAGAGGCGTGTTTTTGTTTATCTGCATACACGTGGCTTTTCTTGTCAAAGAAAGGTGCGTATACTATAATGAAGCACAGTTAAAGATTTTAGCGATGCACAGTTTAACAGTTTAAAGGGGGAACGCGTCATGAGTTTACGTTATTTAACCGCGGGGGAAACGCATGGTCCCCAGCTAACTGCCATTGTAGAGGGTATGCCGAGCAATTTAAAATTGGATTTTGAGGAATTGAATTTTCAGCTGCACCGTCGTCAGAAAGGATATGGACGGGGTCGGCGTATGCAGATTGAAAAAGATACGGCGAAGATTGCTGGAGGCGTACGTCACGGATACACCACGGGTGCACCGATTGCGCTGGTTGTGGAAAATAACGATTGGAAGCACTGGCAGAACATTATGAATATTGAGCCTATTGAAGGCAGTGATGAAGAAAAGCGTCGGGTTCACCGGCCACGTCCGGGTCATGCGGATTTGAATGGCGGAATGAAATACAACCTGAAGGATCTTCGTAACGTGCTGGAGCGCTCCAGCGCACGTGAAACAGCAATTCGTGTGGCATGCGGCGGTTTGGCTCGTCAATTGCTGGCTGAGTTCGGAATCAAGGTGGCAGGTCAGGTCATCCGTATTGGGGAAATCGAAGCTCCTTACCGCGATTTGCCGATTGATGAGCTGATTGCGGTGACAGAAGCTTCCTCGGTGAGAGTAACCGATCCAGAAACCGAAAAGAAAATGGAAGCATATATTGATTTGATCAAGCAAGAAGGTGATTCAGTCGGTGGGGTAGTGGAATGTATTGTAGAAGGTGTTCCGATTGGTCTGGGCAGTCATGTACAGTATGATCGGAAGCTGGATGCACGTATCGCACAAGGCGTCATGTCGATTAATGCATTTAAAGGCGTGGAAATCGGCATCGGTTTTGAAGCAGGAGAGTTGCGCGGTTCACAGGTGCATGACGAGATTCTATATGATGAGGAACGTGGATATCACCGTCGTACCAATCGTTTGGGTGGTTTTGAGGGGGGCATGACGAATGGAATGCCAGTTGTGGTTCGTGGCGTAATGAAGCCGATCCCCACACTCTACAAGCCTCTGCAAAGCGTCGACATTGATACGAAGGAGGCGTTCACTGCACAGGTTGAGCGTTCGGATGCATGTGCAGTACCTGCGGCTAGCGTAGTTATGGAGCATGTGGTAGCTTGGGAGATTGCAAAAGCTTTGCTAGAAAAATTCGGCGGGGATTCGATTGAAGAGATTCGTGCGAATATTGCATCCTACGAAGAACAATTGGGGCGGTACTAAAATGAGTACGCTGACGGTACAGCTTGGCGAACGTTCTTATCCTATTCATATTGGACGAGGACTGCTATATCGAGCGGGAGAGTTGTTGAAGGAACGAGGAATTGCGCAAAAAAGCCCGTTGTTGATTGTTTCTGACGAAAATGTAGCGGGATTCTACTTGGCAACATTGGAGAGCAATCTTCAGGCATCTGGCTACAAGACAGTGTCCTTTGTCGTTAAGCCAGGTGAAGCCTCCAAGTCGCTTGCTGTATTTGAGCAGGTCATAACAGCAGCCATTGAGGGCGGCTTGGATCGCAATTCAGCCGTTATTGCACTTGGGGGTGGTGTCGTGGGTGATTTGGCTGGATTTGTGGCAGCTTCTTATATGAGAGGTGTCAAGTTTGTACAGATCCCCACTACGATTCTGGCCCATGACAGTAGCGTGGGCGGTAAGGTCGGCATCAACCATCTTTTGGCGAAGAATATGATAGGAGCTTTCCATCAACCGGAACTTGTGTTGTATGACGTAGATACGTTGTCTACACTGCCTCCTCGTGAGGTATCTGCGGGGCTTGCTGAAATGATCAAGCACGGCTTGATCTGGGATGCTAATTTCGCCCAGTGGTGCCGTGACCATGCGACTGATTTGCTTGCACTGGATGCGACAGCTCTGGAGTACGGTCTGGAAAAGGGATGTTCCATTAAAGCCGAAGTGGTGTCACGCGATGAACGAGAACATGATTTGCGCGCTATTTTAAACCTAGGTCATACGATTGGTCATGCGATTGAAGCTATTGCGGGATATGGTGAGTTTTTACACGGGGAAGCCATTTCAATTGGAATGGTCGGCTCCGCACTGTTGGGCGTGAAGCTGGGGGCAGATCCTTCTTTGGTAGATGCAACGAAGGATATGTTGTCTTCACTACGGCTACCGACCTCCCTTCCGTCACATCTCGATACAGATCGGCTACTGGACGCGATGATGCATGACAAAAAGTTCAAAGAAGGCAGCATTACTTTTGTCGTCCCACGTAGCATCGGGCACGTGGAGGTTGTGAAGGATATTTCCGTCTCTTACATCCGAAGAGTTATTGAACAGTTAAAAGAGGGGGTGTAACGATGTACAATCGTGGAATTCGTGGCGCGACGACCGTAGCGAATAATGAAGAAAATGAAATTTTGGAAGCAACAAGCCAACTACTGGAGGAAATTGTATCCTACAATGAAATTCAGCCAGAGGATATTAGTAACGTATGGATTACGGTGACTCATGATCTGGATACTGCCTTTCCAGCCAAGGCCATTCGTCAGCTTGATGGCTGGGATATGGTTCCGCTCATGTGTGCATTAGAAGTTCCTGTGGCAGGTAGTTTGCCCAAGTGCATCCGTCTGATGGTACAGGTGAACACTGATAAATCCCAGCGGGAAATTAAACATGTATATTTGAACGGAGCGCAGGCCTTAAGACCGGATCTAGCTTCCCAAGGGAAATAAGTGCCTGTTTTTTAAGTTGATGGTTGCCAAAGTAACATCCCATGAGATATAGTGTGTGTAGCAGAGTTAAGTAGAGTAGAGTTAGCCAGAGACAGAGTTGAGATGAGAAGAGTGCAGCCTTAGCCAATTCCATATGAGATTACAGAGATCGGCGGTAGCGGGTAAGCTTTTGTCTATGAAGAGATATTCTTCTACAGAGAAGCTTATTTGAGGCAACCTGCGCGGTTAAACCAAAGGGATGAGTGTATACTTATCAATTTGCTGTAGTCATTTTACATATGGAGCATTCTTATAATTTCAATAACTGACAGCCTCTACCTTACCGGTAGAGGCTTTTTTACGATTATACAATTTATAAAATTTTCAGCGGAGCTGAACAATTCTATAATCGCAAGAAAAACTTCCGCTACACGCGGTCTGGCCTCCGTGAAGGTACGTCGATAGACGTTTTTCTTATATTCTCTCCTTTGGTTCTGCGCCAATTTGGAAAGGAAGTGATCTCATGTTAACGCCGCATGTGGAGCAAGTGATAACGATGGCGAGTGAATTTAACCTGATTCCTGTGTACAAAAAAGTGCTGGCTGATATGGAGACGCCGATTCGGATTTTCCGTCGGTATGCCGAGCGGGACCGTGCCTTTCTGCTAGAGAGTGTAGAGGGAGGCGAGCAGTGGGCGCGACATTCGTTCATCGGTACAGACCCGTTTCTAATGGTCTCGGGTAAAAAAGGACGTTTGATATTGGAACAACACGGTAAACGGCAAATATTAAACGACAAGCCGATTGAAGCGCTCAAAGCATTGCTACGTAAATACCGCAGTCCGAAACTGAAAGAAATGCCTCCATTTACAGGCGGGGCTATCGGATTTTTTGGATATGACCTGCTTCAATACTATGAAAAGCTGCCAGAGCACTCGGTAGATGATTTGAATATGGATGATATTCGTTTTATGTTCTGCGATCAAGTCATTGTCTTTGATCATGTGAAACAGCAAATTTTGCTGGTTGGCAATGTTCATGTAGGCGAAGGGTTCCGCGATGAGGATATTCGAGCTGCTTATGCTGATGTGGAACGCAAGTTGGAGGAAACGGCACAGTATCTGCGCAAGCAGCCTCAGCCTGAGCGATTAGGATCGGCCTCCATTCCAGATGATGTGGAACTGGGTGAGATTCAATCCAATGTGACGAAGGAACAGTTTATATCAAACGTAGAGCAGGCGAAGGAGTATATCCGCTCCGGTGATATTTTTCAGGTTGTACTATCCCAGCGTTTTCACATTGATACAGAGGCCTCTCCTTTACAGGTATACCGCGTGCTGCGCACGATGAACCCGTCGCCATATATGTATTATTTGAAAATGGATGACGAGATCATCGTAGGCACTTCGCCTGAGGCACTCGTCAAGGTGGAAAACGGCCGGGTAGAAACCCGTCCTATTGCAGGAACGAGACCGCGTGGGGTAACGGAGACAGAAGATGTGGCACTTGCTGAAGAACTGTTAAACGATGAAAAAGAGCGTGCAGAACATCTGATGCTGGTCGATTTGGGAAGAAATGATTTAGGCCGTGTATCACAGTTTGGCACAGTCAAATGCGATACGTTTATGGAGATTGAACGCTATTCCCATGTCATGCACATTGTTTCCAATGTGTCGGGTGAGCTACGTGAGGACAAAGATTTCTTCGATGCCTTCCTGTCTTGTCTGCCAGCCGGCACCGTATCAGGGGCACCAAAGCTGCGGGCCATGGAGATTATTGCTGAGTTGGAGCGGGAAGCACGTGGACCCTATGCAGGGGCAATTGGATATTTGGGCTTCTCGGGCAATATGGACGCTTGCATTACGATTCGCACGATTGTGTTTAAAAAGAACCGGGCTTATGTCCAGGCAGGCGCTGGAATTGTGTGGGACTCAGTTCCGGAAAGCGAGTATCAGGAGACGGTGAACAAAGCAAAGGCATTGCTGAAGGCAATCCGCACGGCAGAAGTGATGTTCCCGGCAACGACACAGCCCTATAACAGCGTCATCAACCAGGATTATTTGTACACTCCGTAACACGCAAAAATCTGATTTTGAGGAGGAGACGACAATGGAACGACATGACATGATGCAAGTGGGGTTAAGCCGGATCATGGAGGGACAGCATCTTTCGCGTACGGAGGCCCGTAGCGTAATGGAACAGATTATGAGTGGAAGTGCTACACAGGCGCAAATTGGCGGGCTACTGACGGCTCTTCGCCTCAAAGGGGAAACGGTAGATGAAATCACTGGTTTTGCCGAGGCTATGCGTAGCTACGCTAGTCCAGTGCAAGCTGAAGAAGGCAGCGGTCGTCTGCTGGACACATGTGGAACCGGAGGTTCGGGTATTCACAAGTTTAATATTTCCACGGTATCTGCGATCATCGCAGCTTCGATGTCTGTACGGGTAGCAAAGCATGGCAATCGTTCTGCAAGTGGCCGTGCCGGGAGCGCTGATGTCCTGGAGGCATTGGGAGTCAATATTCATTTGACGAGTGATCAGGCTAGGTCATGTCTGGACCGAATCGGCATCTGCTTTTTATTCGCACAGCTGTATCATCCGTCTATGAAGCATGCCGCCGCGCCGCGCCGCGAACTGGGTGTGCGGACGGTATTCAATATGCTGGGTCCATTGACGAATCCGGCTGGTGCGGATCGGCAGTTGTTGGGCATTTATGACGCCAGCAAAACGGAAGTCATTGCCGAGGTATTGAACCAGCTCGGCTCCAAACGGGCCATGGTTGTCAGTAGTCTGGATGGACTAGATGAAATTAGCATTTCAGCTGCGACACGAGTATCCGAGCTAAGGGACGGCAAGGTTCACACGTTCGAGCTTCATCCGTCGGATTTGGGCTTGCAGACGCATTCTCTTGATCAGGTACTGGGCGGTGACGCACAGGTTAACGCAGATATCATACGACGAATTTTAAACGGAGAGCATGGAGCTTATCGGGATGTTGTGTTAGCGAATGCAGGAGCGTGCATTTATGTATCAGGCACAGCAGCTACCTTGACGGACGGAGTAGTACGAGCGGCCGAAGCCATTGACTCTGGACGGGCACTTTCCAAGCTGGACCAATTAATACAGGCAACGGGGGAATATCAATATGTATCTTGATAAAATTGTGGTGACGAAGCGACAAGAAGTGGAGCAGCTTAAGGAGCATTTTCAAATAAGTAAAGCTGAACGATTAATTGCTGATTTACCTGCGACGAGAGGATTCGAAAATGCGATCGCGAGCGGACGCAACCGTCCGCTCGGACTGATTGCTGAGGTGAAGAAGGCTTCCCCATCCAAAGGGCTGATTCGACCGGATTTCCATCCGGTGGACATTGCACGTGCATATGAGGGAGCAGGAGCGGATTGCATTTCTGTACTGACAGATGTGACGTATTTTCAGGGAAGTCCTGAATATTTACAGCAGATTCGCGATCAGGTGAAGATTCCGCTGTTGCGAAAGGATTTTATCATTGATGAACGGCAAATATATGAAGCTCGTTTGCTGGGAGCGGATGCAGTGCTGTTGATTGCCGCTATACTGGAACCGCGTGTATTAGGGTCCTTTTTACAAATCGCCAAGAACCTTGGGCTGGACGCATTGGTAGAGGTGCATGACAGTGAGGAGCTTAAAGCGGTGCTGGAGCTGGGGACAGCAACCTTGATTGGCGTAAATAACCGAAATCTGCGAACATTCGAGACTCGTCTCCAGACGACGGAGGAGCTGATCTCACTAATTCCTAAAGGGATTACGTTCATCAGTGAGAGCGGAATTGCTGGACCGGAAGATGTAAAGTATCTGCATTCGGTGGGTGCACACGGCATCCTGGTAGGGGAGCATCTGATGCGCAAGGAAGATGTGGGACAGGCTGTAACCGAATTGATGGACGGGATTAAAGTATGAACAAAACGGGCGTAAAAATTTGTGGACTTCAAAGCGTTGAAGTGCTAAAATCTATGGTAAACTTACCGGTCGATTATATAGGTTTTGTGTTTGCCGACAGCAAGCGCCGGATTGACGGCGTACAGGCTGGAGAGCTGCTTCGCGTATTGGATGAATGGACCTCAGGCAGCAGACCGCGCAGCGTGGGCGTATTTGTGAACCCAGGTGATGCACTGTTAAATGATGTGATGGAGAAAGCACCCTTGGATGTCATACAGCTGCATGGACAGGAGAGTCCAGAGCGCTGTCGGGAAATCAGGGAGTATTTTGGTATACAGGTATTCAAGGCATGGTCTGTGGACAGTCAAGGACAGAGAGAACGCTCGGCGGACGAATTGGCTGCCTATGTCGGAACAATTGATGCTTTACTGCTCGATACATACGATCCCCTGTATGGTGGCGGTTCTGGAAAAACGTTTGCGTGGGATCGAATTCCTGCCTATCAGGCTTGGACCCATCAACATGGAATTCCTTTGTTTGTAGCCGGTGGGCTGACTGCCGATAATGCGGAAAAGCTGGTTCATGAGTATCATCCCGATGGGCTGGATGTATCCAGCGGTGTAGAGACGAACGGAGTCAAGGACATAGCAAAAATCACAGCATTCGTGGAAAGGGTGAAGCAGGCATGACACAATTACCTGATAACAACGGACGTTTTGGAACATTTGGAGGACGTTTTGTACCGGAAACGTTGATGAACGCACTGATTGAATTGGAGGAATCCTACCGTAAGTACGCGGATGATCCCGAGTTTAAAGCAGAGTTGAACGGGCTCCTAAAGGACTATTCTGGTCGGGAAACGCCGCTTTATCATGCGGAGCGTCTGAGCCAGCATTTGGGCGGGGCTAAAATTTACCTGAAGCGCGAAGATTTAAATCATACCGGTGCCCACAAAATCAATAATGCGTTAGCTCAGGGATTGCTGGCGAAGCGTATGGGTAAACAGAAGGTCATTGCTGAAACAGGCGCAGGACAGCATGGTGTCGCGACAGCGACTGTGGCTGCGTTGCTCGGATTGGAATGCAAGGTGTTTATGGGTGAAGAGGATACTGTGCGCCAGCAGCTGAACGTCTTTCGGATGCAGCTTTTGGGTGCAGAGGTCATTCCGGTGACATCGGGTACACGTACACTTAAGGATGCCGGAAATGAAGCTTTGCGTTACTGGGTCAGCCATGTCCATGATACGTTCTATATTTTGGGTTCAGCTGTCGGCCCGCATCCGTATCCAATGATGGTGCGGGACTTCCAACGCGTGATTGGTGATGAAACGCGTCGCCAGATCCTAGAGAAGGAAGGCAGACTTCCGGATGTCATTGTGGCAGCGATCGGTGGCGGAAGCAATGCCATCGGCATGTTTTATCCTTTTATTGAGGATCAGGGTGTCGCTTTGATTGGCGTGGAGGCCGCTGGAAAAGGTGTCGAAACAGAATTCCATGCAGCTACGATGACCAAGGGAACACAAGGGGTCTTCCAAGGCTCTATGAGTTATCTGCTTCAGGATGAGTACGGACAAGTGCAACCTGCGCATTCCATCTCGGCTGGACTGGATTATCCAGGTGTTGGACCGGAGCATTCATACCTGAAAGATATTGAGCGGGCCCAATATGTTCCGATCACCGATCAGGAAGCGCTGGATGCGCTTCAGCTCCTCTGCCGTACCGAAGGAATACTTCCTGCATTAGAGTCGGCACATGCAGTTGCGCAGGTTGTCAAGCTGGCACCTACGTTGACGGCAGATGATATTATCGTTATTTGTTTGTCTGGACGAGGGGATAAAGATGTGGACTCCATTATCAAGTATTTGGGAGGAAATCCGTCATGAATTTAATTGATCAGGCGTTTGATCGCCTTAAAAATGAAGGCAAAACGGCATTAATTCCTTTTCTGACGGTAGGCGACCCGGATGTGGATACGACGATAGAGATCATTCGGCAGTTAGAGTCGGCCGGAGCTGACATATTGGAACTGGGTGTACCCTATTCCGACCCGCTGGCTGATGGTCCTGTAATTCAGCGCGCGTCTGAGCGTGCACTGAAACGGCAAATTTCCATCCGCACGTGCATGGAGACAGCTTCTCTGGCTAGGGCGGCAGGTTCAAACCTGCCTTTTATTCTGTTCACGTATTATAACCCTGTATTACAGATGGGGATGGATGCTTTCTTTGCAGGCTTGCAGGAGCACGGTATCAGCGGTCTTATTATTCCGGACCTTCCGCTTGAGGAAGCGGAGGAGCTGGGAGGACGGGCAGCAGAGGTGGGTGTGCATCTGATTCCTCTGGTGGCTCCAACGTCTGAACAGCGGATCGAGCGAATTGTCCGTCAGGCCCGTGGATTTGTATACTGTGTATCTTCGCTGGGTGTAACTGGGGAAAGAGCTTCCTTTTTTGAAGGTATAGAGGGCTTTATCGCGCAGGTCAAACGGCATACGGATATTCCGGTAGCGGTTGGCTTCGGGATCTCTACTCAAGAGCAGGTAACCCGTTTCTCAAATATTTGCGATGGTGTTGTAGTTGGTAGTGCTATTGTACGTCAGGTAGAGGAGGCCATTCCGCTACTGAATGATTCTGCACGCAGGCAAGAAGGTCTTTTGCAAATTCATAATTTTGTGGCACAATTAAAGCAATAATGGGTGTCAAAATATAAAGTAGTAAATATAGTTCTGATTGGATAGAGGAGGTAGGGGCATGCAACCTAAACCGCATATTGTACATTTGCCAGTATATCAGCCCGGTAAACCGATTGAAGACGTAAAACGTGAGCTGGGACTCGATGAAGTCATCAAGCTCGCCTCGAATGAGAATCCGTATGGTAGCTCTCCTAAAGTATTGCAGGCTATTCAGCAGGAGTTTGCTAACATTAGTGTGTATCCTGATGGAAGTGCGGTAGCTTTGACACAGGCACTAGCTAAACGGACGGGTTTAAAAGAGGAACAGTTTATCTATGGCTGTGGCTCTGACGAAATTATTGCGTTGATTACGCGTGCTTTCCTCCTTCCTGGAGAAGAAAGCATCATGGCCGATCAGACATTTTCCGTGTATAAAAGTAACGTGGAAATTGAGGGAGCGGTTGCAGTTGAGGTGCCTTTGCGTGATGGTGTACATGATTTGGATGCTATGCTGTCCCACATCAATGACCGTACAAAAATTATTTGGATATGTAATCCAAATAACCCGACGGGCACGATTGTACCCGAAGCGGAGCTGATTGCGTTTTTGAACCAAGTACCAAAGCATATCATGGTTGTGCTGGATGAAGCTTACGCCGAGTTTGTAACGGATCGTTCTTATCCCGACGGCATTCGTTTGTTGCCAGTGTATGAAAATCTGGTTGTACTTCGCACCTTCTCCAAAATCTATGGCCTTGCTTCGCTACGCATTGGTTATGGTATGGGAGCTGAGTCAATTATTCGCTTGATAAATCAGGTTCGTGAACCGTTTAATACTTCACGGGTAGCACAGGCTGCGGCTATTGCTGCTTTGGAAGATCAGGAATTTGTTCAAGAATGCCGGGATCGTAATGCAGAGGGCAGAGCTTATTTGCAAAATGAGCTGAAGCGTCTGGGATTGGATTCTTTCCCAGCACATGGTAATTTTATTATGCTGGATGTACGTCGTCCATCCGGTGAGGTATTTCAGGAGTTGCTTCGTAAAGGTGTGATTATTCGCGCAGGTCATCACAAATATCCGACATATATTAGAGTGTCCGTTGGATCACAACCGCAAAATGAGTTGTTTATTCGTGCGCTGGAACAGGTCCTGGGGGCGGAAGCGGCGAAAGTACGCCTATAATTTCCGCAGATGGGATTTGATAATTGATGAAGATTGCCATTTTTGGCGTGGGACTGATAGGTGGGTCCCTCGCACTTTGTTTTAAAGGGAAGCCGGATATTTCGGTTGTCGGCCATGCCCATCTCCCTGAACTGATGGAACCGATGTTAAGCCGTGGTGTCGTGGACACCGCGACTCTTTCGGTTGAAGAAGCGGCAGAGGATGCCGATTTTATTTTTTTATGCGTACCTGTGGGCTTATTGGAGTATTATCTCGAACTGTTAAGCAGGCTACCGCTTAAAGCGGGTTGTATTATCACTGATGTAGGCAGCACGAAATCGGCAATTGCCAAAAAAGCATCAGAAATTTCTTTGCGCAATGCTTACTTTATCGGTGGTCATCCGATGGCCGGTTCGGAGCGTTCCGGTGTAAAGGCTGCTTCCGCGTTGCTGTTTGAAAATGCATATTATGTGCTTTCCCCGGCAGAGGGTGTGCCTGAGGAAGCATACTGCTCGCTGGAACGTTTATTAAAATATACTAATGCTCATGTTGTGCGTGTCGAACCAGCTATGCACGATGACATTGTCGGTGCGATTAGCCATCTTCCGCACATTATTGCAGCAGCGCTGGTGAATCAGGTGCGAAAGCACAATGATGAAAATCCGTTGTACTGTACATTGGCTGCCGGTGGGTTCCGTGATATTACACGGATAGCCTCTAGTGATCCGGTTGTGTGGCGGGACATCTTACTGAGCAATCGTGAAGTTTTACTAGGTCTGTTGGAAGAATGGAACGGACAGATTGAGCGTTTTACCCATTTACTGAGAATACAAGACGGTGAGGGAATCGCTGACGAGTTTTTAACAGCTGGGCACTTCCGCAGTGAACTGCCAGAGCGTCGTAAAGGAGTCATCGTCTCTACGTTTGATCTGTATATTGATGTACCGGATACCCCAGGGATTATCGGGCGAATTGCTATGGAACTGGGGAATCACAGCATTAATCTGAGCAATATGCAAATCATTGAAAGCCGGGAGGATGTCCCAGGCATCATGCGGCTTTCCTTCCGTCAAGAGCAGGATTGGGAGCGTGCCAAGACACTGCTGGATTCGATGGGCTATAAAGTGGTGGTATAAAGGGTGAAGAAAGTATGAGTGTTCGTTAAAGGAGGGACTGCGCTCCGCGATTCATTTGATCTTACGATCGCTGTTGTCTGCGGATTTTCTGAATATATGTACAAAGGGGAAAATCCCGCAGGCAAAGGCGAGCGCTCCGCTTCTCCAGATTCAAATGAACCTCTACGCTATGGACCGCCTTAAAAGCACCACACTTTCTGGGAGTGAAGTAGTAAGAAAAGATCTAAAGCGGGTGAAGGTTCTCTTCGCTCGCTTTTTTGTTACTTGAAGAGGTAGTGGAGCTACGCGTTATTTTGTAATTACTATCTTTCTATACATACCGTTGAACATTATAGGTGCATCCTCTTTGATCCGCAGTTTTGTTTTTTGGGTTTCAAACAGTTCTTCAAAATTCAACCCTATATCGGTTCCTAACACCTTAATAACGGGCCTTATCGTTTTTTTGAATAATGAGGGCTTTTTTCCTTTAGGAGAAAACTTATCGAAAATAATAATTTCCCCGTCTTTTTTCAAAACCCGCACCATCTCATCGAAGCATTTATTTGCGTTAGGTACTACTGAGAGAATTAAACTTCCTACTACTATATCAAATTGCTCATCCATAAAATTCATTTGTTGAGCATCCATTTCCAAGAATTTTATGGAGGTTTTGGCAAATTTATCTTTTGCTTTGTTAAGCATTTCAGGTGAATAATCTATGGCAGTAATATCCAGCCCGTAGTGATTTATTAATTCTAAATCTGCTCCAGTTCCTACACCTACAAAAAGTATTTTTTGCTCGCTATTAAATGACTTTTCTTGAAATATGATCTTTCTAGAATTGAGGAAGCTACCTGAATTGAAAAAGTTATCATAAATTGGAGACCAAATCTTATATACAGCCTTGTTCCACTTATTATTCATTTCCTGCCCCCTATCTATTGAAAAAATTAATTATATAATAATGTGTTTTAATAGGACAACCAAATAATTGGTGAAATATTGATGTATTTTATCAACCCACATATGGGGTAGGTGAGTAAGGTAAAGAGGAGTATTGGAAAACAAAAAAAAGACCACCCGGGTAAAGCCCCGGGTGGTAGCTACTTTTAGTGAAGTAGCTGAGTAGGATAGGAGTGGAGAGAAACCATACTGTACTTTTATTATATGTATACGTTTTCATTTTGTCAATATTTTTTTTAAAGCGTTTTCTTTTTTTGTGTAATTATCCTTATTGGTTTATTTGATGGCACGCTTTCAGTAGGTTTGTCATTTAATCTTGAAAAAATTTAAAATCCATTGAAAAGCTGTATAAATGAATTAGTTGCCAGCGTTAGGGAGGCATTGATGGAAATCGTGGGGATTTTGGACTTTTTTACTGGCGGTCATTTTGTGGTACAATGGGTAAGTCCATTTTGGACGTTGAATATTGTTGGGGATAGCACCGTTAATGTTGGCACTACATAGGGTAAGAAAATAACAAATGTTCCATGATGCTGTTTCATCCATTTGCGCAGAGGGCGCAACTTTTTTTGACCTGTTCGGTATATATAGACAGAATCGAACGGGAAAACAGCACATGTATGGGCGAGGAGGGTCTCACTCGGATGATGACAGATTCCCAGATGATTCAGGAAATCAAACAAGGTAATGTTGAGGTTTATTCAGAATTAATGAGGCGTCACCAACGTAAAATTTTAGCTTTTGTTTATCATATGCTGAAAAGTTCGAACCTGGAAATGATTGCTGAGGACTTATGCTCGGAGACGTTTTACAAAGCGTATCGGAGCCTGCACTCTTTTCGCGAGGTAGACGCATCGTTCTCCACTTGGTTATATACAATTGCACGCAATACGGTGCTAAGTGAGCTTCGCAAGCACCGTAGCGGTCAGGTTCCATTGGAGGAGAGCGGTTATGTACCGGTAGCTCCATCGGATGTAATTCCGGAGCAGGCTGTCCTTCGCGGTGAGAAGGTAGAGATGGTTCGTGAAGCGATCAATAGATTGCCTGAGAAGCAGCGATCTGCGCTGATTTTGCGTGAATATGAGCAATTAGATTATCAGGAGATTGCGACTATTTTAGGACAGACCGTCAGTGCGGTGAAGTCGTTGCTTTTCCGGGCAAGAACCAGTGTGAAGACGCAGTTGGAGCCTTATTTTTTTGAGCCTCTCTATGAGGAAAACGAAGGGATGAGCAGCCAATGAAATCCAGGGACACTGAGGATTTGTTCGCTACAGGCAAAAATGTATCGAAACAAGACTCGGAGCGCAGACGGGCCAAAAGCTCGTCTGCTGGGTGGGAACATGGTTCGGAAGAAAAAGAGTGGGATTTGTCAAAAGAAAATCGATCCGCTATTCGTGATATTTCCTTTGAAATAACAGATGATAAGCTAGAGGCCATGAATCGCAGAGTCATGGATCGAATTTATGAAGAATCACCGTGGCTTGTTCCGGGTGAGCATCGACGTGCGCGTGTGAACCCAGCAGCCCGTAAGTATATGTCTGTATGGATCGCTGGCTTCTTGGCCGTATTTTTATGCAGCTTTTTGTTTTTGAACTGGAATGGAAGCTCCTCTAAGGAAAATCCCCCTCAAGCAGCTCCTGTCATGGATACGGGTATTTTACCGACAGGCCTGTTGGAAACTACAAGTACATCTCCACAATATCAATACCACATTAAAGATGTGAATAGTGGCATTATGGACCCGCTGGTTGCTAGCATTGTTCCTACTTATCCGCAATACTGGATGCTGTTGTCTGTACTGGCACTTGCGCTTGCTTTATTTTCTCTGGGCTGGATCCATCGGACGAGAAGGGTCAGAAGTTAGCAGGACAGCTGGACTCCAATATGAATTCATAACAATGCCTGAATAACAAAACAGCGGAGGAAAAGACACGATGCTTATTGGCTTGATCAGACATGGATTGACGGATTGGAATGCGGTAGGGAAAATCCAGGGCCACAGTGATATTCCGTTAAATGAGGAAGGACGCCAGCAGGCACGCTTGCTTGCAGAACGATTAAAGAGAGAGTCTTATCATTGGGACGGGCTTATTACAAGTAGTCTCTCCAGAGCGAAAGAGACCGGGGAGATTATTGCTTCTGCTCTGCATCTTCCGTTGCTAGAATCTGATGATCGACTAAGAGAACGTGCTTATGGTCAGGTCGAGGGCATGACACAGGCCGAGCGTGAAGAGAAGTGGGGAGTCGACTGGCATCTGCTGGATCTAGGGCAGGAAAGCGATGCGGATCTTCAGCTTCGCGGGCTAGGTTTTATGGAGGCCATTTGGACGGAAAATCGGGACAAGAATCTGCTGGTCGTTTCCCACGGCGGTTTTTTGGCTAATTTGTATAAGGCTCTGTATCAGGAAAAATTCACGGAACGAATCGGCAATTTGTCACTTAGTATACTTCAGCGTGAGGATATGGATTGGGCACCACTTTTGTATAATTGCACGAAGCATTTGCAAGAGAAAAGTGACTGTAACTCAAAAAGTTAGTAAAAGACCACGGCTTCTACTCATCGTAGAAGTCGTGGTCTTTTTTGTTTTTTAATTATACCTTTGCAAAAAAAGAGGTTTAGAGTTTGAACAATCCGTCAAAGCTGTGGGTACAACAGGTAAGAATCAATTCCGGATGACAGTCCAGTGACGAGGCGATGGAACAATGAATCTGGCGGATATGCTGACATTTGCGGATATTGTGCATTTGAACAGAATCGCGGTGTATTACGATTGTGACTGTAAACCTAATTCCAAGCATGAGTTGATCCAGGGGATTTTGACGAAGCTCGGCAGCAGTAGTTTTTTTGAGGCGCAGGTCAAGGAGCTGAGGTTGTCAGAGGTAAGGTTTTTGAACGCACTGCTGTTCGATGACCGACCGTATTTCAGCATGGAGGAATTGATTGCAATAGCCAAACAGTCTGTTGAGGAGGACGAAAATCCTGGTGAGCGGCCAAGAGATATTGTGACCCGTCTGCGTTCTAGTGGCTGGTTGTTCAACGGTTCGACGCACAACACGAGGTATTTGTTCCAAATTCCGTTGGATATGAAGGAGCGCTTTCGACGTGTTATGGTACATGACTTCCAAAGCGGAATGACACGGGTAAGCGAACCGTCTTCGTACCAGGATGAAGGGCATCTACTGGCAGAGGATTTACGGCTTTTCCTTCAATACATGGGGCAGCATGAGGTTCCGCTAAATCCCGAGGGGGCTTGGTACCGTCGCAATCAGCAGCAGCTGATGGAGCATTTGCACATTGCGGAGCCGCTTTTGGGTAAGGGAGGATGGCGTTTCGGGTATGGTTCCTCTTTTAAGTTTTATCCAGACCGAATGGCCCTACTGTATGATTATGCCCGACACTCCAAGTACATCGAGGAGAAAGGGGGCCAGGTTGTGCTGACAGCAAAGGGGGAAGCGCATCAGGAGCATACAATTGAGGAAGAAATGATACAGCTATTCAGGTTTTGGTTAAGACTGTATAAAGGAGCCGTTCCTAATTTGCTTTCTCTAGTCTACTGGATTGGAGAATGTGCCAGACCGTGGACGTCCTCAGAGTCGCTTTTTGTACATATCGGCCCACTGATTCGACCGTTTTACTATGATACGCCCCGTTCGGTCTTTGATCAGAGAATTATACGAATGATGCTTCACTTGGGTATGCTTCGTCAGGGTGAACATCCGACGGGACCCTCTGTACAGATGACGGCCTGGGGGCTGAAGTTGGCGGGAGAGTGCCGCATTGGGCGGAACGACTCGGGTATACGGCTCCATTGACAAGCAACACACATGTTGATAGAATTTCACCCAAAAAGAGAGGGTGAAGTTGATGCTGATTCACTATACCGGAAACATGCCACAGCTCCATTCATCTGTCTATGTGGCAGAAGGAGCAAAAATTGTCGGAAAAGTAACGATCGGCCAAGATTCCTCTGTATGGTTTAATGCCGTACTGCGCGGAGATATGGCGCCTATCATCATCGGTCAACGCTGCAATATTCAGGACGGTGTCGTGGGACATGTGAACACGGATCAGCCCCTGTTTCTGGCGGATGACATTTCGATAGGTCATGCTGCAATAATCCACGGTTGTACGGTAGGCAAAGGCACTTTAATCGGTATGGGGGCCATTGTACTCAACGGAGCGGAGCTTGGTGAATATGCTTTAATAGGAGCAGGGTCGGTCGTTACGGAAAATACCAAAATACCACCCTATACTCTTTCTCTCGGTACACCTGCCAAAGTGGTGCGCGAATTGACAGATGCAGATTTGCAGCGGATGTCACGAACGGCACTCAGCTATGTGGCGAAAGGAAAAGAATATAGGATCTCTTAAACTCATGTTGGAGGTGCATCCTATGGATAAAATGAAGGTTACTTATGAAGTAATGTTGGGCCTGTCTGCTGAAATGGTTTTGGACGAGGCATTACGTAAACACCGGAGTGAAAAACTCTACAAGGATATTGATGAGGCGCTAGCCTCCGGAGATGAAGTAGCTTTTCGTCATCTTACGGATGAGCTGAAAGCAATGAGTTAGAATAATCTTAGGAACCCTAAGTTGGATTTCAGACCAATTGTTAGTTCGAGATTATAATCATCAAACCTGACTGTAGCGGCGGTCAGGTTTTTTTGGTACGCTTGGATATGATATAGTTTTTGTAGGATGGGCCTGTACAAGGCAACCGTCGTATGAACGGAGGATGAAGGGCGTGTCGTTATCTTATTTGTGGAGCCGGTCGTTCTTGACGAGCCGGCCTTTTTTATGGCTGCTGTTCTGGTGTAATCTGGTAGGAACAGTGTATGGGTACATATGGTATGGGGGGCAGTTGGAATATACTCTAAATTATCATCCGATGTGGCAGATTGTATTTGTGCCTGATAGTCCGACGGCGAGTCTGTTTTTTACGATCTCTATAGCATTTTTGCTCTATTCTCCGCGTCTCAAGAGCTTGAAGGTCATTCGACAGATCATGGAGGCGTTGGCTGTTGTCACGAGTGTAAAATATGGCATATGGGCTTCAGCTATTATTTTTTGGGGAGTTGCGCAGGGCGGACATATGATATGGCAGGATTGGATGCTGGTGGCATCTCACACGGCAATGGCGGTCGAAGCGTTACTGTTCGTGCGTTTTTTCACCTGCAAATGGGCTGCTTTATGCCTAGCCGCACTCTGGACATTGTTAAATGATACGATGGATTATACATTTGGTATATATCCGTATCTTCCAAAGACGCTAATGGATAATGTACCGCAAGTGCGTGCGTTTACCTATATGCTAACCCTTGTCAGTATCGTAGCAGCATGGCTTGCCATGTTTGCGCGCAATCGAATGAGAGTAGAAGTGAAGAAATAGAAAGGAATCCGTGATGATCATAAAATAAGAAAGAGCTTTAATCATTTAGCTACACAAAGTTTTGGTTTTGATTTTGAAGAAAGTTCTAGTCCCGGTAACCTTGCCATACAGTAAGGTGAGGAGGGATGTCCCATGATTAGGGGTCAGACGTTTCAAATTACGATACGTATTGTTTCGAGTGTTGTATTATCTATGGTCCTGCTGCTGTCCGTCTGCGTCCCTCCAGGTGTGGCAGAAGCACGTGATCAATCAAAACCCATAGGAAATACAAAAGAAATTGAGGAACTGGATCATGCAGCTGCGATACTGTATCGGGATGTGATGGACGGGAACATTGAAAAAGCGCACGCGGATGTAGCCGAGGTGAGTCGATGGTTTGGCACCGGCCAGGTGCAGGCAGCGTTATCTGTAGAGGCCATTCATGCTTTGTCCGGCAGCATCCTTGAGGTCCAGCAAGCTACACAGTCCGTCCAAGTATCACCAGATGAGTGGGTGAAGGCTGCGGCCAATTTACGACTTGCGACAGATGCGCTTGCACATCCGCGTCAGCCCTTATGGCAGCAGTATTATAAGATTTTAAAAGAAGATGTTAGCGGCTTGAACAGCCAGTTTGCTAAAGGTAACATGAAGGGTTTCAAAGCTGGAGCCGCGGTGCTGGAGGACCATTATGAGACGATTCGTACAGCAGCATTGATACATGGCAGAACAAGTGAGGTTGTCCGGGCTGATTCATGGATTTCCTACGTCAAAGGATTGGGTGATCAGCAATACGCAGATGCCTCAGCCATTAGAGGGGCGTTGGATCAGGGAAATCCGACGTTTAATGCCTTGTTTGGACGTGAAAAAGACGCCACTGCACTGGCGCCATTTATCCCACGTGAAAGTGAGCGCCGGGCAGAATTGGCAATCGGCATGATTGTTCTGCTGGCGCTGGTCTATGCAGGTTATCGTAAATATCGAGCTGGTTTCTCTGGATAACGATGCAAATTCGAACATTCGCGTCGTTGGCTGCTGAGCCATCCATATAGATTAGCCCATCGCCCGGATTTCCGGGCTATTCCTCTTTGAACCCCTCTCCATGTACATCATGCACATCCTGTATGATAATAAACGCCCGTGGATCAACCGATTTAACAATTTGGTGCAAACGTCGTATTTCCTGACGAGGCACGACACAATAGGCAACATGCTTGGCCTGCTTGGAAAATGCACCTACAGCCGGAATAATAGTAACTCCGCGATCCATGTCTCTAATAATAATATCCGCAATGTCCATCGTGTGGTCGCTGATAATCATAAAGGCTCTGGCGGAATAGGCGCCTTCTTGTATAAAATCAATAATCTTGGACGCGATGAACACGGCGACTAATGTATATAGAATTTTTTCTTTTGGTATGTAAAGTAGTGAAGCACCGATAATGACGATATCAATGACCAGCATAATCCTTCCCATACTCCAGCCAAACTTCCGGTTTAGAATACGAGCGATTATATCCGAGCCGCCCGTGGTGCCGCCAAAGCGGAACACAATACCTAATCCGGCTCCAAGCGTAACCCCCGCATATAATGAAGAAAGTATAAAATCGTGTTCAGTTTGAAATGTTCCCATCCATCCGAGATGAATCATTTTTTCATACAACCACAGAAAAAAAGTGAGCGACCCAATACCTACCCCTGTATATAGAATTTGCTTGCCCCCAAGCATTTTCCATCCAATTAAAAATAAAGGAATGTTCAGAAGCAATGTGGAGAGAGAGGGTGAAATCGAAAAAGCATAATTGAGCAGCAGGGTGATCCCAGTAATACCACCTTCCATCAGTTTACTGGGTATAATAAAATAAAGCAGACCGAATGCATAGATGGCGGTCCCGAGCACAATGGGTAAAATCATTTTAAGCTGTTCCATGGACTTGGATATCTTCATATAATCCCTCGCAGTAGCAGTTTAAGGAAGAACGACTTCATGCTGATTTTGCTAATCGCAGCTCCTTATATGTAGTATACCTTTTTACGGTAGCTTTAAAAGACTGATGACAGTAAGTTGGGGTCATAAGTTCACAATTAAAAAAAATTTGTTTTAAAATGTGCTTTACGATAACATATGAATAAACCTGCACATGGGGGGATTGCGTGTTTCATGGAAAAATCATTAGATGAAATTCAACGTGAGGTAGACCAGTATATATCTCAATTTAAGGAAGGGTATTTTAGCCCTTTAGCGATGTTGGCCCGGATGTCTGAGGAAGTCGGGGAACTGGCGAGGGAAGTCAATCACTCCTTTGGCGAGAAACCGAAAAAAACGGATGAGGCGGACAATTCCATTGAGCTGGAGCTGGGGGACATTTTGTTCATCACCATCTGCTTTGCGAACTCGCTAGGTATAAATTTGACCGAGGCACATGATAAGGTTATGCATAAATTTAACACACGTGATGCGAATCGTTGGACCAAAAAGGACACCGATTAGGCGCTTTGTACATATGCTGTACCAAACCGGTTACCCGGAGGTGCAGTGTCATGAAGGCGGAGGAATACGTTCAGAAAGCTTATCAGTGCATTTTGCAGAACGATTTTGAGCAGGCCGTGGAATGGTTTGAAAAAGCAATTTCAGCTCAGCCTGATCATGCGGAGCATTATTTCCGGTGCTCGGTTACCTATGCTCGTAGTGGTCGTTTGGAGCAGGCTCTCGCATATGCAGAGCATGCGGTTCGTCTCGCTCCACAGCAGGATGAATATGTTCTCCATCTACATGCGCAGGAAGCCAGGCAGCATACGGAGAAGGCCAGAAAAATGCTGGATGTCGACAGAGCTACGCCGCAGGTGCGTCAGGATGCGATCTTGTTACTGGAACGAGCAATAGCCCTCGATCCGTTATGTGGGGATGCTTTTTTGCTGCTCGCATTGATTTATGACGAAATGAATGAGTATAAGCTGGCTGTGCAGGCTGCTCGTGAGGCGGCTGCACTGTTTCCTCACAATGTGCAGCTTGCCAACCTCATGAAGAAGTTATGCCAGCAGATGAATGAACAGATCTAGCACAAATGGATGCATAAGGAGTTGTAGGGATATGTCAGAACCAATAAAAGTGGCTGTTGTAGGAGCAGCAGGGCGTATGGGCCGTGAAGTTGTCAAATTGGTTCTTCAAGATGAGGAACTACAGCTTGTGGCCGCAGTGAACAGAACACATGCCGGCAGTGATGCCGGCCTTCTCGTCGGACTACCGGAAGCGGGTATCGCTATTGTGGAGGATGTGGAGCAGGCATTACTGGATAGCCGAGCGGATGTCATGGTCGATTTTACGGGGCCGCGTTTTGCATATGCACATACAGAGCTTGCTATCAAGCATGGAGTTCGTCCGGTTATCGGAACAACAGGGTTTACTCCCGAACAGATTGATGAACTGGACAAGCAGTGTCGTGAGCAGCAAATTGGTGGTCTGATCGCGCCAAACTTTTCAATTGGCGTCATTTTGATGATGCGGTTTGCGGCTCAGGCAGCGAAATACTTCCCACATTTGGAAATTATCGAATATCATGGTGACCAAAAATTGGACGCGCCATCGGGCACAGCCATTAAGACCGCAGAGCTGATCGCCGAACAGCGTGAAGAGCTGCGACAGGGTAACCCGGAAGAGGAAGAAACGTTAGAAGGATCACGGGGAGGTTACTATCAAGGGTTTCGTGTCCACAGTGTCCGTCTTCCCGGTGTGTTCGCACAGCAAGAAGTGATATTCGGAGGGTTTGGACAATCTCTGAAGATTCGTCAGGATTCTTATGAACGGGCGGGCTATATGCCGGGTGTTAAAATCGGTATTCAGAAGGTCATGGAGCAGCCAGGGCTTGTATATGGATTTGAGCATTACATCGATTAAGAATACGCGAATGATTGGACGAATGAAATTATAGAATGAGGCAGGAGGAACTTCGAATGTTAAAGATTGCATTTATAGCGCATGACCGAAAAAAGGATGAAATGGTAAATTTCATAACGGCCTATGAGCATGTTTTTACAGATCACAAGTTATTTTCAACAGGTACAACAGGTCTGCGTATTATGGAGCAAACCAAGCTTGAAATTCACCGTTTCATGTCCGGGCCGCTTGGAGGAGATCAGCAAATTGGGGCCATGGTTGCGCAAAATGACATGGACTTGATTATATTCTTGCGTGATCCGCTCATGGCACAACCGCATGAGCCGGACATTAGTGCCTTGTTACGTTTGTGTGACGTGCAGGGGATTCCTTTGGCGACAAACGTTGCAACTGCTGAAATACTGGTGAAAGCGCTAGACCGAGGCGATTTTGCTTGGCGTGAGCTGGTACATAAATATAAACCGGGCATTGACCAGCAGGGTGATATATAATGACGCTGGACATCCTGATTTTCGGAGCTCATGCTGACGATGCAGAAATAGGAATGGGAGGCACGATTGCCAAGCATACAGCCGCTGGTTTAAAGGTGGGCGTGTGCGATTTGACGCGGGCTGAAATGTCATCCAATGGTGATGTGGATACTCGTATGTCAGAAGCTGAACATGCTTCGAAAGTGCTCGGGCTTGCTGTGCGGACGAATTTGGGTCTGCCTGATCGTGGATTATATGTAACTCCTGAACATGTAGCTGCAGTTACAGCAGAAATCAGGCGCCATGCACCGAAAGTCGTATTCGCTCCTTATTGGGAGGATCGGCATCCAGACCATGTCATGTGTAGCAAGTTGGTGGAGGAAGCGGTATTTAACGCGAAGTTGCGACGTTTTATGCCAGAAAATCCTGCGGTACAGGTAGAGCAATTATATTTTTATTTTATCAATGATATTGGCAGAACGGATTTGATTGTGGATATCACCGAGCATTATGAAGTCAAGGAACAGTCATTATTGAGTTATGCTTCGCAATTTCAGGCAGCGCCTGGAAAGGATACAGTATCCACTCCATTAAATCAGGGATATGTGGAACGCGTAAAAGCTCGCGACTCGTTGTTGGGTCAGCGCAAATTGATTTCGTATGCGGAAGGCTTTGCGTCCAAAACGCCATATCTGGTTAAGCTATTCACATAAGAATTCTATACTTGAGCATTTTGCAGAGTGTTAAAATAAATCGGCAGAAAAGTTATCACTGGTGATCGGAAGGAGGCAGCTAGCTTGAATGACAAACTGAAAATTGGGATTACCTGTTATCCGTCGCTGGGTGGTTCCGGCGTAGTGGCTACTGAGCTGGGCAAGTTGCTGGCAGAAAAAGGGCACGAGGTTCATTTTATTGCCAATAGCATTCCGTTCAGATTAGGCGGGACGTTTCAGAAAAATATTTTTTATCATGAGGTTGAAATTAACGATTATTACGTGTTTAGATATCCGCCCTATGATTTGTCACTGGCGACCAAAATGGCCCAAGTCGCACAAATGAAGAATTTGGATGTACTCCATGTTCATTATGCGGTACCACATGCAGTATGCGCTTACTTGGCGAAGGAAATGGTGGGTGATCATCTGAAGGTGGTAACCACCCTACACGGTACGGACATTACAGTCTTGGCACAGGATGAGTCGTTGAAGGACCTGATTCGGCTGGCTATTAACAAAAGTGACGCTGTGACGGCGGTTTCCAAAGATTTGATTCGGGAGACGATAGATGCGCTGGAAATTACACGGCCTATTGATTTAACCTATAATTTTGTAGATAAACGGGTGTATTATCCACGAGATGCCGCTGCGCTTAGAAGAGACTTTGCCCAACCGCATGAAAAAATAATGATGCATATTTCCAATTTCCGTCCTGTCAAAAGGGTGGGCGATGTGTTGGATATATTTGAAAGAGTGCAACGAAAAGTGCCTGCGAAGCTGCTGCTGGTGGGGGAAGGACCGGATCTACCAAAAATCCGTTGCAAAATTGAGGATTTAGGACTTCAAGACAAGGTCTTCTTTTTAGGTAAGCAGGATCAGATCGCAGAAGTGATTTCTATGGCGGATGTGCTGCTGCTTCCCTCGGAAAAAGAAAGTTTTGGTTTGGTTGCGCTGGAAGCAATGGCCTGTGGAGTGCCGACAATCGGTTCTCAGGCCGGAGGAGTTCCTGAACTCGTTGTGCATGGAAGTACGGGGTATCTTGCTGAAATTGGTAATACTGAGGCGATGGCTGATTATGCAGTTGAGCTGTTGTCCGATGAAGCGATGGCGGAACGTTTCCGTGAAGCGTGTCTGACCCGCGCCCGTACCGTTTTTTGTGATGAGCTGATTACCCGTCAATATGAAGAAATCTATTACCGTGTGTTGGGACGCGAGGTGCCGGATCTTAAACCGATCAGCGTTTAAGGGGGCGGACTCGCGTCCGTTTTTTATATTGAATACTTGCAAAGGGGGAAACCCTATGAATACAAATACTTGGCAATGCGCTGACCAAGAGATGGCACTTCATGGCAGAGAGGTCATACATACACTAACAGCAGCAGGCCACGAAGCTTACTGGGTTGGCGGCTGTGTGCGGGATGAGATATTAGGACGAGCTATTCATGATATGGATCTGACCACTTCGGCTGAGCCTGAACAGGTCTTAGCGCTATTCCCTCATGTTATTCCGACAGGAATCCAGCATGGGACGGTAACGGTTATGCAGGGTGGCCATGCGTTCGAGGTGACCACTTTTCGTACAGAAAGCGGTTATGCCGATCACCGCCGTCCAACGGAAGTTGCCTTCGTGAAGGATATCCGTGAGGATCTGATGCGACGGGATTTTACTATGAATGCGATTGCGATGGCAGAACACGGAGAGCGGGTGGACCCGTTTGGGGGAGGAGCCGATTTGCGAGCTGCTCTCGTTCGTTGTGTGGGACGAGCTGAGGAACGCTTTGAGGAGGACGGGCTGCGAATGCTGCGTTGCATCCGTTTTGCCTCTGTATTTCGGTTCCGGGTGGCCTACAATACCTGGAAAGGTATGATCCGTCGCAGAGAGGGACTTCGATATATAGCCATGGAACGGGTACGAGTCGAGTTAGAAAAGATGCTAGCGGGGCCTGACCCATTACGTGGATTGGAGATGCTGGGACGTAGCGGATTGCTTGGCTGTACGAAGGTTCCGGTTCCCTGGGAACAATGTGACGCACAGG
Organism: Paenibacillus peoriae; assembly: GCF_022531965.1. GTDB lineage: Bacteria > Bacillota > Bacilli > Paenibacillales > Paenibacillaceae > Paenibacillus > Paenibacillus polymyxa_D. The sequence continues at coordinate 3,329,710 of NZ_CP092831.1, read as the reverse complement.
CGCTCAAGGAGATCGTGCAGCTGCCAGCAGAGCTACGGTGGGGTTTGCTCCTTATGTCTTGTAGACTTAGCTCCGAGGCAGCGGACGAGCTATTAAGAGCTTGGACCTTCTCCAACGCCGTACGTTTGCGTTTGGTTCATTTATTGGAATGGGAGACCGAGCTCATCAGCCATGCTGTTGCCATAGCTGACAACTCTGTTTCGAGAGATTCTGACCCTATCAACGACGAGGTACTGCGTCGTAACTGGATTCGATTGTTAATTAAGCTGGGAAAGGATACAGCTTCAGACTGGCTGGAGCTTCACAAGACACTGCCTTCTTCGTTCCGTGGATTACCGCCGTGGGTAGAAAAGCATGTGAAGAAGATTGCCGAACTGGCAAACTCGTGGACACAGCAGGCTGTCGTCGTTCGTATCAAAGATTTAAATATTACTGGAAATGAACTGGTTCAGGCAATGAATCGACCAGGTGGACCTTGGCTGGGGCAGATGATGGAACGGCTTTTACAAGCGGTCGCTTGCGGAGATATCCCGAATGAAACAGAAACATTGCTTCAGGAAGTGAAACGGGTGATGAGTAGTGAATAATCATGATAGACTGTTAGGCATACTGGAGGAAGGTTCATCCGATTACGTATCTGGTGAGGAGATTAGCCGACGCCTCTCCGTTAGTCGCACAGCAATATGGAAGCAAATCAACAAACTGCGTGAGCTGGGTTATAATATCGATGCCTCTTCGCGCCGGGGCTATCGGTTGATATCTCGGCCTGACCGATTGGAAGTATCCAAACTGGCAGATCTATTAACTACACAATCGTTTGGCCAGCGTATCATAGTGCTGGATTCGACGGTATCCACTCAGCAGGATGCTATGCGTTTAGCAGAAGAGGATGCGCCGGAGGGAACGGTAGTGCTGGCAGAAGAACAGACGGCGGGTCGGGGACGTCAGGGACGTAAATGGTATTCCCCTCGCGGCAAAGGGATATGGATGAGCATTGTATTGCGCCCCACCCAGCCCTTAGCTTTTACCCCCCAGCTAACGCTACTTACAGGTGTAGCAGTGTGTAGAGCCATTCGTCGGCTGACGGGTGTGGAGGCAGGAATCAAATGGCCAAACGATCTGTTGATTCATGGTCGCAAAGTATCCGGTATTCTGTTGGAATCTGCAACAGAGGATCAACGGGTCCGCTACTGTATTGCAGGGGTCGGCATTGACGTAAATTTAAATAAAGAAGATTACCCGGAAGAGCTATCCCATGTAGGGACATCCTTGAAAATAGAAGCAGGGCTTGAAATTGACCGTACTGCACTGATTGCTGCAGTTCTGGAAGAAATGGAGCTGCTAAGTAAGTTGTATGCCGAGCAGGGGTTCCAGCCCATAGCCATGCTGTGGGAGGCGTTATCCGTGACGATGAACCGCAGCGTTCGGGCACATACGGGACAAGGGATAGCGGTAGAAGGTACAGCGGTGGGCTTGGACCCTTCAGGGGCACTAGTGATAGAAACGAACCAGGGTGAGCGGATTCAGGTTATTTCAGGGGATATACAATTGTAGAAGCGACCCTAGCTGAGTATACGACCACAATCTTTCTGTTTCCTGTGTGAAACTTCACGTGAAAAAGCTGATGTTTTTTGTTATACTGTGCAGGAGGCGGCATCGGACGGTCCGAGCTGCACTCCAAGGGCACATTGCTCTACTTTAGCAAGTTTGTAAGACCATCATAACTTCATTTGAAGGTTACGTTGGATTCTGCTCTGAGCCGAACAGGACCGAGACAGAAGGGACGATCTCAAAATGAGTGTCTTTTTTGGCTGTTCGGACCTTTTGATGACGCAGATGTACAGGCGTTCATAAAAGGTTATTTTTTGTGCCAAAGAAAGATGGAAGGGAGCCATTCGCGATGGCAGGAAAACAAGCGCTGAATATTGTAAAAATGAAAAAAATGAAGCAGGAGGGCATTCCGCTCAGTATGCTGACCGCCTATGATTATCCATCGGCTAAGATAGCCGAGGAGGCGGGAATTGACATCATTCTCGTGGGGGACTCGCTGGGTAACGTAGTTCTTGGTTACGATTCGACCATCCCTGTGACCTTGGATGATATGGTGTACCATTCCCGGACAGTTGCAAGAGGCGCTGAGCATACATTTATCGTAGCGGACATGCCTTTTATGACATATCACGGCAGCATATCCGAAAGTCTTCAAGGCATCCGCCGTCTGATGCAAGAAGGACATGCGCATGCTGTTAAATTGGAGGGCGGAGCTGAAATTACCGATGTCGTAAAAGCGACTGTTCAGGCAGGTGTACCTGTGCTGGGACATATCGGGCTTACTCCGCAATCAGTTAATCAAATTGGTGGCTATCGCATTCAAGGTAAGGACGAAGCAGACGCACGTCGGTTGATGGCAGATGCCAAGGCATTAGAGCAGGCGGGTGCCTTTGGTATTGTCTTGGAATTGGTGACTGAGGAAGTGGCAACGGCGATTTCTAAAGAACTTTCCATTCCAACCATTGGAATCGGTGCAGGACGTGGATGTGACGGTCAAGTACTTGTTTATCACGATCTGATTCAGTACGCATCTCCTTATTTCAGCAAACGCTTTGTTAAAATCTATGCCGATGTAGGCGGCTTGATCCGTAGCAGCATTGAGCAGTATGTGAGTGATGTGAAAGGGCGGGCATTCCCGGCCGCAGAGCATGTATTCAGCGCGGATGACCGTGTTGTGGAGTCCTTGTACGGACAGGCAAAAGGACAAGCGCAGAAACAAGCTAAGGAAAAGGTGGAATCTCAGTCATGATCATCGTAAGAGAAGTGGCTCAACTACGCAAGGTTATTGCCGAACGTCGGCAACTTGGAGCCAATGGAGCAAAAACGGTACACGATTCTGCCTCTTTACTGCAACATAAAGTCGGCTTTGTACCAACGATGGGATACCTGCATGAAGGACATGCGAGCTTGATGCACAAGGCGCGTGAAATGGCAGATACGGTGGTGCTTAGCATTTTCGTAAATCCGATCCAATTTGGACCGAATGAAGATCTGGAAAGCTATCCCCGCGATGAAGCTCGTGATTTGGAGGTAGCACGGCGTGAGGGCGTGGATATTGTATTTTTGCCAACTGTAGCAGAAATGTATCCACAACCAACCCAAACCAAAATTCGTGTATCCGCTTTGACAGATCGCTTGTGCGGTGCTTCCCGTCCCGGCCATTTTGATGGTGTGACTACGGTGGTAGCCAAGCTTTTTAACATGATAGGTCCTGATTTGGCCTTTTTTGGGATGAAGGACGCACAGCAGGTTGCTGTGCTCCAGCAGATGGTGACTGATCTCAATATGAACGTGACTATCGTACCTTGTCCCATCGTCAGAGAGGCGGATGGTTTGGCCCTCAGCTCCCGTAACGTGTATTTAAGTGCAGAACAGCGCGAGCAGGCATTGGTGCTGTCCCAGTCACTGCGTAAGGTGCAAGAAGTGAGCGAAGATATTGTAACAAACACAATTACGATTCGTCAGTTACATCAAATGGTGGAGTCCACCATTACTTCCTCTCCTTTAGCAGACATTGATTACATTGAAATTTTAACTTTTCCCGGTCTGGAGCCCCTTCTTCCCGAGCAGCGGCTATGTGATGTTCGGGAAGACATCATCGTAGCGCTAGCTGTGAAATTTGGCAGTACCCGACTGATTGACAATATAAGAATACAGAAGGCGGAGGTGCTTTCCCATGTTTAGAACTATGATGAAATCCAAAATTCACCGCGCTACGGTTACGGAAGCTAACCTGAACTATGTGGGGAGTATCACTATAGATGAAGATCTCATGGAGACATCGGATCTGTTGGAGAATGAAAAGGTTCAAATTGTAAACAATAACAATGGAGCTCGACTGGAAACCTATGTTATCCCCGGACCGCGTGGGAGCGGTGTGATCTGTCTCAACGGTGCGGCAGCTCGTTTGGTGCAGCCTGGTGATACAGTCATTATTATTTCCTATGCTTCCATGTCAAATGAAGAGGCCAAAACATACAAACCAACAGTGGTATTTGTTGATGAACATAATAAACCAGCCCAAACGATGAACAAAGAAGTACATGCGACGATCATGTAATGAATGGGAGTGTGGATGAAACCCGCCTTTTAAGCGAAAAATGTGAGTGTATTAATCCATCTTTCATAAGGGCGGGATGCACATGTTCCAGCATGTATTCGCAGAAATGAACAGCATGTTAGATGATATCGTGAAGCATTACCCATCAGCCCAGGGCTCCCGCAGGCAGGAGCTGCTACAGCACTGGAGTCTGCTGCGGAGAATGAGTGACGGAATTATGGATGAGTGGCTGGCCTTTGAGGAAAAAATGGTGTGCCTGCGTGCGGCCGGCTTTTCCGCAGAGACCGATATGTCTGACACGGAGCTGCCTGAAAAAGAGCTACCGGCTTTTAGTCGGGGGCAAGGGTATTATCGATTACTTATGTACCCTGAGGCGATCCAACAATTTGAGCAGGTACTACAGCATTTTCCGAACAGTTGGCAGAGTCGCATGTATATGGGAATGGCCTATTTTCAACTAGATGATCCAGCAGAAGCTGTATACCATTTTCAGAAGGTGCTGGACCTGACTGAGCAGGCAGGACTAAAAGCGGTCATCTATAATGCGCTAGGCTGTCTGTTGGCAAAGCAGGCTGACGTAGAGGAGGCGCAAAAATGTTTTGCTCTCGCACATCAGTTAGATCCTGCGTTACCCGAGCCGCTGCACAATATGGAAGCCTGTTTGTCCGGTACCGAAAAGCTTCGATACGACAGCTCCATAATGACCTGGATGTAGTTGTCAGACACCGAGTAAGACGATGCATGCCCACCTCCTGAGGCGGCGTATGCATCGTCTTTTTTGGCTGTCTTAATTTCCAAACACGCGATCTTCTGCTATGCTAATATACGGAGTTATTATTTTTGTAAGTGTCATAAGAAAGGATTAAGCCCGAATGAAATTTGCGGTATTGGATTTTGAAACGACAGGCACCCAGTCCGCGGATGACATCATTCAAGTCGGACTTGCAATTATAGATCATGATAACAGCATTTCCCGTGTTTACGGCTCTTATGTGAACCCTGGCAGATCTATTCCACCTTTTATCACTGGATTGACCGGAATTACAGACGATGACGTGAAGGATGCACCTGCACTTGAAGAAATGATGATGGAGCTTGTGCCTATGCTGGACGATGTTGTACTGGTCGGTCATAATGTGGCGTTTGATTTTAATTTTTTGCAAAACGCTCTGGATCGGTGCGGATACTTGCCATTTAGCGGAAGAATCTTGGATACAATGGATTTTCTGAAAATTATGTTTCCATCACTATCTTCGTATCAGTTGGGTTTTGTGTCTTCTGAGTTCGGGCTGGCACATGATCGCCCTCACCAAGCAGACAGCGACGCATTGGCTACGGCCGAGGTGTTTTTAAAGTGTCTGGGTGAGCTTCAAGCATTACCTCTGATAACGATACAGCGGCTTAGTGATTTGTTTGCAGAGGAAGACAGTGACCTTGGATGGTTTCTTGATGGGGTGCGTGAAGAGAAAGAGCTTGATCCTATTCAGGATTTGGAGGGATATCAGTTTTTTCGTCAGCTTGCGCTAAAAGTGGAAGATTGGACGGAGCTAGCTGCTCCGCGTAGAGAAGATGACCCGAATCCACTGTCAGGTGTTACCTTTGAGGAGTACATGGATGATGTGCGGGACAATTTGCGTTCATCCTTGAGTCAATATGAGGAGCGCGAGGCGCAGATACAGATGATTGAGGGTGTGAATCAGGCACTGAGTGAAGACAAGCATCTGCTGATTGAAGCAGGTACAGGAACAGGGAAGTCTCTGGGTTATTTGCTCCCATCGCTGTATCACAGTGTGAAAAAGGGACAGCGCGTTATGGTGAGTACACATACGATCAACCTGCAGGAACAATTACGCGAGCGCGACATTCCGATGCTGACCAAGGTGATTCCGTTTCCGTTTCGGGCAGCTATTTTCAAGGGTCGGGGACATTATTTGTGTCTGCGTAAGTTTGAACATAAAATAAACAGAAGAGACTTCGCTACACCGAAGGAAGATTTAATTACAGCGGCTCAGATGATCGTCTGGTTGACGTTAACAGAAACCGGTGATGATGAAGAACTGAATCTGAGCAACCGTGGAGGGGATTTCTGGGAAACGGTGGCGAGTGATTCAGAGTCCTGTCTTGGTCGTTCTTGCCCATGGTTCCGCAAATGTTATTATCATCGTGCACGCCATGAAGCAGGAATAGCGGATGTTGTTATTACGAATCACTCTAAGTTGTTCACAGACGTCAAAGCCAGTCATCAGTTATTGCCGAGCTATGAACATCTGGTGATAGATGAAGCCCATCACCTGGAGGAAGTAGCTGGTAAACACCTAGGTATGCATATGAAATATTTCACACTCGTGCATACACTGACGCGACTGTTCAAAGACAGCAAGAATGGACAACTGCCTTCGCTTCGTCAACAGTTGGCGAAATCGGGGCACGAGAAGTCGGCAGATTGGGCCTCAACTATCGACCAGCTGTATCCGCTCGTGTTAGAGGTGAAGGAAACTTGGGACCTGCTAAGCGACAAGCTGTTTGGCATGTTGCCGGAGCGAAGTGATGCGACACCGGGTGAAACAGGACAGTTTTCTTCCCGTCTCAAACCTTCGGCCAAGCCTGCAAAGTGGGATCAGGCGGGAGCTTTGGAAAATCAGCTATATGTAACGATGAGCGAAATTTTGCGCAAGGGCGACAAGCTGATGCTGGACGTCAAGGAAGAACATGACGATTATGCGGCGGATAGCCTTATTACAGATATCACGGGTCTGCTCAAGGATTTGGCGGGGATTCGAGAAAATTTGCGCTTTTTTATCCGACTCGATGATGAAACAACCGTATACTGGCTCGAGGCGAGCGGGCAATTCCGTAGTAAATCATTGCAATTTTATGCGGTACCCGTCGATGTGAGCCGCCAGTTGAAAGAAATGTTTTTTGACAAAAAAAGAAGCATTATTCTGACTTCTGCTACCTTGTCGGTAGATAAGTCGTTTCAGTACATGATCGATCAGCTCGGCTTACAGGAGGCCGCAGATCAAGAGCGGCTGATGACTTCGCAGCTCCCGTCACCCTTTAATTACAGGGATCAGGTGTTGCTGGTTATTCCACGGGATTTCCCAAGTGTGAAGGGCAGTGTAGGAGATGCACATTTTGTAGATATGCTCGTTAGCTCTCTAGGAGCGACTGCTCAGGCGACGCAGGGGAGAATGCTCGTTCTGTTTACGTCCTATCGGATGCTCCGGCAAGTGTATGAGCCGCTCAAAGAGGCCTTAGCATCCAGCGAAATTACTGTGCTGGGACAAGGTGTGGACAGTGGAAGTCGCAGCAAGCTAACCCGCCGGTTTCAGGAAGCGAAAGCTTCTGTATTGCTGGGGACCAGCAGTTTCTGGGAAGGCGTCGATATTCCGGGGAAGGCTCTGACTTGTCTAGCCATTGTTCGCTTGCCGTTTCAACCGCCGAATCACCCGCTGCTGGAGGCAAAAAGCGAACTGCTCCAGCAGCAGAAGAAGAATCCATTTATGAAGCTGTCTGTACCTCAAGCGGTCATTCGCTTCAAACAGGGATTTGGTCGGTTGGTACGTACAGCGAACGACCACGGGGTCGTTATCGTTTATGATACGCGTGTGATTGAATCCTATTACGGAAAGCACTTTTTGTACTCGTTACCGGGACCAAAAATGGAGCATATGCCATCGGAGCAAATGGTGCCCCGCATCGCCGAATGGCTCCAATCCGCCCCGGAGACAGAGGCATAACGGACGGACATAAGTATGTTCGTTACAATTAGGGGGAGCAAGTATGAAATCAGATAAAATTTCAGAGGCTGTCGTACGGAGGTTACCCGTATATTTACGTTATCTGAATGCACTTCACAAACGGGAGGTGGCTACGGTCTCTTCACAAGAGTTGGGACAGAGGCTAGATTTGAACCCGGCCCAAATCCGTAAAGATCTTGCTTATTTTGGAGATTTTGGTCGGAAGGGTATTGGTTATGATGTTTCTTATCTCATTGAGAAAATACGCCATATCCTGAAAATCGACCAACAAATTAATGTAGTCTTGGTCGGAGCGGGTAATCTGGGGCAAGCCCTTTCGAATTATAACGCTTATTTAAAAGACAATATGAAGATTGTGGCGGTATTTGATGCGTTTCCGGATAAGGTAGGAACCAAGATCAATACATTGGTCGTGCAACCGATGGATGAACTGGAAGCGACTGTGAAAGAAAAAAACATTCGAATCGGGATTATTACCGTACCTGATTTTGAAGCACAGCACGTGGCTGATAGGCTTATTGATAGCGGAATTGGAGCGATCCTGAACTTTGCACCGACTACTCTCAAGGCACCAGCCAACATTCGGATTCATGCCACAGACTTTACAACTGATTTGCTTAGCCTCGCTTATTATTTGGAGGACGGAAAGGAAGAAGCACAATATGACAGTGAATAAATGGATGATTAAAAACGGATCTTTTGCAGTAAATGGACCAGAAGCAGGGGTAGTCCATGGTTTTATGATTGTGGAGGATAGTCGTATTACTTATATTGGCGAAACCTTGCCTGCGGGTGAGGAAGAGACGGAAGCGATCGATGGTAAAGGGCTATTGTTTTTACCTGGTCTGATCAATACTCATGGTCATGCGGCGATGTCTCTACTGCGTGGGCATGGAGATGATTTGGCACTTCAAGTATGGCTTCAGGAAAAAATGTGGCCTATGGAAGCCAAGTTTACATCTACAGACGTGTACTGGGGTACGTCCTTGTCTGTGCTGGAAATGCTGAAAGGTGGAACAACAACCTTCCTCGATATGTACGATCATATGGATGAAGTGGCTCGTGTGGCTGAGGAGTCAGGTATTCGTGCAAGTCTGATGCGTGGAGCAATTGGACTATGTTCGGAGGAAGAACAGCGAATCAAGCTGGCAGAGGCCGTGACTTTTGCACGTAACTGGCACGGTAAAGCAGACGGGCGTATTACTACGATGATGTCTCCGCACGCGCCATATACATGTCCACCTGCGTTTATTGAAAAATTCGTACAAGCTGCGCATGATCTGGACTTGCCACTGCATACGCACATGTCTGAGACGATCGCCGAAGTAGAGCAAAACGTACGCGACTACGGTTTGCGTCCGGTTGCACACTTGGATAAGCTTGGCTTTTTCTCCCGTCCTTCGCTTGTTGCCCATGGCGTTCATTTGAACGACGAAGAAATAGCTTTACTGGCAGAACGTGGTGTAGCGGTTTCCCACAATCCTGGCAGCAACTTGAAGCTGGCAAGTGGTGTGGCAAGAGTGCCTGAATTGCTGCGTGCAGGGGTTACGGTTTCTCTCGGAACGGATGGTCCTGCCAGCAATAATAACCTGGATATGTTCGAGGAAATGCGTCTGGCAGCACTTATTCACAAGGGTGTATCCGGTGACCCTACGGCAGTTCCTGCAAGTGAAGCGCTGCGTCTGGCAACAGAATACGGTGCAAAGTCGATTGGTTTAAAAGAAGTAGGAGCGTTGGCAGCAGGCAACAAGGCTGACTTTATCGCGCTGGATCTGGATCAGGCACATTTCTTGCCGCGTACAGATCTTATTTCCCATGCGGTATACTCTGCAAGCGCCAAGGACGTGGCTCATGTGTGGGTAGACGGTCGTCAGGTTGTGAAAAACGGCGAATGCCTGACTATGGACGAGGAACGTATCAAACATGAGGCACAAGCCGCCTTTGAAGGGCTGCTGTCGCGCTAATTCAGGTGTCACATCCCCTTAGAGAGGAAGCACGGGTTTGAAAAATAAGAAAAAATGGATAGCGGTCGCCATTTTGGCCGTGATACTGATCCTGGTCAGCATTTTCTGGTATTATTCCTATGTTACTCAAGACCAGGTGGCTGAGAAAAATGCCGCTATCATTAAGGCCAAGCAATCAGGTGGTCTGGTTAGCACGACTCAAACATGGAAGTCTGTGTGGGATCAGGTATATTGGGTGGTTCAGGGGAAAAATGCACAGAATGAAAATATAATGGTATGGGTTCCTTTTCAAAAAGTGGGGGGACAACCTAACGTACCTGCCGCAGATAATAGCGGTGTTCATACCGAGCTGCTGAAGAACGGAGTCGACGAGCAAAAAATGACGTCGCTAATTCAGCAGCAGCTTCCAGGTGTAAAAATTGTAAGCCTCCAGCCGAGTGTGTTCAATGGCGAATATGTGTGGCAGCTGTTTTACGATGATGGAAGCCATCATTACTATGCCTTTTACCGTTTTTCAGATGGGGGAGCGACGGGGGTAAAGTATACTTTGCCCAATAACTGAGCTGGTTGAGGATCAGCAGATGTGGAATGAATGACTAGTAAATGATTAAAAGCTCAAGAAAAAGACGTAAATGCGATGAAATTCGTATTTACGTCTTTTAGTCTTGCTATGCCGTAAAGATGAGCTGAATGCCAGCGAAGCATCTTTACCTACCCAACTTCTCTCCTAAGGCAAATTCATCTTTATGGCGGGCAACAGCGATCGTAAGATCAAATCCTACACGCAGCGTCCCACCTCCACCATAACCAAAGATTTTGCCTCATCACAACTCCTCCACACATTGCCTTCGATTTTAGATATACGTTATGATATACTATATTTTATAAGTGATAGACAAAAATGATAGAAAAAAGAATTGCTGATCACTGTAAGATCATGCAATTTGGTTGTTTGTTGACATTCGTCCCGTTTCTTCTGAGTTTTACATTTTGAGAGGAGGATGTTGTTTGAAATTGCGTGCAGTTCCTATCGTTGTGGCGGCAGTTTTGGCAGCTTTGCTGCTATTTGGGGGATGGTTCATTTACCGTCAGGTTACAATGCAAAGTCCTCTGGAAAAACTGGTTTCTCAATATCCAGGCGTGACAAGCGCTCAAATAGATATTAAACAGGATCAGGTTGTATTGAAACTAGATCTCAAACCGCAGGCGGATGTGGCCGGATTGGTCGATGTAGTTAAGCAAAAAGGACAATCCATCATTGGCAGCCGCACCATTAAGCTCGATATTGCAGACCGTTCCAATTCAGCACTGAATCAATGGTGGTCTGAGGCTATGTTTCCTGTAGCCGAAGCGATGGAAAATAGAAAGTATACTCAAATTTCATCTACAGTTGAGCATATGAAAAAGAAAAAGACGGGTATCAAAGCTGATACCGACATGGATTCGAACAATGTCTATATCCGACTCAGCGAAGGGAAAGCGACCAAGTTTATCGTTTTGCCACGTCAATCTCAGCAGATGGGGGTATGGCCTAATGCCTAGATGGATCAAGGAAATATTAATCGGCATTGTGCCGGTAACCATTATATTTCTCGTTTTTATTGGGGTAAATATTATCCCTCTTCTAGTTGCTGGTGTGATGTTCAGCGGCTTGTTAATGCTCATGCATGCTCGTGGAGGCTTGGCCGTAGGTGCTGGGCAAGAACGTAAACGTAAAAAAAATGGCCCGGACAAGCTGACTTTTGAGGAAATCGGTGGGCAAGAAAGCGCTAAGCAGGAGCTGCGTGAGGCCTTGGATTTTTTGAATCGACATGATGAAATCTCCAAGTTTGGTATCCGTCCATTAAAAGGCGTTTTGCTCACAGGTCCTCCGGGAACAGGAAAAACACTGATGGCTAAGGCAGCGGCACACTATACTAATTCTGTTTTTGTTGCAGCCTCAGGTAGTGAATTTGTTGAAATGTACGTTGGTGTTGGAGCAGGTCGTGTGCGTGAGTTGTTCCGGGAGGCACGTACTCGTGCAGCCAAGGAAAAGAAGGAAAATGCAATTATTTTTATTGACGAAATCGACGTAATTGGTGGTAAACGTGAGGGTGGACAGCAACGAGAATATGATCAGACTTTGAATCAGTTGCTGACAGAAATGGATGGTATTTACTCGGTAGATACACCGCGGATTTTGATCATTGCGGCAACAAACCGTAAAGAAATGCTGGACAGCGCCTTAACGCGTCCAGGGCGTTTTGACCGTCATATTCAAGTGGATTTGCCTGATAAGAAGGGCCGTCTTCATATTCTTAAAATTCATGCCAAAAACAAACCGATTCAGGAAGATGCGAATCTGGATAAAATTGCTGAGGAATCTTATGGGTTTTCTGGCGCACAGCTGGAGAGCGTAATGAATGAAGCGGCAATCTATGCGATGAGACAGGATCAGAAAATGATTGCACAGAAACATCTGTCGATGGCAATTGACAAAGTGATGATGGGTGAAAAGACAGATCGAGAATCGACCTTGGAAGAGAAAAAACGTGTAGCGATCCATGAACTGGGACATGCTATTATGGCCGAAATTGTTCGTCCTGGTAGCGTAAGCCAGGTTGCACTTAGCCCACGTGGGAAAGCGCTTGGGTATGTGCGCCACAATCCACAGCAAGAGCATTATTTATACACCAAGCAGTATCTGGAGGAGCAGATTATGATCTCGCTCGCAGGGGCTACGGCAGAAGAAATGTACTATGGCGGTCGAAGTACCGGCTCTAGTAATGATTTTGAGCAGGCGCTGAACATCGTCCATACGATGATGACTTCCGGTTTGACTTCACTTGGCATTATTAACATGGAAATGGTAACGAAAGAAGAACTCATGCGGGAAAATGGCGAGATTATGGCTGACCTGCATACCCGAACTTTGGAACTGCTGGAAAAGCATCGTCCTGTGTTCGACAACTCACTTGACATCCTAATGAAGGAGGAAACTTTGTCTGGAGACCAATTTAGATGTCAATTTAGTGAAAATGCTTTATTACCAGCATAATTTTTTATGCTGGTTATTTTTTTTTACTTTTAGTCCGTGCTAAGATATTATTATCTATTGGGACATAAACATGTATTTTTCGACAAAGAAGGATACAATATATGAGAGTGACCAGGAAAGGGTGGAGTTAAGAATCATGCAATTTAAAAAAATCGGCGTCATCGGCGGCGGCACCATGGGACAGGGGATTTCTGAAATGCTCGCGTCCAAAGGAATCGATGTGCTGCTGGTAGAGCAGACACCAGAGAAACTAGACTACGCCTACAATATGATTGAAACGAGTCTGGACAAACAACTGGAAAAATGGGCAATTACTCAAGCTGAGAAAAAATTGATCTTATCCCGCATTCAGAAAGTATCCCATTTAGCGGAGCTCGGCAGCTGTGATATGGTCATTGAGACTATTACAGAGAATCTGGACGAGAAGAAAGCAGTGTTCCAAGAGCTGGACCATGTGTGTCCAAACAATATTATTCTTGCAAGTAATACATCCACGCTGAGCCTGACCGAGCTTGCCAGCTCGACCAAGTATCCAGAGCGTGTTATTGGTATGCACTTTATTTATCCAGTATCCCGTATTGATCTCGTAGAAATTATTCGTGGTTTAAAAACTTCGGATGATACCTTTGAAAACACTAAGATGTTCGTGGAAGAAATAGTGGAGAAAAAAGGAGTCATGATTTATGAATCTCCTGGATTCGTAACAAGCCGGATTATCTGTCTGCTGATTAACGAAGCGGCCCATGTACTTCAAGAAGGCGTGGCTTCCGCTGATGATATCGATGACGCTATGCGAATCGGCTATAACTTCCAAAACGGTCCTTTGGAAATGGCTGACCGCTTTGGTCTGGATTCCGTTTTGGCTGCTCTGGAGCGTATGTTCCGTGAATTTGGTGAATTGAAATATCGTCCGTCCATCGTACTGAAGAAAATGGTGCGTGCAGGTAATCTGGGCGTGAAATCGGGCGAAGGCTTCTTTAAGTACGACAAGGATGGTGACCGGATATGAAAATTCTCGTAATCAATGCAGGGAGTTCTTCTCTGAAATACCAATTGTATGATATGACGGACGAGTCCGTTTTGGCAAAGGGACTGGTAGAGCGTATCGGTATGGATTCCTCCATTCTGACGCATAAGCCAACCAATAAAGAAGAATACACCGAAGTTAGCGAAATTTTGGAACATACTACAGCCATCCGTAAAGTGCTAAACGCACTCACAGATGCTGAACATGGTGTAATCTCCAGTACTAGCGAAATTCAGGCTGTGGGCCACCGTGTGGTTCATGGAGGCGAAATCTTTAAACAGTCAGCAGTTGTAACGCCTGAAGCGAAGAGTGAAATCCGCCGCTTGTTTGACCTGGCGCCACTGCATAACCCTGCTTCCATGATGGGGATTAAAGCGGCTGAATTGAATATGCCAGATGTACCGCAGGTTGTAGTATTCGATACCTCGTTCCATCAAACCATGCCTGAAAAAGCTTATATGTACGCCATTCCAAGAGTGTTGTACAATAAGTACAAGGTTCGTCGTTACGGTGCCCACGGTACTTCCCATGACTTTGTGAGTAAGGAAGCAGCCAAATTCCTTGGTCGTCCTTTGGAAGACCTGAAGATTATCACTTGTCATATCGGTAATGGTGGTAGTATAACAGCAGTTCAAGGCGGTTTGTCTGTTGATACTTCCATGGGGATGACTCCACTGGAAGGCCTTATGATGGGTACTCGTAGTGGTGATTTGGACCCAGCAATCGTACCTTATGTCATGAACAAAGAAGAATTGACTGTCAATGAAGTCAATTCCATGCTGAACAAGCATAGTGGACTTTTAGCTATCTCCGGTATCAGCAGTGACATGCGTGAAATCACAGAAGGTATGGAAAAAGGCGAAGCTAATTCTACATTGGCATTTGAAATGTATGAATACCGTCTGCGCAAATACATTGGATCGTATGCTGCCGCAATGAACGGGGTAGACGTAATTGCATTTACAGCAGGTGTAGGCGAGAACTCCATCGTTCTGCGTAAGAGAGTGTTGGAGCAATTGACATTCCTCGGTGTCGAGCTGGATGAATCGTTGAATGCTATTCGTTCTGGCGAGCCTCGCCGGATTACAACTGCAAATTCAAAGGTAGAAGTACTGATCATTCCAACGAACGAAGAACTGGTTATTGCCCGCGACACGTTCCGTCTGGTTCAGTAGTTCGGTTCGAAAGTGTAAACTTTATGCATGTGGACTATTGTTTGAGTTCCGCATGCACCAAACAGCGAGAGCAAACAGCCTGACCCAGGGGGAAGGGCTGTTTGATTTTCGGTTAAGAGGAGAGAGACGGTCATGACGAATAAAAGTACGATTGCCCAAGTGGGCCGCCATGTAGGGGAAACGGTTACAATCGGCGCTTGGGTAAACAATAAACGATCTAGTGGTAAAATTCAGTTTCTGCAACTGCGGGATGGCAGCGGGTATATTCAAGGGGTTATCGTGAAAAGCGAAGTGTCCGAGGATATTTGGAATGACGCCAAATCCTTGACTCAAGAGAGCTCCCTTTACGTTACTGGAGTGGTGCGTGAAGAACCGCGTAGCCAATCAGGCTTTGAATTAACGGTTACAGGCATTGACATTATTCATTTGACCGAAAACTACCCGATTACACCCAAAGAGCACGGTGTAGATTTCCTGATGGATCATCGTCACTTGTGGTTGCGTTCCGCCAAGCAACGTGCTGTTTTGATCGTACGGGCGGAAATTATCCGTGCTGTACAGGAATTCTTTAACGGCAACGGCTTTACGAAGGTGGACCCACCTATTTTGACTCCTTCTTCTGCAGAAGGCACAACAGAGTTGTTCCACATTAAATATTTTGATGAAGATGCGTATTTGACACAAAGCGGACAGTTGTACATGGAAGCCGCGGCAATGGCGCTGGGCAAAGTGTATTCCTTTGGTCCAACTTTCCGTGCGGAAAAGTCCAAAACACGTCGTCACCTGATTGAGTTCTGGATGATCGAACCTGAGATGGCTTTTGTGGATCATGAAGAATCCTTGCGCGTACAGGAGCAGTTTGTAAGCCATATCGTGCAATCTGTTCTGAAAAATTGTGCGAAGGAGCTTGAAACCATCGGACGCGATGTTTCGAAGCTGGAGCAAATTCAAGGCGAATTCCCACGTATTACGTATGATGAGGCGATTGCCTTCCTTCAAGGTGAAGGTTTCGATATCCCATGGGGGGAAGACTTTGGTGCTCCTCATGAAACGGCGATTGCCGAAAGATATAACAAGCCTGTGTTTATTACACATTGGCCGACACACATTAAGGCATTCTATATGAAACCAGACCCGACCCGTCCAGAGGTTGTTCTGTGTGCCGATATGATCGCTCCTGAAGGCTACGGCGAAATTATCGGGGGTTCCCAACGGATTGATGATCCAGCATTGATGGAAGAACGTTTTAACGAGCATAACTTGGCTCGTGAAGCCTACCAATGGTATATGGATCTGCGCACATATGGTACCGTTCCGCATTCTGGTTTTGGACTGGGCCTGGAGCGTACAGTAGCATGGATTTGTGGACTCGATCATGTACGTGAAACGATTCCGTTCCCACGTATGCTGTATCGTTTGTATCCGTAACCGATGACCGGATCATTCGACAAGACATCAGCGGCAGAATGGGCGGAGGGAGTAGCCTTTGCTATGGAAGCCGGAATGGTCCAGATTCCCTACGCCCTGCTCAAGCATTATCGAACACTTCGGCTGGCAGATGGCGAAATGCTGCTACTGATGCAGTTGCTTGCCTTCAAACAAGCGGAACGTAATGAATTTCCGACATGGGAACAATTGCAGGCCCGTATCGGATGCACTGCGAATGAAATCGCACTCTATTTCAGTAAGCTCATGAAAGAAGGATTTTTGAGAATTGATTCCGTAGAAGACCGCAGTTCATCTGTACAATTCGAACGTTACAATTTGACGGGGCTGTATCGTAAGTTGGCAGAATGTATGATCGCCGAGCGTAACGAGCAGCACGATGAAGATGACATTTTGTTTGCCGGAAAGCCGGATTTACTGAATGGAATATCGGAATCCCCGCTTACAGAAGAACGGAATTTGTTCACGATTTTCGAGAAAGAATTCGGGCGACCATTATCACCGATGGAATACGAGACGATCACCAGCTGGGTGGATCAGGATCGGTATCCCGAGGAGCTTATTTTGCTGGCTTTGAAGGAAGCGGTATTTGCAGGGAAGGTACATTTCCGGTATATAGACCGTATTTTGCTGGAGTGGAGCCGAAACCGTGTCCGTAATGCACAGGATGCCAAAGAATACGCCCAGCGATTCCGTGGTGGCGGACGCAATTAATGTATCGGTCTAAGCCTTTTAGGTAGTAGACTTATATATGAAGGCTGTTACTGCAGATTGGCTATTGTGCAATGAGGACAACATGGAATATCGCCTGTGCGCGTGAGCTAAGCCGAAATGAAGACGAGTAAATAGGCTTTAATGATAGAGGACACACCATTCCGTCAGGAGGGTGTGTCCTTTTTAAATTATTTTTTCGAAATATGCAGGGGAAGGAAATTTCCTGGCGTCTATAGTATTGGGAAGGGGGAGAGCGTCATTGATATAGAGAGAATCATTGAACGAATACGGTCTGGTGACCGGCAGGCGTTCCGTGAGATCGTAGAGCTGTACAGCAAGCATGTATTTCATATCGCCTATTCGGTGCTGCATGACAGCAAGGAAGCAGAAGATGCCGCGCAGGAGGCATTCGTTCAGGTGTACAAGTCTCTCCCCCAGTACCGGAACGAAGGTTTTAAAACGTGGCTGAGCCGAATTGCGCTCCACAAAGCGCTGGATATTAAGCGCAAACAGGACAGACGCCCCGCAGAGCTAATAGACGTCGCACAATCCCTTGTACAGCTCCCTTCCCGGGATGAGGATGTGCTGGCTCGTCTCATCCGCGAGGAGCAAATTAAAGAACTATCGCAAAAAATCGCTCAGTTGCCCCAGCAACATCGGGATATTATTCAAGCCTACTATATGCAGGGCAAAACCTACGACCAAATTGCAGAAGAGACGCAGGTAGCTTTAAAAACGGTAGAGTCGAGACTCTACCGGGCGCGACTATGGATTCGAAACCACTGGAAGGAGGAGGAATGGCAATGACTGACCAACAGGATAAACCGTGGATTGAAGGGAAATCGAATGACTGGCATGCTTACATTGCAGGAACTTGCACGATAGAGGAATCTGCCCGGCTGGAAAGGCTCCTGTTGGAAGACGAACAGGCGCTGATGTTATATCTTGTTGCACTGGAGCAACTGGAGTCAACTATGAAAGATTATTCTGCCTGGATGGATACGGAGCGCTTCACAGATCAGGTAATGGCCGTTCTTCCCGAGCTAGAAGCTGAACCGAGTCAAGTTATGTTCAAAAAACGCCGCTGGTTTGAAAAACCTGTGTTTCACTATGTTGTCGCCGCAAGCCTAACGTTGATCTTGTTGTCCAGTGGAGCCTTTGACAAAATGATGCCGCAAACAGACGGAAAGCCGATTCCTCCAAAAGAACGCGTCTCTTACAGTGAAGAGGTCATGCGAGCTACCACGACCTGGCTCGATAAATTAAAGCCCTAAATCTTCGGATAAAGGGTGAGACGAAAAACTCAAAAACAACAACCTTCAGATGGGGACTTCATTAAAATCCCATAAATAGAAAGGAAGTGTAGCGATGCCTTATACGGAAAGAAGCAAGCTCTTGGCATTTCTATTGAACATCATTCCCGGTGTGGGACACTATTACTGGACCAGAAAAGCCAATGCGTTTGTATACACCATTTTGTTTTTCGGATGTCTGGCGGGAGGATTATTTTTTTCAGTGGTATCAAGAGACGAATTACCTTTATTGGCCAGTATGTTTGTTGCCGCTCTTTTTTGGGGACTGAGTATGCTGCATATTATTATTAGCTTGTTGCGTTATGATCCTCGTGCAGCTGCTGTTCCATATCCCCCTCATGTAGGACCTAATCCATATGGTTATTACTCGCAAAGTGGGCCTTATGGACAGGCTGGTTTAACAGGAGAGGTACCGGAGGAGGCAACACACGCAGATACGGATTCACCGGGGGCAGGAATGGGATATGGCCCAGGCTATAACCATTATCAACAAGGACACTATGGTATGGCAGGATCACCTGCTTTTCAAAAAGGATCGGACAATGAACGATTTTTTACGATTTTGCTGTCGTTCATTCCTGGATTGGGACACCTTCACTTGGGCCTGATGCAGCGTGGTTTGTCTTTTCTGCTATCTTTCTTTGGCTTTGGAGCGATCCTCGTTTTTATTACCAGCATTACAAACGAATCCGGATTTTTGGCGTTTGCGGGCGTGTTACCGATCATTTGGCTGTATTGCATGTTTGATGCGGTGCAGCATGTACATCGCAAACAAGCGGGAGAAATGCTTCAGGACCGTACTTTGTTTGAGGAACTGGAATATGGAAGAGTCGAGGGACGGCGGAGTAAAATGCTGGCTACCATTTTATCGGTATTTCCCGGTGCTGGACATATGTATATCGGTATGCAAAAGCGTGGACTCCAGCTCATGCTTCTGTTTTTAGGAGGCATCTATGTACTGGACGTGCTGCATCTTTCAATTTTTTTGTTCCTGATTCCGGTGGTCTGGTTTTATAGCTTTTTTGATGCGTTGCAGCAAGTAAGCCGTTATGGACGGGAGCCGCTGATCGATAAGCCTGTGATCGGTATGTTTGCACAATATCACCGCTGGGTAGGCTTGGGGTTACTATTGCTAGGAGCCTATTACATCTTAATCAACGTATTAGTTCCTACTTTGGAACGTCTGTTTCCGAATGGAGAGATTTATAATTTGGTTGACATGTATCTACGAACGATTATCGTATCCTTATTGTTAATTGGCGGTGGTATTTGGATGATGATCGGGAATTCCAAATCTAAACGAGTAAAGGAGAAGCAATAGAATGGATACTGAATTTTCAAAGAGTGAGGCTCCCTTTAAGGGAGCCCATCATCCTCAGAGCGATGGAGGAGGCTCCACAGGTATATTGGGTACATCATCTAACAAAAATAATTCCTCTAAAGCGTCAAACGCTCCGGCAGGGGTGTGGAAAGTCGGAAGGCTGTCCATGGGACTTTTCCTCGTCCTGCTGGGGGGCATAACGTTTGCCTCCAAGTTTTGGGGAGCGGGCATACTGGACCAGGCGTTGACCTGGTGGCCTGTCGTTTTTGTTTTGCTGGGTTTGGAAATTTTAATGTATACTGCTTGGAAGGGGACTCGTGAGCGTATTCGTTATGATGTATTCAGTATGTTTATTACGGCGGTATTGGTTTTTTGCTGTATCGGATTTGCCTTGGTCAGTTCATTGGGGATCACTCCGCAAGTCAGAGAAATAATGAGTTCGGTTCAGGAAACAAGGGTTCTCCCAGACTGGCATGAAAAACTGCCTGCCGAAGTGAACAAAGTGATTGTACAGGGAGAAGATCCTTATGCGGTCAAAATTGACGCAACCAGCTCACCGGAAGTGCATGTGTTCGGAAGTTATGTATACACAGGCAAAGAGGACGAAATAAAGGGTCAAGATTTATATCAGACCAAGCAAATCGGCGATACCTTGTATGTATTACTGGGTCAAATTCCGACACGGTTCATGCAGACTCAGCAGCAGCTTGATGTTACGATTGCTGTACCTGAGGGAATTACGGTTACTGTGCGCGATAGCCGAGGAAATATAATTGAAAAATAGGGAGATTTTCCGGCTCCAACTTTACATTTTGTATCATTCACGCGATACTTGAAAAGGAAGCCTGAGATGTCATCCATGTCGCTAACTAATGGTGCATTTGCTTATCAGGCGAAACTTGATGGTGTGCAGTCGAATAGCGATTGTGATCGGAAATGAGGAAGCAAAATGATTTCGTTGAATCCTGATACGCTTACAGGGCGTGAAAATTATAAGCTGTTGACCGGAAGTATTATCCCAAGGCCGGTAGCCTTTGTAACGACTTTGAGCAGCGAAGGGGTGCTGAATGGTGCGCCGTTCAGTTATTTTTCCATCGTTGCCTCCGAGCCGCCACTGCTGTCTGTATCCGTACAACGTGTCGATGGAGTATCCAAAGATACAGCACGTAATGCGATGGAGCATAAAGCTTTTGTCGTACATATCACAGACGAGGACAATGTGGGAGCGGTGAATGTGACGGCTTCCCGTTTGTCGCCGCAGGAGAGTGAGGTTACACTGGCAGGCCTTACCCCGATAAAAAGTACAAAAATCGCAGTTCCCGGTGTGACAGAAGCGAAAATACGCATGGAATGTATTCTGGAACAGGTGATACCGCTAGGAGGCAAAGAGGACACACCTGCTTGTGATCTGTTAATCGGACGCGTAGTGCAGTATCATTTATCCGAGGAAGCGTACCAAAATACGTATGTGATTGCTAAGGAGTTGCGTCCAGTAAGTCGGTTGGCTGGGAATAATTATGCGAAGCTAGGAGAGCAATTCACGCTGGAGCGTCCCCAATAGGGGCGCTTTTTTTACAGCATGCCTAAAATTACATTGGAAGGATTCTTATTCATCACATTTCCTTTATGAAGGCTATGTTTAATCTGAATGTTGATATTATTGTGGTGTTTCGAGAGCCAACTGTTTAAAATGAGTCCCTATTTTGTTGGAGTTCCCTGATGAAAAAACATTTGCCATTGACCATCGTTTAGTTTCCAAATGGAACTTCTTAATGACCTATTTCCAGCGTCAATCGATTTAGTACAGTATGTTGAATGTACAAAATCTGACGACAACAACTTTATTTTAAAGTTGGTAATTATAAATGGTATGTAGTTCAAAGGAGCTCTATCATTTAAAAAAATTAATTGCAATGATTTGTCGTATTTTTTACCCGAAGAGCCATATCACCTCAACTAAGATTTTATGTCACCACTAGGATAGGAAACTTTTTTAATAAAAAAGAGAACGTACCGTGCTTTTCGCTCAGGCCCCGTTCTCGATATTCAATAACCGCTTTTACTAATAATGATACACATCTTTGAGACTTATGAGTTTATTTACTTCAAAGTTTTCAGCAGCAGGGAGCGATACGTCGTTTCAAACAAAAATTCAAACGCCTCCAAATGCTTTTTAGCCTCAAATACATCACGGCCCCACGCATAAATGCCGTGGTTACGCAATAAAATTCCAGGCACCTGATCATTCAGTACACCAGACACCAGCCTGGCAATCGAGGCAATATCCGCGTAATTAGGCAGCACAGGAATATCAATCGCAGCATTTTCTTCCCAAATGTTAAAAGCCTTGATCAGCTCAATACCTTGGATAGGTACAGCGCTTTGCTCACCATAATATTCGGAAATCAGATTGTTAAACACGGTATGCACATGAAAAACTGCTCCACAGCCTGTCAGGCGGTAAATTTCGCAATGGATGAGCGTCTCTGCACTTGGCTTGAGGTTTGTGGCTTCTGCTGCTTTTCCGTATTGGTCTACGAACAGAAAATCCTCAGGAGTGCGTTTGGTCTTATCCTTGCCGCTGGCGGTAACTGCAAAATAAAATTGTTCGGGGTGAAAGTCACCGATTCGGATCGACAGATTACCGCTTGTGCCTGGGAACCAGTTGCGAGATGCGAATAGTTCTTTGACATCAGCGAGCTCTTCCAGTGCGCGGCGTTTTTCTTCCAATGAAATGTCTGCCAAGTTAAAACTCATTTACAGCACCCCTTGCTCCTGTTTTTGCTTTAAATCCTCGATAATGTCATCAAATGTTTCAAAGGGTACATGTGGTACGCCAAGTTCTTGACACTTTAAAGTCAGATGCGAACGGGAGTACACAAGATCGGCAATTTTAGCTCCTTCAAAATCGGTCAGACTGTCGCCGATCAAAATCCGTTCATATTGTTCGGGAGAGTATTGACGAATCACAGTCGTTTTACACATGCCGCAGTCATTTGTACACGGCTCCTCACATGGATGCGGCCACGTAATCTGGATGCGCTCCTCGGAAAAATCTGCTTTGTTGCAATAGACGTGGTCGTGTGGAATATCGAATGGTTTTAGCAATGGATCAATAAAAAAATCAATGCCGCCGCTGGTAACGAAAAATTCAATCTGCTGCTCCCGTACATAGTCCAAAAAGCGTGCAAAGCCCTCGCGTATACCAGCTTGTCCAAGTACATATGAGATAATTTCGCCCTTTTGCTCCGAAGGCATCAAGGCGAACATCGCACCTACGCCTTCACGAATGGATGTATGCCCATTTACGATCTGATGCATGATGGGCTCACAGCCTGCAGGCTGAAAATGCTTCATAATGGCGACAATATTATCGCTGTTCGTAATTGTCCCGTCAAAATCGCAAAAAATGACGGGCTTCTTTGCTGTGCTCATCGTTCACCTCCCCATATGTCAAGCGCAGATTGCAGCTCGGGGTGAGTACGGGCGTATTCTGCCAGCGGGACATTCTGCTGTACGGCTTCAATCGCCTGCACAAAGGCGCGCCCACCGGCTTCTGTACCTAGCGGATGGCCGTGAATCCCACCCCCGGCGTTGACAACAACGTCAGTACCAAAGTCACGTACAATTAACGGCACGAGGCCCGGGTGAATCCCTGCGGAAGGGACAGGCATGCTGGCCTTCAGCGGTAGATCAGGGGTGATCAGTTCATCGCGGATCGCCATGTTTTCCTCACGCGGCATCGTCACTGAGCCGTAGGGAGAAGGGAAGAGGACGAGGTCAGCGCCAGCCAGCCGCATAAGCTGACCAAGTAGAACGGACGCCGATATACCATAATGTGGCGACGGATAAGCAGCTCCCGCCAACGAAGGATGAGCAGCAATTGGCACCGAGACGGCGGGATCGCTGCTAAGTTCATGCAGCACATCGTAACCGTAGGCCAACACGTTAAACAGTAACGCGTTGGCACCCGCGTCGATGGCCTTGAGAGCTTGCGTCTTAAGCTGCGAGGTCGGCCCCGTTAAATTAGCCGCATACAGCAGCTTTTTACCGGTTTCGCGCTCAGCCGCTTCGGCAGCTTTGATGCAGGCTTCGACTCGTTTCTCAATTGGTGTCAGCGCATTTTCAAACAAGATCTCGTCATCCTTGATCAGATCGACACCGCCGAGAGCCTGCCGGGTAAACTGTTCACGAAGTTCGTCCAAATTGAGGCCAATCACAGATTTGAAAATGCTCATGAGCAGAGGGCGATCATGCACGCCGAGCTGCTCGCGCAAGCCGCTGATACCGAATTTCGGTCCGGGAAAAGCAGAGCGGAAGGCTTCCGAGAAACCCAGCTTCGTTAGTTTAATTCGGCCGTCCATCGAAATTTTGCCGAAGACTGTGACCAGCAGTGCGGGAATATCCCGGCTGAAGTTGACATCCGGGTAAGTGATGGTCAGGTCGGCGTACCGTTCACCAGGACCTCCATCGTGAATATCCACAGAATGAACCGAGCCAAGATGCTTTTGCATCGCGTCCCGTTTGGCTTGCGGGAGCTCAGTCCAGCTGCCCACCGTCATGCCGATGGCAATAGATTGGGCCTTTTGGTTAAAATCGGCTTTGTCATCGTATACCCGGTAGGTCGCCAAGCAATAGCTCATTCAATTCCCTCCTTGAGTACAGCTCCCATCTCGCGGGATCGTTCAGCGCACCGCTGCACCGCCGCAATCACCGTTTCATAGAAGTCACCTTTGTCCAGCATTTCCAATGCAGCTACCGTAGAGCCATTAGGAGACATGATTTTGTGGCGAAGGGCAGAAGGCTCCTCTCCGGTTTGCTGTACCATGCGTGCCGCTCCAAGCGCGGTTTGCACCGTTAGTTCGTGCGCTTGCTCAGGGGTCAAGCCACCACGAATTCCCCCGGCAATCATGGCTTCCATCAGATAGTAGACATAGGCAGGGCCGCTTCCAGATATCCCGGTCAAAACATCCATTTTCTCTTCCTCTATAACCGTCACCGTACCTACAGATTCGAACATCGTAAGCACATTTTTACGCTGGTTTTCGCTGATCTCTTTGGAAAAGCTAATGCCTGTAGCTCCCAGCCCAATCGAGCTGGATGTATTGGGCATCGTCCGTGCGATCGGCTGCTTGCGACCCAGTAAGGTTTGCATCGTACGAATGGACAATCCAGCGATGACCGATATGATCAGCTGCTCATCAGACAGAAGTGGGCCGAGCTGTCCAAGTGCTTGTGCAGCATCCTTGGGCTTCATGGCAAGCACAATGACTGGAGAACGACGCAGAAGCTCGGTTTTGGCGGCATCCTCGGTTTGGTACAAGACTCCATATTGCTTTTGGAGTTCCTCAAGACGAGCCTGATTACTGCGGTTGATAACGGTAATACCACTACGTTTAACGACAGAACGTGCCGTCATTCCACGAATAATAGCCTCTGCCATTGATCCTGCCCCGAAAAACGTAATTTGCTCGTTAATTAAAACTTTCGTTTGTGATTCACACATAGATTCATAACCTCCAAGGATACGGATTGATTTTTGTTATTATTCCCTGATTTGTCCAGTACCGTACACGCGATATTTGGTTGAAGTCAAGGCAGGCAATCCCATTGGACCACGGGCATGTAATTTTTGTGTGCTGATTCCGATCTCGGCACCAAACCCGAACTCAAAGCCATCCGTGAAGCGGGTAGAGGCATTGTGGTACACGGCTGCCGCGTCCACTTCTTGCAGAAAACGCTCGACATGGGCTTGGTCCTCGGTGACAATACACTCAGAATGCATCGTACCGTAACGGGCAATGTGCTCCAGTACTTCGTCCAGATTGTCCACGACCTTGACGTTCATAATGTAATCATTATACTCGGTGCCATAGTCCTCTTCTGTGGCAGGAACAGCCCAAGGAACCAATTCTCGTGTGCGTGCACAGCCGCGTAGCTCAACCCCCGCATCACGAAAGCGTTCTGCCAATCCTGTTAAGTGTGCTTTTGCATAATCCGAGTGTACGAGCAATGTTTCCATCGAGTTACACACGGACGGTCTTTGCACCTTGGCATTCAGTGTAATCGCTTCGGCCATTGCTGCATCCGCTGTAGCGTCCAAAAAGGTATGGCACACACCTGCTCCGGTTTCGATGACAGGTACGGTAGCGTTCTGAACAACATTTTGAATGAGTGAACGCCCGCCACGTGGAATAATTACATCCAGCAAGCCGTTCAAGGTGAGCATTTCGTTGACCGAGGCACGGTCTGAATCTTCAATAAGTTGAAGTGCCTCGCGTGGCACAGCTGTTGCGTCTAGTGCCTGCTGGAGTACTTCGATAATCTTGCGGTTGGAGAAGAGGGCGGCCGAACCACCGCGTAGCACAACCGGATTACCTGTTTTCAAGCACAGGCCCGCGGCATCCACGGTTACATTTGGACGCGCTTCATATATGATGCCGATGACACCCAGCGGCACACGTATCTTCTCAATTCGCAGACCGTTTGGACGTTCAATTTGCTCAAGGGTGTCGCCGACCGGGTCAGGTAGTGCCGCAATTTGGCGTAATCCTTCGGCAATTGCCCCGATTCGGTCCTCGGTCAGCGTGAGGCGGTCGAGCAGTGATTCCGATGTTCCCAATTCCCGTCCATGTTTCAGGTCATTATGGTTTGCTGCAATCAGCTCTTCAGTATGATTTACTAGAGCTTCAGCCATAGCAAGCAATGCTTCGTTTTTCTGTGCTGTAGTCAGGCGGTTCATGACCCCGGCACTTTTTTTGGCAAGATTCGCTTTGGTTCGTACTTCGCTAAACTGATTCTCCTCGGTTGTAGCTGTGTTTGTCGTTAAATCACTCATGTTACGGCCTCCCTACATACATAATGTAATCCATTCATCCCTGTGAATCACCTCAAGCCGGTGAATGGGACCAATTTTGCCCACAACCTCACCGCTCGGTAATCCTTGTACCATTCGAAGCTGTTCATCGTCATAATTGACGATGCCGCGTCCTAACACTTTATTTTCCGGTCCGAGCACCTCAACGACATCTCCGGCATGAAAGCTGCCCTCGACACGTCGTACGCCAACCGGAAGTAGACTGTGTCCTCCGTGAACCAGCGCTTCCTCGGCCCCTTCGTCTACATGCACCGCGCCCAGAGGGGTGGACATAAATCCAAGCCATTGTTTTTTCATCGGAAGTGAAGAGAGGTGAGTGTCAAAATATGTTCCCGGTCCGTGTCCTTCAACGGCTGCGTCTAGATCGCCATTCGCGCTTACACGTCCCACATATACAGGCACACCGCCGCGTGTAGCGACTTTGGCAGCTTCGATCTTGGATCGCATGCCGCCAGTACCTACAGACGATCCAGAACCTCCAGCTAATGCATAAATCTCCTCTGTAATTTCTTCGATACGTTCAAAACGTACGGCATTCGGATGCTTGCGCGGATCTGCCGTATATACGCCATCGGTGTCCGTAATGATAATCAGATGCTGAGCTTTGACCAGATTGGCAACCAGCGCGGACAGCATATCGTTATCGCCGAATTTCAATTCGTCAATTGATACCGTGTCATTTTCGTTAAAGATCGGGATAACCTGCTGGCGCAGCAATTCTTCTACGGTCATTCCGGCATTGTTCATCCGTTTGCGGATCAAAAAGTCACTACGGGTAAGCAGAACCTGCGCGATCACTAGGTCAAAATCTTTAAAAGCCTGCTCATAGGCCTGCATGAGAAGAGCTTGGCCAACAGCCGCTGCCGCCTGCTTTTCATGTAGCAGCTTAGGGCGAAACGGGTACCCAATCTCTCTGAATCCGGCGGCTACTGCGCCTGATGTAACCAGCAGCACTTCATAACCTTTTGCACGAAGCAAGCTGATTTCCCGGGCAAAATAAGCGATGGCTTCCCGATTCAAGCCACCTTCCACTCCAGTTAGAGAGCTGCTACCGATTTTAATGACGATACGTGTTGACATGACGTCCACTTCCTTAATTTTACTCTTTTTAATGCAAAAAAACTTCCATCCTTTGTATGCAAAGGACGAAAGTTTGTGCTTCCGCGGTACCACCTTCATTGATGATTCATGATCATCCCACTTGAAACCTGTTAACGGCAGGGGCCGCCTGATTGCGCAGGGCGCTCGGGGATAGGAGTTGGGAGAGAGTCCAGGTAAATTCTTGCAGCCTATCGGAATTTACTCTCTGAACAGGACCGGGTCTCTCTTAATAGTCCCTTCAACGCGCTAAATGATATTGGATACAGAATACCACGAAAAGACCAGGTTTGGCAAAGAAGTTGTAGCTGGAAAATACGGATTAACCAAACAGGTTTAGCTTGCCAATTCGATCAGCCGCCTCGGTCAGTCGAGCTTCTGAGCTCAGCAGCCCCGCTCGCACATATCCTTCGCCGCCACTCCCGAAGCCGATCCCTGGAGCGACAGCCACCTTGGCTTCCCGCAACAACAGATCAGCAAAAGAAGTAGAAGTATAGCCCTGCGGCACAGGCAACCAACTGAAAAAGGAGCCGCTTGGGCGTGTCGCCTTCCAGCCGATTTGCCCAAGTGCATCATAAAAAGCGTTACGGCGCGATTCATAACGGGCAACCAGCTCGCTTACGCAGTTCTGCGAGGCCGTTAAGGCTGTCGCAGCCGCTGACTGAATGCCGCCAAACAAGCTTACATAAATATGATCCTGCAGCAGGTTAATCATCGAGATGATTTCGGCATTACCGAGCGCGAAACCAACACGCCAGCCCGCCATATTGTACGTTTTGGACAAGGTATAGAACTCAATCCCCACGTCTTTAGCACCCTTAGCCTGTAGGAAGCTTACCGGACGTTCGCCATCAAATCCAATAGCGCCATAGGCAAAATCACTGGCAACCACAATGCCGTTACGTTGCGCGAATTCAACCGTATCCTCGTAAAAGGAAAGTGGAGCAGTAGCCGAGGTAGGATTATTCGGATAGTTAAGGAACATTAGCTTAGCGCGGCGGCGGTCTTCCGCGGAAATGGCTTCATAGTCGGGCAGAAAACGATTCTCTTCCTTTAATGACAGAAAAGACATTTCCGCTTTAGCCAAGGCTACACCTGACCAGTAGTCCGGATAACCGGGATCAGGGACGAGACACATATCGCCGGGATTGAGTAAAACTTGCGGTAGCTGAACCAAGCCTGTTTTCCCGCCAAACAGGATGGCGACCTCGGTTTCAGGATTGAGCGTTACACCGTAATCCTCCTGATAGCGCTGGGCAACGGCTTCCTTGAGAAAGCTATAACCGCGAAATGGCGAATATTTATGATATAGCGGGTTATCTGCTGATTCCTGCAAAGCTTTTACAATATGAGAAGGAGTGGGGGTATCGGGGTTCCCCTGTCCGAGATTAATGACATCATGCCCCGCCGCGATTTCACGGTTTACATTTTGTACAAGTGTGGCAAAAAATTGAGTGGGTAACTGTTTCATGACGTCAGAGGAAGGAATAGAAAAATGAGTCATCCATGTACACGACCTTTTGGAATAGTTTAAGAAATAATCTATCACGATTTTACCGAGCTGTATAGGGGGAATTAAGCTTGCATGGTTGCGTAATCCAGACTGATCGGGCTATGATGGGAGAAAATACCGGACAATGGGTCACGAGAAGCTCCGGCTCACAAGGAGGATGAAGGATTTTGACGTATCAGGAAGCTCAGCCGTTCAGTGTTGCACTCATACAAGCTCACATAGAGATAGGAAATCCCCCGGAAAACCGCAGTCATATCCGAGCTTTAATGGAACAAGCGATGAAAGCCGAACTGAGGCCGGATCTGATTGTCCTGCCAGAAATGTGGAACACAGGCTATGCCTTGGAGCGCATTCATGAGCTGGCGGACAAGGAAGGAACGGAGACCCGGGCATGGATAGCAGCATTCGCTGCCACCCACCAAGTGAACGTAGTAGCTGGGTCGATCGCAGAGAAAAAAAGCGACGGTCATGTGTATAATACGATGCTTGTTTTTGACCGAACAGGCAGAGAGGTTGCTTCGTATTCCAAAATTCATCTATTCCGACTTATGGATGAAGAAAAATATTTGCAGCCTGGCGAAGAAAAGGTTTTATTCGCACTGGATGATGGGATTCAGGCAGGTGCGTCGATCTGCTATGATATCCGGTTTCCTGAACTAGCCCGCAGTTTGGCTCTGTCGGGCGCGAATTTGCTGATCGTACCCGCAGAATGGCCTCATCCTCGGCTGCATCACTGGCGCACCTTGCTGACCGCACGTGCTATAGAAAATCAAATGTATGTCATTGCTTGTAACCGGGTAGGTCGCAGCGGAGAAACTGAATTCTTCGGGCATTCACTTATTATTGATCCATGGGGAGAAATCATTGCTGAGGGCGGAGAGCAGGAGGAGATTCTCACAGGAACGATTGAGTCTGCCTTGGTGCAGGACGTGCGTGGTCGTATTCCGGTGTTTGAAGATCGGCGTCCCTCACTGTATGACCGATAATCAGTGTAGAAAGGAATACTCCATGCTTAAGGAACGCATTGAATTTTTGTGTAAAAAGAAAAACCTGTCCCGTAAAGAGCTGGTAGACGGGCTGGTGACACCTGCACATTTTGCGAATATACTGGCCGACCGTTACCCGTTAGCAGAGGATCTGGCTGAGCAAATTGCTGGGCGTTTAGGTGTAAACCCATCGTACCTCTTACGTGCAGCGGCAGAGGATGAGGAAACGCTGGCTACAGCGGATAAGATTTTTACAGAGCTGTCCAAGCTGGCTAATCCTGCCACGGAAGGCTATGTGGATCAGCTGGAGGATCGCAACGATTCACTGGTAGTGGAAATGACGACTTATTTGATGAAGGCCGTTTATTACCAGCAATTAAATGACCCAACGGCCTATGAATATTTACATCAAACCTATTTGAATTTTTATTTGGAGAAGTTTGGTCGTTCGGATGAGGTGGAGCTGCCCGCACCGCTAAAAAAAGCAATTTTATTTTATAAAATCCAGTATCTCCGCTCTAAAAATCATTATTATGATGTGCTGAATAACGTTACGCAGTTAATCCGATTGGTGGAAGAGGGGACGGAAAACTGGCTCAATGCGCAAAACATTATGATGGAGGCCTGCATTCAGGTTAAGCAATTTGATCAGGCGAAGCAGGTATTCGAGCAGACGATGCGAAGGGTGTATGATGATCGGCTTTTTCACCGTTTGACGGGCCTGTATGTAGCTTACAGCGGATATTGTTTTGCCATGGGTTCTGTACAGGAAGCACTGTTAACGCTGTCTATGGCTGAGGCCAATCTAGTCTATTTGGAAAATGCGGCAGATATGCTCACGACCATCCTGAACAACCGGATTATTATGCTGACATCGATTGGAGAGCTGGACAAGGCATTGGAGGAAGTAGGGCGTTTTGAAGCGCTGGTGAGTCGGGAGCGGGAGGAAATGCAGCAGATGATGCTGCCCGTTACGCTGATATATCGTTGTGAGATTGCGTTTGTGCGGAAAAATTGGGGCCTTCTCTCACAGCATTTGGATCAGCTTCGCCAAACCAATCTGACAACAGATCAGCAAATGGGGCTTGATTTTTATGAAAGCCAGCTTGCGCTTGCTCAGGGAAATCAGGACGCCTTTTGGATGCATGCCTTGCAATGCTTGCCTTATTTTGAAGCTCTTCAGCATCCAGCGCGGCTTGAACAGTTATATGAAACGCTGGCTGTGGTGTCCGAGGACAGTCGTCGTTATAAAGAATCATCTGCGTATTATCGTAAACTGGTCTATCTTTTAAGAAAAAAATAGTCAGAAATCATTCGCTTTTCACAAAACTATCGGATAGATTGTTCGAAAGAATACTCGGAAGTGTGCAAAATTTTGTGCGAACCGTGCCAAAGTTCAAAAATAAACCGACAAAATACAGGTTGAAGCTCCTGTTTTTCCGGTTTTTTTGTATGTGCCAAAACGTATTGTGATGTCAGGAACCGTCTTCTATACTGAATTCATAAGGTACGACAATACAAAATACGAGGTGCAATCACATGATGAACTTTTTCGGTAAAAAGAAAAAACAGCAGGATGCGATAGAACAAGCAGACCAACTGATGAATAAAGGCCTGTCAGGCTTATTTATGAAAGGTCTAGTACCCAAAGAGCATCGGGAACAGATCAACCAAAGCCTAAATTCGGCAAGACAAGCTCAAACAGCGGCTAACGGTGGTTTGGCGATGGCAGCGACTGCGGTTATTATTTCGGTAACAGATACCGGGAAGCTCGTGAATTTTGATCCGATCGTAGTGCTAGTGCTAGATGTGACAGAAATTAACGGCAATCGATACCAAAAAACGTTGGAAACGCTCGTATCCAAGCTGCAAATCCCGCGGCCTGGAGATACGGTGGGTCTGGGAAGCAACCCGAAAAATCCATCAGAGCTGATCTATATGGGTCTGGTGACAGCGTAAAATGAATGAGGTGTTTCACCCTATCTTGCTGACATATATTTTAAACAGATGATTGAAAAGGGGTTTTGAAGGATGAAAGGATTTTTGAGTATGATCGGGGTACTTCTAGTGTTTGGTGTAGGCTTCTCACCATTCTTGGCTAACTACTTATGGAATGATCCATTTTTGATTATGGATGCTCCGTGGTATCGGCCGTTAATTTATACAGGCTTTGCGCTTATATTTCTACCTGGTATTATAGGTGCGTTTTTCGGAGGGGGTAAAGTCAAGAAGGGTGCTCCTGGGGTAGGGATCATTACTAGTGTTCAGCAAACAGGGACTTATGTAAACAATCAGCCGCAGGTAAAACTTGGGTTGACCGTAACCAAACAGGGAGAAGACAAATATGATACTGCTTTGACGACGATTATTCCTTTAACTTCCATGGCTCAATTTCAGCCAGGCTCGATCATTCCACTCGTAATATCGGAGAAAGACAAAAAGAAAGTAGGACTTGACCTGAAAGGGCAGGTGTCGCAGATGGATTTGCAAGCGTTAATGAATGAGCAAATGGTCAAGCAGGGCGTATCGCCCGAGCTGATGGAAATTGCCAAAACCGGTGAGCAGGCATATGCAAAGGTGCTGGATGTTACACCCATAGGTGAAGCGGGATCCGATAAAATTAAGCTTCAATTTACGCTGAGTGTAACGAAAAGCAACGGCGATACCTTTAATGTAACCACGCAAAAGGATGTTTTTTCTTCCCAACTATCCAAGCTGCAGCAAGGAAGCATTATAGAGGTCATTTATTCACCTCAAGATCCTTCGAAATTGGTCTTTAAAACACAAGTGAGTGAAGCCGAGGTACAGCAAGCATTTGGTTCTTCTCGATCATAAAAAAGTTTTTTATGATACCTGTTTCAGATACAGCCTATAGGTGTATTATAATAGTATCCCGACACCAGGAGGTTGATAACGATGGATAACCAAAGTAGATCCGAACTGGCGAATAGGGATGGCCTGTCACGGCCGAGAGGCTTAAATAGACAGGTTGTCGGAAACAACTATGAAATGGGCTATGATCAGGACAAAAGTCCACCACATCTAGGGAGACCCTGATCACAACAAGGCGAGGACAGACACTTTGGGATCACACAGCACATTGGAACTGAGGTAGGACATTCTTGGATACCAAGACTAGAGACCTTAAGGAAAGAAGTGATGCGGGATGGATAAAGTGGAGTTTCCGAGCAAGCGTAGAGTAATCAGGCGAGGCTGACATGAATTTCAAATGAACATGAAATGTGGTTCGTTGAAGACAGATGGAAGCAACATCGCAACAGTGTAATCGAACCCGTGATCTAATTGCAGTATTGAAAGTATAGGGGCGAAGCCCCAGGACCGTCTTCCTCTCTGGCTTGGGCTGGGGAGGAAGACGGTCCTTTTCACGTTCGAGGCTACTTTTGAGAAAGTTGCTCGACCGTTTCTCGGAAGGTATCAATAAAAGCTTCGGCAGCTTTAGACAAATAACGTCCGTTCCGGTAAGCAATGGCCAGGGTACGGCTGGGAGTAGGTTCGGCGAGTGGCAGCAATGCTGGAACAAACTCGCTACTGGCGGCCCGTGCGATAAAACGTGGGACGAGTGTCACGCCCATACCTGTCGCTACGAGCGATTGAAGGGTCTCCATATTAGTGCTTTCAAACACCACATTGGGTTCAAAGCCTGCTTGATGACATAGATCCATCGTCAGCTTGCGAAAGCCTTGCCCTTTTTTCAGGACGACAAAAGGCTCGTCTTTCAGTTCTTCCATATGCACTGGCAGCGGCTGGGTACCATTTTTACGCAGGGCTAGGGGATGACCCGGAGGAACAGCGAGATCAATCCATTCTTCACCGATGGGTACATAAGAAAGTGTAGGTTCTACTAAGGGAAGAGAGAGCAGGCTGAGATCTGTATCGCCACTTGCCGTTTTTTTCTCCAGATTCATGGATGAATCTTCGACTAACACGATTTCAATGTCTGGATGAGCCCTCTTGAATACAGGCAGCACATGCGGCAGCAAATGGGAGCCTGTGATAGGCATACTGCCAACGACGACCTTCCCTTTTCGCAGCTGAGAAATATCGTCCATTTCCTGCCGGAGCTGCTCGACTGCATCAACTATTTTTTTTGCCTTTTCTACAAAGCTTGCTCCTGCATGTGTTAATTCCACCGTGCTGGTGTTGCGTTGAAATAAAAGTACCCCAAGTTCTTTTTCAAGTTTGGACAATTGTTGGCTCAAAGAAGGCTGAGCAATATGCAGTTTTTCTGCTGCGCGTGAGAAGTTTTTTTCCGCTGCAATTTGCAGGGTGTACTGAAGCTGTCTGAATTCCATCGAATTTCATGCTCCTTATCTTATAAACTTTTCCTATTACATCATAGACTGATTATACAATAATAAAATTAAATGCCCAGTCCTGACGAATCTCATGTGTCACAAGTATTATATAGATGAAGCGTTTTGTCACAAATATCATCTTTTAATATAGATAATGAATTCCTTTAACATTCTCCTGATAAAACATAATTAATCTTAGTTCTGGTTGTACAAAAAAGGTCTGGGAGGAAAATGAATGCTAAAAGGTTGGGGGCTACATACGAAAAAATCGGTGGCTGCACTCGTAGCGACGATGATGCTAGCAGTAAGCGGTGGGACGGCGATGGCAGTCGAAAAGGACAGGTCGATTAAAAACGTAATTATTTTGATTCCAGACGGTATGGCTAATGACGCCACTGCACTGGCTAGATGGTACAAAGGATCCTCCTTAACGTTAGACAGCATGGCAAGCGGCATGGTGCGTACGCATTCTGCGGATGCTCCAATTGCCGATTCTGCTCCAGCGGGTACTGCTTTTGCCACAGGACATAAATCTCATACTGGGTATGTGGGTGTCCTTCCTGATGAGGCGACAATGCCTGGACAACAACCCATTGCAGGGGGTGACGCCAAAAAGCCTGTAGCTTCCATTCTTGAGGCTTCCAAGCTGGCAGGAAAATCGACCGGAATTATTGCGACTTCCGAGATTATGCATGCGACACCAGCTGATTTTACCGCACATTATCCTGATCGTAAAAATTATGATGCACTCAGCATGCAGCAAGCCTACAACGGGGTTGACGTAGTGTTAGGTGGAGGCGGCAAGTTTTTGGAGGCAGCAGGGCGTAAAGATGGCCAAGATTTGGTAGCCCAAATTAAAGACCAGGGTTATGACTTTGTCACGACACCTGAAGGGTTGAAAAAATCGACCTCCAGCAAGCTCTGGGGCAGCTTTTCTCCCGAAGCCCTTGCGTATAACCTGGATCGCGATGCATCCAAGGAACCTAGTCTGGCGGAAATGACATCGAAAGCCATTGATGTGTTGTCCAAAAACGATAAAGGCTTCTTCTTAATGGTAGAAGGCAGTAAAGTGGATTGGGCCGCCCATGCAAATGATCCAACCGGAATTATTAGTGACGTGCTTTCATTTGACGATGCGGTGAAAGTGGCTGTGGATTACGCCAAACAAAACCAAAATACTGTCGTCGTAGCAGTGACAGACCACGGAAACGGTGGATTGACGATTGGTAGCAGCGATACAACTAGCAATTATGACAAAACGCCTTTAGCTGCTTTTATAGACCCGCTGAAAAAAGCGAAGCTGACGGGTGAAGGCTTGGAAGCCAAGCTGAATGCAGATCGCAGCAATATTAAAGAGGTGCTTTCCACGTATTTTGGCATCACCGATTTGACAGACGAAGAAGTGAAAACCATTAAAGATGCCAAAGAAGGCAGCATGAACTATGCTGTCGGACCGATCATTAGCAAACGTGCGAATATTGGCTGGACTACAGGCGGACATACAGGAGGCGATGTCGTGTTGTACACGTACGCGCCGAACGGAGACCGTCCATCCGGTGTAATCGACAATACGGATGTAAATAAGTATATGACACGTGTACTTGGACTGGACTTGGATACAGTCAGCAAGCAGCTTTTTGTTCCTGCAAAAGCCGCTTTTGAAGCTAAAGGAGCCAAGTTTACTGCGGATACGAAAGTCATTACAGTGACCAAAGGCAGTAACAAGCTGGAGCTTCCGGTATACAAAAATATTGCTATGCTGAATGGTAAAAATACCACGCTCAACGGTGTAGTTGTATTTAACGGTGTTGATTATTTTGTACCCCAGCAGGCAATTGATTTGATTCAGTAATATGCAGAATCATCGACAAGGGCTGTTTCTTCCATTAGAGGAAGAGACAGCTTTTTTGTGTGTTGAGCTAAATGTGTATTTTTTGAGGCGGAAGTTGAAGAAGGTTTTTATAAAATGGGATTTTTTGTGAAACTAGTCACGTTACATCTTCTTCGATATTGCTAGAATAATACATGTACGGTACAAGCCGCTGATGATGCGAAGTCCGGATGGACGAGGGAAGAAGGGATGAGTCACGGACGAATTATTACTGCGTCTGGCTGACGGCAAGGAATGGACGCATACGGAAATGATGGAGTTGCTGACACGTTTGGATGATGAGCCGACGCTACGGGCTCAACTGAGGCACCTGGCAGCTCGCACCAAATTGGAGCGCTATGGCAAAGGTGTTTTTTTACGGGGATTAATTGAATTCTCCAGTATATGTCGTCAGGACTGCATGTACTGTGGGCTGCGTGCTTCGAATAAACAGGCAGATCGTTACCGTTTGCAGCCGGAAGAAATTCTGGCCTGTTGTGCGGAGGGCTATGAACTCGGCTATCGGACCTTTGTGCTGCAAAGTGGGGAAGATTACTGGTTTACAGCAGCCCGGCTGACGAAATTGATTCGAGAAATTAAAAGCCGTTTCGCGGATGTGGCAGTCACACTGTCCATCGGTGAACGAGATGATGAAACTTATGAGCAATTATACGAGGCGGGCGCGGACCGTTTTTTGCTGCGGCATGAGACAGCTTCCCCCCGTTTGTACGCCAAGCTGCATCCGACGATGACGATGGAAAGCAGGCGCAGCCGTCTGCTGGCTTTGCAACGAATCGGCTTTCAGATCGGGGCCGGATGTATGGTGGGGTTACCAGGACAAACAAATAGTGAATTAGCAGACGATTTGGTCTATCTGCATAGCCTGTCACCAGATATGATCGGGATTGGTCCTTTTTTACCGCATAGCAACACGCCGCTTCGGGATGCCAGTCAGGGGAGCATGGAAAAAGCTCTCGATATTATTTCGTTATCCCGACTGGTTGTTCCAGATGCACTTATTCCGGCGTCCACGGCAATGGGAACGATTCATCCCCAAGGCAGGGAGAAGGCGCTTCAGGCAGGGGCAAATGTGGTGATGCCCAATTTGTCGCCACTGGCGGTGAGGCCTAAGTATGCGATTTATGAGAATAAAATATGTTTGGGAGATGAGTCTGCCCAATGTCGTCATTGCCTGGAACTGCGGATTCGTGGAGCGGGATTTGAAGTCGATATGGGGCGCGGTGATAGTTTGAGGGTGCAACGACAACTTATGAGATAGGAAACTTTGTGAGGCTATGACGGAAACATTGCAGTAACCATAAATAAGGAGATGGGTATACGTGAGTGGAGTACGGGAGAAAGTATCGGCGGATTTTATTAATGAAGCAGAGATTATGGCAGCAGTGGAGCAGGGGAAACAAGAGGCAACAGATCGACACCGTATTTTAGAAATTTTAGAAAAGGGGAGAGCCTGCCGGGGACTGAGTGCGAGTGAAGCGGCGGCTCTTTTACATGTGGATGATCCTGAATTATTGGAAGAGATGTTCAAATCTTCGAGGGCAGTCAAAGAGCAAATTTATGGCAACCGGATTGTGTTGTTCGCCCCTTTATATGTAAGCAACCACTGCGTGAATAACTGCGAATATTGTGGTTATAAACATACCAATGACAGCTTTACTCGTAGCCGTCTGACACCGGAGGAATTGGTGGAGGAGGTTAGAGTGCTTCAAGAACTGGGACACAAGCGACTCGTGCTGGAAGCGGGAGAAGACCCAGTTCATTGTCCCATTGACTATATCGTCGATTGTCTGCGCCAGATCTATGAGGTCAAGGTGGATAACGGCAGCATTCGGCGGATCAATGTGAATATTGCATCCACAACCGAAGAGGACTATCGGAAGCTGGCAGAGGTGGGCATTGGAACGTATATTTTATTTCAGGAAACGTATCATCGTGAAAGCTATCGTAAATTCCACCTGCAGGGACCAAAGCGGGACTTTGATTGGCACACTACGGCAATGGACAGAGCCATGCGTG
Organism: Paenibacillus peoriae; assembly: GCF_022531965.1. Classification (GTDB taxonomy): domain Bacteria; phylum Bacillota; class Bacilli; order Paenibacillales; family Paenibacillaceae; genus Paenibacillus; species Paenibacillus polymyxa_D. The sequence continues at coordinate 3,291,144 of NZ_CP092831.1, read as the reverse complement.
CGGGTATAGATGATGTGGGGATCGGTGTGTTGTACGGTCTGTATGATTTTCGCTATGAGACCGTAGCGATGCTGAAACATGCCGAGCACTTGGAAGAAGCCTTTGGCTGTGGCCCTCATACGGTTTCAGTTCCACGATTGCGTCCGGCTGAAAATGTAGATCTGGAGCGATATCCGTACCTGGTCAACGATGAGGATTTTATGAAAATTGTATCCGTTCTTCGACTGGCTGTCCCTTATGCTGGAATGATCCTGTCCACGCGCGAGGAGCCGGAATATAGGGACCGCGTCATTGGTCTAGGCGTGTCGCAGATTAGTGCAGGTTCAGCTACAGGCGTAGGGGCATATGCAAAACAGGAAACTGATGATAAGCCTCAATTTGAGGTGGGGGATCATCGCTCACCATCGGAAATTATTAAAAGTCTGTGCCGTGGCGGATATATGCCGAGCTACTGCACAGCTTGCTACCGTGAGGGGCGAACTGGAGATCGTTTCATGGAGCTTGCCAAATCAGGACAAATTCATAATGTATGCCAGCCGAATTCGCTGCTGACCTTCCAAGAATATCTGCTGGATTATGGGGATGAGGAGGCACGTGAACTGGGAGCTGCCGCTCTGCGAGAAAATCTGGAGCGTATACCACGTGAATCGACGCGCCGTTTGACGCTTGACAGACTTGAACGACTGGAAGCAGGCGAACGCGATTTGTATTTTTAGCAATTTATATTATTCGTAGTATCATTTCACGCTATGAAATCTCATGATTTATAATGAACTTGAAAATAAAAAGCAGTCGCGTTGAAATCAGCGCGACTGCTTTTGTGTGTCTGGAAAAAAATATGAATACCGAGATGAGGACTTTTAGGAATAACTGCCGGCCTCTACAGCTTGCTCCCATGCCAGCATAGCAGATGGGAAGCATTCAATAGCACGGGGAAAGACCCCCTGTACATAAGCGATGAAAACACCATAGTTCACAATCGGCACGCCGGCAGCTTTCGTTTCCGACATTCGATGAAGCATCGTACGCCGATTGAGCATGCATGCACCGCAATGAATAACCAGTGCATATTCGCTCAGATCATCAGGGAAGCTGGAGCCGGATGCATGCTCGATGATGAGACGTTTGCCTATCGTTTGGCGGAGCCAGCGGGGAATTTTCACTCGACCAATATCGTCAGATTGGCATTGGTGAGTGCAGGCTTCGGCAATAAGTACACGGTCTCCATCTTTGAGGCGATCAATGGCTCTTGCACCTCGTACCAGTTCGTCCAGATCGCCTTTATGACGGGCAAACAGGATGGAAAAAGAGGTGAGAGGCACATCTTTGGGCGTGTCAGCCGCTACTTTCATAAAAACCTGTGAATCGGTAATGACCAAGCGAGGCTTGCGTCCCAATCTCTCCAGTGTCAATCGTAGTTCATGTTCTTTGGTCACTACGGCGATGGCATCACTCTCTAGTGTATCGCGGATTGTTTGCTGTTGTGGCAGGATCAATCGGCCTTTTGGTGCAGCTTTGTCAATGGGAACGACCAGCACAACAACATCGCCGGGTGACAACAGGTCACCGACGATACGAAAACGATCCTCGTTTTGGGGGAGTGTATTCGTGATAGCCTTTTTCAGTTCCGTGTCTCCCCGGAGCAAAGATGCACTGAAAGGAATCAAGGTGAGATCCAGTTCAGTTGCCAGTTTTGTAGCCGTTTTATCTGATTCTGTAAGGGTATCTATCTTATTCAATACCCCAATAACAGGAATCTTTTTGATACGGAGCTTTTCGAGTAGCTCATGCTCGAATAATCCGACTCCAACGGTGGCGTCGATAACGAGAAGAGCCAAGTCTGTACTATTAAGTATTTCTAGCGTTTTGTTGCGGCGCAGCTCTCCGATCTCACCCTCATCGTCCAGTCCGGCGGTATCCACCAAAACAATGGGACCCGCTGGGAGCAGCTCCATCGGTTTGAAAACGGGGTCCGTGGTCGTTCCTCCTACAGGAGATACCACAGCGACGGGCTGACCAGTCAGGGTGTTCAGAATGCTGGATTTGCCTGCGTTACGGCGACCAAGCAGGACGATATGTGGTCGGTTGCTACGAGGGGTATCATTCATTCCCATGGTGAGTTCCTTCTTCCTGCCCCGGAATTCCGGGCTTGGTTACTGTATAGGGATGGCATAATTGGTCAATCCGCGAACGGGTCAGTAGGCCGCGATCTTCTGCAATATCCTCTGGTGTGCGACCTTGCACAATGGCCGTCGATGCAATGGAGGCAGCCTCATCATAGCCAAGCTCCGCGACCAGCGCAGAAGCCATCACGGCTGAGTTACGTAGATTTGTAATACAGCGTTCTTCACGCACGATCAGGCCACGCACACATCGTTCTTCGAATAGTCGAACCGCTCTGTTCAGAATATGTAGCGATTCCAGCAACGATTCGGCAATCAGCGGCAGGAATGCGTTTAGCTCCAACTGACCCGAGGCAGCGGCCATAGTGATAGCCGCATCTTCGGCTATCACACGCATGGCTGTTAGTCCTGCCATTTCAGCTATTACCGGATTGACCTTGCCAGGCATAATAGAGGATCCGGCCTGAACTGGAGGCAGCGTGTATTCGCCAATACCACCGAAAGGACCAGAGGCCAGTAGGCGAAAATCGCCAGATATTTTGTACAGATTCACGGCGGCTGCTTTGAGTAGACCGGACACCTCCACAAAGACATCCATATTTTGAATCGGATCCATCGGGTGGTCGCTGCGACTCAGTCCAAAGCCGGTCTCATCCGCCAGTTTTTCGACCATCCGATAGCTGTAAGCGCGGGGCGCGTTCATACCTGTGCCAATCGCCGTGCCTCCAATAGGGATTTCCCGCAGCCGCTCTTCGGCCTTATAGAGACGCCAGCGGTCGCGCGCTATAGCCTTTGCATAGGCACCAAAGCCCTGCCCGGCCATCATGGGCAGGGCATCTATTAGCTGAGTGCGGCCTAGCTTGAGTAGGTCGGCATATTCTGTTTCTTTGTGTTGTAAAGCATCCTGTAACGAAGACATTGTGTCACATAAAGGCCGAAGCAGCCGTATCGCTGCAATTCGTAGCGCTGTGGGATAGACATCATTCGTAGACTGACAGCAGTTCACATCATCCAGCGGATGTACAATTTCATACTGCCCTGGTCTGCCTCCTAGCTGTACGATGGCCAAATTAGCAATGACCTCATTTACATTCATATGGGTACTGGTGCCTGCGCCGCCTTGCATAGCATCCACGGTAAACATATGTTGGTGTCTCCCGGCGAGTATTTCATCACAAGCATATACAATGGCAGAGGCCCGTTGGACAGGAAGCCGTTTCTGCTCACCATTCACTTGAGCGGCTACTTTTTTTACCAACACAAGAGCGTGGATCAGGTTTTGGTTCACAGGCCTGCCACTGACCGCAAAATTGTTCATCGCGCGTGTGGTGTGAATACCGTAAAAGGCGTCTGCGGGAATTTCCATCTCTCCTAACGCATCCCGCTCGGTTCGCGTATTTGTAGGTAGAGGGAAACCTTCAGTCATAGACCTGTTGCCGGAATGCGTGTCATATGCAGCAGCTGACGTGCACTTGCAGCGCGTTTTTCCTCAACCCGGGCATGAACCAGATCTGGCTCGACCAGCTTGAGGGCTTGTGTTGGACATTTACCAATGCAGGCCGGTCCGCCGTCCACACCTTCGCACAAATCACATTTGCTGGCAATCATGCGTTCTTTGGGTTGCAAACGGCCTGACATATTGGTGTACAGTCCGTCTTGAACGACAGGCTGCCCGTTTCGATACTCGGGTACCATGGTAATCGCGCCGTAAGGGCAGGCGATCATGCAGGTTTTACAGCCAATGCAGCTTTCACTGTTAATGAGAATGCAGCCATCTGCGTTCGTAATGGAGCCGTTCGGACAAGCGTTAGCGCATGGGGCATCCTCACAGTGACGACACTGAACGGGTGCAGTGACTCCAAATGATTTAATAACCTTCAGACGAGGGTGAAAATGAAACTCATCATCTGGTGAGATAAAAGGGTTCTCCGCTGAATGTGCGATGACACATGCGATTTCACAGGTACGACATCCGATACACTGGTCGGGATCAGCTAAAACAAAACGGTTCATACAATTCGACTCCTCTCTAACTAACGACAAATATAATGTATACAGCATAAAAAACTTAACGTATTAATGAATGGAGTAATCCGTATCCCCTTTGATAGAAATAGTGCTACTGCGGCTTTGCTTGCCGGGCCCCCGTTGTTGGAAGGTCGTGTGCAGAAGATGATGCGACACATGACCCAGCGGCTCACCTAGAAATTCATCATAAAGTTTAATGATGTGAGGGTTCTCATGCGATTTTCGTACCTGGCGTGCAGCATCATGTCCATAAATGGAGGATTTACGTGCCCGATAAGCTTCAATTCGTTGCTTTTCTAACATGATCTTGGGTTGTCCCCCTCCACTGATACATCCGGCAGGGCAGCCCATCACCTCAATAAAATGATAATCACATTCGCCCGCCTGGACACGATCCAGTAGCTGATAGGCATGCTGTAGCCCGGCGACGACCGCTACCTTGAGCTGTAGCTTGCCTACCTGAACCTCAGCTACTCGAATGCCTTCCTCACCACGTACAAAATCGAGTTGGAGCTTCGGCAGTTTTTCATTCGTCAGCAGCTCGTAACCTGTACGGATGGCAGCTTCCATGACTCCTCCAGTGACTCCAAAAATGGAGCCTGCACCGGAATATTGCCCTAACGGTGAATCGAATTCTTCATCAGGCAGGTTTGCAAAATCAATTCCGCTCTGCTTGATCCAGTATGCAAGTTCACGCGTGGTCAGTACCTCATCTACATCACGGTAACCGTCAGATTCCATTTCGGGACGATCACATTCAAATTGTTTACAAGTACATGGCATGATGGCAACGCTGTATATATTCGCAGGTTCCACTTCGTCCAGTTGTGCGCCATAAGATTTGATAAGCGCTCCTAACATTTGCATCGGAGATTTGCAGCTGGATAGATGGTCTAGCAGATCGGGATATTCGATCTCGGCAAATCGGACCCATGCTGGACAGCAGGATGTGAACATAGGCAAGGGACCGCCTTCGGTCACGCGACGAATCAATTCCGTGCCTTCCTCCATGATGGTCACGTCAGCTCCAAAGTTGGTGTCATATACCCGGTCGAAACCAAGGCGGCGCAAAGCAGCAGCCATTTTCCCAGGCGTCAAGGTGCCAAACGGCATACCGAATTCCTCCGCGAGTGAAACACGAATGGCCGGAGCACATTGGACGATCCGAAACTGTCCAGGTTTGGTCATCATATCGCTTACCTTATTCAAGTTGTAGCTATAATAGGCAGCGAATAGCGGCTCTCTGATGTCGGCAGGCATATCGCGTTCTTGTATACGCTCCAGCCGTCTAGCGGCGCTTTCCTGTGGAGATGAACCTGCCCAGTCAGATGCGTATACGCTGCATATTTGTACACATTGACCGCAAATAACACATCGGTCTGCATTAATGGTTTGCGGTTCTCCAGGCAGTCCCTCTATGGCATCTACTGGACAAACCTCAGCACAGCGTCTGCATCCCGTGCAGAGCGTCGGGTCAATATGAATGACAGGGTCTGTGTAATCAGTCGTCTTCATACAAGGAGGTGAAGAGATCTTGTCTATAGTGGTTGACATGTTTTTCTACCTTTCTGCGGCTGATTTTGACCTTACAGGCGTGGGAAAAAGACTTCCCGCCGAGGCTCTGGAGGCGAGTCGGATATACCCTTGGCCAGCCGTAGGACATGATTCGGGCAGGCATCTACACATGCAGGCTGTCCGTTCTCTGTTTCCGCGCACAGATCGCATTTGCTTGCCGCGGTGCGGGGAAGGGCCACTCGATTTGCCCGGTGAGTCAGGCCGGACTGCGTCACAAGGTGTCCGGCCCGGTAGACCGGAGACACCTCAATTGCCCCGAAGGGACAGGCCAAAACACAGGAAGTACAGCCGATACATCGATCCTCATCTATCATGACGACTCCGTCCTCCTGACGAATGGCCTGCACCGGACAGGCATGTGCGCAGGGGGCATTTTCGCAATGCCGGCATTGCACCGGCACATACGTATCCCCTGTACGAACAACATACACCTTGGGTACGACAGGAACGCTGACGGTTCCGACCGAAGCTCCTATACCGTTAGCCTGACTGTGAACGGCGAAGCACGCCAGTTCACAGGCTTTGCAGCCGATGCACTGCCCGGCGTCTGCGACTACAAAAGAAGAAGCAACAGCGCTTGTTCTACCGGCTGCTCCCATTCTACTCATCGAAGCTGACCGGGTATCAGTCGGACGGTGCATCATATTCCCTGTGCCGCTCATCTTGTCACCTTATCAGCCAAAACAGCTTCCTGGACGTTCATCTGTTTGCGAATCTGTTGGTACGATTCATGTACATCACGTTCGGCCTGAGCTTGGTCGGCGATTCGTTCCAGGCGGATGGCACAGTATTTTAATTCCGGGGTTTTGGATACCGGATCGAGAAAATCAGCGGTCAGCTCGTTGCATGCTCCAACCCACCAGTGATAGGTCATGTAGGTCGCACCTTGTTGCACACGGTCACTGATTTGTGCCCGAGCCATGATGCGTCCCCGGCGGGAGGATATGGCAACAATTTCACCATCCAGAATATTCAGATCTGCTCCGTCTTCCGGGCTAATCTGAATAAAGCCAGGCTCATCAGACAATTGGCGCAGCGCACGGCAATTGCCAGTCATGGTACGAACGGAGTAGTGGCCTACCTCACGGACTGTAGACAAGACAAGCGGGTATTTTGCATCCGGTTGTTCTTGTGGCGGACGCCATTCGCAGGCGAATAATCTGCCTTTGCCACTAGGTGTCGAAAATTGATTTCCTTTATACAAATACGGTGTACCTGGATGATCCTCAGTAGGGCAGGGCCATTGCACGCCGCCTTGCTGCTCCATTTTTTGGTAGCTGGCACCGGAGAATAATGGGCAGAGGCTACGCATTTCATCCCAAATTTCCTCTGTGTTTGCATAGGACATAGGGTAGCCCATGGCGGTAGCAACCTCGCTAATAATAGCCCAGTCTGGCTTTACATCACCCTGTGGCTCGACGGCCTTTCGGATGCGCTGAAAGCCCCGATCTGCCGAAGAATATACACCGTCATGCTCGCCCCAAGCAGTAGAAGGGAGGATGACATCGGCATGCAGCGCTGTTTTGTTCATGAAAATATCCTGGACCACGACAAATTCCAATTGGTCTAGGGCTTCACGCAACTCGGCGGCGTTCGGATCACTTTGTACAGGGTCTTCGCCGAAAATGTAATAAGCTTTCAGCTTGTTCTCCTTCAGGATGAGGTGTGGTACCTCCGTAAGTGGATATCCTTTTTTACGCGGCAGCTCAACACCCCATGCTTTTTCAAACTTTTTGCGAACCGTGGTGTCTGTTACATCCTGATAGCCAGGATACACATTCGGTAAAGCACCCATGTCACAGGAACCCTGTACATTGTTTTGTCCCCGTACTGGTCCGATACCCACATTCGGCTTGCCCAGATTTCCGGTCAACAGTGCAAGGGAAGCGAGCCCCTTTACTACGTCAACGGCCTGTGAAAATTGGCATACGCCCATTCCGTACAAAATGGTAGCGGTAGGGGCCTTTGCATATTCCCTCATAGCCGCCCGGATATCGGCCGCCTTGACCCCCGTAATGCCTTCCGCATATTCGGGAGTATATTTTTTAATGCTGTCTACATATTCGGCAAAGCCTTCTGTGTTTGCTTCCACATATCGTTTGTCGTACAGTCCTTCATGCACAAGTACATGACCAAAAGCGTTCACCAAAGCCATGTTCGAACCGCCCTTTAAGGGTAGCCACATATTCGAGATACGAGCTGTTTCGGTCATGCGCGGATCGCATACAATAATTTTGGCGCCTCTTTGCTTGGCAGCTACAATGCGTCTTGCGACGATCGGATGTGTTTCGGGTGCATTATATCCAAATACGAAAATGAGATCAGAGTGTTCAATTTCAGGAATAGAGTTGGACATAGCTCCATCTCCGAGCGAGTAAGTCAAACCTGCCACAGAAGGGCCATGGCATACACGAGCGCAATGGTCAATATTGTTCGTGCCAATGACCGCCCGCATGAACTTTTGCATGACATAATTGGCCTCATTTCCCGGACCACGTGCGGAGCCCGTTCCCATAATGGAGTCGGGTCCGTATTTTTCCTTAATTGCTGACAGCCGTTCGGCAGTATATTGAATGGCTTCCTTCCACTCCACTTCCTCCATAACTCCATTTTTGCGAATCATGGGCTTGCGCAAGCGTGCAGTCAGAATTTGCGGGTCATTCAGAAAATCCCATCCGTAGTGTCCTTTTAGACACAACGTTCCTTCATTCGTACGACCACCAGCCGGCTCTGCGCCAATTACCTGTCCTTTTTCCACCAGCAAATGAAGCTGACAACCGCTCCCGCAGTAGGGACATACGGTCAATACCTTGTCTGCCATAAGTGCAGCACCTCTTTTATATGAAATAGATGAAACTCGAAACATAAAAAAAGCCAATACAAAAATGCCGCTTTACGCTGCATCCTGTACTGGCTTATCCGCGAGCGAGGAGACAAGGCTCCTTCCCGCTAATCCAACCGGTGTATGTGTTGTAGTTCTAGAGTAATGATAATGTGTCCGTCTCCATGGACGGAGGGGCAGACCTCCCAAGTATAAGTGAAGGGACTGCCGAGTGTTTTTTCGGCTTCGTTCATAAACTCCTTTTCCAGATAGGGACGAAGGACGTCCCAATATTCTCTGACCTTGTCCTCAGCCCCTTCATGAACGAGGATTTCGGACAGATTAGACAATGTACCTCGAATTTCTACCGTAATCCGGAGCGGCGAATCCAGTGAAACCTTGACGTTGTCCGGTCCTTTTCCCCGGTAGTGTTTGACAATACATACGGCCAACTTCCTGATGCGCTCACGGTATTCCAATTCGGTATTCAACATCTGGACACTCCGCTTCGAATCAAAATAAAGGCGTACTTGCCGCGCATGCCAGACAGCCTGTGTAACTAGTTTAGAACAAGACGTAACCGTCCCGACCAAAGTGGTCTGCCCAGCACGGCGTATCACTCTTCTATGGTAGAACAGGTTGGCCCGGAAAGATGTGAAATTCATTACACTGAACCAAAATTTTACATGGATTAGCCCCCTCTTGAAGCAGCTTTACCTCTATGGTTTGTATGATGCTTCTCGTTCTATCGCATTGCTTGTACAGTTCTAATACAAAAGCAGTAGATGAATTTATTATTATTACATTGAACGAAAATGCTAGTCGAACACCAGAAGATATAGATATGTTATCCAAAATGGGTGATATCGTACGTGATTCTGCAACTACCATGATATGTGTGGGATTGGAAGTGGTATTCGTGAACATCATCTTCAGGTTATGCGAATTCCGGAAGATTAGTTGCTAAGAGGAATACTGGGTACGCTAAATCATCAATCCAACGCTAATTTGTCTGTACACAAACCAACAGATCCTAAGCAGATCGCCCAAGTCATTGTCTGTTACAAACACCCGACGAACAGCGTTGGTTTCCAAGTCGAGACCCATAATAAAGTGGCAGCAAAGCAATTTATCGCACTGTACAATCGCTTTCATCATGGGGTAAAGTGCGGGTTCAAGATGTAGAATCTATGCGAAATTCAGTTGTAGAAGGGCAACTTAAAGGTCGCCAAATGAAGAAATTACTGCAACGTGTGGCTGAACATAAAGCCGCAAGTCAAGCCATGTATAAATAAAGAGAAGAGGTCCGTGCTAGAATGCATGGGCCTCTTCAAACCTTTAATAATTGATTTTATAAAACTTTACTGTTTAACCAGAACGGATAAATCGCCTTCAAAAACTTGCTCCTCTTTGTGGTTGAAAGTCGACAGCATTACAGTAACGAGTCCTGTTCCATTCCTCATCTCTTTTACTCCAATCACTTCAACGATGGTGTACAATTCGTCGCCTGGATATACTGGCTTAATAAATTTAATATTATTCATAGCAGTTCCAGCAATAACCTCATCACCGTAACTCCCTGTTTCAACCCAAAGCTTAAAAGAAACAGCTAATGTTTGAATTCCTGAAGCGATAATTCCATTAAACCTGCCTTTTAATGCTTTCTCTTCATCTAAATGCATATATTGCGGGTCAAACTCCCTTGCAAATCTGGTAATATCCTCTTGAGTTAATTTCAAAGACTTGGTTTTAAATACTTGTCCGATATAAAATTCATGAAACCGCATTATTACACCTCTTGATTAAATTATTTGCTTATTTATAGAGTAGCATAATATCACCAATCAAGTTAAACTGTCCGTTAGCTTAATGACGTATTGTCCGTCTACAAATTTATATTCACTGAACAATATTTCCCTTTAAAACTCGTAGCGTTATAGCAGCAAATTAATTTAAGATACAAGTATGAAAAGCCACTGATAATTCAGGGGCTTATTTTGCGTCTTGAGGAGGTGACGAAATACATGGCAAAGATAAAATCCACATTGGATATACTACTGGATCTAACCAGATCGGTTCAAGAATTGACTGAGGTTATTTTGCTGTAATTGCTTCACAGCCAGCACGCCGGAAAGAAATTCTTATAGGTTTGGATATTGCGGTAGGAAATGCATTAGCAGAGATACAGGCCCAAGAGGAAAAGAATCAAAAAGCAAATGATGATAGCTCAGGAAAAGTTTCCTGAACGGAGAGACGGGGGAAGAAGGTTGGATAAGTGGGAGTTTTTAAGTTCTGTACTGCTTTAGGAAGCAGCGATGTGACGTATTTTTATGGTGGGTGGTCGGGAGTATTGGGGGTGTTACTTGCCTGGTCATTATTGATTATGTGACCGGATTATTTGCCGCTGCCGTAGAAGGTAAGAAGGGTACCGGACCAGGTTTAAAAAGCAAGATTGGTCTTATCGGTATAGCTCGAAAGGTATTTATTTTTGCAATGGTAGCAGTATCCCATCTAATTGATGGAGTCTTAGGCGATTCGCACCTATTCCGAGATGCGGTCGCCTATTTTTATATGGAAAATGAGCTACGGTCCATTTTGGAGAATGGTGGCAGACTCGGCGTTCCTATCCCGCCTGTGATCCGACAGGCCGTAGAAGTTTTAAAAAGTAAAAGTGGTAAGGAAGGAGAGAAAGAGGATGCAACGACGAAACAGCCGTAATGCCCAAGGAATAGACGTATCCCGTTATCAAGGAAAGATTGATTGGAAGGCGGTTAAACCGACGGTATTTCATTTGCCTACATTAAAGCAAGTCAGGGGCAAGTTATGTTGACCCAACATTCATTACAAATGCAAAAAAAGCCAAGAAAGCAGGCGTGTTGTTGGGGGCCTATCATTTTTTAGATGCCACCAGTGTTGACACAGAGAAAGCGGATGCACGGCATTTTGCTGATGTGTAGGATCAGGTTGGAGGTGCCAAAGCGCTGGAGCTTCCTGCGGTGATGGACTACGAAAACAATCCTGGCAAGCTCTCCAAACACTTATTAGTGCTGTAGCATTAGCCTTTCTTTTGGAATTGGAGCGCCTGACAGGACGAAAGCCAATCATTTACACGGGTAGTGCCTTTGCCGCCAATTTTAACGCCTCATTGGGCGGTTACCCATTATGGATAGCCCGGTATAGTGACACTCGCGTCCCAAGCGACACAGTGACATGGAAACGTTGGGATATTTGGCAATACAGCGACAGCGGCAAGGTAGCTGGGATAAAAGGGAACGTGGACATGAATGAGTTTGACGGTACAGCGGACGAGCTATGTAAGCGATTCGGCGCTGTTGTCCCTGCACAAGAGACAGAATCCGTTACACCCGGCATATTCCGCGTCAATGGCAAAGAAGCGGGGAGAGCACTTCTACATGGCTCCAGAACTTATGTACCGTTGCGGTCTTTGGCAGATGTATTGGGCTTTTCTTATCACTGGGACAACACCCGTAAGGAAGCGTATTTAAACAGAGCCAAGCTGCAAACTGTCCAACTTGTAGACGATACGGCTTATGTGCAACTCAAGCCAATTGCAGAAGCTTACGGGCAGTAGTGTCCTGGGATTCAAAAAATAAAATCGCATCGTTGAAAACGAAAGGGGAAAAGTAATCATGCAATCAATTATCGAAACTGTGCAACCTTACGTAAATACCATCGCCACAGCCGCTGTGGGTGTGCTTACAGCGTTTGTTTTAGGAGGTCTGAACAAAACTCAAAACTAAGGTTAACGTGTGGCTAGAAGCGCGTACTACGGCGGCACAGAGGGAAATAATCCATAAAATTGCTGGGGAGGGCTTTGCTTTTGCTCAAACAGCATTTAAAGAAGCTGGAGGAGAACGTAAGCTTCAGGAGGCTTTGCAGTATGCTTCACTTACTCTTTCCAGTCAAGGTATCGTAGTATCCCAAGTAGAGTTAAAATCCGCGATTGAGAAGGCATATCTGGAGTATAAGGCCAAAACAAAAGTGGCACTCGCTACTGACGCACAGCCAAACGAGGAGGCAACACGGGCAGCAGCTAAGGAAGCTGTATCGGGTCTTGCCGCGAAGCTTAATGATTTTTTGGCTCAGGCTACAGCAGAGGTATCATCCGGTCAGGTTCAGACAGCAACTGAGTCTATTCAAGAACCAACAGAATCAGTACAAGCGCCTGCTACGGAGCAAGACTAATACGGCTATAGTTACAAAGTAAACACTAAACAGATAAGGAAAGCCGGAAAGATAGCGTAAACTTGCTTCTTTCCGGCTTTTTGGCATAGTTCAACAGAATGATTACTTGTTCAGCAGTATGAAGTTATTGATAAAACCCTCTTCTTGTATGAAAATGGGGGTTTGAATTTTCGATGTGAAATCATAATAATATACGCCGCGTCTTTCTGCCTGATTTTTCTGAGAAGTGCTGCCCAAATAATAGACCCCCTTGCCATCCGGGGACATATAGACAAATTGGCGGGATAAAAAGGGCAACTTTATTTTGGTACGTTTACCTGTTGCAATATCAACCAGACTATACTCGGGATTGCCGTGATTAATGAAACGAGTGGTTATGAGGAGCAGCTTATCATTACTGCTGGACATTGAAGTTATTTTCTCTTTTTTTAGTGTGACGATAGAACGCTCTTGCTTGGTAACGTTATTGATTTCTGTAACCTTGTTGTCCGGGGGGACCATAATGGTCTGTGTTCGGTCTGAGATGTCACCTTGTTTATCTCGCTCCCTCTCCGAATACTGTGAATTGTAAATTGTATTTTTTTCTGAATTATAGGCTATAGACCAAGTGATATTATCTTGGTTTTCATCATGCATAAATTTCATGGCGTGCGTTGTTTTATTGTAGAAAATAGTTTTAAGTATACGTTCTCCTTTTTTGACCGCAACCAGAACGAGTGGGCCATCTGGAGTAGTTGGTACGATACGATTGATGGCAAACAAATTATCGGTAAGCTGTTCGATTTTTTTGGTATTCAAGTCATACGAAAATAATTGGTCTCCCTTATCACCAACATCGGCAGAGTAATAAATTTTGTGATCAGGCAAGGACACTACAGAAAGCGGGTATTGAGAGGTATAAGGAACATCGGCCAGCTTGGTCAATTTTTTGCTGTTTAAGTCGTATGTCATAACTCGCATAACCATGCCTTGATCTGATTTCTTCCCATTCACATACTCTGTATAAGTCATGGATAGATACTGGCCTTTCCCGGCCGACACTACTTTTTCATTTGATTGGGCCTTTTTGGGTACAGATGATTCTGCTGGTGGGGTAAAAGAGGGAGAGCAGGATGACAATAAAGCTGGCACGAGCAGGGAAAGTATAAAGAATCTAAAAAATTTGTAGCTACTTGTTCTCAACACGAAGCATCCTTTCTGAGATAAGTGATGAATCAAACTGAAGATGATAACGAAAAGGGAAAGGATAGGACGCGAGATCCTATCCTTTTTTGGTATAAAGATCTTAAAAATCATAGGAATATCTTGCTGAAAATGAGACGTACGAATGCCATTCTAAACCTAGATCCTCTACACCCGTTTTCCAAATATCAATGACTGCATCTGGAAGACTCCCATTATCAGCTTTATAAAAATTAGCTACGATATCATTATCATAATTTCTTACCCGAATTTTTGTCCCAAACTCGAGATTATCAATGGCTCCTTTTGTTGCACAGTCACCTCTTTGAAGTCTATTGGAATTTTCTCCATACGTGTCTGTGAAGTTTGTTCCTCTCCCTGTGCCTCGAACATAGCCATCAGATGTTCCGCTAATTTTAATTTCATTATCATGATTTCCATATGTATATGCCCCAGGTGGTTTGCGTGTACCGCGTGGTAATGCTTGAAGCGAAACATTATTAGTAGTAATCGCATTTTCTTTTTGATCAGGCAAGATAATATCTTTGATGTAACCTTCGCCGTCATAAATAACTTTTAAACCAGGCTGAGGGTCAGGGTTATCAATATGATATACCGGCAGTGATTTGGTTGCTTCATCGATTTCTTTATCCTGTTGTTTTTCTTTTTCTAGCTCAGCCTGTTGTTCAGCAGTAAGTGGGGCAATAGCAGCTTTAGATTTTTGCTGTTCAGGTACTGGAGTTCCTTTTTCCAATACAACCATGTTATTGTTCTCATCATATTGGATGATGGTACCCGCTAACATGCGGTCAGGGATTTTATCTCCTTTTTCGGCATGAGAGATTGCCGGGCTGACGACTCCCAAAGAAATGAGTAGCGTTGCAGCCAGAAAAGCTTGTGGAAGAAATTTTACTTTCATACAAAGTACCTCCTTGAAAAATTTGTAAATACAAAGCCAGCGTAAAGGAATCTACTAATATTGTAAACCTTTTTATGGCATATATGAATATATTTAATATTTTTTAAGATGGGTATAGGCTGCGGAGAGTGTTCTTTACGTCATTTCATGCCACCGATTATGCCGAAGTTCTTTAATAAAATGCAAAAGAAATAAAGGTTATTGACAACTGTTAAATTATGGACAACAATAGAATGCAATAATATAAAAGTTTTGGAATTTCTGTATGAAGGGTGGATATGACATGAAGCATACACCTACGATTAGAGCAGAATTAGACGGATATTTAAAACAAGAAGGTTTGAGTCTATCGCAATTTGGGCAAGTTGCAGGCATGAATAGGGGGGCGCTAAGTGCCATTGTGACAGGAAACAAGCCTATGTCTGTTAACCAGCTTGATCTAATTACTGAGGCGATGGGTTTACCGGAAGGCCACTTTTACGACTTATTTATAGAAAACTACATCATCGACACGCCCCCGAATATGAGACGAATCGAGCCATTTTTGTATCGTTGTGCGGAGTTGGACAAGTTGGATGCGATCCGTCGAGTGGTAGGAGCCATCATGGACAATCTACTTTATTCGCCCAAACTGTTTGACATTGCAGAAACCCTATTCGCTCAAGGACGCCATGCTGCGGCGCTGCTGCTCTATGAGAGCGTAGCAGAAGCAGAGAAGTACCAACATTCTGAACGTCTGGCAGTCTGTCAATATCGAATATTTACGATTCAAATTGGAGATGATCAAAGTCGGAATATGAAGGCAGCTATACTGTTTGAGCCTTATGTCGAGCGTTTGGATGAAATAGACCAGCTTGACGCATTGAAGGATTTGGCAAACGTATATAGGTCATTACGTAAATGGGACAAGGTAGACGAAATGGCAAGGCAAATGAGAGCTAAAGCGGAAATCCAGTATAGTTTACAACACCAAGAAAAACGAAAGTTTCTAGATGATGAAAAGAGAACAAGAGGGCCGTTATTTGGATACATTGCTTATGCTGACCTGTTGTGTGCTAGTGTTTGTGAAGCTCAAGGCGATTATCAACAAGCTCTACAATATACATACGCCTATGCGGATTTAGACTGGGTTAAAGAGGATGACGAGGACACAAAACACTGGGTAAACCTGTTCAGTCACTGGGCGGTAGGAAATACTTACGTATATAAGCTGTTGTCAGGAGAAATAAGCCTGCTGAACGATTATGTTGAATATATTGCTACAACATCAGCCGCTAACGAGAATGAAAAGCTTTCAAAACTGCTGAATGTTATAATCGCAGCAAACCAGTTTAGCATAGATGTAGACGATATACTCAAACGATTTGAAACGCTAATTGCGACTTTTTCACAACAACCATCATCAGATGATATGTATACCCGACAAGTGATACCGGATTATATCGCGTGGTTTGGTTACGAGTTAGGTTTTTATTATTTATACCGAGGGAAGTACATTGATGGCTTTAAATATTTGATGAATGCAATGGTAAAGTCACATATAATAAATAATGAAACTTACTTTATAAACTGTATGGGGTTGTTTGTTCGTTTTCAAGCCCATGCAGTTCCTGAAACTAAAGCTGAGTATTTCAATTTTATTGAAAGGGTGTGGGAAAACAATGTTCAAAAAAATGGTACTTTTAGTCATCGCGGCTAGCTTTTTGTTTATTGTTACTATGCCGGACCAAGCCTTTAACCACCACCATAGTATTCAGCCTAACGTTACCATTGGAGGATTTTAAAGAAAAAGCTCTGCTAACCTTATGGTTGGCAGAGCTTTCTTCAGTGTAGGAATTACCACACGATTTACTCGAATACTATTTCTGAAGTGATCAGCATGAACTATACATATAGAGTGTCAAAGTCGGATATAGAACTTTTTGCAGATGCGTTAGGCCAGGTAAGAGTATATGTAGTACAGCCGTTGAGCAATGAGTTGATAACGGTCGTTGACTACGGCGGAGTAGTGGAAAAGTTTTCGCCTGATGCAATTAAGATTAACGAGTCGTATTTCTTTCGTAAGCAGTTTGAATTTAGAGTAGATCTTAAAGAACCTACCAAATTGTAATCGGTAGCCTTAAAGGTAGACCATAACAAAAAATAGGAGAGGAAAAGGATGAAGAAAAGAATATTTCTGTTCTCGATTTTATCTTTAGCTATAGCAACTACGGTAGGTGCTGCTTCAGCTTCACCAAGTATAACTAGCAAAAACACCATAATTAATCAAAGATCGGGGGGAAGCGCAACTGTAAAAGAATCCTTTAGTGTCCCTAAAGGATGGGGTCATGTTAAACTTCGTATGAAGAATCACTCTGATCATCCAGTAAAGGTAAGTTTAACTCACAGCGGTTCAAACAAACTATATATTGAAGGATTAGTAATCGCTCCTCACGACACAGTGACTTGGAAATCTACTGACCAAGGTTTCAGCGACGGTTTGCGTTCTGGAGACTACATACTTCAGTGGAGAGGCAGCGACTATAAAGTTAATGGGGAAACATGGGGGGGGAGCTGATTCACAGCCTGGAAATCTCTAAGTTATCCTAGCTATACAACTGTCCTTCTAGCCGTTTGGTGAGGAGGGCTAATTATGCGTTTGTTCAAGCCAACAAGTGAATTAATCCCCTTAATTGTTCGGTAGAGCTTTTTTTCATTGATCAGTTTGAATTTAGAGTGGATGTGAATAAGGACTCCGCTGGTATGTAACCAGTATGGAGTCCTTTGGTGTTTATTATTTAGTTGAATACTCACTTACTTCAACGTAAGGATTTTGTTGAATATTACGTAGTCTTTACGGTTGCTGAATGGTCCCTTGTTGTTATTGTGCTTATCAATGGCAAAGAATGAAGGACCTCTACCAGTATCCTTTGCGTCATACCAAGCGGTGAAAGCATTCAATTCTTTTTTACTCAGATCGAATTCTTTATCAAACCCATTACCCATGGTTACAGTAAGAATAGCGCGGTCACCAGTTGCTTGAGAGGCCTTATCTGTATCGGACGAACCAGGTGTTGTAGACGGATCTGGTGTTGGTGTTACCGGCAAATTATTGTACATCTCGAAGGCTCCAAGTGAAAATAGAGAATTACCAGTATTACTAGTGATGTTCAAACGGTATTTTTTATATTTTGTTTCATTGGTAAATGAAATTCTTTTTTCTCTTTTTCTTTCCAGTTAGTAATATTTTTTTGTGTATCGAGAATGACCCGTGAAACACCGTCCGACCCTTCGAACATCCAATCTTTTGGCGATTCGGTTAAACTAGATCTACGTGGAGCCAACACATATTTGTTGACAACTACAGGACTTTCAAATTCATAAGCAATCCAGCGTGGATACTTCGCCACGCCTCATAATATAGTATTGAGAAGATTTAATATAATTCCAAGTAATAACAGGGGAGTAGGATCGATCTTGGGTAAGTCATCAGTTAGATAAATATGCAAATATTTAGATTGTATTTATAGATTGGCAGGTTTATGTTTAGACACATTTCGAGGAATATACTTCCAAATATATACAGTAAAATAATGAAGCCTCTGTCACTCCACAAGGAGGAGGTCAAACTGACCCTGAGCAACTCTCAGGTAATCGCGCAATCATGGTATTGACCATGACTACCGGTTTGGACAAGGAATTTGACTTAAGCATGAAAGAGGTCAATGACTTTATCGCTTGGTTGAGAGCAGACAGGCTGGTACTGGATTGACTAAGCATTTTTTGTTAAGAAGCCCTTCCTTTAATCAAGACCTCGCATAGCCTATGGAGTATAGTACCCTAAAATAAAGGAGGCGTTACGTGTGGGGGAAATGAAAAGAGACTACGCGGGAATCACCGGAAGAGTTTGGACGTCGATAGCTGCTGTCTTGGCACTGTTCATTTTGCTGGTAATCATCTTGAAATTAATTCATTTATAAAGATTCTTAAGCTCCACCAGTAGCCACATTAGCTCCTGAGGAATGTATAAGGTTCGCCGTTCGACCCGTCCCCGACCTTAAAGAAGTTGGTGAAACAACAACGTTTTGAAAACAACAGAATGACCTTCAGCCGCTTTTCCGGAGTGGGTAGGGGAATAACCCCTTAACTACGCCTGATCCACGCCGGAGCGGCTGAAATAAGTGGACTGTTTTTACTATTAAGAGCTGATAGAAATCAGTGCAAGGAACCGCCTATATTCACCTCATCTATTCTTATAGCCTTAACCTATCACTTCTATAGATATCATATCTTAGACCAATCAGACATCCCGTGGTATATTGTTGACATTCAAGAGAGAGCCGCTCAGCTTCTCTCCACTAGGTTCGAAAAACACAGGGGTGAATAATGATGAGTAAAAAGACTATGTTCGAGAAAATTTGGGATAACCATGTCATCTATCAGGAAGCAGGTAAGCCGAGTATTTTGTACATCGATCTTCACCTCGTACATGAGGTAACATCGCCACAGGCGTTTGAGGGATTACGTCTTAGCGGCCGTCAGGTACGTCGTCCAGAGCTTACGTTTGCAACGATGGATCATAACGTACCGACTAAGGACCGTTACAATATTACGGACCCGATTTCCAAGCAGCAAATTGATACATTAACTCAAAATTGCCGTGATTTCGGTGTCACACTGTATGATTTGGATACGGTGGATCAGGGTGTCGTTCACGTTATGGGGCCTGAACTTGGTCTGACTCATCCGGGCAAAACGATTGTTTGTGGTGATAGCCATACTTCCACACATGGGGCGTTCGGAGCACTCGCTTTTGGTATCGGAACCAGTGAGGTAGAGCACGTAATGGCAACACAATGTCTCCAGCAAGCCAAAGCCAAAACGATGGAAGTTCGCTTTGTAGGTACCCGCAAACCTGGTGTGACAGCAAAAGACATGATTTTGGGTGTCATCGCCAAATACGGTACAGATTTCGCTACAGGCTATGTTATTGAGTATACAGGTGAATCTATTCGCGAATTGAGCATGGAAGAGCGCATGACTGTGTGTAACATGTCCATAGAAGGCGGAGCCAGGGCAGGAATGATTGCACCGGACGAAACCACCTTCAACTACTTGCGTGGACGTCAACATGTAGCACAAGGAGACGCTTTCGAGCAAGCGGTTGCTGAGTGGAAAGAGCTTGTCACAGATGAAGGCGCTGAGTTTGATGTTGTGCTGGAGTTTGACGTAGATGCTTTGATTCCTCAAGTAACCTGGGGAACGAGCCCGGGTATGGGTACAGATATTTCCTCAACCGTACCGATTCCGGCAGAACTGCCAACCGAAAACGAACGTAAAGCGGCTGAGAAAGCGCTTGAATATATGGATTTGAAGCCAGGTACTCCGATCACGGATATTGCGATTGATTATGTGTTTATCGGCTCGTGCACTAATGGGCGGATTGAAGATTTGCGTGCAGCCGCTGAGGTTGCCAAAGGCTACAAGGTTTCTGACAAAGTAACGGCCATCGTCGTACCAGGTTCGGGACGTGTGAAAATTCAGGCTGAAGAAGAAGGACTGGACATCATTTTTAAAGAAGCAGGATTTGAGTGGCGTGAAGCAGGATGCAGTATGTGTCTTGCGATGAATCCAGACGTGCTGCAACCGGGACAGCGTTGTGCTTCGACTTCTAATCGTAACTTTGAAGGTCGTCAGGGACGCGGAGGACGGACTCATCTGGTATCTCCAGCAATGGCAGCCGCTGCGGCGATTCATGGGCATTTTGTTGATGTACGGGATTGGAAATTCAAGCAGGAAGAAGTAGTCCGCTAGGATACAGAGGAGGAATTACGATGCAAGCTTTTACAACATTAAAAGGAATTGTAGCACCTGTGGATCGGGTGAACGTGGACACAGACGCTATTATTCCTAAGCAGTTTTTGAAACGAATTGAGCGTACGGGCTTTGGACAGTTTCTGTTCTACGAGTGGCGGTTTGATGAAGAAGGCAATATCAATCCTGAATTTGAACCGAACAAGCCTCGTTATGCAGGGGCGTCTGTGCTGATCTCTCGCGCTAACTTTGGCTGTGGCTCCTCACGTGAGCATGCACCGTGGGCGATTATGGACTATGGGTTTCGTTGCGTAATTGCTCCGTCTTATGCAGATATCTTCTATAATAACTGTTTTAAAAACGGTATATTGCCGATCAAGCTGTCTGAAGAGCAAGTAGAGGAATTGTTCCAGCGTACGGCGCAGCATGATAACTACCAACTGAACGTAGACCTGAATGAAAAAACAATCACAGACGACTATGGTCTGAAAATTGAATTCGATCTGGATGAACATCGCCGTCAGTTCCTGCTGCAAGGCTTGGACGATATTGGACTGACACTCCAGCATGAATCTGAAATTCTGGCGTATGAACAAAGACGCGCTGCGAAACAAGGCGCATAATCATAATTCCCAGTTTAGGTTCAATACGAAGCCATATAGCTTGCTCATTTGTTAGACAGAAAGCCCGTATTGGCAATCCTTTTGCCTGCGGGCTTTTATCATGCTCAAAAAATAAATTGGAAAATAAGGGGTTGACGGTTCGACTCAGCATGGTATTGTAAATGTAAAATGGTTGAAGGACTGTGTCTGTGAGAAACACCAAAAAATACATATATAAGTTAGGGGAATGAGGATGAAGAAATATGGTTGGGTGATACTAGCGGCTATCTTGATTTGGTTGTGGCCGTCCTCCCCTCATGTGAACGCGGCTGGAGCAGATTTGTTTTTAGATGGCAAAAGGGTGGAAGCGCCTGCAGATGCCAAGCCTGAAATGGTCAATGGAAAAATCATGGTACCGCTAAGGGTGGTTGGGGAGCAGCTTGGATATCAATTCAAGTGGGAACCACAATCCTATAAAATCTCAATTCAAAAAAATAGTACCGATATGTCTATGTATGTAGGCCGTACATCGGCTGATGTGAATGGAAAAACAGTTAGTCTGGATGCACCTCCTGTGCTTCGGGGCAGCTCAACCATGGTTCCATTACGTTTTGTTGGGGAGCAAATGGGACTAAAAGTAGATTGGAATAATAAAAGTAAATCCGTAAATCTCAGTCAAAAGGCTGCAACTCAACAAGCAAATAAACAGTCACAATCCCAACCATCGTCGCAAACGTCAACACGGAGTACAACAAGCACCAATAAAACGTCTTCAGCAACAGCGACGACAATAAACCCAGTTGAAGCAGATAAGCATACTGAAGCTGCATCTTCACCAACCAAGCAGCAAAATACAGAACAGACCGCAGCAAATGCGTTGATTGTAAAAAATATTACTTTTGAGGGTGAAACGTTAAGGATTTCTCTGAATAAAGATGTTACCCCTAAAGTATCCAAAATGACGGGGAATGATCGTATTGTTGTAGATTTACCAGGGGCTTCACTGGCGACTGATTTTCTTCAGCCGTTCCCGATTCGCACCGATGGCACGCGGGCGTTGACGAATAGTGACAGTGAGGATGTGCAGGAAATTAGATTTGCTCCCGCAGATGGACGAGATGGGGGCGTACGCATTGTCATTGCTTTAAATCAGACACATGATTACGATCTTTCAACCAATGGCCTAGGTGATATCACCCTTCAATTGCGTGAGCGTAGTGTGAATTCAGCAGTGGTAACACCAACGAATGTCGAAGGACGGCGAATCGTCGTAATTGATCCCGGACATGGTGGCAAGGACCCTGGGGCAGGTAGTGTGACTGGGCGACATGAAAAGGAATTTGCATTGACGGTAGCGTTAAAGGTCGAGCAGCTTCTGCAAAATGATCCCGATATCCAAATCATATTGACTCGTAATGGAGATACGTATCCCACGCTGGATGAACGACCACAGCTCGCTAATAATCAGCAGGCTAGCGTGTTTGTTTCCATTCATGGTAACAGTATGCCAGTTTCTAATAACGGAAAAGCTAATGGGTCAGAAACCTATTATGCACGTCAGGAAAGTTTGAGCCTGGCCACGATCATGCACAAGCATCTTGTAGCAGCAACCGAGTTCAAGGATAACGGCATTAAAGTGGCAAACCATGTGGTGACGAGAAAATCACAAATGCCTGCAGTATTGCTGGAGTGTGGCTACCTTAGTAATATATCTAATGAAGCAGCCATGTTCACAGAAGAAACACAAGAGAGGATCGCTGAAGGTATTGTCGATGGGTTGAAGGAGTATCTCGGAACAGCAGGCACAGCAGCAACGGAACCACTTAACTAAGTGAGGTTTACAATAAAAGCTACTTTCCACCTTTTTAATGAAAATTCATGGGGGTGAAAAGTAGCTTTTTTAGTTTTTTCGGCTGTGACTTTTGATGGAAAGCAAATGATCTATATTTTTAGTCAAAATTCGACAAAAGTAGTTCTTTGGCACGTATATTTCTGTTATGATGGAATATATTCGCAACTTTTGGTGTGAGATAACGTCTAAAAGGTTGTCTGATATTACATAAGCGCGTATATCAGGTCGCCGCACCGGAGCATGTGGCAAAAAAATTATGAATGGAAGGGTGACGAATGAAGAAATTTGGTTTTTTGTTGTTATTATTTGTCTTCATGTGGGCGGTTCCGGGTTATGGACATGCGGCTTCGAGTGGAACACAAATCTATCTCGACGATCAACAGTTAAGTGTCCCTAGTGGTGCTAAGGCACAAGTAATTGGCGGAAGTACAATGGTCCCGCTACGCGTAATTTCTGAAAATTTGGGATATGACGTGACATGGAAGCAGCAGGCGCGAACCATAACGATTGAGAAGGACAGTACCTTGATCCGAATGATAATCGGAAGTAAGACGGCGACTGTCAATGGAAGCGACATTAGTCTGGATGCTTCGCCTCTGCTGCGTTCCAATTATGCCCTTGTACCGCTTCGTTTTATCGGCGAGCAAATGGGACTGGACGTAAAATGGGACAGCAGCTCCAAGTCCGTAAAATTATATACCCGCAGTAGCGGGTCTGGAAACGGGGAATTTACACCTCCCAAGTCCGGAAATAACAGTACAGGTACTGGAAGTGTAACTGCACCAACGAATAATGCAAACTCAGGTGTTACACAGGTGCAGGGAATCAGTTTCAGCCAAAACCGTTTAACTATCACAACAGCCAGTGCCGTCAAGCCGAAAGCGTTTACGATGACAGGCCCTGATCGGGTAGTGGTGGATTTGCCAGCGACTGCGTTTGCTGACAATTTCGGAGACCAGCAAAAGCTGGATAGCAGCTTAAATGGTTCGCTGGACATTGAGAATGAAGCGGATGTGTCCGGTATCCGTTATGCTTTATTCCAAAAGGAACCTTCAACGGTGCGCGTTGTTATTGATTTGAAACATGCCATGAATTATACCGCATATAATGATGGCTCGAATCGTGTTATCGTCGATCTGGCTTCCAAAGATTCAGTGAATACCATGCCAGACGCAACGTTACCAGATGGCTCACAGCCGGATGACACACAGACATCACCAACGAACAGCAATGGTAAAAAGGTCGTTGTTATTGATGCTGGTCATGGAGCAAAAGATTCTGGAGCAGTTGGTGTTTCGAGAAAAAACTATGAAAAGACCTTCAACTTAGCGATGGCTCTGAAAGTAGAAAGCATATTAAAGCAGAACCCCAAACTTGAGGTTGTGCTGACACGCAGTGATGATACATTCTTGGAGCTTAAACAGCGCGTAAAAGTAGCTGAAAACCTTAATGCTAACGTGTTTGTGTCCATTCATGCTAACAGCAGCGGTAGCTCAGCTTCCAACGGTACAGAGACGTATTACCAGCGTAGTGCAAGCAAAGCGTTCGCCAACGTTATGCACAAGTACTTTGCACCTGCGACGGGCCTAACAGACCGCGGCATTCGTTATGGCAATTTCCATGTAATTCGGGAAACGACTATGCCAGCCGTATTGCTTGAAGTAGGATATCTGAGTAATGCAAAAGAGGAAGCCACACTGTTTGATGAAGATTTTCAAAACCGGGTAGCTCAAGGGATTGCAGATGGAATCACAGAGTATCTCGACGTAAAATAAATCTTCAACAAATCGCTTGTCAACGTCAAGCAAGGAGGGGGACATATGAACAAGAAAATCGTAATTGCAGGTCTGCTGGCACTGTTTGCCATTGCAGGTGCAGGGTGTGCCTCTAAGCAAACAACGGCTCCTGCGACTCCATCTCAGGAAACACAAACTTCTAATGCACAAAATAGCACACCCGAACAGACGACCCCTGATCCATCGGCTCAGTCTGCTGAAAATAATGGGGCGAGTCAAACACCTGCATCTCCGTCAACAGAGCCTACAAAGACCAAGACGGACACGGAAAATTCAGGAGATCGACAAACACAACAGATTACGGTGTACTATACGGATACTCAAGAGAATGGCTTGAAAGAACAGAAAAAGGAAATTACCTATCCAAGCGAGCTGGAAAAGTTGCAAAAAGCGTTTGAAGCTCTGCAAAAGAGTGGGGATTCTGCTCTAATCCCGTTGTGGTCCGAGAAAATTTCCGTGCATAAGATCAAATTGGATAACGGTGCATTGACTTTTGATATTTCCCTGCCGGACGAGGCTCGATTGGGAGCTGGCGGCGAGGAATTGGCTATCGATGCCTTGAAGAAAACGATGTTCCAATTCAAGGAAGTCAAAACGCTGGATTTGCTCGTAGATGGTCAATCTCTAGAGTCCTTAATGGGGCATGTAGATTTGGATCATCCCATGAGTCGCTAACCGATCAGACGCTATGAAAATTTCTTGGGAATTTGCACACTTTTCACGTGCAATCTGTGACAGATAATGATAATATAGGAGTGTATTTCTCGCCTATGCAGGCAGTCATGCACAAATAGTATTCGTTTCTTTCCGGATGATTATTTAGAGTGACCGTCTTGATGCGGGCTATCCCGTATCAAGACGTTTTTTTTGGTAGGAGGTAGGATTTCCGTGAATGCAGCAACCGCACGTCATATATTGGACACCATCGGTACGATGTTTCCGGATGCCCATTGTGAGTTGAACCATGACAATGCTTTTGAATTAACGATCGCCGTGTTATTGTCTGCTCAATGCTCCGATCAGATGGTCAATAAAGTAACGGCAGACCTGTTTCAAAAATACAAGTCACCTGAGGATTACCTAGCTGTTCCTCTTGAGGAACTGGAGCAGGATATTCGCAGAATCGGCTTGTACCGAAACAAGGCCAAGCATATTCATAACCTCTGTCGTATTTTAATAGACCAGTACGGGGGAGAGATACCTTCGGAGCACGATCAACTGGTTAAGCTACCCGGTGTTGGCCGCAAGACGGCTAATGTCGTTGTATCTACTGCTTTTAATGTACCAGCTATTGCGGTAGATACGCATGTAGAGCGCGTTTCAAAACGACTCGGCTTTGCAGGGTGGGATGATTCAGTGCTTGAGGTGGAAAAAAAGCTGATGAAGAGGGTTCCTAGGGATGAATGGTCTTTGACCCACCACAGGCTCATTTTTTTCGGGCGCTACCATTGTAAAGCTCAAAACCCTCAATGTCAGGTGTGTCCGTTGCTTGATGTATGCAGGGAAGGCAAGAAACGTATGAAAACGTCTCTTATCAGAAAAGATAAGGAACGTAGAGCTTAAAGACCCACAAAGGTAACAAGAGGGTTTAACCATTTATGTGTAGAAAAGGATGAAGAGTATGAAGTGCATTTCGGTATATACAGACAATTTTGAAGCATTCTCTGATATTTTTGAGCAAATTGTAACAACAGAATTTGCTGAAAACGAAGAGCGCGAGCTTGAGGGAATCACGGTTAGTCATTCCGGTGATGTACCTGAGCATTATCTGGAGCGTATGTCACAAAAGCCAGAAGTGGTCGTAATGAAGGATAAATCCCGTGGGATTACGATTTTACAGCATGGTCAAGTATTTGAAATTTTGCTGCCAGTGCTTGAGACTGCAGCCAATTAAGTTCAATTAGCGGACGACATGCGTTGCATGTTCCGGTATAGGCGGCTCGGCTGGTTTAACCAGCCCGAAGGCGCATATATACACGAACCTTGCAGACCATCCTGATGTGGATAGAGCCTCTTCCAATGAAGTGTGCATACATTTTGTACCCTGAATTATGGTGTCTCGTTCCGCATGTTCCAAAAGGTGAATGTACGTAATGAGCAGGCTCACCCGTTGTTTACATATCTTGCTTCGTCGTTGTCCCTTGAGGGCTTTGATAAATGCATTCGGTTGCCTAAATACTTATTCCTAATGATCCGTTTTGGACAGAATAAAATGAACTTTTTGTTATCATGTACGAAAACAGCGTTCCCTAAAGCCAGGTACTGGCGGGGAGCGCTGTTTAGTTTTTTTGATGTGATGATTCTCACAATGGCTTAGGAATGCTACAATATAGCTATTTGGTGCAGACAAGTGATAAGGAGTGGAACCGTAGCTTATGATGCAAACGATTACAGGGGATGCGGGAAAGTGGTTGGATACGATAGAACAGATACAGAATACACTGCGTAAAGCCGGGGATGAAGCGGGAGCGAAGGCGGTAGGGGATCTGCTGGAAAAAGCATATGCGCAGGAGCTGACCATTGCCTTTTGTGGACATTTTTCAGCGGGTAAATCGAGCCTGATTAACAGCCTGTGTGGTAAAACCGTCCTGCCATCTGGACCGGTGCCTACGAGCGCTAATGTAGTGTCCATCCGTTATGGACGTCCGAGAGCACTCATTCATCCAGCCCAAACAGCGGAAAATCCAGAGCCGGAAAGCATGGAAGCCTCCCTGTCCGAGCTTGCTGAGTATTGTAAAAATGGTGGAGCCTATGAATCGGTTCAAGTGTGGGAGGATGTTCCCATATTATCTAACGGAGGAGTGCTGCTGGATACACCCGGCGTCGATTCCACAGACCACGGACATGCGCTGGCGACACATTCTGCTTTACATTGGGCAGATATTGTTTTTTATGTAATGGATTACAACCATGTCCAATCTGAAAATAATTTGTCTTTTGCCAAAAGTTTATCGGATTGGGGCAAGCCGTTATATTTGATCATCAATCAAATCGATAAACACCGGGAGCGGGAGCTTTCATTTACACGTTATCGTAATGAGGTGGAGACTAGCTTTCACGCCTGGCAAGTTCATTATACGGACATCCTTTTTACTTCCTTGAAGGAGCAGAATCATCCATGGAACCAGTGGAAACAGTTGACGCACCTGATTCCGAAATTGCTGGAGCGAAAAACAGAGCTTTTGGCATACAGTTTAGTGTCCTCTATGCATCATTTGGTAGAGCAACATGTAGAGACTGTGCAGTCAGCTGAAGAAGAGGAACTGAACACACTGCTAAAAGAAGCGGGTGGGGAAGAAGCCATTTTGCGGCTGGATATAGAGCAGAAAACCTTGCAGCAAGAAGACGAACACTGGAAGATGCTCCCGGAGCAGGAGCGTAAACGGCTGCGTCAAGAGCTGGATCATCTACTGGAACACGCACATTTGACGCCAGCGGAGCTACGTGAAGCCGCAGGCGAATACTTAGAGAGCCGCAAGCCGGGCTTCAAAACAGGACTATGGTTTGCAGGAGGAAAGACTGAGCGAGAAAAGGAAAGCCGTTTGGAACGGCTGACAGGAATGCTGACTGATCAGGTGGAGGGACAATTGCTTCCTCATGTACGGGAGCTTCTGCGGTCTTGGGGTGACGGTCAGGGGTTGTGGACCTCTGCGATGGAGCAGGAGCTGGATGGCATCCGTCCTGTGATAGACCGGCAACTGGTAGAGCAGACGGTGAAGGAAAATGCGTTGTCGCCAGAGTATACGTTAAACTATTGCAAGGACCTACGCGCTGCTGTGACCGCCGATTGCCGCCGCAAGGCGCTGACGCTGCTAGACCGCCTGCTGGCCCAGCTAGCAGTGCGAGCCAAAGCCCGCCGCGCGGCTCTCGCAGAGAAGCACACTGCGCTGTTGGCACAGGCGGAGGCGGCGAGCCGCTACAGCACTCGCGTGCAGGCCTCGGCTTCGTACGCCAACCTGTTGCGCAGCTTGCTGCCGCAGGCTCCCGCGCCAAGCGGGTTGCCCTGTGCGGACGCGCCTGCATCGGCGTCCGATACCGCCGCTGCTGCGGCGCCAACGGGCGTTGCGCGCCCAGGCATCGCTGGCCCGCGCAACGCATCGGCACAGCCGCTAGCAGGGACGGCGGCAGCACAGCCTGCCGCTGGAGGCCGCCGCACGCGGTTGGATGCAGCAGCGGCCCAATTGAAGGCTGCCGCTGCCCTCGTAAGTCCGTACCCTGCCATGCAAGCGGCGGTACGGGATTTACATGCCCGCGCCGCTGCGCTGGAGGGCGGGCAGTTTACGCTGGCGCTGTTCGGAGCGTTCAGCGCTGGGAAATCCAGCTTTGCCAACGCTTTGTTGGGTGAAGCTGTGTTGCCCGTATCGCCGCATCCGACGACAGCGGCGATTAACCGCATAATGGCGCCTGCAAGTGCTGAGCGCCATGCCACGGCTGACGTCCATATGAAATCAGTGGACGCGTTGCGGGAAGATCTTAAATACTCATTTCGGTTATTAGGATTGGGAGAGCCAGGGGCAGCGGGCTGGCAAGAAGCCGTTCATGCTTTATCTCCGGAAGGCATCCATCCTGCGGGCAGGCCTCATTATAGTTTTTTAAAGGCTGCCGCAGCCGGATGGGAAGAAGCTGAAAGCTTGCTGGGACAACAGCTTCAGGTGAATTTAGAGCAGTATCGGGATTTTGTCGCGTCTGAGCACAAATCATGCTTTGTGGAGCATATTGACCTTTATTATGATTGTGCTCTGACCCGTCAGGGCATCGTGCTAGTGGATACGCCAGGAGCGGATTCTGTGAATGCACGGCACACAGGCGTGACCTTCAACTATATGAAGCATGCGGATGCTCTTGTATTTGTCACCTATTATAACCATGCGTTTACGCAAGGCGACCGGCAGTTCCTGAATCAACTAGGTCGAGTTAAAGAGACCATGGCACTGGATCAGACGTTTTTTATTGTTAATGCATCAGATCTGGCTTCTTCTGAAGAAGAACTGCATTCTGTTACCCGGCATGTACAGGAACAACTACAGGCGAATGGAATCCGAAAACCACGTATTTATCCGCTTTCCAGTATGCTGGCGTTGGAAGCTACCGAACAGGGAGAGGCTTCGCTGCGTTCAGCTTCACGTTTTGATGCATTTGAAGATGATTTCTCGGCATTTGCAGCCGAAGAGCTGGCAGGTTTGTCCATCGCTTCGGCTATGCAGGAACTGGCCCGGCTGCGGAACCGCATAGAGCAACATGCAGCCGATGCCCGCTATAGCGTGGAAGAACGGGAGATACGATTAGAGCGATTAACTCGCATCCGTGGGGAATTGGAGCATACGCTCCTAGGCCTGACTGATAGCAACGGTGCATCTGTGTTATCGGGCGAGACCGATGAACTGCTGTATCATGTACGTCAAAGGCTGTCCTATCGGACTGGAGAATTTATGGCAGAGGCGTTTCATCCATCTGTTCTGCGTGAAGGAGTAGGTGATCTTCGTTCGGCTTTTGCATCTTGTGGTCGTGAGCTGATGCGTTTAATCGAACTGGAGCTGTCTCAGGAATTACTGGCAACCACACTCCAGCTGGAAAAAACGGGACAAACTTTGGTGCACAAGGCTATACAACAGTGCGTAGAACACATGAACCATCAGTTGCCAGGACTAGATTGCACAATACCTGAATCGAGAAAATGGGCTGTTCCCGAGCTGAAGGAAATTTCCCTGCAGGAGTCCATTCATTGGAAGGATTATTGGAATAGCTTTAAAAATCCAAAGCTATTTTTTGAAGGAACTGGTCGAGCGAATCTACAAACCAAACTGGAGCCGATATTACGCGAGCGAATCGGGGAAGCTGTGGATCAGCAACGTGAACGAATGTCTGCTTTTTACGTTACGCTGATGCAGGAGGAACAATTGTGGCAGAAAGCTCAGCTTCGAGAGCAAATGCTGGAGACGACTCGTGGCATGGAGCATGCCCTTATGGGCGGTGAGCAGCCACAGGTTTGGGAAGAACTTGCTGGCAAGATTGCGGCTTTGGAGTAAAGATAAATATGTTCACCAATGATTAAAGATCAGGACACCGGGTTGTGGGACAACCCGGTGTTTTATGCATGCTCCAAAAAGAAAGCAATACTGAGTAAATAGCCACATTCAATAATAAGAAAGCGATTTAATTTGTCTAATCAGCCACCAATTGATAACCTGCCTGAATACGGCTCGTTATCCTCTTTGCCGCCTTGGAACGCGAATGGTAAACTTCACTAAGCCATATAACAACGTCGTGCAACTAATGGAGGGACATTGACATGGAAGTGCTCAGGCAACTGCAAGTTTTTTTTCGCGAGAGGAGACACTATCTGTTTCTTTCTATTTTATGCCTTGCGATAGCGACGGCTCTGGGACTGGTGTATCCGAACCTGCTCCAAAGGCTTATTGATAACGCTATCATCCCCGGTGACTTCGGGAAAGTTCCGGCGCTGGCTCTGACTGTGCTGGGAGTAGTCATCATCAAAGGGTTCATGCAATTTTTACATGGTTTTTTTGGTGGACGGCTAGGTAACTACCTGGCATACCGCCTCCGCAATGCTTGTTACGAAAAGCTGCAATTTTTGTCCTTTAGATATTATGACACGGCCAAAACGGGTGATCTCATGTCCCGACTGACTGGTGATTTGGAGGCAATTCGTAACTTTATTGGGTTTGGTTTTGCCCAACTCCTCAATGTGCTACTGATGGTCGTATTCGGCTCTATGATGATGCTGTATATTAACTGGCAGCTCACCCTCATTACGATGATCAGCATGCCATTGCTGCTCTTCGTCACATTCAAGTTTGAATCCCGGATTCATCCCACCTTTCAGGAAATGCGGATTGCCCTTAGCGCCTTGACGACAGCAGTCCAAGAAAACATAACAGGTGTGCGAACCGTCAAATCTTTTGCCCGCGAATCATATGAAGTTGAGAAATTTTCAGTACGTAATGAGCAATACAAAAGTAATCAAATTCAAGCTGCTTCCTTATGGAGTCGGTTCTTCCCTGCTATGGAACTAATTGCTTCTGTCAGTGTGGTCCTTCTGTTGGGCATGGGCGGGTATCTGGTCATTCAGAAGTCAATGACCTTGGGGCAGCTCGTCGCTTTCTTTAGCTTAATTTGGTATATTATCGGCCCCATCTGGAGCATTGGCTTTCATATCAATAACTATACGCAGTCCAAAGCTTCTGGTGAAAGGGTCTTGGAACTGCTAAATCAGTCCATAGATGTAACCGATGAAGCCGGAGCACTTACACTCGATGCCGATCAGGTGGAAGGACATGTTACGTTTGAACATGTTACCTTTGCTTACGGAAATAAGCTTCCTGCTGTTGTTGACATCAATTTAGACGCACCGCCAGGATCAGTCATTGGAATTTTAGGAGGAACGGGGTCAGGGAAGTCTACCATTATTCAATTACTCATGCGTGCTTATAATGTGAATGCAGGAAGTATCAAGTTGGATGGCAAGGATATACGTCACTTGAAGATTCGTGATTTGCGTGCTCAAATTTCTTCTGTGTTTCAGGAGACGTTTTTGTTTTCGTCCTCTATACGTAATAATATTTCATATGGTTTAAGCCATGTCAGTATGGATGACATCATACGCGTTTCCAAACTGGCTCAGGCGCATGAATTCATAACTGAACTACCGCTGGGATATGACACTGTCGTTGGAGAACGTGGATTGGGACTGTCCGGAGGGCAGAAACAACGGATCGCCATCGCGCGCGCACTACTCAAAAATCCGAAAATTCTGGTACTGGATGATGCTACCAGTGCGGTCGATATGGAAACAGAGCATGAAATACAGACCGGTTTTCAAGAGGTTATGCGTGGTCGAACAACATTTATAATCGCTCATCGAATCTCTTCGCTTCGCCATGCCAATGAAATTGTGGTGCTTGAGGAAGGACGAATCGTCCAGCGTGGAACACATGAACAGCTTATTGCTACTCCAGGTCCATATCAGGATGTGTATCATATTCAATACGCCGATTACATAGCTCAGGCTCCAGACGGTGTATCCGAAGGGCAGGTGAGACCATGAATATACCCGCAGAAAAAGCCAAACCGTTAAAAAAACCGACGAATGAGCGCTTTGTCTATCAAGATGATGATGTCATTGACAAACCGTTTAACTGGTCAGAATTCAAACGTTTGCTGGCATACATGAAGCCCTATGCCCGTCAGATTCTGCCGATCCTTCTGGTCATGATGATTCTTGGTACCATTACCAAACTGACGGTTCCTTATTTGATCAGTCTGGCCATTGATAAGGCAATTGCTCCCGCATGGCCTGCACTACCCAGCGTAAAGTTACTGCTGCTCATCACGGGTGCCGTGCTCTTGTTATATTTAATTCAATGGGCAGCCAGCACGTACCGCATTAAATTCACCAATATTATCGGTCAACGGGTTATTTACGATTTGCGTGAAGATTTGTTCAAGCATATTCAAAAGCTATCCTTTAACTTTTTTGATAAGAGACCGGCAGGTTCTGTATTAGTGCGCGTGACGAATGACATTAACTCGCTACAGGATCTTTTTACGAACGGTGCAGTGAATGTCCTGATTGACTGCGTACAGCTTATCGGAATTATTGTCATTTTGCTGCTTATTAACTGGAAGCTCGGTTTGGCAGTAATTGTGACCGTTCCGATCATGTTTTTGATCTCGACCAAGCTGCGCGTTCGCATCCGTCGCGCTTGGCAAGAAGTGCGTATGAAGAACTCGCGTATCAACTCTCATTTGAATGAGTCTATTCAGGGGATTCGTGTGACACAAGCGTATACGCAGGAGCAGGAAAACATGGCTTATTTCGACGATATGAACAGCTCTAGCAAAAAATCGTGGGATAAGGCTTCTGCCATGAATCAGGTTTTTGGCCCACTTATTGATATTACCGGAGGTTTTGGTACGCTTGTGCTGTTCTGGTTTGGAGCGCATTTAATTCAGACAGATCAGCTTACAGTGGGACTGCTGGTTGCGTTTGCCAACTATGTTGGGAACTTTTGGGAGCCGATTAATCGGCTGGGCCAAATGTATAATCAGTTACTGGTTGCGATGGCCTCGTCAGAACGAATTTTTGAGTTTATGGATGAACAGCCGAATATTGCAAACAAACCGGGAGCAAAAGCCTTGCCACCCATTCGGGGTGACATCCAATTTGAAAAGGTCATTTTTGAATATGAGAAGGGACGTCAGGCGCTTAAAGGTATTAGTCTTTCCGTCGAAGCGGGTCAATCTATAGCGCTTGTGGGTCACACCGGCTCAGGTAAAAGTACAATTATTAATCTGCTCAGCCGTTTTTATGACATTACGTCAGGGAGGCTTACGATTGACGGTCAAGATGTGCGTGATGTCACGGTGGAGAGCTTGCGAAGCCAGATTAGCATCGTGCTTCAGGATACATTTATTTTTTCGGGGACGATACGCGATAATATCCGATTTGGCCGTTTGGATGCAACGGATGAGGAAATTGAAGCGGCTGCGAAGGCGGTCAATGCTCATGAATTCATTGTTCACTTGCCAGCTGGCTATGAAACAGAAGTAGAGGAGCGGGGGGGAATGCTGTCCATGGGCCAGCGACAGCTCTTATCCTTTGCTCGTGCCTTGCTGGCTAATCCGCGAATTCTTATTCTGGATGAGGCCACAGCCAGTATTGATACAGAAACGGAGTTGAAAATTCAGGAGGCTCTTCAGGTTTTACTGGAAGGCAGAACTTCTTTTATGGTCGCTCACCGTTTGTCTACCATTCGAAATGCTGATCATATCGTTGTACTGGATCATGGGGAAATCCAAGAAAGTGGTAATCATGAACAATTGATGAAAAAACATGGAATATATCGGGGGCTGGTGGAAGCACAGTTCAGATTTTTGTAAAAAAAAGATCAAAAAATCGCGTTTTTTGTAAATTTAAATGCCGAGCACTATTGCATTCTTGGAGCTAAACCCTGAAAATAAAGATGAAAAGAGATCAGAGCAATTTTCGTCAGAGGGGGAAGAGTTCAAGATGTGGGGTGCTCCTTTTTCTGCCAAGGCTAAGAAGATGCTGCTGCTGGGTAGCGGCGAATTGGGAAAAGAAGTCATTATTGAAGCTCAGCGGCTTGGCGTGGAATGTATTGCTGTTGATCGCTATGAACTGGCTCCAGCAATGCAGGTAGCCCATCGCTCTCACTGTCTGGATATGCAGGATGCTGAGGCGTTGAAGGCACTAATTCGTGAGGAAAAGCCCGACATAATTGTACCTGAAATCGAAGCTATTGCTACGGGTGCTTTGGAAGAATTAGAGCAAGAAGGATTTCACGTAGTACCAACGGCCCGTGCCGCCCGTCTTACGATGGACCGGGAAGGTATCCGCAGGCTGGCTGCCGAGAAATTACAGCTTCCGACTGCTGCCTATCGTTTTGCAGATAACTTTGAGCAGTTGCGGTCGGCGGTTCATGAGCTGGGCACGCCATGCGTGGTCAAGCCCTTGATGAGTTCGTCGGGTAAAGGGCAGTCTGTATGCCGGGCAATCGAAGATGCAGAATCCTGCTGGAATACGGCGCTGGAAGGCGCGCGTGCCAAAACTACACGTGTCATTGTTGAAGCTTTTGTCCCGTTTGAGAGCGAAATCACCTTATTGACCGTCAGATCGGTTTCGGGTACGACTTTTTGCCCACCGATTGGCCATATTCAGAAAGATGGGGATTATGTCGAATCCTGGCAGCCCCATGGCATGACGGACAAGCAGCTTTCGGAGGCGGAAGACATTGCCCGTACGATTACGGATGAACTGGGTGGTTACGGATTGTTTGGCGTAGAGCTATTTTTAACGACTGATGGCGTCATATTCAGTGAAGTATCCCCTCGTCCGCATGATACAGGTATGGTGACCATGATCACGCAGGATTTGTCGGAATTTGCACTTCACGTGCGGGCCATCCTCGGATTCCCAGTGCCATCTGTCACGTTGCTTACACCAGGAGCTTCAGCTACTTTGAAGGCAGAAGTGGCTACGCGGGATTTTGTAATAAGCGGTCTGCATGATGCATTATTGCTACCCCGGACACAGGTGCGAGTGTTCGGGAAGCCAGAAACCAAGCCGGGTCGCCGGATGGCTGTAGCGCTTAGCGCTGCAGAAGATGTGGAAACAGCACGGAAGACGGCCGAAGAAGCTGCTAATATGCTGAAAGTGGAGGTAAATCATGTCTAACAATGTGATGATTCCAGTACTGACAATTCGTTCCGTAGAGCTTGGCGATTGCGAAGCCGTAACAGGACTACTAAGAGAAGTCGGATACCCGATGACTTGTGGTGTAATGAAAGAAGTTATGGGAACAACGCGGGAGGACAGTCAAGCGAATATGATGGTTGCAGAAATGGATGGTCGTGTTGTCGGAGTAATCGGCATGCATACGGCTCAAAGCTTGGCTTATCCTGATCCTGCCGTACAAATCACCATGCTAGTCGTGAGCGGGGAGTATCGCGGCGAGGGCATTGGCAAGCGCCTGGTGGCTTGTGGTGAGGAGTGGGGACGTGCGCAAGGATGCTATCATTTATTCATTACTGGAGCGAATAACCGCATCAAACAAGTAGAGGCCCGGGCTTTCTACAACCGAATCGGCTTTGAAAAGCAAGGCTACCGTTTCAGCAAAAAGCTTAGATAATCAGCCTACAACAAGACAATTTAATACTTAAAGCCTCACTACTTTTAACTTAGTTCCGCATGGTTCATTCCGAGCGGGGCTATTTTTTTTCCAACTTTTATACCATTGATCCTGCTATAAAACATGATATACTGCTAGAGTAAAGATTACAAAGTTGTAACCGGACGCGTTCACACCAAGGCATTTATACAACAAGGAGATGACGAAATGAAGAATATGTTGAAAAAAACACTTGTGATGGGAAGTCTAAGCGCCATTTTATCCGCAGGATTCATCGTTCCGGCATCAGCTTCACCAGCTGACGATTTGACTGCCCAACTACAACAGTGGTTTCAAAATAACGGATATACCGTCAATATGTCCAACGGGACGACTACGATAACAAAGACCGTAATTAAGGATGCATCTGAAAAGGACAAGGCTAAAAACAAAACAGCAAATCCTTCATCCGGCAAGCAAACAACAACCAAACAAGGTAGCCAAAAGGCTTCGCAGTCTAGTAACAAGCAACAGGCCCAAAAACAAAACACAAACTCAGGCGCGGGTCAGTCTGCAGGGTCTGATGCACAACTCAGCAAGTCCCAATTTGCAGCTGAGGTTGTAAAGCTTGTAAACAACGAGCGCAGCCAAAAAGGTCTGAAGCCCCTTACATCTAATGCGAAGCTTACAGAAGTAGCCTTAGCCAAGGCGAAGGACATGAGCACGAACAATTACTTTTCCCATACATCTCCGACCTACGGTTCACCCTTTGATATGATGAAAAAGTTCGGTGTAACTTATACGTATGCGGGTGAGAATATTGCTATGGGACAACAAACACCACAAGAAGTAATGAAAGCTTGGATGAACAGTCAGGGACATCGTGAGAATATTTTGAAGGCAGAATATACGCAAATCGGTGTGGCTTACTACAATGGATATTGGGTACAAGAGTTCACACGTAACTAAGATGATAGTAAATACGTTCGAAACGTCATGCCGCTGTTATGAAAAGATAGTGGCATGACGTTAATCTGGAGACCCGCTGACACGTTCAGCGGGTCTTTTGGTGTCTCTTATTCCTCCACAGGCATAACCCTTGCTTTATACCAGAAAAGACATAAGGGACGTATTTATAGTATGATAGCAGCAAGTTGAATGGATAGCAGACTATTTATGGAAAGCTAGGTGAGCAAATGAGCTACGAAATCGTGCATGAAGGTGCCTTTGCTATGCTCAAGGTGCAGTTGAACCCCGGGGAAATGATCAAAGCGGAAATGGGAGCAATGGTTTCCATGTCTTCCAGTGTAGATATAAAGGGGACGGTAGACGGTGGACTGTTACGTGGTTTAGGCAGAATGCTAAGCGGAGAAAAATTCTTTTTTCAAGAACTGAGGGCAGCCCGTGGGCCGGCTGAAGTGTTGTTAGCCCCTGCCAGTATAGGTGATGTACAAGCGGTGGAATTGGATGGCACGTATAGGTTGATGGTCCAAAAGGACGGTTTTCTAGCTTGTACAGAAGGCATTGAGGTTAGCACCAAAATGCAAAACCTGATGAAAGGTTTATTCTCCGGTGAAGGTTTTTTTATCGTAGAAATCAGTGGTCGAGGTACGGTATTCCTATCCTCTTATGGAGCCATTCATCCCATTTATATCGCGCCAGGAGAGGAGCGTATTATTGATAATGCTCATCTGGTGGCATGGCCGGATTATATGGATTATAAAATTGAAAAAGCATCGAAAGGCTGGTTGTCCAGCGTAACGAGTGGAGAAGCGCTTGTATGCCGTTTTCGCGGTGAAGGAACGGTACTGATACAAAGTCGAAATCCGGGCAGTTTTGGACAATGGATCAAAAGTTTCATCCCTGATAGCAAATAGTTTGATTCGTTTGATTAGAGATAAGGATGGTCATTTGCCATCCTTTTTTTGCATGTTCATGGGAAATTATATGTGACTCTAAGCATTTATTGCGCTTTTATTCCGAACGGTTTATTTGCAAAATGATATAAGAAGCTTTATGTTTATTTCACTAAGCTATCAGGAGGGAACACGAGTGAATTCATCAAAATGGATTTGGCGGTCTGTCGGTTCCGTTTCCATTGCCGCCACATTGCTATTATTGTACGGATTTATTACAGCAGTACAAAGTATCACGGCTCCAGAGCCAATGGTTAGCACTCAACCTGTACATTCCGGTTCATCGCAGACACAAACTGCGCCATCCGCTACTAATCAGACGGGAGAGTTTCGGGTAGCTGCCATTGGAGATTCGCTAGCCAAAGGCACGGGGGATGACTCCGGAAGTGGTTTTGTGCGTCGGTCGGTGAGCTTGTTAAATAATCAGGAAGGCCATAAGGCTCAGCTCATAAATAATCTGGGGATTAATGGACTGACGACTCAAGGACTATTGACCAAGCTGGATGAGCCTGGTGTTTCTTATGTGTTGAAAAAGGCTAACGTTATTATGGTCTCGATTGGCGGAAATGATTTATTTCAGGGGGCTCAGGCTGCCCAAACCGGCAAAGAGCCGCCTACACTCAGTGGTTTGCGTAAAGCTGTGCCTGATGCCGCCAAACGTCTGCAAAAAGTGCTGACAAAGGTAGGGAAAATCAATCCGAATGCTAAAATTATCTATGTCGGATTATATAATCCATTCAGTGATCTGCAGGAAATGAAAATTCCCGGTAATCTTGTGGTAACAGAATGGAATCTGGCTGCCATGGCAATTACCAACCAAAACAGCAATATGACTCTGGTTCCAACTTTCGATTTATTCCAGCAAAATTTGCCCGTCTATTTATCATCCGATCATTTTCATCCAAACGGACAGGGCTATCAGGCAATCGCTGAACGTATCGCGCAAGGGTTTGCAGTTGCAAACACGAAGGATGCCGATAAAGTGGATAATGAACAACAGTCTACAAGCAGCCAACCTGCTGAAGTGAAAAAGGGAGGGAACAACTAATGAGCATCCAATCTGCTGACAAGAACGGGACTGGAATAACCGAAAATTCGACCTCAAGGGATGCAGTGTCCAGTTTCCATTCCGCCAATCAGGTTGGCAGCACAGGCAGAGACAGAAGCAATAACGAAACAGTTCTCTCTGTTCAGCACGTTAAGAAACGTATCAAACGCAAAATGATCATTCATGATGTAACATTCGACGTTCGTGCGGGTGAAATTTTCGGATTTCTCGGCCCTAATGGGGCTGGGAAAACGACGACTATTCGTATGCTGGTCGATTTAATTAAGCCTACGGAAGGGACGATTACTGTCTGTGGACATAATGTAAATCGTGACCCTGAGCAGGCTTTACGGCATATTGGTTCTATTGTGGAAAATCCAGAGGTGTACAGCTATCTGACAGGTTGGGAGAATTTAGAGCATTTTGCCCGTATGCAGCCTGGTGTAGACGAACAGCGTATCCGCGAAGTCGTTGAGCTGGTTCGGCTCGATCGCCGTATCCATGATAAAGTAAGTACGTATTCTCTCGGAATGCGCCAGCGTCTTGGTATAGCCCAAGCCTTGCTCGGTAGACCGAAATTGCTGATTTTGGATGAACCGACCAACGGGTTAGACCCCAAGGGGATCAAGGAAATGAGAGCTTTTATCCGTTTGCTAGCGGCAGAAGGCATGGCTGTATTTGTTTCCAGTCATTTGCTTAGCGAAATCCAGCTGCTATGTGATCGGGTGGCAATTATAAGTAGGGGAAAGGTGCTAGCTGTAGGTGGTGTACGAGAACTGGTTGAGACGCACTCACATATGGCCGTATGGCAACTGGAGCCTCGTGATCAGGGTCTTGCCATATTGCAAAATTCTCCGCATGTGCAAATGATTACGAACGCCGATGAATTAATTGATGACAGTATTGTTGCAGGTAGCGGAGCCGATGCAATTTTTACAGAAATGGATGAAGAGCATATTGCGGAGCTGGTGACACAAATGACGGCTTCCGGTATTTCCGTTAAAGGTGTAACCAAAATCAACCCTACACTGGAGCAGCTATTCCTGAAAATGACGGAAGGTGAGATACTTGAATAACATTTTACCGCTCGTACAAAATGAAACACTCAAAATTATCAAGAAGAAACGATTTTATGTCATTTTACTAGTTTTACTTGTGCTTGTGCCGATTTTTACGTACGCTCAGATGAAAGTGGCAGAAAACAATCGCGAAAAATTCGGCAATGATTGGCGGCTTGAACTGCGTCAGGCGATTACCGATAATCAAAACTCGCTGGGAAGTGACCGGGTTCCCGAGGAATGGAAGACCTACCGTCGGGTCTTTGTGCAGCAGATGCAATATTATTTGGAAAATGATGTGAATCCGAATGAGCCGAGTGGTGTCACTTTTACCAGAGAGTTTATGGATAATTCCATAAATCTGTTCGTTCCATTGTTGATTATGGCTATTGCCTCCGACTTGGTTTCAGGAGAACGGACGACAGGCACGATAAAAATGTTGCTTACCCGCCCAGTCAGGCGGTGGAAAATACTGCTGAGTAAGCTGCTGACATTGTACATGTTCGTTTCGCTCATCATTTTGGCTGTATTTGTAATTAGCTATGTGATATCA
The DNA here is from genome assembly GCF_022531965.1 of Paenibacillus peoriae. GTDB lineage: Bacteria > Bacillota > Bacilli > Paenibacillales > Paenibacillaceae > Paenibacillus > Paenibacillus polymyxa_D. The sequence goes on along the minus strand of NZ_CP092831.1, from coordinate 3,250,024 downwards.
GGCTTGTTTTTTGGTTTTCGCGGTTTTAATGTTCCGGTATTTACCGGATTTCAAATTGTTGGATCGACGGTGGATTTGTCTGCTGTACATGCGATTCCACAATGGCATTATCTGATGCTGCAAGCCGGATTAATCTGGTTTGTCAGTCTTGTGGTAGCTTCGTTAGCCTTTATGGTATCTGTCCTGGTACGAAGTACGGCGGCAAGTATCGTGGTCATGATGGCTGCACTCATTTCGGGCACTATTTTGACAAACATGGCTTCGTCTTGGCAGAGTGCTAAATATTTATTTATGGTTAACCTCCAATTAACCGATTATTTATCTGGAAGCCCCGCCCCGATTGAGGGAATGACTTTACCCTTTTCTTTAGCTGTACTGGGCATTTGGGGGGCTGCGGCATTGATTGTTTCATTCGCCGTCTTTACGAAACGGGATATATTGAATTAAAATGGACAAGGTAAAAGAAAACATCTGTTTGCATTTTTGGTGAAAATCATCAAGAATAAGGCAAAACACGGTTACGATTAGACAAAGGGGGAGCATGAATGGTCGACAAAATCGACTTGTCTGCGGGGGCGTCCGGCACACAAAGCGGAGCTTCGGAATATGGCGCGGACGACATTCAAGTGCTCGAAGGGCTTGTGGCAGTTCGCAAACGGCCGGGCATGTACATCGGGAGCACCAGTTCTTCGGGGCTGCATCATTTGGTATGGGAAATTGTAGACAACGCGGTGGATGAACATCTCGCCAAGTTTTGCTCTCGCATTGATATTACAATGCATAAGGACGGTTCCGTTACGGTATCAGACAACGGACGCGGTATTCCTACGGGAATGCACAAAACGGGAATTCCTACGCCTCAGGTTGTATTCACCATTTTGCACGCCGGAGGTAAGTTTGGCGGTTCGGGATATAAAAAGTCCGGGGGTTTGCACGGTGTAGGTGCGTCTGTAACGAACGCTCTTTCGGAATGGCTTGAAGTAGAAATTTACCGGGACGGCAAGATTCACCGTCAGCGGTTTGAATATTGGCAGGACAAGAAGGGCGTGGAGCATGTCGGGGAACCGACCACAGGCCTTGAAGTGCTGGGCAATACTAACAAGACGGGATCGAAAATTACATTTAAACCGGATATTCGTGTTTTTCAGGCAGGCATTCATTTTAACTACGATACGTTGGCTGAGCGCCTTCAGGAAATTGCTTTTCTAAATTCGGGCCTTCGTATTCAACTTAAAGACGAACGCAGCGGAAAGTCAGATGAGTATTTTTATGAGGGTGGCGCAAGTCAGTTTGTTGCTTTTCTGAATGAGGGCAAGGATGTGCTGCATGATGTTATTCACTTTAATGCCGAGAAAGAAGACATTGAAGTAGAGATTGCCATCCAGTACAATGCAGGTTATACAGAGACGATTGCTTCGTTCGTCAACTCCATTCCGACACGTGGCGGAGGTACGCATGAAACAGGATTCAAAACCGCTTACACTCGTGTCATGAACGATTATGCCCGGAAAACGGTGATGTTGAAAGAAAAGGATAAAAACTTGGAGGGCAACGATCTACGTGAGGGCATGATGGCTGTAATCAGTGTCAAGATGGCTGAGGTTGAATTTGTCGGTCAGACAAAGGATCAGCTGGGTAGCGCTTCGGCACGAAGTACAGTGGATGCCATCGTATCTGAGCAGATGCAGCGTTTTTTGGAAGAAAATCCGCAGATAGCACAAACTTTGATCAAGAAGGCAGTTCAAGCATCCAGAGCGCGTGAAGCTGCACGTAAAGCTCGGGATGAAATGCGTTCTGGTAAAAAACGCAGTGAAAGTTCCAATTTGAATGGTAAACTGTCGCCTGCGCAGTCCAAGGATTTTACACGTAATGAGTTGTTTATTGTGGAAGGCGATTCGGCTGGAGGATCAGCCAAGCAGGGACGGGATTCCAAAATTCAGGCCATATTGCCACTAAAGGGCAAGCCGATGAATCCGGAAAAATCCAAACTGGCGGATATTATGAAGAATGATGAGTACCGTGCTATTACAGCAGCTATTGGTGCGGGGGTAGGAACAGAGTTTTCGCTGGAAGACAGCAATTATTCCAAAATCATCATTATGACCGATGCAGATACAGATGGTGCGCACATTCAAGTGCTGTTGTTGACGTTCTTTTATCGGTATATGAAAGAGCTTATTGATGCAGGACGCATATTTATTGCTCAACCGCCATTGTATAAAATAACTCGAAAGTCGGGTAAACTCGAAACCGTGCGTTATGCTTGGACTGACGAGCAGCTCGATAATTACTTAAAAGAATTTGGACGAAATTTTGAGCTACAACGCTATAAAGGGCTCGGGGAAATGAACCCTGATCAGTTATGGGAAACAACGATGAATCCCGATTCACGCACCTTGTTACGCGTTCAGATAGAGGATGCAGCCAAGGCTGAACGTAGGGTGTCCACTTTGATGGGTGATAAGGTGGATCCACGCAAACGCTGGATCGTGGAAAACGTAGATTTCACGGAATACGTAGAGTAGTGCTATCAAAAGAGGTGTATACATGAGCTTATCGGAGCAGTTTTTGCCAGCTTTTCTGGAGGAAGTGGTCGGTGACCGCTTTGGCCGATATTCCAAATATATTATTCAGGACCGGGCGATACCCGATGTACGGGACGGATTAAAACCCGTGCAACGTCGTATTCTTTATGCAATGTACGACTCGGGCAATACGCCGGATAAAGCATATCGTAAATCGGCCAAAACCGTTGGGGACGTTATGGGTAATTACCACCCCCACGGTGATTCGTCGATTTACGACGGCATGGTACGGATGGCACAGCCCTGGAAAATGAGTCACGTGCTGGTGGACGGTCACGGTAACTGGGGTTCCCAGGATGATGACCCGGCAGCAGCTATGCGTTACACGGAGGCCCGCTTGTCTCCGATCGCAATGGAAATGCTGCGCGATATTGAAAAGCGTACGGTTTTGTTCAAGGACAATTTTGATAACTCGGCCAAAGAGCCCGTGGTGTTGCCGTCACGTTATCCAAATTTGTTGGTGAACGGTTCCAGTGGGATCTCGGCGGGATTTGCGACAGAGATCCCTACACATAGTTTACGCGAAGTTATTGATGCCAGCATCGCGGTGATGGAAAAGCCGGAGATTGAGCTGGAAGAAATTATGACCTTTATTAAAGGTCCTGATTTCCCGACTGGTGGACTCATTATGGGTGGCGAAGGCATCAAGGACGCTTACCGCACGGGAAAAGGACGCATTTATATTCGTTCCAAAACGGAAATTCAGTCCTTGCGCGGAGGTAAGCAGCAGCTGGTCATTACCGAAATCCCATACCAAATCGTCAAATCAAGGCTCGTAACCGCCATGGAAAATATCCGTCTGGAGAAAAAGGTGGAAGGGATTGCCGAGGTTCGTGACGAAAGTGGACGAAATGGTTTGCGCATCGTTGTGGAGCTGAAGAAGGAAGCCGATGCGGAAGGGATTTTAGCTTATTTGCTGAAAAAAACCGACCTACAGGTGGCATATAACTTCAATATGGTAGCCATTGTGAACAAAGCGCCACATCAGCTTGGGCTAAAGTCCATTTTGGAAGCGTATATTGCTCATCAACGCGAAGTTGTCACTCACCGTATCCAGTATGAACTGGAAAAGGCAGAGGATCGTGCCCATGTATTGGAAGGTTTGGTCAAGGCACTGAACATTCTGGATGAGGTCATCGCAGCCATTAAAGCTTCCAAAAATCGTCAGGACGCGCAAAATAATTTACAATGGATGTTTGGTTTTAGCGAACGTCAGGCAGATTCTATTTTGACTTTGCAGTTGTACCGTCTCACCAATCTGGAAATCACCACGCTTGAAAAAGAACTGGGTGACATCCAGAAAAAAATCGCGCAATATCGTTCTATTCTGGAAAGTGATCGTAAGCTGATCAGCCTGATTCGCAAGGAACTGTTGGAAATTCGCGAAAAGTACGGCATTGACCGTCGCTCGGAGATACAAGGTGAGGTAGAAGAGATTAAAGTAAATCTGGAGGTCATGGTTGCGGCAGAGGATGTATTGCTAACCCTCTCGAAAGATGGCTATGTGAAACGTACGAGTATGCTGTCGTTCACTCGTTCTGGCGGGGACCGTTCAAATTCCGGAGTTAAAGAAGGGGACTACATTACCCAGTTCCTTGACGTCAATACACTCGATGTGCTGCTCGTCTTCACCCAGCGTGGACAATACTTTTTGCTGCCTGTGCATCAGATACCGGAGTATAAGTGGAAAGAGCCGGGAACTCCAATTGTCAATGTCATTTCGCTATCGAAGGAAGATCGTATCGTAAGCGTTATTCCGATCAAAAACATGGAGGAAATCGGCAAAAGTTTGGTGTTTGTAACGAAGAAAGGGCAAGTCAAACGAACAGAACTCACAGAATATGCCACAAAGCGTTCCAGTGCTGTAGCAGCCTGCAAAGTAGCAGGGGACGATGAGGTGTTATCGGTAACGTTAAGCGAGGGTACCCGGGATATTATGCTGATTACCCGCGCGGGTATGAGTATACGCTTCAAGGAGCAAGAGGTTAATGCGATGGGCCGCGTCTCGGCTGGTGTCAAAGGTATACAGCTGGCGGAAGGCGATGAAATTATCGCGGCGTTATGGGTAGAAGAGGATGAAGGAGAAGTGTTGGTGCTGACCGAGTCTGGTTATGGTAAGCGTACGCTTCTGTTGGACTATCCTACACAGGGAAGAGGCGGCAAAGGTATCACCACCTTTGAGTTCAAGGAAGGCAAACGAGTACGTTCGAATGGAACTCGAATCGTGGCTGCCTTCTATTGCCGTGAAGCTGTTCAATTATTTGCGATCACAGCAGAAGGACAGACGATGTCCTTCCTTTCGGAAAAGGCTCCTTTGACCGACCGAAAGGATACAGGCAAGTTGCTGGCTCCAGCGGAGAAGAAGGACGAAATTGTGAATGTGCTGCTGCGTAGTGAGCCGCAAGCTTCACAGTCCATAGAATAATGGGAAAGTCAAGCGCTTTTTAGCTCGAAAAAGAGAGGTCCTCTCGTGCCATTCCGGCACGAATGAGGACCTTTTTGCCGTCATGGTGTCGAACCCTGACCAGCCTTCAAAACCGAGGTGAGACTTCCTTCCCCTTTTCATTTCATGCTCCAAAAACGGCAGGAAACCGGGGCTGAATGGCGAAAATTTAATGTGATGAAATACAATCCGGACGGTGGCCCATACGGTAACTTTGATGCTTTTACTGACCCTGTTATTTAAAGGAGTGAGGCAAAATGCAAACGACCGAATTTGCGAAAATCTGGTCCAGAATGGCTAAGGATTATAAGGTTCATATGGAGCAGCAGCTGGCTCCATCACTAACGGAAGCTCAACTTACAGTGCTGGAGGTTTTGAACGAATACGGCCGCATGAAACCGTCTCAACTAATCCCATATCTCGCCACCACACCAGCCGCGGTTACGATGCTGCTGGATCGGATGGAGCGGAATCGACTGGTCACCCGTTTCAGAGACGTAAAGGACCGTAGAATTGTATGGATTGTCATTTCGGATCAAGGAAGAGAAGAAGTAGAGCGTGGATTGCGAATCCGGGATGATTTTCTGGGTTCTGCATTGAACCGAATTTCTCAGCACAATCAAAATTTGCTGGTTTATTTGTTGGGGAAAATTACACCGAAGGCGAAGACTTCAGTATCGACAAGTGAGGCTGAGGGAGTAAAGGAACAAATAGAACGAGCAGAATAACTAGAATGGTGGATGCATGAAAAGTAGCTGTACGTAGCAGATTATCATCTTAATATTAATAGGAGTGCGCGGATGAAATACCTATCGTGGTATTCATACCGCGCTTTTTTGTGTTGAAGGATAGGTGATATTTGGGTGAATGTTGACATTTACATAAGAGATGATAAAATAATAGTTATAAATAAATAACATTTCGTATACAAATAGTTTCTAGTTTATGTATATGCATATGGATTGTGAATTGGGTAATAGAAAGAAGGATGGTTCCAGTGAGTGACAGAGAGGAAGACAGACTTGAGGTGTACCGGATTATTCAATCAATAAGAGAGGTTAATAAAACGATATTTTATGCCTTCTGGAATGAAGAGCAGCATTTGGATCTGACGGCCATACAGCATATGGCTTTGGCCATTCTGAATAAACGCCCCAACATCGGGTTATCCGAGCTGGCAGACATAGCACATGTGGGAAGCAGCTCTATGAGTGGGGTGGTTGACCGCTTGACCAAGGCGGGATATATTGCTCGCGGACGGCATGAGCATGACCGTAGATCCTTAGTGCTGACGCTTACGCCGGAAGGAAAAGATATCATGCAAAAAGTAGACGCCATGTGGATGGAGCGCGTCTTGCCCATTCTGGACATCCCGAAGGAGCAGCTAGAGATGGTCCTGGATATCCATAAACAAATGATCATGAAATTAACACCGAAGGGAATGAATCAACTTGAGCAGTCCTCAAATGACACTACCAGGTAATGTACGCAGAGCACCCATTGTGGCCGCTCTGTTGATTGGCGCGATTGTAGCGATATTAAATCAGACGTTAATCAGTGTGGCTTTACCGAAAATGATGAGTGATCTGAATATAGATGCCAATATAGCTCAGTGGCTTAGCACGGGCTTTATGCTTGTGAATGGGGTACTGATCCCGGTGACCGCGTTCTTGATTGCCCGTTTCTCCACTCGTAAATTGTTTATTAGTGCGATGACTATTTTTTCAATAGGCACGCTGTTATGTGCTATAGCGCCAGGCTTCAGCATATTGCTGATCGGTCGACTTATTCAGGCCGCGGGAGCAGGTATCATGATGCCATTAATGATGGTCGTTATCTTGAACATCTACCCAATAGAGCGTCGTGGCCGAGCGATGGGAACCTTGGGGATTGCGATGGGTTTTGCTCCAGCCATTGGGCCTACCTTATCCGGTTATATAGTACAGCATTATGACTGGCGGGTATTGTTCTGGATCATCCTACCGATTTCAGTGATTTCGATTGTGATCGGATTTATTTTTCTGAAAAATGTAACGGAGCAGTCCAAACCTAAGTTGGACATTCCTGGCATCATTTTGTCTACGCTCGGTTTCGGTGGACTGTTATACGGCTTTAGTGATGCAGGAACATCGGGTTGGGGAAGTATTCCTGTCCTGTCTACGCTTATCGTTGGGACAATTTCGCTTATTTTGTTTATTATCCGCCAGCTGAAGGTAGATGAGCCTATGCTGGAGTTCCGTATCTTTAAATACGATGTGTACAGCTTGACGACAATCATTAATGTGATTGTGACGATGGCTTTGTACGCCGGTATGATATTGCTTCCGATTTATTTGCAAAATATTCGGGGTTTTACACCGCTCCAGTCCGGTATGCTAATGTTACCGGGAGCGATTCTGATGGGGCTCATGTCTCCTGTAACGGGGGCTATTTTTGACCGAATCGGAGCACGTTGGTTGTCTGTAATTGGCTTGCTGATCATGGCTATAACAACTTGGGAATTTACACGGTTGACCGAAACAACCACCTATATGACACTGTTAATTAATTATACGGTGCGGATGTTCGGGATGTCGTTACTGATGATGCCGATCCAAACGGCAGGGTTGAATCAGCTTCCACAACGATTGAATGCACATGGTACGGCGATGAGTAACACGCTGCGTATGATTTCCGGCTCGATTGGGACGGCAATTCTGGTGACAGTGATGTCCACACAAAGCAGCAACCGTTTGACGTCGATTGTTACATCTGAGGGACTAACTGTGACGGATAAAGCGGGGATGCTGGCTGCAGGCAATCAAGCTACAATTTATGGGATTAACTCGGCTTTTATCATTGCAACAGTGTTGAGTGTGGCCGCTCTGATTTTAGCGTTTTTTATTAAAAATACGAATGCAAAAAACGCCCATCCCCGTCAACAGCTGGTAAGCAGCAAGAAGGGGCAGTCCGTGGCTTCCTCGTCATAAAAGGATGAGATGACGCATTAATTTAATTTTCTGCAAAAAAGAACCTGCAATGCATGTTTGTTCACATGCGTTACAGGTTCTTTGTGCAAATAGGGATTGAGGATGTAGATATCCAGATAGAGCAGGGCTTTTCGGTTCAAATTTCAGACGTAATCATGTTCTCATAAAGCGACCTGGGCCATTCATTCCATGGAAATTGAACAGGAGGTAGCGAATGAAATCTCATATCGTCCTTGCTAACCGGATGCGGTGCTCCAGCGAGTAAGGACCAAAGCGCCAGCTGTTGACCGGGCCGACTCAGATTACCCCCATATTTTTGGTCACCGTAGAGGGGACAGCCGATCGCTTGCATTTGCACACGAATTTGGTGTGAGCGTCCGGTGTGCAGCTTAATCTGCACGAGACTGAGTCCATCCGCTTGTCCGATTACGCGATACTCCAAAATGGCTTCCTTCGCACCAGCCATGCCAGGCCGAACCGTTTGAACTGTGTTGGTTCGACTATCCTTTAGCAGGTAATGGGTCAGACGGCCTTGTGGGGCCGTAGGAACGCCATTCAGAACGGCTGTATACAGTTTGTGGAAATGACGACTTCGAACCGACTCTGACAGGCGAGAAGCAGCTTTGGACGTCTTAGCAAAAATCATGGCTCCACCTACAGGCCGATCCAGTCTGTGAACTAAACCCAAAAAAACGTTACCAGGCTTATTGTGTCTAATTTTTAAATCTTCCTTGAGTAAAGACAACAGATCAGGATCACCACTGGCATCCTCTTGCGTTGGAACATTGACAGGCTTTACAACCGCCAAAACATGATTGTCCTCATATAGGACAGGGATGTTCGACTGTGCATGTTCATGCCGAGTAAGTTCATTTTGAGTCATAAGAGGAATTTAAGCCTCCCAGCGTCCGAGAATACCACAAGGCAAATTCAATCCCGAGCGTGTGATCGGCAATCCGATTTCACCAGCGCTAATTTGGCCGCCGTACTTTTGTTGCATTGTCATGCTCAGCATGTTGCGCAATACAGTAGGCGAAATACCTGTAGTATAGGAGTTAATAAGCATGAACAGCGGTTGATCCGAAATGATGCTCATGCAGGATTCGAGAAACGGGTATAGGCTTTCTTCAAGCTTCCAAGTTTCTCCGTTCGGTCCGCGCCCGTAAGAAGGAGGGTCCATAATAATGGCATCATAACGGTTGTCCCGACGTTGTTCCCGTTGCACGAACTTGAATACGTCATCCGTAATGAAGCGTACTGGACGGTCAGCCAGACCGGACAATTGAACGTTTTCCTTTGCCCACTGTACCATGCCTTTGGCGGCATCCACATGAACTACACTGGCTCCTGCATACGCAGCAGCAGTAGTGGCTCCTCCCGTGTATGCAAACAGGTTCAGTACGGAAATCGGTCTGCCTGCGCCTTTGATTTTATCCATCATCCAGCTCCAGTTCGCTGCTTGCTCCGGAAAAAGGCCAGTATGCTTGAAGCTGGTCGGTTTAATGTGGAATTTAAGCGGTCCATAGCTAATTGTCCAGCGCTCGGGGATAGGTTTTTTCATATCCCAGTTGCCGCCACCGGAGGAACTGCGGTGATAATGCCCATGAACATTACGCCATTCGGCTGTTTCCTGGGCCAAAGGCCATATGATTTGCGGATCGGGACGACGCAGGACAATATCACCCCAACGTTCCAGTTTTTCACCACCGCCTGTATCCATTACTTCATAGTCTTTCCATTCTTGTGCTACATACATGTACAATCCATCCTTCAGCAGTCAATTCAGGATTCAGGCAGCAAGCTGCACAGAAATCCCCATATGGAGTCTATTGTACAACAAACCTCAGCAACAATCGAATGATTACATAAATAAGTAAGTAGTCAATGGGTCTAAAATATTTTTTCTCGGATGTACTTGTAATTATAGCGCTTCCATATTAAAATGAAACCAATCCCACTTGTACGTACAACCACCCGTTTTTTATTATAATAATGAAAATGGAATGGATTGTACGTACATAATATTTTTTTATCAACACAGCTGAAATTCTACTTCATTAAACAGGCCTCTAATTAATTTGCTTATCCATAGATTTTCAGCCAACAGCCGCATGTAATGCGGCTGTTTTGCGTATATTTCCCCAAGATTAAACCTAGTTTTTGAAATTAACATTTGACAATGAGAATCATTATCAAATATTATTTGAGTAACAGGGAGTGAAAGCATCCCATATTTCAAATAAAGGTGAGGGATGAACTTGGGTAAAATCATGATTACTTATGCCAGTTTGACCGGTAATACAGAGGAAATTGCGGAATTGATCGCCGAGGGCGTCCGTCAGGCAGGACATGAGGCTGAGTTGAAGGCTTCGTATGATTGCAGTGCGCAAGAACTGCTCGCATATGACGGGTTCCTGCTGGGTGTATATACATGGGGAGATGGTGAGCTTCCTGATGAATTTTTGGATTTTTACGAGGAACTAGACGAACTTGATCTGTCTGGTAAAAAGACGGCAGTATTTGGCAGTGGAGATACATCCTATACGCAATTCTGTGGTGCAGTGGACTTGGTAGAGGAAAAAGTCAAAGAACGCGGCGCATCGGTCATTCAGGAGAGTCTGAAGATTGAATTCAATCCATTGGATGATGATAAGGAGAATTGCCGAGCTTACGGAAGACAATTTGCACAGGCTGGTATTGGGGTGTCCTGAGAAGAGAGTGAGGGATAGGTATGCGCAATAGCGATAGCTTAAGCGGCTTTCCTCTTCTGCACGACTATCAGCTGGAGGAGATGTGGAGAACTCCACAGCCAATCCGTCAATCACAGAGGAAAAGAGGGCGTGAGGGCTGGAATTGGCGGCAACGGGTTCAATATGCAGTAGGGCATGCGCTCAACGAATACTTTGGAATGGAAGTAAAGGTACGGCGGGAAGTCCCTGTCCAGTATGTGCTGGAGAAATGGTGGCCCAAGCAGTCAGACAGCTTTGAATCTTTGTTCCATTATTGGGATGTCAAAAATAAAGTGTCAGGTGAGTTGTCAAAAATTTGTGGCTTAAATAATGACTTGATGGTGCCTGTGATGCTGTATGAACAATTTTGTACGTCCGTGCCTGAGTTAGAGGTCAATATTTCGCTTATTGTTCAGGCTGCTTGGCAACTATCAGCAGAAGCAGATTCCCTGCTCATTCAAAAGTACATCGTTGACTATAATCCTAACGTTATTAGTACATTCCAACATATGACAAATGTATTTTGTTATTATGCATTTGGAGCTCTTCCTCAGCTTATTGAGGTATACTGTCTGCTGGAAGGCAAGAGGGTCCGTTTCATTCCGGGACCTGCTTCTTTACAGCAATCTCTGGATTACGTACGGCTATTACGGGATTCCAAAGAGGATGTACATGGGACGACAGAACGCTGCCGTTGCGGAGGGTGCATAGGGGAGCAAGTTTCTCATGGAAACAGAATGAATAAGAACACGAAGGAAGGGCAGGAGGCGAAAAACTGCAAACAACGGTTAGCTGTACCTACGCCTTTCTCTTAACGTTAATGTGTAACCCTTTAATTGTAAACTATCCCTTTTCGTGAAAGAGCCTTGGAAACAAGGTTCTTTTTTATGAAAAAAAATTATGAAAAAACTGAAAATTTATGTTGCCTGAACAGATAAATATATCTATAATATTTCAATGTACAATAGTTATATGAAAATATTTAAATATAAAAAGACGGTTTGTGGATCATGGATTAGCTTGTCCTATGTACATAAAATAAGTCCTGTCTTTTGCATGGCACGTTGCCATGTGTTTATTTACGTTCTTCATTTGGTTTAATGGCCTAATATTTCAATTTTAAAATATTAGCGTTGAATAATAAAAATTTTTTGGACAACAGGGGTGGAAGAAGTGAGTAAGAAAACTGTATTGCCAATCCTCATTGTACTGCTCGTTCTGAGCGGTGGAGCTATTGGCTACTATTATTGGTATCAAGCAACACACTTTGTTAAAAGTGACGATGCGCGCATTCAAGCAGATCAATATAAAGTAATGCCGCAAATCTCCGGAGAAATAAGCCACATTGATGTGGAAGAAGGAGATGTTGTTCAGCGTAATGAACCTATTGCCGAGCAGGATGTATCTGGGCTGGATGCGAGTATGATCAGCAAGTCCGTACTGCGCGCGCCGATCAACGGAACCGTCATTAAGATTTATTCCAAAGAGCATGAAATCGGATCGCCGGGTAGTGCTGTTGCAACTATGGTGGATATGAACAGCTTGTACGTATCCACGAACATTGAAGAAACTGACATTAACCGTATTAAACCAGGACAGCTTGTGGATATTACGCTTGATGCAGCAGGTGACCAGGTGATTCAGGGTAAAGTTCGTAAAGTGGGCGAAGCCTCCAACGCCGTGTTCTCACTCGTTCCTGCAGTCAACACAAGTGGTAACTTTAACAAGGTGACCCAGCGTGTGCCTGTAGAGATTGCTGTGAACAAGCCGAAGGATATGAAGCTTATCCCTGGAACGAACGTGGAAGTAAAAATTCATACACCTTAAAAAGGAGGGGTCCATGTGGCTGCCAATGAAATTGCTGCTGCTCCTTCGACAGATTCTTCCAAAGAACGCTGGCTTGCCTTTTTCGCTATCGTTTTAGGCGCCTTTGTCGCCATTCTGAACAACAGTCTGATCAATGTCGCCATTCCTAGATTGACGACGGATTTAGGATCTACGACGACACGTATTCAGTGGGTTATTACAGGTTACACGCTTGCATCTGGTGTAATTGTACCGATTACCGGATATATGGAGCAGCGCCTCGGATACAAAAAGTTTTTGATTCTAGCGCTCAGCGTATTTTCGCTGGGAACGGGAATATGTATTTTTGCATGGAGTGATTCTTCCCTGATCGCAGCACGGGTGCTGGCTGGTCTGGGCGGTGGTGTTATTATGCCGCTGAGTATGACGATTATTTACAAAATTATGCCGCGTGAACAAATCGGTATGTCCCTTGGTATATGGGGGATCGCCGCAATGGCAGCGCCGGCTGTAGGGCCTACGCTTAGCGGATATTTGATTGAGTGGTTTAACTGGCGGTTCTTGTTTATTGTCAGTGTGCCGGTTGCTTTATTTGCAATTTTAATGGTTATTCTTCTAATCAAAGAGCCGCCTAAAGTAGAGCCGAAGCCGTTTGATCTACCGGGCTTTTTGCTGGCCGCAACTTGTGCCGGAACACTCTTGTACGCATTGACAAACGGCCAGCGTGATGGCTGGACTTCTTTTGGAATTGTATCCCTGCTGTTTATTGCTTTCTGGGCACTTGTTTTTCTGATCTATGTAGAAAGCGGCAAGGATAATGCTGTAATTGAAATCTCATTATTCAAGAATTCAAAGTATACGATTAGTGTTATTGCCTCTAGTCTGGTCATGATGGGGATGTACGGAGGAACGTTCCTAACACCGTTGTTTTTGCAAAATATCCAGCGTGTGTCACCGATTGATACTGGTATTATCCTCATTCCACAGGCCATTGCCATGGCGGCTATGATGCCTATTGCCGGGAAGCTGTTCGATAAGTTCGGAATTGTGCCTTTGGGGCTTGTGGGCCTGACGCTAACCAGCTTTATGACCTATCATCTTCACCAGCTTACGCCAGATACTTCGCATGCCTGGTTGGAAACCGTAATGGCATTACGGGGTCTGGGAATTGGTATTTGCATGATGCCATTGTCCACGGTCGGTATGAATGCCGTTCATCCGAGCAAGGTAGCCAATGCATCTACAGCATCCAATCTGGTACGTACTGTGGCTGCATCTATGGCGATTGCGGTGCTAACCGCCATTATGCAAAGCCGTTCGGCTGCTCATGCCCAGCAAATTTCGGAGTCCATTACGCCAGACTCGGCTCATACGCTACAAGCGACATTGGGCAGCTCATGGATGTCATCCATAAGTAGTTTAATCACACTAGATGCCACATCAAGAGGGATTGGGGATACGTTCCTCATTTCATCCATACCGCTGTTTTGCACGATTCCACTAATCTTTTTGTTTATTCAGAGGAAGAAAGCAAAGACACAGCCGGAAGCTTAATCAAAGAACTATAAAATACGACTGGATGGCTTACATTATTTCCACGGACAGAAAGAAAGGGAATTATCATGAAAATATTGAGAGTAGAAAGTACATTAGCGGCTTTAGTGCTCGGCGGCGCAGTGCTGGCAGGCTGCTCCAGTAATAGCGGGGCGGCTCAGGATATGGTCGTTCCGGTTAAAATCAGCCAAGCACAGCAGGGAATTATCGGACAGGGAAATATTTATACAGGAACGGTTACACCTTCGGAGACGGTGAACATCGTGCCTAAAGTGGGCGGTAAAGTGGTTGAGCTGCCTGTGGATATTGGCTCCGAGGTTAAAAAGGGTCAAGTACTGTTCAAGCTTGATGATAAGGATATGCGGAATAATGTTGCGAAAGCCCGCGCCGCAGCAGCTGCGGCAGCAGCCGGAGTAAGCACCGCTCAAGCATCCCACGAATCTACGATGGTTCAAGCAAACTCGGGCTTAGTGCAGTCCAAGAGTGGCGTGATTCAATCCCAAAGTGCAATCAATCAGGCACAGGGAGCTATTAATCAAGCCACTACAGCCGTAGAACAAGCAACACATGGTGTCTCCTCGGCAGCCAATACGGTGAAACAAACGCAGCAAGCTTTGGCAGATGCACAGAAGAATGTAACACGTACACAAAGTCTATTTGATGCAGGTGCGAGCACCCAAGCACAATTAGAACAAGCCAAAACAGCAGTCGTGAATGCGGAAGCGGCTTACAATAATGCACAAAATGCGCAGGCTAACGCGCAAGATCAGTTGGTAGCTGCGCAGAAGGCTCTAACTACAGCTCGCAACAGCTATGATTCAGCAAAAAATAGCTACAGTAATGCCAATAGCGGTTACAGTAATGCGCAAAATCAGCTCAAAGTATCTCAAAATACTGCGGTTATCGAGTCCAGCCAACAATCTCTTAAGCAGGCTCAGCTGAATGTGAACATTGCTCAGGACGCATTGGATGATACTGTTGTAACATCACCGATCAATGGTATTGTGGGCACTAAAAATGCAGAAGTGGGCGAAATGGTATCCGCTCAGTCTCCTGCGCTGGTCATCGCTAATCTGAGTACGGTCAATACTTTGATCTATGTTCCAGCGGAACAGATCAACAATGTAAAAGCAGGTGACAAGGTACAGGTTCGTGTTGCAGCTTCCAACATTGTAACAACAGGTACAGTTAAAAATGTAAGCCCGTTGGATGCAAGTGGAAAAGGTTATCCTGTAAAAATCTCAGTAGCGAATCCAGACACGATACTGAAATCCGGCATGTTGGCTGATATCAGCTTTGTCGCTGCCAATGCACAAGAAGGCATTGTGGTTCCTACTGCGGCAGTTCAAAAGGATCAAGGTAAAGAATATGTATATGTTGTAAACGGAGACCATGCGAAACGTAAGGAAGTGAAGACTGTTCAGACGGCAGGTTCACAAACACTCGTTACCAGTGGCTTGAGCAATGAGGAGAATGTGATCGTGAATAATCTGGCATTGCTGTCCGATAACTCACCGATTACAATTAGCCAATAATTAGGCTCTAAACTTACGTACTATATAATAGTAGAAGTTTATTATGAATATGCAAAGACAGCCTGCTTAGCGGGCTGTCTTGTTTTTATTTCATTCAGCAGATTTTACATAGGATTAATGTCGATATGGGACTATTTTTGACGAACATTGGTAGAATAGGATAGACTAAATTGGAAATAGATAGTTTACGAGATCTCAGACAAGCGATCGGAGGAATTGTAAGATGGAAGTGAAATTGGTAGTGGATTATGAAGCTTACGAGAATGGCCAAACGATGGCTAAATCTATTGAGGAACTGGCAGCCAAGCCGGAGAGCGCGCAAGTTACAGATCTCATCATTGGTGATTGGGGCGGCGCCTATGAAAGTTCACCAGAGGATTTTATCCCAGTGTTAGTGAAGCTCAAAGATCATTTCCCTAAGATACGCAAACTGTTTATTGGTGATATGGAATACGATGAGTGTGAGGTTTCATGGATTAACCAGACGAATCTGTCCCCATTGTTAGAAGCGTTTCCAGCATTGGAGTCCTTTCATATCAAAGGAAGCCAGGACCTGAGCTTGGAGCCGCTTCGTCATAACCATCTTCAAGAATTGGTTATTATCTGTGGTGGCCTGCCTGTGAGCGTTCTTCAGCAAATATGTAATGCCGAACTGCCTGAACTGCGCAAGTTGGAACTGTATTTGGGTGTCGAGAACTATGGCTTTGACGGTAACCTTAAAGATATTTTGCCGTTTTTAGACAGCAATCCTTTTCCCAAACTTACATACTTGGGACTCAAAGATAGTGAAATACAGGATGAAATTGCTATTGCAGCAGCTAATGCCCCTGTGATTGGACAATTGGAAGTGCTGGATCTCTCACAAGGTACGTTGTCTGATAAAGGTGCAGAAGCGCTACTGGCTAGTGAAAGTATAAAAGGGCTGAAGCATCTGGATTTGAGCTATCATTATATGTCTAGTGAAATGATGCAACGTTGGAAAAGCTCGGGTCTATCTGTGAACGTGGAAGATCAACAAGAAGCGGATGAGGAAGATGATTGGCGCTATCCATCACTGACTGAGTAATTTGTACAAATGGATTTCTAAAACGGACTGTTTTCAAAATTAAAATGATCTAAAGTGAGGCGGCTCTATGGTTAGGATGTCAGACTGTATTGTCAGCGAGCCGTTTATCTTGTTCGGTAATCCGGGGAATCGTCGAACTACTGGGCTGCAGGAGGCGCGAAGCAGATTAATGCTTCCGCCCGCTCTGGAGGTTTCCTATAAGAATGTGCTGGAAGCTATTCGGCAGAAACAAGGTCTGAGCGAGCTGATGTTGCGAATAGCTGCACGAGCTACGCAAGATAGCGTGAATGGCAGTTCCTTTGTGCAAGAGAGCATTGATCAGTTACTGGCGGGGCAGATGGACAGTGGTCCGCTGCTTCGTCTGGATGCACCGGGCGAAAGCTTTGAGGTAGAGCGTGAGTTGATTGCTCTGGGTGCCTCGGATGGTGAGGGAGACGATTCTCTATTGCCATGGCCCGAATGGACACAAGGCACAGGTATATCGGCGGCAGAAGCGCGGCGTCTGCAGGAGCAGCACGGTCGTATTTGGCACCCGGCACAATGGTTCCGGGGCTATTGCCGTCTGCTGGCCTGGCTGCGAGATGAAGTGGCTCTGCTCTGGCCCTCGTCACACTGGATGAACGATCCGGCGGAAGTGGCCGTGATGTTCGACAAACGGCGTTGTAGCGCCGTTTTAGGCAAGGCAGATATAAGGGTCCCGCCAGTGCTCGTATCTTCAGGTGGTGCATTTCGTGATGTTGTCGATCTGCACACAGCAATGAAGGAGAGCGGGTTTCACCGCGTATTTGTGAAAATATTTTGTGGGTCCGGTGCTTCTGGTGTCATGGCCTATCAGGTACACCCCCATACCCACGCGGAACTGGCGGTGACCACGATTGGAACGGAAATCATACGCGGACAGCGCGTGTATTATAATGCCGGACGATTGCGTCGTTATACGGATAAGCAGGACATTCATGCTATCCTTAACTGGCTATGTCTGGAAGGGGTACATGTGGAGCGCTGGATTCCCAAAGCGACTCTGAACGGGCGTGTTTATGATGTGCGCCAACTCGTGTGCGGATCAGAAGCTTGCCATGCGGTTTTACGTTTGAGCCACAGCCCCATTACCAATTTGCATTTGCGTAATGAGCGGCTCTCGCTGAAGGAAGCCGGATTACCACAGAATACGGTGGAATCGGTCCAGCTTACTGCGAAAGCCGCTATGAGTGTTTTTCCGGCGTCCATGGTTGCTGGACTGGATGTGCTGGTTCCGGCTCATGGGGGGCGTCCCTATGTGTTGGATGTTAATCCGTTCGGTGATTTGCTGTACCGGGTTGAACATCAGGGTTGGAACCCGTATGAATGGGAAATGCTGCACCTCGCTAATAGGAGCGTGGGTACGGAAAGGACAGACAGATATGACTGATATGAATCAAATTGTCGGCTCTCATGATATTGTCATGATTACGCTTGATACTCTGCGTTATGACGTAGCAAAGCTGGAAGAAGAGAACTGTCCGAATTTGTGCGGCTCCGGGTCGTGGGAAAAGCGCCATACACCGGGTAGCTTTACCTATGCTGCACATCATGCTTTTTTTGGCGGATTTTTGCCGACTCCAGCGAATACGGATAAGACTTCACATATCCGTCTGTTTCACACCAAGGATACGGGACTGCGTACGCATCCACATACGTGGCTGTTCGATGCCCCGGATATTGTATCCGGGCTAGAGGGTGAAGGTTATCGGACCATCTGTATCGGCGGCGTTATTTTTTTTACAAAGAAAAATAAGCTTGCCAAGGTGCTGCCTGGATATTTTCAAGAAAGCTACTGGCGTATGAACTTTGGTGTTACCAACCCCCGTTCGACAGAGAATCAGGTGAATCATGCTCTGAAACTTTTGGAAAATGCAGACCCGTCACAGCGCTTGTTTTTGTTTCTGAATGTATCAGCGATCCATGGGCCTAATCATTATTTTGTGAAAGGCGCAGCCAAAGATTCAGTGGAGTCTCAACGAGCTGCCTTACGGTATGTGGATGGTGAACTTGGACGTTTGTTTGATACTTTGCGAAATCGGGGCAAGACGTTTTGCATGGTTTTTTCCGATCATGGTACAGCTTATGGGGAAGACGGCTATGAAGGACATCGTCTGGCGCATGAGGTAGTTTGGAATGTGCCTTACCGCGAATTTATTTTGTAGAGCAAATAGAAATATAGATTGCACTGGTAAAATATCTAGAAATCAATCCAGCGCGAGGAAGGAGCAGAAATGAAAGCCATGAATCTGAATCACTCGCATCCAGCGGATGCGCCAGCCCCGGAGATAGACACAAACTTAGCACTGTCTAGGTTTCAGTGGCCTGAAACTCCTGCTGAATGGGCACGCACAATCCGTGAAGCTCCCTATCGCTCCTATCTGTACTCTTACCCGCATAAAACGGCCTATCGTCCGTTTGATACACCACTCTCATTACAAGAGTTGTGGGAGAAGGAGGAGTTAGAAAGCTATTTTTTGTATATGCATATTCCATTTTGCGCGGCTCGCTGTGGATTTTGTAACCTGTTCACTTTGCCGGACAAGCGTCTGGATGTACATAAGGAGTATGTAGATGCGCTAGAAAGACAAGCCAAGCAGTGGGCACCCATTATGGGCCGTCGGCCTTTTTCACGTTTTGCGATCGGCGGCGGTACACCGACCTTACTGGAGGCTCCTTTGGTGGAGCGCTTGTTTGACATTGCGGAAAATATGATGGGACTGGACCCTAAGCGAGCTTCTATTTCGGTGGAAACCTCTCCCGATACTGTAACTGAGGACAGGTTGGAGGTGCTCAAGCGCCGCGGGACAGATCGTGTCAGCATGGGAATTCAGAGCTTTGTGGAATCAGAAAGTGCCGCCATATACCGACCTCAGAAGCCCAAACTTGTTAGAGAAGCACTTGAGCGGCTGGTGGAATACAACTTTCCTTTGCTGAACGTGGATCTGATCTATGGCTTGCCTGGTCAAACGGTGGAAACCTGGCTGTATTCTTTAGAGGAAGCCCTGTCTTACTCGCCAGGAGAGATATTTCTTTATCCGTTATATATTCGAGAAAATACGATTTTAAAGCCAGGCTATACCGGGCTGGATCATGATATTCGCCTAAGCTTGTATGAAGTGGCGCGCGAACGGCTCAAACAAGCAGGATATGTACAATACTCCATGCGCCGTTTTGCTAAAAATGATGGTATATCCAGCAAAGAACTTTTGCCCTACAGTTGTCAGGAGGAAGGTATGGCTGGTCTGGGGTGTGGTGCACGCTCCTATACACGCAATGTCCACTATGCCAGCCGTTATGGGGTTAGTGCAGCAGCTACGCGTAGCATTATCGCAGATTATGTTGCTGCGGAACGTCATGATCTGGCTGACTACGGCTTTATTTTAAATCAGGATGAGAGTAAGCGGCGCTTTATCCTGAAGGCGCTTCTTCATCGGGAAGGTTTGGAGCTATCGGCCTATGCAGAGCGCTTCGGTGTATCCCTCTCGGACGATTTTACAGGAATGTCGTTGCTGCTGGAATCCGGTATGGCTGTCGTCGAGGAGGGCACGCTGCGACTTACAGAGGAAGGAATGGCCTATTCCGATGCGATTGGGGACTGGATGATCTCCACGTCAGTACGTGAGCGTATGGAAGGATATGTAGGAGCATGAGAGCGACCTTATATTATCGTGGTTCGTTGACCTCGTGCAACTATGCTTGCCCTTATTGCCCGTTCAGTAAAAACGTTGATAGTCGGGAAACGTTGAACAAGGATCGGGCCCAGTTGGAACGTTTTGCTGATTGGGTACGGGAACAGGGCGCTTTGGGGCATCGTCTCTCTATTTTTTTTAATCCGTATGGAGAAGCCTTGATTCATTCCTGGTATCACAAGACCATGATTGAGCTTTCCCACATGGCGCATGTGGAAAAAGTGGCGGTACAGACGAATCTCTCGACTAAGCTGGATTGGACGAAAGAACTGAACCCGGAGACTGCTGCGCTGTGGGCTACATATCACCCTGGAGAGACGAAAGAGCAAGTTTTTATATCGCAGGCTATGAAGCTATATGAACTTGGTATTTCCTATAGTGTCGGTACCGTCGGGTTAAGACAAGCATTCCCAGCTATTCGTTCCTTAAGATCGCAACTTCCAACGGATGTTTATTTGTGGATCAACGCCTACAAGGATCGTCCCCATTATTATACAGATGCTGAAGTTACTGAATTAACTGCGATCGACCCCTATTTTCAATGGAATTTAAAGGATTATAGCAGTCAGGGACGGGCATGTCGCGCCGGTGAAGATGTATTTTATGTCCAGGGTGACGGAAGAGTAAAACACTGCTATCAGGATCGACGGGTGCTTGGACACTTATATAGGGATGGTCTTGAGGGCCTGAGTGGCAAACGTCCGTGCCGGATGAAAGAATGCGGCTGCTATATCGGCTACATTCATATGGAAGAGCAGCCATTTCGGGAAATGTACGGTAGTGGCTTACTCGAAAGGGTGCCGCAGGTACAGCTATCTCCGGTTCCATCATTTAGCAGACAAACTATTCATAGAGCAAATGAATCCATATAGCAAGGAACGTCCGTGTCTAAATGTAATGCTATAGCAACTAATATCTATTAGAAAAACGAGCAAAAAAACCGACCCTTGCCCTCAAGCAAAGGTCGGTTCTTTTGTTTTATAATAACTCTATACGACTGTTCTATGCGAAATAATCAAGTTTGGACAATAGCAGTAATTTCTTCATCCAGATCCAATCTGATTTGTTCGCGATAGGCACGAATATTGTATTCGGAATATAGGTATCTCAGAATGGCTTCAATCATATTGGCTTCCACCAGATATTGACTGCGGCCCTGTACATGGACTTCTGCTGAATAACCTGTATCCTCTTCCCAGCTTAGTTCTACTGTCACATCCGTGGGCTGGACACCTTTACGTTCAGCCATATGCAAGCAAATAGCGTTGACAATCTCATCCATACTCAAAATCATAGCTTAGTAACGTCCTCCGCGGGAATCATCTGGTCTGCGACGATTTTTAATAGCACGGTAGATACCTACTCCGACCATGATCAGGACGTAAATGGCAAGAACGTTAACGGCAAGGCCAAGCAAGCTGCCCAATGCGCCCATGTTGCCGAACAATCCACCGAAGAGCATACCTGCCAAACCGCCTAGCATCATACCCTTCAGGAATCCGCCGCCACCGCCAAGGAATCCACCAGTTCTGTTTGTATTACCAGCAGTAGCCCCTGACTTGGTTCCGCTATCTGATTTATTAATGCCATTGCTGTCACTCGCCTTGCTTGGTGTAGATTGGTATGATTTAGGCCCGGATTTAAACCCGCCGCCTCGCCTTGCGTCAGCTGTAGATGGTGCGATCATAGCAATGAGTAGGGTAAAAGCCATCATCAGCATCATCATATTTTTCAAAGTGAATGTTTTTTTCATGTAAATATAATCCCCCTTAGTAAATTTGTTTATAGGTCAAACAACCGCTTACCAGTAATACGAATGGCATGGAAAAGGGTTTCAAAGAATTTTAATTTTTAAAAAATTAAATAATAACGTCCCATAAATCCTATGCATGGATTGGCTAAAACATTCAGCTTTGCGGCTTAAGTGAAAACGGATTAGTGTCAGCACTGACATCACCGGCAAGCAGCATACGCAGAACCATTTGGCACCATTCCAGACCTGCTTTAGCATTCAAAAGTCCTTTTTGTACTAAAATATAGTCACCAAAGTTCTTACTGCCAAAATGTAAATTCTCTGCAGGAATATCGTTCAGGATATCCTCAAGATGCTGGATTTTCTGAATAAAATGACGTTTGCGTTCCTCCAGCATACGATTGGCACTACTTTTGTCCGTTAACCAAAGACAGAACAGTCGAAGACTTAATTCATCCCGTGTAACCGGAGCAGCTAACGCTTCCTGGGACCATTGCTGAAGCATATGGATTCCCTTGTCGGTAATGGTATACATTTTCTTATCAGGCTTGTCGGACTGCTGAATCCAACGGGAGGCTAGCAGTTCCTTGCTCTCCATACGGGCCAGTAGCGGATAGATCTGACTGTGCTTGGCCTGCCAAAAAGGCTGGATACGCAACATCAGATCATAGCCGGAGGATTCCTCTCTTGCGAGAAGCCCCAACAGACCATACGATAGTAAATTCATAGATCTTATCTCCTTCATCCATCATAGTAACGGTTGTAACAGCACTGCGGCAGCTATTCTGCAGCTTCATGAAAAGTGTACACTGAAACTGTATGGTTTGACAACTTTCAGTCAGGTCGTTCACAGGTTAGCCAAAATTGACTCTTGTCATTCTCCACGTATATGTGCTTTTTTTCATAAAAAAGGGTAGTTTAAGCTCGTATGTACGAGCTTAAACTACCCTGGTAACCTTCTGCCGAAGCGTATCCTATTTACTGTTCATTTCCATCAACGAGAAGTGTTAACGCTCCTGTATCTGGATGAATAACCATGCCGTGAACGGGGGCATTAGGAGGGAGAAGCGGGTGATTTTTAATAAGCTTCACGGTAGTTCTTACCCCTTCTTCAATGTTGTCAAAACCTTTTAACCATTTATTTAGCTTAATTCCTGAATTTTCTAATGTATTCAGCACTTCCTGAGAAATTCCGCGATCGAGCATTTCATTGACCATGTGGTCTGCATTTAATGCAGCCATGCCGCACTCATAATGACCTACAACGACGACTTCGTCTGCTCCCAGCTCATACAGGGCGACTAGCACACTGCGCATTACACTTCCAAAGGGCTGTGAAATAATAGCACCCGCATTTTTGATGATTTTCACATCACCGTTGCGCAGGTTCATGGCTTTCGGGAGTAACTCCGTTAGCCGTGTATCCATACAAGTGATAATAACCATTTTTTTATTGGGGAACTTGCCCGTTCTATAGGCCTCGTATTCTTTGTTTTCTACGAAAACACGATTGTACTCTAAAATTTCTTTGATGTGATTCACGATTGTTCCCTCCAGATTCTATTAAAGTTTGATATGTACAGCCCAACGTTTATTTTAGGTCTTAGGAGCTGGTCGTACATGTTGTGTGTTGATTATACTTTTTAATATAAGTATCATCAAGTATAGGTATTGTAAAGTTTTATCCATTTTAAGTTAAAGAGGTGACCTAAAATATGGCGCAACAGACGTTGGATCAATTGACGGCTTTAAAGGAGCTTTCACACAAAATCAGTAGTTATGGCGAAGCAGTAGGTCTGCTGCACTGGGATTTACGAACTGGTGCTCCGCGCAAGGGTGTTGACATTCGGTCGGAGACGTTGGGTATGCTGTCCACTGAAATGTTCAAGCTGATGATCTCGGATGAAATGGGACAATTGCTGCAATTTTTTGCCACAGTAGATAAGCTGGAGCAACTGGAAGACAATGATCGCAGATTGGTGGAGGAATGCCGTAAAAATTATGACCTGAATCGTTCGGTTCCGGCAGACCGATACCGGGATTATAGCATTCTCGCAGCGCAGGCAGAGAGCAAGTGGGAGGACGCAAAGGAACATAGCGATTTTGTCGGATTTGAACCCTACTTGTCTAAAATCGTAGACATGAAGCGTGAATTTATCGGCTACTGGGGGATTAAGGATACAGAGTATGACACGCTTTTGGATCAATATGAGCCGGGGATGACGGTTGAAAAACTGGATGCTGTGTTTGATCGTCTCAAAAAGCGCCTTGTGCCACTATTGTCTAAAATTCAGGCTTCACCGAACCAGCCGGATAAGAGCTTTTTAGATGGTGTGTTTGATGTGAAGCAGCAGGAGAAGTTCAGCCTGTTCATATTAGGTCAGATGGGGTATGACTTTGACGCAGGTCGCTTGGATGAGAGCGTACATCCTTTCGCAACAGGATTAAATCCAGGTGATGTGCGTATAACAACACATTATCTGCAAGATGATGTAACTAGTGCTATTTTCAGCTCGTTGCATGAAGGAGGCCATGCGCTGTACGAACAAAATATTGCTCCTGAGCTAGCAGGATCACTACTGTCGGGAGGAACCTCTATGGGGATTCATGAATCCCAGTCCCGCTTGTGGGAAAATAAAATCGGACGCAGTCGTGCTTTCTGGGATCGGTATTACGATGATTTGCAAAAGCATTTTCCTGATCGCTTGGCAAAGGTTACGGCAGATCAATTCTATCGGGCAGTCAACCGTGTGGAAAATTCACTGATTCGTATTGAAGCGGATGAGCTAACATATAATTTACATATCATTATCCGTTATGAAATTGAAAAAATGTTGTTTAATGAAAAGCTGGATGTGAAGCGTCTCCCTGAGGTGTGGAATGCGAAATATAAGGAATACCTAGGGTTACTTCCACCGAATGATGGACTGGGCGTACTTCAAGACGTTCACTGGTCCGGTGGTGATTTTGGCTATTTTGCTTCCTACTCGCTTGGCAATATGTATGCAGCACAAATTTTGGCGACATTACGCAAAGAGTTACCAAATCTAGATGAATTAATCTCTGCTGGAGAACTTGAGCCGATCAAGCAATGGCTGACCGAACGTATTTACCGTTACGGCAAGAGCCGGACGCCTTCCGAGTTGATTGTAGCCATTACAGGTGAAGATCTGAACCCGGATTATCTCGCCGACTACCTGGAAGAGAAATATACCTCCATATACAAGCTGTAAATCATATGCCATCTTCCCCACGTTCCCGGGCGAACGTGGTTTTTTTTTTGTGCAATTAACCAATATATCGACAACCGCATAACAATATATGAAGTCAACGGATGTAAAAAGGTGGGGAGGGAATAAGGATGAAAAACGGCGCTCGTTTCAAAGCTGTGGTGGCTGCGGCACTACTCGGATTACTGTTGCTCAGTGGGTGCACCCCCAAAGGGGGGGAGCAGACAATTGAGATCAGACTAGGCGAGGTAGCCCGTACGGTCTTTTATGCGCCGCAGTATGTAGCCTTGAGCCAGGGAATGTTTGCTCAGGAGGGACTGGATGTCCAATTGGCAACGATTCCCGGGGGGGACAAGGCGATGACGGCGTTGTTGTCCAACCAGGCGGATATCGCGCTCATCGGCGCGGAAACATCTATTTATGTGTATCAGCAAGGAGCAGAGGACCCTATCATTAATTTTGCCCAACTGACACAGAAGGATGGAACCTTTTTGTTTGCCCGTCAAACGCAAGATAACTTTGCATGGGAAAAGCTGAAAGAACAAAATTTTTTGGGGCAACGCAAGGGCGGAATGCCGCAAATGTCACTTGAATTTACGCTTCGCAAACACGGCATTGATCCTCATAAGGATCTGAAGCTGATTCAAAATATTGATTTTGCTAATGTTGCCTCTGCTTTCGGCTCGGGTACAGGGGATTATGTACAGCTATTTGAGCCACAGGCATCTATTTTTGAAAAGGCAGGTCGTGGGCGGGTAGTTGCCTCTATCGGTGTGGAGAGCGGCGAATTGCCGTATACGGTATATATGGCTAAGCAAAGCTACCTGAAGGCAAATAGCGAGGCTGCACAGAAATTTACAAATGCTGTATATCGGGCACAACAGTGGATTGCTACGCATTCACCTGAACAGATTGCCGAAGCAATCACGCCCTATTTTAAAGATACAGATTTAGCTATTTTGACGAGTAGTATCAAGCGATATAAGGAACAGAGCACCTATGCTTTGAACCCGATGATTGAGGAAAAGGAATGGAAGAACTTACAGGATGTCATGACCTCGGCAGGGGAGCTTAAAAGTCCAGTTGCACTGGATAAGCTAGTGAACCCAAGTTTTGCACAACAAGCGATTTCGTCAAATTCTACCGGAAATACTGAACCGCCTGTGAAAAAGAGCACAACTGAATCTACGGATGCAGGTGTCGATGCTGGAGGTTCGTCATGATGGAGGAACGGAGTGATCTAACTTCGGACGCGACAAGACCGATGGTGAGACTGGAGCAAGTGACGCATGTCTATGTAACGGATCGTGAAGCTTCGCTGGCGGTTGAGAATATTGATTTTTCCGTAGAGACAGGGGAGTTTGTCAGCTTGGTCGGCCCAAGCGGCTGCGGCAAAACGACGATCCTGTCCATGATCGCAGGGCTACTGCGTCCAGCGGCAGGCCTAGTCATGTTGCAAGGTCAGCCGGTAAGTGGGCCGAGTCCAGAAGTTGGTTACATGCTGCAGCAGGATTATCTGTTCCCGTGGCGGACGATCATGGAGAACGCATTGTTGGGTCTGGAACTAGCCAACAGAGTAGATGAAGCTGCACGTGAGCAGACAAGGCTGTTACTGGAAGGCATGGGTCTGGGAGGGAAGGAGCATCTGCATCCATCCCAGTTGTCTGGGGGAATGCGCCAGCGCGTGGCGCTGGTACGGACGCTGGCGACCAATCCGGGATTGCTGCTGCTGGATGAGCCGTTCTCCGCGCTGGATTATCAAACCAAGCTACAGCTGGAAGATCTGATTGCGGAAACCTTGCGCGAGCGGAGGAAGACGGCTATTTTAGTCACACATGATTTGGCCGAAGCCATTGCGGTCAGTGACCGGATTATAGTGATGGGTCGAAATCCTGGTCATGTCCGACGTACCTTCGAAATTCCGGATTGCATCCGAGAAGCTCAGCCTTTTTATGCACGCGAGCAGCCGGGTTTTAATGAGCTTTTTCATGAAATATGGGGTGAACTGGAGGCTTCGGGAGCAAAGGAGTGAGTTAACGTATGAAGGACGAAGCGGATCAGCTTGAGCAACGTTGGATTCAAGGACTACATCAGGCGTATTTACGCAGCAGGCGTTCGCAACGATGGTTAGTGACAGGGGTACAGACAGCTATTTTACTGCTTTTGTTTGTATTATGGGAAATTGCAGGTCGATTGAAGTGGATTGATGTACTGCTGTTCAGCTATCCGAGCAAAATTTTCACCCAGATCGGTAAGGATGCGGTCAGTGGTGAATTATGGGGACATGTAGGTGTCACCGTGGGAGAGACGATGGCGGGGTTTTTACTGGGTACACTGTTTGGTACGTTGCTGGCTGTACTTATTTGGTGGTCACCGTTTTTGTCGAGGGTGCTTGACCCCTATATGGTCGTGTTCAACAGTATGCCTAAGGTGGCGCTAGGTCCAATTTTTATCGTTATGTTTGGGGCGGGATTTACTGCTATCCTAATGACAACCCTCTCCATTACGGTCATCATTACGACACTAGTCGTATACAACAGCTTTCAGGAAGTCGATTCGAATCTAATCAAAGTGGTTCGCACGTTTGGCGGATCACGCCGTGATACGTTTCAAAAGGTGATTTTGCCTGCATCCTTTCCTGCAATTGTCTCTACACTAAAAGTGAATGTGGGTATGGCATGGGTTGGCGTGATTGTTGGTGAATTTCTGGTGGCTAAAAACGGCTTAGGCTATTTGATTATCTATGGTTTTCAGGTATTCAATTTCACGCTGGTTATGTCCAGTTTGTTGATCATTGCTGTCGTAGCTACTCTGATGTATCAGGCGGTCGTGTATGTGGAGCATCGCCTGCTTTCGGGTCGTCCTCATCGGTAATAATAAAAGTTCTGAACATTTGTGTAAAACGTGAAAATAAAGTACCATGAAAAATGAAAATACTTAAAATTTATGAAAATGCTAAAACAGATTTCATCCAGAGAGGACAGAATTTTTTCATGGGCTTTCGTACGATTAAAACGGCTATTGCCGCATTAATGGCCGTACTTATTGCGGAGGGTTTTGGCATTCATGGTGCTACCTCAGCAGGGCTTTTAGCGATTTTGGGGGTGGATGTCACACGCAAGAGAAGTCTCCGTACTATTTCGGCGAGATTTTTTGCATCCGTCGTGGGGCTTCTTTTTGCTTGTGTTTTGTTTGTAGTATTCGGATTCCATGATTGGGTACTGGCATTATATATTTTAACGGCGTTTCCAGTCATTGTACGGGTGGGCTTTAAAGAAGGGATTGTCACCGGTTCGGTCGTGGTTTTTCGCGTATTCAGCGGCGGCGTGATTGATATGGAGGTACTGCTGACCCAGCTAGGTCTGCTAGTGATTGGACTGGGTTCCGCAATGATTGTCAATTTAGCCTATATGCCGGGTTCTGATAATACCATGCAACAAATTCGGCAGGAGGTAGATCGGACATTTTCTGTTATATTCAGAAATATGGCCAATACGCTGCGTAGTCCAGCATACATATGGGATGGCAAGGAAGTTATTGAAGCGAACAGCGTGATAGCCAAAGGGGTCACTGAGGCGGGACGTTCCTTGGAAAATCAGATGCTTCGTCCCCAAGAGGGCTGGAATGTGTATTTTTATATGCGAAAAGAACAGCTGGATTCGATCCAAAACATGATGCAGTTGATCGCACAAATGTATCAGCATATGCCGCAGGCCAAGCTTCTGGCTGAGCTGTTCGACCAGCTTAGCAATGACGTTTTGGCTGGACATTATACGGGACAGACCGAGAAGCTGCTGGAGCAGGTTCGTGAAGAATTTAAAGCCATGGAGCTTCCCGCAACCCGGGAGGAATTTGAGATTCGTTCGGCATTATTACAGCTTACACATGAGCTTCATCAGTATTTGAAAATTGCGAAAAAGGACAAGGCCCCTACTCCAGTAAGAAATTAGAGTAAAGGCCTTGAGCGGCTACTATCCATGACGGACAGTAGCCTTTTCTTGTTCAGTGTCGGTAGAAGCCGGATGGTTTAAAGTCCGTTTGTGCCGAATTCGGTCTGTGATCCATAAGACAGCGGTGATCAGGCAAGGATACAGCATAGCCCATCCGACAAAGGGGAAAACGACCGCTGTAGAGATAAACGATATCCAACTAATGGCAACGCCCCAGCGACTACCACGTAGAAGTTTAATTCCTGCTGCGCAACCGCCGAGATAGGTCAGAATAAAGGTGGCGTTCGGGAACTGGATCAGGTTAGTGAGTGAAACAGTACCACTACCGTACAACACCATAATGATCACGAAGCAGACGCTAAGAAAAGCAATGCCTCCGATAGGGGTGTGGAATCGTTGGGATAACATGCCCATCCAGCGAAAGGCCTGTCCTTGCCGGGATAAAGCATAAGCGACACGTGAAGCGGCACCCACATAAGCAATAATAGTAGCGGTACAAATAAAGATACCCGTCAAGCCTGCAATTATCGCGCCCCATGGCCCAATAGCCCGGCTAATCACCCATACGAGCGAAGCATCCGAACCCCCTGCAAGGTAACTTTGTGTGCCCACAGTAGCCAGCGCTGTTAAGAAATAAAGCAAACCAACAATGACGGCTGCAATGGTCACACCTCTAACGGCCGCCCGCCGGGGATTAGTGAATTCCTCTGACATATGGGACACGGCCTCCCAACCGATAAAGCACCAAAACAGAATCGCGGCCGCTTGACCGACGGAGAGCCAGCCATGTGGAGCAAACGGGGTGAAGTGGATTGTTTTCATCTGAGGAAGTGCTGCGGCAATGGCGAATATAAGGACAGCAACGATAGCTATGACGACTGCGATCTGAATACGTCCCGCGACCTTCATGCCGATCCAATTGATGATCAGGCCCACCGCCAGCATAGCAGCGGCTAACATCATGCGGCTTTCCTCTCCCCAGCCCATGGCTGCGGTCATATAGCCGGCTCCGGTGAGTGCGGCAACAGGAGCCCCAATCGGAACTGACATGAGAAAAA
Organism: Paenibacillus peoriae; assembly: GCF_022531965.1. Lineage (GTDB taxonomy): Bacteria > Bacillota > Bacilli > Paenibacillales > Paenibacillaceae > Paenibacillus > Paenibacillus polymyxa_D. Next base: position 3,219,636 of record NZ_CP092831.1, on the reverse strand, counting down.
ACCACCCGATATAAGCACCGGTACGTGGTGAAAAGGCCAACGTGACAAAATGCGATACTCCACCCGCATTCGGGAATTTGGCGGATAGAAGACCCATAGAAAGTGCCATTGGCAAGATGAGCAGGGTCATAAAACCCCATGCCAGCAGCGATGCCGGTCCCGCCATTTGGGCGGCAAGACCAGGCACAATCAATATTCCCGAACCCAGTACAGCTCCGATATAGAGTGCAATGGCCTGTGGAAGACCAATGGTGGATTGAAGTTTACTTTCACTTGTCATGCAGAAAAGCCTTCTTTCTATTGTTATTTTCTCCAGCTTATCAGATAATCAATCTATCGGAAAAACGGAATATAACGATTGCTTGCATCGAAAAAAACGATTGAAGGAGCGGATTATGGAATCGCGGCATTTGTTTACCTTTTTAAATGTAGTTGAGGCAGGCAGTTTTACGCGAGCAGCGCGTATACTGGATTATGCACAGTCGAGTATCACTGCTCAAATTCAAACGCTGGAGACTGAGTTGGGTACGCCGCTTTTTGATCGCATTGGCAAGAAAATCATGCTGACGGATGCCGGGCGACGTCTGCTGCCCTATGCGCAGGAAATTTCCAAGATGCATGCTATGGCTAAGGATGCGCTTCGTTCAGAAACGGAATTGGCAGGCACGCTGAAAATAGGAGCACCAGAGTCTCTGGCCGCTTTTCGTCTACCGAGTTTGATCCGTGAGTACAGGGAGCGGTATCCGAAGGTTAAAATTGTCCTCAAACCCGGCGAATGCTGGGAATTACGCGATTTGATCCGTTCCGGTGAGCTGGATTTGGCTTTTTTGCTTCAGCCCGAGACAGAGGATAGAGAACTGAATGTCACCACGCTTATTCACGAGCCGATGGCCTTGGTTGCGCCACTCGAGCATTCGCTGGTTACCTATACCCAGGTAGAGCCTGCCGACTTGAAGGATGAAACCATTTTGCATACAGAGGCAGGATGTACGTACCGTATCCTTTTTGAGCAGTATCTGAATAAACACGGTATTTTTTCAGACCCTAGCCTGGAATTTTGGAGTATTGAAGCCATCAAGCAGTGTGTCATGGCTGGGCTGGGTATTGCGTTGCTCCCGCTAGTAACGGTACAAAATGAGCTGCGAGAAGGTAAAATGGCGCGTTTAGCCTGGGATGACAGTGAACAGCAGGTGGCTACTCAGGTCGCTTATCACACGAAAAAGTGGAAATCCCCGGCTCTTAGCGAATTTTTACAGATCGTTGAGCAGCATGTAACACATTGGCGTGCATGAGTTCAAGCCATCACGGCATATGCTTATACAAATAATATTTTTTCCTTTTCGCCTATTCACTCAACATTCGCCCACAACCTGCATACATATGTATGGAATGATTGATTGTATGGAGGAGGTTCAAGAATGGCATTAAGTCATAAAAATCGTAGAGAGATTATTACCAAAGCGATCTGTGGTAAAGGTCGCAGATTCTCTACCGTAACCCATACCGTAACTCCGCCGAATAATCCGACGAGCATTTTAGGGGCATGGATTATTAACCACCAGTATGAAGCTGTGGCGGCGGGGGACGGCATTGAGGTCGTCGGGACGTATGATATCAATATTTGGTACTCATACGATAAAAACTCGCAGACCGATGTTGCCAAGGAAACGGTGTCGTACGTAGAAAATGTGCCGCTCTCGTATCTTGATCCGAAGCACCGGGCGTCTACAGTGGAAGTATCCGCCGAAGCTACACAGGAGCCGAGTTGCGTCGAGGCCAGTGTGTCTTCTGGAGGTGGCAGCGTAATGATCCGGGTCGAGCGGGAATTTGCGGTGGAGCTGGTGGCGGAAACGAAGATTGTTGTAGAAGTATTCCCGAATGGCAGCAGCGATGATTTTGACAAAGACTTTGATTTTGGAGCGGAAGAGGGGGACTATGAGGAGCTCGACCCCGACCTCATTGACGACGAGCTCTGACAGAAGCAACCAAAAAGAGGGCCGCTTTACTCTTGCGCCGGCTGATTCTGCGCAGGGGGCAAAGGCCCTCCTTTTTTGTTGTTGCGGGTTGAAATTGGATTGAAATCCGTACGTAGTTCGTAGGGGGGATATAATGCAGCAGCCAGGACAGGCGCTCATACGCTTCAGGCAGATGCCAAATGATGAAAAAAAGCGTAGACTGGAGCGTTCAGGCATAGCGGTGCAGTGGATGGATAGCAGTATAGCAGATTTTGCGATAGGCTACGCGGTGCAAATCCATCAACTGCGAGTATTGGAGATTCGTAGGCGTGCCATCGAAGGCCCTTCCAAAGTCCGCGCATACGATCTGTCTGAACTGGATCAACATTCACCGCTCTATGTCCGGATGGAGCGGCTAGCTGTACGTGCGTTGTATACACTGGGTTTGGACAGTGGTGAGGTGATGCTGACTCCGCTGGGGGAGCGCAGCTGTCAGGTGCGCGAAGTCTCGGCACAGCCATGGTTGAACGATAGACGTTTGGCCACGCTATATGAAATTGCTGCGCGCGAAGGGGATGTTGAGGGTGAGAATCTTTCAGCGCAACGAGGGAGAGATCGACTACTCATCGGAATGGACCCTGAATTTGTGCTGATTCGTATGCCAGAGGGACGGGTCGTGCCGGCCTCAAGATATTTGGGTCGTCTCGGCATAGCCGGCTGCGATGCTGTTACGCGTCGAGGACGAACGCTGTATCCAGTCGCTGAGCTTCGTCCAGCGCCGAGTGGAGATCCGGACCGTCTGCTGAAGCACCTGCGTCAAGCTTTTGCAACCGCAGCCCGGCGCATTACCGACCGCACACTCATCTGGCAGGCGGGGGGGATGCCGCAACCGGGTTTTCCACTGGGCGGACATCTGCATTTCAGCGGGGTTGCGCTAAACGGTGCCTTGCTCCGGGCACTGGATAACTATTTGGCACTGCCTTTGGCGCTACTGGAAGACAAGCGTGCGGCCCGGCGCAGACCGCATTATGGCAATTTGGGTGATTTTCGACGTCAGTCGTATGGAGGCTTTGAATATCGTACACTGCCCAGTTTTCTTATCTCGCCACAGCTAGCGAAAGGTGTGATTGGTATGGCGTTTCTTATTGCTACTCAATATCCGCGTTTGCAACGTAGGCCGCTGGGTGAAGAGGAGGCTCACAGAGCCTTTTATGAAGGAAATCAATTTGTGCTTAAGGAGTATATGGAACCTCTTATTTTGGATATGGTTTCACTGGAAATATACTCGCAATATGAAGCTTATGTAGCGCCATTGCTGGACAGCCTCCGCAAGGGGAAGCAGTGGGATGAATCACGGGATTTGCGCCCCTTTTGGAAGCTTACGTAAAATCAAGTGTCGACACCAGGAATGGTTTCATGTTATCGACTGTCATTTTTGATATAATGAGAGATAATTATAAGTTTAAACGGAACAAAGTGTGGGGGTTAGTAAACGGTATGTCTAAATATACACCGATGATTGAGCAGTATTTATCCATAAAAGAGCAGGCTAAAGATGCATTTTTGTTTTTCCGTCTGGGAGATTTTTACGAGATGTTTTTCGATGATGCAATTCTTGCATCCAAGGAGCTGGAAATTACACTTACGGGTCGTGAGGGTGGCGCCACGGAAAAAATTCCGATGTGCGGCGTGCCTTATCATTCAGCGGAAAATTACATACAGCGCCTCATTGAGAAAGGTTATAAAGTGGCCATCTGTGAGCAAATGGAGGAAGCCTCAGCTACGAAGGGGATGGTGCGGCGGGATATTGTCCGCGTTGTGACCCCGGGTACAGTAATGGAAGGCAAGGTGCTGGGTGATAAATCCAACAACTACATGGTATGTGTCACAGAGACGGACGGGATGCTGGCTCTTGCGGCGTGCGACTTGTCAACAGGTGAATTGTATGTGACCTCTGTGCCTGATTCGAAAGAATGGCTACTAGATGAAATAAACATTTATGAGCCGTCCGAAATGTTGGGGGATGGTCATCTGCTTGATTTTGTGGCTTCCCGTATGTCCCCCGTTGGACGGCGTGTTGTGTATACGGCCTGGGACAAATCCAAGGATGATTTGGTTCGGGATCAATTTGGCGAAGCCACGTGGGCAAGGCTTACGGAGGAACGCAGACGGTGCGTATCACGCTTGATTTCCTATTTGAATGAAACGCAAAAAAGATCGTTAGGCCAATTGACCCAAATCTCCGTATATGAGCCAAACCATTTTATGATTCTGGATCCATTTACCCGCAGGAATCTGGAACTGGTGGAGACAGTACGTGAACGCTCCAAGAAAGGCTCGCTGCTGTGGCTGTTGGATCGCACAGAGACTTCCATGGGAGCGCGTCTGTTGCGTCGTTGGATCGACAAGCCGTTGTTGAGCGGCAGTCTTATTGAGGAACGCTTGGAGGCGGTGGACAAGCTATACCACCAGTTTATTTTCCGAGAGGATGTACGTGCTCAGCTTAAAGAGATTTACGATCTGGAGCGTCTGGTTGGGCGGATTGCCTTTGGTAGTGCTAATGCACGTGATCTGATCGCTCTCAAGCTGTCGCTGGTCCGAATTCCTTCTTTACGCGAATTGTGCGCTGAATCTCCTTCGAAGACGCTGAGACAGATTGCACAAACGCTGGATAGCTGTACAGACCTGTGTACATTGATTGAGGAAGCGGTGGCGGATGAACCGCCGATTTCCGTAAGGGATGGAGGTCTTATTAAGGAAGGCTACCATCAGCGTCTGGACGAACTGCGCGAGGCGAGTGTGAACGGTAAACGTTGGATCGCTGAGCTAGAGGCCAAGGAACGTGCAGCAACCGGCATTCGGTCACTTAAAATTGGATATAACAAAGTATTTGGTTATTATATCGAGGTGACCAAATCCAATTTGGCCTCATTACCAGAAGGTCGATATGAACGCAAACAGACGTTGGCGAATGCGGAACGGTATATTACACCGGAGTTGAAGGAAAAGGAATCTCTAATTCTGGAAGCCGAGGATAAAATGGTTGATCTGGAGTATACGCTTTTCTCCGAGCTTCGCAGTAAACTAAACGCTGAAATTCCCCGTTTGCAAAAGCTGGCAGAGCAAGTGGCTGAAATTGACGTGTATCAGTCGCTGGCATCGGTTAGCGCGGAACGGGGATTCGTGAAACCTGAGCTGACTACAGGATATGATTTCGTAGTGGAGCAGGGTCGCCATCCCGTGGTGGAGGCTGTAATGAAAGATGGCGGTTTTATCGCCAACAGCACGGTATTGGAGGAAGCGGATGCGCATATTCTACTTATCACCGGGCCGAACATGGCTGGGAAAAGTACGTATATGCGTCAGGTCGCACTTATTGCAATTATGGCTCAAATTGGCTGTTTTGTCCCTGCTGCACGTGCCAAGGTGCCGATGCTGGATCGCATTTTCACACGGATCGGCGCAGCGGATGATCTTATCGGCGGGCAGAGTACGTTTATGGTCGAAATGGCAGATATCCAAGTAATGACGGACAAGGCAACTCCGCGAAGCTTGATCATTATTGATGAACTGGGACGAGGTACGTCTACCAGTGAAGGAATGGCAATTGCACAGGCAGTCATCGAATTTGTCCATGACACGATCGGCTGTAAGGCACTGGTATCCACGCATTTCCATGAGCTGGCGCATTTGGAGCAAGGCCTGTCTTCGCTGCGAAATTACTCTATGGCCGTGCAGGAAAGCGGCGACAAAGTGAATTTCCTGCGCAAGCTCATACCGGGAGCGGCTAGCAGTAGCTATGGTATTTATTGTGCTCGGCTTGCAGGCTTGCCCAATAACATTATTGAGCGAGCGAATGGACTGCTGAATGGTTTTGAACAGGCAGCGGCTCAAGTAACGGCAGGTACCGAGATAGTAGTAGGAGGGAAGGAAGGGACTGATCTTCGTACAGTTTCAGGGACAGAGGATATTTCTTCTTTGACCAAATATAATTCAGGCCAGACATTGCGAGAAAGCGGAGAAACTGCATCATCAGCTCAGTCTTTATCACAGCAGGCGACCCTGGTAAAAGAAGATACTCTACAGACTGTGGAGGATTCCAGCAGGTTGGAGCAAGGAGCAACCGAAGTGGTACAGCTGTCCATTTTTGGAGAGCAGGAGCTTGCCACCTCCAAGCCCCACGCAGAGACAGTAGAGACGAATCCAATTGTGCGCCAAATTTTGCGCAAGGTGAAGAATGCTGATGTCATGAATATGACTCCTTTACAGGCAATGCAGCTATTAAATGATCTTAAAAATAAGGCCAATGGCCTGTAGTTAAAATAAGTGACATTATTCTTATTTTTCATCACACTTTGAAGTCAGGAGGAGGTTAAAAGGATGTCTAAAATTCGGGTACTGGATGAACATATTGCGAACCAGATTGCTGCCGGTGAGGTCGTGGAGCGTCCAGCCTCCGTCGTGAAGGAACTGGTGGAAAATGCGATTGATGCAGGCGGTACGCGGGTGGACGTATGGGTAGAAGAGGGCGGCTTGCAAAGTATCCGGGTGACGGATAATGGAAGTGGCATTGAGCCTGAAGACGTGGAAACGGCATTCTATCGGCACGCGACAAGTAAAATTGGACATGGTCGCGACCTGTTTCAGATCACAAGTCTCGGCTTCCGGGGAGAGGCGTTGCCAAGTATTGCGGCAGTATCGAAAGTAGAGTTGCTTACAGCAGCCGGAGATGACGGGCGTGCCCGTAAATTAGTGATTGAAGGCGGTAAGCTGTTGCTTCACGAGGATGCTGCTAGTAGGCAAGGGACGGATTTTACCGTACGGGAGCTGTTTTATAATACACCTGCAAGGCTGAAATATATGAAAACAATCCAGACCGAGCTGGGACACATTTCGGATGTATTGTACCGAATGGCGCTTTCGCACCCGGAAGTGGCCTTCACATTGCGGCATAATGGCAATACATTGCTGCAAACGCTGGGCAATGGTGATTTGCTGCAGGTGATTGCCGCTATTTACGGAACTTCTGCGGCGAAATCCATGCTGCTGCTAGAAGGAGAGAGCCTGGATTACCGAATTAGTGGCTATGTCAGTCGCCCAGAGTGGACGAGATCAAATCGCAATGCGATCTCGACAGTAGTGAACGGACGTTTTGTGCGTAGCTACGGGCTTAATCAGGCGTTGCTCAAGGCATATCATACCTTATTGCCGATCAATCGTTTTCCGCTGGCTGTGATCCAACTGGAAATGCATCCTTCTTTGGTGGATGTTAACGTTCATCCTGCCAAGCTGGAGGTAAGGTTTAGTAAAGAAGCTGAACTGTTTCAGCTGGTTGAAGATTCGGTAAAAGCTGTCTTAGGGCAGCAAGTGCTGATTCCGAAGGCAGTCAAGCGCGAGATCGGTGGCAAGGACAGTGGCTCGTTTGTGCAGGAGCAGTTTCACTTCTCGAAGGGAAATGGTGCGGAAGGGGATGCTCCTTCCGGCAAAGACCGAGGGGGAGCACTGCCACCTTCCGTGACTTCGCCGGAGAGCCAGGAATCGCGCCAATCCAATTACTTGAACAGGAACGAAGAGAATAACAGGGGTAGCCAGGAGCGTGAGCAACGTCCGAGCAGGGATAGTCTCTCAGCCATTGGACGGGCAAACAATCTTTCAGGTAAAAGTATTAATGATGATGAACTGGATGCAGATTTTGTGGAAGAAAACAACGGGAGTGAAGTTAAAGGGGAAGTGCCGCTTCCTGATGGGGCGACCGTACAGTCGTCCGAAGGAGATAATGCCGCAATAGGCACAACTACCTTATACAGCGGAGGGATACAGGAAACAGCTGCTTCTGCTGCTTACCCATCTTCTATGCCGCCGATTGCAGGACAAGCTACAGATTCCCGTCATTTCGCGGATCAGAAGCCGCGCCAGCAACGTCTGGATGCGGAGCAATTGGCAGCAGTGTCGGGAGAAGTTCCAGAGCTGCCTACTTTTCCTGAACTGAATTTAATCGGTCAGCACCATGGGACATATCTGATTGCGCAGAACGACCAGGGCTTGTATTTAATTGATCAACATGCCGCACATGAACGAGTCAATTATGAATTTTATTATGAAAAATTCGGCAATCCCGAGTCAGTATCGCAGGAGCTGCTACTGCCAATTACACTGGATTTTACGCCTTCCGAAACGGAAAAGTTGAAAACAAGGCTGCACTGGTTTGAACAGGCAGGGGTGTATCTGGAGCATTTTGGCGGTCAAACCTTCCGTGTCAGCTCTTACCCGTACTGGCTTCCCCAAGGGGAAGAAGCGGATGTCATTGAGGAAATGGCCGGATGGGTGCTGGAGGAAAGAGCCATTGATCTTGCTAAGCTGCGGGAAGCAGCCTCAATCATGTGCTCCTGCCGGGCTTCGATTAAAGCAAACCAGAAGCTGACTGATCGGCAGGCTATTGTGCTGCTAGAGCGTTTGGCAGCGTGCAAACAACCTTATACTTGCCCTCATGGGCGACCTATTGTGGTTTCCTTTTCCACATATGATTTAGAGAAGCTGTTTAAAAGAGTAATGTAAGGGAGTATATATATGTTGCAGGATCGGGAAAACCGTGAAGAAGAGCAGTCGAGCCTACGGGAAAAGCAAGTCGAATTACTCGTCACGACAGGGGATTCCCCCTCGGCTGAGGTTGTGGAGCGAGCGAAGTTGCTTGCAGCCGAGTTAGGGGCGCTGTATGCCCCTCGTCGTGGCATATCGGTAGCTAAGCTAATTGCGGCTCACAGAGTCCGTCAAGCGTTGGTTCTGGTGCAGGGCGGAGTAAGGCTGATTAGCCCAGAACAACCACCGATGGCTTTTCACCCCAGTATGGGCTTCATTCGCGCCAAACGGGTATTAAAGGGTGAACCTGACCCGATGTTGACGGCTGCCCGGATCGTCCCGGGTGATACCGTGCTGGATTGCACTGCAGGACTTGGTACGGATTCTCTTCTATTTTCAATTGGAACGGGAAGCTCTGGACAAGTCACGGCTGTGGAGAGTTCTTTCCCCGTCTACGCTTTAATCAAGGATGGAATGAGGCATTACCGTTCCGGCAACGCTGAAGTAGATAAAGCCTTTTCCAACATTGACGTTCGTTTTGGTCATCATTTGGACTATTTGCGTAGTTTGCCGGATCGCAGTATAGATATTATTTATTTTGACCCTATGTTTCGTGATCCGTTGCTCGATTCCAGCGCAATTGGTCCATTGAGAGGGTTGGCAAATCCAGACGCGTTGAGTGAGGAAAGTATTGTTCATGCGAAACGGATTGCACGAAAAACAATTGTATTAAAAGAAAAACGGGGTAGCGGGGAATTTGCCCGCCTCGGCTTCCGTGTAGAGCAGCGGGGCACAACGAAAACAGTGTACGGAGTGATCGATATTGACAGTGGCACCTAAGCCTAAACTACTCGTTCTTGTTGGCCCGACTGCGGTTGGCAAGACGAAACTAAGCATTGAGATGGCTCGACAATTTGACGCGGAAATTATTTCCGGGGATTCCATGCAGGTATACCGTCATATGGACGTTGGAACTGCCAAAATTTCCGAACAGGAAATGGAAGGAATCAAGCACCATTTAATTGATATTCATGAGCCTGAATACCCATATTCAGTAGCCCAATTTCAGGAGGACTGTCGTCGTCTCATACCTGATATTCAATCTAGAGAAAAGCTACCGTTTATCGTAGGCGGAACAGGTTTATATGTAGAATCAGTCTGCTATGAATACCAGTTTTCCGAGGTAGGGGCTGACGAAGCTTTTCGTCAGGAGCAGCTGGACTATGCCGAACAGTTTGGAGCTGACGCGCTTCATGCGCGACTACAGGCGGTTGATCCCGAAAGTGCACTTCGTTTGCATCCTAATGATCGTCGTCGTGTCGTTCGGGCACTGGAAATTTACCATGTTAGCGGAACGACACTTAGCTCTCAACTTGCCAGTCAAAAAAAGGAATCTCCCTACCAACTCTGCATCGTAGGTTTGACAATGGATAGGCAAATGCTATATAAACGTATTGAAGACCGAATTGACGGGATGCTCGATCAAGGGCTTGTTGCTGAGGTAACCTCCTTAATGGAACGGGGAGTGCGAAGCGATGCCATCTCCATGCAAGGTCTAGGCTATAAAGAGATATCCTCCTACCTGCGGGGAGAGGTGTCTTTGGAAGAGGCGGTGACTTGGCTAAAACGGGATACGCGTCATTTTGCGAAGCGACAGCTCTCGTGGTTTCGCCATATGAAGGATATCCAGTGGGTAGATGTCACTGATTTCGGAAATTTTTCTGCTCATGCAGCCCAAATACACGAAATTATAGCAGGAAAGTTCCGGACAGACCTTGAATATACTTCAAAACAATCCAAATGATTATTGGGGGTACGGCTAAAATGAACAAGTCCATTAATATCCAAGATACGTTTCTGAATCAATTGCGCAAGGATTCTATACCTGTAACGGTATACCTCATCAATGGATTTCAGGTGCGAGGGACGATTAAAGCATTTGACAATTTTACGATTGTGATCGACTCGGATGGAAAGCAGCAGCTGATTTACAAGCATGCCATCTCCACCTTTACACCGCAACGCAATGTATCGCTTGTACAGCAACAGGATAGCGCTAGCGATAACTGATTACGGCTTGACGGTCGTCCGGGTTCATGAAACTTTTCAGGCGTCCGTCTCGTCTAACTGTATAGGAATGTGACCGGGAGCAACCTGATCAGGGTTGTTCTTTTCATTCCGTTTACTTTCAAGTTGCCGACAGCAAGCTTTAAGCTTATGTTAGGTACCATATGATTATTCGCGAAAGGGAGTCAGGGGAATGCCAAACGATTCATTGTCCAGATCCGGCAATCGCAATAGAAACACATCTAAAGAGAAGCCGAAGGGCAAGAAAAAGAAAATTACAGGTAAGCGAATTGGATGGACGCTGTTTATTACCGCGGCGGTAGCTATATTTTGCGCACTTGGTGGCTATTTATTTGTCATGGTAAATGGCGAAAAAATTTACGATGCGAACAAGGACAAAATTACAGTGAATGAGACATCAAAGGTTTATGACCGCAACGGTGTGCTCATGGGTGAGTTGTCTGTGCAAAAAAGTGATCCTGTCAAAAGTGAAGAAATACCAGACTTGCTCAAAAAAGCTTTTATTGCAACCGAGGATAAGCGTTTTATGGAGCATCAAGGAGTTGATATTTGGTCTATCGGTCGGGCAGCCGTTAAGGATATCGTGGCCCGTTCGGCAGTGGAGGGCGGCAGTACGCTAACTCAGCAGCTGGCCAAAAACTTGTTTTTGACACGTGACAAAACCTTTTTCCGTAAAGCGACAGAGGTATCCATCGCAATGGCGCTGGAGCGGAGGTTGACTAAAGATGAAATTATTACTCTCTACTTAAATCGGATTTGGTTTGGACGCTCCTATTCTGGAATTAAGGCAGCGTCGGAAGGTTATTTTGGGCAAACCAACTTAAAAGAATTAAAATTGTGGCAAATTGCTACACTGGCAGCTATTCCGAAAGGGCCATCCAAGTATAATCCGATCAGTAACCCGGAGAACTCGAAGGCACGACGTGCGGTGGTTCTCCAGCTGATGTTTGAGCAGGGGATGATTGGAAAGCAAGAGATGGAAGAGGCCAAGGCTGTAAATTACAATTACAAACAACCAGAAAAAGTTCAAAAGTATCAAAATTTTATGGAATACGTCATGGATGAGGCAGAGGATGCACTGCCAGGAGTTAGCGGCAATGATCTGATTATTGGCGGTTACAAAATTCATACCACAATGGATGCCCAGGCTCAAAATGCGCTGGATCAGGCGATGGCAGATGATGACATGTTCGAAAAAAGTCCTGACGATCAGCCAGTTCAAGCTTCGATGGTCATTATTAACAACCAGACAGGTGGAATTGCCGCGATGGCACCCGGACGGGATTACAAAAAGGGAACCTTCAATCGTGCGACACAGAGCCGCAGACAGCCAGGATCGGCCTTCAAGCCGATTGTAGCCTATGCGCCAGCTCTCGAATCCGGTAAATTTACGATGGATACTCCTTTGAGTAACGAACGCCAGAGCTTTAACGGATACAGTCCGAAAAACTTGCATGGTTACTCGTCGACCATCAGCATGCTCGACGCGATTACGAAGTCTGAAAATATTCCGCCTGTATGGTTGCTGAACCAAATCGGTGTGGAAAAAGGGGTTCAATTTGCCGAGAGCGTAGGCATTCCGATGGACAAAAACGATCACTCACTTGCTATCGCATTGGGTGGATTAAGCAAAGGGACGAATACCCTTGAAATGGCGCAGGCGTACAGCTCATTTGCCAATAAAGGACAATTCCAAAAGGCTTATTCTATTAAGCAAATTAACAATAGTGATGATCAAGTAGTTTATACTCATGAAGAGGAAACTAAATCTGTAATGAGTGAAAAAACGGCTTATGAAATGACAAAAATGATGCAAAATGTAGTCAATAGCGGCACAGGTCGCAAAGCACGCATTGACTGGCCTGTAGCCGGTAAAACGGGTACGACCCAAAGTGGAATTAGCGGTAATAGTGGTAACCGGGACATCTGGTTTGTCGGTTATACGCCAGAATATACCGGAGCAGTATGGATGGGTTATGATAAGCCGGACAGTAAACATATGCTCAGAAACTATAGTGGGCAGTCGGCAGCCTTTTTCGGAAGGGTCATGGGTGAAGCTCTCAAGGGGCATCCGGTTACGCAATTCAGCGAGCCGAAGGGATATGAACCACCAGTTGAGCAGAAGCCAGAAGAGCCGGTTCAGGCTACCGCTCCAAGCGGACTGAGCGGGTCTTATAGTCAGGACACCCAAATTGTATCGTTGTCCTGGAATGCGGCAGAGGGAGACAATGTACAATACCGTGTTTATCGTAAAGAGTCTTCCGAAGGAAGCTTCAGGACGATTATGGAGGCGATGAGAGGCACGAGTGGCGAAGATACGTCTCCTGTAGCTGGAAAAACGTATCAATACTATGTCGTAGCTTATGGAGCGGATGGTAAAGAATCCGCAGCTTCGAATACGATTAGTGTAGAAATTCCGACAGAGACTACTCCGATAGATCCGCAGCTAGGAAATGATCCTAATCAGGATGGAACTGTACCGGATAATGGCGAGAATATAGATGGTCAGGACGGCACAGACCAGGGGAATACGACTCCTGGAGGTACTGATAACGGTACTGGTTCTGACCAAGTTCCAACGTCTCCTGGAGGTAACAATGGAAATGGTACTGGAGGCACAGGCAACAGTAACGACAATTTTGGGAACGGAAACGATACAAATACGGGGAATGGTCAGACGACTACGCCGGATTCAGGTATAACTGATGAAAATACTATGACCAATCCAGAAAATACAGATGCATCTACCACAGGTGCTATTATGGATGGAAGTCAGGAAAGCAAATCCAACGGTCATTCAAACTCCAATCGTGGACGTCACAACCGGGATTAGCAAATATGTTTTATGTAAGATGATATTGGCTTCAAATCAAAGGTATTTTCGGACTGTTTTGACAGTCTGAAAATACCTTTTTTGCTGTAATACAGGGGTTCTTTTTGAGTGTACAGTTTAAATATGGTAAGCTGGTTTTACCAATGTTGGAGAGGAACATCATTTATGAAGCGCAAATTCGGAGACCGGGCCAACTGGCGCAGAATCACCAATCGCAAGTTTGCTTGCCGGTATGTAGAAAGTGACGCGTTTACAGGATATATGACCCTGTATACCATTTTGAGTCTCAAGGAGCCGTTATGGAAGAGTTACGGTGGTCATACGTTTTGCATAGCCGATAAAGGATATTCCTGGCTGCAATATTATCCAAAAGGTGAGCACTATGTGGTGACTGCTATGTTTGACAATCGGGAGCAAATCGTTGAATGGTATATTGATACCTGCCGAAATCAGGGTGTGACTGATCAAGGAGTCCCTTGGTTTGACGATCTGTATTTGGATGTTGTGGTGCTTAAAAACGGTGAAATCTTCCTGGTGGATGAGGATGAATTGGAGGAGGCATTACAACGGGGGCATATCTCAACGCAAGAGGCAGAATTGGCTAACCGTACAGCGGCTGATGTGTTACATCAGATAGATGCCCACGTGTTCCCTTATTTTAAAATGTCGCTGAAACACCGAGCAGAATGGTTTCACAACGGTGATTTCAAGAGAGAACGGTGAAAGTTTTGCAGTGGATTAAAGACATCGGGCCCCAACGCCCTGAGTTGAAAAGCAGGCAGAGTCGCCTTAAGAAAATATCTATGGTAACTAAGCGTCTTGTACTTTCTTTGATAATTTTCATTTTGATCGGATTGGTATGGGCAGGAATCCGAGTGTGGAACATGAATACGGCCGCCTCTACCACTCCGCTCCAGCAAGTGCAAATTGGTATCGTATTAGGTGCTTCTATGTGGGGGGCTGAGCCCAGTCCTGGATTGAAGGAAAGGCTGGAAGAAGCCTTGCGCTTATACCGCAACGGGACGGTACAGCATCTAATTGTAAGTGGTGGACTGGATAAACCCGATTTTCCGTATACGGAGGCTGAGGGCATGCAACGCTATTTGGTAGATAGAGGGGTCCCTGTACAGCATATTGTGTTGGAAAACCATGCGACCAGTACTTACGAAAATCTGCTCTATAGCCAGCGCATTATGAAGGAATATGGATGGACCTCTACCGTGATCATCACACATAGCTATCATGGCCCTCGGGCGATGGAGATTGCTCAATTCTTAAAGTTTGATCATCCTCAGATGGCTCTGACGGAATCTAAAGTGCTGAATATGCCAATTCATCAATCAAGAGAAGTATTGGCATACGCTAAATGGACGCTGCAACGGTGGTGGATCAGCGCTCAAACTTGGGTTGCCTGAATTAAAGAAAAGGCTTTGTGCACGTTCCCGTTGCTTTTATGCTAATAAGGACATGCCAGACCGAATACATTAATAGGGTAAGCTGTGCCTGAAGAAATGTTGAGGTGATGGATGCATGAACGGACGGGGAATCGCCGCGGGCAAGCGGTCGGAGGAGAGACCTTCCAGACAAATTAATGTCGTGCTGCGTAGCCCGGAGCCGATAGCTTCGGTGACTGTGGACGAGACGGAAGTAGTGGCTTCAACCAAGTCACAGGCGCTACCGCAGTATCTCAGTCTTTATCAGGAAATTCAGAAAGAACTCGATCATCTCGTCGGCTTGGATAACATCAAAGACCTGGTATTTGAGGTATATGCCTTTTTGCAGATCGCCCATATGCGCACGGATGCAGGACTGTTGAGCAATGCCCACGTGTATCACATGATTTTTAAAGGAAATCCAGGTACAGGGAAAACGACAGTGGCCCGCATTATCGCTAAAATGCTGCAAAAAATGGGGGTACTGAGCAAAGGTCATCTGATTGAGGTGGAGAGGGCTGATCTGGTCGGTGAGTATATTGGCCACACGGCGCAAAAAACGCGAGATCTGGTAAAGAAATCTCTTGGCGGCGTGTTGTTCATTGATGAGGCTTACAGTTTGGCACGCGGAGGGGAAAAGGATTTTGGAAAAGAAGCGATTGATACCTTGGTAAAGTCCATGGAAGATCAAAAAAATCAATTTATTTTGATTCTCGCTGGATACTCGGGGGAAATGGACTTTTTTTTACGAACGAATCCTGGTCTTCCTTCTCGCTTTCCAATCCAGTTGGATTTTCCTGATTATACTGTGGATCAGCTCATCCAAATTTCCGAGATGATGGCCAAGGAGCGGGATTATATTCTCATGCCTCAGTCCATAATTAAAATGAAGGAGCATTTGCTAAACGAGCGTAATGACAGTCTTCATGCATTTAGTAATGCACGCTATGTTCGTAATGTGATTGAAAAAGCGATTCGGCACCAAGCTGTCAGGTTGCTTAATCAGTACAGGAGCGGGCAACCCGGCAAACAGGAATTGATGACGCTGCGTCCAGAGGATTTGAAAATGGATAAAAGATAGGCGATAATAGGAATCTGAATCACATCGAATGCTATGACATCGAACGGGGGCCGGCCTGAACATCAGGTCGGTCTCTGTTCGAGAGTTGACATGAAAATAAAGGAGCAAACAATATGGCGAACTCCACTCATGATACACAAACCGAAATGCAGGACAAGGCGGTTCTGGTCAGTCTGATTACGGATGAAGTCAAACGATCTGGTATTAATACGGAATACTCGTTGGATGAGTTAGTGAAACTGGCTGAGACAGCGGGAGTTGAGGTACTGAGCGTCCTGACACAGAATAAGGAAGCCAAGGACTCAAAATGGTTTATTGGTAAAGGAAAAGTAGAGGAATTACGTGCAGTTGCTGAAGAATTGGGAGCGAATACAGCAATTTTTGATCAGGAGCTCTCGGGGGCCCAAGTACGGAATCTGGAAGAAAGTCTGGATCTCAAAATTATTGACCGTACACAGTTGATTCTGGACATTTTTGCTCAACGTGCAAAAACCCGGGAAGGTATTATTCAGGTTGAACTGGCGCAGTTGTCATATTTACTCCCCCGTTTGTCTGGACATGGCAAAAACCTCTCGCGTCTTGGCGGTGGAATCGGAACACGTGGTCCTGGTGAAAGCAAGCTGGAGACAGACCGTCGTCATATCCGTGACCGAATCAGTGATCTGAAACGCCAATTGGAGGAAGTGACCCGTCACCGGTATTTGCACAGGGAGCGCAGACAAAAGAGCGGTATTGTTCAGGTTGCACTTGTTGGCTATACCAATGCGGGCAAATCGACGCTGTTGAAGCAACTGACAGCAGCCGATGTATATATTGAGAACCAACTGTTTGCGACGCTGGATCCTACCTCCAGAACAATGGAACTTCCGAGTGGAAAAGAAGTTATTCTTACGGATACGGTCGGTTTTATTCAAAATCTTCCTCATGATTTGGTGGCTTCCTTCCGGGCTACTTTGGAGGAGGCGAATGAGGCACATCTCATTTTGCATGTCGTGGATGCGTCTTCGGATATGCGAGACGAACAGATGAAAGTTGTAGAGACGATCTTGCAGCAGCTAGGGGCTGCGGACAAGCCTCAGATCGTATTATTTAACAAAAAAGATGCCTGTACTCCTGAGCAACTCGAAATGCTTCCTTCCGGGGAGGGTTATTTGAAAATCAGCGCTTTTGATGAAGGGGATTTGCTGGGCATTCGCGAACTGATTCAAGAGCATCTGAGTGGTGATACGCTGAGATTTCGTATTCCTGCGGAACGTGGAGATTTAACATCGGTGCTTTATCGAATTGGAGATGTACTACTGACAGAGTATGATGGCAATGATGTCATTTATGAAGTTGAAATTCAAAGAGGCGAGTACGAAAAGTATGGTCATGCGCTCAGCGAGTTCACAGAAGGTTAACATCTAATGATGTTTTTGGGTCAATAAAATGATAATGCTCATCGTTCAAAGTGAACAATAATATAACATGAATAGCCTAAGGCTGCGTAAGAGAGAGGGTCAAGAAAGTAAATGGTAGTTTTTAGTCCAGAAATACAGCAAATTCAGGAAACGGCAGAACATAAAATACAAGAACGTATACAGCACATAGATCATATTGTAGATTCAAATCAGTGGAAGGTAATTCAGGCATTCCAGCGGAAGCAAGTGAGCGATTTCCACTTTGCGGGTTCGACGGGATATGCTTACAATGACCGGGGACGTGAGGTGCTGGAAGAAGTCTATGCGGAAGTGTTCGGTGCGGAGGCAGCGTTGGTGCGTCCGCATTTTGCTTCGGGTACTCATACAATTGCCACTGCTTTATTTGGTGTGCTGCGTCCAGGGGATGAACTGTTGTACATTACTGGGAGGCCTTATGATACCCTGCATAAAGTGATTGGTAAGCCCGGCGACGGAACAGGATCATTGCAGGATTTTGGCGTTACTTATGGAGAAACCTCACTGACAGCGGAAGGTAAAGTGGACTGGGAAGCAGTGAAGGCTGCGATCCATGACAATACCAAAGTAATCGGTATTCAGCGCTCACGCGGTTATGATTGGAGAGCTTCCTTTAGTGTAGCAGATATTGAAGAAATGACAGCACGTGTGAAGGAAATAAAACCTGACGTTATTGTCTTTGTTGACAATTGCTACGGTGAATTTACCGAGAAGCTGGAACCTACTCAAGTCGGTGTCGATTTGATGGCAGGTTCGTTAATTAAAAATCCCGGTGGTGGCATTGCAGAAACGGGTGGATATATCTGCGGCAAACAAAAGTTTGTAGAGCTGGCATCGTACCGATTAACTGCACCTGGAATTGGTGGAGAAGTAGGAGCCATGCTAGGTACTACACGAGGCATATTTCAGGGACTATTCCTTGCTCCAACACTGGTTGGGCAAGCGGTTAAAGGGAGCGTATTCGCAGCTGCGGTCTTTGAAGAGATGGGATTTGAGACCAAACCTGCCTGGCATGAAGAGCGTACGGATTTGATTCAGGCTATTTCTTTTAGTGGACCAGAGCATCTAATTGCTTTTGTACAGGGCATTCAGCGTGCGGCTGCCGTGGATAGCCATGTGGTGCCGGAACCGTGGGATATGCCGGGTTATGAGCATCCAGTTATCATGGCTGCAGGTACGTTCATACAAGGGGGAAGTTTGGAACTATCCGCAGATGCTCCTATTCGTGAGCCTTATATTGGTTACATGCAAGGGGGGTTAACCTACTCTCATGTTAAATTTGGAGTGCTTATGGCACTGCAAACGATGAAAGAACGTAAATTATTGTGAGTTTTTCTAACATGTCATTGACACTTTGCATCAGCTAAATGTACAATAAGGTGTATAATAGATCACTGGAAGGTTGATGACAAATGGGCGACGAAATTCGCAGAAATATGGCCTTATTTCCAATAGGTATTGTCATGAAGCTAACGGACTTGTCAGCGCGTCAGATTCGTTATTATGAACAGCATAACTTGATAGTTCCTGCCCGTACATCGGGAAACCAACGTCTTTTTTCTTTTAATGACGTAGAGCGTCTGCTTGAAATTAAGGCGTTGATCGAGAAGGGTGTTAACATTGCGGGAATTAAACAAGTCATGAATCCGGTTACCAAGGAATCGGAGGAAGCTACGGTTATTACTGCAGATACGGAAGTTAAACGCCGTGAAATGTCTGATACTCAGCTTCACCGCTTGCTGAAACAACAACTTGTTGCAGGCAAAAGGCCAGGACAGGTATCCCTGATCCAAGGTGAATTATCACGGTTCTTCAATAAGAGATAATGTCTTGACTTACCTCTTGGTATAAGGTTGCCTTACTTTAAAACCTGGTCTCATCATTTAAGTAATTTATTGAACAACTGATTCGTATATAGTCATTACAGAAAGGGAGAGGTTAGAGTGAGTTATAGCAGAGAAGATATCCTTCGGATTGCGAAAGAGGAAAATGTTCGTTTTATTCGTTTGCAATTCACAGATTTGCTGGGTACTATTAAGAACGTTGAAATTCCGGTTAGTCAACTGGAAAAAGCATTGGATAATAAAATGATGTTTGACGGATCTTCTATAGAAGGTTATGTGCGTATTGAAGAATCTGATATGTATTTATATCCGGATTTGGACACTTGGGTTGTATTCCCTTGGGTAACCTCAGATCGTGTAGCTCGTTTGATCTGCGATATTTACAAGCCGGATGGAGTCCCATTTGCAGGTGACCCACGGGGCATCTTGAAACGTGTACTTAAGGAAGCCGAAGAGCTGGGATACACTTCGATGAATGTCGGACCCGAGCCTGAATTCTTTTTGTTCAAAACGGATGAAAAAGGCGAGCCGACTACAGAACTGAATGACCAGGGCGGGTATTTTGACCTGGCTCCGATGGATCTGGGTGAAAACTGCCGTCGTGAAATTGTACTTAAGCTTGAAGAGATGGGCTTCGAAATTGAAGCATCCCATCATGAAGTTGCACCTGGTCAGCATGAGATTGACTTTAAATATGCAGACGCGATTAAAGCTGCGGACCAGATTCAAACGTTCAAGCTCGTTGTTAAGACGATTGCTCGTCAGCATGGTTTGCATGCTACCTTTATGCCAAAACCTTTGTTTGGTGTAAATGGTTCTGGTATGCACTGCAATCAATCGTTGTTTAAGGACAATGAAAACGTATTTTATGATGAAACGGACGAACTCGGATTAAGCCAGACGGCCCGCCACTATATGGCTGGTATTCTGAAACATGCACGTGCAATGGCAGCGATCACGAATCCAACAGTAAATTCCTACAAACGTCTCGTACCTGGTTATGAAGCGCCTTGTTATGTGGCTTGGTCTGCAAGCAATCGCAGTCCAATGATTCGGATTCCTGCGTCTCGTGGTCTGAGCACTCGCGTCGAAGTTCGTAACCCTGACCCGGCGGCGAATCCTTATTTAGCCTTGGCAGTGATGCTGAGAGCTGGTTTAGATGGGATCAAACGTCAGTTGGCTCTCCCAGCTCCGATTGATCGTAACATTTACGTGATGTCTGAGGAAGAGCGGATTGAAGAAGGCATTCCAAGTCTGCCTGCAGACTTGAAAGAAGCTTTGTCTGAACTTATTCGTAGCGAAGTTATCTCTGACGCACTGGGTGACCATGCATTGGCCTACTTCTATGAGCTTAAGGAAATTGAATGGGATATGTATCGCACACAAGTCCATCAATGGGAACGTGATCAATATCTGACGCTTTACTAAAATGGGAAATCCCTTGGCGCTCTAAGCGTTGAGGGATTTTTGCTTTGGGGGTAGTATATGGATATTATGAAGTTGAATTATAAAGCGCCCCCAAATTGCCCCCAAACTTTTTATTATCGAAATAAATTCTCAGTAAAAGACTCATATTTCCCCATGTTATTCGATTCTATTTTTTTTGAAATATGAGCATAGATGTCTGATGTTACTTGGATGCTACCATGTCCCAAGCGTTCCTGCCATATTTCATATCAGCACCAGCTTCTAATTGCAATACTGCGTGCGTATGTCGAAGAGAATGGATAGGTAAGGGGGGGAGTGCCGTTCGTTTTAATATCCTAGAAAATGAATTGAACAAAGACGATTTCGGGATCGAACTTCCATCTGTACGACACATAATTAGATTAAGATCATGCCTATACATTTCGCCTAAAGTGATCTTGTTTTGATTTTGAACATTTAGGTGGTGTCTTAATGCAGCCAATAAGGTGTTACTTATTTTTAAGGTTCTTTTTGAGTTGAATGTCTTTGTATCACCAAATAAATCATCAGGATTCTCAGGGAGATCGTAATCTAAAGTTTTACTAACGGTTGCCAAGCCATTTTTTAGATCAATGTCTGGCCACTGTAACGCGCCAACTTCTCCTTTTCGCATACCTGTCTCTAACATAAACATAAAGAAAAACCAATAAATATATCCGTATTTTTTTGCATTTGCTAGAAATTCAGGAATGTGCTCTGACTCAATAAATTTTACTTTATCTGATTTCTTAATCCCCCTGATAGTCACACCTTCACACGGATTCTTATCCAGTTTACCGAGCGTAACAGCCTTTTCTAGCGCGTCATGCATAGTGGAATGTATGAGTTCTACTGTACGTCTACTATAAACTTTATCCCCTCTACCTTTACTCTCAGAAAGCTTATTTATGAATTTTTGATACATGAGCGGCTTTAATTTTTGTAATGTAATTTTTTTGAAGTGGGGTTTTATGTGCTTTTCAATGTTGTACTCATGAAGATTCAACGTATTATGGAGACGTTCTTTGGTGGAACTTCCCGATTGAAGAACCACCATATTGCGGTACACCATTGGATGCAGACTGGCCGGATTATCATACACATTGGACGCCAATAACCATACCTATAATGGATAGAACGGGGCAAGGACATGCCGGAAGTATTTAAAATGCCGAAGTATCCATGTGCATTCTGTAAAAAACGAAGGCGACACAGCTTTGTGATTTCATAATTGACCACTACTTCACAACAGCTAAGGATGAAAAAGGACGAATGATCGGTATGCAACATGAAACATGCAATAAGGGCGGCAGTGGCAAGTGCATGACGGAGGGTTAGGGCGCATTCAAAACTAAATATGAGACAAGGACTCAGCTGTCTAAATGACGATAGTTCTCTAAATAACTGAGACAATCATCATTTAGACCGCTTTGAAATTACTAATTATTCCTGTGTAATTGATCAAACTTAGGGCCAACATTCTAAAGTAGCGTAATAAGCTTTATACCCCCCTACAATTAAGAAAACAACGAACATGATTGATAGGATTAAAGATAGACAAAATTGGATAGCCTTTTCATTCATTTAACTTATCACCTCCTTACGACCTAATACTTTCGACGCATAAAAAGGTATATCCTTCCTAAGCGTCGAATCCTGTTAGAAAGAAGAGGGGGTGAAAAGAATGTTGCCAGGATTTATAGTTGGATATACAACACATATTGGATTAGAAGAATTTACTCGTGAAGGTGTCGTTAGAATTAAAACCAAGTCTGACGAGCAATGGTGCAATGCCATAGTGGTTCCGAGAGAAGCCCTTTTTGACTATGAGCATTATGATGAAGAAACGCCATCACCTACAATAGGAGTTAACCTTAATCAAAAAAATATTATGACTAAGCAATAGTAACAGCAAGCTGCCAATAGGCGGCTTTTTTATTTGTTCAGGAAACTTTTCCTTGGCTTAATTTACATGCAATAACATACATAAAACCGCAGTAATAACGAATTAGAAAAATGATATATTGTATCCATAAAATAACGTAAATTCGAGGTCGCTGAAAAGCGGCCTTTTTGCATTGGAGGAAAGTAATATGCCAATTAAATCTTCACGGAGACCCCCGCCTGTCCTGGCTAGGTCACCACGTCAACCCGCTTTATGTAATGGATGTGTCTGGGGCGATTGGACTGGTACTAAACAATTATGTATGTTTCCATCCTCTGTTCAAACAAACATGAAAGGAGCGAAATGCAGTGAACCTCGTTCAGCCGATCCGCGATTCTAAAAAGCTGGAGGCCATTAAGCAATATCTGAAAGAGAAAAATGAACGGGACTACATTTTTTTTTTTTTTTTTGATTGGAATCAACACAGGATTGCGTATATCGGATATTTTACCCTTGAAGGTCAGCTCAGTTAAAGGAAGCCATATTGTAATTACTGAAAAGAAAACGAAGAAAAGAAAGAACATCCCCATTCGAAAAAACCTTCGCAAAGAGCTTGATGCATATATATCCGGTAAACTGGATAGCGATTATTTATTCCCGAGTCGCAATAAAAGGAGAAGATCCGAGATTGTGCCGATCAGCAGCAGTATGGCTTACAAAATGCTGAATGGTGTAGCCCGGAAGTTCGGATTGAAGGAAATAGGAACTCATTCTATGAGAAAGACATTCGGGTACTATTTTTATAACGAAACGAAGGATATAGCGTTACTAATGGATCTGTTCAATCACACTGAACAGAAGGTGACATTACGTTATGTAGGTATCCTTCAGGACACTTTAGACGATGTTTTGAAGGATTTTGAGTTGTAGCAATTCTCTACAATAGGGTAACCGTGAATTCAAAATGGGAAAGGACAACAAAACAAATAGCACCAAGCAATCTACGTGTTTTATGAGTTACCGAGAATATATAGTATAGTGAATTAGTTTTACATTATTTAGTTTAACAAGTCCTAGTTTTCTAGTAGTTAGAACAACATCACGAATAAATGCAAGTGGAGCGCTAGATTTATTTTTAGGCCTCCGCGTTAAAACCAACTCGAATACTTTGGTGGTGGTGAAAATTAAGTGAGCAGAGAACGAAATCCAAACCGGAAAAAGGCGCTGAAAATGTGGTTGGATAGCGGACGTAAAATGAAACTTAAGGATATAGCGTTAAAGCTGGGTGTGAGCGATTCCCGCATCCGCAAATGGAAGGCACTGGACAAGTGGAGCGAGCTTCCCGAAAAAAGAAAACGCGGGGGGCAAACAGGTAATAGGAATGCAAAAGGGAATAAGGGCGGAAGTGGTGGCCCTCCTGGGAACGACAAAGCAGTCACACATGGATTCTTCCGTAAATTTATGCCTCAGAATCCTGAGTTTCTTGAAATCATGGACGCAGTTCAAGAAATGGACCCAGTTGAAATGATCTGGTACAACATAACAACCCAATTCCAAGCCATCGTATGGGCACAACGAATTATGTTTGTTGAGGGTAAAGGGGGAAATGATTAAAGAACTTAAAAAAGTCGAATATGAAATACACAATAAAGGCACTAGGAAAGAGAAGAAGCTTGAGCAAGTAGCAATTAAAGAAGAACATGAATTTCAATTTTCATGGGACCGTTATTCCGGGGTTTTATAGCACGCGCAGGGGGCAAGGAACCAGTTAACCAGCGGAAACATGAAACAGCCTGGTCAGAAACCCTTGCGCGGTTCAATTCCGCAGCGTGTCTTCTATTTTTCCATCGATGGGAGAGGTATTGTGAAAAAGAGTCCGAAAACAGGAAAATGTATGCTTTGCAATGACCCTAATCCGAACCGGGAGAACACAACAATGGGCGCATCCTTTTGTAATACGTGCTGGGAAACTATGAAGTCCGGTGATGAGGATAAACTGGGTGAGAGAATTGTCTGGGACGAGTGTTTGATGGAAATAAAATGTTAGACCGTGAAAATATAGTTCTAGACTGGCAGCGGCGGCGTTAAGCCAACGGGCAGGATGGTAGATAAAATATGTTATCATTGGATTGTGCAAAGCTTATTCCGCCTATTCGAAGGGAGATTAGTAGAAATGCAAAGTGCTCAACAGGTGCTAACAAATTATTTTCAAGCATTAGGAAGCAAACAGATTGATAAAGTGATCGAATTGGTTCATGATGAAGCGAAATTTATTATTCTTAAAAAAGAGCCTTCTAATAAAATTCCTTTATACGGCACATTTCATGGAAAAGAAGGTGTTAGAAATTATTTAAACTTATTAGAAGAAGCAGAACAAATAGAGAGTTTTGTCCTTCACAAACTCATCGGTAATAAGGAAGCAGCGTGTGCATGGGGGAATTTCCGCATCAAGGTCAATGTAACCGGGAAAGTGTTCGAGAGTGATTGGGCAATTATTTGCGAAGTAGAACAGGAGAAGATAAGGTTTTTTCAAATCTTCGAAGATACTGCCGCACTAGAAGAAGCTTTTGATTTAAGAGACTGTTGATATGTTAGTGCAGCTACACATCACTATGCTGAGTAATCATACGAAAACGTAGGTTATTGGCCGGCAACATATCGAATTTGGTCAAGTAATGCGTTACGCTAACGAAGAACGTTAATAGAATGATAACAGCGGCAGTCTAAGACTAATATCGAGAAAGTGAGCAAAAGCCAGCTTATAATGGTTTAATTGCCCATTTTCCGGTATTGTCCGGTCTTAGTTCTTTGACGGCCATTTTCTAATATCAGTAAAATGGTCTTGTTTGTTACTAAGTACAAATGCTTTTATGCAACAGCGTAGCGTTTTGCATCCCGCTTGCGGGAATAGAACCTATCGCTGTTTCTTTTTTCGGGTTTTAAATAAGCGCCTCGGTTCATTTGGTGCTCTAAATACATAGGCAGATACAAGTCACTCATTTGGGTGGCTTCTTTTATTGCCTTGAAAGGATTTTTGGTTTGAAGAAGAAGCAGAAGAAAGGAATTTTGCTATACATGAAAGGACCACCAAAAAAGCCAAAAAAATGCAAAGGTTGTGTATGGGGGAAGTGGGATGGGGTTAAGCAGTTTTGTTCCCGTACAGCTTGTGTGAAAGAATGAATTAATCCCATCTAAAATATCTTGCCTTACACAACGTTACACTTCTATGCATAGGCTATCAGGAAGTAAAAACTTTCTGAGGAGTGTGACAAAAATGTATTATACCCACGGGGGAATACAGTATTACCCAGCAGGTAGACCGCCACAACAGCATATTATAAATCCAAATCAGGTTAAAAATTACCTAAATCAAGCCGTTGATATGAGGATGAGTAATGGACACCGTCTTTGTAACGTCTTTATTACGTATGTGTCTCCGCAGACAGATAAAACACAACCAGACTATGGAGATATGACTTATGTAAGAATTATTGATGGGAAGTTCGTTTCTTTATCAAATAATACACAAAACATTGACGAGGTCGGACCTGCTGGTTCCTTATGTGGTCATCGACCATCGTGGTAGAATGTTAAGCACCCATTGAGGTGCTTTTTCTTTTGCTCTTATACGCCAATATGTGAGTTGTTCTAGGCACTTTTTCCGTTATCCGGACGAATACCGGAAAGAGTACAGCAAAGAGCAGAGAGAGGGCATACACACGCTCTGACAGCCTGTTATCCTGCTACCCGAATAGTGGAAACCAACTCAACTCAAATAGCCTTTTGAACATTTACACTACCTCTTTCATAGTATATGGCAGTTGATAAAGAGAGGTGGCTACTGATGGAAATACCAATAACAGGTTTTGTTGTTCATTCCCGTGATTCCGAATCTAACCATTCGCATAAGCTTTTTATTAGTTCGTGAGACGGTAGACCAGTTAATGTTCACGTACATCCTTTTAGTGGGAATACATCACTTGATGTAGGACACTACCACCATTACGCTGGAGTAACAGAACCAGCTCCAAGTGGTGTTCCGCATGTTCATAATTATTATGCAGAAACATCATTTAACGATCAACATACGCATCTAATTAGAGGTACTACAGGACCAGCCATTCACTTGACAGGTGGTGGGCATTACCATCATTTTGAAGGGTATACAACAGTAAATGGTAGAATTCCTCACGCCCATAGGTACAGTGGAAATACTGGAGATGAGAAAGACTACCGATATTAATCAATTTGAAAAACTCATCCCCATACAAATAGTGGGACTGATGGAGTTGGTTATGGCGGCATGTTTACCAGTGTCGGGGTTATTCTCGTACTATTTATACTGCTTATGATACTTGGGGGTTGTAATGCTTAAAGGACTCAGCCACAGGTTACTGAAGATTCGACTTTATGAGTACAGTGTAATTGGCCAAACAATTTAAAATCAGTAGTAACAATGACGAGCTACTATGGCTCGTCTTTTCTTGTTCCAAGGTGCTGACGCTTAGAAAGCAATTTGGATGGGATGGATCGGCTACACTCTTCTAGACAGAAAAATTGTGGTCTAATATAGTAGACTACAGACCAACCTAGAAGGAGCAAACGGATCATGACTAAAAAAGAAAGACGTACCTTTAGCGCTGAATTTAAAGCGTAGATGGTTCAGCTCTATCAAAGTGGCAAAGCACGAAAGGATATCATTCAAGAATATGATTTGAATCCTTCATCGTTGGATAAATGGGTGAAACAGAGTTCCACATCTGGATCCTTCAAAGAGAAAGACAACCGGATTCCAGAGGAATTAGAACTGCTCGAACTTCGAAAACAGAACAAGCAACTGCTCATGGAGAATGATATATTAAAGCAAGCCGCGCTGATCATGGGACGAAAGTAAATGTCATTCGCCAGAATAAACATAAATACTCGGTATCAGCAATGTGCGACGTCCTAAAACTCCCGAGAAGCACCTATTATTATGAAGAAAACAAAGTAGAAGTGACATCGGAGGGTGAGCTTCCCTCCCTGATTATGGACATTTTTCAAAGCAGCCGTCAAAACTACGGTACGCGTAAGATCAAAAAAGCGTTACACCAGCAAGGCTCTACGGTATTCAGGCGGAGTATTGGACGAATCATGAAGGAATACGGGGTGGTTTCCTCGTATACGGTTGCTCAGTACAAGCCTCATCCCACGAGATGCAATGAAGCCAAGCAAGCGAATGTACTGGACCGGAAATTTGAACAAGAGCAAGCGTTGTCTGTCGTCGTAAGCGATCTGACGTACGTCCGAGTGGGTTCATATTGGAACTACGTATGCTTCTTTGTAGTTCTGTTTAACCGCGAGATTATTGGCTACAGTGCAGGCCCTCACAAGGAGGCCAAGCTGGTTTACCGTGCTTTGGCTTCAATTAAGGGCAACCTGAATGACATTCAACTCTTCCATACCGACCGAGGCAATGAATTCAAGAATAAGCTCATCGACGATGCGCTAAAGGCTTTTCAGATTGAGCGTTCTTTGAGCATGAAGTGCTGTCCCTATGACAATGCCGTTGCGGAAGCTACTTTTAAAATTTTCAAAACGGAATTTGTGAAGAAACGTCATTTTGAAAGTCTTGCTGAGCTAACCACAGAATTACATGGCTATGTACACTGGTTTAACCATATTCGGATTCACGGTTCTCTGGATTACTTGAGTCCAGCTGAGTTCAAGCAGAGACACCACAAAAAAATTGTCTAGTTTAGTGTTGACAATCCATATGTGTTGGATGCCTTGAAGACTTAGAAAGAAAACAAGTCATTACACCCGGGTATACTGGCACTTCTAAACCACTCACTCTCGAGAGTGACGAGTCGAGTTTTACATTGTTCTTCCTTATAGGATGGCTGGTTTGATGACTAAATACTATGCGAGAAAAATGATCTTTACTACTTACTGCAGCTTACTACAGCGGCAGGTCGGTCTCAGAAGATTAAGGAAAATCGATTACTGGAAGCTTTGGATGAGAGACAGATTTCTGTTTTGAAAATATGCTAAATGATATTTGAGGAGCATCAGCCAAACAGCAAATTCCGTTTCGATATGGTATTTTGGTGATTGGTAACAAGTAGTGGAACTTATAGGAAGATAACCAAAAGTCCACATACTAAAAAGAAGGACCCAAAGAGTATAGATACAGAGCCTCTAAATTTCATGCCGTCAATGTAAGCGTCGCTTGGTTCTGAGTCACCTTTGATCTTCCAGGCTTCGTTTGCACGCCATCCTCAAGTGGGGTTTCATTTACTCAAAATACCAAGTGAGAAAAAAATAATCGCAATAAAAATAAGCATGAATCCCATTTGATCAACTCCTTAAGTAAACTATACCAAAAAAAAGAACGACAGATGGAAAGTGTCGTCCCTCAAGGACAGATGGAAAAAAAAGAGGGCTTTGCCCTCCATATGATGGTGTAATTTTAATCTGAATAGGCAACCGCATTAAAACTTTCTATTCCTATTCGGGTGGCATCCGCTGTGCAAAATAAATATAAGGTATACACCAATTCATTTGATGGTGGTAGAGGGACATTGTAATCGGATGCATTAATGGTAACGACCTGTACAGCGTTTGGGTTTGCTTCGGAGACACTAACAGAGTAAAGGGCGTATGCAACAGGAGAGTCGAGAGTGCCTCTAACAATAGAAATAGCAATAACGGAGTCAAAAGGTGGAGTAGTGGGAAATGAAAGCTCAGCAATCCCTGATAATTGTACACGCATATTTTCCCCAGCGCCCGTCACGTCTAAGCCAAGCTCTGCGATGGCAACAGGAGTATTGGCTGGCATGGAGATTGAGATCGTATTACCGTAACTTGCGTTTTGAGATGTTCGAGCATCTAACAATCTAGTCATTATCTCATCTCCTTTTTTGGGTAAAGATTTTGCAAGCTGGAAATAGAAAGATACATACAGTGCAGGGGCTGGATCGGTTGATAGTAGGGCTATTAAGCTTTAGAAGGATAAGCAGTAATAATCTAACACGATAGGGTCAGACCTATGCCTATTTTCCCAAGATCAAGTCAACAGCCCAATCTTTTTGGTTAATTGCACAATAAGCTACTTTGACTAGACTTCGGAGGTGATCATTAATTATGTTTAGACATTATTATTGGCAAAAGAAAATGCATCGGAGAAAATTTAGAAGATGTGTAGTTAAAAAGGTCAAAGTTTTACCGAAAGTTATTGTTAAAGGGATCCGAGGACCTCAAGGACCTCAAGGACCTCAGGGACCGCAGGGAGCGCAGGGACTGCCGGGTCCACAGGGAGTTCCAGGTGCTCAAGGCCAGCAAGGGCTACAAGGTTTTCAAGGAATTCCCGGACCAACAGGACCCGCAGGAGCAGTTGGGCCAGCAGGACCAGTGGGACCGGCAGGAGCGGTAGGACCAGCAGGAGCAACGGGGGCAGCAGGGCCAGCAGGCGGCGGGATATCAGACTTCTTAAGTGTCTTCCGAGCAGATCCTGGTACGGGAACGGACACAGTTCCGGGTAACTCACCAATTACCTTTACTGGAGTTTTGGCTAATGTTGGAGGTGCATTTACTTTCACTCCTCCATCTACAACGATAACAATCAACGAAACGGGAAGCTATCTAATAGATTTTACAATTCATAACCAAGGTGATGCTGCCTTTAACCTTACCGTAAATGGAATCCCTGTTACTCCTGTTCCCTTCACGGGTAACGGTGGCGGACCAATTTCGGCAGAAGTCATTATTACTGTAGGGGTCGTTCCTACAACTATTCAATTGGTAAATGCAAATGCAACCCCAGCCCAACTTCATAACTTTACCAATACTACTCTTACTATATTAAAGTTGACCGTTTAAGCCATTTTTAATGATATATAGAACATTATATGTAGCCGCTTTAGAAAAGACTGTACGATTTCATATCGTCAGTTTGTCTAATTCACTTATAGTAAGCAGACGAATTTATGGGGGAGGGATTGTATAGCATGGCAAGAGAACGTAGTGGCAGTAATAAGATCCATTAAACACTATCACTACTCCAAAGCCTATCTTTAAAGTTAAAATGGTAAATCCGCAGTAACATTGTAAAAAAACAATGATATTATTCAAACATTGAAATATGAATGCTAAGAAGGTTAGGAAACTTTTCCTACCTTCTTTTTGTTGTGGCATTTAAAAAAGAAATTTATTCGCACGAAGATCAATAGTAAATCTGGATAAGTCAGACGTTATTCTGTATTTATAGTAGTTTGCGAATGTAGTCCATCCGGCATCGGTTAGCGTCAAAGATGGACATTGGTAGGGCGAACAGTTCCAAGTAACTCCAATCAGTGAGGCATTTTTAACTGGCTGTCAAAAAAGCATCAGCGGGCGTAAATAATTGACCTGAATCACACTAATGGAGATTTGCCGGAGCTACTTGTATCTGTATCGCACACAAGTTCACCAGTGGGAACGTGATCAATATCTGTACTTTACTAAATAGTGAAACCCCTTGGGGCTCTAGGGGATATGGCCCATTGGTGAGATAAACCAAGACACCTTCAAGGTAAATGGAAATTCTCTTTCTGAAAATGCCATAGTGGTAAGCGTAAAGGCACAGCATAGTAAAACAGCAAAGGCAATCGAATCATGAAGCTAAAGATTGCTGACAAATTGTCGAAAACATCAGTAAGTTCTTCAACATTAGTCATTAGAGAATCCAATGTGGCTAAGACAAAGAAGAAATTAGACAGTGTTGAGAAGGCTATAGCTAACTATAAGTCCTTCTCTTTTTCTTCCGAATTAGCATGGTCAGGAAAAGGAGGACAGGCAGAGCAATCTGAAAGATAGGCCAAACTCGAACCAAGGCTACATGAAGACCGAACCACAAAAATTCGGTTAACCTAGAGGAGAGAAACGTAAGGGCGTATATGATGATACTTAGCAACAGTAAAGCAGGCTTATATCTAAAGGGGGTTATCGTTTGAAGCCCAATGACGGCACCAAACATAAAACCAGCCGTTTTGATTCCGATTCCAATAAATAGAATCATCGAAAACAGGACATCAGCTCTCTCAACGATCTTCGGTAGCTGAATTAGTTGTGTAACCTCAAATAAGGGATAGGTGCTTGATGCTGCCCATTCCGGACCTAAAACCAGGATTGTTAGTTCATTCATTACAATAAGGAACACAGCAGTGATCCAGTAAACAATGACGATTGACCGCTGTAATTTACGTTTATCCGTAACAATCTTGAACAGCACAAGAAAAAGAACCGTCTGCCCGAAGGGAAAAGACACGATCTCGGGAATGGCAGCCTTCACTACGGGAGTTAGACCATTCTCCAATACAGGAAATAAAAATTCAAAGTGAATGAGTCCTGTAAAAGGAGTAAGCAATAATAAAATGCCATAACCAAAAACCAATAGAAGAAGGAAGATATGACATAGAAGGAACCAGACCCTCGGTCCAAACCACACTACATCGGCACAGACAATTAACGCTATAAACGTAATAACTTCGGTAGGAGTTCTGTTAAGTAATGTCAATGCGCCGAGCTCACCAATGTCCCTGACACTCCTGGAAGCTTCATAAGCAAAGTAACTGATGAACAGAAGACCACCCAGACTACCTATCCATTTTCCCCAATAATGGCATAGGAGCTCGTACAAATCTCGATGTGGATCAAGTTTATGCATGTATAAATACATGATTAGCAAGACGAAGCCTACAAGTGCGCCGATCAGCATGGCTAGCCATGCATCCTGCTTGGCTGTAGCTCCCAAGAGGAATAAGGTTGTACTGCCAACCTGAAACAAGGAAAAAGCGATAGCTAACCCGGATACCCTGGTGACGGTTTTATTCATACTTTTAAAGCCCCTTTATACAAAATGGGTTAGGTTTGACTTCCGATATGCTTCTGTAGGAGGCCAGGACGCTGAATCCGTGCATCCACTCGAATGTCCAGTTCTATCTTCTTGAATTCCTGATCCCAGTCTTTTTTCACCGTTCCCCACTCCCTTGGGAACCTCCGGTGAATCCGGTCAGCAAAACCAGTTGCGTCTACACCAAGTTCCTGAAGTTTAGCCCAGCCCTTATTTATCGTACTGGTCACTTCTTTTGCAATCTCTTCTTCCAGATCATGTATGGTCTTCGTCTTGGAAATATCCTTAGTGCATGTAGTTTCATTTAAAGTCCCATTAATTTTCACTCCAACCTGCATAGTGTAATGAGAACTGGTTTTTCTGGGTGTAAGCTTTACATTAGCAGAGTTTACTAGTATGGAAGAGTACATTTCCCTACCGGGCTGTTTGCTGCATGGGAACGAAATTTCGCTGTTGTTAATCTTTTGAGACAGATAAGATACACCCAGACTCTCTTCCTTGTTGAGAAACCCTTTGAGCTTTCCTTTTTGGAATACCGCCAATTTAGTCAATGCCAGTTTGAGCGGGGCCGAGGTTTTTTTGAAGACATCCAGACTCTCTGCTTCCTTCACATCCTGATAGTCCCCTTCTCCGGTCAACTCGGCGACCGGTACTCCAATAGATTTGGAATCCGAGTTCATGCTTAATACGAAATCATAAACCCTAACTTTCGGAAACACCGATAAAATATCACTCTCTTTGTCGACTAATTCAGCCATGGCGACGCCTTGAAGTTTTTCAGGCGGCAGTAATTTCTTTAATAGATCGGATGCTAAGCCGTCCGTTACAATCATAGTTACCATCTCCCTTGCTTCCGTATTACGAAGATAAAAATCAATTAAACGGTCCATTCCTTTCTCAGCCGCTCTCTTACCGATAAATACAACACGATTATGTGCTATGTAGATTTGTCTTGATGTTTTTAAATTGCTGTACGATAACGCCTGGTTATAGGTTTTGGACTTTACTGAGAATACATGGGATGCCGGTTGAGAAGACCCTCCCGTTCCTCCTCCGGTACCACTTGCAAGGGCGGAGGGAATAATAATCTGATAGGACATCATCCACTGTCCGTCGTCCATCATATCTACTCCTGTAGCCGCAGTTACCCACAGCTCATTCAGTTCGACTCGGTTCCAGCAACCCGCCAAAATGAATAATATGACCAAGGCCAAAATAAATCTGCCTAATTGGGACATATCGGTTCCTCCTTACGCCATGGGATCTCGGCTGTGTTCCCCCGCTTGTTCTGCAAATGATTCCTGTTCCGTTGCCTGTCTTACTGGATTGACATCCCCAATCATTTTCGGCCGTTTCTTCATCTTCCACCAAGGTACACGCACAAACAGGTCTTTCATATTGCTCGTATAGAAAGGTGCGAGCGGCATCATATAAGGAACGCCGAACGAATTCACAGATACTAATCGAACGAGGATGGGAACCAAGCCGGCCAAAACGCCGTATAATCCAAATAAACCCGCTAACAGCATGAGTCCAAATCTGAGCAAACGAACAGCCCCCGCCATATTGATCGCAGGTAGTACAAAGTTGCAGATAGCTGTGAATGAAACCACAATCACCATAGCTGCAGAAACCAATCCCGCCTGTACAGCAGCTTGTCCAAGAACCAATGCCCCAACGATAGAGATTGCAGGCCCTACGGCGCGCGGCATTCGTACTCCTGCTTCGCGAATAACCTCAAAGGTCAGCTCCATTAGCATTGCTTCAAGCAGGGCTGGCAATGGTGTATTCTCTCTCTGCGCAGCCAAAGTGATGAGCATTGTTGTAGGCAGCATTTCCTGGTGAAACGTTGTTGTTGCAATAAAGAATGAGGGTAATAGCAATGCCAAGAAAAAGGATGCCATTCGAACGATTCGAAGAAAAGATGCCAGATCATAACGTTGGTAGTAGTCTTCACTGGATGCGATGAACCGAAAAAAGGTTACAGGAGCAATCAATACAAATGGAGTCCCATCAACCAATATCGCTACTAACCCCTCAAGCAAGCTGCCTGCTACAGTATCCGGG
This sequence comes from Paenibacillus peoriae, assembly GCF_022531965.1. Classification (GTDB taxonomy): domain Bacteria; phylum Bacillota; class Bacilli; order Paenibacillales; family Paenibacillaceae; genus Paenibacillus; species Paenibacillus polymyxa_D. Next base: position 3,185,121 of record NZ_CP092831.1, on the reverse strand, counting down.
CGCTCAGTGTTATATATGGTTGGAAAGGGGGTCCATACCCCATCTTGAATAAATTCCTCGATATATCCACTTTCGAGAATACTGTCCGTGTTAATGGAATCTAATCGTCTGGAGATTTCCTTAACCACCTCTGGATCTGCAATGCCTCGAATATATGCCACCGATACCTTCGTCTGCGTGTATGATCCGATAATTCGAGAATCAAAGTGGAGTTCAGTTGATTTGATCCTTCTCCGGAGGAGTGCGATATTGGTGGATATATCCTCTGTAAACCCCTCTTTAGGACCGCGAATTACTGTCTGCGATGTTGGCTCCTCAACCGCTCTTTTAGCCCCCCCGCTCATAGAAGCAGCAAAGGCCTTGGTGCTGCCTTCGACAAGGAGAACCACCTGTCCATAAAGAACGGCATGGATAAGTGCTTTCTCATTTTTAAGGCAAGTGATGCCCCCAATAGGAATACGATCCATCAACCAACTTTCAACATTACGATCGGAGAGATCCCCATTTCGAATACCTGCAGTAAGTTCCTCCAGCAGTGTCGTTAAAATTTGCTGATCAATCAGGCCTTGAAGAAAACCTACAGCGAGAACCGGATTGCCCTGTTTATCGTTCAAACAACGAAGAATGAAATCCGTGCTATGTCCTATTTCCTGCTTCAGCAAGGTCACGTTGTCCTTAAGCGTGCCACTCAGTTCCTTGGATAACTCAGTCGATTTTTTATCATTAACTGGTTCAGAGCTCGTGCCATTTTTAGATCGTGAAGGCTGCTTAAACAGCCATTTTTTTAACTTGTCAACCATAGCAATACAGTTCCCTTCTAGATAGCGGTTAACTGTAATATGTTGCTATTCCACGATTTATATGTACACACCTTCCAAAAGATGTTTTTATATCAATTTATTTCAACTATGTTTACAATAGTAGAAGCTTTTTTAGTGGCATACGGCAAAAATTGTTGGCCGGTATAGACACAGTCTAAGAGAAGGGCTTGCGGATGTCGTTTTTGTATTGGATGGATTCGTTGTAGCCAAAGACCTTCATTCAGAGTTTTTAAAAGATGAGTCATTTCGAATGGTGGTATCTCCAGATCATCTGCTGGCATCTCGTTCCTCATTGATTGTTGATGACTTTCACAGAGAACAAATTTGGTTGCTTTACCATAGGATTTACCGGATATATCATTTTCTGCGCAAATGCTCTGGCATCGGGAAAAGTGGATTTTCACATCGTTGGCTGCTCTAATACATGTTGCAAAGAATGAATTAAAATCAAATGAAGCATCTGGCTCATAAGAGGAGCACTTGCGAAGTTATTTAAAGCACAAAAAAGTCCTCCGGAAATCACCATTTAAAGATATTCTTGCCAGATGTCATTTTTCGTTGGCTACCGTGAGGGAGGCAGAGCACTTAAATATTGCTTTTTGATAGCTGTCCACTTGACAGGGGTCGCTTCAGTTTGGAGAGGTTTTTACTCTTTTATAAGGGGAGACGATATTATGGAAGCAAAACCCGCTGTAGAATAATATAGCTCTCAGTCTTAGTGAAATAACTATTAGAATGCCCCCAATAGAAAGAATCGGCAGCCATGGATAAGAAAATAAAATAAAATCCTAGACTGCCGATGTTCTATTGAACTCTCGTGTCCCTTAAGTTCAATCGCTTCCCTTTTCATAAAAGTTGTTGTGCAAAGCTTTCTGCCGTTTAAATCATGTCTTACTCCAAGTCACTTTGTAAATTTCTAATCTCCACCGAGTTCAATCGTTTTCGTGGCGACACGGTCATGAAATTCCCGATCATGTTCCACGAATACAATGGTCGGCGTGTACTCAAGCAACAGCTCCTCAATTTGCATCCGGGAAATCACGTCGATAAAGTTGAGCGGTTCGTCCCAAATATGCAGATGAGCCTCCTCACATAGGCTTCTCGCGATTAGAACCTTCTTCTTCTGCCCGCCGCTAAACGCCGATATATCCTTCTCAAACTGGATGCGGGCGAAATCTAGCTTACGTAACACGGCCTTAAATAAGCTTTCGTCAATTCTGTGCTCTGCTGCATAATCGGAAAGCGTTCCTCGCAGATGAGAAGTATTCTGGGATACATAGGAAACGCGAAGCTGCGGCTCCCGCTGAAACGTACCTGTATAATGTAGCGTCTCATCGTTCAGCAGGCGAAGCAAGCTAGACTTACCTGAACCATTTGGACCTGAAATTGCAATCCGATCTCCTGGTTCGATCGTCAGACAAATGTTCTTGCAAACCGCTCTTTCCCCGTAGTAAATCGTGACGTGATCCAGCATAGCCAGTTCCGATTTGGGATACACGAGCTGAGAGATCGCAAGGCTTTCTGACTGTTCGATATTTCGGAGCAATTTCGATTTTTCCTCTAAAGCGGCGTGTTGCCGCTGTTCGATGGATTTCGAGCGTTTCATCATTTTCGCTGCCTTATGCCCGACGTATCCCTTGTCAAGCTTGGAGCCGGAGTTTCGTGTGCCGTTCTTCGATTTTTCGGTCTCGAAAGACCAGCCGCTAGTACGTTTAGCAGAAGCAGATAAACGCTGTATGTCTTTGTACAGCTTTTCGTTTTGTGCCATTTCGAACGTATCTTGGCGAGTTTTGTTCGTCCACCAACTGGAGAAGTTGCCTTTTTGGATTTCGATATTCGTTTTGTTGATCGATAGAATATGATCCACGCAGCGGTCGAGAAAAGCCCGGTCGTGTGAAACAAGAATAAAACCGCGCTTCGTATTCAGATAATCGGCGACAAGCTTGCGTGCGTGCAAGTCGAGATGATTGGTCGGTTCGTCGATGAGCAGAAATCGATTGTCTTGGATGAATAGCACGGCCAGCAATACCTTCGTCTGTTCCCCTTGGGACAGCGATTCGAATGGCCGGTACAACACGTCTTCTGAAATCTTAAGCAGGTTCAGTTCGCGCATCAACTTCCAGCTCTCATAGCTTGGCACGATCTCTTCGACGACGTCTAAGGTCAAATACTCCGGGTGCTCGACGGGAAACGGAAAATAATCAAAGACGACTGGTGTGGAGATCGTACCGCTGTATTCGTATTTCTCCTGCAACAGGTTTAAGAATGTCGTTTTCCCCCGACCGTTTCGCCCCGTAAAGCCCAACTTCCAGTCTGTATCAATTTGAAAATGAACATTTTCGAATATGGGGTCATAGCTGCCTGGATAGGCAAAAGTAAGATTGGTTACCTGAATGGCGGGCATGGCAGTCATCCTTTCGTTTGGAAATAAAAAAGAGCCGCAAGAAAGGTGCTATCTTGCGGCTCTAATCCATACGAGGAAATACGGCCCCATTTCAAGGGGCCGTATGACTGTCCGGAGAGGGAGCGCAAACGAAACGCAGACCTTTCTTGCAGAGATGAATAAAACGACCACAGCCGATCGCTGAGTCCGTTCTTTTCGTGATCTCAAAGCAAGAAAGTTCTACATGTATCCGTTCAACTCCCGTCATCAAATTACATCCAGTTTATCACAATAGTAATTTAACTACAACCTGCGTAGCCCTGTTAGGCTGAAGCCTCGCGTAGTTCGACATGCTCCTTAGATTGATTACTGTTATTTAACTATCCTGCTCGTTCGTATTAGGTTGATAACATATAGGTTTTTAAAATACCTAGCGTTATAGCAGCAGAACCAATTTAATATTTAAGTATGGAAGGTCTCTGATAACTCAGGGGCTTATTTTGCGTCTTGAGGAGGTGATGAAACCCATGGCAAAATAAAGTCAACATGGATATATACAACTGGATCTAACAAGACCAGTTGAAGAATTGACTGTTAGTCATTTCTGCTGTCATTGCTTCACAGCCAGCACACCGGAAAGAAAAATACTTAAAGGATTGTATATAGTATTGGGGGTGTTGCTCGCGCTGGTCATTATTGATTATGTGACCAGATTATTTGCCGCTGGCGCAGAAGGTAAGAAGGGAACCGGACCCGGCTTAAAAAGCAAGATTGGTCTTATCGGTATCGCTCGAGAGGTATTTATTTTTACAATAGTTGCTGTATCTCATCTAATCAATGGAGTCTTAGGCGATTCGCACCTTTTCCGGGATGCGGTCGCCTATTTTTATATGGCAAATGAACTGCTGTCCATTTTGGAGAATGGCGGCAGACTCGGCGCTCCTATCCCGCCTGTGATCCGACAGGCCGTAGAAGTTTTGAAAAGTAAAGGTGGTAAGGAAGGAGAGAAAGAGGATGCAACGACGAAACAGCCGTAATGCAAGAGGGATCGACGTATCCCGTTATCAAGGAAAGATTGATTGGAAGGCGGTCAAGGCAGATGGTATATCTTTTGCTTTTATTAACGCCAGCCAGGGGCAACGTTACGTTGATCCTACATTCACCACGAATGCAAAAGGAGCCAGAGCAGTCGGGGTATTGCCGGGTGCATACCACTTTTTAGATGCCACCACTGTTGAGGCAGCTAAAGCGGAAGCGCGGCATTTTGCCGAAGTATTGGAACAGGTAGGTGGTGGGAAAACGCTAGACTTGCCGCCTGTAATGGATTATGAAAATAATCCCGGTAACCTGTCCAAAACGCTTATTAGCGCTGTAGCTTTGGCTTTTCTTCTCGAACTGGAGCGACTTACAGGACGCAAGCCCATTGTCTATACAGGTAATGCATTTGCAGCGAATTTTAACGCCTCTTTGGGTGGTTACCCATTATGGATAGCTCGGTACAGTGATACTCGTGTCCCAAGCGACACAGTGACGTGGAAACGTTGGGATATTTGGCAATACAGCGACAGCGGCAAGGTAGCAGGGATAAAAGGGAACGTGGATATGAATGAGTATGATGGTACGGCGGACGAGCTGCGTGAACGTTTCACAAAGCGCCCTGAGCAGCCGGAGACAGTCACGTCCGGTACGTTCGTCGTAAATGGCAAACAGGTGTAGGGAAGACGCTGCTCTATAGTGGCAGGACGTATGTTCCGCTGCGTGTGCTTGCTACTGTGTTAGGCTTATCGTGTCATTGGGACACCAGTCTCAAGGTCGCTTATTTAAATGGAGCCAAGCTGCAATTTATCCAACTGGTCGAAGGAGTGGCATACGTGCAGCTCAGACCCGTTGCGGCGGCATACGGTGCTGTAGTGTCCTGGGATTCAAAAAATAAAATCGCATCGTTGAAAACGAAAGGGGAAAAGTAATCATGCAAACAATTATCGAAACTGTACAGCCTATGTAAATACCATTGTCACAGCCGCTGCGGGTGTGCTTACAGCATTTGTTTTAGGAGGTCTGAATAAACTCAAGACTAAGGTTAACGTGTGGCTAGAAGCGCGTACAACGGCAGCACAACGTGAGGTAATCCATAAAGTAGCAGGAGAGGCTTTTGCATTTGCTCAGACTACGTTTAAAGATGCTGGTGGGGTTCATAAGATGCATGAGGCTTTACAGTATGCATCCTTACGGCTTACGGAACAGGGCATTGTGTATCGTCTACGGAGTTACAAGCAGCAATTGAGAAGGCATATCTGGAGTATAAGGCTAAAACAAAAGCGGTACTCGCTATGAAGCACAGCCAAATGAGGAAGCGGCACAAGTAGCAGCTAAGGAAGCTGTATCGGATCTGGCTGCAAAGCTTAATGATTTCTTGGCACAGGCTACGGCTGAGGTAATGCCAGACGCTCAGGTTCAATCTGCACCCGAGCCTATTTCTGCATTAGTAGATTCCGTACAAACTCCAGTCATTACGGAGTAAATCTAAAAAACTAATGCCCTGCTGGTTTCGGCTGGTGGGGCTTTTTTTGTTTTTGCTCATATAGGATGTACCCATAAGATTTGGTATGTAATATAAAAGCCCTCCATTTAAGGAAGGCTCTTGTTAAACGCTGAGCATGCAAATCATAAATCAATGTGATTTACTACGTCTTTTCAAAAAAATCACAAAAAGCATAACAAGCAGTATACAGAAAAATATTGCAAAAGCAATCACGATCCACCACTGAGGGTCAATATATACAACACGACTCCGACAAGCAGGACTGTTGTTGTTATTGCAATTCTCACTTTCAACATTGTGCTTTTACTTATCCGAGGCTCCAATTTTCGTATTGTAATTTGAATTATTATAGCAAGTACAACGAAAAATATTGAAGTGAATGAATTATAGATAATATCAGCTCCCTTTACTCATTATGCCTATCTTGTACTCCGATGGGGGCTGTTAAAGATGGGAATTAAGAGTTGTTTGTGATGGAATATCCTGTACGCATCAAGTTAATCGTAATTCCTTTGCCCTTATCTTGGTTTTTAAGGATTTGTGCAATAAGCCCTGCTCCTGCCCCTATTACTGCGCCAAAAACACCCGATCAAATGACTGTTACTACCGAATAGACTAATCGGATACAATTTCAAAGTAAACACTAAAAGCTCTACTGGCCAAGCTAGTAAGAGAAGAGTGCTCAAAGGTGCGACTGTGGGAGAAGTTACGCAATAGGTTTAGTGATTGGAATCAGATAAAGAAAGCCGGAGAGAAAGCGTAAACTTCTTTCCGGCTTTTTGGCATAGTTCAACAGAATAATTACTTGTTCAGCAGTATGAAGTTATGGATAAAACCCTCTTTTTGTATGAAAATGGGGGTTTGAATTTTCGATGTGAAATCATAATAATATACGCCTCGTCCGTCCTCCTCATTTTTCTCAGAGGCGCTACCCAAATAATAGATACCCTTGCCGTCCGGGGACATATAGACAAATTGGCGGGATAAAATAGGCAACTTTATTTTGGTGCGCTTACCTGTTGCAATATCAACCAGACTATACTCGGGATTGCCGTGATTAATGAAACGAGTGGTTATGAGGAGCAGCTTATCATTACTGCTGGACATTGAAGTTGTTTTCTCTTTTTTTAGTGTGACGATAGAATGTGTGGAGAAGGTGGCGTAGGTGCTGATATCAGATACATAACCCCTAGTGATAACCGGGGAGCAGGATCATGGGTAAGTCATCAGTTAGAAAAGTATGCTGATGGAATCAAAGTGAGGTTTATCGTGAAATAAAAACAAGGACTCAACCAGTATAGAAGCTGGAATGAGTTCTTTTTAATACCCAATAAAAAATAAATATGCAAAAATATAGAACATATTTATAGATAAGCAAGTTTATGTTTAGACACATTTCCTCAATTAAATTATTCTTAGTTCTATTAAACATATTGGAGGATCATTTAATGAAGAAAGCATGTATAACGATTTTATTTTTAGTTCTTTTATCTCTACCCTTATCGAATGTCTTTGCAGCTGAAGCAGAGTACTCAGAAAATTTAATTCCTAAAATGACATCTAACAATTTGCCATCTGGCGTGGCAAGTGCGAGCAACGAATTTTCATACGCATATAGATCTTTTGACGGGGATTTTGCTACTATCTCTAGTGCTTGGGGATCTAATGAAAATACTGCATGGTTAAGATATGACTTTCCTAAACCTGAAGTTATTGAACAATACGTTATATATCCACAGACAACGGCAACCGACCGGGCCCCTAAAGATTGGACTTTTGAAGGATCAAATGATGGGGTTACTTGGAACGCGCTTGACACTCAGTCAAATATCACTGAATGGGTAGATAGCACTCCAAAAAAATTCACTTTTTCTAATTCTAATTCATACAAGGACTATAGAATTAATATTACAGCAAACAATGGAAGTCAGTATATAACTCTTGGCGAATTAGAGATGATGTCTAAGGTATCAAGTTCCACTCCTAACCCAGGAACAGAGGAACCGACTCCAAACGGGGATCGTACAATTCTGGTAGTTACCATGACAACTGGTTTGGAAAAGGAATTCGACCTAAGCATGAAAGAAGTCAATGACTTTATTGCCTGGTACGAAAGCAAGCAGGCTGGTTCTGGATCAGCATCATATGCTATCAATAAGCACGATAACAATAAAGGCCCATTCAGTAGCCGTAAGGATTACATGCTATATGATCGTATCCTAACGTTTGAAGTAAGTGAATACTCTAAATAAATAAAAAGCTCTGCTAACCTTAATTGGTCGGCAGAGCTTTTAACGTTTCTAACAGGTCTGTGTTAGGCTGAATTATATTTCGTTTTAGCTTCTTCATATAATTTGCCGAGGTTACGAAACTCAATTGATGTCCTTTATCACGTTGAAAATATGTTTACTATTTAATATTTTTCGTATATATTAATATTTGGAAATTAGTCTTCATAAATTTTTCCTGCAAAACCAGATTAATTTAACAAAGGAGATTATTTTAATGAGTATTTCATTAAGAATAGAACGCAAATCCGGTGGTGAGCCAATTGAGTTTGTAAAAGGTGAAATCACTGGCTTTACTTATAAGAATAATAGTTCCATAAACCTTTCAGCTAAGTCTCCAAACTTGGCTCATTCGCTACATATTGGAAGCAAAATTCCGCTTCATTCGCTTCCTTCAGTTATAGACAATGCGGATAATTCCAACATGCTGTATACATGGGCAAATACAGAATATAAACCTGATAGTGAGGATTACTATCGCAAATGTAATATCCAAATCGTTAGAAATGAAAACACAATCCGAGATATTACGTTTACACACGCTTATGTAGTAAAGTATCAAGAACAGATTGATACCAGCAAAGAGATCCTTGAGTTTGAACTCGTTCTAAAACAAAAAGAAGATCAATTGGGAAAAATTCAATACAGTCCTCAGTTAGAACCTAAGGAAACAAGAGAAAAGGATCAGTCTGATGTCTCGCAAAAAGTACTGGAAGGTGCATATAGTAAGAATATGTTAGTGTATGCAGGAAATATTACTTTTCCGTTTGAAAATCCTATGGTAGAACTAGAAAAGACTTGGGTACGAGGCGTAGAGAAGGTAAAAGATTCGACAGATACTGTAATACATTATCCTGATCGTAAAGCATTTACATTAGTAGCTGTTCCTATAGCTCGAAAGAAGTACGGAGACATCACAGCCAATTTACTTCAACATTCACTTGATTACAAACCAGGACATTTACACTTTAACGAGTGGTCGTATGAGGCGCAGCAAATTAAAAAATCCAAAGAACATAATATGTATGTAATTGATAAAGCAGTACAAAAAGCTAACGACAAAAAAGTTAAAAGTTTTTCAAGTGATGGGTCTATTGCAATTGAAAGTGACAGAGATTTGTATAACGCTTTTCACAAAATGAAGTACAAAATAGATGGAACATATGTAAAAGGACAATGGGAAATTACTACAATATATTATGATAAATATAATTTTGAATATAATTTTAAACAAATGTTTACTGGGGACAACAAACTCGGTTGGGCTGCGGCCAATCTAACAAATTTAATGGAATCATGGGGAACACTCAATGAGTATACATCTTATGTTACAGTAACTGATACAAAAAAGGCTTGGAAGTGAGGTGTGAATTGCAGATGAAACGCAGATACAAGATTTACATCTTGATCTCTCTACTAGTTATAACTACTACTATAATTTTTCTAGCGAATTCTGGAGACGATACGATAAGGAAGTACCCATATGGCAAAGATACGTTAGAGTTTTTTGGAGATGGGACTTTTCAGATTTACAGGGGAGGAGGATCGGGTGATCCTCCAATACTATACACTCATCAAATTGAAGCTCCTAATTCAGTGATTGATAACGTTCTGTCTTATAAAATAGAAAAAAATATCGTATATGTGGTTGGTGAAAATAGCTTCATTAAATTGGATTCAAGTACCAACACATACGAACAAAAGAAACTGATTTCTGACTTTACTTCCAAAGATAGAGATATATTTAATGAATTAATGGAAAAATAGAAGCTATCATAAGTAAATGTGATAGCAAGGGAGCTTTAACTTGTTCACAAAGGTTAACTTAACATGTGCTTTAGTTGAGTTATTGTTATGTAAGTATTTTAAATTTATAAGAGAATGGTTACCACCAGTGGTGATATTATGATTATTAAAATTGAAGGTTTCTTTTTTCAGAATTTGATTACTGGTCCCCTATGCACACAAGAAGAACTATATCAAAAGTATATACAAGCAAAAATGCTGAGTCTTAATATTAGAGATTTACCTGATATATTTTGTCGACTTCATAATTTTGATCGATTACGTTTTGAAGATGACACAGAGGTTGGTTTCGTGATTGATACAGATACGGACAGGATATATAGACCGATATATTGATGTTTAAAGCGATGTATTCGAAAGATATCTTCCCATCTCCTTTAATTACAAGTAATGAAGGACTCACATAACTGGCTACTATATTCGATTTTATAATCAAAGTCGATCACAACGAAAGTTAAATAAGTTGCCTCCGAAAGAATACCGAAAGCAGCTTATAGTCTAGTGTTATTTTTATTTACCTGCATGCCCTATCATAGAACGTATTTAAACATATATTAAGGTAACGACAAATAAAGGAGGTTAAAAGAGATGGGTGCCTATGAAAATACAGGTGGCGGCGGTGTATGGACTTCTACAGCGGCAATTTTAGTGCTCTTTATTCTCTTAGTTATCATCACTAAATCACTTTGGGTTTAGTTTGTAAAAAGAACTGTTGGAAAATATCACTTCACTCATGGATATTCAATAGTTGAGCCCATCGAGCGCATAAGCTATTTGGCAATAGCCACCGTATTCGCATCTCTTTCGGCAAATACTTGGTGGATTCCTGCCATAATAGTTTTGCGCTTATTGTATTTCATTTTATCTTTTCAGTAGCGAGTCAAGACCACTGCTGGCTTATCAGGCTTCTGTTAGATAAAATTCTCAAAGAGATGGTAGGATGAAGGTTGAAGTAAACAAATGTAATTACAGCATCAAAAAACCAATATATCTAAAGAGTAATGTTACTTTTACCACAGTAGGTAAGGAGGCTACAGTGCTGCAAATTGATGCTAACTAGGGATAATGGAGCTTTAACTTCGAACAATTCAAACCGGGCATTGAATGTAATTATTAAAAATTTAACAGTGCATGGTGTAGCAACAACCGAGCCTGATAAAGTGCCAAGTTATGTTAGAATTACAAATTATGGTATTCTGTTGGAAGGTAGTAGCTATGTGAACGATAAGGTACTCTTTGAGAAAGAACATAGAGATTAAAAATACAAATATAGGGCTCCATATAAAAGGATTTTCCGACGTAACGGTACAGAATAGTGAATTTCACGACAACGGTGGGGGTTCTAAAAAATCTAGCTAAAGCCCATACATGTATTGTGACGATACGTGAGCTTTAGCTTTAACTAATTGCCCAAAAAGTACCAATAACTCACAATAATGACCTTGCCAGTACGAAATCACAACTAATACATATGGAGAAGTTAGTACCTAGCGTGTGAAAGTTAAGACTGTGAAACTGCTATTAACGGTCGGCAAACCGCTTGAAAACGATTGATCCACGCCGGATCGTAGCCTTTTCCACTGCTCTAAAGTCGGCTTGATTCCAAAAGTGTATTTAAGTAAGTGAATACTCTAAATAAATCGAAAAGCTCTGTTACCTTAATTGGTCGGCAGAGCTTTTAATTGTTCACGGTTTTTAAAATATATCCAGGTATTCTTTCTGGAATTTGATGAAATCTTGCACACTGTCGTGATAGGTAAATCTACCGCCATTTTTATCAATAATCCAGTTGATATTCTCGTCATTTAACAAAATTCCATACATGCAGTGATGAAGCAGTTCAATTTGCTTTTCATCCCTAATTCGGATCAAATGTTTTTCTTGTTCGATAATGAGGTACCATTTCGTTTCTGTTTCATCTACATCCGCATCCACATACAGTATTGATACCGACAAGGGGAATGGCCAGTCAAACCATTGTCCTCGCTTGTCTTCTCTATAACCTTCAAATGCCATGGTTATTCCCTCCTACTTGGATAATTTCCTGATTAGTTTAAATGTATCTAACGTGCTGCGATTGTACGCTTAATTAGGTTCTTGTCTTATCCTACTGGCACAGGAATATCGCCCCCATATTCTTCTCCTTGGCTTCACGTACACCATCATAAACATCTGTAAAAGTTCAGTGTCACTTTGGCAACCGTCTAATTCCGCTATTGTTGCACAATAGTTGTATCCGCTTTTATCGTTCATTGTTCTGATCTGTACAGTATACGGAAAACGACAGGTAATAAAGAAGCTGAACGCTTTGTTACCCGATATCAAAACGCTATTACCAATACTGTACAATTATTCTACTGAGCAATGATGTGGTCCAACATGAAGGACTGGAGATAAGAACAGGTAGCAGTGTAATGGACATAAAGGCGCGTCTGCTGGTTTTGGAAGAGGGGACCACAAGAGCGATATACGCTCTATATTGTAATCATAGGGGGCTGGGATGGTGACCAAAAGATCATTACATTTTCTCGTATGGAAATAGGCGCTGATATTAAACCTCCAATGATATGGAGCAAGGATACACTCATGTCTTGAATGTATCTTGTTTCTGGAGGGTCAAAAGTGAAAACCCCTTATTCACAGTCCGTTTTGAGCTATAACCAAATTTTAATGTGGCTTTGTGTTCTTTCGTTTTTTAGTGTGTTAAATGAAATGGTTCTTAATATCTCTTTACCTGATATTGCTGATGAATTCAATAAGACACCAGCCATTACAAATTGGGTGAATACTGCCTTTATGCTAAGTTTTTCTATAGGAACAGCTATATACGGAAAGCTATCTGATCAGTTAGGTATTAAAAGGTTGCTCCTGTTTGGAATCATAGTGAATTGCATAGGATCATTAATTGGATTTGTGGGACATACTTTTTTTCCAACACTTATCTTGGGGCGATTTATACAAGGGATTGGTGCAGCTGCATTTCCTTCACTTGTGATGGTCGTAGTTGCTCGCTATATCCCAAAAGAAAACAGGGGAAAGGCATATGGCCTCATCGGGTCTATCGTAGCAATGGGTGAAGGGATAGGACCGGCTATTGGTGGGGTGATTGCTCATTATATTCATTGGCTTATTTACTGCTTCTTCCTGTTTTAACGTTTGTAACTGTTCCCTTCCTGATAAAATTATTGAAAAAGGAAGTCATTTCAAAGGGCTCGTTTGACATTGCAGGAATCGTGCTTATATCTCTAGGTATTGTATTGTTTATGTTGTATACAACTTCTTACAGAATTTCTTTTCTGGTGATAAGTGTTCTATTTTTCTTGATCTTTTTAAAACATATCAGACAAGTAACCAATTCTTTTGTTGATCCTTCATTGGGGAAAAATACTGCATTTATGATAGGAATCCTTTGTGGCGGGCTTATGTTTGGTACCGTAGCTGGATTTGTTTCTATGGTCCCTTATATGATGAAAGACGTTCACCACTTAAGTACCGCAATGTTTGGCAGTGGAATTATTTTTCCTGGAACGATAAGTGTTATTTTCTTTGGTTTTCTTGGAGGAGCACTTGTTGATAAGAAAGGTTCCTTACATGTGCTAGCAGTCGGCGTTGCATTTCTTGCCGTCAGTTTTTTGGTAGCTGCTTTCTTTATTGAAATGACACCTTGGCTGATGTCTATTATTCTAGTCTTTGTTTTCGGTGGTCTTTCTTTTATTAAAACAGTAATATCCACTATTGTTTCAAGTAGTTTAAAACAAGAAGAAGCTGGCGCAGGAATGAGCTTGCTTAATTTTATAAGCTTTTTATCAGAAGGAACGGGGATTTCAGTTGTAGGAGGCTTATTGTCAATACGTCTTATTCATCAAAAATTTATACCAATCATTAATTTTCCATCTGCTTATTTATATAGCAATATGTTATTGATTTTTTCAGTGGTCATTATAATTAGCGGGATTTTATCTGTTATTGTATATAGACGTTCAGTTTCAGATTCCTGATAAGAGCAAAAAAGGATTACATGCTGAAAATGATCGCATCCTCACGTTTGAAGTAAGTGAATACTCTGAAAATAAATCAAAAGCTCTGCTAACCTTAATTGGCCGGCAGAGTTTTGTGTGCTGATCAGTTTGATTTTACTAGATACGGGAAAAGTAGCAATGCAAAGTGTGCGTACAAGATAGTATTGTTTTTAAATTCGGCCTTATTACAGAAGGATAGGCTAATTTGAATACTTAAACTTATAATACCAAAAAATCGCTTTCTCATGGGCTGTGGAAAAATTAGAATATAGCATAGTATCAACTCCGCCGATTACAAAGTTATTTTTAGCATAGAATTGACAAGCTAAAATATTCACATCCTGTGTTTCAAGCATAAGGCCAACAAGATTATTCTGCTTAGCCCACTCGGTTGCTTTACTCAATAAGGCTGCTCCGATTCCCTTGTGTCTCCAGTCTTTAGCGACGACAATATCCTCAATTAGAGCATAGCCATTCCAATTAGTACAAAGTTTAATTTTCCCAACACAGTCGTTCTCATCATAATATAAAAAAATAGATTTTCCTTGTTCATTAATATAACTGATATCGACGTCATCATCCTCATACTGTTTAAAATATGGTTCGGGAAAACTTTCTTCTATATATGACCAAATGTTGTTCTCGTATTTAGGTATAATTTTTCCTGACACAATAAAGCCGTTATTCTCATTTGACTTTTTAAAATCCCCCATATTTGAAAGTGACATTTTAATTATCATGGCTTGTCTCCTTCTGGTTTAATTTCTCTATGCACATTATTCTAAAAGAGAACCACTTTTTCCTGTCTGTTAGATTTATAAAAGAGTAAAATAGTAGCGACTGTTCAACTATGTGTGATATTTACGATCTCGTCCGCTTGCTTAAACGATTCATAGCAGTAGTTAGGTGTGCTGCTTAACACAAAAAAGCAGGAAGAATTTCTCCCGCTTTTTGCATGAAAACGATTATTAACGTCTGCGTTGTCTATCGTTTACGCTAAACAAATTAACAGCCAGTGCGTTACCTCTTGCACGCGCAGTGGCTCTTTGATTGGAACGGATGTTCAATCTTCTTCTTCTTAAATCACGTCTGCAATGTCTTCTGCTCATAATATCACCTCCCTTCAAGAAATGAAGGTGCGGTTGAATCTTAGTGGCGTTTATGCTTACGCTTGGAAATTTTGATATTCAAGGCATTGGTTGCTAGTGCATTTCCGCTTCCTGTTTTAGCAGCTGCGGCTTGAAAGACTTTAACGACCAGATATCTGTTTTTCCCGATGCGATGCTTATACGTTTTAACTCTATTTCTGATCATCTGCATATCTCCTTTGCTTAGTTCTGCTATATATATATGTCAATTGTGATAGTAATGTATCAGCATAAATCTATTAGAAGCAAAAAGAAGCTAGTACCTATATCCCTAAAGGTTAACAAAAAAACTCATGCGAACCTGTCTTCGCCTTTTCAACTTTACGTTGCAGGAGATGTTACAGGCAGGTCGGCATGAGTCTAATGTGTAGAATAAAGATAATATGCAGTTTGTATGAAAATTATTTACTATTAAGGGTGTTAAGTTTTTTTTCGTAGTATGCCTCTTGGGCAAGAATATGATTCAGTTGTTCTGAGAGCTGTTTATATTCTTGGCTGGCCTCTGGGTAATTATTTCTTTCGGAAATTACAGCTTCAAGTTGCTTTTCTAAATACCTGAAATGGATGAGTATTTGTATGTACTGAATACGATCGTAGGTTGTTATGTGTGATTTCTCTTCTGCATACAAATGATCCATTGTTGGAACTGCACAGCTTACGACGATAAATATCATAACAAACGCTGAAATTATTATTTTTTTCATTTAATTCCTCCTACAGAGCTATGAGTAATTAATATACCATATTTAGCTAAAAGAAAGAAAGATCTATTAGTTTTTCCCATAACAGTATAGCTGTTCAAGATCAGTGGGGGATTATTTGAGATGATGAGGCTGATTTTATAGTAGATACAATAGGAATAGGTTGCAAAAAGGAAAGAATAGTTGTGAGATACATAGTAAGCATAATAACAATACAAAACCGGCTTGCCCTAGGCAGCCGGTTTTGTATTAGGGGATAGAATAACGGGGAAGGAAGAACGAGAAATCAGTGGAAGTCCCGGAAGAGTCCTACAACTTTGCCCAAAATACTGACGTGTGTCAGACGAAGCGGTTCAAAGGCTGGATTTTCAGGTTGAAGCCGGATATGATCTTTTTCTTTGTAGAAGGTTTTAACTGTAGCTTCGTCTTCATCTGTCATAGCTACAACAATATCGCCATTATCAGCGGTCTGCTGCTGACGTACGATTACATAGTCTCCGTTAGCAATCCCAGCCTCAATCATGCTTTCGCCTACAACAGATAACATGAATATTTTATCCTCACCAACAAAGTGTTGGGGAAGAGGAAAGTAATCTTCAATATTTTCTGTCGCCGTAATAGGAAGACCAGCGGTTACTTTGCCGACGACGGGGACACGACTAATGGAGTAATTAATCAAGTTGCTGTTATCCGATTCGTCTTGACCGAGTAACTCAATAGCCCGTGGTTTTGTAGGATCGCGGCGAATGAGTCCTTTTTTCTCTAAACGATCCAAATGACCGTGAACCGTAGAACTGGAGGCCAATCCGACAGCCTCGCCTATTTCGCGTACAGAAGGGGGGTATCCCTTTAGACGCACTTCATTGCGGATAAATTCAAGAATGGCCTGCTGGCGGCTCGAAATCTTAGACATACCGTATCAACCCCATTTAGTAACGTTTGGGAAAATTATAGCATAGAACCTCCGTTCGTACAAACATAAGTTCTAAATAATCCCTAAAAATAATTGCGAACTTTTGTTCTCTTTTCTATTGAACAAAACAAACGTTCGTGTTATATTGTGAAAACATAAGAACAAACGTTTGGAGGACACAACCATGATGAAATATAGCACCTATCAAAGTATTTTTCCAATGAATATAGAAAATTTACAGGAGACCCGAAAAGAGGGTAGGGCGCGTTTTATGCAGATTATTACCCATACTCTTTTACTTAAGCTTCTTATTATAATGATTGTTGCTTGGATTGCAGGAGCAGGTGTACTTACGGTTTTCGCGGCTCCTTCAGCTTCCAAGGAAGAAGTGACTAAACTGACAGTACAACCTGGGGATACGTTGTGGCAGATTGCCGCGAATCATAAACCGGAACGAATGGATACACGGGTATATATAGAAGGAATTGTGCGGATTAACGGTTTAGAGGATCGGGGAGTGCAGGCAGGTCAGGTACTCAAGCTTCCTGACTTATGATCTATAGACTATTAGAGCTTGTCAGGGAGCGTAATGCGGGAGCCTTGACAAGCTCTTTTCTACATGTCAAAGTGTATTATATCTTTGCTTTTATGGAGGGGACACAATTTGGATATAGACAGCTTGGTACAGCGCATTAATGAATTAGCGCGCAAAGCAAAATCCGAGGGATTAACAGAAGAGGAAACCACAGAACGTGCCAACCTTCGGGAAATTTATTTAGGTAACATTCGCCGTAATTTTCGGCAGCAGCTAGAAACGATTGAATTTGTGGACGATGATACATCGAAGGGAAATGACGGGCTGAAGCATTAATGTTGTTAAAGCGCCCAAGCCTGCAATTTGCCTTTTGTTTTAGGTACCTCTCATGGTATCTATATAGATCAGCTTTGAGGCAATTGTTTTAATGTAATATATCTGGGAAGGAATTGAGAGATGGCCCGATCATTTGAAAGAAAAGTACGCAAAAACACAGCGCATTTAAATAAATCGCGCAAAAAGCAAGGTATTCAAACCATTAGCGGCGCAGGTTCTGCAATGGATATTTTCCGTGGACGTAACATTACTGTGCCAATTATGCTGGCTGGTCTTTCTGTATTGTACATGCTTATGAGTTACTTTTTGACTAAGACCGGTATGCGAGGGATGGATTGGCTTGTATTCGGCCTGTACTTGATGCTGGCTGTTATCTTTTTTATCCGTCGTCCTTATCTGAAAGTGGGAAAGGATACTCTCTATATGCTGAAAGGTGGTAGGGAACGTCCAATGACCGCTGGGGACATGAAAGCCATCAAGATTGAAAAGGGTTACGTAACCGTTGAAAGAAAAGGTAAGGGTGGTAATTTTATTTTCACAAAATCATTAGGTCGCTATGACACGGATGCCATTGCAGAGCGACTTGAGAAGTTTGCGCTATCCAATCAGATACAGGTTGACAAGAAATAACTGATTTAGCCTGTACTCTGTAACAAAGGCCGTATGATGTTATTTCATATAACATGCTGCGGCCGCTTGCTTAATATGGGCACACATAACGATTCAAATGCTTAATCAAGCAAATAGGCGTACATATACTGTGGAAAGAGAGTGGATAATTCAGATGACGATTCAGGCGGTAATGTTTGATCTTGATGATACCCTTTTGTGGGATGAACGTAGTGTAGAAGAGGCATTTGATGCAGCGTGTCAAACAGGCTCCCGTGAAGCAGGTGTTGATCCAAAAGCTTTGGAGGAAGCCGTACGTAAAGAAGCACGCGCTTTGTATGAATCCTATGAAACTTTTAGTTTTACTCAAATGATCGGCATTAATCCGTTTGAAGGATTGTGGGCGAATTTTACAGCAGGTGAGCAACCTGAATTCCGTCAATTGGAACAGTTGGCCCCTGTTTATCGAAAGGAATCATGGCGCAGAGGACTCCAGCAACTAGGGATAGATAATGAGAAGTTGGCGGAAAAGCTGGCTACCCAATTTGCTTCGGAAAGACGCGCACGTCCCCATGTATATGAAGAAACGTTTGAAATTCTAGAACAATTGAAGGGACAATACAAGCTATTATTATTGACAAACGGTTCCCCTGATTTACAACAGGAGAAACTGGATGGAGTTCCTCAATTAGCTCCTTTCTTTGATCATGTGGTCATTTCAGGTTCATTTGGTCGAGGCAAGCCTGATCCGTCTATATTCCAGCATGCGTTGGGGCTTCTTGGTATTGAGCCTGAACATGCTTTAATGGTAGGAGATAAGCTGACGACTGATATTCAAGGAGCGTTGGCAGCAGGTGTTCACTCGGTGTGGGTGAACCGAAACGCCAAAACCAATACCACAGAGATCAAGCCGAAGTTCCAAATCAAGCATCTGTCTGAATTGGACGGAATTATTCAATCGTTAAAGTAAGAAATCCACAGTCTTTGGAAACGAGTATTAAGAAAACTCCCTTCGCTCGATTGTCACAGAGCAGAGGGAGTTTTTTATTTACACAAGGATAAATTCGTAATTATGCTTTAATGAAGGTTGGATCTTCGAACGGTTCCGCAATCCAGCCATTTTCTTCAATGAACAAGCGGACTGCCACGATCTTTTGATTCTCCATTAAAGTGAAAAAGTGAGGTATATTTTCGGGTACGGAGATAACGTCCCCCGGTGAAAGCTCTACGTTAAAATAGCCGATCTCTTCAGGTCCTTTAATGATAAAGATGCCTTTACCAGCGACAATGGCACGGATTTCATCCTCGGTATGGGTGTGAATTTGCTCAAACTTGGCCAGCAGATCGTCCAAATTCGGCGTTGCTTCAGATAGAGTGATAACGTCCCATATTTTATATCCGCGACGTGCGGCTAAATCCTTGATTTCGGGTTCAAATGTTTTGAGAACAGCGGCCTTTTGATCATCTGTTAAGGTAAAGTTCTCTTGCAGTTCCCCGGACAATTTGGAAGCATCCCAATGTTCATACAATATCTCGTGACTCTCCAGAAATTCACGTACTTGTTCTTCACCGCTAATTCTTTCATTCGTATTACGTATTAAGATTTCGGCCATGTGTTTATCCCCTCTTTTCCACTTGGATTAATGTTGTATAAAGAATACCATGTCTTGAAACGTTGTACAATACAGGATTTCAACATTTTATAATGCAAATGAACATAGCTAAAGGATGCAGGGTTAAGTACGTTTAATAATGCTACAAACTATAAAAATGGATAAGAGAAGTCGTTTTTACAAAGAACAACCTGTATAAAACGTATGTTTTTACTTCAATCTATCTAAATGATACGGTTTCTGCTAAACTAGGATTTAACGTTTTGCGGGGGTGAAGAAATTTGGATAAAGTTAGCTTGCAGGATGCATTACAACGAAGAATACTCCTTCTTGATGGGGCCATGGGCACCATGATTCAACAGGAAGACCTTTCCCCCGATGATTTTGGTGGGGAAGAGCTGGAGGGCTGTAATGAAATGCTGGTCTTAACGAGACCGGATGTCATTCAAGGGATTCATGAAGCATACTTGAAGGCCGGAGCAGACCTAATTGAAACGAATACATTTGGAGCAACATCCGTCGTTTTGGCGGATTACGATATACCAGAACGTGCCCGTGAAATTAATCTGGTGGCGGCCAAACTGGCGCGTAACGCGGTGGATAAATACAGCACTGCGGACAAGCCTCGCTTTGTAGTAGGAGCTATGGGCCCAACCACGAAAACCTTGTCTGTCACAGGTGGTGTTACATTTGCTGAGCTGATTGACAGCTATCAAGAGCAGGCCTTGGCGCTTATTGAAGGCGGCGTGGATGTACTCCTTTTGGAAACCTCACAGGATACGCTTAACGTCAAAGCTGGAAGTATCGGAATTCGGCAGGCTTTTGAGCAGACAGGTATCGAGCTTCCGCTAATGATTTCAGGCACGATTGAGCCTATGGGAACGACGTTGGCTGGACAAAATATCGAATCCTTTTGCATATCACTGGAACACTTGCATCCAATTTCAATTGGGTTGAATTGTGCTACAGGTCCAGAGTTTATGCGTGATCATATTCGCTCTCTGTCTGAAATGTCCTCTGCAGCTATTAGCTGTTATCCAAATGCGGGCTTGCCCGACGAAAATGGTCAATACCATGAATCGCCTGATTCATTAGCACGTAAAATGGCTGCTTTCGCTGAAAAAGGCTGGCTGAATATTGCTGGGGGATGTTGTGGTACCACGCCTGATCATATTCGAGTTATGAGTGAAAGTATGGCGCAGTTTGAGCCGCGCCCGCTGGTAGGTCATCATCCTCCTGCCGTATCAGGCATTGAGCCTGTATATATTGAACAGGACAATCGTCCGTATATGGTTGGTGAGCGAACGAATGTTCTGGGATCCCGCAAATTCAAGCGTTTGATTGTGGAAGGCAAATATGAAGAGGCGTCTGAAATTGCCCGTGCTCAGGTAAAAAGCGGAGCGCATGTCATTGATATTTGTGTGCAGGACCCGGACCGCGATGAAATGACGGATATGGAAGCGTTTTTGAAACTGGTTGTAAACAAGGTAAAAGTACCTTTGGTGATAGATACAACGGATATTAAAGTCATTGATAAAGCACTTCAATATTCGCAAGGTAAGGCGATTATTAACTCCATTAATTTGGAGGATGGTGAAGAGAAATTTGAGAACATGGCTCCTCTTATTCATAAGTACGGCGCCGCTGTTGTTGTTGGTACGATTGATGAACGCGGACAGGCTATTTCGCGTGAGGATAAGCTTGAGGTAGCTAAACGTTCTTATGATCTGTTGGTGAACCGTTACGGTTTGGCAGCAGAGGATCTAATCTTTGATACGCTCGTATTTCCAGTAGGAACAGGTGATGAGCAATATATCGGTTCAGCTAAGGAAACGATTGAGGGTATTCGCATTATTAAAGAGGCGCTTCCCGGAGTGCATACTATCTTGGGCATCAGTAACGTTTCTTTTGGTTTGCCGGAAGCGGGTCGTGAAGTGCTCAATTCCGTCTACTTATATGAATGTACCAAAGCAGGTCTGGACTATGCGATTGTAAACACTGAGAAGCTTGAGCGTTATGCATCCATTCCAGAGCATGAGCGGAAACTTGCGGAAGACTTGATCTATAAAACAAATGACGATACTTTATCCGCTTTTGTAGCAGCTTTTCGTAACAAGAAAGTGGAGAAAAAAGAAAAGATATCAAACCTTTCGCTCGAAGAAAGACTGGCTTCCTACGTAGTGGAGGGAAGTAAGGAGGGACTCATTCCGGATCTGGAGCAAGCGCTTGTGAAATATTCTTCGCTGGAGATTATTAACGGCCCGCTGATGAAGGGGATGGAGGAAGTAGGACGACTGTTTAACAATAACGAATTGATTGTAGCAGAGGTGCTGCAAAGCGCTGAAGTAATGAAGGCGTCCGTGGCTTATTTAGAGCCGTTCATGGAGAAGAATGAATCCTCAGTAAAAGGTAAGATTTTGTTGGCTACAGTCAAAGGTGATGTGCATGACATTGGTAAGAATCTGGTGGAGATTATTCTATCCAACAATGGTTACCATATTGTGAATCTGGGTATAAAAGTACCACCAGAACGCATTATTGAGGCTTACCGTGAAGAAAAGGCCGACATGATTGGCTTATCCGGGTTGCTTGTTAAATCGGCACAACAAATGGTGCTGACCGCACAGGATTTGAAAAATGCGAATATTGATATTCCAATAATGGTGGGTGGAGCTGCTTTAACACGTAAGTTCACTAAAAATCGTATCCGTCCTGAGTATGATGGTCTGGTTGCCTATGCAAAGGATGCTATGGATGGCCTAGATATTGCCAATAAGCTTATGAATCCTGAGTCCCGTAAAAAAATGGCCGAGGAGATGGAGGCTGAGCGAGAAGCTGAAGCGGCAATCGTCGTGGAAGCCAAGCCGCTCCCTAAACTCACTCGAGCTGTGCGCTCTAACATTGCTCAGGATCTGCCCGTCTATATTCCACCAGATACGGATCGCCATGTACTGCGTAACTATCCACTGAATTATATTTTGCCTTACGTGAATATGCAGATGCTAATGGGGCATCATCTTGGTTTAAAAGGCAATGTTGAGCAGCTGCTGGCTTCGGAAGATCCGAAAGCGATTCAGTTGAAGGAAACCGTGGACAGCATCATGTTTGAAGCTGTGACAGACGGAATCATCCAGGCACATGCCATGTATCGTTTCTTTCCAGCGCAGTCGCAAGGGAATCAAATTCTGATCTATGATCCGTCGGATGTGAGCAAGGTACTGCACACATTTACATTTCCGCGCCAGCAGGTAGAGCCTTATCTGTGTCTGGCTGATTTCTTGAAATCAGTGGAATCCGGAGTTATGGACTATGTGGGTTTCATGGTCGTTACAGCTGGTCATGGGATTCAGCAGATATCTACCCAGTGGAAAGATAAAGGGGATTATCTGCGCTCGCATGCACTTCAAGCGGTAGCACTCGAAGTAGCAGAAGGGTTAGCGGAACGGCTTCACCATATTATCAGGGATAGCTGGGGTTTTCCGGACCCTGCCGATATGACAATGAAACAGCGGCACGGTGCCAGATATCAAGGCATTCGGGTATCCTTTGGCTACCCTGCATGTCCAGATCTGGAGGAACAGGGGCCGTTGTTCCAGTTGTTAAAACCTGAGGATATTGGCGTTGAGCTGACGGAAGGGTTTATGATGGAACCGGAGGCTTCTGTATCAGCCATGGTGTTCAGCCACCCTCAGGCGCAGTATTTTAACGTCGAAAAGGTTTAACACCTTTATCAGATGGGATAGCAAATACCCTCCGAGCTTCGGAGGTTTTTTGCTGGTCAGCAGGAAGAAGGTTAATGTTATGGAATTTTATTTTCTCGGTACAAATGCAGGGGTGCCTACGATTCAGCGAAATGTAACGTCCATCGCTCTTCGTTTGCTGGAAGAACGAAGAAGCATGTGGCTGTTCGACTGCGGTGAAGGCACTCAACAAGAGGTATTGCGTTCGCCGCTCAAACTAAGCAGACTTGAAAAAATATTTATCACCCATTTGCATGGGGATCATCTTTTTGGTCTGCCGGGGCTGCTGTCGAGCAGAGCGTACCAGGGGGGAACGACACCACTGACGGTATATGGACCGCCTGGAATCCAGCAATATATCGAGCTATCTTTAGGGATCAGCCAATCGCGTATCAATTACCAACTACATATTGTGGAGCATACGGGCGGGGTTCTGTTTGATGACGGACAATTCCGGGTAGAGTCAGCTTTGCTGGATCATCGGATCGACAGCTATGGCTACCGAGTTGTAGAGATGGATAAGCCCGGTAAGCTTAACCAAGAACTGTTGGAGCGATATGGAATCAAGCCCGGCCCGGTGTACGGTAAGTTAAAGCGTGGGGAAAGCGTGGAGGTAGAGGGTGGAGTTATTTTGCACCCTCAGGATGTTTTGGGTTCGCCGAAAAAGGGGCGTATCATCACGATTTTGGGGGATACGAGACCTTGCCCGAATACGGTAGTGCTGGCTCAAGATGCAACTGTCGTCGTTCATGAAGCCACTTTTCTGCATGAACTGGCAGATACAGCGTACGAGTATCATCATAGTACGGCGCTTCAGGCAGCGGAGGCTGCAAAAGCCGCAGGTGCGGGTCAGCTAATCATGACACATTTTAGTTCTAGGTATAAAGATCAGGAGCAGCTTCAGCCATTGCTGGAGGAAGCGCGAAGCATATTTCCCAATTCATTGCTTGCGGAGCAGCATGTGTTGTTACCGGTACCCGATATCGGTTAATAAACGATTGGAGAAAGATATGTGCATGGGTACCGGGGCTTGCTCCGGTGCCTTTGTTTTTCACCGAAATTATTTTCCGGGAAAGCGCAGGATGCGACAAGAGATGAGAACCCGTACACGGTGGTGGGGATGAATTTGTTCTACCACATATGGAGGTATGTCATATTCGCGTTTCTATATATCGAATTTAAAGGATTTTATGTCTTGAGCATGATCAGGAAATACAGAAGATTTCCTTTGAGGAAATAGCGCCTTCGATGGATTTCGACGAAGATGTGAACTTATGTCATGTGAAAGCGACGGCTTTTAGCGAGGAATGGCGCTATTTTGCACGGTTTACCAGCAATTCATGGACTTCATAAGCATTTTTGACTTAAGATAGATGGGATGAATGGAGACAGCCGATTATTTTATAACCTGAATCATTAAGGTGGTTAAATAAGAAGGAGAACATCGTTCATAGGATGAATTATAATTTTCAATGCTATGATGTGAATGGATTTGAAGTGGGGGAGGGGATTGCGATAAAATCGTTACTAATTGATCTGGATGGAACCCTTTATCATGGAAATCGGATGATCAAGGGTGCGGATCTGTTCATATCCCGATTGCGTACAGACCAGATACCTTATGCTTATGTTACAAACAATGCTTCACGCACACCCGAATCGGTGGCTGAGCATTTGGTTGGTATGGGAATTAAAGCGGCCAGCCATGAAGTATATACTTCGGCGTTAGCAGCTGCACAATATGTAGCACAGCAAAGTCCTGGAGCTCGTGTATATTGTATTGGTGAGACAGGATTACGTGATGCACTCACAGGAGCCGGTTTGCAGCTTGTTGAAAACCATCCTGATTATGTGGTGCAGGGGATAGATCGTCAATTTACATATGATGCGCTGGCCGCTGCCATGCGTTGGATTCGGGAAGGAGCCACTTTTATTTTGACAAACCCGGATCTCCAATTGCCTTCACATGATGGGCTAACGCCAGGAGCAGGTACGATTGGAGCAGCAATTGAAGCGGCTTCACAGGTAAAGCCTATTGTCATCGGTAAGCCTTCAAGCGTATTGATGAATTATGCACTGAACCGCTTAAACATTAGGGCGGATGAAGCTCTGGTTGTGGGCGATAATATGCTTACAGATATTGCGGCAGGTGCAGCAGCAGGTTGTAAAACAGCTCTGATCCTGTCGGGCGTGACGACCCGCGCTAATATGGACGAACATGTGCGTACCGTTGGAGTAAAACCTGACCTGATGTTTGAAAATCTCGCTGAATTGCAGGACTGGATGAAAGAAGAGCTGAAATAATAGAAAAAGTATATGTTTTAGAAAACTTGCGAGCATTAAAAGCTATGTAGCTACGAAAGGAAAGATGTTGAAATGCCGGAACTTCCTGAAATGGAAAACTACAGAATCTTATTATCCAAACAAATTTTGGACATTCCGATTACTGGAGTGACGGTTAGCCGTGAAAAGTCCATTAATACTGAAGTGGAAACGTTTGAGAAGCAATTGCTCGGAACGACCGTTGTATATTTAGAGCGTCGAGGCAAGCATTTGATTTTTCATTTAAACACGGGCGGGAGGCTCGTACTTCATCTGATGTTGGGAGGGCTGTTATTTCTGGGAACGGAGGAGCAGCGTCCAGATCGTACAGTTCAGATCGAATTAGATTTTAGTGGAGTAAAGCTTTATTTTATCGGACTGCGCTTAGGTTATCTGCACTTGCTGACGGCTAAAGAAACAGAGGAGGCTTTGTCAGACCTGGGACCTGACCCGTTAGACCGCCGCATGACGTTGGAAAAGTTTACAGCACGGCTGAAGGGACGCCGGGGGATTTTAAAAACAACACTGGTGAATCAGCAGATTTTTTCAGGTATTGGCAATTGTTATTCGGACGAAATTGCTTATATCGCCGGATTTACACCGGGTTCCAAAGTACAAAACATTGTGCAGTCGCCAGAAAAAGTGGAAAAGCTATACCATGCCACTCAATCCGTACTACGTGAAGCTACTGCGGAAGGCGGGTACATGGAAATGCCTCTAATGGAGGGAGACACGCTAACAGGTGGATTTGATCATCAGTGTCGAGTATATGACCGCGAAGGAGAAGAATCTCCAAGTGGCGGAAAAATTGTAAGGGTTGAACTGGCGGGGAAAAAAGCATTTTATTGCCCGGTACAGCAGCATGATGCCTAAATTGCTCATCGGCTCCCATGTGAGTACGCGTGGTGGCTTTTTCAAAGCCGCTATGCGTGCGCGAGAGCAGGAGGGGCGTTCATTTCAATATTTCCCGAAAAATCCTCGTAGTCTGAGACTGAAGGAATGGAGTGCTACTGATGCTGCTGCTTGCAACGCTTACTGTGTAGAGCACCAGCTTCAATCCATTGCTCATTCGCCATATCCCGTTAATCCGGCTCATGGGTCTGAGCGTGGTCAGAAACTTTATGAGCTGACGATTGCTTCATTACGCAATGATCTGGATATTGCTGAAGCCTGTGGGTCAAAAGGGATTGTCGTTCATTTTGGTCACATGCATTCGTTAGACCCTCTAGAGGGCTATCGTAACATCATTAACTGTTTTAATGATGTGCTGGAAGGCTGGCAGGGAAATGCTAAAATATTGATTGAAAATCAGGCGGGGGATCATGGACCTATGGGAACCACGCTTGAGGAAATGGTGCAAATCCGTCAGTTGTGCCGGTATCCTGACAGTATCGGCTTTTGCTTGGACACTTGTCATGCGTATGCAGCAGGATTGTGGAACGGTGGAATGGACGAGGCTTTGATTGATAAAGGAAACCGTCTCGGCTATTGGTCAGCTCTATGCGGAGTTCACTTGAACGATTCTAAATACCCGTATGGCTCTAAAAAAGACAGACACGCTCGTGTGGGGCAAGGTTACATTGGTACTGAGGGCATGCGCTGGATGACAGATCAGGAGGCTGTAAGAGGCATTCCTATCGTTTTGGAGAGTGAGACGGGACCTGATGGAACACATCAGGAGGATATTCAAATGATTCTAAGCTGGGAGTAAATCAATCTGATTGATAATAACTATCTTTGAGGCATGTGAGCTTGCATATATGGGAAAAGGAGGAGAAGTTGATGTATTTGTTTATGGACGATTATCGGCCTTGTCCTCCGGGCTTTAAGCTGGCAAGAGATGCGGAAGAGTGTCTGCTGCTGCTTCATGAATATCCTATTACGATACTATCGCTAGATTATGATTTGGGTTCAGGTCAACCCACGGGAAAAGATGTGGCTGCTGCTATCGCAGGGAAACGGTTATATCCGCGTGAAATTTACTTGCATTCCTCCAGTCCAGAGGGGCGGCGAGCCATGTATGAGCTGCTCTATGCGAATAAGCCAGAGGGAGTCACCGTGCATAATGGGCCCATACCCGAGGAGCGTATGCGAGAGATCAGAAAAGGGTCTGAACAATGAAAGAGATCGGACAAAAAGACGCGCGCCGTGCCATATGGGAGGGATGCAAGCTGGCTTTGTTTGTGTACACTCCCATGTGCGGAACATGCGCGGCTGCCCGTAAGATGCTGGAGGTAGCAGAGCATTTGCTCCCCGAAGGAGCAGTGGTGCAGAGCAACATTAACTATATTCCTGAACTGGTACAGGAGTACCGGATATCCAGCGTTCCCGCGCTTCTTATATATAATGGTGAAAACAATAATCCTGAAATCATCTACAAAATGGAATCTGTAGAACACTTGCTGAGCAAAATAAGGAGCGTGATGGAATGATATCCATGAAGAGCATTACGTTGCAGCGGGAAGAAAGACGGATATTGGACGATGTAAGCCTGGATATACGAGAAGGTCAACATTGGGCTATTCTGGGTCGCAATGGTTCCGGTAAAACAACTTTGCTGGAAATGATGACAGGGTATATGTTTCCAAGTCGTGGTACGGTTGAAGTGCTTGGGCAAATGTATGGTCAATGTGATGTGCGGGAGGTCCGCAAGCAGATCGGATATATCAGTCAGACCTTATTGGAAAAGCTGGCGCTAAAAGATCCAGTTTGGGAAGTAGTCGCTACAGGTGCGTATGCTTTTTTGCGCTTTTATCAGGAAATTCCAACAGAGGCAAAAGAAAAGGCCATATCTTTGCTGGAGGGTATGAATTTAGGTGACTTGATTCATCATCCGCTGGGGACGTTATCTCAAGGAGAACGTAAAAAGGTGATGTTGGCCCGCTCACTGATGGCGGAACCCCGTCTGCTAATTATGGACGAGCCTTGTGCTGGGTTGGATCTATTTGAGCGGGAAAAAATGCTGGTCGAGATTGATCGGCTCCGCAAGCGGGACTTATCAGTGGTCTATGTGACTCATCACATTGAGGAGATTGTCCCCCTATTTACACATGTTGCATTGATTCGTGATGGTAAGGTTGCAGCAGCTGGACCGAAAAAAGAAGTTTTAACGAAAGAATTGATTATGCACACATATGAAGTTTCGGTTGAGCTGGATTGGGATGGAGAACGTCCCTGGATTCGGGTGTGCGCTGGAGGGTAATGTTATTTTGGAGGAACTATATATGAGTACAGATGAACAAAGTGAATCTACTTTGTCATCATCAAGATTTATTTGTACGGCCAATCACGGTTTTGCACCCTATGCTCAAGAGGAGCTTAGAAGAATATTTGGCTCTGTGAAAAGTACGATGCTTTTACCTGGTGAAATTTTTCTGGCTACATTACCTGCGGAAGAAATTGAGACAGTGAGGACAATTACAGGTCAGCCGCCGATGTTTTTACGTCACTTGTTTCCTGTTCATTTTCAGGAAGAAGGAACGGATCTGGTTCAGGTGCAGGAGCGTCTGGTTGCATTCATCCGTAACCGCAAGGAACTGATGGATCAACGTGTTTCTTTACAGGTGCGCAAAGGATCTAATAGCAGCTGGACTGAAAGCGCAGGTGCACTTAAGCAGGCTTTGAGTGAACAATTAAGTGATCTACCTATGGAGCAAACAGTACAAGGCGCCGATGTTATTGTGTCCGTTTTTGCAGATACAGATACGTGGTATGCAGGTGTATCACGTCCTGAGGACAACCTATCGGATTGGAGCGGAGGTGCGGTTCGTTTTCAGAAAGAAGACGGACAAATTTCCCGTGCCAAATTCAAGCTATTGGAAGCAGAAGTAACGTTCGGCATAGATTTTGGCGCTTTCCATCAGGGACTGGATATTGGGGCAGCACCGGGTGGATGGACTTCCTTCTTACTGGAGCGGGGACTGAAAGTTACTGCGGTTGATCCGGCAAAGATGGAGCCATCACTGATGAAGTACGCCAATCTGACTTTTTTGCGTAAAAATGCAAGTGAAGTCAAATTTAAAGAGAATTCGTTCGATCTGCTGGTTTGTGATATGAGCTGGAGTCCTAAGCAAATGGCAAGGCTTGTTACTGATTTACTATATAGTTTGCGAAGTGGTGGTACTGCTATCGTTACGGTCAAGCTAATGCATAAAAAGCCCTTGGCGCTCATTCATGATGTAATTGCTTCATTTGAGGAGTCCGGCATGCAGATTCAGCGAGCTAAGCAGCTATTCCATAATCGAGATGAGATTACCCTGTACATGATTAAGTATGGAAAATAACACTTTACAATAGATACAGGTGTGCTATATAATAAATCCAAATTGTTCCTTAAAAATAATAATGATGTTTAAATCAAGGGAAAGCATCCCGCGAAACGGTTTTCATGGCGACATGGAAATTTGATTTTGCGGCAGCTTTCCCTTTTTTGCGTTGTTTGCTTAAGAAAGGAGGTAGGAGAATAATGAAGCAACCATCACAGTTGGAATTCGGATCAATTGTTGGTGAGCGTTACCGTATTGTGCGCACATTGGGTTCGGGAGGAATGAGCCGCGTGTTCATGGCAGAGGATTTAAAACTGCCAGGCAAGCAATGGGCAGTGAAGGAGTCGGTTGCCGAGCCACAAGTGATGAAGCTTGTACGCACGGAGGCAGAGATGCTGATTTCACTAAGCCATCCACGTTTACCAAGAATTGTTGATTTTTTTGAGCATCCCCCATCTGGTGCGGTATACCTGGTTATGGATTACATCGAAGGAATTACGCTGGAAGCATATATGAAGGGTTACCAAGGCTATATTCCACAGGAGCAAATCGTCCCATTCGCTTTGCAGGTACTGGATGTGTTGGATTATTTGCATACCCGTCAACCACCAGTCATTTACCGGGATCTGAAACCAACGAATATTATGCTGACACCGGAAATGGAATTTATACTGATTGATTTTGGAATAGCGAGGAGCTACAAGGCTGAGCTGGATCAAGATACGGTAAAGCTGGGCACAGTGGGCTTCGCTGCCCCGGAGCAATATGGAGCAGGTCAGACGGATGCTCGTTCAGACTTATACAGTTTGGGAGCGCTGCTATTGTATCTCTGTACAGGAGGCAAATATAGCGAGTGGACTGCGGGAGTAGAAGGATATATACGCGGGGAATTGTCTCGTCATTTGATTCCAGTAATTCGAAAACTGCTGCGTGAGAATCCTAAGGAACGATTTCAATCCGCCGGGGAGGTCATTGGAGAACTGCGTCGCAGTGCTGATTTTCAACCTGCTCAACAAGGAATATCCGTTAATGATGCCTCAATGGATTATGCAGGTACAAGGGTAGTGGCTGTACTGGGTGTCTCTGCCGGCTCCGGTGCTACGCATACAGCAATTATGGTGAGCCACTATCTGGCTCGAAGATCCCGCTCCGTAGCTTTGGTTGAGCTGCACAGCACAGCCAAAGCATTTGCCCGACTTCAAGAAGTCGTAGAAGGCACATCCGTTGGACAAATGAGTTCAAGTCGGCGTTTTGAAGTCGATGGAGTACATTACTGGCGACAAACATCGCGTGCGGATGTCATTTCTTTGTTGGGTGGTTCTTACAGATTTATCGTACTGGACCTGGGGAGTGGGCAGGATAATGAACGTCTGGAAGAATTCTTGAGAGCCGATTATCCGCTCGTCGTTGGCTCAGGGGCCGAATGGAGGGTTCAGGATATAGCAGGGCTAACCCGATCTCTTCAGCGCCACCCACAGCACAAATGGAATTACTGCTTGCCATTGGCAACTTCGGAGGCGGTTCGCAGGCTTCGTAAGGAGCTGGATCACGATAAAGTATTTGCTCTACCGTTCCACTCAGACCCCTTCGAACGGGATGATGAGATGGATCAGGTGCTGGACGAGCTGTTTCGCGGAGTTATTCCAGACACCCGGAGAAGACGCTTCGCATCCCTTAAGCGACGGCGCTAAATAGAAAGTATATATCAAAAAGAGGCAGGGGAGAAGTTGTGTGTCCAAGCTAAGAAAAAGCAGTAAACAAAAACTGTATGCCGGTTGCATTGGCGCTGGGATTGTTGGCATTATCTTTGCCGGCTACCTTATGGTTAATATCCATCAAATGAATGAGGTTAGGAAACAGGCTGAGGTAGAGGCAGAACTGAAATGGAAAGTGTATGAACAAGAGCAACGAACCGCGAAAAAAGGCTGGGCGGTTGTCCGTGATATTTCTCCAGGTGAACAGATTGCATCTAATGATTTGAAGGGAATTAAAGTTCCCGGTTCTCAGGCTCCATCAAATTTGCTGGCAAATAAAAGTGAAGTTTCCGGAACCACAGCCAAGATTGAGCTTAAAAAAGGATCTGTGCTTACATCGTCTATGATTACTGCTGATGAACCCACACCTAAAGATTTACGCAACCGTGAGCTAAAGGTGGTGGTACTACCCAACAGTCTAAAGTCGGGGGACGAAGTAGATATCCGCATACAATTTCCAACAGGTCAGGATTACATTCTATTATCCAAAAAGAAGATTTCCCGACTGGAAGGTCCAATTGTCTGGGTCACTTTGAATGAGCAGGAAATATTATCGCTTTCGAGCGCGATTGTTGATGCCTATCTGCATAAAGCATCCATTTATGCTCTGACGTATGTCGATCCCCAATTTCAGCCTAAGGCAATCCCGACCTATCCACCTAACGCGCAGGTGTTAGCGTTAATGAATAGTGATCCGAATTTGATACACATTGCTGAACAAAAGCTGTCTAAGCAGCTGCGGGATTCCCTTGAAAATGCAATTAGTTCATCAAACAGTGTAATTTCAACACCCGTGGAAAGAAGTCTGAGTGAGGAAATTGCAGCTCAACATGCGGGTGCTACTATAGAAAACCCAACAAGCGGGATTGATGTTACAAGAAATGAATATGAGAATGAGCAGGATCATCAAGAACAAACAAAGATTCTGACGCAGGGTGGAAGCTCTGACCCGTATGCCAAATAAATGAGAGAAAAGGAACGGAAGTATGAAAACATGGATATTTGCCGGGCTTTGTGACAAAAGCGATACCTTGTTATACATCAGCAGCATATTAGCAGCTTCCGGCCAACGGGTACTGCTTGTAGATGCTACGCTGCGGGGACGGTATCGGTATAGCATAGGGATGCTTGACAAACCACTTCCCATTACGCAGTTTAGTGGTTTTGATGTAGCAATTGGATTTACAGCATGGGAAGACCTGCATATAGGTATGACGGCTGATCAGAAGGCAGAGCAGGTTTATGACATTGTTATTTTAGATGTAGAGTTACTTGATTTTTGTCCAATTTCTGTTTGGAAAAGGGCAGAACTGCGAGTTTGGGTCAGTGATTATAGCCGCATGCTAATGCATAACGGACAGAATTGGCTTCAGCATTTATTCAGTCAATCTGAATTTCCCAAAGATCTTGTATTTCACAAGCTATTTTTACAGGCCGTGGATTGTGGTCTGGAGGAGCCGTATCTGTGGGAATACATGAACCATTTCCCGGCATCTTGGCAGCAAGAGCCATATATACTGCCATGGGATGAGGGGTTGCTTGCTCTGAAACTGGAAAATGAGCATAAAAAACAGCTAATACTAAAACCGCTATCCAGAATGTATAAGAAAGAACTATGCCGTTGTATTGGGGAATGGATGAGTTGGGAATTAAAGGTGATTCGTCGTGCGCTAAAGCGTGCGGAAAGGAGTAGAGCATGAGTACCATTTTGTTTTGGAGCCCCATTAAGGGGGCTAGTGGAAGTAGCTCTTTGGCGGCAGCAATAGCAATTACCATAGGCAATCTATATAGAGGAAGACTATTATTGACTCATTTGGGTCGTAGACATACCGGTATTGAATCAGGATTACCTATACAAGAGTATGGTATGGATGATCCAACCCTACAGCTTCAGGAAGGGGGCTGGGATGCTGCCGCACGTTTAGTTCTGCGAGGGACACTGTCTAAAGAAAATATTCGTAATTATACGACACCTGTACTCGAACATACTTTGGATGTACTTGAGGGAACCTCCAGCTTTGGAGCTGCACCGCCGTTACTGTCTCCAGGGCTTGTACGGGCAGTACTAGATACAGCGAACCAATATTATGATTTAACGCTAATTGATGCAGGAAGTGGAGCAGGATGGGGGGCTGTACAGCATGAAGCATGTGCACGAGCCAAACTGGCTGTTCTTTCACTCACTCAGAATATGCGAGAGTTAGACGCTTATTTTGAATCCGTGTCTCCGTTATCTACCTACTCATCGTTACCCTTATTAATAGTACTTGGAAAATATGATGTGCATTCTCAAGTGAATGAAGCGAATATTCGCAGGAGATATGGCTACAAAGGTGCTCTGTATACAGTCCCTTATAACACCGGATTTATGGACGCATGGAACCGCAGGGATGTGATCGGCCATGTGCAGCGTGAGGTACGAAGTGGAAAAGGGCAGCCTCGCAAGCTTTTTATGACTGTAGGATGGGCGCAGAGTATACGTCATATCAGCAAAGCTATTCTGGAGGCGGCAGAGTCCGATCTTCGGCTCAAGGCTTTGGAGAGGGGCGCTTAAATGCTGTCCGCTCAAATGATCAACGGATTGATTCTTACCTGTATAGTATTGATGTGCATCGTACTGATTCTTGTTAAATATCGAGGGGATTTTCACTCGCGACATTCAACCCTTCGAGTAGAAAAAAAGAATGAAGATGCCACATTCGAAACATTAATAGAGTATATCAAAAATGCACTTCATGAACTAAGTCATAGCCAGATGGCGGATGCCGGATTGCATGAAGAGGAATATAGACGGCGTATCCATCAAAGGGCGGAACTACGCAGGGCATTAAAGGACTGTGCCAATGGTAGCAGTGGAGATAAACGTTTTGTTAAAAATCTGATGGCTGAGCTTCTGATTCACGGTTACGGCTTGAACGAGAAAATCGTCGATACTGTTATGCCATTCTCCAGACCTGAGTTGTTTAGCATACAGGATCAATTCGAAATTATATTTTACCAATACCAGCAGAAGTTTGGCGCTGATGCACTATCACGTTTACTGGATACTTATGACTTGGCCGAAATGAGATATTCACAGCAAGGTGAAGAAGATGGAAGTTATCTCGTTACCGCAGAGGACATTCGTTATATCTATGATTGTGAGTACCGGCCCCTTTCCTTTTTGGAGAAGGTGGATATTATTGTCCAGCGGATTTATCAGCATTATAAAGGCTTTTCCGTCATTGATGATATTCGTGACCAGCGGATCGACGGTGTAAGTGGGGGCGTCAGTGGTATGCCGGAAGGTGGGATTCCTGCATCATCAGACTGGCCTTCCGATGGGTATGTATTTGAACAAACAACTATGCCTACTGCCAATAGTTATGAGAGCGTATGGATTTTTTATAAAGGTAAAACGATCCATCTTTCGTTCCTTTCCTTCGGATCTGAGCGTGAACTTAAAAGGGTGTGCCAAAATATTTACAAATACAATTACCCGGGACAGCTTTCCGAAGCGAATGGTTATAAGGTCAATGAAATGAAGGATGGGTCACGGGTAGTGGTGGTGCGACCTCCTTTCTCAGAATCGTGGGCTTTCTTTGTCCGTAAATTTGATATTCAAAGCGCATCGCTGGAACAGTTAATTAAGGGACAAAATGCTGATTTTCCAATCCAGCTACTTTCTTATTTAATGAAAGGCAGCCGGATTACTGCTATCACAGGCGCGCAGGGCTCAGGTAAGACGACGTTGTTAATGGCGATGGTCAAGCACATTTATGCTTCGTATACGCTTCGCGTTCAGGAAATGGCTTTTGAACTGCATCTACGCAGCATCTACAGTCGCCGTAACATTCTTAGCTTTCGAGAAACGGATCATATTTCAGGACAACAAGGGCTTGACTTACAGAAAAAAACAGATGGAACCGTCAATATTCTAGGCGAAGTAGCAAGTGATGAAGTAGCTGCTTGGATGATTCAAATGTCGCAGGTTGCCAGTCTGTTCACCATTTTTACTCATCATGCCAAAACATTTCGTGATCTCGTGTTTTCACTTCGTAATTCATTGCTCAAAACAGGAGTATTTCAGCATGAAGGCATTGCTGAGGAACAGGTAGTTCATGTCATTAACTTTGATGTGCATCTCAAACGTGATGCGGAAGGGCGACGCTACATCGAACGGATCACAGAATGTGTGCCGCGTGACCCGGATCATACGGATGCAGGCTCCAATGCTTCAACGAGCTACAGTTATCGCCACGTTATGGAATATCGGAACGGAAGCTATATACCGATGGAGTCCTTAACAGCCAAAAGTGTACAAGAAATGTATGAGCAGATGAATGTAAATGATGCCAGAGATTTCCGCAGTTTTTTGACCCGCTATTGGGAGGAAGACTATGAGTCTTAAAGAAATTTTATTATGGATTTTACTTATATCAGGTGGGGGCTTTACGCTTCTATATATAGCTTTATGGGGGTTGCGTAAGCGCAGTAGTCATGCAGTTCGCAGAGGACGAATTTATTCTGTGAAGGAAGGGCGCAAGGGAAAAGCGGTACTGCAACGTGAGCTGCAAGCCTTACTGCATAAGTTGTACACGCTGTGTATGAAGGTCCCTTTCTTATCCGGATACATCACGAGTATACGTAAGCGACTAGCTGGTCAGCATGCCTACGATGAGTACAAGCTTCGCCTACAGACGATGAAGATGACACTGTTCATCTGGGGAGCTTTTGCTTGCAGTGGTGTTGTGCTGGTCATGATGAAGCCAGGAATAGAGTTTGCTATATTAGCCGTTTTATGCGGAGTGGTAATCAACAGTCTTATTTTGGATATGGCCATTAGCCGGATGGAAAAAAGGCTACTTGCACAGATGATCGAATTATTCGCCAATGTGCGTCACTATTACCATCAGCACGGTATGGTGGAGGAAGCTATATCCGAAGCGGCCGATTTGGCGGAGGCAGAGGCCGGGAGACACGCACGACTCATCCATGAGGCGCTAACAGATGTTGATCCGCACGAAGCATTGGAAAGATACTATGAATCGGCTCCTAATCGATTTTTAAAAGCTTTTGCCGGTATCTCGTATATGGTAATGGAGTTTGGTGATCGGGTTGAGGAGGGTGGCTCCATTTATTTGAAGGGGCTCGGCAGTCTCGCACGCGAAATCCAGTTGGAGTTGCTGCGAAGAAATAAACTGGACTATCTGTTAAAAAGTCTAAACGTGATCGCACTAGCACCTGTTTTCTTTACCATCCCAATCGAGACATGGGCGAGATCCAGCTTTCCCTCCATGGATGAGTTTTATCAGGGAAAATTGGGTTATATCACAAAATTATCCGTTTATATTGTGATAATTGTATCTTATTTCCTGTTACAGAAGCTACAACAGACCGACGAGACAGGATATCGTGCGGGTAGAGGACGGAGGGTTTGGGAGCAGAAGCTATACCGTTTTCCTATCATTCGTAATGTGGTGGATTCTTTAATTCCACGTCAGCATATGTCTTCTTATTTTCAAATAATCCGCCTATTAAAGGAAAGTGGTGCGGAGATTAGGCTGGAGTGGCTCTACATACGCAGAATGGCTCTTTGTATTATAGGATTGGTGCTCAGTATCAGTACGATATTTTTTTTACATGAAGCTGAGAGAACGCATATCCTTCACGCACCAGTGCAATCGGGTCAAATGTTTGGACGTTTAAGTCCGGTGGAGCAAAAAGAAGCTTTGAAGCAGAGTGAGATTGATCGCAAAATCATGCATTCGCTGAACATGAGGTCGAACAGCACATACGAACAGACGTACGCTGTTTTAGAGCATAATGCTAATGGAACTGCTACTCCTGAACAGTTATCCACAAATACTTGGCGTATCCTCCAAAAGCTAAAAGATTGGAATGATGAATACATCAAGTGGTGGGAAGTGCTGATTAGTTTGATTGTTGGGTACGCAGCCTATCAAATGCCTATGCTTTTATTATATTTGCAACGAAAAATGCGTCGGTTGGATATGAGGCATGAGGTGTATCAATTTCAAACAGTTATTTCCATTTTACGGGTTATGGAACGAATGTCTGTCGAGGAAATATTGGAGTGGCTGAACAGATTTTCAGTTATATTCAAAAGACCTCTGCAAAAATGTTTGCTTCATTATGAACATGGGCCAGAGGCAGCTCTCGACTTGCTAAAAGAAGAAGCGCCTTTGCCGGAATTTCAACGTCTCGTGGATAAGCTTCATTTGTCTTTAGGTAAAATTACGATTCGAGAGGCCTTTGATGATTTGGAATCCCATATGTCCTACTATTTCGAACAAAGAAAACAGGAGTATGAAAAAATAATAGACAGTAAGGCTATCTGGGGAAGGATGATTGGTTTTGCCCCGATGTATGGTCTTATCTTTTTATATTTGGTGATTCCGTTGATCGGTATGAGCTTTGTTCAAATGGATAACTATTATGAACAAATACAAAAAAATCAGTAAGAAAGTTAACCTATGACTAATACAAAATAACAAGCTAGGAGAGAAAAATAAATGAATAACGCATCGACAGCTTTAAAGGTAGCCGCTGGGATATTTTTGACCATCGCTCTAATTACGATTGTAGTTATACTATTTATTTCAGCCCAGGAGGCGACTAAAACGGCACAAAACAATTTTGCTGATATTCAGACCGAATTGTCTCAAGCCTCTTTTACGGTATATGACGGCACAACGATTAGCGGTTCCCAGGTGACCAATGCGCTGCGGAAGTTTCAGGGGAAGGACCAATTCGGCATTCAGATTAAAACCGGCAAAAATATGGCAGGCCAGTGGTACGGTAATGCTCTGAACATTAGCCCAGACAGTGAACAGTATGGCGCCGTGAATGGTGGCAGTGATAAGACAGGTAAAATCACGAATACACTTAATGAGAAAGAGAATGAATACGTAAATCCGAGTGGTAAATTTAAAGCTGAAATCGTCAAGGACAAATCGAACGTTGTCCGTGGGTTGTTGTTTATCCAGTCCTAAGCACTACAGCAAAGATAATAATCAAAAGGGGGATGAGAGTATGTCTGATCACGCTTCAAGCATGCTGCGGCTTGGTGTGTCAGTTATTCTGTTCATAACCGCATGTGTAACGGCAGCAGACTTGTCCAGCCAGCTGGATGGTGCACTGGAATTAAGATCACAGCAAGAGGAGCATTCTGAAGGGCGAATAGCCCGTACTGCTGGGGTGGGGTTGCCGGAGCGGATTAAAGGAACTCAGGTCATACAGGCAATTCGCATGAACTTACAGGAGGGGATTTCGATTCAAGTCGACGGGACAGAGTATGATGTATTTTCTGAACCGTTTGAGCCTGATGTATCGACCCTGGATGCTTCCTCATTATATTCCATGTACCCCCAGCGTAATGGGAATGGGGACATAACATCTGTACGTTTTGAGAAATTGGGGGAAGACTGAAGTGGTTCAAACAATATCGAAGCTGTTGGGGGCGCTGCTCGCTGTATTGCTTTTGTACATCGTACCCGCAGCTCAAGCTGCTGAACAGCAGGATGATATATCCGGGTTAAATACATATCATTCAACTGTACGTTTTGTTGATATGGATTACACCGACGATGTATAACGATTTTATGCGTGATCTGGAATTGACAGGCAATACGTACGAAGTTGACTTGGAACATATGCACAAAAAGTATGTACCGGACTATGCAGATGCCGCGAAGCCAGACAGTTTTCTGGGCAATTATGAAGCTGTATATGATGGGTACTATAATTCGCAAATTTTTCCTGTACTGTTTCCTGACAATCAGCAGCCAAAATCAGATCAGACGCGTCGATATACCTTGATGGCCGGGGATTATTTTACGGTCCGGGTACATAATACGAATCGGACTCCTGCGGACTTGTACAAATCATGGCTTCTTGGTGGGGCAGATAGCGGCAAGCCAGCAGTTACAGCTTCTTACGGGGGCATGATTCTGAATGAGGATTACTGATTTTGCGGTCATATTTATACTTTTGTTTTTGCCCTTTGGTGTAGTTAGTGACTTACGGGTGCAGAATCAGCGTGAAGTGCAGCAGCTAGAAATGAAATATACGTCGGCTCTCCGTACCGCAGTTCAGGATGCAGGGGTTGTGCTCTCACAGAATGAACGTCAGGAACGCGAGGCCGGATACGGATCGGATAAGTTTTTTCGGGTAGATAAAGAAGCAGCGCTGAACACGTTCCTGCACACCCTTTTTCTTAATGTAGGCATTGATGGGGATATAGTAGCACAACGTGCATTATTGGATTACATACCGGCTATTGTAATTCTGGATTATGACGGTTATTATGCGTTCACCTCAGAAGCCTATACAGACGAGCATGGACAAGCTGCTATTGGCCACAAATGGAGCGAAAAAAAGCCATATGCCTATGTTGATTCAGTAGGCAACAGTGTGGGGTTCACCTTGGATAATTATGTGCACGCATACGATGCTCGAAATCACAGGTGGGTAGAGGGCTTTCAAAAGGAACTTCAGGATCAGACCGCTATATCTTTGCTGAAAAATTCAGAAACTTTTGAGCAAATACGTCGTTCCACCATTGTTCGCAGCGTTCAAGAGGACTTGGCGCGAATTATTAATGTCCATAACGAAAAAGCAGCGCGTAACGGCATAACTTATTCGTTCACGCTACCGATCATTCCGCAAGAGGAGTGGTACAACACGGTAGATGATGTGGGGCTGATCGCGTTTATCCAAGGCATTCCGGTCGGAGACAGGTATTACAATAACTATGGATTTGGTGGTGGGAGAGTCGTTAGAAAGCAAGACATTATCGGTGGCATAGAACCAGATACTGGAATAAAGTATTTTTATAGAGATTCATGTCCAGCTCCCTTTAAAGCGAGTGAACGTTTCACGGATGAAAAATCTGCAGCAGCTGCGGGTTACTTTGAGTACAAATGTTATAATGGCTTAAAATAATCACCCTCATGGGTGGTTTTTCTTTTTTTAGGCAGATCCATACCAAAAAACCTTAAAATTCACTGTTTTCAATATTCCGATATGGTTGCAGAATGTGCTACAATAAAGCTTTGAAAGAAACGAAATGCATATGAAATAAGAACAGTCGGCAACGCCGATGACAATAAGGAGCCAA
Organism: Paenibacillus peoriae; assembly: GCF_022531965.1. Classification (GTDB taxonomy): domain Bacteria; phylum Bacillota; class Bacilli; order Paenibacillales; family Paenibacillaceae; genus Paenibacillus; species Paenibacillus polymyxa_D. Next base: position 3,144,205 of record NZ_CP092831.1, on the reverse strand, counting down.
AAACAGCTTATGAGTTTATTGACTGTAGAAAATGTATCCCACAACTTTGGGGACCGCGCATTATTTAAAAATGTTTCCTTTCGATTGCTTGCGGGGGAACGTGTAGGTTTGGTAGGAGCTAACGGTGTTGGTAAATCGACACTCATGAACATTCTCACTGGAAAATTGCTTAAGGATGAGGGTAAAGTGGAATGGACTCCACGTGTGCGTTACGGCTATCTGGATCAGCATACCAAGCTGACACCGGGCAAAACGGTACGTGATGTATTGAAGGATGCTTTTCTTCCTTTGTTGGAATTGGAAAAGGAAATGATGCAGATTACTGACAAAATGGGGGATGCTTCTCCTGATGAGTTGGAAGTGTTGCTGGAACAGATGGGTGAAATTCAGGAGCAACTGGATATGGGGGATTTTTACCTCATTGATGTAAAGGTTGAAGAGATGGCGAATGGACTAGGTCTGTCGGCCATAGGACTGGATCGGGATGTATCCGCACTTAGCGGCGGGCAACGGACAAAGGTTCTTCTTGCTAAGTTGCTGTTGGAAAAGCCGAACGTCCTGTTGCTGGATGAACCTACCAACTATTTGGATGTAGAGCATATTGAATGGCTTACGCGCTATTTGAAGGATTATCCTTATGCTTTTATTCTTATTTCACATGATACTGAATTTATGAACCAGGTCGTTAATGTTATTTACCATCTTGAATTTGCCAAGATGACCCGTTATTCAGCTAATTATGAAAAGTTTCTCGAAATGGCGGATCTAAACAAAGCCCAGCATATTGATGCTTATGAGAAGCAACAGGATTTTATTAAGAAACAGGAAGATTTTATTCAGCGTAATAAAGCGCGTGCCTCTACATCAGGCCGAGCAAAGAGCCGTGAAAAGCAGCTTGATCGGATCGAACGTATTGATAAGCCTGAAGAAGCCGCAAAACCAACCTTTCAATTCAAAGAGGCACGTGCAAGCGGAAAGACGGTATTTGAGGGTATTGATTTTGAGATTGGTTATACACATGCCCTTTTGCCTAAAATGTCCATGACGATTGAACGTGGCGAAAAGATTGCAATTGTCGGCTACAATGGTGTCGGTAAATCGACATTGCTCAAAACCATATTGGGAAAAATTCCGCCAATCAGTGGAAAAACCTATCAAGGTGATTTTTTGCAGCCCGCTTATTTTGAGCAGGAAGTAAAGGCCGAGAAAATTACACCGATTGACGATGTGTGGAATGAATTTCCGCATTTGAACCAGCATGAAGTACGAGCGCATTTGGCGCGTTGCGGTTTGAAAAATGAGCATATCACGCGTCCGCTATCTGCGCTCAGTGGTGGAGAACAGGCTAAAGTCCGTCTTTGCAAACTGTTAATGCGTGAAAGCAACTGGGTACTGTTCGATGAGCCTACCAACCACTTGGATGTTAAAGCAAAGGATGAGCTGAAACGTGCTTTGAAGGAATACAAAGGGACCGTATTGCTTGTATCTCACGAACCGGACTTTTACGAGGATTGGGTAACCAAAACGTGGAATGTGGAAGAGTGGTCAAGTAAAGTTAACTAAAATCAGCTAAATCCAGTTCCAGCAAATTTCACACGAAGTGGGGTTTGCAGAATTAGAAAAATATGCTAAGCTATCTTTAGCTTATACAATAAAATAGTCACACTAGGGGAGCCGCCCATGCGGCTGAGACGGAATAAATGGATTTCGGACCCTTTGCACCTGATCTGGGTTATGCCAGCGTAGGGAAGTGAGCGCCGTACAAACAAGGCAACACCATCTTTATTTTTGTTTGTGCGTGGGACGATACACGTATACGGATATCATGGTCCGTTCGATTATTGGACGTTCGTTAAACCACTTCCTTGGGGAAGTGGTTTTTTTGCGTTTCGTTCATTTTAAGTAGTTCGAGCTTCCGTAGACGATTCACATATAATCCCCTTTCATTCCTGCTGGTAGACGTGGCTGGCTAAGCTTAGATCCTTTAGTCCAATGTGAGGTGAAGACAAAATCGAATTACACGCAATTTCGATGGAAAAGGGCACTTTTGCACAAGCCGCCCAAGTGGCTGCTGTGATTTGTCCGTATGTTCATTATGTACACGCACGTTTAAAACAGAATGGTGCCTCTGCATTGCTTTCTTTGACTCGCAGCCTGGTGGAGCAGGAAGTTCCTTTGCAACAAATTGTAGTAAATGATCGTGTGGATGTAGCTTTACTTACTTTGGTCGGAGCCGTTCAATTACCAGCTAATGGATTACCTGTTGTGGATGTGAAAAGCCTACTTCCAAAGGGTACACGCTGTGGAGTGTCTGTACATTCCTTGGAGGAGATGCAAATTGCTGAGCGGGCAGGAGCGGACTATGTACTTTATGGTCACGTATATGAGACCCATTGTAAGCCCGGTATTGTACCGCGGGGTTTAGCTCAGCTTGAACATATTTGCAGACTGTCAAACATTCCGGTGATTGCGCTAGGCGGCATACAACCGCATCATATCCCGGAGCTTTATAGGGCCGGAGCAAGCGGAATTGCGGTGATGTCTGGTATATGGGAGGCTGAGTCGCCCGTTGCAGCTGCAATGGAGTATAGGCGAATGGCAGACCTTGTAGTTCACAGCCTGTAGCGAGAAAACGAGAGTAGAGGCAAGCTGAAAGCAGAAGGGTTTATGGAGAGGAGATACGGAACAAATGCTAAAGATACACACAGAGGAAAGAGTGATTGGACACGCTGAATGCTTGGTCATAGGTGGAGGTGTCATCGGCAGTTCCATTGCTTATCATGTGGCCAAGGAGGGAAGAAGTACGATTATGCTGGAACGATTGATCCCGGGTGAGGGAGCCTCAGGAGCAGCGGTTGGAATGCTGGCAGCGGAAAGTGAAGAGTTCACCGACTCTGAGCTATCACGATTTGCTCGCATAAGTCGAGATGCATTCCCTGAGCTTGTCTGTGATCTAGAGCGTTTGTCAGGTATTTCGGTGGAATTCCGTACTGAAGGGTTTGTGACCCCTTTCCGTACGGAGACTGAAGGCCAAAAACGCTGGAAAGCTGCTAAAACGCGAGAAGGTGATTGTCCTATCTGGTGGGATGCGAAAGAATTGGCCCGACGAATTCCAGGTTTGGATGAACAAGCGATCGGGGCAATATATCGTTCAAAGGAGACACAAGTGGCTCCTGTCCAGCTTTGCCGTGCTTATGCAGGTGCTGCTGCGGTGCTGGGAGCAACGGTATGGTCTGGTACACAGGCAGAGCAACTGGTCATACAGGATGGTCGAATTTGCGGTGTCCGTACAGATAGTGGTTTTTTTTCCTGCGATCAGGTCATTATTGCCGGAGGCTTGGATAGCATGAAATTGCTAGCGCAGGTTGGGTTTGAATATCCACTTTATCCGGTCAAGGGCGAAGCGGTAGCGGTCTCCTTGAAGGATCACCCGTTAGAATATACCATTTATGCTGATGATATTTACCTCGTGCCTAAACAGAATAACGAGCTTTGGATTGGGGCAACGAGCCTTCCACATCAATATGACGAAGAGGTGACCGTAGGAGGCTTGGAGGGGTTGCTGGCACGTGCCTCTGCCTGGCTGCCGCGCGTCCGTGAAGCTTCTTTTATACGCGCTTGGGCGGGCTTACGTCCGCAGGCTGTATCAGGTCATCCTTTTATAGGCATTGTTCCTGGGGTCGAGGGCGTATATGCTGCAGTCGGGCATTATCGTAACGGTGTCCTGCTGAGTGATGCTACCGGGCGTGCGATGGCAGCTATGCTTAATGGGGCTTGTGCAGCAGAACTTGGGATAAGTAGTTTTTCTTCTGAGCTCCTCAAGGAGAAAAGCTTATGAAGCTGACGATTAACGGCCAGAGCCTGACCTTTTCTAATCGAATCACTCATGTGAATCAATTGCTACATGAGCTTGATGTAAAGGTGAAAACCGTAGTGGTGGAGCTGAATCGGCATATATTGACCCGTGAAGATCATGATGAAGCGGTACTGAAAGATGGAGATTGCCTAGAGATTGTACATTTTGTGGGAGGCGGTTGATTATGTTAACCATTGGAAAAGCATCTTTTACCTCGAGGTTGTTGTTGGGAACAGGAAAATTCTCTGATCTGGATATCCAATCCCAAGCCGTAGAGGCTGCTGAGACGGAAATATTGACGTTTGCTGTACGGAGATTGAACTTGGAGGAACGGGATAAGCAGCATTTTCTCGATATGCTGGATTTGAGCCGGTATACACTTCTTCCCAACACAGCAGGGGCTACAACAGCAGAGGAGGCGATTCGTATTGCCAAATTGGCAAAAGCCTCCGGCCTGTGCGATATGATTAAGGTGGAAGTCATTGGGGATAGAAAGACACTGCTGCCGGACCCATTTGAAACGTTGAAAGCTAGTGAAAAGCTGTTAGAAGAAGGCTTTATCGTGCTGCCCTACATATCGGACGATGTGATTCTAGCAAAGAGGCTACAAGAGCTTGGAGTACATGCCGTTATGCCTGGAGCTTCACCGATTGGTACAGGACATGGTTTGCTTAATCCGTTTTCATTAGGTCTAATTATTGAACAGGCGGAGGTTCCGGTTATTGTCGATGCGGGTATTCGCTCACCCGGTGACGCGGCAATAGCGATGCAGTTAGGGGCAGATGCTGTTTTGTTGAATACAGCCGTATCAGGAGCGAAGGACCCGGTAAAAATGGCCGAGGCCATGAAACTGGCTGTTCGTGCTGGAAGATATGGTTTTGAGGCGGGGATGATTCCTGTAAAACGTTACGCTTCAGCAAGCAGTCCGATAGAAGGTATGGTTCAGGCATGAAGGTAACTGACAAATCCGGTGCAGGAGGAACACATTCAAGTGACCGTTATTCCAGACAGGAAAGATTCGCGCCCTTTGGACCGACAGGACAACGTCGGCTTGCTTCTTCCCACGTACTAATCATAGGTGCCGGAGCGTTAGGTACAGGTATTGCGGAAACGCTCGTTCGCGGGGGTGTAGGTACAGTGAGCCTCGTAGACCGGGATTATGTGGAATGGAGCAATTTGCAGCGCCAGCAGCTTTTTCAGGAAAGTGATGCTGCGCAAAGATATCCCAAAGTAGTAGCTGCTCAGCGAAGATTAAAGGATATTAATTCGGAAACGGTTATACATGCACATGTACTGGATGTTGGGGTGGAAGAGCTGGAAGAGTTGATCCAAGGGGTAGATCTCTTGATGGATGCAACCGATAATTTCGATACCCGACTTCTTATGAACGACATGGCACTCAAGCATCGGATACCTTGGATTTATGGGGGATGTGTAGGCAGCTATGGTGTAACCTACACCATTTTACCGGGTCAAACGCCTTGTCTTCACTGTCTGCTGGGAACTGTACCGTTTGGTGGGGAAACCTGTGATACCGCCGGGATTATTCCGCAGGCTGTACAGATGGTCACGGCTAACCAAACTACGGAAGCCTTCAAACTTCTTGGCGGATATCCGGAAGATTTGAGAGGAAAGTTACTTTCGTTTGATTTGTGGAAAAATGAGTATGTAGCGATAGCGGTAGATAGCGTTAAAAAGGAGAACTGTCCTTCTTGCGGCAGCCAACCGACGTATCCCTATTTGTCGGCCTCTCATCGGCAGAAAACAGATGTTTTGTGCGGTAGGGATACCGTTCAAATTAGACCAGCAAACCCGATCCATCTGAATCTTGCAGAAACGGCAGATAGATTTGCTTCTTTGGGAGAAGGAAAAGTAGAGCGAAATCCGTTTTTGGTTTCCTTTAGTACAAGCGAGCATCGCTTGGTTGTTTTTGCAGATGGCAGAGCGCTGATCCATGGGACAAAGGACGTGGCAAAAGCAAGAAGTCTGTATCATCGCTATTTGGGTTAAACGATAAAAGCAGAAAGCCATTCTTTGGAGAATGATTTTCTGCTTTTTTGTTACAATAATATTAATATGCTTTAATGGCTTATAACACAAACTTGTTCGTATCCAATATGTAATGCTATGTCCAAACCAGGTGGGTGAAAAGGTGAGCCCGTTAATTTTGCTTGTGGATGTAAATGAAGCGTCTCCCGTAATTGTTCGTCCATTGGAGCAGGAAGGTTATCAGGTGGTTCATGTTAGCAATACGACGGATGCAAGCTCTTATGTAGCCCATAATCCTGTGGATTTGTTGCTGCTCAATATAGAAGATGAACAGACGGTTTCGCAAGGCTTGCTTCGCATATTGCAGCAATACCATCCTCATGTCCCGCTATTAGCAATGACTTCATCAGATAAGGAGGACCATATTGTTTCCTGTTTTGAACAAGGAGCACATGATGTGATCGTTCTGCCCTTTTATCCTAGAGTTTTTCAGGCTAGAGTGGCTAATTTATTGCGGATTTTTGGTATTGAACGTGATGTGAAAAGGGCAATCGAGGCGGGTGATTTACATATAGACAATGCAAGCAGAATGGTGAGCAGAGGGGGACAAAAGCTGGAATTAACTCCGAAGGAATTCGATCTTTTGCTTCATCTGGCGATACATCTTAACCAAGTTTGTAGCAGGCAGCAAATTCTGAAGGATGTTTGGAAACATGACTATATCGTTGATACGAACGTAGTAGATGTCTATATCAGACATTTGAGGGTTAAAGTAGATAAGGGGTATAAGTTTAAAATGATCCGTACGGAACGAGGTATTGGTTATTCACTCAGAACACCTACCGTATCAGAATAGTATTAGGTATAAAAAAAGCCGGAACTTTTCGTCCCGGCTCGCATATTTCAAAATGAGTTTCATACTACAGCACGCGGCGTGCTTTAATGTATGTTCTTTTCCAGTTGCCAGAGTTCAAATCGGAGATGGTCACGCCAGGTCCGCCGTAAGTGTGTAAAATTTTACCCCCGCCCATATAGACTGCTACGTGGGTAATGTTGCGTCCTGTAGCACGACTACCGCTTGAAAAGAAAACTAAGTCGCCTTTTTTCAAATTGGACTTGGATACGGCATGTCCAACTTTAGACTGTTGAACAGAAGTACGCGGCAAATTTACTCCGTATTTCTTGAATATGTGCTTCATGAAAGAAGAACAGTCAAAATTACGTGTAGTGCTTGTGGAAGCTCCAAACTTATAAGGAGTTCCCATATATTTTTCACCGTAGTTAATTACTTTTTGGCCTACCGAAGTCGTAGTGGCGGCTTGTGCCGTATTTGTTCCCTCAATTGCAAAAGTGCCAAAGCCGATCGTGGCTGCGACCCCTGCTATAATTACCTTTTTTATGATTTTATGCATATTCATGTTGTAAATACCTCCAAAAATTGATTTGTGCAATATTTTGCTGAGTTGCTAACTAACTGACAGCGTTGAGTATAACAGTTTTGAAGCCGCCTAATAGTTGGAAAAGAACGCTCAAATGCTTGAGGGACAAGACTTACACAGCGATTATTAAAAAACGATTAAAAATTACAATTTGTAAAAAATATATCGATTCATTGATCTCTATAAACGGAAAAACCCTTGTTCATCAAGGGTTTTGAGTGAAAAACAATTTATATAATAGTTACAATAATGTCATAATTAATCCTTGCTTTGAATAACGAGTAGCAGACCGCTTTTGATGGAAATCGTACCTTTTGAAGCCGTTAGCTTATTACTGACAGCACGTGATTGTCCCATTTTGAGGGTGGCATTATGTAACGGATACATAAATCCTTCTAGTTGTATGCCAGTTACTTCGGCGGTCATAGGAAGCAGCGATGTATATGTATAGCCCATAGGTTGGATTTCAAGCGTTGATCCGGTGAGCTCAATATAATTATGTGCGTCCATAATAGCGCAGCTAATATGATGCTGCATTGCACGTACCAATATTTGAACATTAGCCAATGTGTGGTCCATCCGGGTGCCAGTCACACCAAGCATCAGTACTTGATCTGCCTGTTCGTCCATAGCGATTTCTAAAGCAAGCTCAGTATCTGTTAAGTCTTTAAGTACTGGATCGCACGCAATCATACGTTGGCTTGCTGATTCTACCTTTTCTTTTTCCTCTGGTGTGATTGAATCAAAATCTCCTACAGAGATATGTGGTGTAATACCGTGCTCGATCAGGAAAAGAGCACCTTTATCTGCACCTATAATAAAATCATCGGGCTGTATTTGATGTAAATCTTCTTCATTAAGACGACCACCTGAAAATACAATCGCTCGTTTTTTTGTCATAATCAACATCCTTTCTTTCTGATACGATCCTATATATACCATCGTTTTTAAGTATACCGCGTTAAATATGGCTTGCACAATTTTGGAGGACATGGCTACAATGAAACAGAAAAAAGGAAGTGTAACGTGTAATAGGAAGGAGAACGAAATGATTAACGTTTTGTTTGTGTGTTTGGGCAATATTTGCCGCTCTCCGATGGGGGAGGCAATACTGAGACATAAAGCGCAGGAACGGGGATTGGGTGCAGAAATCGGGGTGGACTCGGCCGGGACAGGCGACTGGCACATCGGAAATCCTCCGCATGAGGGAACACTAAAGCAACTTAAACTGCATGGAATCAGCGAACAAGGCATACAGGCGCGGCAAATAACGGGCCGTGATTTTGACGCGTTTGATTATATTGTGTGCATGGATGACTCTAATGAACGAAACATGCGAAAGATTGCAGGTGGAGCGGAGGCAGATATTCTAAAATTTATGGATTTGCTCCCTCAAGAAAAATTAAGAGAAGTACCCGACCCATATTTTACAGGGAATTTTGAAGAGACCTATCGATTAATGGACGCAGGTTGCGACGCCTTGCTGGACAAGATCGTAGAAGAAAAGCTATAATGTGAACGACAGATGACGGCAATCATTGCCGTTTTTCGTTATACATTTTTGAAAGCGTAACCAAATCATGAAAAAGAAAAAGGAGCTTTATGACCTAGTAGGTCAAATGCTCCATTCCCTTTAGTTACCTGGGAGAATTTTTACTCAGGCGCGATCCAAAAAATACATTAGCGCGTCAGGCAACTCGTTTTGCCAAAAGCCCCACAAATGTTTGCCATCCTTTTCACGGTAAGAAACTTCAGCGTTCCGTTCGCGCAGCAAATCTGCGCATTGACGGTTAAGCTCTACAAAGTTGTAAATGCCAGTATCACTCTCAAATGCATCTTCCTGAAGGCCAACCGTCATCCACACCCGCAAATGAGACAGATCTTTCTCACGGGCGATGATTTCCTGCGAAGCTTCATAGTAAGCACCTGAGAGGCTGATAATGCGGTTGAACAACTGAGGATACATCAAAGCCAAATGCAGAGACACACTGCCTCCCAGTGAATCCCCCGCCAAAATACGGGACGCTGCATCTTTTCTTATAGGATACTTTTGCTCTACATAGGGAATAATCTCTTCTGCAAAACAGGCGGTATACGCCTCAAAACGATTGCCAAAGGGAGCATACTCCTGCGTTCGAATTTTTGTATTCACTTCCACACCTACAATAATGAAGGGTTCGACGCCCTCATCTAGAATGAGGCGGTTGGCATGAGTTGCAATGCGGCCAAAATTGAAAAATTCTTCTCCGTCCTGACAGTACACGACCGGGTAGCTCAATATTTCATTATAGCCGGGCGGCAAATAAATCCGGAGAGTTCTGGTCTCGCCAAGAAAGCGGCTGTCTACTTCGTCTTTAAGGATGGTTCGTTTTAAATACCGAGAATCCGTCATTTTTCGTCACCTTTCTTGGGTATTATTTTGCATTCGGGATCACAATAAGTTAAGATTACCCTGATTGCAATAGATGTTTAAAATTTCAATCATGTACTAAGCTGTTACAGTAAAAAACACACCCTGTTACACACACAAAAATGTGACAAACTCAAAAAAAATAACTAAATCTTTGACGCGAGCGATATAACAGGTGTATAATAATCCTATAACAGCGGAACTTGATATTCAAATTTTTTTGTTGAGGTGAAGAAAATGAGCAAGGTTCCTTATGAAGTTTACACAGAGGAAGTTGAGGCGCTGTCCGTACTTTCTCCGGATGGTGAAATTATCAATAAAGATATGTTGCCTAAACTTACAGATGATCAATTGAAAGAAATTATGTATCGAATGGTATTTACACGTACTTGGGATGACCGTGCCGTTAACTTAGGCCGTCAAGGGCGTCTCGGTTTCTATGCTCCGGTATCCGGACAAGAAGCAACCATGGTTGGTAGCGAATATGCGCTCCAAAAAGAAGACTTTATTGCTCCAGGCTACCGCGATATTCCGCAAATCGTTTGGCATGGCCTGCCATTATACCAAGCTTTCTTGTATTCCCGTGGTCATCAACACGGCGGCCAAGTGCCGGACGGTGTTAATGTACTGATGCCGCAAATCATCATTGGCGCGCAAATTTTGCATGCTATGGGTATTGCTATGGGTTACAAGCTGAAAAAACAAAAACAAGTCGCCATTACATATACAGGTGACGGCGGTTCTTCCGAAGGTGATTTCTACGAAGGCCTGAACTATGCTGGTGTATACAAGTTGCCAGTTATTTTCTTTGTGCAAAACAATGGTTACGCGATCACGACTCCATTCTCAAAACAAACGGCTGCTCTTTCGATCGCTCATAAAGCAGTAGCTGCTGGTATTAAAGGCGTGAAAATTGACGGCATGGACGTGCTTGCAGTTATTAAAGCCGTTCAAGAAGCTGCAGAGCGTGGACGTAATGGTGAAGGTGCTACTTTGATTGAAGCCGTAACGTACCGTTTCCGTCCGCATTCCCTTTCTGATGATGCAACAAAATATCGTTCTAAAGAAGAAGAAGGCGAATGGAATGCGAAAGATCCAATTGCCCGCTTTGCGAAATACCTTGAGAAAAAAGGCCTTTGGACTGAAGAAGATACAGCTCGCGTAAAAGAAGAAGCTAAGGCAAAAGTGAACGAAGAGATCAAAAAAGCCGAGAAAACAGAGAAAATGACAATTCCTGGCCTGATCGATAGCATGTTCGAAACAACGCCTAAGCACTTGGAAGAACAAAAAGCTGATTTTAAATAATTGAACTTGAAAGAGACCGGGCCGTAACCCGATCCGGTCTGCTTTTCGATTGACCTGAACTGAAATTGATCTGTCAATGTTTAAGGAGGAAATGAAGCAAATGGCACAAATGAACATGAAAGAAGCGATTCGTGACGCACTGCGCGTAGAGTTGAAACGCGACCCTAACGTCCTGCTTTTCGGTGAAGACGTAGGTCATGTAGGTGGCGTATTCCGCGCTACAGAAGGTCTGCAAAAAGAATTTGGCGAAGAACGTGTATTCGATACTCCGCTGGCGGAATCCGCAATCGGGGGTCTTGCTGTCGGTTTGGGTATTCAAGGCTTCCGCCCTGTAGCTGAAATCCAGTTCGTAGGCTTTATCTTTGAAGCGCTTGATCAAATGGCAATTCAAGCATCCCGTATGCGTTACCGTTCCGGTGGACGTTACAATTCTCCAATCGTATTCCGTACACCTTTTGGTGGCGGTGTTAAGGCAGCCGAGCTGCATACAGATTCCTTGGAGGGCCTGCTGGCTCAAACACCTGGTATCAAGGTTGTTGTTCCATCCAACCCTTATGATGCAAAAGGTCTCATGATTGCGTCTATTCGCGACAACGATCCTGTGTTTTTCATGGAGCATTTGAACTTGTATCATGCATTCCGCGCTGAAGTTCCTGAGAATGATTACACAGTTGAACTGGGCAAAGCTAATGTAGTTCGCGAAGGTTCCGATGTGACGATCATTACTTACGGTATGATGGTACACACTTCGATTAAAGCTGCGGATGAGCTGGAAAAAACAAAAGGTATCAAAGTAGAAATCATTGATTTGCGTACCATTAGCCCGATTGACATTGATACCGTTGTTGCTTCTATTCAAAAAACCAATCGTGCCATCGTTGTTCAAGAAGCGCAAAAGAGCTCCGGTGTAGCTGCTGAAGTTATTGCACAAATTAACGAAAAAGCAATCCTGCATCTGGAAGCACCCGTTCTGCGTGTAGCAGGTCCGGATACCGTTTATCCTTTTGCTCAAATTGAAGATACTTGGTTGCCAACGCCAACACGTATCATTGATGCGGTTAATAAAGTATTGGAATTTTAATTAAAGCACACCGTAAATTTGGGAGGTTTTAAACGTGGCTAAATTTGAATATAAATTCCCGGAGCTAGGTGAAGGTCTTCACGAAGGCGAAATCATCAAGATGCACATCAAGCCCGGCGACAAAGTAACAGATGAAGATATCATCATGGAAGTACAAAACGATAAGGCTGTAGTTGAAGTTCCTTGTCCGGTTAATGGTACAGTACAAGAAGTATTTGCCAAAGACGGTGACATCTTTAACGTAGGTCAAGTCGTAGCTGTAATTGATGCAGAAGGTGAACTTCCCGAACAAGAAGATGCACCAGAAGCACCAGCTGCTAGCCCTGAGCCAAGTGCTGCTGCACAAAGCGGAGCTGCAGGTACAGCTAGATTTGAATATAAATTCCCAGAGCTGGGTGAAGGTCTTCACGAAGGCGAAATCATCAAGATGCACATCAAGGCCGGCGACAAAGTAACAGATGAAGATATCATCATGGAAGTACAAAACGATAAGGCTGTAGTTGAAGTTCCTTGTCCGGTCAATGGCACAGTACAAGAGGTATTTGCCAAAGACGGCGACATCTTTAACGTAGGTCAAGTCGTAGCTGTAATCGCTGCGGAGGGTGAACTTCCAGAACAAGAAGAAGCACCAGCTGCTGCTAAACAAGAACAGGATGCTGCACAAGGCGGAGCTAACACTAAACCAGCTGCAACTCCTGCTGCTTCTAACAAAGATGTACTAGCTACACCTAGCGTCCGCAAATTTGCTCGTGAGCAAGGTGTAAACATCGCTCAAGTGAGTGGCTCCGGCAAAAATGGTAAAATCACCAAAGAAGATGTAGAAGCTTTCAAAAATGGTGGAGGCCAAGCGGCTGCACCAGTAGCGAAAGAAGCTGCAAAAGCACAAGAGCCTGCTAAGAAAGAAGCGAAAGCTGCAGCAGCATCCGCACCAGCAGCAGATCCACGTGCTGAGGAAGAGCGCGTACCATTTAAAGGTATCCGCAAGGCTATTTCCAATGCTATGGTTAAATCGGCTTATACGGCTCCGCACGTTACGATTATGGATGAAGTAGATGTAACTGAACTGGTTGCTTTCCGTACTCGTATCAAACCAATTGCTGAGAAGAAAGGCACAAAAGTAACATACCTGCCATTCATCGTAAAAGCTTTGGTTGCTGCTTCCCGTCAATTCCCGGCTCTGAATGCCTCAATCGACGAAGAAGCAAACGAAATTGTCTACAAAAAATACTACAACATCGGTATCGCTACAGATACAGACAACGGTTTGATCGTTCCTGTTATCAAAGATGCTGATCGTAAGAGTATCTGGATGATTGCTGATTCCATTCGTGATCTGGCTGTGCGCGGTCGTGATGGAAAATTGGCAGCAAATGAGATGAGAGGAAGCACAATCTCCATCACTAACATCGGTTCCGCAGGTGGTATGTTCTTTACTCCAATCATTAACTTCCCTGAAGTTGCGATTTTGGGTACTGGACGCATCAGTGAAAAAGCAGTCGTGAAAAACGGTGAGATTGTTGCCGCTCCAGTAATGGCTCTTTCTCTGAGCTTTGACCACCGTATTATTGACGGTGCAACTGCTCAAAACTTCATGAACTATATCAAACAGCTGCTCGCTAACCCTGAGTTGCTTGTTATGGAGGTGTAATCAATGGTAGTAGGAGACGCTTCTCTGGATATTGACACATTGGTTATCGGTGCGGGTCCTGGCGGCTATGTAGCTGCCATCCGTGCCGCACAATTAGGACAAAGCGTATTGATCGTTGACAAATCTGAGCTGGGCGGTGTCTGTCTGAACCGTGGATGTATTCCATCCAAAGCTTTGATCTCTGCAGCTCATCAATACGAAGCAGCTAAACATGGCGATTCTTTCGGTATTTCGGCTGAAAATGTAAAAGTAGACTTCGCTAAAACACAAGAATTCAAAAACGGCGTTGTTAAGAAAATGACAGGCGGCGTAAGTGGCTTGCTCAAAGGCAACAAAGTTGAAGTTTTCAATGGTGAGTGCATGTTCATCAACGAAAACGAAGCGCGTGTATTCAACGAACATGAATCACCACGTTACCGTTTTAAAAATGCAATTATCGCAACAGGTTCCCGTCCAATCGAACTGAAACCATTCCCTTTTGGTGGACGCATTCTGTCTTCTACAGAAGCATTGAACCTGCCTGAAATTCCGAAAAGCCTGATCGTAATCGGTGGTGGATACATTGGTGCAGAGCTCGGACAAATGTACTCCAAATTCGGTTCCAAAGTAACGATTATTGAAGGTATGGATACAGTGCTTCCTGGTTTCGACAAAGATATGACTTCGATCGTTGCGAAAAGCATGAAGAAAACGGGCATCGAAATCTTCACTGGCGCTAAAGCGGAAAGTGCAGAGCAAACAGATAAAGACGTAACAGTGAAATTCTCCGTTAACGGCGAAAGCAAAGAAGTAACTGCTGATTATCTGCTTGTAACTGTTGGACGTCGTCCAAACACAGACGGTGAACTGGGGCTGGATCTGATCGGCCTAGAACTGGATGAGCGCGGAATGGTGAAAGTTGATCACCAAGGACGTACTAGCATTCCTCACATCTTTGCAATCGGCGATATCGTAGCTGGTCTTGCTCTGGCGCACAAAGCTTCTTACGAAGGTAAAGTAGCTGCTGAAGCAATTGCAGGCGAGCCGTCTGTAGTAGATTACAAGTGTATGCCGGCTGTCGTTTTCACGGATCCAGAATGCTCCAGCGTAGGCTACACAGAGTCACAAGCCAAAGAAAAAGGCTACAATGTCAAAGTTGGCAAGTTCTCTTATGGAGCAAACGGTCGTGCGGTTTCCCTGAACGCTGCTGAAGGTTTTGTGAAAATCGTTGCTGACGCTGACACAGGTTTGGTACTGGGTACGCAAATCGTAGGTCTGGAAGCTTCCAACCTTATTGCTGAGCTGGGTCTGGCGATTGAAATGGGTGCTACACTCGAAGATATCTCCTTGACTATTCATGCTCACCCTACATTGGGCGAAATCGTTATGGAAGCAGCGGAAGTCGTGCTGGGTCATCCGATCCACGCATTGGCACCACGTCGCTAATACCATTTTTCATTATCTCGTTTTCGTTTTCATACATGACAAAGAGAGGCAAGGAGCGCTATATCTGCGCTCTTTGTCTCTTTTTTTTCAAACTTTAGGATTTTCAGGACTACCATGAAAATTCACACAGTACATGGTCAACGAAGTACCGTACATGATAAACTAACTATAGATATGGGTGCAGAAAAGAATTTTAAAGATTAGAATCTGGCGATGCCAGGTTTTTATTCATGCTCAAAGGAGAGGAATAACGTGCGTAACTATTTGGAACTGCTGGAGGATATTTTAGAGAATGGAGTAAAAAAAGAGGATCGTACAGGAACGGGTACACTATCTGTTTTCGGAAGGCAACTCCGTTTTGACCTGGCCAAGGGCTTCCCCTTGGTGACCACCAAAAGAGTACATTTGAAATCCGTTATTCATGAGCTGTTATGGTTTTTGCGGGGAGATACCAACATTTCTTATCTCAAGGAGAACGGAGTTACCATTTGGGATGAGTGGGCAGACGAGCAGGGGAATCTGGGGCCTGTATATGGGTCGCAATGGCGCTCGTGGGAAACAACAGACGGACAACATATTGACCAAATTGCGAATGTCATTGAAGCTATTAAAAAAAATCCGGATTCACGTCGACACATTGTCAGTGCTTGGAATGTGGCTGAAATCGAATCGATGAAGTTGCCGCCATGTCACTTTGTATTTCAGTTCTATGTAGCTGGAGGGAAGCTTTCCTGTATGCTAACGATGCGTTCTGTGGATACCTTTTTAGGGTTGCCGTTCAATATCGCAAGTTATGCATTACTAACGCATATGGTTGCACAGCAGTGCGGTTTGGAGCCCGGCGAATTTATTTGGTCAGGCGGCGATGTGCATATTTATTCAAATCATATGCAACAAGTGCATACACAGTTGGAACGTGATCCTTATCCGTTGCCTCAGTTGAAAATTCTGCGCAAGCCGGATTCGATTTTTGATTATACCTACGACGATTTTGTTTTTGAAAATTACGAATATCATCCAGGGATTAAGGCGCCTGTCGCCATCTGATTAGGGGAGGTGGGAAAATGGGCATTTCAATGATATGGGCTATGGCACAAAATGGTGTGATCGGCCGAGATAACAAACTTCCCTGGCGTCTCCCTAGAGACATGGCCTTTTTCAAAGAGCAGACGATTAATAAAACGGTACTCATGGGACGCAAAACGTGGGAATCCTTTGGAGGAAAAAGCCTGCCAAACCGGCGTAACGTTGTCTTGACCCGAGATCTGCGCTATCAGACAGAAGGTGCGGAAGTAATTCATTCACTGGAAGAAGGGCTCCAATTAGCAAAGCAGGAAGAGTTAATGGTCATCGGAGGAGCAGAGATTTATTCACTGTTTTGGCCACATGCTGATCGGCTGATTGTGACTCGGATTGAGGAGATTTTTGAAGGCGATACAACCTTCCCTGAGCTGGATTGGAACGGCTGGAATATAGTTAGTGAGACCACAGGTATCAAGGATGACAAAAATCCCTATGAGTATCGTTTTGTTGTTTACGGGAGAACCGAATAAGAATAGACTATATCCGACCCCACTCATTTGAAAAATTAATAAACCATATAAAAAATCCTTTTGGCCGTTGATGCAGAAAGTTGCATAAGTTTTCATCACTTTTACGCTGTATTGTGATACAATAAATCAAATTCAATGAGAACAGACCCTTTCATAATACAAATAGACAAATTCGAATTTGACTTAAATTCTGAATGGATGATCGGGGTTCATAAGCGAAGAGATGGGGGAACGTAACATGTCTACACCAACTGGATTTATGGAATACACACGACAGCTTCCTACAGACCGGGACCCGGCAGAGCGTATAAAGGATTGGGAAGAATTCCATAAGCATATGTCTGAGGAAGAGCTGCGTACCCAAGGGGCGCGTTGTATGGACTGCGGAACCCCTTATTGTCATACGGGGATGGATATCATGGGAGCAACTTTAGGCTGCCCGGTTCATAATCTCATTCCGGAATGGAACAATCTCGTATATCGTGGTTTGTGGAAGGAAGCGCTAGAGCGGCTGCACAAAACGAATAACTTCCCAGAATTCACAGGTCGTGTTTGTCCTGCGCCATGTGAGGGTTCATGTACTGTGGGACTGATCGGACAGTCTGTTACAATTAAAACCATTGAGGAAGCTATTATCGAAAAGGGTTTTGAGGAAGGCTGGGTTGTCCCTAATCCGCCAGAAAAGCGTACAGGCAAACGAGTGGCTGTTGTCGGTTCGGGTCCGGCAGGTTTGGCTGCAGCGGCTCAGCTTAACAAAGCAGGGCACAGCGTGACTGTGTATGAGCGTGCAGATCGTGTGGGTGGATTATTGATGTATGGCATACCGTCCATGAAATTGGATAAAAAGGTTGTTCAGCGGCGTGTGGATTTGCTGGAGGCTGAAGGTATTCAATTCATCACCAATACGGAAATCGGCAAAGATATCCCTACCGATCAGTTGATTGGTGAATATGATGCTGTTGTTCTATGCGGTGGTTCTACGAAGCCAAGAGAATTCAACATTGAAGGTAGCGATTTGAAGGGTGTTCATTATGCGATGGATTATCTGAATGGTACCATCAAAAGTTACTTGGACTCCAATCTGGAAGATGGCAACTATTTGTCTTCCCAAGGTAAGGACGTTATTGTAATCGGTGGCGGTGATACGGGTTCGGACTGTGTAGCTACTTCTTTGCGTCATGGTTGTCGGAGTATCACTCAATTTGGCACACATACCAAAGCACCTATGGAGCGTGACCCGATTGCCAATCCTTGGCCACAATTTCCAAACGTGTATTCTCTTGATTATGCACAGGAAGAAGCTAAGGCGCTGTTCGGAGAAGATCCACGTGAGTTCTCCATCATGACGACCAAATTTGTAGGTGATGAAAACGGTAATCTGAAAGAGCTGCACACCATTCAAATTCAACGGATTGTTGATGAAACAGGGCGCAAAATCTATCAACCGATTCCAGGTACGGAGCGCGTATTCCCTGCACATATTGCTCTTATTGCCATTGGATTTGATGGTCCTGAGCAAACGATTGTAGAGCAAATTGGCTTGGAGACGGATCGTCGTTCCAACGTTAAAGCACGTTATGGAAAATATGTTACTAATGTGGATAAGGTTTTTGCTGCAGGTGATATGCGTCGCGGACAAAGTCTTGTTGTGTGGGCTATTAATGAAGGTCGAGAAGCTGCGCGTGAAGTTGATAAATACCTCATGGGCGCTACCGTTTTGGTGTAATTATAAATTTTATGTTACGGATCAGTCAAAGCTCCATCTTCGGATGGGGCTTTATTGTATTTCAAGCTGAGTCTGCCAGAAGCGAAAAATGAATAAATGATTATTGAGCTGTGAAACATTGTGAAATATATGTTATATAATATAACTTAAATTTAATCGTATCACCATATATTTCTTATCTAAATTGATCATAACATAAAAAAGAGTGTTTAGTGTAGCTTTTTTATAGAAAAAAGAATTATTTCACAAGAATATCTGATATATATGTAATGTAAATTAACATATACATAACTTTCGGTGACTATTTAAAATCATGACCTGAGAGAACCATGGTATCTATGGTATAATACACGTATATTGTTGAAGCGTTTGACTAAATGAATTTACAAAGGAGCTTTCGTCGGGAGAAGGCTCCTTTTGCATGAGGCCGGGATACCTGTGTTTTCATTGATATCCATGTATATGTATGATTCATGGAGGAGAAACAGAAGGCCGTCAGGAAGGAATGGAGTATGAATGAAGACGTTGATTATTGCTGAGAAACCGGATATGGGACGGACGATTGCCGCTGTTATGGAGCCGCGGGCTAAAAATAACCGTACCTATTTGGAAGGGGAGAAATACATTGTAACCTGGGCGATCGGGCATTTACTGGGTTTGGCTGAGCCGGATGCATACGATGCTAAGTACAAGCGATGGAATATTAAGGATCTTCCTATTATCCCTGAGCAGTTCAAAATTGTACCGAATCCGAAAACAAAAGATCAGCTGAAAATGATTGGTGAACTGGCCAAACGCTGCGATGCCATCGTAAATGCTTGTGATGCTGGACGGGAAGGGCAATATATTTTTGCGTTGATCCAACAGCAATTAAAGTTGCGTCAGCCAGTTAAGCGACTGTGGATTTCAGACTTGACAGCGGAAAGTATTGCGACAGGCTTTGAACGATTGCGAGATGCTTCGGAGTTTGAATTTCTGACTCAAGCTGCGCGGGCACGAAGTGAAGCGGACTGGCTGATCGGCATGAACGCTTCCAGAGCGTTCACAACACGACATAACACACTGCTGTCGGTAGGACGGGTGCAGACTCCCGTGCTGGCACTGATTCATGACCGGGAAAAAGAAATTGAGGCATTTCAGTCTCAAACCTTCTATGACGTGTGGGCAGAATTTAAGCAAGATCAGATCAAGTACAAAGGTGCGTGGCAGGGGGATAGGCTGACGAAGCCAGAGGAAGCTGAGGAAATCGCTGCGGCTGTTCGCGGAAAAATAGGTAAAATCACCAAATATGACACCAAGCAGACAAAAGAGTATCCTTTTAAATTGTACGATTTAACGCTGCTTCAACGCGAGGCGAATGCCAAGTACGGTTATTCGGCCAAAAAAACACTGGATGTGGCACAAGCGCTTTATGAGCGCCACAAGGTCATTTCCTATCCGCGTACCAATTCTAACTATGTGACAGAGCAAAATATAGACGGCATGCACAAGGCACTACGGATGCTGGGCACAGGTCCTTATGCTGATCTGGTCCAACAAGCCAACCCCAATTTGGTTCATAAACAGAATAAATCGGTCTGCAATCCATCTCGTGTTGAGGATCACCATGCTATTTTGCCGACATTAAAAAGGCCAGGAACACTAAGCAAAGAAGAGCAAAATGTATATGACCTGGTTATTCGCAGGTTTTTGTCGCATTTTTTTCCGCCTGCTGAATACAAAATGCATACCGTAATGACACAGGTGGACAAGCATCTGTTTAAAACAAATATTAAAGAGCTTCTTTCCTTGGGGTGGAAAGTAGTTTTAAGTAAGGTTGATCAGGATAAAGGTAAAAAGAGCAAATCACCGAAAAAAGAAGATGAAGAGGAAACGGACGAGTGGACGGACAAGAAGTTTGAGATTGATGCGGGGCGTCCCGTGGAATGTGTTCGCGCCGAGATGAAAGAAAAGGTGACTCAGCCCCCTAAAAGCTACACGGAGGGTACATTGCTTAAGGCGATGGAAAGCGCGGGTAAACAGATGGAGAATGAGGAATTGCGTGAGGTCATGAAGGATGCCGGTTTAGGCACACCTGCGACGCGGGCCGCCACAATTGAACGATTGAAAAAGGTTGGCTATATTGAAATGAAGGGTAAAAAGATTCTTATTACGGAAAAAGGAAAGATGGCTATTGACCTGATCCGTCATGCTGGGGTTGATCTATTAGCCTCCCCGGAGATGACAGGTCAATGGGAACGTCGCCTACATCAAATTTCCAAGGGTGAGGCGGCTCAAGAGAAGTTTATGGAGAACGTTAAAAGATTTACGTTGTCCATCATTGATAAGGTGAGGCAGCAGCCGCCGGCTCCGGCAAATGCCTTTGGTGAGGAAGCAAGGGGGAAGCGTGCGGTTGGAAAAGAAGGCGCACGTAGTGCGCGTGCGAGCGGACGCACCGCCGCCAAAGGGGTGGGGCGTGCTACATCAGGACGCGGTGGCAGCGCTGGAAGCGCAACGCTAGAGCAAGCAGCACCACCAGCACGCAGCTCTTCCGACGGATCCTCAGGCATTTCAGGAAGCCAAAGGCAAGCTTTAGGTAGCTGCCCACGCTCTAATTGCGGCGGAAGCATTATTGAAGGGCGTAAAGGGTATGGGTGCAGCCACTACAAGCAGGGTTGTGGCTTTGTCGTCTGGAAGGAATATGCTGGAAAGCAGATTACCGAAACGATGCTCAAGTCCTTGTTGACGAAGGGACAGACGCAATTGTTGTCTTTTAAGCGTAAAGATGGATCGACCGTCAAAGCGCGAATTGTTCTGAATGAACCTGGTACAGGACAACTTAGCGTTCGAGAGGAATCCTGAGACAGGGTTTAGACCAATACAAAAAAAGGACCCTATCCGAGGGTCCTTTTTTGTTGGTGCAATTGAATGCTTTCGTGGATAACCCGTGGTACTTCCGTTAGCTTCTGTATCGTATACATCACAGAGTTCACGTTTTTTTGCAGTTCAACCATATTGTAAATCCATTCCTTAGGCTGCTTGAGATATACAGCATGAATACCTGCGGCAAGGGCTGGAGAAACATCAGTGCGCAGAGAATTCCCGATCATCCAGGTGATGCTTCGGTCCAAGCGATTCATCTGGATGATTTCTTCTAGGGCTTCGACATTTTTATGCTGGCGAATGTAGATGCGGTCATCAAAGTAGGTAGCCAGTTTCATTTGTTCAATCTTTCTTTCTTGAATGATCTGCTCACCGCCAGTATACAGATGGAGGGAATGCCCTGCTTTTTGGAGGGAGTTCAGCGTTTCGACCATGCCTGGATACGGTTCGATTTCCTGTTCGTACACACTTCGGCCAAGAGAGCGAAGCTCCTGCTCTTCCCGAGAATCGAGACGGCGTCCGAATTGTTCTGAGAAAAATTGGTACGTATCTATCAAAGATTGTGGGAAATGCTCGCTGGCAAAGCCTACTTGATGAACTCCAGCCACATCAATTTCGATTTGTTTTTCACGAATCGTATTTTTCGTTAGGTTATGAGTTGCAAACCATTCCTGAAGCAAATCGAAAAAGTGGTTGAGGATCAGGTCAAAATACTTGTTGCAGTGGACTAAGGTGTCATCAAGATCAAATAAAATGTGCTGCTTCGGATACGACATGATGCATACTCCTTCCAAGCCAAAGCTTTAACGCTGCTTCGGTTATAACTAAAAGTACAATTCAAATTACAATCCAATATAGGATTCCAAAAATACTTGTAAATCAGCCGCGCCATCGGGACGGATGCTGAATTTTTCCTTATGATAACGTCCGATGTGAATACGAAGCAGACCAGCCACTCGTAAAATCATCATATCAGACATGAGTGTATCTTCCAAACGGCTCAAATCATGGCGCATATCTTCGAGAGACTTAGGACCTTGAGCTACATAACGTAGAATTCGCAGCCGCTGCGGATCATTGACCGCGCGAGTGAGCCGTAGCAGAAGCGTAGGCGGTTCTTCCTCGCTCTCCTCGGGGATATCTACTGGATACTGGATCAGCAGTGTGCGGGTATAAAAACAGTATGAATTAATCGGGCGATTATGGACAACTGGAAAAAGGACTACTGTATCCAGGTCTTCCATGTGTGGCACGACTAGTCCAGCTGTCGCATATTCAACCAGTGCTTCCGGTTCCATTTTACTCAGCAGCATGCGCTTTTCCGCAGCGTCTTCTTCTGCCAACACACGCAGTTCGCCTTCCAGGGCCCGAAAATAATCACGATCCCACAATTTGAGGAGTGGTGCGTATACCTTACGAATGCGTAAAGATTCTTCAAAGGTTAAAAAAGGGATATGCGGAACGAGCAACTCAAACATATCTTTATCCGGACCGTGGTCCAAATAAGAGATATAATCAGATATTTCATCTGATTCCGGACGAAGTAACGCCCAAGCATAGAGTGCGTCATAATCGCTAAAAGGGCAATCCTGAGCTGTAGCCAGCTCAGTACGAACTTCATGTTGTAGTCGTGCATCTACCTTGTCGATCCATTCATGGCCCAAGTCCATATCTTGAACCCACTTTTTAGTCACATAGGCCATGAAGCTGCCGAGCAATTCATAAATTGGAGAAGTGTCTATTTTAATTTGATAACTCATGGAACCCAATGCCTCCTATTCTGTCTTCTAGCCCAGAGCGGTGAACGTAATTAAGCCCGTCCATAAGCAAAACATGAGCATTTTAATAATTGCTCACTTATTTATTATGGCTTGTTCTGCCAGGGATTGTCCACTATAATATGAAATAGTGCGTTGTGACGTGAATGGGTTCGGATTGAACATACGAGGCTCCTTAACCGAAGGGAGTCAGATACATACCAGACAAGCTCTTTCCGTAAAATCGTCATCTCAGATGGCGATTTTTTTCTTCTATTCTTTAATACGCAAATTACACCTGAATTTGTATGTGATTTGCCGGTTTGGCAGGACGGCATGGAATACATAGTGATAAGAATTATTATTGATTATGGAATCAAATGCAAATCATTTCTTAACATTGATTTTTTAATTATTTTATTTGTTCGATCAGGAGGAGCTAGGATGTCGTCGTCGTTACGGGTTCATTATTTTATTTTAATTGCTGTTATTATTGTTGCTGGATTATGCCAAGGTTTATTATTACCTATTCTGTCTATCTCGTTGGAACAAATGGGAGTTTCATCTTCACTAAATGGAATGAATGCGGCTGCTCTGTATATTGGTTCATTCGCAATGACGTTGGTGGCAGAACGGACATTGGGCTGGTTAGGGTTTAAAAAGCTGATGGCCGGTGGGCTTGTGCTAGTGCTCATTACGCTGCTGCTGTTTCCGCTAATCCCTGATATTCGGATATGGTTCATACTGCGTCTGCTAGTAGGTATTGGCGACAGTGCATTGCACTACTCTGCGCAGCTATGGATATTGCTGGTGACTCCAGCAGAGAAGCGAGGGCGCAACATTTCCTTTTATGGTATGTCTTACGGTCTGGGTTTTGCATTAGGACCATTAGGATTATGGCTACTTGATTATGGAATGCTGGTTCCATTTGCTGCGTTGGCCTTATTGTGCTTGCTTGTTTTGCTGTTGGTGTTAATTAAGCTGCCGGACTCCAGACCAGAGAAGCTGGAGTCCGAGGCGCGTCCCACTCAAAGATTTCGTCGCAGCTACAGCTGGGCATGGTACGCTCTTTTGCCTGCATTTCTATATGGCTATATGGAAGCGAGCCTGAACAGTAACTTTCCAGTCTATGGCCTGCGTATTGGCTTTCATACCGATGAAATCGCCGCCTTGCTGCCGTTCGTCAGTTTGGGAGGGTTAGTTCTGCAGCTGCCGCTAGGGATATTGAGTGACCGTTGGGGACGTAAAAAGGTGCTAATGAGCGTAGGCATAGCAGGGGGAATGACCTTTATGTTGCTACCATGGAGCGGCAATCATTTTATGTTCACTTTGATATTGCTGACTCTAGCAGGTGGTTTAGTAGGCTCCTTTTTCTCCCTCGGTTTGGCCTACGCCGCTGATCTGTTGCCCAAATCTTTTTTAGCAGCCGCGAATGTACTGGCATCCTTTCATTTTAATCTGGGAAGTGTGATCGGACCTAATATTAGCGGGGGGTTGCTGGACTTTGGAACTCAAGGCAGCATGTTTCTTGTCCTTGGTGGTAGTTACATTGTTTTCGGATTGTTAGGTTTGTTTTCCAGAAAAAGAGTAACGGCGGTTTAAAACTGCGGTTTGCATGGTATTTGTTTCACATTTACTATAAAATATAAACAGTATTGATGGTGCGCAAAGGGGAATCACTTAGATGATTAAAATTCGGAAGCTGACCAAACAAGTGGGACCTGAACGGACCCAGCTACTTCGAGGAATTGATGCTGAAATTCATCAAGGCGAATTCATAGCCATAGTGGGGCCAAGTGGAAGCGGCAAAACGACGCTGCTTCGCTGTCTTGCTTTACAAGAGCCATGGGATGAAGGCAGTTTAATTGTAGGTGGCAATGATGTGCTGAAATCCGGTTGGACTGGCAAGATGAAAATAAAGCGGGAATGGGCATACCTGGAGCAAAACCCGCATCTAAATATGAATCGAACCGCTCTTAAAAATGTGCTCATTGGCAGATCCGGTCAAACTCCAATGTGGAGAATGGTGACCGGTATGGTGCGTTCCGACGATTATATGGGAGCGATGGACGTACTGGAGGATCTGGGTCTGCTGGATAAGGCGCATGATAAATGCGACAAGCTCAGCGGTGGCGAGCGGCAGCGGGTAGCGACTGCGCGTGCTCTCGTGCACGGAGCTAAAGTTATTTTAGCTGATGAGCCTGTAAATGGACTTGATCCAGCTTCGGCAGCGCATGTATTGGAGACTTTTCGCAAGCTGTGTTCTGACGAGCGGGTGACGATCATGACTGTACTGCCGCTGGAAATGGCTGAACGCTTTGCTTCCCGTATATGGGGGTTGAATGATGGTGAATTGGTGTTTGATATTCAGGGAAGACGATTGACACAAGCGGAAAAGAACAAATTGTGAAGGGGACGGCAAGAGAAGTGAAAATAATGCTGTTGAGAATGGTGGCTGGCTGCTGTTCCTTGCTGCTCCTTGCTGGATTTTTAAGCGGCTGTAATGTTATTAGCGATCCCATTTCGCTGATGGAGACACCGACGATGTCTGACGAGAAGCAGGAACTGAATGGTGCAGTGAATACGCAACTAGGGGCGGTACAGCCTTTAAGGCCGAATGATCCAGATGACCCGACGCCAATTCGAACGGGTGATTTGAACAATGATGGCACAGACGAAGCAGTGCTCTTTTATGAAACGCCAGATGAGAGCGTAAAAATACATGGTGCCTTGTTTGAAGATCAGGGCGGAACGTGGGTAAAGAAGCTGACGTTTGATGGGGAAGGCACTGTGCTGGAGTCATTTAAGCTCGTGGATTTAACGAATGATGGAACACTCGATATTGTAGCGGGTTTTTCCAGCGGAGATAGTGGCGATGGCGGGGACCAGAAGGGACTCATCGTGTATTCCTATACCGGAGGAACTCTGGAGAAAATATATGCTACAGGTTATACGGACTTCGTCGTAGATGATTTTAAGCATAACAAGATGGACTTAAACGGGGATAAATTGAATGATTTGACGATTATCACGCTGCGACGTAATGAATTCTTTACAGTTAAAACATTCCAATTCAGTGGGGGGACCTTTAAGGAAATCGGATCGTTGGATTTGGACAGTCAGGTCTTAGATGTCTATAATGTCGTTGCTGGCAAGGTAGCCGAGGGTAGGCAGGGGATTATTATAGACACCAAAATTGCTCAGACCACTACCGTTTCCAATGTTATTGTGATGGATCACGGCAAGCTTAGGAAGCTTAATCTTATGGATGTCACCTTCAAGGATGCGACCATCGCCAGTGGTGATGTGGATGGTGACGGTATTCTGGAATTTGGTAATTTGGAGAAGCCTAAAGGTTGGAGTAACAAGCCGCTGGATGAGGTTCCATATTTTGTGTCGTTCTATCAGTGGGACGGGGCGAAAGGAACGATTTTTAAGCAGCAGCAGTATCGTGATTCTAATGAACAGGTCTACTTCAGATTACCGAAAGAGCTGCATGGCAAGGTGACGATTGATCCGAAAGTTTCGAAGAAGGACAGCTATTTGCGCTTTATTTTGGATGATACAGACAAAACGATAGCGGAAATTAAATTTTTCTCGTTGTCACAATGGGAGCGAAACAACGAAGGGTATAGCCAACTGTGGCGAACGAATGCGCAGGTCATTGGCATTAAGCGATCCAGTGAGCTGGAACCGCGTAAAACCATTAAAAACAAGCTGGGGGAAAGGCAGGTAGAGTAGAGTGAGTAAAGTTTTAATCATGGAAGACGAGGAATCCATTCGCAGCTTTATCGTCATTAATTTGAAACGTAACGGTTTTGAGGTGCTGGAGGCGTCGGAAGGGCATGAGGCTCTGAATATTTTGAACACGGTGCGGGATATTGATATTGCACTGCTTGACGTAATGGTACCCGGTATGGATGGTTTTGAAGTCTGTCGGAGAATCCGGGAGACGAATGAGCGCATCGGCATTATCTTTCTCACAGCGAAGGTACAGGAGCAGGATAAGGTATATGCCTTGTCTGTAGGGGCCGATGATCATGTGAGCAAGCCTTTTAGCCCGACGGAGCTGATTGCACGTATTCAATCGTTATTGCGTCGGGTGAATGTTCATCGTGAAACAGCAGCCAAAGTGTCCTTCCAGTCTGGACCGTTCACCCTGGATTTGATTGCTAAGCAATTTAAGAAGAACGGGCAGCTGATTGAGCTGACACCGACTGAGTTTTCTCTGATTCAATTTTTTCTGGAAAAAGAGAACACGCCGCTCAGCCGAGATGTTCTACTTGATCACGTATGGGGCAAAGAGTATATGGGCGATCCGAAAATTGTAGATGTGAATATCCGACGTCTTCGGCAGAAAATTGAAAACAATCCATCCGAGCCGGCTTTTTTACAAACAGTTTGGGGACATGGATATAAATGGAAAGGTCAGTCTCAATGATCAAAAAGGGAATTCGCCGACAGATTGTGCTTCACTATTTTTTCGTAGTGTTCTTAGCGCTTCTGTTAGTAGAAGTCATTTTTATGTTTGCACTCCGGTCGTACTATTACGATTCCATTTACAAACATATCGAAAGCCGTATCGAATCGGTAAGTGAATTTGCACCCAAATTTAAAGAGCCGGAACAGTCTTTGCAATCGTATTTGTTAAATACATTTTCTCTGCCCTTTACTGAACTGCAGTTGCTCGATGAACAGGGAAATGTAATTGATAACTCAACGAATTTTGCAGCAGATCTAAGTGTGCAAACAAGTGATGTGACACAAGCATTAGCTGGGGATACGGGCAAATGGATCGGAAAGCAACCGAGCACGGGGCAGCAGGTGATGGCGGTATCTCAAAAACTGGACAATATCGTCGGAGACCAGGTGTACGTTATTCGGTATACAACCTCGCTGGAATTGGTAAATGATAAGCTGTTTACGATTACGCTGTTTTCTCTTGGCATCATGGCAGCTGTACTGGTTATTGTATTTGTGGTCAGTACAGGGCTCGCGAATTCCATTGTTAGACCGATTAATAATATCCGCGATGTATCTGCTCAGATGGCTCAGGGGAGGTTTGATACACGCATTGAAGGCGATTATCGGTATGAGTTGGGTGAACTGGCTTCGACTCTGAACTATATGGCACAGGAAATTGTCAGAACAAATCAAATCAAGGATGATTTTATTTCATCTATATCTCATGAATTGCGTACTCCGCTTACATCTATTAAGGGTTGGAGTGAAACGTTAAATTCTGGCGGCTATGACCCCGAAGAGACGAAAATCGGGATGAAGATTATCTCTAAAGAGACGGATCGGCTGATTGGCTTGGTGGAGGAAATTCTCGATTTTTCCAAGCTGGAGCAAAATGCCATGAAGCTTGTAATGGGAACGGTAGATCTTCGGGAGCTTTTGCAGGAAATTATGCTGAACGTATGGGCCAAAGCAGAAATGAAGCAAATAAAACTTCAGCTTGATTCGGAAGAAGCGGCATATTTCGTCCATGGAGACGGTAACCGTCTAAAACAGGTATTTTTGAACATTGTGGATAATGCTATCAAGTTTTCGCATGAAAGCTCAATTATTTTTCTGTCGCTTCAACGGGTTGATGGCAATATCGAGATATCCGTACAAGATACAGGAATTGGAATTAGTGCTGAAAATCTTGCCAGAGTAAGAGACCGCTTTTTCCAGGTAGACCACCAAAACGGTGGTACTGGACTGGGATTGGCAATCTCACAACAGTTTGTCGAGCGCCATCATGGTCAGATGCTCATCAGAAGTGAACTGGGGGCTGGCACCACTATTACGGTTTCATTACCTGCTCTGCAAGCAGAGCAATCCGTGGAACCACCACAACTCACTGAAGAATAGATTTAAAGCCTACTTATAGGTGCAATTAGAAAAACAGCCAGTCCTCTTAAATCGGGAGGGCTGGCTGTTTTTGATTTGGGGTAACGTTATGAAGTAAAACCTTCGGCACGCAAGCGTGTATTGCGCTCGTAAGCTTCTTTCAGCATACGTGTAGTTTGCGGCCGTACCGCCATTTTACCAAATACCACTTCATTGGGTCCGATGACCATAATTTCGCCCGGACTGCCTTTAATGACAGCACCATCGCGAATCACAGCACCTTCACCGATAATCGCATGTTCAATATGGACGTTACGTCCAATGCGTGTGTCCGGCATAACGATACTTTCTTTGATGGCTGATCCTTTACCTACCTCGACACCACTAAATACAACGGAGCGTTCAATTCGGCCCTCTACTTGACAGGAATCATGCAACAAGCTGCCCAATGGCTGCGTTTGACGGTTAGGTACCTTTTGTGCGCTCAACCTTGTGCGGCGTTCACGTGTATACATCGGCCAATCCTTACGTTGAAGGTCGATCGCACAATTCTCGTGTAACAAATCCATGTGTGAATCCCACAGGCTTTTAACGGTACCTACGTCCTTCCAATAGCCCTGGAATTCATAAACGTACAAGGATTCTTGATCCGCTAACATTTTAGGTATGATATCTTTACCAAAATCATGACTGGATTGAGCATCCTGTGCGTCTTCTAACAGGTAGTTTCTCAAGTAATCCCATTTGAAAAGATAAATACCCATAGAGGCCAAATTACTTTCCGGTTTCTCAGGTTTCTCTGCAAATTCTGTGACACGTAGATCTTCATCCGCACTCATAACACCAAAACGGTGTGCTTCATCCCAAGGTACCTCCATGACAGAAATGGTAGCCGCAGCTCCTTTTTCCTTATGGTGGTTCAGCATTTCGCGATAATTCATATAGTAGATATGATCACCGGATAAAATAAGCACATGCTCCGGATTTTGGCTGTCAATATATTCAATATTCTTATGAATAGCATCTGCCGTTCCTAAGTATTCAGCGTTACCTGTGTTGTAAGATGGAAGCAGGGTAATTCCTTTGTCATCTGTTTTTGTAAGACCCCATGGTGTTCCATCCCCGATATGTTCGTGCAAGGATTCTGCCTCATATTGCGTCAGTACACCTACAGTATCAATGTCTGAATTTACGCAGTTACTGAGAGGAAAATCGATGATTCGGTAATGACCGCCAAAAGGTACGGCGGGTTTTGCAATCGTTGAAGTAAGGGGAGCAAGACGGCGTCCCTCTCCGCCTGCCAGCAGCATGGCAATGCATTCTTTATTAAACATTTCGTTTCCCTCCCGGTTTAGTTGTCAGTGTAGTACATACATAAACGGTATGGGGTACTCTTGAAACCATTAGGTATATAAGATTCCCCAAAAACTAAGGTTTATTTTTTTCCTAGTCATTTTTCTGTTCATTGTGGCTAGAATGGGGTAATAACTCAAGTCAGCTTTGAGCCAAAAGCGAATGCATTACCGATTCATACATTTTTACTTACAAACATATAAGGGTGGTGACGTGATGACAGACCAAACTCTTCCGCAACAGGCTATTTCATCGGAAGATATTTATTTGTTTCATGAAGGAACGCTTTATCACAGCTACCGATCTTTGGGTTCCCACCTTACTGTGGAGAACGGAGAACAGGGCGTCCGTTTTACGGTCTGGGCTCCTCATGCTCTCCATGTCGGGCTTGCTACAGATCGCAACAACTGGAATGGGGAACAGGATTCCTTATATAGGGTTCCCAAATCCGGTTTTTGGAGTCGTTTTTTTCCGGGGATATCCCAAGGAACTTTTTACAAATACGACATTACGGGTGCAAACGGTGAACGATTTCTGAAAGCAGACCCTTACGCGGTACGTGCTGAAGTGAGACCGGCAACGGCTTCTGTGGTAGCTTCTATAGATGGTTATACTTGGAACGATGCGATTTGGCGCCGAAAACGTAGAGCACCGTATGGAAAGCCTCTACACATATATGAGCTTCATCTGGGCACTTGGAAGCAAAAAGAAGATGGTACGTTTTATACATACAGGGAAATAGCTGAGCTTCTTGTGCCTTATGTGACTGATATGGGGTATACACATATTGAACTGATGCCGCTGAGTGAACATCCGTATGATCTTTCCTGGGGCTACCAACTTACTGGATATTTTGCACTCACAAGCCGTTATGGAGAACCGCATGATTTTATGTATTTGGTGGATCGTTGCCATCAGGCGGGAATTGGAGTGCTGATGGATTGGGTCCCAGCCCATTTTGCAAAAGATGCTCATGGATTAAGGCTGTTTGACGGATCGCCCCTGTTCGAATATGCGGATCCGCTGATTGCGGAAAAGCCCGGCTGGGGAACGCTGACGTTTGATTACAGCAAACCGGAGGTGCGTTCTTTCCTGATATCTAATGCGTTATTTTGGATGGATATGTACCATATTGACGGCCTGCGCGTAGATGCTGTGACGAGTATGCTACGGCTGGATTTTGAAAAGCAGGACGGTCAATATCGTTTTAACTCTAAGGGAGGTATTGAAAATGAGGAGGCTATTGCCTTCCTTCAACAACTGAATGAAACAGTATTCCGCTATTATCCGTATGCTCTGATGATGGCAGAGGAGTCCAGTGCCTGGCCTATGGTAACTTCCCCGGTAAGCGATGGAGGACTCGGTTTTAATTACAAATGGAATATGGGCTGGATGAACGATACGCTTGATTATATCGAAACGAATTTCGATCAGAGACCGGAGCGCCATAATTTGCTGACATTCCCCATAGCTTATGCGTACAGCGAAAATTTTACACTGCCATTGTCGCACGATGAGGTTGTTCATGGTAAGAAGTCGCTGCTTGATAAAATGCCAGGTAACTATGAGCAAAAATTTGCCGGGCTTCGAGCGCTTCTCGGTTACCAACTCACCTCGCCGGGCAAAAAGCTATTATTTATGGGAGGGGAATTCGGCCAATTCATCGAATGGAAGGATGAGGAGCAGCTTGACTGGTTTCTGCTGGATTATGACAGTCACCGTTCGCTGCACGCTTTTACGAAAGCGCTGAATCATTTGTATATTCAGGAAAAGGCACTATGGGAACTGGATCATTCGTGGGATGGATATCAGTGGATTGAGGCGGAGGACCGTGGGCAGAGCGTAATTACGTATTTACGTAAAAGTAAAAAGCCAGGAGATACATTGGTCGTGCTTATTAACTTTCAGCCCGTACCGAGAGAGAACTACCGAATTGGGCTGGAAAAGGCCGGGAGTTATATCGAACTGCTGAACAGTGATCATAAGGACTTTGGGGGAAGTGGCCAGCTAAATACCGGAATGATACGGACCGCCCGTATTCCTTGCCACGGTCAGCTTCACAGCTTGGAGGTGACTATACCACCCCTGAGCATCGTTATACTCAAGAAAGCGCCTCGGAGGCCTAAAAAAGCAGATTAACCACATAAGGAGGAAGCATATATGAACATTTTGTTTGCGGCAGCAGAAGCACATCCATTTATTAAAACAGGCGGGTTGGCTGATGTCATTGGCGCACTGCCGAAGGCACTTCGTCAGGCGGGGTGCGACGTCCGAATCATTTTGCCTAAATATGCGGGGATTCCCGATACTTATAAAAAGTCTCTACGTCCGGTAGCGGTAAAGCAAGTAGCCGTAGGCTGGCGTAATCAATATTGTGGAATAGAGGAACTGACATTAGACGGAATCAAGGTTTATTTTATAGACAATGAGTATTACTTCGGTCGTGACGGTATTTACGGTTATATGGATGATGGCGAACGCTTTTCCTTTTTTAACCGAGCGATTTTAGAAATGCTGCCTGAACTGAACTTTCGGCCGGATATTTTGCATTGTCATGATTGGCATACAGCAATGGTTCCGCTGCTTCTGAATGCCGATTATCGACATTTGCCCTTCTACAGCGATATTCGCACGGTGTTTACCATACATAATCTGCTGTATCAGGGGGATTTTCCGTATGAGGTCTTAACTGAGCTGCTCAACCTGGATGGGAGCTATTTCACCTCCGAGGGTGTGGAGTATCATGGCAGACTGAATTTTATGAAAGGTGGGCTTACGTACTCGGATCATGTCACGACCGTGAGTCCGACCTATGCAGAGGAGATTCAAACGGAATTTTACGGATATGGGCTTGAGGGTCTGCTTCGTAAATTGGGAGATCAGGGTCGCTTAACAGGGATTGTGAACGGAATTGACACCAAAAGCTATAATCCTGCTACGGACAATCGTATTTATACGAAGTACCGAACGAGTCTGACAAAGAAAAAGGAAAACAAAATTGGTCTGCAAAAGGAGCTGGGTCTGCCGGTACGGCCGGACGTACCTATGATTGCCATGGTAACCCGACTTGTAGATATGAAGGGGCTAGATCTGGTAACGAGAGTGCTTGATGAAATCTTGTATTATGATGATATCCAGTTTGTCGTTTTGGGAACAGGGGATCCGGCTTTTGAGCATTGGTTCCGTGAGGCAGCGGGACGCTATCCACTGAAAATGTCGGCGCAGCTTGCTTTTAGCGAACCTCTGTCACGAAAAATATATGCGGCAAGCGATATGTATCTTATGCCATCAAGGTTTGAGCCTTGCGGGATCAGCCAACTGCTAGCGCTTCGTTATGGAAGTATCCCTATTGTGCGAGAAACTGGGGGCCTTAACGATACCGTGCAGGCTTACAATGAGTCTACAGGGGAAGGAAATGGATTTAGCTTCACGAACTACAATGCACATGATATGCTGAACACCATTCGTCGTGCTGTTCATTTTTATCGCCAATCTGAGCATTGGTCGAAGCTTACACAGACGGCTTTCGCAGGAGAATATAGTTGGGATGTTTCAGCCGAAGCGTATATGGATATTTACCATTTGCTCACAAAGACGGACTGAACGGAGTAGGAACACCATATTCATATTAATGAAAAAGGGAATCCCTTTAGCCAGTGTTTGGCTGAGGAATTCCCTTTTTTGCTATGATCAGTCGCCCCCGCCACCACAGCTGCTTCCACATGAAGAGCCGCTGCTACACGAAGAATGGCTACCAGAATCGCCTGAATCATGGTGAGAAGAGCCTCCATGATGAGAACTGTCATGGGAGGAATGATGATGCGAGTGATGCGTATCCCAGTTCGAGCAGCCGCTTGCCGAGCTACAACCAGATGAGCTAGCTAACCCGGCATTGCCTGTAGCATCCGGGTGCATGTGTATGGCAAATTGTTCAGGTTGATACCATGAATACCATACAACAGCTAATAACAGATAGTCGACCTGTAAATAGTTGACCTTAGGCAATTGCTTACCCTCAGGATCATCCACCGCTTTATTCACCCGCTCGCGCAGATGTTGTACAATCTTATGAACCGTTTGTTGGGCTTGCTGTGAAATGGCTATATTCTCCTGAGTATTCCAACGGTTACCTGCTGGCTGCGCCGAAGTTGTGAGTTTGTAATAATGTGAAAGCTCGTCGTTCGGTAATGGATGATTAAAAAAAGTCCCCCACAAACTGGCGCTATAGCGGTTCCAGCCAAAGCATTCCACATACAACCAATCAAACCACGCACGCTCCTCCGGCATCGGCTGAGAGCCGCCAGAATGGGGCGCATGGTGAAGCATACGACCAAAAAAAGCTTCCGAGAATTGCTGATATTCGCGGGTAAACATCAACATTTCGTGCCATAATTCATCCACATCACTACTGAACATAGGCACACGATTCATAATCGCGCATAGCATAAAATATCGTTTTAGCTCATGCCAACGCCAATCATATTCTTGCTCCGTAATCTCTGGGTGGGCTTCCATTACACGATTCCTTACGCTATGAGCATAGGAGACGGGAATGGATTGCTCCAATAGCTGCATCAGCTCCGTAATCTCTGGATGACGCTCCTGCGTAAGGGAAGAAGGAGAAGGGGAGCTGAGGAAAAAAGCATTCCGGCGCCGTGTTTTTCTGTTTCCCCGGTTCCTGCGTATTGCACGGAATATAAACCAAAAAATGATGAGGTCTATCACAATAAACAACGTCCAAAAGCTACTCATACTATCCATGATGGCTGGCTACTCCTTTCTGAAATAACACGGAATTAAGATTTAGCATTCGTTATTCAGCAGAGCGAATTCTTTTTTTATCTGGGCTAGCAGTTCAGGATTCGTGATTACATCGCAAGCAGTCCATGCCAAAGTTCTCGCAGCCAGCAGCATTCCTTCCATGGCTCGGTCCTGCATCGCCAAATCGCGGAATTCTGGTGTATGCAAGGCATGCTTCTCGTCAATAACTTGAATGTAAGGATGGATAGCAGGGCAATGAAGCGATACATTTCCGATATCCATAGAGCCATGATCTTCGCCTTCCGTTATATCTTCTTGCGAAATGCCAGCCTGTACCAAATTTGCGGTAAACGCATCGGAAAGTACACGGTTCGTGACCATTTCATCATAAGAAGTCTCATAATTGGAGGTCTCCAAACGACACCCGGCCTGTAAAGCAGCTCCTTCAGCAATTTGAATAACACGGCGAGTCAGCGGGTTCAGTTCTTGACGTGTAGCGGCCCTTACATAAAATTGCGCTGAGGCGTAATCAGGAATAATATTGGCTGCTTGGCCACCCTGATTAATGATCCCATGGATACGCACTGTGCTTTTTACTTGTTGACGGAACGCATTGATGCCATTGAACGTTTGAATCACAGCGTCCAGCGCGTTAATGCCTTCGTGCGGGCTGGCAGCCGCGTGAGCGGATTGACCAAAAAATTCGAATTGTACAGCATCAATCGCCAGCGATTTGCCTGATTTTTCGTAACGATCATAAGGATGCGTCATAAGTGCTATGTCGCAATCATCAAACAAACCGGCAGCGGCCATAGGGACCTTAGCACCACGAGTTTCTTCGGCAGGTGTGCCGTATACCCGTACTTCTCCACCAGTTTCGTCGATGATCGACTTGAGGCCAACGGCAGCACCGGTACTCATCATGCATATCAGATGGTGCCCACAGGCGTGTCCTAAACCTTTCAGAGCGTCATATTCTGCCAGAAATGCGACAACCGGCCCGGATTTTTCAGCTTTGTAAGTTGCAATAAAGGCTGTTTCTATGCCCAATACGGGTGCCTGGATCTCAAAACCGTGAAAAATGAGTTCTTCTTTTAAACGGGCAGCGGCCAGAAATTCCTCGTTTCCAAGTTCAGGATTTGCCCCAATATATAACGAAATGTCCTTAAAGCGTGGGGCATGCTGCTCAATTGTCTTTTGAATGGTCTGTTTAAAATTCATGCTGAAAACTCCTTTATATAAGCTGTAATGTAGGTACTGTGCTAGGTATGCTGAAATTGTACTATAACATTCATTGCATAATCATGCATATTCATTTATAATGACACAATCTTATTTATTATAAAGAATTTAAGGAGAGAAAAAAAGATTGAAAAAGGCATATCGTTTTACCGCCCTGGTTTTGACGGCGGTTATCTTGCTGTTGACGGGTCTTCCCATGCTCAATGCATACGGAACGGAAGCAAAGCCACAGAAAAAACTTGTAGTGGGCATGAGTGCCGACTTTCCGCCGTATGAGTTTCATAAAGTTATTAACGGTAAGGATACTATTGTTGGCTTCGATGTGGAAATCGCGAAGGAAATCGCCAAAGATTTGGGTGCGGAGATGGTCCCTGAGGACATGAGTTTTGACTCTTTGCTACCTGCTCTGCAAAGTGGTCGCGTAGACTTGGTACTGTCCGGTATGACACCGACGGATGAGCGTAGAAAAAGCATTGATTTTTCAGATGTATATTATCGCTCCAAGCAAGTCATTATGGTACGCCCAGAGGATAAAGACAAATATCCTACGATGGCTGCTTTGAAAGGCGAGAAGATTGGCGCGCAAAAGGGGAGTATTCAGGAAGAAATTGCTCAAAAAGTACCCAATGCCTCTGTAACCTCACTGGACAAAATATCCGATCTGGTACTCCAGCTGCGGACCCAGCGTATCAACGCTGTTGTGATCGAAGATACGGTTGCTAAAGGGTACACGTTAGATGGGACCGTAACACTTGCCAAAGCGATACCTGAGGATGCCGGAGCAGAAACTGCTGTAGGTATACGTAAGGGGAACGCAGAATTGCTTGCCTCTGTAAATAAAACGTTGGCTCGCCTGAAAGCGGACGGGTCGATTGAAAAGTTTTCTACAGAAGCGAGTGCACTCTCGGCAGATCGACAGGTTTCTTCTAATAACATCGTAGATATTTTTTGGAAATACCGCAGTCTTTACGCTACGGGTATTGGTTACACTCTGTTGCTGTCTGCACTCGGAGTACTGTTTGGATTTATCATTGGTCTGATCGTATCCTTGTTGCGGATGAGTGGTATACGCATCATTGAGTGGTTAGGTACCACATATGTGGAGATCCTGCGTGGCACACCTATGCTGGTGCAGCTCATGATCATTCACTACGGGATTGCTTTGACGCTGGGTGTCAATTTTACTCCACTCCAGTCCGGTATAATCACATTGTCTCTGAATAGCTCGGCATATCTGGCTGAAATTTTCCGTGCAGGTATCCAGGCAGTAGACCGTGGACAGATGGAGGCCGCACGCTCATTGGGTATGGGACGAGGCAAAGCTATGCGTCACGTCATTTTGCCACAAGCGTTTAAATCTATTTTGCCTGCTATAGGTAATGAGTTTATTACAATTATTAAAGAATCCTCCATTATTTCGACTATTGGTATGGTGGATATTATGTATCAAGCCCAGGTCATTAAGAATATTACCTACGAAGGATTAAGTCCGTTCATAATCACAGCCGCTATTTATTTTGTAATGACATTCAGCTTGTCTAAGCTGCTTGGTTTATGGGAAAGGAAGTTGAGAGCCAGTGATCACCGTTAAACAATTGCGTAAATCGTTCGGCAAGAATGAGATTTTAAAAGGCATTGATATAGATATCGCCAAAGGAGAAGTTGTCGTTATCATCGGTCCCAGCGGTTCGGGGAAGAGTACGTTTTTGCGTTGTATGAATCTGTTAGAACAGCCGACGGATGGGGAGATTTTATTTGAGGGCGAGCCGATTACAGCTCGTGGTCATAATATTAATGTAACCCGGGAAAAAATGGGGATGGTGTTCCAGCATTTTAATCTGTTCCCACACAAAACAGTGTTGCAGAACCTGACGCTTGCACCGACGCAGGTTAGAAAACAGTCAGGTAAGGAAGCGGAAAAAATTGCATTAGAACTCCTGCGTACCGTGGGGCTCGAGGATAAGAAGAATACCTATCCGAACCAGCTATCCGGTGGTCAGAAGCAACGTATTGCGATTGCGCGTGCTTTGGCCATGCAGCCGCACGTAATGCTGTTCGATGAGCCGACTTCTGCATTGGACCCTGAAATGGTTGGAGAGGTTCTGGATGTAATGAAGAAGCTCGCCGAAGGCGGTATGACAATGGTAATTGTAACGCATGAAATGGGCTTTGCCCGCGAGGTAGGCGATCGAATTATCTTTATGGATAACGGTCAAATTGTGGAGCAGGGTGCACCAGACCAGGTATTTGGCACTCCAAGCCATGATCGCACTCGTGATTTTCTTGCCAAAGTATTGTAAGAAAGTGCTGGTCTAATCATAAAAGAGCTCTCCGTTGACGGAGGGCTTTTCTTATTTTGTCACCATTTCCCCATACTTTCGTAACAAATATCGATTTCTTAATGACAAAATTGTAACGAGTGTAGTATGATGTTCAGGGTTCCCAACATTTTCATGCGGATAAGGTTACAAAATTGTGATATTATGCAGTAAGCCAAAACTTACCGGGACAGCATGCGGTTAGACAAGCGCTGAAATGCTGGCCCAAACTATGGGAAGTGCGGGGGACGTAACAACGGCAGCCATTCCGATACGTCATAAGACGATGAGGAATATGCCTAGGGGTGAATTGCACAAGCATAGGGCTTCTCCTGAGTCCGAATCCGACAGCTAACTTCGCAGGCATAAAAGAGGAGGTACATATCTTTGAAACATTTAAAACATATTGGTAAAACGATGAAAATTGCGGTGCTTGCCGCAGCTATTGCAGGGTTGGCACAGACAGCTGGAATAGCGGATGCTGCCTCGCTTCACACTGCCAAAGAGGGCGATACCTTCTTTTTGCTTGCTCAACGTTATGGAGTATCGGTAGACGAGCTAACAAAGGCTAACCCAAACATTGCCTCCAGCAATATATATGCAGGTCTGCAAATTAAGGTGCCTGGCGAAAAAAGTGTAAAGGCAGCTTCGGAATCGAAGCCGCAGCTTCTTACGGAGAAAGCAGCAGCGAATGAGGCGCCAACGATTGAAGCTTGGGGTAAAACATTCAACTATAGCAAAATAGTTGACGTTAAGGCTTCAGCGTATTCTGCCGCAGCCGATGAGAATGGTAAATGGGGCGCAGTGGACTACTACGGCAATCCGCTTAAACTAGGTACAATTGCGGTAGATCCTAACGTCATTCCGATGGGCACGAAAGTACTGGTTACAGGCTACTCCCATCCAGGTTTGCCGGATCATTCTTTTGTAGCTGTCGCTCGCGATCAGGGCAGCGCCATTACAGGAAAGCGGATTGATATCTTTATTCCAGGCAACAAATCATTTGTGAACGACTTTGGATTTCAAAATGTGAAGCTGTACGTTATTGATAAATAGCATTGTACGTATATACAGTTTAATTAAACATAATATATATTATGTAAACATAACGCCTATATCCGTATATATCTAGGTCGGACTCTTATCAGGTCCTATCCGTAAAAAGGCTGTCTTGACGAGCAGAATACTTCTGCTGGTAAGACAGCCTTTTTACGTTGCTTTAGCTTGTACCTCAATCATAAACATACTGTTATTTTCGTTCCGATGTGTGGAGTAGCCGGGGGACT
This sequence comes from Paenibacillus peoriae, assembly GCF_022531965.1. Lineage (GTDB taxonomy): Bacteria > Bacillota > Bacilli > Paenibacillales > Paenibacillaceae > Paenibacillus > Paenibacillus polymyxa_D. The sequence continues at coordinate 3,104,353 of NZ_CP092831.1, read as the reverse complement.
GTCACAAATTTGTAGCCCTTAGCTTTTAGAGAGTGAATTAGACCCGGCAAAGCTTGGACAGTGCCTTGCAAGTTGGAACTTTGACCTCCACCAGCGTGCATTAAAATAATAGAGCCAGGCCCTGTAGCTGGAATCACATTTCGCTGAATTTGTGTTTTACTTAGTCCCTTCCAGTCGAGAGAGTCTACATTCCAGTTGACAATCATGTAGCCATGACGACGTGCCCACTTTATTTGAGGCTCTGTAATTTCACCGTAGGGTGGACGAATCAACTTGGGGCGAAAACCTGCGCTGGCTTGTAAAATACGTTCTGTTTTTGTAATCTGGTTGCGAAAGCGTTCTGGTGTAGCCTTCCTAAAATCCGGATGAGTATAGGAATGATTTCCTATAGCATGGCCTTCACGGATAATACGACGTATAATCCCCGGATGCTTCTCCGCACGGTGACCGACGATGAAAAAGGTGGCTTTGATGCCGTTGGCGTGTAATACGTCCAAAACCTGCGGCGTATACCTAGAATCGGGCACATCATCAAAGGTTAAGGCAATTTGGCGGGTGTGTGGGCCGCACATTTTAAAAATGTCCGCATGTTTTTTACGCAACATTGCTAATGTAGGAGTAGCTCGATCTGTACTCAGATGTACAGAAGAAGCAACAGCTGCTTCCTTCGGATGGGGCGTTCCGATCTTGGGAGGCGCATCCGCGTGAACGGGTAAACTTGAAAATGCTAGTAACAGTGCCAAGCATGGCAACACTCCCCTGTACGGCATATGTATCCCCCCTTTTCGTGCAGTGGTACCTAGTGGTGCTCTCGACTATTATGTACCTGTCCTATTAAAAATATGCTGGTTACCAAGTTAGGCTCATAAACGTCTGGAAAGAAGTTCGCGATGAAATGATTATCAATGAAGATGATGGAGCTAAACGTACATATTCTCTTAAACATGACCGAAAACAAGAGCATTTTCGCAAGTTTTAGCCTTACAACGGATTCGGTATCCCGTGACAGCTGGTGTATAATGGGGTTGCAATTCATAATTATACAGACATGGAATTGAAGGAAGGAAGGATAAAAGTGACCGACTTGTTTACTCCTTATCAATTAAAGGGGCTTTCTTTAAAAAATCGGATTGTTATGCCCCCGATGTGCCAATTCAGTGTGGAGGCCGAGGATGGAAATCCGACGGATTGGCATCATGTCCATTATGTGAGCCGAGCAGTAGGAGGTGCTGGTCTTATTATTGTGGAAATGACAGCGGTTCATCCTGATGGACGTATTACGGATCGTGATTTAGGTATTTGGAGTGACGAACATATTCCTGCATATCGTAAGATTGTAGAGGAAGTTCACAAGTATGGTGCCAAAATTGGCATTCAACTAGGCCACGCTGGACGCAAGGCCGAAGATGCTGAGCAACCTGTGGGTCCTTCTTCGATTCCTTTTAGCGAACGCCTTAAAAAGCCGCATGCCTTAAAGACAGCAGAAGTCAGGGAACTGGTTCAGGCATACAAAGAAGGCGCGCGCCGCGCGGTGGAAGCCGGTTTTGATACGGTTGAGATACATGGCGCTCACGGCTATCTGATCCATCAATTTCATTCGCCTTTAACAAATACGAGAGAAGATGAATATGGCCAGGATCTGTCACTGTTCGGTGTTGAGGTCATACATGCTGTTAAAGAGGTTCTTCCTGCTGATATGCCTGTGCTTATGCGGATATCTGCCAAAGAATACGTCGAGGATGGATATAATGTGGAATACATAACAGGTGTAGGGGAACGATATCGTGATGCAGGTGTGGACATTTTCCATATCTCTTCTGGTGGCGAGGGTCCAATTGGTTCTGGCGGAGGGCCGTCTGCGCGTGCTGGCTATCAGGTGGATTTAGCTCATACCGTCCGTGAAAAGCTGAATGTACCTGTAATTGCTGTTGGATTACTGGATGATTATGAGGACGCCCGTCGGGTTGTTCAGCAAAAAGAAGCTGATCTGGTAGCAATAGGCCGCGCCATGCTGCGTGATCCCTATTGGGCGTTGCATGCATCGCGGGAGCTAAAAGTACAGGCCGACATCCCAGAGCCTTACTTGCGCGGCTTTTAGATAATTTTTGAAACCCTCTTTGCAAAGCTTGCGTAAACATGTGTACAGAGCTTAAAATTTAAGCATTCAACTCTAGGAGGAACTTCACATGTCTATTTTCAAACGATTAAGAGATCTTACGATGTCCAACATTAACGCCATTATTGACAAGGCAGAAGATCCAGTTAAAATGACGGACCAATACATTCGTGATATGCAAGAGGACCTGGAAGATGCAGAGAAAGCGGTAGCCGCTCAAATTGCTATTGAAAAGAGATTCAAACAGCAATACGAAGAACAGGCTGCTTTGGTAAAGAAACGCGAAGAACAGGCACATACCGCTGCAAAAGCACAAAATGTAGATCTGGCCCGTCGCGCGCTGGAAGAAAAGAAATCTGCTGAACAAAAAATGAACGAGTTCAAAGCTGGTTACGAACAGAACAAAGCTGCGGCCGATAACCTGCGTGGCAAGCTGGATGAAATGCGCAGACAGCTGACAGAAATGAAAAACAAGCGCGAGACACTGGTTGCCCGTTATAACGCAGCTAAAGCGCAAACTGAAATTAACAAAGCTATGAACGGTTTTAGCTCTGATACGGCAACTGCCGGATTGAAGCGTATGGAGGAAAAAATGCTGCAAGCAGAAGCACGTGCCGAAGCGAGCAACGAAATGTCTTCTAAGGAAAAATCGTTGGATGAGGAGTTCAAAGAGCTGGATAAGAAAAGCGCCGTGGACGATGAGCTTGCCGCTTTGTTGAAGCAATACGAAAATAAATAAGAACATTTAAGCAGTGCCGCCAAGTTTGATTGCTCAGGAAGCGAAGGAGAAACGTTTTCTCCTTCGCTTTTCCCTGCCCGCAGGCGTAAAACATTATATGAAGGTCAAGAAGATGTGGAGGATGGTATGAAATGCATTTTTTAGAAACGATGAAAGCAATGCTTGTATGGACTGGTGCGGGAGCTATTTTGATCTTCGCATTAATGTATGTCGACTCTTTATTCACGAAGTATAAGGATTTTGCCGAAGTGAAAGCTGGAAATATGGCCGTAACGGTACGAATGATTATGAAGCTGGTTGCACAAGGCTATATTTTGTCAGGCTCTATCGCTACAGCTAATAATTTGCTCGAAGCGCTTGTGTATTCTGTGATCGCTTTTGTCATCCTGCTTGTTTTGGAAGTTATTGTACGTCTGCTGTTGCGGTACTGGGCCCAGTTTGATCTGGATAAAGGTACACAGGAAGGTAAAATTGGTTTCGGCCTGTTTTCAGGAGCGCTGCATCTGGTTGGCGCCTTGATCATTACAGCATGCTTCTAGGCTAAGAAAGGCAGGAATATAACCATGGGTGTTTGGAAACGAATTTCAAATCTATTTGCTAAGCCGGAGCCGCCAAAAGCAGAGAAAAGCATGCTTCACTTAAATCCAGGTGATATCTGTGAAGTTTCGCTTGTCACCTATGAAGTGGTAGGTCGTGTACATAATCGTGCCCGGAATGCCGTTGTTTTGACACTTCAGGATGGTAATCAAATCAGTTATCTTCATATAGAGGAACGGGAAACACTGCAATTCGGACTATATCAGGCCATCGACGGCAGACTTGACAACCCTGAGGAAGTGCCGACCATTTTAGAGCTGGATGATACAACGTATCATTTGGAGGAGCAATATTCTGGGCAAGTTACCGTCATGGGCCGTGCTCCTTTCCGACAGGGTGGAGAGCAGCATGTTTGGCAGTACCAGTCTGATAATTACCATTTGTTGCGGGTAGAGTGGCAGGACGGTCGCTTTATGCTTTATGAAGGAGAAGAAGTGATTACCGGAGACGTCAAGGTTATTCGGGCAAGCTAGGAGAGGGTTACACATGAGCAAACGCACCTGGCAGTATGCATTAAAGGTCTTTGTGGCGCTGAGCTTGTTCGTATCCGTGTTAAGCGGTTGCGGCGCGCCAAGTGTAAAGGATACGTATCCGCTGGAATCGGTTAGTGGCAGCGGAAATTCAACCTCGTATGTATACCGGGCAGCTGGCAAGACAGTCCCGGAAGTAGCGGAGGAATTGAAAGAACAGCGTACACCGGAACAAATGTCACCGCAGAGCAATGAGCGGATGTTTCTGGTATATAGCGATGAGTGGTACCATTTGCAGCAAGATCCAGCTAAGAAGGAAGATACACTCATTGAAATTGACAGTAAAAAGTATGTAGAACAAAATTACAGTTCAAGCTTTTTAAAAGGATACTTAACCGCAACTGTGCTGGATGCTCTGTTTGATTCCTTACGTGGTTCAGGCTCCTATCGGGGCTACTCCAGCAGAGATGTATACCGACCTTCTCAGGGCCAATATCGTGCTCCTACAGTGCAGGAGAAAAAGGCGATTCCGCCGATTACGGTGGAGCGGAAAGGTTCGGTTACCCGTAGAGGGAAGAACTCGGATTCTAGCGTTGGATCAAGCGGAAGTTTGTTCGACAGAGGGTCCAGCAGTTCACCGAGCAGAGGCTCGATTTCACGTGACCGGAGCGACAGCGGCGGTTCCAGCATATTTGATTCGCCGCGTAAATCTTATAGTAAGCCCAAAACACGTAGCGGTTCAGGTAAAATCAGCCGACGAAGTCGACGATAATGGGTAAAATTTTATTTTCTTCTAAAGTTGTTTGCGGAACTGTGGAGCTGTTGCACAGTTCCTTTTTTGTAGTTTGATATAACCTAAAGTGAATTGAACGGTGCTCCTTTGCTTCGATTTTATTGCCGTCTATTTTGACCTACACTTGATCAGAGCTTATGTGTTCAATACCATCGTCTTCAATAATGTTGCTTTTTTTGATATGGAAATGACGAGCTATCTTTTCTATAGCACCCATCCGTGGTTCAGAAAGTCCGCTCTCCCAAGCTGAAATTGCTTTATTGGTAACCCCAGCGATCTCAGCAAGTTCTTGTTGAGTCAAATGATATTTTATACGTAATTTTTTAAAATTGTCACTTAAAGCCACTATAATCCCTCCACCCCAAATTAAGTAGATTATAACCTTGATATCGAAAAAAAACCAACATAATACATTAGCAAAAGCAACGTCGCTCACTTGGGGTGACTTTTTTTGTTAGTATAAATGGGTGTCGAGTTTGAAGAAGAAAGCCAGGGGAAGAAAATTCACCTCATATTTATACAAAAAAATCCAATTTACTAGATTATTTCATTGCCACATCTATTAGTAAAATATACAATTACATCAGGCGAAATAGGAGGATGGTGTAACTGTGTTATCTGCTTTTTTATATATTTTACTTGGTTTTTTCGATGCTTTAGCGGCAGTTACTTTGGTCTTGAAGATTTATATGCTCCCCGTGTGGGAAAATCGAAGAAAAATACTTCTCTATGCAATTGGCATAACTTTGTTTTCCTTTCTCATGAGAGAAGTAATAGGCATGCCTAAATTAGATTTTCCGCTTCAGTATTTGTTAATGGTTCTCTTTTTAAGATTTGGTTTAGGGATCAAAACATATCTTGCGGCTTTTTCTGCTGGTTCCGGTCTTACAGCTTACATTAACCTACAGCTATTTGTATATATATTTGCAAACTTTTTCGGAGTAGCACAGCCAGGTGTTATAAGTGATACAGCTGGCTCTTCTATATACGTTATACAGTTGTCTTCCATCCTTACTGCGTACTTTATTTCTTTTGTGATGGGTAAATATAACTTTGGATTCTCATTTATCATTCAACCCCCACATGATTTTTTGAAAGGTGAAAATTACCTAGCATCTCTAAATAAAATGTTCATTATAGGGTCCCTAATATCATTTGTCACTATTTTTGTTACTTTGTATATGCTCTATAACTCCAATACGATAGGATTACTTTCCATCTCATTACTAACTTTTGGAATATCGTACTTCTTATCAGAGAAAGGAGATTACGAGGATGCTAGAAACGCTATCGAGGCACATCGCATCAGAAATAAAGAAAGCTGATCCTGATGGACCCACAAGTGTTGAAGTGATGGAGTATGCGATTGGTATAAAAATTACCGAAATTTCAGCAGTGCTCATGGTCGCAGTTATAGGATGGATAACAGGACATTTTTGGGGGGCATTACTAGCTCTGGCTACGATCATGTTTGTAAGGAGATTTTCAGGAGGGGTACACTTCAGCAACCTTACACTTTGTGTCTTCTTTACAACGGCCATATGTGTAACTATACCTTTTGTCTCTTTAAGTTTAGCAACGATTTTGATAATTAACGCTTGTTCATTATTAGTGTTTGTACTATATGCTCCCAATCATTTTATCTATATTAATAAGACCAAACATCACAAATATTATAAAACGATATGTATTTTAGTTTGCATATTAAATTTTTTTATACAATCTCACATAATATGTTTAGCTTTAATTATACAAGCATTCAGTATTCTTCCTTTATGGAAAGGAGGTGAGCGAAAATGGATAAGAAATTGGCGAGAGCTTTAAGTATAAGCCTTGGTAAATACGCTAACGAGTCTACGAAAAAAGAAAAAACAATTTTTGGCGCTAAACCTGTACCAGCTGAGCTGAAGAAAACAGAAAAGAACTGAATTTAATGGAAGAGGGAAAGCGAATCCTAGCCACTCCATTGCTTGATGACAATTCACTTGGAGATTGCTCTTTTTTTTGTGAGAATCACCTAGTTGCGATTGAATTGTGGAAGCCTAAAAGCAATTATCACATTCCGCTTTTTCATACTTCTCATGGAAGATTTACAGTTCCCACCACCCTCCATGAATGTTCCGTAGGCTTACCCACTTTTTGCAATTTGGACGGATCTAATTTGGTTAACATCACACAAGTGGACAAGATCATTACGGGAGATTATGGAGGGGGGCAGGTTGTTTTTAAAAATCAAGACATTAAAGAAAGTATAAATTCAGCAAATTTATCTCGATGGAGACAAATATATGCAGATGCAATGAATGCCGATAGAGAATTTCGTTATATTTTCGGATCGGAAATTAAGGTAGTGGGTAAGGCAGCAGTGAGCGGTTTTTTTAAGGTAATGAATATGCATAGTGTGGATATGTGGGAACCTAAAAAAAATTATTATGTCCCGCGTTTCAACTCTGGAGATCGTTCTTATACAATCGGGCTAACCGCACAGGCTTGCAGGGAAGCTTTTCCGTATCTATATCCAGCTTATAAAGATACCCTGATAAATCTTGACTTGGTTTGTGAAATTGAGTCTAACGCATTTGGAGGGCTGGTACGATTCGAAGGATCTGACTTCACTTGCTCGATGTCTCATAATAAACTTAAAGCGCTTAAAAAACTGTGGAAATGACCTATGAAAATTCAGGGGTCATTTTTGTTACCAGATTTAAATGAATAAGTCAATAATCAGTTAGACTAGGATAAGCCGGACGGGTTCGATTTAATTCGACATATTTCCCGTTTTTAATCATTTTCCATGTGATAAAATTGATTATGAAAAAAATAACAATCTTTTAAATAAAGGTGAAAACAATCTACATATAAGAAAAGGAGGGTGAAAGCGGGATATATATTGTAAATGCCGGCATGTACAAATGCCCCGAAGGAAATGCCTGTTTGTCAGGCAAGTTCCCACTCATATAAGTCCTCAGCTTTACACTCCAATATCCTAGAAATGAGGACTGCCGCCTCGAATGACATTTTGTCACGTCCCGCGATCCAGTTGGATATTTGTTGCCGCGAATATCCAGTTCGTCGGGCGAGCCATGATTGAGTGCGTCCATGAGATTTGAGTTCCTCTTTCAAAAGGCATTTCCCCCGAGTAAGTTTTTGCACCTTACTTGCTCCTAACAGGGGAAAAGTGTTTCGTTCAGAGTATACAGGTAAATTACTTTTTTATCAATTATATTGTGGAGTTGATTGGATGGTTGCAGATAAAAATGAAAATGTAACTTGCACTAGCTTTTATACAATAAAGATGGCACGACTCGCTTCAGGATATAGTGAGTTAATAGCTTGCAATATACTTGGTATGTCAATGAATGAATTAAAACATATAGAGGAAGATTCATCCGATTTAACAATAGCTCGAGCACAGCAAATGTCCTCGTTATATGAGGTTTCAATAGATTCAATCTATTTCGGAAAAATTAATATAAACTAATAAAATAGAGAAATGACCGGATGATACGCAAAATTAAAAACTGAAATCTACCAAAAACAGCCGCGATATGATATCCAGGCTGTTTTTTGGCGGATAAAGACTTGGAGCAATTCAATAAATACCGTTTGGATTTGCCAGATAACGGTTTTAGCGTTATAACAGAAAGAGGACATTTAAGAAGAACGGAGTGAGAATATGAATCATACATCATTAAACGCAGAAAAATTCCAGCGTAAAGCAGTTCAGGTGGAAGAGGCACAAAGCAGGATAGCTAGTCATGTTAAACAGGGTGAAAGGGAGGACGTAGGGCTTGAGCAAGCACATGGTCGCTATCTGGCGATGGATTTGACTGCGCCACATCCGTATCCCCGCTTTCGTCGTTCTGGTATGGACGGCTATGCGATCCTTGCCTCGGACACTGAAGTCTGTTCGACCGGTCAGGAAATCTGGCTACACGTGATTGATGAAATTCCTTGTGGCACTGTATCGGACAAGCGGGTGGAGACGGGAATGGCAGCCCGCATCATGACAGGAGCACAACTACCTGAAGGAGCGGACACGGTGGTTATGCTGGAGGCGACACAGCTGCGTGAGGAAAATGGACAGACATATGTTGGCTTAAAGAAGCGTATGGAAGTTGGCAAAAATGTGACACAAATTGGTCATGAGATTAAGGAAGGTCAGCTTTTGCTCAGTAAGGGAACTTGCGTGGGAGCGGGGCATGTCTCAGTACTGGCTACTTTTGGTGTACATCGGGTGCCTGTTTACAGGAAGCCAAGGGTGGCTGTCTTTTCCACAGGGTCAGAATTGCTCGCAGTGGATGAGCCGTTACAACCGGGAAAAATTCGAAACAGTAATACATATATGCTGGCTTCTCAAATCAGAGAGGCAGGAGGAGAGCCGTTCATTTTACAAGCCATTCATGATGATTTGAGTCTTGCCCGTACCTCTGTACGTGAAGCCATAGCTGCCTATGATATCGTGGTCACGAGTGGAGGAGTATCGGTGGGGGATTTTGATATTATGGGTGACCTGGTACGACAGGAAGATGTGAATATGCTGTTCAACAAAGTTACGATGCGTCCAGGAAGTGTGACCACAGCCGCAGTGATTGACGGCAAGCTGTTATTTGCGCTTTCAGGCAACCCCGGTGCGTGCTTTGTAGGCTGTGAGCTGTTTGTACGGCCGACGATCCAAATGATGTTATCTTCGGCACATCCATATTTACAAACCTGGACGGCGAAGTTAGGCGCAGATTATACGAAGGTAAACAACTATACACGCTTTGTACGCAGCTCTTTGGAGATACGTGGTGGACAAGTATACGCGATTCCTGCGCGAGCAGATGAATCTAGTGTCATGGTGACCATTAAGGACAGCGACTGTCTGATCGTGATTCCTCCTACAACAGAAGGATTACGCAAAGGTGAAGAGGTGCGAGTACTGGTATTACAAGGTGGACAGGTAACGTGAATACGAAACATCCATTTGTATGTCAAATCGTCGGATTCAAAAATACGGGGAAAACGACCTTTCTCGGAGGGTTAATTCGTTATGTGCAGAAGTCAGGTCTACGCGTAGCAGTGATCAAGCATGATGGACATGAATTTGAAATGGATCATGAGGGTACTGATACGTATAAGCACCGACAGGCGGGTGCTGAAGGCGTAGCTATTGTTTCGGCTGGAAGAACAGCTATTTTAGAGGAGAATAGTCAGCCTGTCACCAGTCTGATACGGCATTTTCAGGCCTATGATTGTGTGTTGCTGGAAGGCTTCAAGCAGGAGGATTATCCGAAGCTGGTCATGGTTAAGGAACAATCGGATGCTCAGCTTACCGATAAGCTGACAAATGTACAGGGGGTAGCGGTTTGGGAGCATCAAATGGATTGGGCTCAACATCACTACTCAGATGAAATGATACAAATATTTCCTGCTGAGGCCAACGGACCCGCAGGCCGCTGGCTACTCGAACAGATTCAAAAGCAGATAGAAGGAATGAGGAATAAGCAGGGGTGAGACATCAATCGGCTGAGTCGCTTAGAGTCTCTACCCGCCGTTCGATCGCCTGGGACATGGTTTTGTCAGTCAGGTGGGCATACACTTCTGTTGTTTCTGTCGAAGCGTGCCCCAGTTGTTCCTTTGTTTTGTAAATATCATTTTGTAAATAATAATCAGTAGCAAAGGAATGACGAAGCTTATGCACGGTAAGGTAAGGCTTACCGAAACGCTTGGCGTACTTTATGATCATTGCCTGAATCGCTCTTTTGGTCATCCGTTTGCCTTCTGTACTCCCGTTAGGACGTGTGACAAAGAGAGCCTTTTCTTTTTTTGGAGCGCGGTAACGGGTATGTCTCAGGGACAAATAAAGTACGAGATCATCTTTGGATTGCTCGCGGAAATACACCGGCGTTTTAAAGGTTTCGTCGTTATTGCCTTTGCGATACACATATAATAATTTATTGTTTATGTCTAAATCATCCAGATTCAGATTGACGATTTCAGATACGCGCAGGCCTGAGTTCAAAATGAGGCTGGCGATGCAGGCATCCCGTTCCTTATTTAGTTCATAGGAGTATAGCGCCTGCTTATTATCGGCCAAATCCTGACCATAGCCTTCATAAATATAACCGATGAATTCAAGCAATTCTTCCTCTTCCAGTATTTTACCTTTAAGCTTGGCCGCCGTATCCTTGGGTTTATGTATACGCTTGATTTCGACCTTGGCCATAATGTTGCGTTTGAGCAATGGATAAAAATTTTCATCCTCAGCGATCTGACTTAAATAATGAAAAAGCGAACGCAGAGACGACAGCTTACGTGAAATGGTTATACGGGAGTTGGAGCCTTCGAGCTTAGTAGACAGAAATAATCGAAAGCCTGTAATACTGTCCATGTGAAGTGTCTCCAACTCTTCAAGTGTAACTTGGGCATTCGTTTCTCCGGCAGACAAGCCTTCCGAGCGAAGCCATGAAAAGAAAGCTTCGTAATCCCGCACATATTCTAGTAGTGTGGAAGGGGACAGGTCGGGCAGCTTATAATCCATAAATTGCTGCACGTACCATGGTAATCCCGGCATTTTTTCATCTAGTTTGCGCCGGTCGATGATCTTTTGTATATTCATTGGGTTCCACCTCGTCCGGTCATAATATATATGTATTTTAGCATATTTTGAACAGCACTGGATGGGATGTAATTCGAAGTTAAAGAACGGATTGAACCGCCAAGAGAGGTGAAAGTATGGGGTATAATATCAAATCGGAACTGAAGCTGTCTATTAAGAGTGTACCGGAGTCGCAAAAGGACATTATTGTACAGCTCATGCAATTTTATTTATACGATTTTACAGCCTATCTGCGAATTGATGTCACTGAGAAGGGGACATTCCCGGCTTATCCAGACTTGTATCAATATTGGACGAGCGGCGAACAGAAGTTGCCTTTTCTGATTTGGAGACAGGATGTTCCTGTGGGCTTTGCACTCGTTGACCGAATGTCCAGCAATCGAGAAGCTGACTACTACATGGCTGAGTTCTTTGTACTTCGTCCTTATCGGCATAATGGGGTTGGGACTTGGGCGGCTCATGAGCTGTTTGGACGTTTTAACGGACGCTGGAAGGTGACCCAGATGAGTACGAATAGGCCGGCACAATCCTTTTGGCGTAAGGTGATTGGAAGCTATACGAAAGGTGAGTACAGGGAACAGACACATCCCGTAAGAGGAAACATTAGTCAGTTTTTCAATACCTGAAAAATTCTAAATAGATAAGTTAGTAATGAAAAAGAGTTGGGGAGAGTATCCTATCGGCTCTTTTTTGTTGTAAATTCAAGTCTTCTATGATAAGAGAGCTACATTCTACAGGCTGTTCATGGTAAGATAAGGATAGAAGCATATAAATTCAATAGGAAAAGAGGGTATTATGCTAGAAAAATGGGTTCAGGAATTAAAAGATGGTGAACAAGAGCTGATTGCGTGGAGAAGACATCTACATCAGCATCCCGAGCTTTCTTTTGAAGAAACGAATACATCTGCTTTTATCGCCGATCAATTGCGCTCTTTTGGTATTGAGGTAAGAACGAATGTGGGTGGAAACGGTGTGCTCGGGTTTTTAGAAGGCGGTCAGCCAGGTAGAACGATTGCATTTCGTGCTGATTTTGATGCACTTCCTATTCAGGATGAAAAGGAAGTGCCTTATAAATCGACCGTTCCGGGTGTTATGCATGCCTGCGGGCATGATGGTCACACGGCTGCATTACTTGGAGTGGCACGCGTGTTGAGCCATAACCGTGAGGCGCTGAAGGGAAAGATTGTGTTTATTTTTCAACATGCAGAAGAAAAACCGCCTGGCGGAGCCAAGTTTATGATTGAGGATGGCTGTCTGGAAGGGGTAGAGGCGGTATACGGTATTCACCTCGCGTCTGAAATTCCTTTTGGTAAAATTGGATTAAAGAGTGGGCCTGCGATGGCGGCTGTCGACGCGTTTACGATCCAGATCAACGGTAAAGGCGGGCATGGCGCACGACCGCACCAGACGGTAGACTCTATTGTTATCGGCAGTCAAATTGTGAACGGGTTGCAGCAGGTGGTTAGTCGCAGGGTGGACCCTATTGAATCAGCAGTGTTAACGATTGGGGTATTTCAAGCTGGAACTGCCTTTAATGTGATTGCAGATAAGGCCAAAATTGAAGGGACTGTACGTACGTTTAATAAGGAAGTGCGTAAGGAAGTCGAGAATGAAATTCGCAGTATCGTCAAGGGGTTGACTGAGGCTTATCATGCCGGATACGAAATGGACTATTTGAATGGCTATCCTTCTTTGGTGAATGCCGAAGTCGAAACGGAACGTGTACGCGAGCTCATCGGCAGACTGTATGGAGCAGACGCTTTTTTGGATTTGAAGCCGGTCATGGGAGCAGAGGATTTTGCCTATTATTTGGAGCAACGACCGGGAGCCTTCATTCATGTAGGTGCCCGTAATGAGGATGAACGAACGCATTTTGCTCATCACCATCCTCACTTTGATTTTGATGAGCGGGCATTGCTCGTCTCAGGGCATATTTTTTTAGCTCTGGCGCTTGAATACTTGCAATAATATGCATTTGTTTATGACTAAAGCCAGTATTAACGGAAGTAACGGAAGCTGGAACCGCGCATAGCGCGGTTTTTTTGTTGTAAATCCAAGTATTTTGACACCCATAAAGAATGAAAATAAAGTAATTAATTCACTATGTGAAAAATTCATAATAGAAATAAATAAAAGGTGTTAACTCTGAAGGAAGTCTAAACCTCATACTATAAGCTGCGGAGCAGGAGATAATATCGCATGATCTTGATTTTTCGTACAAGGAAATGAAAAAAAGATGACGAATCTATTGAGCATGACAACAGTGTAAGCGCTAACAAATTGGGTGTTGCACTATATTTATTGGGATGAATGGGGGTGAGTCTAAGAGAACATTTGTCAGAATTGTGAGAAGCAACGATAACGATAGGAACGAATTCGTATATTCAAATGATTATGAAGAAGGAGGTTGAATTCATTGACTAAGGCAAAAAACAGGTTGAAGATTGCTTGTTTGGCGCTTGTGGTAGCGGGTGCTTCCTGGACAGGAATGATAGCGCCGACTCATGCTGCTTCAAGTGACGATTACAGTTGGAAAAGTGTCGTTACGGGTGGAGGTGGTGGTTTTGTACCTGGCATTATTTTTAATGAAACGGAAAAAGACCTGATCTATGCACGTACAGATATTGGAGGGGCTTACCGGTGGAATGCTGCCAATGAGAGCTGGATTCCGCTGACGGATTCTGTGGGCTGGGAGGATTGGAACAAAAATGGTGTCGATGCACTAGCAACTGATCCTGTTGATCCAAACCGTGTATATATAGCTACAGGTACGTATACTAATTCATGGGATAAACAAAACGGGCAAATTATGCGTTCCACCGACAGGGGCAATACGTGGCAGACGACCAAGCTTCCTTTTAAGGTGGGGGGCAATATGCCGGGGCGCTCGATGGGGGAACGTCTGACGATTGATCCAAATAGGAATAATATTTTGTTCTTTGGAGCTCGAAGTGGTAATGGACTATGGAAAAGCTCTGATTTTGGAGCAACTTGGAGCAAGGTGAGCAGTTTCCCAAATCCAGGGACGTATGTACAGGACCCTTCCAATGAATATACCAGCGACATTGTCGGTTTAGCCTGGATCACCTTTGACAAAAAAACAGGCTCTTCGAGTAAAGCAACGCAGACGATCTATGTAGGTGTAGCAGATAAAAAGCAAAGTGTCTATCGCAGTACAGATGGCGGGACAACCTGGTCTGCTATAGCGGGACAGCCTACGGGCTATTTGCCACATCACGGTGTGTTATCAACGGACGGCAATCTATATATTTCTTATAGCGATGGAGCCGGTCCATATGACGGAACAAAGGGTGAACTGTGGAAATTGAATACAGCCAGCGGGCAGTGGACTAACATTAGCCCCATAGGTAGCAGTAGCGCGGACAATCATTTTGGATATGGTGGACTGACGGTGGATGCCCAGAAGCCAGGTACACTTATGGTTGCTACGTTGAATGCCTGGTGGCCGGATGAAACGATTTACCGCAGCACGGACAGTGGGGCAACCTGGAGTCCTATTTGGGAATTTGATGGTTATCCGTCTCGCAAGCTGAAATATAATCTGGATATAAGCGGTGCACCTTGGCTGACTTTCAATGCCAACCCGGCTCCACCGGAAGTATCGCCCAAGCTGGGGTGGATGATCGGTGATCTGGAGATAGATCCATTTAATTCAGACCATATGTTGTACGGCACCGGAGCTACGATTTATGGCTCTAAAAATCTAACCAATTGGGATAAAGGCGGAAAGCTGGATATTTCAGTAGCCGCTAAAGGGGTAGAGGAAACGGCGATTTTGGACCTGGTGAGCCCTCCAACCGGTGCGCCTTTGGTGAGCGCAGTAGGTGATGTCTCTGGATTCAGACATGACGATTTATTTAAGGCTCCAGCTAAAATGCTGGATAATCCGACCTTTACAAGCAGCGAAAGCATTGATTATGCCGAACTGAACCCTTCCTTTATGGCCCGGGTAGGTAAAGCAGATTACAAAAAAGATCCAAATGCCAAATCCATCGGTTTTTCCAATGATGGCGGAGCCAACTGGTATAAAGCAAATAGCGAGCCTTCAGGTACAGCAGGAGGAGGCAGTATCGCCGTAGCGGCTGATGGTAATGGCTTGCTGTGGAGTACATCAGACAAAGGTGTGTTTCACTCCAAAACTGGTGGCAACTCATGGACAGCAAGCACAGGGATTCCAGCGAATGCAAAGATCGTCTCTGACCGAGTGAACCCTAATAAATATTACGCATTTGCCTCCGGGAAAATATATGTGAGCACCAATGGTGGCGTATCCTTTACGCCTTCAGCGGTAACTGGCTTACCGACAGCAGGCAATGCTGATATTGATGCTGTACGAGGAGCAGAAGGAGATGTGTGGTTCGCCGGAGGCTCCGAGGATGGAGGTCCATATGGCTTATGGCATTCCAACGATTCCGCCGCTACGTTCACCAAGCTCTCTAATGTGCAGGAAGCGGATTTTGTAGGCTTTGGTAAGGCAGCGCCGAACCGCACGAATGCAGCGGTATTTATCGTTGGTAAAATGGATGGTACACGTGGATTTTACCGATCGGACGATGCTGGTGCAAACTGGGCGCGCATTAATGATGACAAACATCAATATGCTCGAGTGACCAAAATTATTGGGGACCCACGGGTTTATGGACGTGCTTATCTGGGAACGAATGGGCGCGGCATTCTGGTGGCAGATCGTGTGGGTGGTGATCAGCCATCTACCGGGCAAGCAAGTATTACACCAACGACTGCAACCTATGGAGTGAATAACAACAATACAGATATTACTGTCAAGCTAACACTTAACGGCAATACGCTAGAAGCGATCAAGCAGGGGAGTGTGGTGTTGAACAAAGGTGAAGATTATACGCTTAGTGAGGAAACAGTCGTTCTTACCAACAAGTATTTATCTAAACTTCCTAAAGGAGAGACAGCACTAAACTTCCATTTTAGTACAGGCAATGATGTGTTGTTTACGATTACGGTGAAAGGGGATACGCCAAGTGAGCCGGGAACAGGCGAGGGCGTTCTGAAGGTGCAAACCTTCAATGGGAATGTATCCACCACAAGTAATACAATCAGTTCCAAATTTAAAATAACCAATACGGGAACCTCATCCATTTCCCTAGCAGATGTGACATTGCGTTATTATTACACCATTAACGGGGAGAAAACACAAAATTTCTTCACGGATTGGTCGAGCGTCGGTACAGGGAATGTGATTGCTAGCTTCAAAACATTATCCAATGCGAAGCCAGGGGCAGACTCTTATGCAGAAATTGGGTTTAAATCGGCTGCGGGTTCTTTAGAGCCTGGTCAAAGTGTGGATTTGCAAACCCGGATATCCAAAGAGGACTGGAGCAGTTACACACAGACCGATGATTATTCATTTAATCCTACAGCAAACAGTTTACAAGATTCTGCTAAAATAACCGCTTATCTGTCTGGAAGCAAGCAATGGGGAATTGAGCCCTAAACCTTAATAAGGATAATCCTAAGTCAGCCACTCTAATGAGTGAGCTGGCTTTATTTTGATGACCTTGTTGTCCCGCATTCTTTTTTTAGGAAAAAGCAACGACAAGTTGAAAACAGCAACTAATAGAGATTCAAATTAGATAATATAATTATTTCATTATATGAAAAATTAACAATAGAAAAAAATCTTTCTCGCATACGATCTCAATAAAACAAACACACCACCTTAAGTAGAAAAAAGAAGCACCGACAGGAACGTATGTTCTTTTATCTCGAAAAAGAAACGCTCCTGTCCTTAGACAAAAAGCGTCTCTAATCCATTTTTTATATTATCATACACCTCAAACAAGATGCCGGGATACTGAAATTAACAGTGTCATCGTAATGACATTCATAATCGTTGAAAGTAATACTGTTTGTGCGGCAAAATCGGGTTCATTTTTATATTCTTCCGCCAAAATACTTGTATTAACTCCGGTAGGCATACCCGATGCAATGAGCAAGGCTTGAGCGGGAATCCCCTTAAGACCCAGCAGCAAGACAAGCAGAAAACCGACTATTGGACCAGCAATCAGGCGTAGTACCATACTGATGTACACGGCTGTACGGCGCAAGCGAAAGGGATATTGCACAATTTGTGCTCCCAAAGTAAGCAGAGCCACGGCAACCATCGACTGACTAATATAATTCAAAGGTTCAGCCAGTAAATTAGGCAACGGACTATGCAACAGATTTAGGAGCAAACCTAGTGCAAGTGCATAAGGTACAGGCATTTTCAAAAAATTAATTAAAATTTTTCGAGTGTTAGCCTTACCGTTCTGTACAACAAAAGTACCGTATGTAAATGTAACAAAGCTTTGAAAGGTCATAATCAGAGCCTGAACGGAAATGGCTAGCGGATCACCTTTGAACACCAACTGATTGATTGGTAGACCATAATTTCCTGAATTATCTAGCATTACACTGTTTGTAAAAGCTCCACGCATTCCAGGGCTGTATTTCAGCGATCTGGCGACGGTAGTACTGATTACGTACAGAATAGCTATGTACAAGGCATAAAAAAGTGAAACCTCACCCATGAGCATTAAAGAAATTTCCGAGTGATATAGACCCGTAAACACAACTGCGGGGGTGATATAATAAAAATTGATTTTAGCTAAGGTATACAAATCCAGTCGAAAATAATATTGCATGATACAACCAAAACCGATAAGTACAAAAATAGGTAAAACAACGTCCAAAAGAATGGTGCCGAACATGTCTGTTTCATCTTCTTTCTATTATGCGAATGTAAAGGCTGTTTCTTATAAATGCATGGGCATTTTCTCATTATACTGTGTAAATAGGTTAGGCGTATAATAAAATTTTATAGTGGTTTTGGTAATCTGGACTGCAGCTATAGTGGTGTCTCACACATTAAATAAAAAAAGATAAAAAATCAGCTTAGAGAAACCGTTAATACATCTAGGGACGATTGAGCCCGGTGTTTACTATAAGGAGGAATCGCATCATGAAAAACACTTGGACAGCTTTACTAGCGTGTATACTGGTCTTGGGATTGGCAGCGGGAACCGCTGAAGCCAAGCAGGGACGCGGAAATGATCAGGGGAACAAACAGGAAGCAAAGACGTCTGTTAAAGACGGGAATGAAAAGAGCGGGGAAGAGCTAATCAATCCCCATGACTCAGACAATGATCAGTCCAAAAAACAAAAGGACAAAGCATCCGGTAAAAAGGATGAAAACAGTAAAAAAGACAAACACGCAGAAATCAGAAAAACTGAACCTGTTGCAGTAACGGATGATACATACGGGGGGTCCAAAGACCATAATGGTCACAAGGGACGCAACGGTTACAAGGGTCTGCTTCACGCGGTAGAAAATACGAAGGATAAGCCGGCAGGAGCGGTTATTGCGAATCTGCTGCTTACGAAATACCCGGACCGTTTGACTTCGGAGCAGGTTGCTGAACTTGAATTGATCCGGAATTCTGGTAAAGCACTGACTGAGGCAGCTGAGCTACTGGCTGAAAACGGAAATGTGACAGATGCCGTTTACATGCAGGAGGAGGCGGTACTGGCTAATGTGTCCGATCTGGACAGCTACAAAAAGCTGGGTGAATTCTCGAAGAAGGCCGGACGGCCGTCGGGTATGAAGCTGTTCGTGAATGGTGAAGAATACGACGCCAAACCGATTAACCGCAATGGGACCACACTTGTTCCGTTTAGAACAGCTTCCGAAGCTTTGGATGCAAAGGTTTCCTGGGATCCGAAAGAAAAGGCTGTTACTGTCACCCGTAACGGCGTGTCCGTCAAATTATTTGTTAACAGTCCGAAAGCATATATTAACGGTCAGCCGTATTCTATCGAGCAGCCAGCATCCATAGTGGATGGGACGACAATGGTACCTGTAAGGGTAATCGGAGAGGCCTTGGGGACAAATGTTAAATGGGAGCCTGAGAGCCAGTCCGTTGTTGTATACGAGCAGCCAACAACACCTGCATCAACATCATAACGTGCTGTAACAAATATTTTGTAAACAAAAAGGGCCCCTGACTAAATGTCAGGCCTTTTTGTTTTACCTTGCAATGAATGATTCCGTATTCTTTTTAATGGTGAGAGGATAGATAGCCTTCATGATACTACCAAGCTATTCGCATTATGTGCTGGTCATGTGTACAATTAAATAGAGAACACTGACAAAAGGGAGTGTTATAGATGGATTTAGGATTAACGGGAAAAGCAGCCTTTGTTGCAGGTTCCAGTAAAGGACTCGGCAAGGCAAGCGCACGGGAGCTGGCACGCGAGGGTGCGAATGTCATCATTTCAGGACGGAACGAAGCAGAGCTTCAGCGGACGCAGGCGGAATTACTGGAAACAGCGAGTGGCCGCGTTGAATATGTAGTTTGCGATGTAACAAAACCAGAAGATATCTCCCAGGCCATCCGCCGTACAGCTGATTTGTTTGGCACCGTTGATATTTTGGTTAACAATGCGGGTGGGCCTCCTGCAGGTACCTTTGATGATTTTACTGATGAAGTGTGGATGCAGGCCTTTGAACAAAATTTACTTAGTCATATCCGGTTGATCCGTGAGGTGTTACCCTATATGAAAAAACAACAAAGCGGTAGGATATTAAATATTGCTTCTTCCTCAGTTAAGCAGCCAATTCCGGGACTAATCATTTCAAATACGCTACGTACTGGAGTCGCTGGATTGGCGAAAACATTGTCTCTGGAATTGGCTCCTCATAATATTCTGGTACATACTGTAGCACCGGGGAGAATTGCAACCGATCGCGTGCGTAGCTTGGACGAGCATCGAGCTGAGAAAACCCAGCAAACGACGGATCAGGTTCGAAAACAAGCAGAAGAGGGCATTCCATTGGGGCGGTATGGAGAGCCTGAAGAGTTCGGTAAAGTTGTTGCTTTTCTGGCGTCTTCAGCTTCATCCTATTTGACAGGGAGCACCATCCTTGTGGATGGCGGAATGATTAAATCGTTATAAAATAAAGAAGCGTGCCAGCCTCAGGTTTAATAGGGGGCTGGCACGCTTTTTTAAAATTTATTTAGGGAGTTGGAAATGTTCATTCAAGGACTGTTCAGCTCTCGCGGCCTGGAAGTTCACAACCCTCATCCGTACATACACCACCTGCATCCTGTTTGGACGAGCTGCCACTTATCATAGTGAAAGGTGAGCGTTCATCCCATGCTTTTTGAAGTGCGTCATGAAATACTTCCTCCGGCTGGGCACCAGAAACGGCAAATTTTCGATCAAATACAAAGAATGGTACACCCTGAACACCCAACTCAGCGCCTTCGGCTTCATCAGCTCTAACTTCGTCGGTAAAACGGTCACTGGCTAATATAGCAGCCGCTTCCTTTTGATCTAGACCAACTTCAGTAGCCAGCGCTGCCAGCACTTCATGATCCCCTGTATGCTTGCCTTCGATGAAAACAGCATGGAATAAGCGCTCGCTCAGCTCCAGCATTTTGCCTTGTGTTTGAGCCCAAAGTGTTAAGCGGTGAGCATCAAGAGAGTTTGTCGGCACCATGGCATGAATATTATACTCAAGACCCGCAGAGCGTGCATTTTCGTTCATTCGATCATTCATAGCCTGAGCCTCTTGCAGACTGACCCCATATTTAGCGGCTAGTTCTTCATTGATCGTTTTACCACTATCTCTCACAGCACCCGGGTTCAATTCGAAACTCTTAAATGTCAATTGCACCTCATCGTGATGTGGAAATTTCTGTAACACTTGCTCCAAACGGCGTTTACCAATATAACAGAACGGACACATATAATCAGACCAAACTTCAATATTCATCAGGGATAAGCCTCCATGTATACGTATTTTATTGTGTAACCGGGAGCATTGCTCCTCACTTTAGAATGTGTATAAAGGTGGAACTTCACTAGTTACAATAAGAATTATAAAGCTAAAGGATTTAACGTGCAAATAATTAATGCTTGTCAAAAAATTAATGCTGTGATATTTTATATGTGTAACCGGTTACACATTGGAGTTGAACCTACACTATGACAACAATTAAAGAAGTCGCCAGCTTTGCAGGGGTTTCCGTAGCAACCGTTTCCAGAGTTATCAATGAAACTGGATATGTGCATGAGGATACACGGCGAAAGGTTGAGGCTGCTGTGAAGCAGTTAAATTACAAGCCTAATGAAGTTGCACGTTCTTTGTATAAAAAGAAATCTAGATTAATCGGTCTTTTGCTGCCGGATATTACGAACCCTTACTTTCCCTTGTTAGCTCGTGGGGTGGAGGATCGAATGCAGGAAAATGACTTTCGGATTATTTTCGGTAATAGTGATGAAGATCGCCAAAAAGAATTGGATTACATGGATACTTTTGTTCAAAATAATGTCGTTGGTGTTATTTCTTCTACCAATGATCCCGATGCCGATTGTTACGCCAAACTGAAGATCCCGGTCGTTTTTCTCGATCGAACTTCCAGTGACAGCCTCTCCGTATATGCAGATGGAGCCCATGGCGGTTGCTTGGCTGCTCAAGAAATGGTTGCACGCGGCAGCAAGCAAATTACAGTCATGCAGGGCCCTGCACATATTCGTCCAGCACAAGATCGTTTTCGCGGGGCGGTTGAAGAGCTTCAGCAATCCGGAATTGCTTACCATGTGGTCGAGACAACGTCCTTTTCGTTCAAGGAGGCCGAGTCGTGGGCCAAAGAGCTGTTTAGCAAGTATCCCGATACGGACGGAGTTATCGCAAGTAATGATATCGTGGCTACAGCGGTGATGCATGAGGCACATAGATTAGGAAAGAAAATCCCGGATGATGTTCAAATTATCGGGTTTGATGATATACCATTAAGTAGTTTGTTATTCCCGCCTTTGTCAACGATCCGACAGCCTGCTTATGAAATGGGCTGGGAAGCAGCAGGACTACTCATTCAGTTGATTGAGCAGTCGCAAGTAACGAAGTCAAGTGTACCTAATCTTCATTCGAAAGTACTTACCTATTCAAGCATACAATTGCCCGTCAAATTTATAGAACGGGATACAACGAGAAGGGTGGATAATGATGGCTAAAATTTCGATTATCGGAAGCAGTTCTATGGATCTCGTAGTTACTTCGTCCAAACGTCCCGGTGCTGGTGAAACGGTATTGGGTGAAAGCTTCACAACCGTACCTGGAGGTAAAGGAGCCAATCAGGCAGTAGCCGCAGCACGACTCGGAGCCGACGTTACGATGATTGGACGAGTAGGGGATGACCATTTTGGGGACCAGATTTTAAGTAATTTTGAAGAAAATCATGTTCATACTGGCTATGTGAAACCGGTTACACATATGGAAAGTGGTACAGCGCATATTGTACTAGCTGAAGGTGATAACAGTATTGTCGTGGTAAAAGCAGCAAATAATGAAGTGACACCCGCCTATGTGGAAGAAGCGCTTGACGTCATTCGAAGTTCGGACATTGTGTTAATTCAACAGGAAATACCGTCGGAAACGGTTGTTTATGTAAGCGAAATTTGTGCGAAGTATCAGGTTCCCTTGTTGCTGAATCCAGCTCCGGCTCGTGAGGTGGATGACAGCGTAATTGCGAATGCGACCTACATTACGCCTAATGAGCATGAAGCTGCCATAATGTTTAAGGATATGAGCCTTCAAGAAGCGCTGCGCAAATATCCCAACAAGCTGTTTGTGACTGAGGGCAGCAACGGTGTACGGTTCTTCGACGGAGAACAGGAAGTCTTGGTCCCTACTTATAAAGTAGAAGCCGTTGATACAACAGGTGCAGGAGATACGTTTAACGCTGCTTTTGCAGTGGCATTAGCTGAAGGAAAATCGCTGGCAGACAGTGTGAAATTTGCTAATCGTGCTGCGTCATTGTCCGTTACCAAATTTGGAGCCCAAGGTGGAATGCCAACTCGTCGTGAAGTGGAGGAGCAAATATAATATGAAGAAACATGGAATCCTAAACAGTCATATATCCAAAATACTGTCGGATCTCGGCCACACAGACTATATTGTCGTGGCTGATGCCGGCTTACCTGTTCCTGAAGGCGTTACCAAAATAGATTTGGCCCTTAAACTGGGTGTTCCCTCCTTTCAGGACGTCGTAGATGTCATTGCATCAGATATGGTGATCGAAAAAGTAACGCTGGCCGAAGAAATCAAACAAGAAAATGAACAAGCATTACAATATATTGTGCGCACCTTTGCAGGGGAGAAATTAGGACATCCACAGATTAATAAGCAGGCTGCCGTCATTGAGTTTTGCTCTCATGAACAATTCAAGGAGCTGACCCGTTATGCGAAGGCGGTCATTCGTACAGGAGAGGCTAAGCCATTTGCCAATTGTATTTTGCAGGCAGGAGTTCATTTTGGATAAATCAATGTTGAATAAAAAGGAGGGTACAGCATGCAGATTCAAATGAAAGGAATTCACAAAGCCTTTGGAACCAATCAGGTATTAAGTGGTGTTGACTTTGATCTTCGTGAAGGAGAAGTACATGCCCTCATGGGTGAAAATGGTGCAGGAAAATCAACGCTGATGAATATTTTAATCGGACTGCATCGGCGAGATGAGGGAACGATCATCATTGACGGCCAGGAAACCTATTTTGCCGACCCCAAAGAAGCGGAGCAAAAAGGAATTGCTTTTATTCACCAGGAACTGAATGTGTGGCCGGAGATGACCGTGCTGGAAAATCTGTTTATCGGCAAGGAAATGACATCCAAATGGGGCTTACTAGACAGCTCTAAAATGAAAGCGTTAGCAAATGAGCAATTCAGCAAGCTTTCGGTAAACCTTCCATTGAACGGTGAAGCAGGCGAGTGTTCAGTGGGTCAACAGCAGATGATTGAAATAGCCAAAGCACTCATGACGGATGCTAAAGTTATCGTGATGGATGAGCCGACAGCCGCCTTAACCGAACGTGAAATTCAGAAGCTGTTCGAGGTTATTACTTCTTTGAAAAAAGATGGTGTTTCGATCGTGTATATTTCACATCGGATGGAGGAAATATTCGCGATCTGTGATCGGATTACCATCATGCGTGACGGGAAAACGGTGGATACTCAGGCGATTCCCGATACGAATTTTGATGAAGTTGTACGGAAAATGGTAGGTAGAGAGCTGACTGAACGCTATCCGGTAAGAACGCCCGCTTTGGGAGAAGTGGTGCTGGAGGTCAAAAATGCCACGCATAAAGGCTTGTTTGAAAATGTGAATTTTACTGTGCGGTCTGGTGAAATTGTAGGTTTTTCAGGCTTGATGGGCTCGGGACGAACCGAGATCATGAGGGCGTTATTTGGACTGGATGCTTTGGATCGTGGTGAGATCCATGTACGTGGAAAAAAGGTGACTATTCGCAAGCCGGATGACGCGGTGAAACTAGGGATTGGCTTCATTACAGAAGACCGAAAAGATGAGGGCTTGGTTCTGGATTTTTCCATTCGGGAAAATATGGTGCTGCCAAATCTCTTCAGCTTTACCTCAAAAGGATTTATTTCAGGTAAAAAAGAGTTGGATTTTGTTAACACTTTAATTAAGCGCTTACAAATTAAAACCCAATCGGGTGAAACAACGGTTCGCAGTTTGTCAGGTGGTAATCAGCAAAAGGTGGTTATTGCCAAATGGGTAGGTATTGGTCCAAATGTACTCATTCTTGACGAACCGACGAGAGGTGTGGATGTGGGAGCCAAGCGGGAAATCTACCAGTTGATGAACGAGCTGACCGAACGTGGAGTCGCGATTATCATGGTATCCTCGGAACTCCCTGAGGTACTCGGCATGAGCGATCGTATTGTCGTGGTGCACGAGGGAAAGATCAGCGGAGAGCTGAGCAGGGAAGAAGCCACACAAGAAAATATTATGACGCTAGCTACAGGAGGACAGTGATATGACAACTATGAATGAATCAAAAAGCAGCAAAGGCTTTCAAATGTCACAAATCACACAGAAGCTTGGCCCGTTGTTGGGACTCATTATTTTGGTGATTATCGTATCGGTCTTAAATCCCAGCTTTTTGGAACCGCTTAATATTTTGAATTTATTGCGCCAGGTATCCATTAATGCGTTGATTGCGTTCGGTATGACCTTCGTTATTCTCACAGGCGGAATTGATTTGTCAGTCGGCTCCATATTAGCACTATCCAGTGCGTTTGTCGCAAATATGATGCTGGCCGGGTTCGATCCTATTTTGGCGATTATCATCGGTTGTGCATTGGGTGGCGTGATGGGGATGGTCAACGGCTTGATGATTACAAAAGGTAAAATGGCTCCGTTTATCGCTACACTAGCAACCATGACTATTTTCAGAGGATTGACACTCGTTTATACCAACGGTAACCCTATTACAGGACTCGGAGACAGTCTGGTATTTCAATTGTTCGGACGTGGCTATCAGTTCGGTATTCCGGTTCCAGCGATTACGATGCTCATTACCTTTGCTGTCCTGTGGATCATTTTGCATAAAACACCCTTCGGACGTAAAACGTATGCCATTGGTGGTAATGAGAAGGCTTCGATTGTATCTGGTATTAAAGTACCGCGTGTAAAAATTTGGATTTACTCTCTGGCTGGAATGCTCTCTGCATTGGCGGGAGCTATCTTGACTTCGCGTTTGAACTCGGCGCAACCGACAGCAGGTACTTCTTATGAATTGGACGCCATTGCGGCTGTCGTATTAGGTGGAACAAGTCTCTCAGGAGGACGCGGACGAATCGTAGGTACATTAATTGGTGTGCTTATCATCGGTACGCTAAACAATGGCTTGAACTTGTTGGGGGTTAACTCTTTTTATCAAATGGTGGTAAAAGGGATCGTCATCGCTATTGCTGTATTGATTGACCGTAAAAAATCCGCATAATACACCTAATTTGCGTAGAAGGAGACACATAAATATGAAAAAGCTTACATTAATCATGACTGCCTTGCTGCTCCTGCTCATGACAGGGTGTTCCTTGGAACCGCCCGAATGGGCGAAACCTAAAGCGGCCGCGAACCTGAAGGACATCAAAATCGGCTTATCGATCTCAACGCTGAATAATCCATTCTTCGTCTCTCTCAAAGACGGAGTTGTGGCAGAGGCCAAAAAACAAGGAATGCAGGTTATTGTTGTGGATGCACAAAATGATTCGGCGAAGCAAAGTAATGACGTGGATGATCTGATTCAACAGGGAGTAAACGCGTTACTTATAAATCCGACAGATTCGTCGGCCATCTCCACAGTGGTACAATCAGCGAATGCATTGAACATCCCGGTTATTACACTGGACCGTTCTGCTGACAAAGGAGACGTAAAAGCACTTGTTGCTTCAGACAACGTAGAGGGAGGACGAATGGCTGCCAGATATGTGATTGATCAAGTTGGAAAAGGTGCCAAAGTGATCGAGCTGGAAGGTGTTCCAGGAGCATCCGCTACCCGTGAACGTGGGAAAGGCTTCCATGAAGTAGCAGATAAGGATCTGAAAGTCATAGCTAAACAATCGGCCGATTTTGATCGGACGAAAGGTTTGAACGTGATGGAAAATCTGCTGCAAGGCAACCCGGACGTTCAGGCAGTATTTGCCCACAATGATGAAATGGCGTTGGGTGCGATCGAAGCAATCCAAAGCTCAGGTAAAAACATTCCAGTCATCGGTTTTGACGGTAACGAGGATGCGCTTAAATCAATTAAGGAAGGAAAACTGACAGCGACTGTAGCTCAGCAACCCGAGCTTATTGGTCAATTGGCGGTGCAGGCAGCTAAGGATGTACTTCAAGGTAAAACCGTGAAAACATCCATTCCCGCTAAGCTGGAGTTAGTGGATCAATCGAAATAAAAAGGGCGCTTGACCCACATATTAAGCTATTCGGACTGATGCTGTAATGCGCATCAGTTCTTTTTTTTGGCTATTCTACGATGACGATACATACACATAAATGGAAGTTTTTTATTTTTGTATTGTAAGAAGAGACGGTAATAGATAGAATAACAATTGTATGATAATGAGAATCACTATCATATTATGATTGTTTATATCTAAGGAGGACGTATATTGTGCAACAAAGGTACAGATTAAAATGGGAATCCATGCTTTGTCTTGTGGTTCTTTTGATGGTTGTATTGAGTGCATGTGGAAACGCAGTTAGCAACAACCGGGCAAACGACAAGACCAGCACTAATGATCCTTCCGGGCAATCCAAAACGGTTGTCATGCGCGAATATACTGATGCTACCGGCAATAAGATCAGTATCCCTTCAAGTCCGCAGCGAGTCGTCACGACTCAATATTTGGATGCGATGCTAACTTTAGGTGTTAAGCCTGTAGGGGCTGCTTCTCATGTGTTAGAAGACGACTATTTAAAAGGAAAAATTGACGGGATTGCTGATATTGGGAACCCGACGAATGTTGAAAAGGTACTGGAGCTACAACCTGACCTGATCATAGCAACAGAAGATACCCCTCCAGAAGTGAAAGAGCAGCTGAAGAAAATTGCTCCTACGGTAGCCGTATCGTTTGGAGATGGGGATGTATTTAAGCAACTGCGGGATGTCGCAGCTGTGCTGGGTAAGGAGAAGGAAGCCGAGCAGTGGATCGCTAGTTTCAACAAAAAGGCTGAAGAAGGTCGAAAGAAGCTGGCTGGAAAATTCAAAAATGATGAAACGGTCACCATTTATATGACCTACGGTAAGGATGTGCTCAGAGTATATGGGGCGCGAAATGTAGGACATGTCATTTACCGTTCACTGGAATTGAATCCTCCTGAGTACATACGCCAGAAGCTGGCGAAGGACCCGAGATTTAATTATGTTTATGATGTTATTTCAATGGAAAAGCTGCCTGAATTGTCAGGAGACCGAATTATTATGCTGGTTTATGATGAAGCGAGCAAGGACGGAATGCTTAAGCAAATTGAGCAAAGTGCACTGTGGAGAAATCTCCCGGCTGTCAAGAACCACAAAGTGTATTTCATCAAAGCCGATCCGTGGTTTACGTACTCACCGCTAGCCGTTGACCAATCGCTGGATGAGGCCGTTAAAATGTTTTCCGTTGATCCGAAGTGATCAGTTTAATTGAAATTAGAAAGGAGAAGTCATGACTATGCTTAGACGATTTTTTGAATACTACCGTCCTTACCGGACTTTGTTCATCATTGATTTCTCTTGTGCCTTGCTGGCAGCACTGCTGGAGTTAGCTTTTCCACTTGCAGTCAACCGGGTGGTCGATGATTTGCTACCCAGTGGGAACTGGAAATGGATTTTATATGCCTGTCTAGCTCTACTCGGTATTTATGTCATAAGTGCTGCGCTGAATTACGTAGTTACCTATTGGGGGCACAAGCTGGGTATTAACATCGAATCGGACATGCGTAAAAAGCTGTTTGATCGGGTACAAAAGCAATCTTTTCGCTTTTTTGACAATAACAAAACAGGGCATCTCGTGTCACGTATGACCAACGACCTGATGGATATTGGGGAAATTGCCCACCACGGACCCGAAGATTTGTTCATCGCGTTGATGACACTGGGGGGAGCCTTTGGAATCATGCTCGGCATTAACTGGAAGCTGGCTGTACTGACTTTCATCATTGTACCCCTCATGATTTACTTGTCTCTTTATTTCAGCCGTAAAATGTCTGCTGCATTCCATCGTATGTTTTCTGATATTGCGGATTATAACGCTCGTATTGAAAATAATGTCAGCGGGATTCGCGTTGTTCAAGCGTTCTCCAACGAAGCACATGAAATGGAACGTTTTGCTGAGAATAATGGACGTTTTCGTAAAACGAAGCTGATCGCGTACCGGATTATGGCCTGGAATTCCTCGATTAGTTTTATACTAATGAAGCTGGTTTCATTGTTTGTTCTTGTGTGTGGAACATGGTTTGTTATCGAAGGGCAGATGACCTACGGGGAATTTATCGCATTTGTGATGCTGTCTAATGTATTCCTGGGGCCAATTAAACAAATTAATTCTGTCATCGAAACGTATCCGAAAGGGATTGCCGGCTTCCGACGGTACCTGGATTTGCTGGAAAGTGAATCGGATGTAGAAGATCTGCCTGGGGCCAAGGCGGTTAGCCATCTTAATGGAGATATTCAATTTGCAGGTGTAACGTTTGGTTACGAAAACAAAGATAAGGTATTACGCAAAGTAGACCTATCTATCCATGCAGGTGAAACCGTAGCACTTGTAGGTCCTTCAGGAGCAGGTAAAACGACACTTTGCAGTTTGTTGCCTCGCTTCTATGATGTCGAGGAAGGTAGCATTACCATTGATGGGATGGGTATCCGTGAAATGAAGCTGGATTCGCTGCGATCCATGATTGGTATCGTACAGCAGGATGTATTCCTCTTTGATGGAACGATTCGTGAAAATATTGCTTACGGTAAGCTTGACGCTTCGGAAGAAGAAATCTGGGATGCTGCTCGTCGAGCTCAGATTGAAGACCTTGTTCGCTCATATCCGGATGGTCTGGATACAATGATCGGTGAGCGAGGTGTGAAGCTCTCCGGTGGTCAAAAGCAACGTTTGTCTATTGCCCGGATGTTCCTTAAAAATCCGCCTATTCTCATTTTAGATGAAGCGACATCAGCATTGGATACAGAGACAGAAGCCGCGATTCAGCAGGCGCTGACAGAGCTTTCCCAAGGTCGCACGACACTCGTTATCGCACATCGTCTGGCAACAATCAAAAATGCTGACCGCATTATCGTAGTTGCAGATCAAGGGATTGCCGAGCAAGGCAGACATGAAGAGTTATTGGCAGTAAAAGGAGCATATAGTCGCCTGCACCAAGCTCAATATGGAACGTAAATAGGCCGATATGACACCGTAAATAGAGAGAGGAAGA
The DNA here is from genome assembly GCF_022531965.1 of Paenibacillus peoriae. GTDB lineage: Bacteria > Bacillota > Bacilli > Paenibacillales > Paenibacillaceae > Paenibacillus > Paenibacillus polymyxa_D. Next base: position 3,074,219 of record NZ_CP092831.1, on the reverse strand, counting down.
TTGGGCTTGACAAAGAAAATGTGGATTGTGATGATGCTTCTGTCAGTCATTTTAGTTCTTACCGCCTGTAGTGGAAACGTGAAGCAGCCGGATGAAAAGCAGAATCAAACTTCTAGTGAACAAAAGTCAGAGGAAATGAAAACAGTCAAAACGATTCATGGAGATATTAAGATTCCGGTTCACCCTCAGCGGATTGTAGTAGATATGTACCAGAATGATTTACTAGCACTAGGGATTAAACCTGTGGGAAGTGTTAAATATTATCTGGATAATCCGTTTTCGAAGGATCTTGTACAAGGCATTGCAAGCATTGGAGACCGCGGTAGTGTATCCATTGAAAAAGTATTGGCTCTACAGCCGGATATGATTCTGATTGGTTCCAAAGATGCTTCTGAATATGAAAAATATAGTAAAATTGCTCCGACCATCGTCATTCCTTATGGAACGTACAAGAATGTGCATGAGGAACTGACAGCTTTTGGTGAGCTGCTTGGAAAAGAACAGGAAGCCCAAACATGGCTTGCCCAATACGATCAGCGGATGCAGGCCGCACGTGACAAGCTAAAGGGAATTATTCAGCCTGAGGATACGTTCACCGTAATGGAAGCTTCGGAAAAAGAATACTATGTATATGGTGATAATTTTGGCAGAGGAGGACAGGCGGTATATAGAGGACTCAATTTAACACCTTCGCCGCTTGTCCAAAAAGAATTATTAGGCGAGACTCAATGGAAATCGGTGTCAAAAGAAGTCATTAATCAATATGCAGGCTCTTATATCTTTCTGACGGTTAACAAGGATTTGAGAGGTTACAAAGGAGACAGCATATGGAAATCATTAGATGCGGTCCGTCAAGGTAAACTTTTTGAGCTTCAGGAGGATCGATATTGGTACTTCGATCCCATTGCTATTGTAGGGCAAGCTGAAGAAATCGCAGATATGATCGTCCAGCGGAATAAAGAGAACGCCACACAGAAGTAGTCGCTTCGGTGTTGTTGGCAGCCCTTTGGTATTTATGCCGAAGGGCTTTATTTTTTCACAACAGGACAGAACATTAGGCATTCCTTGAAATTTGCTATTGAAGCCGTTGCCACATTAATTTACAATAGTAAAGATTGCATGATAATAATTCTCATTATCAACATCATCTTCACACAGTCGTGATAGCTACATACTATTCAACAGTAAGGGTGAACAATAGTTATGAAATTATCAGAATCATCGGATAGCCCCGCTCAAAGTAATCATAACCAATCGCCGACTCAATTCCACTCGCGACCTTGGGCGGCTTCGCTTATCCTGACAGCTGGGCTTGGACTTTTAGCGTTCGGTATCGCGCTATCCCTATCTTTTGGTGCAGCCTCTATTAGCCTAGAAGAGGTATGGAACGCTGTTTTTCATTTTAAACCCGAGTTGCAAAACCATCAAATTATTTGGGAAATCCGTCTACCTCGAATTCTGGGTGGGGTTTTAATCGGTGTTTGCTTTGCCGTTGCAGGTGCAATTATGCAAGGAATGACTCGAAATCCACTTGCTGACTCGGGCTTGCTTGGACTGAACTCGGGAGCCAGCTTGGCGATGGCGATTTGCTTTGCAATTTTTCCGGGTTCTTCTTTTTTACAATTAATGTTGTATTCCTTCGTTGGTGCAGCTCTGGCTGTTGTGATGGTATATGGTACAAGTTCTATATCCAAATCAGGTCTTACGCCAGTTCGTCTTGTATTGGCGGGTGCAGCTGTCACGGCATTGCTGTCTGCCTTAGGAGATGCGATCAGTTTATACTTTAATGTTGGACAGGATTTGGCTTTTTGGTATGCCGGAGGGCTTAGTGGAACCAAGTGGGTTCAGCTTGGTATAGTTTTGCCTTGGGTTGTGGCAGCTTTTATCGGCGCTCTCATGTTGTCGCGCTCCATTACGCTACTTAGTCTGGGAGACGAAATTGCATTGAGTCTTGGTCAGCGAACTGGGGTGGTAAAGGTAGTCGGGATGATTCTTGTTCTGATTCTGGCGGGTGCAGCGGTGTCATTGGTTGGCTCTATAGGTTTTGTGGGATTGATTATTCCCCATATAACCCGCAAGCTGGTTGGCGTCGATTATCGCTGGATTATTCCGTGCTCGGCCATTATGGGAGCTTTACTCATTGTGTTTGCCGACCTGGCAGCCCGTATGATTAACGCGCCTGAGGAAACACCGGTGGGCGTACTTATTGCCTTAATTGGGGTTCCATTCTTCCTTTATCTGGCACGTAAAGAAAGGAGGGCACTGTAAGATGAATAACGTTACGAATGGGGCTATTGCCAAAGCTAGTCATCGTAAAAAAATCCATGATTGGATGGTTGTTGTCATTCTGCTCATATTGCTCATTGCTGCGTTCACCATAAGTGCGAATACGGGAACCATCCGGCTTTCCCCAATGGAGTTATTTAGAACCTTGTTTGGACAAGGGACTCCACAGCAGGAATTAATCCTATTTGAATTCCGATTGCCACGAATGGTTATTTCCCTTCTAATCGGTGCAGGTCTCGCTGTTTCTGGCTGCATCATGCAAGGGGTTTCGCGTAACGGTCTAGCGGATCCGGGTATTCTGGGGATTAATGCGGGTGCTGGGTTGATGGTCATGCTGTTTGTATTGCTTTTTCCATCTATGCAAACTATGAATTCATTGTTTTTACTTCCCGCTCTTGCGCTGATTGGATCAGGAGCAGCTGCTATTCTCATCTACGCGCTTTCTTACAAGAAAGGCGAAGGGATTTCCCCGACACGACTACTGCTGAGCGGAATTGGCGTAGCGGCGGGTATCAGTGCTGCGATGATCATTATGACTCTTAAGCTGACACCTGAAAGCTACACGTTTGTAGCTAATTGGTTAGCAGGAAGCATCTGGGGCTCAAACTGGAAATTCGTAATGGCTCTGTTGCCTTGGCTGATTGTATTACTTCCTTTCGCATACTACAAAGCAAATGTGATGAATGTGCTTAATCTGGGGGATCAGACGGCATCGGGGTTGGGTACACCTATCGAAAAGGAACGTATTCTCCTTCTCGCTGCTGCGGTTGGATTGGCTAGTTCTAGTGTTTCGGTTAGTGGCGGTATCGGTTTTGTTGGTTTGGTGGCTCCACATTTGGCAAGAAAGCTGGTGGGTCCGAAGCATAAAATGCTACTGGTAACCTGTGCTTTAGTCGGAGCACTCCTGGTACTTGTAGCGGATACGATCACACGATCCTTACCTTTACAGAAAGAAATTCCGACAGGTTTGATTGTAGCCATCATTGGTGCGCCATACTTCTTATATCTGTTGAGCCGCTCCAAAGGGTAAGATCACAAAAGGGTATGACCTGTTAATTAAAGGCTACACAAAAAAATAACCTTCAACACCACTAAGGAAGTGGGGCTGAAGGTTATTTTTTTCATTTGATTTAGAAGCCTTTCATCTCAACGGGAAGTATTCAAGGCATGAGAGGTTTGATGCAGCTCTCTGATCATTTTATGCAACGTGTAATTTTCCTGACGTGTCACGCCGTGTTGATTTTCCTGAACCAGCAATTGATGGATGTTTCGTTTTAGAATTTCACTTCGACGTTCCAGCATTTCGGTACTCATAAATAAATGAACACTCCCTTTGTCATGAATAAACCTACATTTTTGAAATGAGCATAGGCCGAATATAAGGTTTCCTTTCGACTTCTTTAAGTATATCGTGCTGAACGATCAAGGGAAAACGGAGCGAGACTGCAAATTACTTTTTCTCATCATCCATGCCATGTCGACAGCGGCTCACCTCATGAGTTCTTAGATATACTTCCTGATGCTGGCGATAACAAGGGATTAGGGGTAATTAACTTAATGTATATAATTTGACTGTCTCATGTTTTCTGATTTAAAGGCTAGGCTATCATGGGGAGTTGGGGTTCTTGTGTGGAACATGACGGTTGGACAGCTCGAATAATAGATCATTCGATTTGTGTTCAATATGAACATACAGTTGCGATTACAGAGGATGGTCCTCAAATTCTGACACTGCTATAAAGTAGTAGTGCCTTTCTGGTTACTGGCGAACAAAATTATAACGAATATGAACCGCATTTATGCGGTTCTAATGCTAAAGCTTTCGCTCGGTTGCTAAACAAGAGGAAAAACGCTCTATTTGCCCTTGAAAAGCGTTTAAAAAACAGCGTATAATATAAATTATACGCTGTTTAGGTTTAAAACGACTTTTGGAATCTCTCCTGCGTAAGATGTCGATTGAATTGTCGATAAAAATCAGACGAAAATGATCGTTTTACAGTATATTTCGGAATATGAACTGAATTGGAGGCGAGCGGGATGAAAAAAGAGTTGCGACATGTGGAGCTCGATACAACAGAAGAAATTGATGAAATATATACTGAGGAGCTGGAAGCTTTTTTGATTTGGATGAAGGATGCTGGATATACGATACATACGCAAAAAAATTATATAGGGGATGTGAAGCAGTTTTTACGCACGTTGCGTGATAAACCACTCGATCAGGTGAAGAAGATTCATGTTATGTCGTATTTGTCTAAAGCGCGGGAAGGAGGCGCCGGAGATAGTACGCGGAACCGGAAGCATGCAGCGGTGAACAGTTTTTTTAAAGCGCTACAGGAATTTGAGTTATGCAGCACAAATCCGGCAGCGGGAATTAAAAAAGCAAAGACTGAAAAGAATCGTATGCCCGTCTATCTGGATGAAAAGGATATTCATCCGTTTTTGCTTGCGGTGGAAGGGAAATATGCAAATCGTAATATGGCAATTTTTCTGCTGATGGTTTACATGGGATTGCGGGTGGGGGAGGTTCACTCATTGAATGTCTCGGATTACAGTCGAGAAAGACGTACCTTAGATGTGTTCGGTAAAGGACGTAAGTGGCGTACTCTCCCGGTACCGGAAGCCGTGTGTGATTTTGTGGAGCATGCGTTGGAGGAAAGATTGACGCCGTGGAGAGGTAAAGAGGATGCGATGTTTGTATCCCAAAAAGGTCGCCGTCTGGCAGTGCGCACTATTCAACAGATCGCTACAGAAACGTTCGAAAGATTCCAGCAAGATAAGAGTATAGAACGCCGGGAGGCTTATTCCAGCCATAAGCTGAGACATACATTTGCGACAATGCTATTGCGTAAGGGAGCAGATCTGCGTACCGTACAGGAGCTGCTAGGGCATTCATCCATTCAGACAACCACAGTATACACACATGTCACTGATCGGGAAAAAGAAAAAGCAATGGATAAGCTGGATATTCAGATACCAATATCAGGATTATAAGTACAGCGTGAAAGTTGAGATTAAATGAAAATGAGTTTACATAATAATAATTATGTAAACTCATTGGGCAGAATTACATCCTGACTTGAAAATCACATCAACGTCATTAGGTCATTACAATCATGAACGTAGTATTCTTTTTCATAGCGTTAGTCTTGTTTTTGATTGATTTGTTCCAAATGATGCCGCAAATGCTGAATATAATCGTCAACTAGCCACTGTAATGTTTCGGTGGAGTGGTCATCTTTTTGAAATCTTTTCTTAGAATCGAATGATGTACATGAGTTTAAAACATTTATGATTTGCTTATTCAATAGTTTCCATAGATGTATGACATCCACGTAAGAGAACACTTCCTGATACTGATTAGCTGCCACCCATTCATTTTGCGCATACGATTCAATTTTGATAGGGGATGTTGAATGCTTAATCATGATAAATCTTCGATGATTCTCGCCAGTTCTTCAACAGCATTCTTCAATAGACTAGCCTCCTTATTTTAATGATCGTCTTATGATTAGCATTAGAATAATTCAAAATAAGCTGGAAAGCAATGGTGAATTAAAGGTTAGTATGATATTGCCTTGACGAAAGCTAACACAAATTTATTTAAAGAAATAAATTTGAACCTGGTACTATGGTAGTTAATTTAAATGAGGACGTTCTCATGAAAGAAGAACATCCCTATCAATTTTTTGAATCCTACAAATCTAAGCATAAGATGCCTTTGTATCCTAACGTTAGAATGATAACAAAAGTGATTATTCGATGAGTGCCGGATTGAGTAATACAAATAAGAGGGAAACCGTTTAGTTTACATAATATATATTATGTTTTTCGTTGTGGTAGAATCTGCAAGTGGATCGCTCTTGTTAAGTGTCCGCTTGCAGATTCAAGTTTCACTGACAATATAAAAATAGCTTATTTTTCAGTTGAGAATATACCGGTGCGTCTATATTTCATTTTCTGGGGGAGATTCGATCATCACTCCTTCGACATGCTTGCGTCTCAGCAGTTTCCGTTTTTTGCGGTTTTCCTTGGTTTCTAAAACAATATCCAGATCATAGTCGTCAGGATACAGTTCAGTAGCAGCGATGTGAAGGACGAGCCTCTTTTTGTTAATGCTCAGTTTTTGTCCTTGGATCAAAATTCCGACATTCCCCCGTTCATCCTCGGTTTTGTATACAATTCCAGTTCGATCCAGGTAGCCTACATAAACACTATCACCAAGGGCAAATGGCTTGGTTTTGAGAGGAAGTTCTTGTTTCCTCTGTTTTGTGGCTGTATCGTCAAAAGCCGCTTTTTTAGGAAGAGACTTATTTGCATCATCAGACATTTCATCATCAACACAAGGGGGAATAACAAACGATTCCTGTGTATTTTGAGATGCTCTGCCCGCAGAAATGGCCTCGGAACGCTCGATAATACGTGTCCACATGCCCAGCTTCAGGGCAATTGCATATGCGTAGCTTTCTCCGGCCTCTCCAATGCGAAGTCGGTACAAAGGCTGTAGCGTTTCGGTATCAAACTCCATACGAGCATTCTGAAATCCCGGTGTATTTTCAGCAAAATGCTTAATTTCGCTAAAGTGCGTTGTAGCCACTACTGTCGCCCGGCGACGATGGAATTCTTCTAGCAACGCGATAGAGAGACCTACTCCTTCTCCCGGATCGGTACCGGATGCCATTTCATCAATCAGGATCAGAGTAGAGTTGCCTGTTGTCTCTAATATGCTAATCATGTTGCGGATGTGTGCAGAAAAGGTGCTCAAAGCATGTTCAATGCTTTGTCCATCCCCGATGTCTACCACAATTTCCTCGAATACAGCCATTCGGCTGCCATGCAAAACAGGTACCAGTAGCCCCGATTGCACCATTAGTGTTAAAAGACCGACGCTTTTGAGGGCCATCGTTTTTCCGCCTGTGTTCGGTCCGGTGATGATGAGTGAGGAATATCCTTCGCCAATTGAGAAATCAAGCGGCACCATGGTATGGGACATCAACGGGTGACGTGCACCTTGGATGTCTATAATCCCGTTAAGGTTAAGTTCGACAGGGATAGCATCCAGAGTCATGGCGTATTTGGCTTTTGCCAATAAAAAATCCAATACACCTACTGTCTCTGTATTGATGCTTAGTTCCCGGTTGTATGACTCAGCCATTGCCGTCAGGTCTCCCAGCACTTTCATTTCTTCTTTTGATTCTTCTGCCATGTTCGCGCTCTGATCGAATTGCAGATTCGTAATCTCGGCAGGTTCAACGTAAACCGTTTGACCACTTCCTGATTCATCCAGTACATTACCTTTCACTTGTTTACGGAATTCTTTTTTGATTGGAAGCACGTAACGGCCATTGCGCTGACTAATCATATTTTCTTGCATAATGGATCGGTGACGGCTGGTGAGAGAGTCAAGTTTTCTCTTGATACGTTCTTCAGTAACCGCAATTTTTTTGCGAATTTTAGCTAGTTCTTTACTGGCCATATCCGTCACACGTCCCGAATGAATACATCTTTCGATTTCGGATAAAAGTGGCTCCATGCTATACATGGAAGATGCATAAGCGCTGACGGTTGGAGCAGCGTCCGCCTTGGAATGCATATATTTTATCAGTTGAATACAGCTTCGAATGAATTGAGCCATATGAGAAAAATCACGCTCGCTGAACATATACCCGGTTCCGAGCAGTTGAAGAATGTGCTCCATACCTTCCAACGAAGGAACAGGAACGCTTGCTCCGTGGCGAATGATCTGTAACGCTTCGTTCGTTTCGTCAAGACGAATCTTAATGGTACGGATATCAGTAATTGGCCGCATAGTAGCAGCGTGACGCTTACCCAGGTAAGAAAAAGCACATTCAGAAACTCTTGTTTTAATTTGATCATATTCCAAACGCAGCATTGTAGTTTCGTTCATGAATAAATCTCTCCTTTGGTTGTGTGGTGTAAGGATTTAGAAAACCTTGCTGTTAAAATAAAAAAGGGCGGAGAATGAACAAAACGTTCATTCTCCGCCCTTAAGGAAAGAGGGAATTTATCTTCAAATAAGCCTGTTATTCAACTTTTGTAGTTCCGAGTTACGTTTTTCCAATTCATTCACGCAATAGTTCTTTGCTAAGCTATTGGGATCGTGAAAGGAAGACGTTTAAAGGGAAGTTACAAAATCTGAAAACAAAAAAACCGCGCTGAACACAGCACGGAATAGGGCCTAGATGAAGATAATCCCGAAGGCGATCTATGATATCCGCATGTTCTTAACTAATATCAGGGTAACAACACAGCAACAAACAAACCTGTCCCCGAAGGGTACAAGCGCCTGATGATACTCCCTGAATATGTAATTGCTTAGTTAAGAACGTTCACCGACATCAAAATCTCTCCCTTAATTGAAGATATAACCATACTATACGATTGGACAGGCGTTGAAGTCAAGTCCTACTTCTTTAATACGCTACAATGGTGATCCTTATATTAACATAACATATATTATGTAAACTCGATATCTAATAAAGTTTTGTTATCTATTAAATGATAATGAGAAGGATATTCAACAGGCTATTAACCGCCTTGTCCAAGGTGGAACGGTCATTGCTATTGCTCATCGCCTCAAAACGATACGAAACGCGGACCGTATTGTAGTATTGGACAAAGGAATGGCCGTAGGGCAGGGACAACATGATGAGCTGTTGGATGATAACGGCCTGGATGCACGATTGTGGAAAAGACAGCATGAAGGAAGAGAGTCATAATCCGTCTGAAATTATGATACAAACATTAAGAAACCGCCCCGGAGGATGGCATATCACCTCTCCAGGGGCGGTTTCTTGTGCTGCTATTCAGAATCATCGGCTATGACAGCTTGTACAGGCCGCCTGTCACGAAGCAATGGTAACAACAGCGTCGCTCCGACCAAAAACAAGCCGGCGCTCACGGTATATACGGTGTTCAGGGAGGATTCGTGTTTGAGTGTTCCGCCAATACTCATACCGACGACCATCATCCCGGAGAACAGGGGAGAGAGGGCACCACCGACGCGGCCGATAAAAGCAGCTTCGGCGTTTTTCATCATCATTGTGTTGATACCGATATGAATGCAAGGATAAAATAGGCCGCTGAAAACTTGTAGTGCCATGGTCAGCACAATATTGTGCGACCATCCGACTCCAAAGGTTGTCAGTGTGCTGACCAAAAGTCCGACCACCAGCAGTAATTGCGGCTGTACTTTTTTGGCAACCCCCATAATCAGACCGCCTCCCACCAGCATAGCCGCTCCGTTCGCCATTAATGGCCATTGCAGGAATTCCTTGTTTTGTCCAAGGTTCTCGATGGCGATAAAAACCATTAATGGTTGAATAAGTCCGACCGCTAGCCCAATTACGGTGAATGTTCCCCCAAGCGTGCGAAGTGTGCGGTTATTCCATACATAACGTATTCCTTCTTTAAGCTCTTGAATGAAATGAGGGGGTTGATCATCTATCTCAAGTGCTTGTTCATCTTGTGGAATACGAGTCAGGACAAGCGCCGAGATGAGAAACAATATTCCGGATATAGACATTGAAATGAAAATTCCAAAGTGTTGATAAATAAATGTACCGATAACGGGGCCGATAACCATAAATAATGCCATGAGAGATTGAAAAAGGGCCATCACTCCCTGAAGCTGTTCTGGTGCTACATGCTGCTTAAATATCTTCATCGCAGACGGCTGAGAAAATTGAGATAGAATGGCCGAAAAGAAAGTGGACAGCAAAAGCACCTGCCATGACCCGTACCATAATGCCAACAAGACAATAAAAATAGAGGCAGCGGACAGCAAATCGCAACTAATCATGGTCCGTTTGGGCCGCCAACGGTCCGCGAATGTTCCTCCAATGATAGCGAACAGAAAAATAGGCATGAATTCAGCAACTGAAATGAGCGACACGTATACGGGATCATTATGAGTCAAATCTGTTACATACAACAGTATGGCAAAGTTGCGCACCCAAATGCCCAAATTTAGCAGCGCATTGGAGGCGATTATGGTCCTTATATATGGATTATTAAACAACTACAAACTCTCCTTTCCTTTTCCAGGGTACAAGATCCTTGAGATGTCATTTTAAATAAACAAAAAATATTTTTGTCTATGTAATAATAGATAATATAATAAATTAACTACTATTTAGTCAAATGTTTTTTGAATCATGAAGAAAGTAGAGCATAGAAAATAAAGAGGTCAATGATCGTTAAGAACGTGAAATAGAATAGTAGTAAAAGTACTCACTTTAAACTTGTGAATTAGGAATGATATCTAATCGAAAAATTAATTTACATAATAAATATTATGTTAACTAAAAATATTTATCTTAATAATAGGCGGCTGAATCCGATGTACCTTTTAAAATCATAGTGATATAATTACGCGTACATGCCTGAAAAGGAGCGAATGGAACGTAAATGAACTTTCAAGTGGATTTTTTATCTTTTTTTGTAATTCAGGTAGATGGAAAAGAAGGACAGGGTGGTAAGTCCTATAAGCATTACGCTACGATGGACGACTACGATTATGACGAAAGCGATGTTAAAAAATTTCTGGACGGGGAATTTACTCGTATTAGCAAGCGGAAGGTTGAAAAAAATCCCAGCACAGAGCAGGCACCGACCAAAATCGGCCGCTTTATCGTCGAACCGGAGCATGAATTGAGCAGTAATCCGAATTTTAATATGTTCGCCCGACTGCGGGCAGCAGAGGATAAGGAAGATTTTAAAAATGCTTGTGACGATCTGGTGCGGATGTATCTGGATACGAGCGCAGTACGCGGCGGAGCGCTGATCATTGTACAGGCAACCTTGAATACACACTCGGATGATCCGTTTATTTTTGTGCTTAAATGTGATTTCGAGCCTAAAATTGCCAGAATTACTGAAAGCAGTCTGGTGAGTGAGGTCGAAATGGCTATTTCTGCCCGTAATATGAAATCCATCATGTATCCTTACATGCTTGAGGAGGGGATGAACGATGAGTGGGAGCTTAAAATTCACCAGTCTTCGCATGCCCGGTATTTTGAGGATTTTTTGAAATTCGTGACCTATGAGCAATCCATGCCGGAAATCGTCAATGAGCATGTCATGGGCTTCGTTCAGAATTACGTAGAAACCAAATGGCCGGATGCATCTAATGAGGAAAGACAGCAGGAAGAGCGCGATCTGGAATTGTGGGCGGCGAGCGAAAAACGGGATCTGCAAGGGAAATGGGAACCTCTCCAGGTCGTAGAGGCTGCACAGCATATTGTCGAGCTGAAACCAGAAATTGAAGTTCGTTTTAAACTAGATGATACGGCCGTGCGTGGGCTACTGTCCGACTTTGGCGCCAAGCTGCATATCACGAAACTTCATGATCGATATGCACTTATTATTGAAGGTGACGCATTTACGTTTGAAAAGGGATTTTCACCGATTGAGCTGCTTCAACCTGAATCGTTTGAAACGGTGGCTGAGCGGCTAAAAGAGAAACGCCAGCATGAAAATGAGGATGCGGATGGCGATACGCCACCTTGGTAATTCGAATGCATAGCAGGACGACAAACTGAATTTTTACATTATAATGACTAAAAAACTGGCCTCTCAACGGATATTACCGCTGTGGAGGCCAGTTTTGTTTAGCTTTTATGTTCCCGATCTACATATGAACTTTGCTAATTTGATCTTTCAGCTTGTCCGCAGATTGAAGCAACCTAGCACGTTCCTCGTCATTGAGCGGAAGATCCAAAATTTCACGTACTCCATTGTGATCTACGATACTTGGAACACCTAAATATACGTCAGATACTCCGTTATAATCTTCCAGCAAGGTGGACACATTAAGTACCGACCCCTCGTCACCGAGAATGGCGGCTACGATTCGGTCGAGAGCCAGCCCTATAGCATAAGAAGTTGCGCCTTTAGCATCTATAATTTCATAGGCAGCATTCTTGGTATTTTCAAAAATTTCATTTTTCGTTTCTTCACCCAGTTCCAGCGGAGTTCCAGCTACGTTGGCCGTGCTCCATACAGGTAACTCGGAGTCACCGTGTTCTCCAATAATGTGGGCGTGGATGCTTCGTGGATCGATGCCTTTTTGCTTCCCGATCAAATAGCGGAAGCGTGCGCTGTCCAGCAACGTTCCTGATCCAATGACTCTGCTTGAAGGCCAACCACTGCGTTTCCAAGAGATGTAGGAGAGAATGTCCACTGGATTGGTTGCGATCAGCAAAATGCCATGTGTATTGACCTTGACGATATTATCAATAATACTTTCAAAAATTTCGGCATTACGCTTGAGAAGATCAATACGTGTTTCTCCCGGCTTTTGTGAAGCTCCCGCTGCAACAATGATGATATCTGCATTACGGCAGTCTTCATAATCACCCGCCCATACTTTGACACCGCCGAGAAAAGGAAGCCCATGATTCATATCGAGCATTTCCCCCTTCGCCTTTTTGACGTTGACATCAATAAAGACAAGTTCTTGCATGCGTTGGCGCAGCAGCAGGGTGTAGCCGGTTGTTGTGCCAACCGCTCCCATGCCGACAATAGCCACTCTACTTCGTTTGTAAGGTTTTAAGCTCATAAAATCCTCATCTCCTTCTCGGGTTGTATACCTTTTCATTTTGGGATATTACTTAAAAATTTATCTTTCCAACTCAGTGTACCCTATATACTAACCCATCGCAAAGAAATATGACATTTTTCCTTGACTTCAAAGGCGAGCTCGCTAATAATTAATCGAATGATAAGAACACGCACTAAAGCGTTGCAGCACCGATATTGACGCATGAAATTATGGAAAGAGGATTCGGCATATGGACTTATTTCGAAAAAAAACAGGACTGCTCCCGCATGAGGAAAGCGGATCTACAGGTCGCTTAAAGAGAACAATGGGTGCCTTTGATCTCACCATGCTAGGTGTAGGATGTATTATCGGTACCGGGATTTTTGTTATTACTGGCAAGGCAGCAGCAGAAAATGCAGGTCCTGGATTGATGCTCTCCTTTGTTATTGCAGGTATTGCCTGCGTACTAGCAGCCTTATGTTATGCGGAGCTATCATCTACAGTTCCCGCAGCTGGGAGCGCTTATGCGTATAGTTATATTGTATTTGGAGAAATTTTGGCCTGGGTACTGGGTTGGGACCTGATTCTGGAATATGGAGTGGCGGCCGCCTCTGTGAGTAGTGGATGGTCTGCATACTTTCAAGGCTTGCTGGCTGGATTTGATATACATTTACCGCTGGCTTTAACCGCAGCCTTCGATTCGACCAAGGGAACCATTATTGATCTACCAGCCGTGTGCATCATTATGCTCATCACACTGTTACTGAGTCTCGGAGCCAAGGAGACGGTTCGATTCAATTTAATAATGGTTTGTGTTAAAGTCGGAGTTGTATTGCTATTTATTGCAATCGGTATCTTTTATGTTAAGCCTGACAACTGGACACCATTTTTGCCTTATGGATTTTCTGGTGTTTTGAGTGCTGCGGCAATCGTATTTTTTGCTTATCTGGGTTTCGATGCCATCTCAACTGCAGCCGAAGAAGTTCGCAATCCGCAGCGGAATATGCCCATCGGCATTATTTCTTCTCTTGCGATCTGCACGGTATTGTACATTGCCGTTTCAGTTGTGCTAACGGGAATGGTACCTTATACGCAGTTGGGGGTAAGTGATCCTGTTGCGTTTGCCCTCCGTTTTATTCATCAGGATTTCGTAGCCGGATTGATTTCAGTCGGAGCGATTGCGGGGATGACCACCGTTTTACTGGTGCTGTTGTTTGGTCAAACACGGTTGATTTTCTCCATGTCACGTGATGGTCTTTTACCCGTTTTTTTATCTAAAATAAATGCCAAAACTCAAACACCGATTCGAAGCACTTGGCTGGTAGGTAGTATTATCGCATTGGCTAGTGGATTGTTCCCGTTACATGCACTGACCAATTTGACGAGTATTGGAACCCTGTTCGCTTTTGCTGTGGTATCGGTAGGGGTTATCGTTCTGCGCAAGAAACGCCCTGATTTGAAAAGAGGCTTTACTGTGCCGTGGGTTCCGTTGCTCCCGCTTTTAAGTGCGTTGGTTTGCATCGGTCTGATGCTTCAGCTTCATATTAGCACCTGGATTGGATTCATTGTGTGGCTCCTGCTTGGATTGCTGATCTATTTCTTCTATGGATACCACAAAAGTTTGTTGAACCGTAAATCCTAATAAATTTTAGTATAAAAAGCCGGCATCCTGCACTTTTGTGAAGGGGCCGGTTTTTTTTGTCATTACGCGAAATGTGTCACATAGAGGTGTTTATGGTATAATTCTGTTTCAGATAAGCTTTTGGCACGTGATTACAGCATGCCATCGAGGGAGGATTTTTATATGAAACTGCGCTGGCGTGCGCTCTTGGGGGGAGTACTACTGCTGATAGGTATTCTGCTGACTGCCTGTTCTGCTGAAGCCCCAGAAACGTTAACAAAACCTCCGATTGAGGAACCTGATGATCAGGGTCAGACGATTACTATTAATCCACCAGTGACTCCAAAGGTGGGCGATCCCAACGCCAAATATGTAGTTCAGACGCGAATAGCGGATTTTCATTTGATTGATAATAATAAAGGGTTAGTTTGGGGAGTTACCCATAATGAGCTCCGACTTTATGATACTCATGATGGCGGAAAGACATGGAATAATATTTCCCCCTCCGAAAACGTCCAATTTCAAGACAAACTTGAATATGGAAAGGACATCAGTTTCACTGATTCGCGTCATGGTTGGGTTGTCCGCCAAAATTTGGACAAAACAGCAACCGTCATTCTGAGAACAGCAGATGGAGGACAGAGCTGGGATGTTTCAGCGCTTCCAAGCGGGGATCATGTGAGCTCGATCCAATATGTAAATCCAACTACTGGCTGGATCATGGCATATGTAAAACTGAATGAGCAGGATCAACAAAAACTGTTGTATCACACCACTGACGGTGGAGCCACGTGGAATAAAGTTGCGCAAAGTTCTGGTATGACATCCAACAAATCAGGCTCAGGTTTACCCGATCGGGGCAGTCTGGCCGGGATGAGCTTTTCTTCCAACAAGCAGGGATTTGTAGCGATCAATCTAGATAACAGTGTTAAGTTGTACAAGACTTTGAATCAAGGGAAAACCTGGACGCCGGTAGCTAACAGAATTCAGGGCTGCCCTCAGGCCAAAGCAGAAGCCCAGCAGTCTCTGAAAGGGAGCAGTACCTCGTATTGGATTCCAGTTCTTTGCTCTGGGGTTAACGGCACAAAATATAATGGACTGTTTACAAATGATACAGGGGCCCAATGGAGCGATGTATCTTTGGGTCTGAGTAGCAACATTAATTCTATTATCCCTGGCCGTACGTTTCTAAACGAAAAGGAAGGGTGGATCATAACCGAAACCGGATTGACCCGTACATTGGATGGGGGGAAGACGTGGACAAGTCTCACAGGCAACAAAGTGCTACCCTTGAAGCTAAAAGACTACCCACGATCGGTCAAGCTCCGTTTCGCCTCTTCTTCGGTGGGTTGGCTGCTTCTGGAACGCCTTGATGACAAGAAGTCACTGCTGCTGAAAACGACGGACGGCGGTGCGAACTGGAGAATTTTATAATCGCTATAAAGGTGATTGCCCTGGGGTATTTTTCTCAGGGCGTTTTATTTTTAAAAAATTTAAATTTTATACGACTATATGTGAAAAAAATCACAAACTAACGAATAAGCCGCTGTTATACTAAACCTGTAAACAACGATAGGAGTGATAATCATGAGAGCGAATCAGGATCATATGTTAACCCAATACTACCTACAATTTTGTTATACTTGCCAGGATGCCTATGGTTGCACGACTGAAGAGGACTGCAAGCAGTGTGCAGAGCGTTACGCTGAAGACGAAGATCATGAAGCTCTGGATGAAACACAACGTTATCTCCAGCTTGTACATGTGTAAATCAATGAATCATTCTGATATCGCCATATCTTGAGCCTCCCGGATTATTCCGTGGGGGCTCTTGGCGTTCTTGAGGGTTGCTATCAAATTTGGGCAGGAACATACATATACTGTTATGGAAAGCTTAGGTGAGGTCAGGATGCCCGGTCGTTTCCCTGTGGAATGCCTGGCGGAGAGGAGTGCGGTGCATGGGTTTTGAATCATTATGGATGTTCGATTGGCTGGGCACGGTACTGCCCGTATTTTTCGTTGTCGTGTTGGGTATTGTCGTGTTGTCTGCAGGCAGGGAAGTCATGGAATGGAGTCGGAATAAAAGGCAGCCTGTACTGACGGTCGGTTCCCGAATTACGGCCAGAAGGACACATCTCCAACAGAGGCGGCAGGAGGAACAAGGGACTCGCACCTATACTTTCTATTACGTAACCTTCGAAGTGGAAAGTGGCGACCGGATGGAGTTTAAGGTATCTGGGGAAGAATATGGTCAATGCGCTGAAGGGGATGAGGGACGGCTTACTTTTCAGGGTACAAGGTATATCGGGTTTCAGCGTCTTAATCGCTATAGCTTGGAACAGGTTAAAATGTAGAATTCAGTCTAATTATTTTTGGATTCATTTACAGCCTTCTGTAAGAAACCAGGGTAGGGGGCTGTAGATGTTTCTTGTTCAGCACATTTTGGTACATATATACTAGAACAGAGTAGTTCAGAGGAGGAATGATTCGTGTCATTTGAGGGACAAGTTGTTATTGTAACAGGAGCGGCGCATGGCATTGGGAAAGAGGTCGCTTTTGCCTACGCTGCTCAGGGTGCCCATGTTGTATTTGCGGACTACAATGAGGAAGAGGGTGCCGCAGCCGCTGCAGTAGCCCGGAACGAGGGCTATCAGGCCATTTTTATTCCTTGTGATGTACGAAAGGAAGAAGATATTGTGGCGCTAATCCGTGCCACGGTAGAAGAATACGGCACGATTCATACGCTAATTAACAACGCAGGCGTATCCAAATGGAAATCTCCATATGAGTTAACGCTAGCAGAATGGGATGACACTTTGAATACTAACGTACGCAGCTGTTTTATTGCCACTAGGGAAGCAGCTAAGGTGATGAAACGAAACGCAGAAGGTGGCTCTGTGGTCAATATGACCTCTACACGAGCTTTCATGTCAGAGCCGAATACAGAAGCCTACGCGGCATCCAAAGGAGCCATTGTGGCCCTTACGCACGCGATGGCCATATCACTAGGAAAGGACGGGATTCAGGTCAATTGCATCAGTCCAGGGTGGATTGAAACCGGGGATTATGAGCAATTGCGTACAGAAGACCATCAACAGCATCCGTCTGGGCGAGTAGGAATCCCTAAGGACATCGCACGGGCCTGTCTGTATTTGACACAACCCGGCAATGATTTTGTAACTGGTACGAATCTGGTAATAGATGGTGGCATGACGCGTAAAATGATTTACGAGCCGTAGTAAAAGCCTAAATGAGTAGTCCCAATTTTGGGGCTATTTTTTTTGTTTTTCTGGACTGTCACCCATTGGGCATTTGTACCATATGATAGGGTATGTGATGGAGAAGCGAGGAGGGGACGCGTTGGCTGTAATCAAGACCAACTCAGAGGATGTAAGGACACTCGCCCGATTGATGCGGGCAGAGGCCGAAGGAGAAGGAGAGCAGGGGATGCTCATGGTTGGCAATGTCGGAGTAAATAGGATTTTGGGCAATTGTCTGGATTTTCAGGGGATTCGCCTTATGAACGATATGGTGTTTCAAAGTCCAGGCGGATTTGAAGCTACCCAAAAGGGGTACTTTTATCAAAGAGCCCGTGACCGTGACATTCGTCTTGCCCGTCGTGTCATTAATGGGGAAAAAATACGCCCGGCGTCCAATGCATTATGGTTTTTCAGACCGGCAGGAGACTGTCCGAACACCTGGTATAACCAGACCAATACCGGACGTTTTAAAGCCCATTGCTTTTTTAGCCCGTCTGTACAGGATTGTCCTGCCGTCTATTAGAACGCTTCAACATGAGTTTGAATAATTTAAAACCATTTTAGGAGGAATTTACATGATTTCACAGCAAGCTTACCGTCCTGTTTCTTATCCTGCTGGTAGCGGGTATCCCGAATGGCCCAGAGGGATGAATCCGGTCGGAACTATGCAGCCCATCAGCACCTTCCCCCCTCAGGTTAACAGCGGTAGTGCGATGACACCGGCTGGTATGGTGGTACAGAGCCAGACTCCACAATTTGAGCAATCATATATTGAAAACATTTTGCGCTTGAACTTGGGTAAAACAGGTACCTTTTATATGACGTATGAAAATAACCGGGAATGGAATGCGAAAATATTCAAAGGTATTCTGGAAGCAGCGGGTCGTGACCACATTATTATCAGTGATCCGGCTACGGGCAAGCGGACGATTTTGCTGATGGTGAATCTGGACTATGCTACTTTTGATGAGCCATTGTTGTACCAATATCCCGGCGTCATCGGGAATCCGGGTGCATCCCCGGTTCGCTGATGCCTTTATATATATGAGTCTACATCCTCTGCCAGACGGCAGGGGATGTATTTTGTTTATAATCTTTCTCAAATATAGTAGCTTTCTTGGTGGTAAGCGGCGAAAACGAGAGCTTTACGACCTAAATGATAGTGGAGCTGTTTTTTCTGACATTGCTTGTGGTTTGACTGTATAGAGTATAGTTATATAATTAAATATAAGCTGATGAATAATCTAATCATTTATGCGGAATATGGCTTTGGAAGCCGGAAGGAGTGAATGTGTTGGGAAGTTGACGCTGCTTATGATGTGTTATCGTTCTGTCTATGATGAAACTATCCGAAGGAGGTGCGCCTGTCTGCCGTAATGACGGCTGATGGGGAGCATATTGAGTGACCCTTTACCGAGTATGTTTAACTTATTTATTGTTTTTGCATTAGTACTATTGAATGGTTTTTTTGTATCTGCGGAATTTGCCATGGTGAAGGTCAGAGGCAGCCGTATTGAGACTTTGGTGGAGGCGGGCAATAAAAAGGCCGTATACGCCGCCAATATGTTACACAACTTGGACGCTTATTTGTCTGCCTGCCAGTTGGGTATTACACTGGCATCGTTGGGACTAGGATGGATCGGAGAGCCGGCCATCGCACATTTGATCGAACCTGTATTTACAGCCGCTGGATTAGGAGCGGTATATGTGCACGGTACTGCCGTGGTTATTGCATTTATTGTTATTACGATTCTGCATATTGTGTTGGGTGAATTGGCGCCCAAAACGATAGCTATTCGTAAATCTGAGACCATTACGCTGTATTCAGCCATGCTGATGACTTGGTTTTACAAGTTGATGTATCCATTCATATGGGCGTTAAATGGAATGGCGAACAGCCTGCTGCGTTTATTCCGTCTGGAGCCGGTATCCGAGAATGACGATTCCGCGCATACCGGAGATGAAATACGCATTCTGATGAAAGAAAGCAATAAGAGCGGACTAATTGATAATACGGAATTGGCGCTTGTTGATAATATATTTGATTTTACCGACACGACCGCCAGGGAAATCATGATTCCGCGAACTGAGATGATCTGCTTATACAGTAATGAGTCCACAGAAGAAAATCTCGCGATTGCGACGGAAAGCATGAGAACCCGTTATCCAATCTGCGCCGAAGATAAGGACCATATTATCGGCTTTATCCATATTAAGGACCTTCTGCGGGCGAACACACTGGATACCCGTACGATGATTCGACCGATTCTTGCTGTCCCTGAATCTACGCAAATTAGTGATCTGCTCAAACGCATGCAGCGTAGCAAGACGCAAATCGCAATTTTGATTGATGAATATGGCGGTACATCGGGTATGGTAACGCTGGAAGATATTATGGAAGAAATCGTTGGTGAAATTCAGGATGAGTTCGATCAGGAACGTCCGAGTTGTGAGCAGATTAATGACGAGGAATTTTCCATTGACGGCATGTTATTAATTGATGAAGTGAACGACCGCTTTGGGCTGGATCTTGATCATGAGGATTATGATACGGTAGGGGGCTGGCTATACTCACATGTCGAGGTTATTCCCCCACAGCCTGGTCAGACTGTAATGTTTGAGGGATGTATGTTCACGGTAGAAGAAGTTGAAAACAAGCGGATTTCACGTATTCGGCTGATAAAACAGCCTATCGTCGTGGAAGAAGCAGGAGTCTCATAACGGAATAAACCTAGAGAGCGACCTTGAACGATGTGGGGTCGCTTTTTATTTTGTCTCCTTTACAGAATGGACATGAATTGATATGATGTTCGTGTGATTGTCAACCTAATTATAATTATTTGGGTTGACAATAAAAAAGGAACTTCCTCTTCGTTGAAAATCTTATCCATTTACATGATCATTAAATTTTGGGAGGCAAGAAGGTATGAATTTACTAAACGAGGTTATAGATTGGGGCTCGTTGGCTGAAAAAGCAATACACGGCAGCCGTGTATCGCTGGAAGAAGGCATAGCGGTACTGGAAGCCGATGATGAGGAGTTATTACCGATTATGCAAGCTGCATTTCGAGTACGACACCATTTTTACGAAAAAAAAGTAAAGCTCAACATGATCATGAACGCCAAAAGTGGCCTGTGCCCAGAGGATTGCGGTTATTGCTCACAATCTATCGTATCCACGGCGCCTGTGAACAAGTATAGTATGTTGGACAAGGAATCACTGTTGGCTGGAGCTAGGGAAGCAGTTGCACGGAGAGCAGGGACGTATTGCATCGTAGCTTCGGGCAAGGGCCCAACAGATCGGGAGCTGGATCAGGTGATTGAGGCTGTACAAGAAATTACTCATACAATGCCACTCAAAATTTGCGCTTGCTTAGGGATTCTCAAGGGAGATCAGGCACGGCGGTTGGCAGAGGCTGGGGTACATCGATACAATCATAATTTAAATACAAGTAAGGCCAACTATCCCTCGATTACAACCACACATACATACGATCAACGCGTCGAAACTGTGAAAATGGCACAATCTCACGGAATGTCTCCATGCTCTGGCGTTATTATCGGGATGGGGGAAACGAATGAGGAAATCGTTCAAATGGCTTATGCCTTACGGGAGTTGGATGCTGACTCTATTCCGGTTAACTTCTTGAATCCAGTCCCCGGAACCCCATTGGAGGGAGCAAAGCGAATATCACCTATCCAAGCTTTGAAAGTGCTGGCACTGTTCCGATTCATCTGTCCATCCAAAGAAATACGCGTTGCAGGTGGACGAGAGTTGAATTTACGCTCATTACAACCGTTATGCCTGTATGCAGCGAATTCAATTTTTGTTGGAGATTATTTAACGACAGAAGGCCAAGAGGTCACATTTGATCATCAAATGATTGAAGATCTTGGTTTTGAAATTGAGATGTGTGCCCTTTCAACCGTATAATAGAAATTGTACAAACTTGGAAGGGAGAGTTAAACAATGAGCGAAAAAGTATTTATTAGTCCAGGTAAATATGTGCAAGGGAAAAATGTGATTGATAAAACAGGTGAGTATGTTAAGCCATTAGGCCGTACTGCCTTGGTTATTGCGGACAAGCTGGTTTGGGAGATTGCAGCCGACCGCGTGGTAAAAAGTCTGGAACTGGCTGATATTACAGCAGTTAAAATTGAATTTCAAGGGGAAGCCTCCAAAAACGAAGTCAACCGTATTGTGGATCAGGGACGAAGCGCCCAGGTCGACATTGTCATTGGTGTAGGTGGCGGTAAAACGCTGGATACCGCTAAAGCTGTAAATGAACTTCTCGGTTCCTCAGTTGTGATTATTCCAACGACTGCTTCTACAGATGCCCCTACTAGTGCACTATCTGTTTTGTACACCGACGAAGGTGCATTTGATACGTATTCCTTTTTCAGTAAAAATCCGAGCCTGATCCTAGTGGACACAAAAGTCATATCTCAAGCACCGCCCTTATTCCTCTCCTCAGGCATTGCAGATGCCATGGCGACGTGGATTGAAGCCCGTGCGGTCATTGAAGCTCGCGCAACGACAATGGCTGGTGGTTTGCCAACTTTGGCGGCAGAAGCCATTGCGTCCAAGTGTGAGGAAGTTCTTTTCGATTACGGACTGCAGGCTTACGAATCCGTGAAACGCAAAGTCGTCACACCTGCGCTTGAAGCGGTAGTGGAGGCGAATACGTTGCTAAGCGGTTTGGGCTTTGAAAGCGGCGGTTTGGCAGGCGCACATGCGATTCACAATGGTTTTACCGTTCTGGAAGGAGATATTCATCACCTAACACATGGTCAGAAGGTAGCTTTTGGCACCTTAGTCCAGCTTGCCTTGGAAAAAAGACCTTTGTCCGAGGTGGAGCGGTATATTGACTTTTATCTAAAACTCGATCTGCCTGTCACGCTGGAAGACATTAAGCTACAGGAAACTTCCCGAGAGGATTTGTACCGGGTAGCTCAGGCTGCTACCAAAGAAGGCGAAACTGCTCACAATCTACCATTTGCTGTCACAGCGGATGATGTGCTTGATGCAATTTTAGCGGCTGACCAGTATTCACTTGCCTATAAGGCCAAAATTGGACATAGAAACTAACTCCATACGAAATAAAGTAGATTCAAAGGCCGCTGATCAGCGGCCTTTTTTCCATTATTTAACTTGCAACTTATGTTATGATTTTTATGGTACATAATCAGGAAATGCCGGGAGTATATTTAGGGCTCCCCTAAAATTTGAGAGGAGTTTAGCGATGGCAAAATGGAACGTAGAAGATCAAGGTATTCAATATACTATTGAGTACAAGCGTAGCTTAACTGGCGGGAGAATTATTGTGAATGGAAGCGAGCAGAAGGTTAAAAGCCAGAATGCATTTTTGAACTTGATTGATTTTCCTATTAAATTGAAAGAAAAAGCTGTAAATGTTGTTGTCATTGGCAACAAAGCGGATTTAGCTGTGGACGGTGTATATCTTGGGTCCAATCAACCTTATGTTCCTGTGAGTAAAGTTCCGGGCTGGAGTTGGGCTTTTGTCGTGGTCAGCTTGGTTATAGGATTGCTATTTTCGGGGATTTTCGGTGTGTGTATAGGAATATTGGGCAGCATGTTTTACGTGAAATCATCTTTATCCATGCATCAAACCACCAATCGAAGAGTTGTAAATTGCTTTATTGTCTTTTTCATCATCAGCGTGATACAAATTGTTTTTGGAATTGCAGCGAATTCTTGGATTAACACGTTGTAAAATAGATCAACTTAGCCTAAGGTTGAAGCAAGAAGGCTCTCACGCATGAAGCGGTGAGAGCCTTTTTGCCGTGTTAGATCGCCCAATTTCCTTTACGGAAGATAGGTTCCTCAGTACCGTCCTCAGTAACGCCGTTGATGTCCATTTCACTTGAACCAATCATAAAGTCGACGTGAGTCAGACTGGAATTCAGGCCGTTGGCAGCCAACTGCTCTTGAGTCATATCCTTGCCGCCTTTAAGGTTAAATGCATAAGCATTACCGATGGCCAAGTGGTTAGAGGCATTTTCATCAAACAACGTATTATAGAATAAAATATTTTTATCAGAGATAGGTGACTTGTGAGGCACAAGAGCAACCTCACCCAGGTAGTGTGAGCCTTCATCCATTTCTACGAGATGCTGAAGAGTTTCCAAACCGGTTTCTGCCTGAACATCGACAATACGTCCATTTTCAAAAGTCAGTGAAAAGTTGTCGATGATATTTCCGCTGTAGCTAAGTGGCTTGGTGCTGCTGACCTTACCGTTCACTCCCGTTTTAAGCGGAGCTGTAAACACTTCCTCAGTAGGCATATTGGCTACAAAAGTATGTCCCTGTTGGTTGACGCTTTCAGCCGCTACCCACAGATGATCTTTTGCCAATTCGATGGTGAGATCTGTGCCTGGAGCCAGATAATGCAGCTTTTTATAGCGTTTGGCATTTAAAATATCAGATTTACTGGAAAGGGTTTTCAAATGCTCTTTCCATGCCTCCACGGGGTTATCCAGATCCACACGCACGGTGCTGAAAATGGCATCCCACAGTTTATCCATTTGCTCGGAAGCTGGCAGATCAGGGAATACTTTGGCAGCCCATTCTGCAGAAGGATAAGCAATCAGAGACCAACTGAATTTGTCGGCCATTTGATATTCGCGGTATTGACGTAATTCATGTGACCGCACGCGCTGAGCAGCAGTAATTCGGCTGGACGGAATCCCCTGAAGCAAATCCGGATTTTCTGCAATGACATGCAGTACAGCTGCGCCATTTTCGACCTCTTCAGTCATTTCGGCTGCATACCATTTGGGAGCAATATTAAAAGTTTCATCAGGAGCTAGTTCATACTGTAATCGAGTAATGGTTTCATCACTCCATTTTACTGTAACCAGCTTGGCTCCGGCAGTATACGCTGATTTGACGATAAGTCTCACGAGTTCGGCGGACAAAATTGGTGCATGAACGATGAGTGTCTGCCCAGGATGGACATTGGCGCCGACCCGAACGGCTAACTCGGCATATTTTTGCAATTTTTGTTGAAAATCTGACATGTAACTTTCCTCCATTTCACGAAAAGCCTTAAATAAGGCTTGGGTAACTTGCACAGTTTTTTTGCAAATTCCACACATAGCTTATATATTGTACAATGTAACGAAAAGGTTCACAAATTAGTTTTGGTACTATTTAGTGAAAATGAAAGGGCGGATAGATGAATGACAGAGCAAAATTCACCTCAGGAAGTGAAAGAAGTACATATTCAACAGGCACAAATGACAAGAGATGAGAATGGTGCTTATTTGGGTCAAGTGGTATTTGGAGTAGACGGGCAGAGTTCTGTATATGAAATCACATTCCACAGTAAAAGGGGAAAGGAATGGGATTACAGTCTTCATTTTGCGGGAGAGCCACGGGTGGAGGAAGAGATGCTGCAAATGGATAGCTGGATTGAAGAGAACGATGATTTATTCGACTATTTGCTAGATACGGCATGGAGCAAATTACCCGAGTAATGTAAACATGGTCTATTTTCGTGACAAGCGGATTATATTTAGCAGTGTCCGCATAATCTGCTGACATGGGGGAAGCCTAAAGGTCGATATTAACAGTAAATTCCATGTGAATAGGAGGGTGAAGCTTTGGCAAATCATCTGTTCACCGAAGGAATGACGGCAAATGAAGAGGCTGCTCCCGATCTCCTGAGCTTACGGACGCTGTTTGTAAATATGTGTTTTATTGGGGAGCCAGGAAGCCGTTCCTGGGTGCTGGTGGATACGGGGATGACAGGATTTACAGACTCGATTATACGCCTGGCAGAGGAACGGTTCACTGGCCCTCCGATCGCTATTGTGCTTACACATGGTCATTTTGACCATGTGGGTTCGGTTATTGAGTTGGTACAGCATTGGGGTACACCTGTTTATGCACATCCTTTGGAATTACCTTATTTGACGGGAATGAAGGATTATCAAAAACCTGACCCTAGTGTAGGGGGAGGTTTAATGTCGGGCATTTCCTTCTTATACCCCAATGATGCTATAGATCTCGATGATCGCATCACCTCCCTGCCCCAAGATGGCAGTGTCCCTGGTGCCCCTGGTTGGAAGTGGCTGCATACGCCAGGACATACTCCTGGTCATGTATCGCTTTTTCATGAGCGAAGAAGGTTAATGGTGGCCGGTGACGCTTTTATTACGGTGAAACAGGAATCGGTACTGGCCGTTATTTTACAGGAAAAAGAAATACACGGGCCTCCTGCGTATTTTACAACAGATTGGCAAGCTGCGCAGCGCTCGGTGGAAATGCTGGCCAAGTTAAAGCCTGAGATTGCAGTTACAGGACATGGTCATTACATGCATGGTACTGAGCTGACATATCAGCTGGAGCGACTGGCAGGAGATTTTGAGCACATGGCTGTACCCAAACAAGGACGTTATGTGTAGTCATGTGTGAAGGACGATGCCTTGCGGGGCATCGTTTTTTTTGTGGACGTGGAATTTTTTTGCTCAGCATGGTATAGTCAAGCCAAAAGCTAAACGCTTTCATTAAACATCGTCATTTCATCAAGGAGGATTTTTTGATGACACAACAACATGCTGCAATTGGTGATCTTTATTATGGAATACCGGCGATTCGTCTTAAATTTGGACGATATGAAGCGGTTGCCCTGCCGGGAAACGGCGCAAATCTGATTTCTTTTCGTGACAATGAAACGGGATATTCTTTTCTGCGTGAGCCAGATGCTGAGAGCATAGAGGCTTTTAAGCAAAGCCCATCCGTTTACGGAATTCCTTTCCTGTTCCCTCCGAATCGGTATGAGGATGGAAAATTCCTGTGGAATGGTGTTACATATGAGCTGCCGATAAATGAAGAGGCGACCCACAACCATCTGCACGGCTTTTTACACACTGTTCGGTGGGAGGTCGAGGACTACGGTTCCGGGGAGCAGGGCAGCTATGTGGTAATGAATCAGCATGTAAGGGAAGGACATCCCATGTTCCGCTATTTACCCTTCACCTTTACCATGAAATTAACGTACAGTCTGGACGAATTTGGCCTGCATCAGCGTTATGTGATCCATAACGAGGGCGATCAACCGATCCCCAATTTATTTGCCTTTCACACAGCGATTCGCGTTCCGTTCGTACCCGATAGCTCGCCTGAGGACTACAAGATTAAGGTCACAATCGGTGAGCGTCGTGAGCTGACGGAACGGTTGTTGGCCACAGGTCAGTTCCAGCCTTTATCTCCGGAAGAGGAACTGCTGAAGACGACGGGAGTTAGTCCTTATTTTGCCTCTATGGATAATCATTACACGGCAGCTCCGCAAAATGGACGCAACTACATGGAACTGACACACAGTAAGACAGGTGCTACCCTCGTATACGATGTAGGTACAGCTTATAAGCATTGGATGATCTGGAATAACAAAGCGAACAAGGAATTCATCTGTCCTGAGCCGCAAATGAACATGATCAATGCACCGAATCGTCCAGACCTACCAGCGGAGGAGATCGGATTGATAGCACTGGCTCCAGGCCATATTTTTGAAGCAACCAGCCGTTTGTATTGTATTACACCTAATAAATCGAAATCCTAGCATTTAAATTTATCCTTATAGGCCTGTATCGTGTCCAACGGTGCAGGCTTTATTTGGGGTTGTAAAGCACAGGTAAGGGCCAATGGGGAAGGAGGACGAAAAAGGTTGCAGAATGCCAAGCAGTCATAGTATGATACGAAACAGGAGATGATCAGATGAATTTTCCTTTTCAAGCCGTCAAACGCAAGCAAATCGCCGATGAAGTAGCTGAACAGCTGCAACGAAAAATTGCTACTGGTGAATGGGATGTGGGCACTAAGATTCCAACCGAACCTGAGCTCATGAAGCTATTCGGAGTCGGGCGATCTACAGTACGTGAAGCGGTTAGCGTTCTGGTGCATGCCGGTCTATTAGAGAAAAAGCAAGGACACGGAACTTTTGTTTGCCAACCGACAACTTCTCAAGAGCCATTGGATTACCGTCTAAGCCGTGCTGAAATTATTGAGGTTTATGAAGTGCGGAGTGTGTTGGAACTAGAGATTGCCAGATTGGCTGCGTTACGTCGTAAAGACGAGGATCTACGCTTGATGCGTGAGGCGCTGGATCGTCGTGCTGCAACCCTGGCCGCTGGAGATATGAACGGGTATTTGGATGCGGATATCACTTTTCACTTGGCTGTTGCCGGAGCTACACGCAATAAGGTGCTTACAGATGTATATGGCAGCTTTGTAGAGGCCATTCGCAAGGCGTTGAACAATCTCATTACCGATCCGGCGATGCAAAATCATTTTACTGTGCAGCATGAAAAAATATATGAAGCAATCCGGGATCAGGATGGCAAGGCTGCCGAGCTGTATAGTATTCAACATTTGGACGGCACCAAGCTGGAGCTGCAAAAGCATATGGGAAGTTCATAATTTTTTTTACTCTTAAACATCAGATGATCGGATGAATAAAATATTTAAACCTTCTACTTGAGCATCTCCTAAAATCAAAC
Organism: Paenibacillus peoriae; assembly: GCF_022531965.1. GTDB lineage: Bacteria > Bacillota > Bacilli > Paenibacillales > Paenibacillaceae > Paenibacillus > Paenibacillus polymyxa_D. Next base: position 3,045,964 of record NZ_CP092831.1, on the reverse strand, counting down.
CAAAGGTGGTATCTGTATGCGCAAAATATGGGTGTTGGACACAACGTTAAGAGATGGAGAACAATCACCAGGAGTTAGCTTAACTAGCACGGAAAAGGTGGAAATTGCCCTTCAGCTGCAAAAATTAGGCGTAGATCGGATTGAGACCGGCTTTCCAGCAACCTCGCCTGGTGAGATCACCAGCATGCAGGAGATTGCCAAACAGGTTACCCAAGCGACACTGGTTGGTTTTGCGCGCTCGAAAGAACAGGATATTGATGCGGTCAGAGAGGCGCTACGAGGAGCAGAGGATGCCTGTCTTCATTTGTTTCTGGCTACCTCACCTATTCACCGCCACCATAAGCTTCGAATGGATAAAACGAAAGTATTAGAGACCGCTGCTGCTGCCATTCGTTATGGACGCAAGTATTTCAGCAAGGTAGAATTTTCAGCAGAGGACGCCAGTCGTACCGAACTGGACTTTATTTGTGAGGTCGTAGATATGGCGATTCGTGCTGGAGCGACAATCGTCAATTTACCGGATACGGTGGGATATGCCTCCCCGGATCAGTTCGGTGAAATGTTTAGAATTGTAAAACAACAAGTGCCCGGTATCGAAAAAATACAACTTAGCACACATTGTCATGACGATCTTGGTATGGCAACAGCTAACACGCTGGCGGCCATCCGTAATGGTGTAGACCAATTTGAAGGTACCATCAATGGCATCGGTGAGCGAGCCGGAAATACACCTATCGAAGAAGTTGCACTGGCCCTTGACACCAGAACCGAGCTTTATGGTGCACAAACGAGTCTGGTTTTGGAGGAACTGTATGCTACCAGTCGCCTAGTGAGCAAACGAACGGGGATGTCGGTGCCGGGAAACAAGGCTATTGTTGGAGCCAATGCGTTTGCTCACGAGTCTGGTATACACCAAGACGGAATGCTTAAAGAGCGTACAACATATGAGATCGTGTCCCCTGAGCGTATTGGTCTGAAGACGAGTAAACTTGTGTTGGGCAAGCACTCGGGTCGACATGCATTTAAAGAAAAACTGGCGGACATGGGCTTTGATGCTTTGACGGAGGAACAGCTGCAAGAGACGTTCCGCAAATTCAAAGCATTGACGGATAAGAAAAAACAGGTGTTGGATGAAGACTTGCTCGTCCTGATGGACGAAAGCCGCAATGCCTCGCCTCAAATGTACACACTGGATTCCATTCAGGTGTCTTATGGTAATCAGTCGGTTCCAGTCGCATCCATTCGATTGGGTAAACAAGATGGGACAGCAATTGATGAAGTGGCAATGGGTAACGGTTCTGTAGATGCGATTTTCCATGCTATAGACAAGGCCAGTGGTGAAGAGGTGGAGTTGGAGGATTATTCGATCCAATCTGTAACTTATGGCAAAGACGCATTGGGGGAAGTGCACGCCATTTTGAGGCAAGGAGAGTACACAGCTCTGGGAAGAGGCACAAGTACTGATATTTTGGAAGCTAGCGCCAAAGCTTACATCGATGCGCTGAACAAGCTACTGGGCAGAAAAGAAGTACATGCCAAAAGCAATATCACCATTAGTTGATCCTAGTGGTCAGGCTTGTAGATGAATTTTCCTTCTTCCTCCTCTGGCCTCATCGTAAAAAAGCGCTTGCAAAATAAATGATAACATTTGAAATTTAATGTATAATAGGCAAGAGAGATCACCATATTTTGTCTGAATTACATAGGCCAAGAGGAGGAAATGAGTTGAACTACCGCATTGAAAAGGATACGTTGGGCGAAATCAAAGTACCGGCAGACCGTCTGTGGGGAGCGCAAACACAGCGCAGCAAGGAAAATTTCCCGATTGGCTCGGAGAAAATGCCATTAGAGGTCATACAGGCGTTCGCGGTGCTTAAAAAGAGCGCGGCGATCAGTAACTATAAGCTGGGTAAGCTATCACAGGAGAAGCAGGACGCGATTATTTATGCAGCGGACGAGATTCTCGCAGGGCGGGTTGATGACCATTTCCCGTTGGTTGTATGGCAGACAGGGAGCGGAACGCAGTCCAATATGAATGTGAATGAAGTGATTGCTCACCTGGGGAGCCAATGGTTACAAGAGCAGGGAAAGGATACGAAGCTGCATCCTAATGACGATGTTAACATGTCGCAAAGCTCGAATGATACGTTTCCCACGGCGCTTCATGTAGCGGGGGTCATTGCAGTGGAGGATCGTTTGTTGCCTGCCATCGATAAGCTGAAAGAGACTTTTCAACAGAAGTCAGAGCAATTCAAGGATATTATAAAAATTGGGCGAACCCATTTACAAGATGCGACACCGCTTACGCTGGGTCAGGAAATAAGCGGTTGGTATGCAATGTTAGACAAGAGCAAGCGAATGATCATCGACACGGTGCAATACATGAAGGAGCTAGCGATTGGTGGTACAGCGGTGGGGACAGGAATTAATGCTCATCCAGAGTTTGGCTCCCGAACCTCAGCGGAAATTTCCAGTTTCACTGGCAAAACGTTCACTTCTGCACCCAATAAATTTCATGCACTGACCAGCCACGATGAAGTGGTGGCCGTACATGGAGCAGTCAAAGCGCTCGCTGCCGACTTGATGAAAATCGCCAATGATGTTCGTTGGCTGGCAAGTGGTCCGCGTAGCGGCTTGGGCGAAATCACGATTCCTGCTAACGAGCCAGGTAGCTCCATCATGCCCGGCAAGGTAAATCCGACCCAGAGTGAAGCACTGACGATGGTCGTTACGCAAGTCATGGGTAATGATGCAGCTATCGGCTTTGCAGCAAGTCAGGGTAATTTTGAACTGAACGTGTTTAAGCCAGTAATCATATACAATTTTTTGCAGTCTGTTCATCTGCTGGCCGATTCCATCATTGCTTTTAATGACAACTGTGCCGTTGGCATCGAGCCTGATCTCACGAAGATTGAGCACAATTTGAATAATTCACTGATGCTGGTGACGGCATTGAATCCACATATCGGATATGAAAATGCCGCTAAAATCGCCAAACTTGCACATGCAGAAGGGCTGTCCCTAAAAGAAGCGGCACTCCGCAGCGGACTGTTGACTGAAGAACAGTTCGATCAATATGTTGTACCTGCGCATATGATTCATCCTAAAGCCTAAAGCACGACGATTGTCTCTGCTTAAGCCTTATAAAAAATATACAAACCAGCTCATGGAGTGCGATTTAGCACAAACCATGAGCTGGATTTTTTATTTTATTATATAATTTTTTGTTTAGAATTAGTATTCTGTGTGATTTGAGGGTATATAGATAAAAGGCGAAAAATTGAACATCTATTTTCAAGATAGGAGAAGCCGTATGGAACAGACAACCGTTATTAATTTTATTGTGCTTTTGCTGTCCGGCTTGCTGCTGGTCGGTGTGCTGACTACCAAATTTTCCAGCCGTTTCGGTATGCCTGCGCTTGTTTTGTTTATTGCCGTAGGCATGGTGCTCAGTCAGTTTATTTATTTTGATAATGCCTTTATCACACAACTAGTTGGCATTCTCGCGCTCATTGTAATCTTGTTTGAAGGCGGGATGCAGACAAAGTTTGCAGATGTTAAGCCAGTTATTCGACCTGCGTTGTCATTATCAACGTTGGGGGTCATCATTACGACTGTAGTCATTGGCGTCTGCGCCAAGTTTATTTTAGGCGTAAGCTGGATGGAATCCATGCTGTTTGGCGCTATTGTTGGTTCGACGGATGCGGCAGCCGTGTTTTCCGTTCTAGGAGGTAAAAACATCAAAAAGCGAATTACCTCGACGCTTGAAGCGGAATCCGGTAGTAATGACCCGATGGCTGTATTTCTCACAGTAACATTGATTGAGCTGATACATCACCCTGAGCAATCCATTTGGATACATATCTTGTTATTTTTATGGGAAATGGGCTTTGGTTTAGCCGTTGGTTTTGTACTCGGACGCTTAGGTGTATATGCCATTAATAAAATGAATTTTGATTCATCCGGTTTGTATCCTGTGATGGCATTGGCATTTGCGGTCTTGACGTATGCGGCGGCGTCGTTACTAGAGGCAAGCGGATTGCTGGCGGTGTATGTCATGGCGATTGTATTGGGAAATTCCGACTTGACCTACAAGCGATCTATTATTCATTTTAACAATGGCTTCGCCTGGATGGTGCAGATTATGATGTTTGTCCTGCTCGGGTTATTGGTCTTTCCCGATCAATTGCTGGGCATTGCGTGGCAAAGCTTGGCGCTCTCCTTCATCCTCATGCTCGTGGCTCGTCCAATAGGCGTGTTCCTAAGCTTGCTTTTTTCCAGGTACTCTGTGCGCGAGAAAACACTGTTATCCTGGGCAGGACTGCGTGGGGCGGTACCTATTGTACTCGCAACCTATCCTTTACTGGATGAGATGGATGTAGGACCTTTGTTTTTTAATGTTGTATTTTTCGTCGTGCTCACTTCTGCGATTATTCAAGGTACCACTATTTCGTGGCTAGCGGTGAAGCTTGGCTTGATGGACCCTAACGAGACGTCGTCTCCATCACTGCTGGAATTAGTTTCACTGGGAAAAACTACTTCGGAAATCAACCACATTCAGGTACAAAATGGGATGTCGATAGCGGGCAAAGCGATTCAGGATATACAGTTGCCTGAAGATATTTTATTCACAGCCATCATTCGGAACGAGCAAATTATTGCCCCGAGAGGCACGACGGTGATTGAACCGGGCGATACTTTGTACGTGCTTAGTCCCAAACTCAAGCGACAGCAGATGAAAGAGCTGTTCATGCTGCTCGAACCGGAGGCTGCTCCGTAAATAGGATATCACCCCTACATTTCAGTCCTTCACATTTATGTGAAGGGCTTTTTAATGTATTCTTTTTCAGAGTGGATGAATCTGTTAAAAAATTGACACTATCATTCTACAAAATTAGTTTATGATATTGTCGTTAGATGTCGCAGCCTATCGTTACGGATCATTTGATGGGCAATAGTGATGAAATACGATAGAAGTCACCAAACAGGAGAGATGATAAATGAAACCGGAAGTCTTGCCACAGCGTGCAGCAGCTCGCAGGCAGAAAAATAAGAAAAAGAAACGAAAAGGAAAATTTGGTCGCTTTATGCTGCGACTTTTTATTGTATTCCTGTTAGCGGGAATTGGGGGTGGTGCATGGTTGTTTTTAACCCCTTCTGGCAAGGACATGCGCTATTTGGCTGCGGACACGCTGATTACGACTCAGCATCGTCACTGGGCGAAATATTTTATCGGCGAAGCAGAAGCGAAGAAACGAGTGGCTGAATATTCGGCCCGGTTCGAAGAGATGGGTGAGGAGAAGGATAGACATACAATCAACTTGCCTGATCTGATACCTACCAAAGTACAGCAAACGCCGTTGGTTGAAGTGGAAGAAGTGTCGGGTCGTAACTATCATGGCTATGTTATGACGGTGCATGACCCCACTAAAATTAGGCTCGGGATTCCTGCTAAAGTCGGCCGGGGAGAACATGTATCTAGCATGGTCGAGCGTTTGGGGGCTGTTGCTGGCGTAAATGGCGGTGGCTTTGCTGACCCCAACTGGAATGGGAATGGTTTTAAACCGATTGGCGTTGTCATTTCCCAGGGTAAGATATACTACAATGATATGGGTAGAAATGCCTCTGTTCAAATCGTAGGTATTGATAAACAGGGGAAAATGATAGCCGGTCACTATTCCTTGTCCGAGTTGTCCAAAATGAATGTGCAAGAAGCGGTTACTTTTCAACCACGTCTAATCGTGAATGGGAAAGGTCTGATTCGCAATGCAAGCGAGGGGTGGGGAATTGCCCCCCGTACCGCAATGGGGCAAAGAGCTGACGGTGCCATTATATTCGTGACCATCGACGGTCGTCAGCCTGGGTACAGCATTGGTGCCAACTTGTATGATATGCAAAATATTTTGCTTAAACATGGAGCAGTTATCGGTGCTAATCTGGATGGAGGTTCTTCAACGGTGCTAGTCAAGGATAATGCCATTGTAAACAAGCCTTCTTCTGAATACGGAGAGCGGTATTTGCCGACTGCGTTTCTCGTATTTGAGCATCCAGAGACCGTTAGTATCCCGAACATATGGGAAGGTTTGAATCCTGGAGACATTGACGCAGCCAAAAAGAGATAGGTCAGGAATGAACAAGTTCATTTAGTGAACGGAGACTGATGATGAAGCTAAAACGAGCAGGATTTCAGCGATTGTTTGTCGCCTTGTTAATGCTATCCTTACTCTTGACCACAATGCATCAGGCGGCTGCCGAAGCTACTAAACAGGGTGCCATAGCGTCTCAATCAACGCAGTTCATAGATATTGTTATAAACGGACAACCTATTGACAGCAAGGCTAAACCTCTATTGATCGACGGGAAGCTCATGGTTCCGCTTAAATCTTTAGCCGAAGCTGTAGGTGCAACCTACCACTGGGATGTCAAAAAGAAGCAGATTACGCTACAAAAGTGGGCAGAACCCTTGGTTCTTAAGGAGCGGTCACGTAAGAACCAGCAGCAACTTACCTTTGAGGTTGTAAGTGAAGAAGTATATATACCTCTGAGAGATGTTTCGCTTGATTTAGGTTATACGTTGGAGAAGACAAATACACAGATTCAGATTCAGCCGCCGATTCACGGTAAACTAAAAGAACAAATATATGAGGGAGATCTCGTGGCAGCACGCGAAGCGTTAATCCGCATAAACAGAAGTTCTGTCCATCCTTATATAGAACCACACCGTCCTAACACTGAGCTTCTGTCCAGTGTCTACATGTTCCCCCAAGGTGAAGCATTACGGTATTTTACAGTGAACGGGGATGTGCTGAGTCTGATTGAAGTGAAGGACGGTTTTCCGATTGTCACCTATCAAGGGTATGTGGGAGCTCCCTTTGATAAAGAATTTACAATGGAATACGACCCGCTGGGGCGTTTTTTGGAGAATAAAGCCAAAAATCAGTGGGGAACTTATCCGAAAATAAATAAGCCGCTGATCTACGAGTTCACTACAGGATGGGGAGACAGCAGTACCACTTTCTATGGGCGTATTACTACGGATAAAAAAGAAGAACTGCTGGGTACTACTGGTGATCCGATAACTGGACTCCCGGCTAATACCAAACAAATTATGAAAACCTTCAAGCTGCCGTGGGAATCGCGTACAGATGCCCAGCAGGTGATGGAATAAGTTAAAAGCAGCAATAGCAAATGAAAATATAAGAAGCGCGGATCGTTGAAGTAAAGATACTTCCGGTACGCGCTTTTTTCGATAGGATTTGTACTTTTGTTGCTTCGTGCTTGCGTAAATATCTATTAAGCATCATTATCTGCTTCGAGAAACACGGAGATCAGAATTCGGGCGTTGTTTTCTCCCACATTTTTGACATAGTGGGGGATGGCTGCTCTCCAGCTAAAGGAATCTCCTGCTTCCAGGGTAGCTGTATCCTCGCCTTGCTCCACGTATACCGTGCCCTCCAAGATAAAATGAATCTCATCCCCTGCATGAGCATGCTCTTCTTCTGTAGATGAGCCGGGCGGCATTTCAACGAGCATCATTTTGACGTTACCCTGCCCCCCCAAATGATCGACCTGGAGCTTGTTTTTACCATATAAGGTTTTACGGCGCTCGTCCTTGCGAATCACTTGCATCCGTTCCTCATCTTTAAGAAGCAGAAAAGCGAGAGGTACGTTTAGCGCATTAGCGATGCTGTCCAATGTAGCGATGGAAGGGGAGGTTTTATTATTTTCTACTTGACTCATAAACCCTTGCGATAGTCCGGTTCGTTCGCATATTTGCTGAATGGATAAATTTTTACGTTTACGAGCAGCGCGTATGTTGCATCCTATACTCATAGAGCGTTCCTCCTATAAGGAAATATAATATATACTAATGTAATATTTATCATACCAAATATTTTGTTGACAGACCACTGTTTCTTATGATAAATTCACATTACAAAATAATTATTTCTATTACTAATAATTCGACTTTGATTCACAGTCATGTGTAGCGGCATAGATTCAGACAGTATTATTTTTTCAACCAAATTATTAGTAATATAAATTAATTATTCATATGCACTTGTGTGAGTGTAATAAACAAACAGAATGGAGAGATAAATATGAGTTCAGCAAGCAAAAATATTTCTACAATTATGCGGGTGGCACTGGGAATTTTGTTTTTGGCACACGGAATTGCTAAATTCCAAATGGGGTTGGGTAATGTAGCAGGCTGGTTTTCCAGCATTGGCGTTCCAGGATTTTTAGGTTATGTCATTGCGGTGATTGAGTTGGTCGGCGGAATTGCATTGATTCTTGGATTACTTACCCGCTATGTATCTGGGCTATTTGTGATTGTTTTGATCGGCGCTATTTTTACAGCAAAATTGTCCGGCGGGTTGATGGGGAATGGCCAAGGAGCTGGCTATGAACTGGATATTGCTTTTATTCTTGTAGCACTTCATCTGGTATTTGCACCAACGACTCGCTTGTCTCTGGATTCGTTGATCGGCCGTCGTGAGTCAACCGAACAATAATTTTTGAATAGCTTTAGTCCTCCAATCCATGTAGAAAGAGGGAAATCTCATGACAGCACATATTCATGACAACACCAAAATCGGGCAGGTTTCATTAAAAGTAAGCAACTTGGAACGTTCTATTCAATTTTATACAGAGGTCGTTGGTTTTCAGCTGCTGCGTCAAACGGCGGATACCGCTGAATTGACTGTCGATGGGAAGCATGCGTTACTGATCCTTAACTATATTGAAAATGCAGTTATTCTGCCGCGCCAGTCCGCAGCCGGATTATACCACTTTGCTATTCTTCTACCGAACCGTGTAGCTCTGGGCCTGTCTTTACGTAATCTGCTGGCTCATGAGATTGAAATCGGACAGGGAGACCATGATGTAAGTGAAGCCCTATATATCCATGACCCCGATAATAACGGAATTGAAATCTATACAGATCGTCCCCATGATCAGTGGAAAAAGGATGAAAATGGATTTTACATGATGGGAACAGATCCCGTGGATGCAGAAGACTTGGTTGCGATTTCCGAGAATTTACCTTGGCAGGGACTACCTCAGGGAACGGTAATCGGGCACGTCCACTTCCATGTGTCTAATTTGCTCAAAGCACAGCAATTTTATTGCGATGTGCTTGGCTTTGACATTACGTGCCGGTATGGCTCTTCAGCCTTGTTCGTTTCCGCAGGTGGTTACCACCACCATATGGGCTTGAATATATGGGCAGGTGAAGGAGTCCCACCAGCTCCTGAGCACGCTGCCGGACTGGATTATTTTGAATTGATCGTACCAGATCAGAATGAATTGAATGCCGTTGTGGCTCGTTTAGAGGCAGCAGGCTATGGGGTGCAAGAACGCGATGGCGCCAAGTATGTAGCTGATCCGTTCCGCATTCAAATTAAACTGGTTAACGGTCAAATCTCGTAACATAGAAGGAACTCAACAGAAACAGAAAAGGGTATTCCTATAAGCCGTAAAGGCTGGGAATACCCTTTTTTCGTATACCTAGAACAAGCTCCAATCCAAATCCCGAGACATCGTCTCCAGCAAGTGTACACCAGCTGTACTGTTTCCCATACGGTTCAGAGAAGGTCCAACCAGTCCAATGCCATAGCGTCCAGGTACCATCGTCATAATACTGCCTGATACGCCGCTTTTGGCAGGTAGTCCGACTTGAATGGCGAATTCCCCTGAAGCGTCATACATGCCGCATGTCGTCATAAATGTTTTGGCGATCTGTACATAGCGGCGGGGAATCAGCGGTATACCTGTCACCGGATCACGGCCGTTGTAGGCTAGTACAAGTCCCATACGTGCTAAATCTGTACAGTTCAATTTGACAGCACAATGTCTGAAATAAACTTCAAGCACATCCTCCACATGACCTCTTAAAATACCTTTTTCCATTAGAAAATAAGCAAGAGAACGGTTCAAATGGCCTGTAGCTGATTCTGAGTCGTAGACATCCTGATCATATTCCAATGTGTCATTGTGGGTAAGCAGGCGGAAAAATTGGAGAACACGGGCAAATTTCTCTTCTGGACTGTTCCCGCGAATCAGAGAGGAGATCGCGATTGCCCCCGCGTTAATTAGTGGGTTAAACGGAATCCCCGGCTCAACCAGTTCTAGTTTCAACATGGAATTAAAACGGTCTCCGGTAGGCTCCATACCCACCTTAGAGAAGACAACGTCCTCTCCATTATCCATCAAGGCCAGAATGAGCGTAAATACCTTTGAAATACTTTGCATCGTAAATTGGATTTCCGTATCCCCGGCTACCACGGTTTCACCTGCACCGTTCATTACAACAACACCAAGCGCGTTGGCCGGGGCTTTGGACAGTTCGGGAATATATGCTGCTACCTTGCCATGAATATACTCATGACGGCTTTGTTCTACCCATTCCGGCAGTTTGGTCTGTAATCTCTGCCACTCCGATGTCATTTCTTTTCCTCCAGTCGAGTAACCAATCTGTGGTATTTTATTGTAGAGCAAAAAGTAGCTATATACTTATTTTAAAGAAATTTTCAGTCAAAAAACAAGCTCTGATGTCATTTCTTTTTCTCCAGTTAAATACCCAACCTAATGTAATATCGGGATTATAGTTTATCCCCTGTAGTCTTCATTCTCTTCATCCAACTGCCTATCCAGAAATCACTTCTAAGTGGCACATATACCTTTTTTAGCATTGGTTCATAAGAAAGTTTCCCATCTTTAAAAAAGTTAATAGGAGAAGGAGATGAAGTGAAGCATGGTACACGGTATGTTAGCGGATTACCCGCGTGAGAAAACGATTCATCAACTGTTCGAAGAGCAGGTTGAGCGCACACCGGATCACATAGCAGTTGTATTTGGGGACAAGCACTTGACGTATGCTGATCTGAACAAACAGGCTAATCAACTAGCACATGTTTTGCGGGCTAAAGGTTTAGAACAAGACGAGGCTGTCGGAATTATGGTCGAATGCTCATTGGAAATGATCATCGGAATTTTCGGGATTTTAAAAGCTGGGGGAGCCTATGTTCCGATTGATCCTGAATACCCGAGGGAACGTATACGCTATATGCTGACGGATTCTGGTGCAAATCTCCTGCTGACCCGGCTTCCAATCCACCAGCAAACAGAACTCGCCAGTGTTGTACTGGATTTGATGGACGAGCGGAACTATGGGAAAGAAACAGGGAATCTCTCATCTAAGCAAGGTTCCGACACCCTTGCTTGCATTATGTATACGTCTGGCTCTACAGGCGTACCTAAGGGCACCCTGACGATGCACTACAATATTACACGTGTTGTTAAAAAGCCGAATTACATCCAATTCTCGACAAAAGATAGGATATTACAAGTGGCCAGTTTTTCGTTCGATGGTTCTACATTTGGTATTTATGGAGCTTTGCTTAACGGAGGCACTCTCGTTTTGAACTCACAAGATCAAACCATGAATGCACGTGAGCTATCAAGCGTCCTACGGACACAAAAGATCACGAAATGCTTCGTCACGACAGCACTTTTTAATGCATTGGTGGATGTGGATCCCGATTGCTTTGCAACAATTGAAACCTTGCTATTCGGTGGTGAGAAGGTTTCAGTCAGCCATGTGCGTAGAGCGTTTGCCCGTCTAGGTCCGGGCCGCTTAATTCATGTCTATGGACCGACGGAGAGCACGGTATTTTCTACTTATTATCATATCGATCATTTGGACGAAAATGCAAATACCGTACCGATCGGCAAACCCATCAGCAACACGAAGGTTTACATCTTGGATCAAGAGCAGCATCCTCTGCCACAGGGAGTTGCAGGTGAACTGTACATCGCTGGCGATGGATTAGTTAAAGGTTATTTGAATCGTCCAGAGCTGACAGAAGAGAGGTTTATTCAGTCTTCATGGGTACCTGGAGGCAGGTTGTATCGAACCGGAGATTTGGTGCAAGAGCAAGCGGACGGAAACATCGAATATATCAGCCGGATCGACGATCAAGTGAAAATACGGGGTTATCGAATTGAGCCTGGGGAAATAGAGTCGCATTTATTAAAAGTAGATGATATACAACAAGCGGCAGTTATTGCCCGTGAAAAGGAGGCCGGTCAAAAGCAACTGGAAGCATACTTTACGGCGACCAAAAAACTGACAGCAGATGAAATTAAAACGGCTCTCTCTATAAAGCTGCCGAATTACATGATTCCATCTTTTTATATACAACTAGAACAAATGCCATTGACACTGAATGGTAAGCTGGACCGCAAGGCACTGTTGGCCCTTGAAGAGAATATGCATGGTGGAGCAGAATATGTGTCTCCTAAGCCAGGACTGGAAACGAAGCTGATGGACATCTGGCAGGATGTATTGGGTGTGCAGCAGTTCAGTGTTTTAGATAGCTTCTTCGACCTCGGTGGGCATTCTATTCATGCGCTTACATTAATGTCGAGAATGGAGCGTGCAGGATATCACGCCACTTTAACAGACATTTACCACTATAAAACGATTCGGGCACTCGCTGATTATCTTCATTCAACTCAGAATAATATTGTAGGGTCCGAAAAGCAACAGGACATCATAAAAACAACTCAAGAGTTGATATCTTGGCTTCACCAAGAAACAGATGGTGTTTACGAGCTGGTGAAATACCAAGTAAGGGATTTTATTCACGAAGTTAGAGATATTCAGGTGCTTTACTGCGACACGGTGGCTGACGTTAACCATATCATGCGGATCATGGACGGGAAAATAACTCAAGAGCTACTGCCACACTACATTGTACCACTGCATCAAAAAACTAAAATGGCTGATCTATACTGGACCATGGATGAAGAGGTATTTTTCCAACGTCTGGGCTTAAAAAGCATGGATCTGGATCAGGTGGAAGGTTTATGCAAGCTTCTGGAAAACGATTATTTGAAAAAAGATCAGTGGATTAAAACAGGAGCAGTGGCACAAGAATATCCGCTAAGTGGAATTCAGCAAATGCAAATTTCGTTTGATACACCTCCAAGTTTAGGTATATTTAGGCTGGATGAGTGCGTGAATTACGATTTTTTGGATCAGGCTTTCGCTCATTTTGTACAAAGTCAAGGATTACTGAGAAGTGTCCCGGTCCAAAGAGATGAATGGACTTATTGGAGGGAATACGTACCTTCTAGCGATGGTTTACCAAAACTCAACATCATTGATGTGTCGGATTACAACCCATGTGGTCCCATTACGGACATGATAAATGATTATGTTACGAACACCCGTTTCGCCGAAGAACATACTTTGTTCCACATGTTTGTGCTGAAACGAAACCTTCGTGAACATTATGTCATAACTATTTATCATCATGCGATATGCGATCGGGTGACCTCGGAAGTAGCTGAAAGACAGTTGGTTGCTTACTACAGGAGTCTGCTTCAAAATCGACCCCTTCCTACGGATGAAGTGAAGCCCTATGTGGAGTATGTCAATCTAATCCAAAGTGGACCGAAAGGAATTACGGAACAAGAATTGATATCAGCCTTTAATCTGGAAGCGTTCCAAAAAAGCAAGCAAAATGTCTTCCAGGCACCAAATCTTCGAACGTGCACAGAAGCCTACCTGTTTAACGTAAGCATCCCTGCTGAAAATCCTTCTTTGGAGTTTGCGCTTTCTGTCTATACAAGGGGCTTGCAAACTTATTTAGGTATGGATAAGCTACCATTGTTATTTTTATATGATGGAAGAAGGTACGAGGAGGCGGCTTATTATAACACGGCCGGTGAATTTATTGATTTTGTACCTATGCTGATCGAACTGAAACAAAATCCGGATGAAATGATGCAGTCTGTCAGAAGCAGACTGGAATTATTAAAACACCATACGATTAATTTTATGCATCTTCTTACAAGTCCTGATTACAAAGACAAGTGGGAACGTGCCAGAACATTTGCACAGTTTGGGAAGCAGTACGAGCAACTAGACTTATTCATGTTTAACTATTTAGGAAACAGCGCTAAGGCAGACTCAAAATACAGCAATTATTATGATGAAACTATCATAAAGCAACCCAATCCGCTACCGATCTATTCACTGTTCAATTGCATTGCTTCTTCCTACACGGACGGCCTTATTTTTTCTATACGATGCAGTTACGAGATAGAGGTTGAGGAAGTCAGGGCTGCATTTTATCAAGCTGCCGGTATGGCATCCCGGATAGGGGAGGTTTAATAACGTGATGGAATCAGCTAATACATCTAATCAGAGTAGTTCTGATAGGCCGCGACGTTACTTGCCTTTATTTTCTCAGCAAAAAGGAAATGCCGGATTGCCCGAAGGCGATGATCAAGCACTTTACAAGATTCGTTTGGGGACAAGACAGGTCAAAACGATTATGGGTTTTGTACAGCATCATCAGTTGGGTATGCCTTCTTTTATAACAGCCATATGGTCCGTACTGCTATCCCATTACTCCAATCAATACGCTCTGCCTGTTTTATATTCCGTGGTATCAGACAAGGAAGGGAAAGAATGTCGTCTGGATTATCCATTACTCATTCATATACAGAAGGAAGATCATCTTCTCTCTTTGATACAAAGGATACAAATGGAATGGAACAAACAACATAGTAGCGACGAATTGAGAGAGGATTTTTCGCAGCAAACTAAAGTTGATCCTCCATCAGGGGCAGGGAAGGATTTCTTCAATGTGTGTATCGCAGAGATTTATGGTGACTTTCCTTCTCCAAGTTTAAATGCGGAAAAGTCCCCTCCCCTTTACGGTATAGATCAGCCAGAAATCGCGCTCTGCTACCGGTATGACCCGGATATATTGGAGTGCGCAATACAGTATGATGGCAGCCGTTTCGGAAAAATGCAGATCGCTAGATTCGCAGGCCATTTCAAAACACTGCTGGCAAATGCACTCCTTCTTCCGGAGAAGACGGTACTATTTCACCCCATGCTGACCACAAGAGAACGCAGACAGATGCAACAATGGAATGATACGGAACAAGCCTATCCTTTGGATAAAACTGTGGTTCAATTGATCGAGGAGCAGGCTAGCCGAACACCCGATGCAATCGCTTTAGAGTTTGGAGAGCAGAAGCTGACCTACTATGAGTTAAATCACCGGGCAAATCAAATCAGCCGCATGATTTTAGAGTCGTATTCGATACAGGGGCATGGCGTTCTGCCGACCGGCACGCTGATTGCCATCGTCTTGGATAGAAGCGCAGATGTGATCCCGTCGATGTTTGGAGTTATGAAAGCGGGCGCTGCTTATCTTCCGATCGATCCCCAATATCCTGGGGAACGGCTGCGATTTATTTTAGAAGATGCACAGGCCCAAATGATTATAACGCACAGCCAATTAGTAAGTAGGCTAAATCCATATATTTCTCAAATGGGTAGGGGAGCATATTCGCTGATTTGTGTGGATGAATGCTTGGTGCAGCAGGACTACTATCCCTACGAAAACTTGAAGATCAAGGTTACACAGAATGATCTCGCTTATGTCATCTACACATCCGGTTCTACTGGAAAACCGAAGGGAACCCTTATTGAACACGCGGGTCTGGTTACGTTGATCCCTTATCTTGTTGAAAAGTTTGGAATCACCTCAGATTCAAGAGTCATGCAATTCGCCTCCATTAGTTTCGACGCTTCAGTCTATGAATGGATCGGCACGCTATCAGTAGGCGGAACAGTGGTTGTTCTGTCAGACGAGGAACTGCCTCCTTATGCAGACATTTCAGATATTCTTGAAGAGAAAAATATCCACGTTGCGATGCTAACGCCATCTGTGCTGCGAACGATGAAACATAGAGAACTGCCAAGGTTGCGGACAATTGTATCTGCTGGAGAACCCTGTACGCCTGATATTGTGGACTATTGGGGAAGAGGAAGACGATTCGTGAACGCTTACGGGCCGACCGAAGTGACGATTATTTGTTCTACTTCCGTCTGCAGACCGGGAAAAGAAATTACAATCGGCAAACCCGTCTATAACAAACGTTTATTCGTTTTGAATCCATTCGGCAGTCCTGTGCCTGTCGGCGTTCCCGGTGAATTATGGGTGGGCGGCATAGGGCTTGCCAGAGGATATTTGAATCGTGAAGAACTGACTCAGGAACAGTTCGTTCACAAAGAGGTTGTAATTAGCAGTGAATATCCGCCACACAGTGAGCGGCTATATAAAACCGGGGACATTGTGAAATGGACGCCGGATGGTGAATTGGTTTTTATCGGCCGTAGTGATGAACAAATTAAAATCAGAGGGTATCGTATCGAGCTAGGTGAAATAGAACATCAGCTCCGCCAACATCCTGACATCGGTCAATGTGTCGTTCAAGCCTGGAAGGACGGGGCCTACCATAAACTGGTGGCCTATTATACTGCTGTAGAAGAGCTGAAAGAGGCCGATCTGACACAGCACTTAAACTCTGTATTACCAGCTTATATGGTTCCTTCATATTTTTGTTATCTGGAGTCAGTTCCAGTAAATACAAACGGTAAAGTCGACCGTGGAGCTCTCCCTGATCCGAGGGGTACCTTATTTAATCAAGCTGATGAAATTGTGGAAGCAGACGAGGACGGTTTCGAAAAGCGCTTGCTTTGGATTTGGCGGCAGATTTTAAAAAGAGGAGATATCGGGGTTAACGACCATTTTTACGCGGTTGGGGGAGACTCAATTCTTGCCATTCAGGTCGTATCTATGGCCAGGGATCATGGTATCATGCTTACTCCAAGACAAGTTGCGGAGTATCCAACCATTCAGAAATTAGCTGCTGTGGTTACTTGGACAGACAATGATCAAAAGGAAGATCTCAGCATTGACTTGACAGGCGAATTTGGTTTGACACCGATCCAGCACTGGTTTTTCGAGCAACAGTTTGTAGAGCCGCATATATTCAACCAATCCCAGCTGTTTGTACTCCGTGATTGTGATCCTGTGAAGCTGGAAACCGCCATTAATCAATTGATTCGATTACATCCAGAGCTGTCGATGGAGATCGTAGTCAAGGAACATGCGTATTCGCAGCGCTACCGAAAGGATGCTTCCATTCAACTGGCTAGCTACACCCTTCAACAAGTCGATTATCCCGAATCCGAAATTTCAAGCATATGTGATACGTGGAACAGACAATTGAATTATGAGACGGGCGCCATGATGTATGCAGGAGTAATTCAAGGCCACCCTGACGGTAAAGCCCGTCTGTTTATGACTATACATCATCTGGTCATTGATGGAGTGTCTTGGAGAATATTGGCTCAGGAATTGTATCAATTGTATCAGGGTACAGCGTTGCCTCCCGTTTTAAATCCATACAAGAAGTGGCATTCTGCATTGATGAGTTATTCTAGACATAAAGATACTTTACGTCATATTGAATATTGGAAAAAAGTACAGCATCAAACTACAGCATTTGTACTGCCAGTAGACCATTACCCGGATCGTAAAAAGAGCAGTGAGTCTTCGGAATTAGTTACAATGCTTACTCCTGACGATACGGAACTGCTTTTGCACCATTGCTCTCAGGCTTATCATACCGAGATTAACGACCTGCTACTTACAGCCTGGTCCCTGGCGCTCTCCGCTTGGTCTGGGCAGAAGACGATTTCGTTTCGCTTAGAAGGCCATGGACGTGAGCACTTTGTATCCGATATAGATCTGACAAGAACCATCGGTTGGTTTACCTCCATGTTTCCGGTATGCGTTCAGATTACGGACAGTTCCCCCTTGGGAGCGACGATTAAATCTGTCAAAGAGCAGTTGCGTTGTATTCCTCACCGCGGCATGTCATATGGCGCTTTGAGATACTGCCATCCGAATACAGAAGTCCGTTCCGAGTTATCAGCTTCTGAACCTCAGGCTCTTTTCAATTACTTGGGCCAGTTTGATCAGGGGAATGCGAGCGAATTAAACCAGTGGTTAGGGTTTACAAGTGACGCAGCACAGGATTATAGCTCGCCGCTTAATCATGGAACAAGCCTATTGGAACTCAACTGTTCCATTGTTCATAGCAAGCTGCATTTGTTTATGAAATATAGCAAACGTCACTATGAAGAAACCACCATTACTCAGTTGTTAGATACTTTTATAACACGTGTGCTTGCTATTATCGAACATTGTAGCCGGACTGAACACCAAGAGTTCACACCTAGTGATTTTCCATCCGTGTCACTGGAACAACATTCGCTTGACGAGATCGTAAAGACATATCATTGGCAATATGGTTTGGATAAAATGATGTACCTAAGTCCCTTACAAGAAGGACTGCTGTTCCATTATTTAGATCATCCTAGTTCCGATCAATACTTTGTGCAGGTTAGTTGGAAATATCATGGTAGGCTAGAGGTTGACCGTTACCGGGAAGTCTGGAACAGCATTATTTCTGAAAATGATAGCTTGCGGACTTGCTACATTTGGGAGGCGTTGGACAAGCCCATACAATGTATTATCCGAAATGCAGAATGGGATTGGACATTTTTGGATTTTGAAGTAGAGCAACCAGAGCAGCAACAAGAGTGTATCGAACGCTGGATGACAATGGATCGTAATCGCCGTTTTGATCTGAGTCAGCCTGCATTCCGCATAACACTGATTCAGACTGCTTCAAACGAATGGACGATGATCTGGAGCTACCACCATATTTTGCTGGACGGTTGGAGCCTGCCGCTACTAATAAATCGAGTTCATGAGCTCTATGCTTGTAGCCTGCAAAACCGGATGCCACAGCGCAGCTTGACCCGTTCTTATGAAACTTATATTCGTTGGTTAAACAATAAGGATCGCACAGAGGCCGAGTTATTCTGGAAGGCATATTTAGCCGACGTAACGGAGCCAACCCAACTACCGATAGAGAAGGGCATACTTCCCGAGGCACATCAACCGATTGAGAACCAGCAGATCGAGACTCTTTGTATTGATCCGAGACGAACCAAGCGGATCGCTGATTTTGTTAAGCAAGCGCAAGTTTCGCTAAATACGTTGGTGCAGTTTGCATGGGGTAAAGTGCTACAAGTCTATCAAGATGCGGATACAACCATATTTGGTATGGTCGTTTCCGGAAGGGGATCGGATCTTGCAAAAGCGGATCAGATCACAGGTATGCTGATTAATACGCTGCCTTTGGTCATGCACTGGAATGTCGAGCAAACCATCACTGAATATGTACAAAAGCTGCACCAAACCATTCAGAAACTAAATGACTACAGCTATGTGAGTCTGAATGAACTGAAGAGCTGGACTGGTATTCAAGGACATGTCATGTTTTACAGCATCGTAGCATTCGAAAATTATTTGAACGACTATCGGCAACCAGAAAATGAATTGAAGATGTCAGCTATGGAGGAACGAGAGAAAACGAATTATCCAATGACGATCACCGTTGCCAATGACGGGGAACAGATCACCATCAAGTTTATGTATGATGCAGATCGATTGAACCAAGAAACGGTTTGTCGACTAGCAGAGCATCTGCTAAATACGCTGGAATATGTGCTGGAATACCCGAATTACAACGTCAGAGACGTTTGCTTCATGAACAAGGATGAATATGAACGAATCGTCTACGACTGGAACAATACGTATACAGCATATCCCAGAGAGTGTTCAATTATTGATCTATTCCAAGAGCAAGTGGAGCTGCGGTCTTCACAGCCTGCAGTAATTGCGCACAATCAGGTTATGTCCTACCACACCCTAAACCTCATGTCCCAGTACGTTGCCAAGATGTTAACGGATGATGCTGATGATAACAATCATGGAAAGTTTATTGGAGTTTACTTGCCGCGCTCTCTTGAATTCATTGTCTCCATCCTGGCGATCATGAAAGCGGGATATGCCTATGTTCCCATTGACCCCGATTTTCCGGCAGCAAGAACCCGCGAATTAATCAAGGACGCTGGACTGGACACCATTATCACTTCACAGGAAGGAGCGGAACGTATCTCGGAAGCCTGTAAGGGAATCCGTTTAACACTGATGGATACAAAGTATTTTGACCAAAATGGAGTTGTGGAACCAGAAGAGAAGGAGAACATGATTGCTCCCAATGACCTTGCTTATCTAATGTATACATCCGGATCGACGGGAAAACCGAAAGGCGTTATGGTGGAACATCGCAATGTCATTCGCTTGGTCAAAAACACCTGTTATTTTCCGTTTTCTTCTGATATCAGATTGCTCTATACAGGTTCGCCTGTTTTTGACGCTTCTACGTTTGAAATTTGGGGGACGCTGCTGAATGGAGGACAGCTGTTTGTAGTTTCAAAAGATGATCTTCTAAATATACATGTGCTGGAGCAGCGGATGAAGGAGTGGAGAATTAATACACTATGGCTAAGTTCTGCACTGTGTAATCACTGGATTGAAGAAAATGAAAAGATATTTGCTAGACTCCAATGGTTGCTCATAGGTGGGGAAGTTTTGTCGGTTAAGCATATCAATCGTATCCGTCTTGCCAATCCGGAACTTTCGATTCTCAATGTATACGGTCCTACGGAGAACACCACCTTTTCGACGAGCTACCGGATCGAAAAGCCTTTTGAGCAGAATATCCCTATTGGCAAGCCCATTAGTAATTCAACTTGTTATATTCTGGACAAACGGGGCCGTGTTCAGCCTGTCGGAGCAATCGGGGAATTATACATGGGAGGAGACGGGGTTGCAAGGGGTTATTGGCAGCAAAACCAAATGACACAGCAGGCGTTTTCGCCGAATCCATATCGTTCTGCCAAAGATGGTGAAAGAGGTACGAATTCAATTCTATACCGTACGGGAGATCGGGCAAGATGGCTGCCGGACGGGAATATCGAGTATATCGGACGGGCTGACGATCAGGTAAAACTTCGCGGCTATCGAATCGAACTCGGAGAAGTCGAGTTCCGTCTTAGCAGCTATCCTGTAGTGAAAGAATGTCTGGCCTTTGTCCGGGAGGTTCATGGCGATTTGCGGATGATCGCTTACTATACAGCGGAAGAGGAGCAACGAGTGGAGCAGCTTCATACTTTTATGGCCGAAGGTCTTCCTTCTTATATGTTACCGTTTCGTTACGTTTGGCTGAAATCGTTCCCATTAACGGCTACCGGGAAAATCGATCGCAAAAATCTTCCTTTACTTGAAATCCATAGCAGCGATAAGGAAGCAAATGCTGGACCGAAGACTGAACTGGAGCAAACCATAGAAGCAGTTTGGTGCACGGTTCTGAAGCTTGATTACATTGGCAAGGCTGAAGATTTTCATACGTTGGGAGGACATTCGCTCCATGCACTACGCATAGCCAGCCTGTTGCAAAAAAGCGGATATCCGGTTACGGTCAACCAAATATTTCGCGAACAGACGATCGAACGTTTGGCCCTCTCATTGATCAATGCAATGCTGGATACAGCAACTGACCTTTGTCCGAACGTGGATATCCCATATATTCAGTCTATAAGAAAAGAATACCCGGATGACGGATTTCCGCTGTCTGCTGTACAAAAACGTTTTTTCCAAAGAGATCTCGTGAATTATAACATGTTTAATGTACCTTACTTGGCTCGGCTCAAGAATTACATTCCTACAGAATTGCTGAACGCGTCGATTGAACCACTATTGAAGAAACATGCGACGTTGCGGCTGTCGTTTGCTCAACTGGATGATGAATGGTATCAGTTTGAGCAGACAATAAGTGCAGGACAGGTAGTTTCTTACGTAGATTTGCACATGGTCTCGGGATCACATGACGCCTACATTTCGGAATACTGCTCGAAAGTGCAGCATGAATTCGATATCAAGGAAGGACCTTTATGGAAAGTTGTGTTGTTTGACCATTATTGCGAAAAGAGACAACAGGTGATATTACTTCTGTTCCATCATTTAATTTTTGACGGGATTTCCATAAACATTTTTTTAGAAGAGTTGAGACATCTTCTCTTGCCGGGAAAAAGGAGTGATTTGGCGTTACATGCGGAGGAGAAGGAAAGCAGTTATCGGGATTGGTGCATAGCGTTGTCGCAATATGCGGCAAAGGGCCCTTTTCCTAAAGCATCCACTTTCTGGAGTAAGGTTGTGGAAGGCGGCCAATCTTTACAGGTTGACAGGGAATCGGAGATACAGCCTCTTCACCGACACATGAGAACTATAACGTATGATTTACTTGAAGGAGAGGAGCATATTCTTCTTCTAAAAGCATTGGCTATGAAGCATCATACTACTCCACTGAGCATCTTACTGACGGCGTTGTCACAAGCTTGTTTCCAATTGAAAAAGCAATCGGATTTGCTGCTGCATGTGATGTCTTATCAACGTGAGTCTTTTTTGCCGGGTATTATGATTGATCGTACTATCGGTTTTTTTGCCGGTGCATACCCCCTTCGAATTCAGATCCCAGAAGGAGAACTATTGGGGAATTGGGAAACGGCACTGAGACATGTCACACATACGTTGCGGCATATTCCATCTGAAGGCTTGGATTATTTTATTTTACGACATATGATACAGGGAATTTATCTAGATAAGGAACCACTAAGGGACGGAACACACATGCTTTTCCATTACCAATCAGAGGAAATGAACGGGATAGCTGATGATTTGTTTGAGCCTTTACCCATATCTTACGGAAATACGAACGCGGCGGACAATCCCTCTGCTTACAAGTTAAATATGACGGCAGATCTTAGATGCGACAGATTAAGTTTAACCTGCTATTATAGTTCACTGCATTATAAGGATCAGACGATCGCTGAGCTAATACGCCTCATATCCAGACATCTGTGCCAAAGCATCAGTGTTCGCCCATATACCATGATAGCGGAGGGGAGCTTCAGATTATGAAAATATATGAATTTTGTCCATTTTTCAATGAAAATCGCATTGCAGATATTAAAATAAAAGAAAATTCCGGTTGGATTGATGAGTTGCACGTGATCGAAGCTAACAAGACGTTCAGCTATTTAGATAAGCCTCGGAACTTTAATCCAGATTATGTTGGTCCCAAGGTCATTTATCATCCATTTCATGCGGATCAACTGTTTCGTGAACCTGAGAAGCACTCATTGTACTTTGATGTGGATAGCTGCGGTGCGGACAACTTTGACCGCTGGTACTGGCGTCTGCTCAGCCATAACAGTGCGTTTCATAATGAGGCTTGCCAAAGAAACAAGAGTACCTCTATCTTGCAGGATAAGGTTGAGGATGATGATGTGATCATTTTGGCTGATTTTGATGAGATCATTGATAACCGGATGGCGGATCGTATTGTTTCGGAAGTGAAGAAACATCAAGTTATTACAATTAAAATGCACTACTCTGTATTCTTCCTGAATCTTTTTTGCCAATCTAATCACGGTGCTCCTTATTGGAGCTATCGCGTGTTCGCCATGACCGGCCGGTACTTCAAAAGTATGCCTTTCTTACCCGACTATCTCAGGAAGAAAGGGATTGCTGAAGCGCTGTATCATGACATTTATTGTCTGGAGGAGCCAGCTGGATTCCATCATTCATGGCTTGAATATCAGAAAACCGCGCTTCCCAAACTGCAAGCTTTTGCCGCCAATGTAGAAGATAAAAGTATTTTAAATGCAGAGTATATTGATCAATGCTTACATGATAAAAAGCTGTACTATATTGATACTGAACTTTATGTTGATAACTCAAAATCGTTTTTGAGCAGTCTACAGGAACTTAAAACAGATGATCTTTGGTACAATTAAAGGGAAAAGAGATCAAATAAAAACTGCCGACGGGGTCGGCAGTTTAGTTTAAAGACCTTCTGATGTATCAGATTGAATTATCGGAAGGTTGTTTTGCTATGTACTTGGAATCAATAGTAGCTGCTTGAATTCAATGAACTTATGAGTGCAGGCAACAGAGCAACAGCCATAATGATATAGATCACGATTACAATAGCGGCCCAAAGAAGGCCTGCTTTAGCGTAATTAGCTTTGCTCGGATTAGTCGAGCCGCTAAATGCCCACACAAACAGCATAATAAGTCCAACTACCGGTATAGCCATCAGAAGTAAACTGATCATCCATTCCTTGAATGAGACTGGAGGCGGGTACACAGGGGCTGGTCTGGATGGTGCTCCTTGTTGATTGTTTTGCGGATTAAACTGGTTAGACAATTGGATCTTCTCCCTACGTGATTAGTATGTTGTGTTTCCTATATTGACCAAAACATCATACATGATATGACAATAAGCAACAAGTGAAATTCAGTAAACAGTCTAATAGTACTATCAAACGATTAAAAATAGGTCTATACACCCTATTGACGAAGCAGTTTTTATATATTATTGTATTGATATTAACATTTTGTTTTTATCAATTGATTCAAATTAAAAGTTACATAGAGCATTCGCCACTTTTGACTCAAAAGCGATGAAATACCCATATATGAACAGGTAGGTGACGCAAGTGACAGATGGATTGAAACATAATTACAGTGGCTTGACGGAAGAGGAATTTTTGGCCGCTTATGATGCGAGTGAATATGAGCGCCCATCCGTAACGGTAGATATGCTGCTATTTACGGTAATGGATCAGCTCCAACAAAATTACCGTAAGCTGCCGGAGAAGACCCTACAGCTTCTTTTGATCCAAAGAGGGGAGCATCCCTATATAGGACAATGGGCGTTGCCAGGTGGTTTTGTAGGCATAGATGAAAGTCTGGAAGAAGCTGCACGACGCGAGCTTAAAACGGAAACGAATGTGGATCAGATTTATATGGAGCAGCTATATACTTGGGGAGATGTGGCACGTGATCCACGTATGAGGGTGATCAGTTGCGCTTACATGGCTTTAGTTGACCACGATTCCTTGGAGGTACAGGCGGGGGATGATGCCGCTGATGCCCAATGGTTTGAGCTGGATTACAGCGTAGCTCAGGAGACGCGGACGAATCAGCCGGAAGGTTACACATGGGAACAAGACATTGACATCACATTGAAGCATGGGGACATCCATCTGTCAGCCAAAGTAAAAATAACTGAAATTCTTAAGGGAAGAACCATTGAAATCAAGCGAGAAGTGCTGGAGTCACAGGGAATTGCTTTTGATCATGCCAAAATTATTGCGTACGGTATAGAGCGTCTGCGCAGCAAAATAGAATACACAGATATCGCATTTCACCTGATGCCGGCTCTATTTACACTAAGTGAGCTTCAGCAGGTGTATGAAATTATTCTAGGTAAGGAGCTGTTGGCTGCAGCTTTTCGTCGCAAAATAGCTGATCTCGTGGAAGAAACCAATGAGTATAGAAAAGCGGCCGGACACCGTCCATCCAAGTTATACCGATTTAAGCCTCGGTCGCGTTTTATGTAACATAAGGAATATGAAATGAGGAATCATCATGGAAAAGTTTACGTTTTTTTATCGCAGTCATTCGCCGTTTTCGCAATGGTATCCTTCTGATTTTGTCGTGGATGGAATGGAGTTTAACTGTGCCGAGCAATATATGATGTTAAAAAAAGCCCAGCTTTTTGGGGATGAAGAGGCGGCCTTGAAAATTATGCAAGCCCCTACTCCAAGGGAACAAAAAGCCCGTGGCCGCAGTGTGCGCGGATTTGACCAATCCTTGTGGGAGGCCAATTGCCGGCAATTTGTGTATGACGGTAATTACGCCAAATTTACACAAAATCCGAATTTGCTCAAGCACCTGCTTAAAACGAAAGGAACCACTCTGGTTGAGGCTAGTCCAACCGACACCATTTGGGGTGTAGGCTTAGCTGAGAACGATGCTCGTATACGGAACCGCAAGCTATGGCGTGGCACGAACTGGCTAGGAGAAATATTGACGAATTTACGTGAGGATGTATTGCAAAAGGAGGAATCGTCATCATGAAAAATACAATGAATTCCCGGAGCAACCGAGATGCCCGGTCGCATATGGCGCAGGAAACACTATCCATTTTGGGACATGGGTATTATACGAATAACAAACAGGCTCAAGTAAATATGACAAATGACATAGGGAATGCGGTCACAGGCTCGAAGTTATATACACCTTCTCAGCTGGTAACTGTAAAACAAGAGGCAGAGCAAAGAATAAAAAGTATATTGGAGCCTTCTTCTCGCATAGACGAACAGAGGATCATTGCAAAATTGGAGGTTACGGGAGAAAGCACGTTACAGGCGGCATACAGACTCCAGGTAGAGGAGAAGCTGACCCACGTGGCGTGTTTGAATTTTGCATCAGCCAAAAACCCGGGAGGTGGATTTCTCGGAGGCAGCCAGGCTCAAGAGGAAAGCTTGGCTCGTTCGTCAGCGTTGTATCCTTGCATTTCACAAATGGAAGAGATGTATGGACATAATCGGAAGCTGCGGAGCTGTTTTTATTCAGATTATATGATTTATTCGCCTGAAGTTCCGGTATTTCGGGATGATCAGGGAACATTGTTGGAGAAGCCGTATCAAGTCGATTTCCTGACCGCACCTGCTGTAAATGCTGGAGTGGTGCGAGAACGGGAGCCAGAGCAGGTGAATCGGATTGGTGAAGTGATGCTGGAGCGAATCCGTTACATTCTTGGAATGGCTAAGCAAAACGGCGTAGAACATCTTGTGCTGGGAGCCTATGGTTGCGGGGTATTCCGCAATAAGCCGGAAGAGGTTGCCCTCTGGTTCAAGCAAGTGATTGTAGATGAAGGATATGGTTTGCTGTTTGACCGGATTGTTTTTGCAGTGTTGGATCACAAAGCAGACCAACATACTTTAAACAGCTTTAAAAATGTTCTTTCTTGAAGTAAAGGCAGTGCATTAAATCGTTTACTATAATATCCCATGAAAAAGGAAGGTGCTGAATGGAACCATCTTCGAATATAACCTGGCATGTGTCCGATATTGATAAGCAAGCGCGTCAGCTTTTGAATGGCCATAAAAGTCCGGTGCTTTGGTTTACAGGGCTGTCTGGTTCGGGAAAATCAACGGTATCCTCCACACTTGAAAAAGCGTTATATGCACGAGGCATACACACGTTTATTTTGGATGGGGATAATGTTCGGCATGGTTTAAATCGGAATCTAGGTTTCCTACCCGCTGACCGTAAAGAAAATATTCGTCGTATTGCTGAAGTTGCAAAGCTAATGGCACATGCGGGTGTCCTAACCATTTGCGCCACCATTTCCCCTTATCGTGAAGATCGTGAAATGGTAAAGGAGATTTTAAAGCAAGAAGGTTGCTATGAGATATATATACAGTGCAGCCTGGAGGAATGTGAGCGACGCGATCCAAAAGGAATGTACAAGAAAGCGCGCGCCGGAAAAATTCATCATTTTACGGGGATTGATGCTCCTTATGAAGCACCGTTGGAACCGGATCTAATCGTATCCACTGAAGGGCGGGAGGTAATCCCGTCGGTTCAGGATATCTTGGATTTTCTCGATAGCAAGCAGCTACTTTTATGATTTTATGATGAATTCTATATGAATATTGTCTGAAAGCCTCAATGGCAAAACTTCGAGAAGTGATCAAAGGAATCATTACAGAACGTGAAAATGGAAGCATACTTATTAGTAAATAAATACAGTAGTGCATATACGGCAAGCCTTATAGGGCTTGCTTTTTTATTTATGATTTTAAACTAATTCTAAATCCTAGATTATAATTATTATAAAAAAGTATTGATTTTTGTTTGTGCACAACTTATAGTAAAAAGCACATAGTCAACCAATTCATTTAAGAGGTGATTTCAATCATGAGTAACCAACCAACGAACCTGACTACAAGCTGGGGCGCTCCTGTTGGAGATAATCAAAATTCAATCACAGCAGGCTCACGGGGTCCCGCACTAATTCAGGATGTGCATCTGCTGGAGAAATTGGCGCATTTTAACCGGGAGCGTGTGCCGGAACGCGTCGTTCATGCAAAAGGTGCAGGAGCACACGGATATTTTGAAGTTACTAATGATTTGTCTGCATATACAAAAGCAAGCTTCTTGTCTGAGGTGGGCAAGCGTACACCGATGTTTATTCGCTTTTCTACAGTGGCGGGTGAGCTGGGCTCGTCCGATACTGTACGCGACCCGCGTGGTTTTGCGGTGAAGTTTTATACAGAAGAAGGCAACTATGATCTCGTGGGCAATAATACACCTGTGTTTTTTATTCGGGATGCCATTAAATTTCCTGACTTTATTCATACGCAAAAACGCCATCCCCAAACCCATCTGAAAAACCCGAATGCGGTCTGGGATTTCTGGTCCTTATCTCCTGAATCGCTGCATCAGGTAAGTATTCTAATGTCTGACCGCGGTATTCCAGCTACTCTTAGACATATGCATGGTTTCGGTAGTCACACGTTCAAGTGGGTAAATGCCGAAGGACAGGCAGTATGGGTGAAATATCATTTTAAAACAGAGCAAGGTGTGCAAAATCTTGATGTGGATTTGGCTGCGAAAATTGCTGGTGAAAATCCGGATTATCATACAGAAGATTTGTTTAATGCCATCAAAAAAGGTGATTTTCCTGCATGGAAACTTCATGTGCAGATTATGCCGGTAGAAGATGCAGATACGTATC
This sequence comes from Paenibacillus peoriae, assembly GCF_022531965.1. GTDB lineage: Bacteria > Bacillota > Bacilli > Paenibacillales > Paenibacillaceae > Paenibacillus > Paenibacillus polymyxa_D. Next base: position 3,017,512 of record NZ_CP092831.1, on the reverse strand, counting down.
GCTTTGATCCATTTGATGTGACAAAAGTATGGTCTCAAAAGGATTACCCGCTGATCGAGGTTGGACGCATGGTGCTGGATCGCAATCCTGAGAACTATTTTGCTGAGGTAGAGCAGGCGACATTCTCCCCGGGTTCATTTGTTCCTGGTATTGAGGCATCCCCGGATAAAATGTTGCAAGGACGCCTGTTTGCCTACGGCGATGCACATCGCTACCGTGTAGGTGCAAATCATAATTCGTTGCCGATCAACCGTCCGCATGCGGAAGTTCACAACTACCAACGCGATGGTGCATTGCGCAGTGACAGCAATGGCGGAGGATCTGTCTATTACGAGCCTAATAGTCTCGGTGGACCCAAAGAATCACCTGCGCACAAAATGGCTCCTTTTGAAGTGTCTGGCGAAGCTCAAAGCGTAGCCTACGATCATCATGATCACTACACACAACCGGGCGACCTATACCGCTTGCTCAGTGAAGAAGAGCGTGCACGCCTGGTCCGAAACATCGTAAATGCGATGAAGCCCGTAGAAAGTGATGAAATCAAACTGCGTCAGATCGGACATTTCTACAAAGCTGATCCTGAATACGGACGCCGTGTAGCCGAAGGTTTAGGCTTGACCGTTCCTCAAGGCGAGTAGAGGTATCTGCAAACTCCTAACCTGAAAGCCGTATGAATAAATAATAAAAGGATGTCCCAACACCACGTACATGGTGGATGGGACATCCTTTGTTTTTGAGAGCGATGTAAATCAGGTGCTGCTATATCCTCTGCAAGCGAGGTAAATAGATTACAAGAAACAGTGACCGTCCTAGTGCAAATACGATAAAGGATAGCCAAAGCCCGTGATTCCCATAATGGGGAACGCACCAGAAGAGAGCGATCAAAAAGCAGAGCAATGAAATCAGCATCGAATTACGAATGGGATACGTTACCGTCATTCCCGTAAACACACCGTAGAATACCAGTCCCAGCCCGGCTGCCAGCGGAAAGATCACAAGCCATCCATTATAAGGGCCTGTAAGACTAATCACTGTAGCATTACCCGTAAATAGTGAGATAAGCGGCTCTTTCAGTGCGAAATACAATCCTCCCGTCACTACGCTGGTCACCAGTGTCCAGAACCAGGACAAGTGAATAACTCTTTGCAGCATTTTACGATCCCCGGCACCCCGAGCCTGACCCGTCATGATGCTACTGGCGTTGGCGAACCCATCAAAAAAGTAAGCCATAATGTAATGGATCTGCAACAAAATAGCGTTTGCCGCCAATTGATCGGTTCCAAAGCTCGCACTGCGCGCCGTAAACAGATTAAACATCGTCAGCAGACAGGCTGTACGGATCATAAGATCAAGGTTTGTTGCCATGACACTTTTCAACTCTGAAGCTCCAAACCATCCTCGCCAATTCATCTGTCCGCTTTGCTTCCATTCTCTCCAAATCGATGAGCGGAACACCAGAACGAGACCCAATATACATGCAAAAACTTCCGCAATCAGAGTAGCGCTTGCTACACCAGTGACATTCCAATGCATGATCTGTGTAAATACAATAGCTAATACCATATTGATTACGTTCATTGTAATTTGCAAAAATAATGTAGCCTTCACACGGGATAATCCCATCAGCCAGCCGAGCAGCACATAGTTCACTAATGTAAGAGGAGCTCCCCAGATACGAATGTTAAAATAAATTGCTGCCTGCGCCGCCACATCCTGAGCCGGATGGATTAGTTGCAGAGAAGCTAACAGAATGGGCTTTTGTAACACAATGAATACCGCACCAATGAGTAAAGCAATGGCCAGTGGGCGCATGAGAGCAGCTATGCCCTGGTCATTATTTTGTGCCCCCGTGGCTTGGGCCGTGAAAGCTGATGTACTGACTCGTAGAAAGCCAAACAGCCAATATAAAGTATTGAAAATAAGAGTGCCCACTGCTACACCGCCTAAATACGCGGAATGGCTCAAATGACCGATTACAGCTGTATCCACCGCACCGAGTAGTGGGGTTGTAATCGTCGAAATAATTAATGGGATAGCTAAAGCAAGATAGGCTCGGTGGGAAGGCAACATGTTGAAAAAACCTCCAGTAATGATTGTGTATAGGGATGGCGATCCGAATGAAATAATGCTTCCTTGGGAAAATGCTCAAGCACACTGCCTTCTTTCATGACCATGATTCGATCACTCATAAAGTACACAGCCGCCAGATCATGTGAGATAAACAGATAAGCCAATCCTAGCTCATCCTGCAAATCCTTGAGCAGATTTAAAACAGTGGCTTGTGTGGTCACATCCAGACTTGCTGTTGGCTCGTCCAATACGATAAAATCCGGCTCTGTGCTGATGGCACGTGCGATGGTTACACGCTGCTTTTCCCCACCGCTAAGCTGATGTGGAAACTTGTCCAGATAGCTGGCTGGAAGCTTTACCATATCAAGCAAATGTTCTGCTATATCCCGACGTTCTGAGGACATACCCGCCATAAAGGAAGGAACATAGTACTTAAGCTGGTCCAGTGGCTCCAGCAGGGATTGCAGGATGGTTAGTCTGGGGTTCAAAGCCGCAGATGGATGTTGAAAAACTGCACCCAGCCTGCTGCGAATCCGTTTTAATTCGCTCCGCTTTAATCCCTTGATAGACTGCCCATCCAGTCTAAGCTCACCTTGATCAAATGGGTCCAATGTCAATATACAGCGAGCGAGTGTGCTTTTCCCACTGCCGCTTTCCCCGACAATGCCCAGACATTCTCGAGGGGAGATCGACAGAGCAACATCTTTCAGCACCGTTTTGCCTCCAGTGTAAGCCTTCGTCAAACCGGAGACGGTCACGACAGGATGAGACGTGGCTTGCCGCTGAGCGCAGGCGGCTTGATTATTCATGTACAGCGCTCCTTTCCATTGCGTTCTGTTCTTCAGTGCTGTTGTAAGGTAAACGTGCTGGAGCGCCCGGAGACAGCGGCGGAATAGCTGCCAATAGACGACGAGTATACGGGTGGTCCGGATGGTTCAGCACCGCTTGCGTTTCACCTATTTCAACCAGTGAACCTTCGCGCATCACTGCGATTCGATCTGCATACTTGCGTACATGACGTAGGTCGTGAGTGATCCACAAGACGGAAATGCCCGTTTCCATCCGGATATGATCAATGAGCTGCAGCACCCGATGAGCTGTGAGCGTATCCAACGCTGTTGTAGGCTCGTCGGCAATAAGCAGCTTCGGCTCCAGCAGGAGTGCAGCCGCAATAGCTGCCCGTTGCAATTGACCGCCGCTGAGTTGGAACGGATAGCTGCGGTACACACGCTCGGCGGGAAGCTGTACGCGCTCCAGCACCTCGATACAGCGCTGCTTGCGCGCCTTGCGATCTTGCTTGCCATGGGCGCGCATCAGCTCGTCCAGTTGGCTGCCTACACGCAGAAAGGGGGTGAAAGCCCCGTGGTAGTCTTGAAAAATGTAGGATATTTCACTGCCAAGCAAAGAGCGCCTTTGTTTAGCGGGTAGATCTAGTAAATTATTGTCCTTCCACGCAATGATACCTTCCGCTGTAACAGAAGAGGGGAGAAGGCCGCCGATAGCGAACGCCGTCATGCTTTTGCCGCTACCACTTTCGCCGGCAAGAGCACACCATTCCCCCGGACGAACGGCAAGCTCCAGTTGCTCTACAATCGTTTTTACATTGGTCCGAATCGTTAAGCCTTCAATAGTCAGCATGTGCCAATTCACTCCTCTGTCCGGGTTTTAACATCATAACGGTCGCGTAGTTTATCTCCAAATACGTTTGCCAGTAGCACGGTTAGCACGACAGCTATCCCAGGAACCAGCATCAGGTGGGGAGCCATTTGAAAATACGCTCGTCCTTCATTCAACATAGTACCCCATTCCGGAATTGGCGGCTGTGGACCTAAGCCCAAAAAAGATAGGGAGGCAATCATTAAAATGATTTTGCCGATATCCAGCGTAGCCAGCACAAGAACATTCCCAATGGCATGGGGGAGAATATGCCGCATGACAATCCGCAGGGAGGAGGTACCCGCCAGTATGGATAACGAAATGTAATCCTTTTGCTTTTCAGCCAGCACGGTACTACGGACTAGGCGTGCATAACCAACCCATTTTACCGCCGTCACCGCGAAAATAAGATTTACTAAGCCTGGTCCGAGCAAACCGCTCAGCACAATGGCAAAAATATAATCTGGTAATGTCATGAAGGCATCGACCACCCGCTTGAATACACGATCCATCCAGCCTCCAATAAATCCTGAAAACAGACCAAGAGGGACCCCGACAACCAGCGAAACTGCCAAAATCAACAAACTGGTTCCGACAGTCGTCCGAAGTCCAGCTATGACTCTCGATAGTACATCTCTGCCCAAATGATCCGTTCCCAGCCAGTGCGTAGCGCTGATCGATTGTAGTCGATTCCCCATCTGGATACGATACGGATCTTGCGGTACAAGAAACGGAACGACTGTAATTGCTGAAAGAATGAGCAGGATGGAGAGCGACACGATCCATGTTTTGGACAATCGCGTTCTAGTGAGCTGCCCGTTTTCCGCATGTACGGATTTTATCATGATAAACGTTTCTCCTTCAAAGCGATTTCAGGATTGACCCAACGGTAGGACAGCTCTACCAAAATATTGATACATACAATGAATACAGCCATAAATACGGTATAGCCCTGAATTATGGGGTAATCCCTTGCAGCAATGGCATCCACAATCCATTTTCCCAGTCCCGGATAGGCGAATAGCACTTCAATTACGACTGTGCCTCCCAGTAGACTGCCTATACTCTCACTGAATACCGTAATGAGTGGAACTAGACTGTGACGAAGCATATGTCTGAAAAAAATGCGGATGGGGCTGATGCCACGCGCTTGCGCCGCTTTGATAAAGTCTTGCCCCGAGCTTTCAATCAGACTTGCGCGGATCATTCGTACATAAACGGCCGCCATTGCCAATCCTAAGGTAAGAGACGGGAGTACCAAATGAAAAGCGGTTCCTTCGCCCATAGACGGCAAAATGCGCAATTTAACTGCAAACCATTCGATAAACAAAAGCCCCAGCCAAAAGCTGGGAATCGAGGAGCCGATTAAGGCAAACACACGACTGGCGCTGTCAATCCAGCGGTTACGGTAGAGCGCCGCCATTGTTCCCAGCGGGAGAGCTATCAGCAGCATAATGAACAGGGAGCCGCCGGTCAGCAGCAGTGTATAAGGCAGTTTTTCCATAAACTCTGTGAATACCGGACGATGGGTTAAATAAGATTGTCCAAAATCAAACTGAAGCAACTGAACCAGCCACTTACCATATTGCACAGGTAATGGTTGGTCCAGCCCTAGTTGGCTGCGCATATCCGTAATTTGCTGATTGGACACAGCTACATCATCGACTCGGAGAATGCTCCGGACGGGATCGCCCGGAACAAGCTTAAGCAGACAGAAGCTCACAAAGGAAAGAATAAGAAAGAACAAAACTAGTTCAAGAAACTTTTTGGCCATGGATTTGAACATGCTAGTTCACATCCAGGTCCTGGGTTAGCAAGTAATATTCACTTTGGCTAGTTACCCAGTTATGTACGTAATCGCGATAGGCCACTACGTTGTTTGGATGGACCAGAAAGGATTGCAGATTTTCTTGGTCAATCAGTGTGACAGCTTTCAGCGCCAGCTTGTTGCGTTGTTCCTCATTCACGGTTGTGTTCAGCTGTGAAATCATACTCGTGAGTTCCGGTACATGCACACGCCCATAATTTAGTGCTCCTTCAGGCATGTAAGCCGCATTTAGAAAATAGCTTGCATCGCCGCGCGGGGCTGTAATGCTACTATAAGTCGCTAAATCCCAATCCTGATGAGCGGCAAGATATTCGTCAATATTATCAACCTGACGGATATCAATCGTAATGCCAAGTTCTTTAGCATTAGCCTGAATCAGCTGGGAAATGAGTGGAAGTTCCGCTCTCGACTGGTAAGTTAGTAATGTAAGTTGAAGCGGCTTGCCGTCAGGGGCTGCAACTTTTCCGTTCTGCACTGTATATCCAGCTTGCTTGAAGCCTTCTCGTGCAGCATTTAAATCAAATTTTTTCGTAATATATTCCGGCGAAAATGGAAAGTCGGGCAAGAATGGCCCTTGAGCAGGGGTTCCCTGGCCGGACATGATACCGCTAGCAATCTCATCACGGTTGATCAGGTTATCGAATGCCTTACGCACAGCCGTCTTTTTCAGATCGTTATTGTTCATATTGTAAATAAGTTGATGCGTTCGCAAACTAGGAAGTGAGTCAACCTTAACGGTAGAATCAGCTTTCAATAGCTCTAGGCTTTCAAGTGGCGGGCGATACACAATATCAGCAGTTTTGGCTTGAAAAGCAAGCTGACGTGCATTGGCGTCTTCGTTAAACATGAATTTGGCATGCTTCAACTTTACTTCACCGTTCCAATATTGTTTATTGCGATCTAAATTTAATTCACTTCCAGCACGAAAACTGGTAACCTTGAACGGCCCTGTTCCTGATGGGAGGTCACCTGTAACTGTGGTGTCTATAATAGCCGTATTTGGATGAACCAGCTCAGATACAAATTCCGGAAAAGGCTTGTCTGTCGTAATGGTCAAAATCTGTCCATCCGCATGAATATCACGGATATGTAGCGCATTTTTGACCGATGGATTGAGCTTTAATGCTCTTTCCAAAGAGGCTTTGACAGCAGCAGCATTGACGGCTTTACCGCTGTGGAAGTTCACACCTGATCGGATGTTGAAGGTCCAGTGCTGTCCGTCCTTGCTGTTCCATTTGTCTGCAAGCCAAGCTTCCAGCTTAAGATCCTTGTTCACTTTGATCAGTGTTTCACTTACCCCAGCACGAACAGCTGTGTAATTTACATCTGAATGGGGGTCTATAGTAGGACTTTGCACGTTGAACAATAAGGTGACACTTTTATCTTGTGGTGCAGCAGATGGAGAGGGTGAAGCTGACGGAGATGAAGCGCAGGCTACCATCATCACCGCCATTACCGCAGGTATAAATAGTTTAAAATAAGAACGCTTAAACAACAGGGAGTCCTCCTTAATAGTAATCGTAATTTTTACGCTTTAACTCATAAATCATATCGTAACCAAATGAAGGTGCTTTGTAAATATGTAATTGACGAATGTGTATGTAAATTCATATCAAAAAGACTGCTAACCAATAGTGATATGGTTAGCAGTCTCAGATTGTCGAGAAACCCCGTCATTTTGAGACGTGGGTTTCTTTTTTACATCATAATGCTCTGGTCTCTGGAGAAGCAGGGGGGGTTACCCCTGTTTCTCCAGGCGATCTAGGTGGATCGCCATCTTCTTCATGTTCTGCACGGCTGCCGTCATAAGGGCTTGTTCCCTGACGTTTGGAAGACCGCGCAAACGGCAATAGCGAAACCCATGGAGCTCTTTGGCATCCGCGAAGCTTCGCTCAATCGTCTCTTTTCGTTTGCGGTACAGCTTTTTACCAGATGGGCTCAGCCGGTTGCTCCGTACCCACTCTTTGCTGTCTTCCCAGACATGCCGAGTCACTACTTTGCGGTGGTTTCGAGACTGGGTACACTGACTTAGCAGTGGGCAATGCTGGCACTGAGCTGGGTCAGAGGCATACTGCCGGTATCCCTTACGGTCCGTCGTTCGGTAGGGCAGTTCCTGTTGGGCTGGGCATCTATACACATTGCGTTTGGCATCGTATTCAAACTTCCATTTCGGAAACAGTCCTTGTCTGGGATGGAATCTTCGGTGAGCAATCACGGCAAAAATCTTTCGGTTCTGCAAACCTCGGCAAATCGGCGTTGTTAAATAACCTGAATCTAGTGCAACAGCTTCTACTTGAAAACCAAAACGTTCTCTTTGGCGATCCAAACGGGACAAATAGGGGACAGAATCATGTACATTTCCCGGCGTCACATGCACATCCGTAATCAGATTGTACTTCATATCCACCGTGCGGTGGTCCAGATAGAAGAAGCCTTCGGGCTTGCCATCACGGATCATATAGCCGCTGTCCGGGTCTGTTTTGCTCACTTTAATTTCTTTTTCTTCGTTCACTTCCTCTCGGGATTTTAAGGCTTTTTTCCGTGGTTTTTCCGGTCATCCTTCACCGCTTCGTTCAGCTCGTCCATATAGTCTTTGGTATTCTGCAACACTTGTTCTTTGGTGTACCGGTGCCTGTTAGCATTGGCTTTGACGTGTGTGGAATCGGTGACGAGAACACGCCCCCCCACCATTCGGTGAGAGATCGCCTGCAGCACAATTTCATCGAAGATATCTTGAAAGATCGTGGTGTCTTTAAAGCGAGTGCGACGATTCCAGCTAATCGTCGTATGGTCCGGAACTTTATCCGTTAAGCCCAACCCCAGAAACCAACGATAAGCTAGGTTCGTCTGAATTTCTCGCTCGAGTTGCCGTTCTGAGCGAATGCCATAGAAATAACCGAGAAAGATCATTTTAAACAATACGGTAGGATCAATGGCAGGACGCCCGTTGTCTGCACAATACAGTGGTCGAACTTTATCATCGATAAACGAAAAATCGATATACTTATCTACTTTGCGGAGCAAGTGATCTTGAGGAACCAGATCTTCGATGGAAACAAATTCGTAGGATTGTTGTTTTTCGCGATTGGAACGTAGCATATCAACACCATCCGTTCTACAATAGTTACCTATATTATACAACATTAACGCGGTGTCGTCTTAAACAAAATTAACATAAAAGAAGCTGTCGAGACTTTCTCGACAGCCTGAAGCTAGAGGTTTACCTCTAGCTTATTTATTGATTTATTGAACAAGGATTCCCTTGTTTGTATAGAGACAAATTGATTTAGTCTTTACCAGGTCCGTGATTAAATTTAGTACCTTTTCCAATTGCATAGAATTGACCGCCAGCCACATAGTGTACTGTACGCAATTCATCAGGAGCATCATCAAAAATCCAATGTCCGTTGTTGAATACTCGATCATCACTCCAAGCACCGACAATTTCACCCATGAAAAGATCAAGTTCTTGTTCATTTTGAGCATTTGGGATTACTTTGCATACTAGCCAGCCAGCGGAACCTTCAACTAGTGGAAAATCAAATTCATCTTGGTAAAAGATTGGGATATTATCAAGTTTGTTATCCATATCTTTAGCACTGTGCTCACCAACATACAAGACAGTTTCCATTTGTTGAACCGTTGGAACATGTACTACATAGTAACCACTCTTTTCAACGAGTTCACGTGTGAAAGCTTGTTTGCCGATATATGCCATCACTTTATTATTTCCCACCAGACCGACCCAAGCGGCTGCCATTACATTTTCTATCCCATCATGTTTAGCAGAAATCATGGTTGTTGGACCTACTTGCAATAAACGGTATGCTTTATTTAAATCAACAGGCTTAATTGCCATTATAATTCACCTTTTCATTGTTAGTTTATTTTCTTGTTGGACACTTCATTGAGAAATAAGAATTAACCATTAAGAGACAAAAATGATCTTCCTTCATTCCAGGCATTTCCAACTTTATCTCCTAGAGTGAAATAGGCATTGCTGAATGAATCAAAAAACAACATGCCTGTCTTCTTGGCATCAATTTTACCCTTTTCATTTAAGACCGATTCATCCACTGCGATATTGACCATTCTGCCGACAATTGCATGGATATGAGTACCTCTTACAATCTCTGTAAGTTCACATTCGATTACCACAGTACTTTTTTCAAGAATTGGTGCATTAACGTATTTGCTCTTGGTAGCTTTCAAACCTGTTTTTGCGAATTTATCAGGATCTCTATACCCTGACACTGAGCCAAAAAAGTCAGCTTCCATCATGAGATCTTGAGTGGCCAGTCCAACCGTAAAGGCACCCATTTTTTCTATATTCTCGTGCGTCTTTTTATTCGTACCAATACCCAAATTGATATATCCTCCGTGATTCATCGTGCACCAGTGCAAATTCATCACATTGACAGTTCCATTCTCATCGTAAGTAGATATCATCAAAAGTGGCATGGGATAGCCATAACCAAAAGCACGTGGACTGAGATCTTTCATAGCTTAAAATACCTCCGTTCAGTTATGAGGTATAGTATAATGGAAACATAAAAAAAGAATAGTATGCACTTTTTAGTGAGATACTATCAAAAAGGAGAGTATTAAATGATTCCAATTAAAACAAAAAATGAAAAAGAAGACAGTAATGAATCATTTGTGTATACCTTATCGCTAATAAGTGGTAAATGGAAATTACATATTTTATTCTTACTATTGAAGGAAGATATTATGCGTTACGGGGAGTTGAAAAAAGCGCTTCAAGGAATTACTCACAAAATGCTTAGCAATCAATTAAAAGAGCTAGAGGCTGATTCGCTCATTACACGCCATGAATACTCACAAGTACCGCCTAAAGTTGAGTACTATCTTTCAGAGCGTGGCAAGTCCCTCATTCCTGCTCTGCAAGAGCTTTGCAAATGGGGAGTAGATCATATGGATGATGAACAATAAGTCACGAGTCATTCACTTAAGTTGTTATCCATTATATTGATGAAACAGCCAAAATCACCAAGTGAAAATCATTTTTTATCAGAGTGAGTATGACCACCTCACTAAATAGCGAGAAACCCGAGTGAATAATAACCTTGGGTTTCTTTTGTGTTCAAATGAAAACGTACAAAAAAAGAGGACGAGAAGGCATCTCTTTTTAGGTGCTCTTTTAGCATAAAGTACAAACCAGTAAGAGAGTGAGTGTAAAAAGGGTTGACTTGTTGCTTACTTTAAGTAATATAATATGTTTACTAAATTGAAGGAGCGTATGTCTAATGTCTCAACCGAATAATGGAATTAAAGCAATTAAACTTGAAATGGAATATAATAGGAAACCATTTATAGTATATCCAATATTGTTATGGGATGATGAGAATGTAGTACTTGTTGATACCGGTATTCCTGGACAATTGACACAAATCCGTAAGTTACTCGAAAAAGAAAATTTCAGTTTAGATAAGCTGACGCATATTATTATTACGCATCAAGATGGGGATCACATTGGCAGTCTGCCGGAATTAGTTGAGGCCAGGGGAAACGGGGTTACGGTGCTCGCTCATGAGGAAGCGGTACCTTATTTGACAGGAGCTACTCCGCTTATTAAAAGTAAAGATTTCGCACCGCCCGTGCGCGTTCATGCAGCATTAAAGGATAGAGACATTCTTCCCTTGGCAGGTGGTATTCAGGTGATCTTTACACCAGGACACACACCAGATCACATGTCGCTGTATCATATCCCAAGCAAAACACTAATTGCTGGCGATGCTTTAAATTCGAAAGATGGTTGTCTCTTGTCTTTTGATGACGAACAAACGTTGGATCATACGACTGCATACGATTCGATTGCTAAACTGTTAGAGCTTGATATTAAAAAAGTGATTACGTACCATGGTCACGAAGTTACGAATCAGATTAAGGAAAGTCTCCAGAACATTGTAAATACGAAACCTGCCATCTGACCTCAAGTTAGGAGAAATCAATCCGGAAGCAAGCTAAAACACATTTAATGGAGTAACTTATCATGATGAAGTCGTCAGTTTTGGCGGCTTTTTTATGTTGTTACTTATTATGATGGCGAAATTGAATTACAGTTACCCTTGAGCTTGCACACAGTAATCTTTAGAAACACTGCGTTACTTTTATGTTACAAATGTGAATCTCTGATACCTTGTACTAAATACGAAATAACATTTATTTTATGCATGAATCTATGTAACATAAGTTGTGAAAACAAATACATGATAAAAAACCGATCAAGTGAGATTCGTTATATATCCAGATCCGCTGAAGGTTTAAAAGAAAGGTGGCTTACCAAATGAGTAAAACATTTCAATTTCCTAACGGTTTTTTGTGGGGAGGTTCCGTCTCTGCAAACCAAATAGAAGGTGCATATCAAGAAGATGGAAAAGGACTTTCCATTCAGGATATCATGCCAAACGGCATTCAAACACCTCCGACGGTAGAACCAACAGAGGATAATATGAAGTTATTTGCGATTGACTTCTATCACCGATATAAAGAAGATATTAAACTCCTTGCCGAAATGGGTTTCAAAGTTTTTCGTACGTCTATAGCTTGGTCCAGAATCTTCCCAAAAGGGGATGAACTTGAGCCAAACGAAAAAGGTCTCCAATTTTACGACGATCTCTTTGACGAGTGCCTGAAATACGGGATTGAACCTCTAGTTACGATCTCTCATTATGAGACTCCTCTACATCTTGTTAGGGAATACGATGGATGGGCGAATCGAAAAATGGTCGATTTCTATGAACGATATGTGCGAACTATTTTTGAGAGATACAAAAACAAAGTGAAGTATTGGCTCACATTTAACGAGATTAACTCTATTCTTGAACACCCTTTTGCAAGTGGCGGGATTAACACGCCTAAGGATCAACTTAGCAAACAGGATCTTTACCAAGCCGTTCACCACGAGTTTGTTGCAAGTGCACTGGCAGTTAAAATAGCGCATGAAATCAACCCAGAGTTAAAAGTGGGTTGTATGGTCATTGCTATGCCGATTTACCCATTGACTCCTGACCCTAATGATATGATCAGAGTGATGGAAGCGGATCATAAGAACACAGGTTTTACGGATGTTCATGTGCGTGGTTATTACCCGGGTTACATGAAACGTTATTTGAAAGATAATGGGATTACTATTCATTTCGAGCCTGGTGACGAAGAAATTTTGAAAAATACCGTTGACTTTATTTCCTTTAGCTATTATCAAAGTAGTTGCGAAACAGCTGATCCTGCTAAGCAAATTAAAGGAGAAGGAAACCTGATTGGTGGTGTTCCTAATCCGCTCTTGACCGCGAGTGATTGGGGTTGGCAGATCGACCCTCAAGGCTTAAGGTACATCATGAATGCGATGTATGATCGTTATCAGAAGCCATTATTCATCGTTGAAAATGGATTAGGAGCCGTAGATGAACTGATTACGGACGAAAATGGTAACAAAACCGTTATTGATGATTATCGTATTAAATATTTGAAGGAGCACTTGCTTCAAGTCGCTGAAGCCATCCAAGATGGTGTTGAATTAATGGGATATGCATCATGGGGTTGTATCGACTTGGTTAGTGCAACAACCGCAGAAATGAAAAAACGGTACGGATTTATCTATGTAGATCGTCATGATGATGGTTCAGGAACATTGGAACGCTTTCGTAAGAAGTCCTTCCACTGGTATAAAGATGTCATTGAGAGCAACGGGAGCAGCTTGTTTCGTTAATAGCAACAAGGACTTGAGATTTAACCTACAGAATACTGAATATGCGGCAATTGACCAAGAAATATTTTGCTTAGAGAACGTCGAAAGAAAACAATAGTAAATTAAAAGTATGTATACTAAACGATACATTTCGGTAACATAGCTACAAATACCGATGACTGTTGGAACATCAAAAGTCGCTAATATAGCGGCTTTTTTAGTGTCCCCAGCAGGGACGCTATCTATAGGTTAAAGTCCCGAGTGGCGAAGCCGGCGTTAGATGGATATAGCTCCGATTCAGGCATACACTTGGGCCATCTTCCCATCGGAGGCGCATTCGTGGGATAAGTTTGATGGAGTCGATAGAGACACTTTACTGCCACGCTTGTTGAAACCTATTGTCTTTTGTATGCTGTAGTTTTTTATTTAGTCTGACGCCATGTATGTCTGTAAGCTAGGGGCGTCATTCCGACTTTTTTCTTGAAAAGTTGATGAAAGAATTTCATATCCACATATCCGACTGATGCGGCAATTTCGGCTACACTGCTGTGGCCTTCTGATAGGAGACGGCATGCTGCATCCATACGGAGGTTTTGCAAGTAATTCGTAAAGCTCATTCCGGTATGGTCTTGAAAAAGACGACTGAAATGCCGCTTGCTAAGGTTAGCTCGATCGGCAATTTCGCTAAGTCTAAGCCCGCTTGCATAATGAGAGTTGATAAAGGTAATTGCTTCATCGACAGCCATCCAGTGCGTCTTTTTTTCTAGGGAAGCAACGTTCTGTACTTGATTTCTAAATAAACCGATTAGTATTTGCATGACGAGAGCAGAGAGAGCAGCCAAATATCCTGGAGGTTTTGTCGCAAATTCTCGATAAAGTTCTCGGAACAGGTAATGATATGTACCATCAAGATCTTTCATAGAGAACCAATGTAACTGCTTGTTTGCGAAATATTCACCTATGTCCGGAGCTTGCGGAAAACAGGAGTGGAGTTCCGTTAGATACTTTTCTTGAAACAAACAGTTGTAAACGATCAGCGGGCGATCTTTCATGAGGGTTTTGGGCCTGTACACATGAGCACACCCAACTGGAATGAAAATAATAGTCCCTTGCTCCACAGGAACTGCTTCACCATCAATATAATGAACACCTTCACCTTCACTGATATATGTGATTTCAAAAAAATCATGGGAATGGGAGTTTAGTTCAAACGTTTCATAAACCCTGTTCACATTAATCGGAACGCTAGGCGCGAAAAGATCGTCTCCGGACATAATATAATTGCTGTGTCTGATACTCATGAGAGGGCTCCTTTATATTCCTAATGTTTGATATTATCTTACGTATAATTTCGTTGAATGTCCATATTCACCTATAAATATGTCTCTTTTCACCTACTTTTTTATCTTTCTCTCCACGTAGAATAGAGCCTAGATAACATGAGAATGAGATCAGAAGGAGATTACAATGAGGAAAAATATATTTTTAATTATTGCATTATTTGTTGCTACATTGAATTTGCGCCCGGCTATTAATTCCATATCTCCGCTGCTAGATACGATTCGGGAAGATTTGGGGATGAGCGCTGCACTAGCCAGTTTGCTAACGTCAATACCTGTACTATGTATGGGTGTGTTTTCACCTTTTGCCGTCAAAGCAAGTGGGAGATGGGGAATAGAACGAATCATTGGATATTCCCTGATTGTGGTGGGATTCGGAATAGCCACTCGGCTATTTACACAGTCTACGTCCGTTTTACTTTTATCTGCATTAATCGTAGGTATCGGGATCGCTTCGATTGGCCCGTTAACTTCAGGCTTTATTAAAAAGTATTTTCCCGATCATGTTCCATCCATGATTGCACTCTATAGTATTGCAATCACTGTAGGGGCTGCGGGCAGTTCAATGGTATCCATTCCCATAGAGGCATATTTCAATTCTTGGCAGATAGCAGTAGGAGGGTGGGCAGTAGTTGCCTTTGTAGCAGCGATCATGTGGTGGATCATGGTGAAGCCGAAATCTGAATCTGCTCATGTGAGTGGAATAAAAGAACGTCCGCAAATTAAACTTCCCTGGGGAAATAGAAGAGCATGGACGATTACGCTCTCATTTGGATTAATGGCGATGTTGTTTTATTCTTTTACAGCGTGGCTCCCGTTGATGATTCAGGAAATGGGGTATAGCAAATCCTATGCAACGCTTTGTCTGACTATATTTGTTGTCATCCAAATTCCGATTAGCTTTGTACTTCCTGTATTATTGAAGAACTTTCCCTCAAGAAGTGTATGGTTGGTTGGTGAATCTCTGTTCATGATTGTTGGGTTGGTTTTATTGATGATGAATTTCATGCCTATGGTTTCCGTTGTACTCTTTGGAGTTGGGGCAGGGGGCTTGTTCACTTTAAACCTGATGTTACCGATTGATTCTACAACCAATGTGAACGATGCTACTTCCTGGTCAGCGATGCAGCAATCTGCTGGATATGTCATTGGAGCGATGGGTCCAATATTGCTAGGCTGGATTCATGATGCTTCCCATAGCTTCACTCCTGCTATGATTGGAATGATTGTGATCATCATTCTAATGATCATGACACAAATTGCAGCAACACGAAAGAAAAAAGGAATGGAAGGAGCTTAAAGTAAGCAATCATTTGAGAGATATAGCATCTTAAAAGAGAGTCGAGATGACTCTCTCAGATTGTCGAGAAACCCCGTCATTTTGAGACGTGGGTTTCTTTTTTACATCATAATGCTCTGGTCTCTGGAGAAGCAGGGGGGGTTACCCCTGTTTCTCCAGGCGATCTAGGTGGATCGCCATCTTCTTCATGTTCTGCACGGCTGCCGTCATAAGGGCTTGTTCCCTGACGTTTGGAAGACCGCGCAAACGGCAATAGCGAAACCCATGGAGCTCTTGGCATCCGCGAAGCTTCGCTCAATCGTCTCTTTTCGTTTGCGGTACAGCTTTTTACCAGATGGGCTCAGCCGGTTGCTCCGTACCCACTCTTTGCTGTCTTCCCAGACATGCCGAGTCACTACTTTGCGGTGGTTTCGAGACTGGGTACACTGACTTAGCAGTGGGCAATGCTGGCACTGAGCTGGGTCAGAGGCATACTGCCGGTATCCCTTACGGTCCGTCGTTCGGTAGGGCAGTTCCTGTTGGGCTGGGCATCTATACACATTGCGTTTGGCATCGTATTCAAACTTCCATTTCGGAAACAGTCCTTGTCTGGGATGGAATCTTCGGTGAGCAATCACGGCAAAAATCTTTCGGTTCTGCAAACCTCGGCAAATCGGCGTTGTTAAATAACCTGAATCTAGTGCAACAGCTTCTACTTGAAAACCAAAACGTTCTCTTTGGCGATCCAAACGGGACAAATAGGGGACAGAATCATGTACATTTCCCGGCGTCACATGCACATCCGTAATCAGATTGTACTTCATATCCACCGTGCGGTGGTCCAGATAGAAGAAGCCTTCGGGCTTGCCATCACGGATCATATAGCCGCTGTCCGGGTCTGTTTTGCTCACTTTAATTTCTTTTTCTTCGTTCACTTCCTCTCGGGATTTTAAGGCTTTTTTCCGTGGTTTTTCCGGTCATCCTTCACCGCTTCGTTCAGCTCGTCCATATAGTCTTTGGTATTCTGCAACACTTGTTCTTTGGTGTACCGGTGCCTGTTAGCATTGGCTTTGACGTGTGTGGAATCGGTGACGAGAACACGCCCACCCACCATTCGGTGAGAGATCGCCTGCAGCACAATTTCATCGAAGATATCTTGAAAGATCGTGGTGTCTTTAAAGCGAGTGCGACGATTCCAGCTAATCGTCGTATGGTCCGGAACTTTATCCGTTAAGCCCAACCCCAGAAACCAACGATAAGCTAGGTTCGTCTGAATTTCTCGCTCGAGTTGCCGTTCTGAGCGAATGCCATAGAAATAACCGAGAAAGATCATTTTAAACAATACGGTAGGATCAATGGCAGGACGCCCGTTGTCTGCACAATACAGTGGTCGAACTTTATCATCGATAAACGAAAAATCGATATACTTATCTACTTTGCGGAGCAAGTGATCTTGAGGAACCAGATCTTCGATGGAAACAAATTCGTAGGATTGTTGTTTTTCGCGATTGGAACGTAGCATATCAACACCATCCGTTCTACAATAGTTACCTATATTATACAACATTAACGCGGTGTCGTCTTAAACAAAATTAACATAAAATAGGCTGTCGAGACTTTCTCGACAGCCTGAGACTGCTAACCAATAGTGATATGGTTAGCAGTCTTTAAGTTTATTCACATATTTTTAATTTGGGATCACATGAAAATTATGAATTAGTGCATGGGAGCTTTGGCAGTGCCATGTTCAACATGAACTCTGCGGATGAAAAAGGCAAGGATCAACCCGATCACACTGATGATCATCGCAAAGAAAAATGAATTTTGTGATCCGATTGTCATGGCATTGGCCATTTCATTTACGGATTCAGGCATACTGGATTGGCTCAAATAGCCTTCCATACCTTTGGAGAGAATGCTTACCGCTACAGCTGTACCGATTGCACCAGCAACTTGTTGGAGCGTACTCATAATGGCTGTTCCGTCTGGGTATAGATCCATAGGGAGCTGATTTAGGCCGTTTGTCTGAGCTGGCATCATAATCATGGAAATGCCGATCATCAAGCAGCTATGAAGCACAATAATGAGTACAAGAGTTGATGTTGTTGTAATGCCGGACAGGAAAAACAAAACAGCAGCTACAATCACAAGTCCTGGAATGACAAGCCACTTGGGACCGAATTTATCGAACAATGAACCCATAATAGGAGACAAGAGGCCGTTGATAATCCCACCGGGCAGAAGTACTAAACCTGCTGTTAGAGCAGACAGAGCCAGCCCCTTTTGCAAAAAGAGTGGAAGAATCAGCATCGTAGAAAGGATCGTCATCATACATAGGAACACCATAATAACGCCAATAACAAACATAGGGTATTTAAATACACGCAAATTCAACATAGGCTGCTTCATTTTCAATTGACGTACAGAGAACAGTATCAACGATATCAGACCGACAATCACAGGAAGCAGAACCATCAGGCTAGCCCAACCTTCGCCACCTTCTCCGGATTTACTGAAACCAAACACGACACCGCCGAAGCCAATGGAAGATAACAGGATAGATAAAAAATCAATTTTGGGCTTGGTCGTTTTTGAAACGTTTTGCATAAATAAAATACCGCAAATCAGTGAGAGAACTAAGAACGGAAGGGAGATCCAGAAGATCCAGTGCCAAGACAGATTTTGCAGTACCAGTCCTGCAATGGTAGGGCCCACGGCAGGTGCAAACATAATGACCAATCCGATGATCCCCATAGCCGCGCCTCTCTTTTCAGCTGGGAAAATGATCAAGATGGTGTTAAACATCAATGGCAATAACAACGCCGTGCCAATGGCCTGAAGAATACGTGCGATCAATAGCACTGAAAAAGTAGGTGCAAGCGCAGCAACGAGACAACCAGCTATTGAGAACAGCAACGATGTCACAAACAGCTGTCTTGTCGTAAAGGTTTGAATCAGCAATCCCGATACAGGTACTAAAATACCGAGTGTAAGCAGATAAGCGGTTGTCAGCCATTGGGCTGTTGCAGTTGTAATATGCAAAATCTGCATCAAATCATTCAGTGCAATGTTAAGTGCCGTTTCACTGAACATCCCAATAAAGCCGCTAAGGAGCAGCGCAATCATAATAGGTAGCACCTTGAACGTTTTGGGTTCAGAGGGTGAACTTGTTTGACTCATTGTACTCATGTTGTTTTTGTTCCTCCAAATAAATTAATAGTGTTGAATTATAACAATCGGTCTATATATAATAAACATGTTGTTATTTTTTTGTCAAAGTATAAGTTGTAAATATTAAATAATGAAGGATGCTGTATATGGCTGCTAAACCCGAATCATACGAGAATATCGTACAAACCGCATCGAAGCTCTTTTTTCATCAGGGGTATCACGCGACCGGACTGAATCAGATTCTTGCGGAGAGTGGATCACCGAAAGGGTCACTTTATTATTATTTTCCGCGTGGTAAAGAAGAATTGGCTTTGGAGTGCATAAGAAGAGGGAATGAGTTTATAAAGCAAAAATTAAAACAGACCCTGGACGGGAATGATAATCCAGTACTAGCCATTCAGGATTTTATTCGTAATACAGCTGAGGAGGCAGACCGTACCGGCTTTAACGACTTCATGCCGATTGGCTTCTGGGCTGCTGCGGAAACTTCCTGTATTAGTGAATCGCTACGTCATGCTTGTGTGAATACGTTTACAGATTGGCAGCACATCTATATGGAGCGTCTTCAGGAATCGGGCTGGGACGAGGAAAAGGCACGCAGTCTGGCGGTACTTATCATTTCGATGCTCGAAGGTGCATTAATTTTGGCCGTTACACAACAGAGCAGTGCTCCTATTTATAATATCGTGGATTACATTCCACAGTTGGTCAAATGACCTTGTCTCTTCGATTTTCAATCGCTCCTATGAATTCCAACAAGTATCTTTAGAGAGCCGATGTTCTCGTTTTTGAGAACTCGGCTTTTTTGTATATCTGAGACGTAATTTTACTCACATTACCAGCACCAAATGATGAAAAGTATGGTAAAATAGAATGAATTTGAATTTGATTTTGATTTTGCACGAAAGGAAGGGTGATAGCAAGTGGCAAAAGCGAAGGTACCCAAACGGCCTACTCGGGATGAATTTGTACTGGAGGAAATCGGGAATCAGCTTGTAGAAGCACAACGAGAGCAATCCGAGGTTGTATTGACCGTATGGGGACGCGCAGAAACAACCCGCGGACAGATTGTTAAAATGGACCCAAGAACAGGGAAGGTTCATGTAGAGAGTAATGGAGAAACGGATAAAGTTCCTTTTATGGATATTATGAGTGTAAATTACCCGAGAGATTAGTTGTTGTGATTACATAAATATAGCAAGAAGGGACGAAAAAATGACAAAGTTAGGGTCTCCCTTACTGCTGTGGGAAAGTAACAATTTACAATTCGCGTATACAAAAACAACCGAGTGGTTTAGAGCCATCGGTTGTTTTTGTATACTGCTGCATGAGTGGGAAGAGAAAGCCGCGTTGTTGTATTGGCACTTGCCCTTGTACATGCTTATGTAGCTTTTATCGGGCTGGTATGACTCGCACGTGCTTCGGCTTTCTTAAGCACCTTACGATCAAAAATGAAGGGGCCAAACGGCAACAGTGAGGCAATCAAGGCAGCAAGACTTTGCAGTAGCGTTATTTTCCGCATAATTAGCATGACCACAGTCGCTACAACATAAGCCACGAACAGTACCCCATGGATCATACCCACCCAGCTTACCATTTGCGGTATTCCAGCTGCGTATTTAAGTGGCATAGCGATACACACAAGTAGTAGATATGAAATTGCTTCAATATTACCAATGACACCAAACATCTTAAAGGCATTTTTGAACATAATACACCTCTTTCTCTTGTTACTTAAAATTTAATATATCCTATAATGCATTGTTATTAAACGGTAGAAAGTTACGATATATCGAATATTTACGGCAGATGCGAACGTCACACAGCTTAGCGCTCCTGGAAACGATAATTGTAATTTCATTTAACTTGTCAAAATGTGTATCCCTATTGTATGCGGACCCCCTATCAGTAAAAATACGGTGTGAAGCCTAAACATTTTGTATGCAAATTCCGATAACAGTTAAATGAACGTGTGTACATTATGGTACATATTTTAAAAGCTGGATTGCAGCAGAAGGGCTTGTAAGCTTAACTTATTAGTTTTTGACAAATAAAATTTCCATACTGGTATCAAGGAGAGCATAGAATATGAATAAAAAACGTTTGCGTCAATGGATGGCTCCGTTCGCAACGGCTACACTGATTTTGAATACGGGATATGGCATTTTGACACCCGATGCAGTGGCTAGCGCGTTGCCGACTGAGAGGCATTACTCAAATCTGACAGGCCTAAATACAACACAGTTACATACCAAATTAGCAACCGCTCAAGGTAGTCAAGTGCCTGTTACTTCAGGTCCGAAAGTGACTACGTTAACCAAAGGTTATGGTCAGAACACCTATCTTAACCAAATGCTAAAAGTAATGTCGAGCCAAATGGTGACTGCGAATATCGCGCCGGCAGAGGTAAGCAATCTGACAGCGGTTCCTACAGAAACAACAAAAGTAAATTTGTCCTGGAACAATCCGTCGGACATCAATTTTGACCACGTTAAAGTGGTTGGTGTTACTAACGATGTGTATGTAGATAACATTAGAAGCAACTCTTATATGTTAAGCGGTTTACAGCCGAACACGACATATACCTTTCGCGTGAAAACGGTGAATAAGAGTGGAAATGAATCTCTCGGTACAACAATACAGGCTAAAACGGCTTCCGTTGATGGTCCTGTGGATAAGACACCACCAGGAGAAGTAAGCGGACTGGCAGCGACGAATGTCGGATATAATGGATTTACCATCAATTACATATTGCCTAAGGATGCTGACTTAAGCCAAGCGATTGTCTATTTAAATGGTACAGAAATTCAAAGAACCACAGGCACGTCTTACACGTTTAATGTCTTGAATGCTGCCACAGCCTATACCGTAACGGTCAAAACGATAGACAAATCCGGAAATATATCTCAAGGAGTTAGTATTCCAGTTACAACTTCTACGGTCTCTACCGATATTGTGCCCGATGTGACAGGTGCTTCAGTGACATCAGTTAATAACTATAGTGTTACTGTTTCCTGGACAAGGCCTAGTGGAATTAGTACGGTCAGTCTGTATAAGGACGGGCAACTGGTAACCGATTCAACAGGAACATCCTATACTTTCAACAACCTTTCGGCAAGCCAGACCTATACGTTCACGATAAGATCTAAGCGAAGCACAGGTACATTGTCCTCCGGTGTGAGACTAACTGCCACAACGGACAGTACGTCCTCCAATTCGTCAGAAGTGTCCAATCTTGAAGTAGATAGCAAAAGCGACACCTGGATCAAAATCACCTATGATATGCCGAGTCGAGCCGACAAGGTGAAGATATATGTGGATGGTGATTATAAGGGGACTACAAGCTCTGAGTCCTATAAAATCACGGATTTGCGAGAAGGACGCTGGTATGAGATTAAGGTCGTGACTGTCAATAGCAATGGAAGAGAATCTAGCGGTGTAAAGATATCAGAACGCACGGATTCGGATGGTTACTACTCTTCTTCATCTAGTTCATCGAACTATGAGAAAGCAAGAGATTTGATGCGAATTGCGGAAAACAGTCTAAATGCGTCCGACTGGCGTTCTGCCAGAGATGCAATCAGTGATCTGCCGAGCGGAACCCGTAAAAGCGATCTGCTGGATCGGCTAGAAGCTATTCGCAATAGAGCGATTGGTACCGGTAGTTCATCATCTGGGACGAGTTCTACTACGACAACCACTTCTGGTACAACGTCTTCATATCCTAACAATGCGGTTTCCTCCTATTCATCTTCGTTCACCCTGACACCAGGAGCTAAATCGGCTTATGTCGATGGTCGTGCTACGACGATGGCTCAGGCTCCTCGGATCATTAATGGGGCGACGATGGTCCCGCTGCGCTTTATCAGTGAACGGATAGGTTACGAGGTGAATTATGAAAAATCGACCAAAAAGATTATTCTGAATCGACCTACAGACGGCAAACAGGTAGTGCTTCAAGTCAAGAATTCGACCCTTGCCGTATATGAGTTAAACAACTCCCGAAGTTATTCGACGAACATCACAGCTCCGGTTATTGTTAACGGCTACACGCTGGTTCCATTACGAGTGATTAGCGAGCTTTCGGGGTATCAGGTGAACTATAATACTGCATCCAAACAAATTACGATTACCAAATAAATGCATCTGTTAAAAGAGTTCTAAAGTGAAAACTTTAGAACTCTTTTTTGTCTACTATCCAATAAGTGTACGTAAAATGCGAAAAGGGGCGCTTTATAAGCGCCCGCTAATAGAGTTATAAATTGACAATCAGCTACTCTGTAAACAAGTTATTTTGACTAAAAAGGATATCCAGCTGCTTAAGATCTTCTACAGTTAGTTGAATACTCAGCGTTTGAAGATTAGTTTCGATCTGATCAGGCTTGGTCGCACCTGGAATGATTAAGGTATACGATAGGATTGATTCTCGCTTGTATGATTCATGCACTGATTGGTATTTCAATGCTTACCTGTCCGCCGCTTGTCTGGGTGGAGTTGGCGATGTTCAGCTTTCCGCCATGTAGGTTGACAATGGATTTTGTTATATACAGGCCCATACCGTAATGTCCACTCAATCTTCTGGATGAATCACCCATATAAAACTGCTCGGCGGCCTGTTTGAGACCTGCTGGAGAGAAGCCCGGGCCTTCGTCTACGATGCTGAACCGAATACAGTTTTCAACAGACTCTACGATCAGCTGGATTTCGCTGTATTCAGGCGCCTGATCTACCGCATTAGAAGCAACATTCATAATGGCGCGCTCAAGTAGCACTGGGTCTGCATACAGCGTCTTAGGGGGGTTATATGCAGCGAATGCTACAGATATTTTTTTGACAGCAGCCAAGGCCATTATCTGATCTTTCACTTTCGATAAATAGAAGTCAGCATCCATCGTTTCCGCCCGCAGGGTGACTAGTGTTTCCGCTTTTGAAATGTCAATGAGAGTTTTAATATACTGCTCCATCTGCCTGGTGCTTTCCGCAATATAATCCGTATAGTTCTTTTGCTCTTCGGACTGTTCGGTCTCGGACAGTAGCTCTACGTTTCCACGAACGATAGTGAGTGGTGTTTTGACATCGTGTGCTAGAGCGGAAATTTGCTCGCGGCGGGATTTTTCGAGATTCCACTGTTTCTGAAGCGATGTCTTTAAAGTTTCTTTCATTTTATCCATGGAATGTAGTACCTGATCGATCTCCATCACGCCACTGAACTTGATTGAGAAGTCCAAATCCTGTGCTTGAATTTGTTTGGTAGCCTGCTGCAATCCGCTCATCTTACGTGCCAGCTTTCGTCCGAAGGAGGAAGCCAGTAAAGCACCTCCCCCCAGGAAGGCGATACAGAACACGGCCAAAAAGGACAATTCTGCGTTCGGCAGATATTGACGCAGGATAGGAAGTTCAAACTGTGCCGAGACAGAATAGCGCATCACAGTAATTTCATCATGATGTGGAACTTTTACATAGTTATAAGGAAATTGATACGCAGTATTGCTCTGCTGCGTAACACTCCAAGCGGCTTGGGCCTGGTTTTCAGAAAGATTTCCTTCAATGAGGCGGCCTTCCGAAGTGAACAACGCGTACTTATACAGTTTTATCTGAGAATTCGGTTGCAGGGTTTTGCCCGCTTCAATGATTGACTTGTCCTCCCGTACCTGCTTCTCCGCATAGTTCGCGGGAAGAATGGCCCCATAAGATATCAGGGCATAGAAGATGAGGACCAGGAACAGAGCGAGCGCAATTGTTCCAATACAAAACATAACTAAATAACCCAGGAAAATGGTTCGTAATTTAGTAGTCTTGCGTGCTTGCTGTACTTTGGTTACTTCCATCGGTAGCCGATCCCCCAAACTGTCTCCACTGGAGAAACCTCTACTTTGCCAAGCTTGGCCCGGATATTTTTGACATGCTCCACAATGGTGGCGGAATCGCTGTCCCCATCCAAGCCGAAGACCGCTTCGTAAATCTGCTCCTTAGAGAATACCTGCCCCCAGTTCAAAGCTAGAAACTTACATATCTCATATTCACTTTTGGTAAACGGGACTACAACATTCTGAACGGTGATTTCCTTGCCAGACAGATTGAAATGAACTTCCCCGATGCAGAATACATTACGCCGTTCACGATTCTCCCGTCTGAGATGGGCGTTGATTCGTGCGCGCAGCTCTCCAGTGCCGAACGGTTTGACAATATAATCGTCGGCTCCATCCCCAAGCCCCAACATCACATCGTTCTCCATGGATTTTGCGGTAAGAAACAGTATCGGACAGTCTACCTTGCTGCGAATTTCCCGGCAGAGTGTGAATCCGTCCATGGTAGGCATCATCACGTCAAGCAGTATAAGATCAAATGCTCCGAGCTGCATGGTGAGAACCTGTGGGGAGGCGGAGACCACCGTGACAACATGGCCATCTTTCTGCAAAATATTTTGAAGGAGAGCCAAAACGGCGGGTTCGTCATCAACGGCCAACAAGTTTGCCATGCTTTATTCACATCCCTTGCTTTCTTTACTCTAATCTTTACTCCAACGAATTTTGTCCTTCCCAACGACAAATCCATAACCCTAATAATACCATGATGACTAAGGTCCCTACTACGCAATATCTGATTCCCAAATCAAGCTGTATAGCTTCAGGGATAGAATCTGCTGAGCTTACGCCGTATTGCACCCAGATCGTGATGAACCGGGCCGCCCAAGCAGAGGGAACGAATATCCAATTATGATCACCCAGCCCTGTAAGAAGCAAAGCGGACAATAGACTCTCCATAATACCCAGGCCGATGGAAGCTCCCTTACCGAACCGCAAACTAATGAAAAAATGTAGAATATAAAGGAACACACTGGACACAAACAGAATGTAGGCAGCCAACACATAAAACTTCAAGCCATACGGGGACTCTTTCATAAGATATATATAGCCAGCCCCAAAGCCGCCTGAGGCAAGCAGCACACTGCCAAATCCCAAGCACAGGAGTAGGCTAAGCTTGCTCAAAAAAGGTAACAGCTTCACCGGCGAGGTCAAGAGGTGTTGGAAATTTCCAGCGACTGACTCCTGCTCAACAACAATGGAGCATACAATACCAATCATGGTAGGAAGAACCACAGCCAGGACCTGCAAATAGCCGTCTATCTTCGAAATCGGTGAATACGGAGTAAAGGAATAGTAGGCTAGAAAGATTGCTATCCCTAAAAGCGGCACAAACAGCTGCACAAGCAGTAAGGGCTGCCTTCTAAGTTTAAGCACATCGGATTTCAGATAGCGGAAAAAAGAAATCATCTTATTTAGCCTCCCGCTTGCGGAAGGACATCGTCGTCAGTATCGACAGAATTATAAACAGGCAGATTGTGATCACTAGACCGGGCACAATCACGCCTTTATCCAAAAGTGGATCTCCTGAAGGAACGGCAAGCCCATTAGGCAGCACTTGAATGACGGTGCACATCAATCGCGCTGGAATAGCATAGGGTACCGCCCACCATACAGAAGACGTAGCGAACAAGACGGTGCAGGCTACGTTGCCCAGCATGTTGATGATTAGGGTGGCAAACATGCCTATTCGATCCGTCAGGAACAGGCAAAGTGGAACTTGCCACAAAAAGGTGATGAAGAGGATCAGAGTTGCAGCGACGCTTTCTGCTAGTGTCACGGAAGTTGAGAATACGAATCCGCCAAGAGTTATCCCTATAAATAAAATAATAAAGGAAACCATTAAGAGTCTTACGCAAACCCCGATTTTACCGTACCATACCTGAGCCAAATCTACAGACATGCCAAGGACAGCACGGTATTTCAGCTTCTTGCCATCCTTTTGGATCACTCCTGAGCATATTAAGGTGAGCGCACCTGGCAGCAGCATGAAATACCACCAATTGTAGCTGGCGCTTTGGAGCATATGTCCCCCCATGAGCACGGTACACAGAAGAAGAGTAACGATGGGGGCCAGCCAGACCAGCTTTTTCGTGAAGGTACGCTTTAATTTTAGATGTTCGGCGGCTATATATTGCTGCATCCTACTCATCCCCTTTTCGGTATTCCTGTGCAATCTGCATGAACAACGATTCCAAGTCTTGTCCTGGTGTAACCGCCTCTTGGTAAGCTAATATGCCACCAGCGATAATACCGACATGGTCAACGATTTGTTCGACTTCGGATAAAATATGACTGGAAAGAATTACGGTAATTCCTTGCTTCGGGAAGGAGCGAATCAGCTCGCGTTGCTCCTGAATGCCAATGGGGTCAAGTCCGTTGGTTGGCTCATCTAAAATTAGTAGTTTGGGATGGTTGAGGAGCGCAATAGCAATGCCCAGCCGCTGTTTCATGCCCATCGAGAACTGGCCAGAGCGTTTTTTCCCGGTATGAGTCAAATCAACAATCTTCAGTACTTCATCAATTCGTGAATCAGGTAGTCCGAGCAAGGTTGTACGAACCTTTAAATTCTCTCTAGCAGTCAAATTCTCATAGAGTGGAGGAGATTCGATCAGTGCGCCGATCTGATCGAGATCTTTTCGTGACCAGGGTTTTCCTTGGAATAAAATTTCACCGCCTGTCGGACGTAGCATACCAGTTAACATTTTCAAGGTGGTTGATTTTCCAGCCCCATTTGGGCCAAGTAGCCCATAGACGGAATTCTCCTGAATAGACAGTGTGACGTTGTTCACCGCCTGTTGCCGTCTAAAGGTTTTGCAGAGATTTTTAGTCTGTAAAATAATGTTATCCATATCAGTTCATCCTTTTCATTCGTTCTGACAACTACTTTACAGATCAATTCTAAGAACTTTATAAGGATAGAAATATTAATGCTTCAAACTTTATGCATTCATGCGGTATTCGCTATAATGGATACAGTGATTTAGGAAAGGGATGTATTCATGAAGAGGGTTATCGTAATCGGAGCAGGAATTCTGGGGGCATCGACAGCATACCAGTTAGCAAAATTGGGCGCTGATGTCATTCTTGTAGACCGCAAAGATAAAGGGC
The DNA here is from genome assembly GCF_022531965.1 of Paenibacillus peoriae. GTDB lineage: Bacteria > Bacillota > Bacilli > Paenibacillales > Paenibacillaceae > Paenibacillus > Paenibacillus polymyxa_D. The sequence goes on along the minus strand of NZ_CP092831.1, from coordinate 2,989,485 downwards.
AGGCGACTGATGCAGCTGCTGGCATTATTTGTCCCTGGTTATCACAGCGACGCAATCAAGCTTGGTACCAGCTAGCCAAAGCGGGCGCACGTTTTTACCCCGGATTGATTGAAGAACTTAAAAGCGAGGGGGAAACAGAAACTGGCTATGCTCAAGTTGGAGCTCTCAGTATTCATGATGATGTAGAGAAAATCAAAAAAATGCAGGAACGGGCACATTTACGTCATACAGATGCACCGGAAATCGGTGAAATTATGCAACTCAATGAAAAGGAAACCCATGAACGTTTTCCTTTGTTAGTAGATCGCTATCGCTCCGTTCATATTAGCGGTGCCGCACGTATAGATGGTCGTGCGCTGCGGGATGCGTTGATCCGATCAGCACAAAGAAATGGGGCAACCCTTATCCATGGAGATGCTGTGCTCCAATATGATTCCGATCATGTAACCGGAGTAACGGTTGGTGGAAACAGCTTTTCGTCTGACGTAGTCATTGTTTGTGCTGGTGCATGGGCAAATCAACTGATGCTGCCTTTGGGCATTCGCTTTAAGGTTAGCTTTCAAAAAGCACAAATCATGCATTTACAGATCCCTGATGGGCAAGATACAGGCACCTGGCCTGTAATCATGCCGCCTTCTGATCAATATTTGTTAGCGTTTGATCAACAGAAGATCGTCATAGGGGCGACTCACGAAAATGAAATCGAAGGATACGATACAAGAGTAACAGCAGGCGGGATGCAGGAAATCCTAAATAAAGGTTTAGAATTAGCACCTGATTTAGCAAATAGTACTTTTCAGGAGGTAAGAGTTGGTTTCCGTCCGTTTACACCTGGTTTTCTACCGGTGCTTGGAGCTGTTCCTGGCTGGAACGGTCTTATAGCTGCCAATGGGCTTGGAGCATCCGGACTGACCATGGGGCCCTTTATTGGAAGCCAACTGGCAAAGTTAGCACTTGGAATGGCTTTGGATATCAATATCGATGATTATGATATTCGAAATGCTATTGATGAAAATTGATTCTTCAAGGTAGACAACATTAGATAGCATAAGAAGCCGCCATACTGGCGGCTTTTCTAGTAAAATAAGTTCTTTTCCTGGCCCAAAGATAGAGCTTATGTCAAAATTTTATGGTTACTCGTTTCTATTTTAATCTTAGACCTAGTAAAACTCCGCTACGTAGGAACAAGATTAGTGACACACCGAAACAAATCACAGAAAACAGGCAAACGGAAATAAAACCACCGCTGTGAGCGTATAGCATTCCTGCTGTGAAAGAGCCAACCATTGTTCCAAAATACATAGAAGAATTGGCAAGTGATGAAACTGTTCCGCGTGCTGTGGCAGATAAGGTTTGAAGCATACTCATCATAAGCGGAAAAATCATTCCAAGGATAAGGAAGATCAGAAAATATGTAATTTCGACATAGGTCACACTAGGTAAATAGGGCAGAAGCAAATAAAGCAGACCGATGAAAATTACGCCATAGATCAAAGAGTGCTTAGGCCCCACTTTGTTAACTAAGCTGCTCCCAAATAAGCTACTAATCGTATTTCCTAAACCAAGGAATAATATCACCGTACCAATATTTGCAACATTGAGGCTGAATTTGTCGGAAAGCCATGTGCCAATAAAAGAGAAGGCAGCAAAATTTCCGAGTTGGAACAGGAAGTAGGCCAGAAAAGCGACCTTAGGTGTTGACCCCTGCAGCAATGAACGGTATCTGTTCCTAATCGAGGGAGCCTTTTGCTTCTGTATAGAAGGAGGCAAGGCGGGCAAGAGAACAGCAGTCCAAATAACGATCAGGAAGGTGCAGCAACCAATCATAATAAAGGGTGTTTGCCACCCGGTGGTAGCGAGATAGCTGCCAATGGGAACGCCTAGCATTTGGGAAAAAGCTAATCCTGCGGTGACAACTCCCATGGCTTTTAACACTTTATGTGGTTGAACCAACTGAGGAATGGCAGCCCAAACTTGAGGTGAGGCAAAAGCGGCACTAATGCCAGCCAATAAGCGAAAAGCAAACATGGTCCAAAAATCAACGGCAAAGCCGCAAAGTAGAGTGAAGATACCAAAACCAAGTAAGCCGAACAGTAGTACTTTTTTTCGATTCCATGCATCTGACAACGGTCCTGCAATTAAGGCAAACAGAGCATACCCTAAAGCATAGGCTGAAACAATCCAGCCTGATTGTTCGATAGAAATGCCGAAGCTTTCACGAAGAATAGGTAGAAGAGGCGACACAATGAACGTATCTGTACCAATGAAAAACATGATCAAGAAAAACAAGGTGATAATTTTATTCAAAACGAAACCCTCCATTTGTTCTATTGTTCGAATATTTTCGAATAATAGAAATATAGCATTCCAATATGCTATAATGCAACTATAATTCTTTGTTAGGCAGGTGAACGGATCTTGAGAACGCTGTATCATCCTAACGTAATTGAAATTACTCTACCTACAGTTTTATATGCTTTAAGTGACCCCATTCGGCTTAATATCATCCAGATTTTAGACGAAAACGGGGAGCAATCCTGTAGCTCGCTAGATATTTCAGCCCCAAAGTCAACCTTGTCTCATCATTTTAAGGTTCTTCGGGAATCAGGGGTCATTCATACGAGAATAGAGGGAACCCAACGCTTTATTTCTATCCGTTACGACGATTTAAATGAACGCTTTCCTAGCTTGCTGTCGGCCGTACTGATGGGCTTGAAGCAATAAAAGAAAAAGGTCTAGTTAGCATAAAACTAACTAGACCTTATTTGTCGAAGAACAACCATATATAATTATAAATTGCCGCTTATTTTGCAGTTAGAGAGAAGCTAATCCCTCTACACGTCATTCATCATGTCATTGAGATGCGAATTCTTCAACGATTGTGTTGCGAATTGCATGTTTTTTAAGTAGTCGATTTTATAGATACAGGAGTAGATCACATTTAATACATAGTCAAAGGCAATTTGCGACGAAAATGTACCAATCTTGGCATGTTTTACTTCGTCATTAGGCACCTGGATACAGATATTACTGAGTTTGGCCAATTCATTTTGACTGGTTGCTGTAATTGTGATAAAGGGAATATTTTCATGTGTAAAGTGCTTTGCTGCTTTTAAAAAGATCGGTGATTTTCCGTGGTAAGTTAAAAAAACAGCGCAATCCTGTGGCGTAAGATTAGCCGTATGGTACGCCCACTCAGACAGCTCCGTAGCTATAACCACATACTTGTTAATTTTCACTAATTTATTTTGGAAACTTTTCGCACGGATTTGTGAATCTCCTAACGCATATATAAAGATCCTTTTCGCTTGATCCAGCAATAGGGCTGTTTGCGACAATAAATCATCATCCATGAATGTAAAGTTTTTTTCTATCGTTTCCTTCATTAATTCTGCAATTTCTTTCGCCACTTGAAGTGGGGATTCATCAAAACCAAATGGATAGTTGGGGTCTACATTGGAAATGTTCTGGGTATTCTGCTGAAACTCCCGAGCAAGTTTGATTATGAACTCCTTGAAGCCAGATAGCCCAAGTTTATGTGTTAATCGATTAATCGCGGAATGCGAAGTATATGTTGCCTTTGCAAGCTCCTGAATATTTAAGTGCAGGATACTTTCCTTATGAAGCAAAATATAGGATGCAATGCTTTTTTCGTTTGGTGTAAAGTTTTGCATTTCGGATAATTGCATCAGTATTTTCAACAGGTTCACTCCGGTTCAATTGAAATGACGTTTGATAAAGGATATAAAATAAACATTTTGTTCGAAAATAAACAAACATTTTTAAAAATATTCGGTTGATTGTACCATTTTGGCGGCAAATCCTTTACGATCAACGTTCTTCTTCTATAATAAATGAAAAAGAGCCTAGGGGGAATTAATATGCTTAACATCGGTTATATTGGGAATGGCAAAAGCACCAATCGGTATCATCTTCCTTTTTCATTGACCAGAGATCATTTGAACGTAAAGACGATCTACGCCCGTAATCCAGATAAAGGGGAGTGGGAGAAAATCCCTGGCGTGCAGTATACAGATAATCTTGAATCTCTAATGAACGATAAGGAAATTCAGTTGATTGTTATCTGTACACCTTTAGAATCCCACTACACTTATGCGAAAATGGCACTCGACCACGGGAAAAATGTACTTGTTGAAAAACCCTTTATGTTAACGAAAGAAGAAGCTGTGTCCATCTTCCAATATGCCAAAGAGAAAAATCTGATTATACAGTGCTATCAAAACAGACGTTACGATTCGGATTTCCTCACTACCAAGAAGGTTATTGAATCAGGGAAACTCGGTGATTTGTTGGAGGTGGAAATGCATTTCGATTATTATCGCCCTGAGACCCCCAACTCCACCTCTCATTTTTCCAAATATAACAGTTACCTATATGGACATGGTGCTCATACCATTGACCAAGTCCTTTCCTATTTTGGGAAGCCTGACACGATCCATTACGATGTGCGCCAATTGCTCGGTTCTGGAAGAATGAATGATTATTTTGATCTGGATTTTTATTATTCTTCACTCAAGGTATCCATCAAATCCAGCTTTTTTCGTTTAAAAGAGCGGCCGAGTTTTGTTGTATACGGCAAAAAAGGCGTTTTTATAAAGCAGACAAAGGATCGTCAGGAGGAGCATCTGAAATTATACTATCTGCCTAAGGGACACGCCGATTTCGGCATCGACCAGCCTGAGCATTATGGCATTTTAACATACCTTGATGATAAGGGCGAGTATCATGAAGAAAAAATCGTTTCTGAAAAGGGAGACTATGCCCGAGTGTATGACGATATTTATCAGTCGATCGTAATTGGTAAAGAAAAAGTGATTAAAGACGAAGAAACGATAATGTGTATGGAAATACTTGAAAAAGGTATAGAGGAGTGTAACTAAAATGAAGTTAGGAATTGTCGGAGCAGGGATGATCGTAGGGGATCTATTAAGCTTTATTCAGGAAATCCCGACCATCTTACTAAAGGGCATTTGTTCTAGACCTAGCCACAAGGATAAATTACTGGATTTACAAAGTAAATATGGAATATCTCAGGTTTATTCGGATTACAGCGAGATGCTGATGAGTCGTGATGTGGATACAGTTTATATCGGACTGCCTAATCATCTTCATTATTCATATGCCAAAGAAGCATTATTGAGTGGTAAACATGTCATTTGCGAGAAGCCGTTTACTTCCACTTTGCAAGAATTTCTAGAGCTAAAAGAAATTGCTCAGCAAAGAAAACTGGTATTGGTGGAAGCCATAACGAATCAATATTTGAAAAATTATTTATCAATGAAGGAGTATCTACCTAAGCTTGGTGAGATCAAAATAGTGGAATGCAACTATTCTCAATACTCATCTCGGTATGAAGCTTTCAAAGCGGGAATAATCCAACCTGCGTTTAATCCGGAGATGTCTGGTGGAGCCTTGATGGATATTAATTTATATAATATTCATTTGGTTGTTGGATTCTTCGGGAGCCCGAAGAAAGTGCAGTATTGGGCGAACATGGAGCGTGGAATTGATACTTCAGGTATGCTGCTGCTTGATTACGGTGATTTCAAGTGTGTCTGCATAGGTTCAAAAGACAGTACGGCTCCCAATGCAGTGAACGTTCAAGGCAATAAGGGCTATATACACATGGCAAGTTCAGCAAATATATGCGACTGCTTTGATTACACTGCGAATAAGGAAACACCAATTCGGGTGGATCAGAAAGATCATCCCCATCGAATGTATGATGAATTCGTTGAGTTTGACCGTATCATCGAGGAAAAAGATTTGGAAAAAGTCTCAGAAATGCTTGAACACAGTGAGAGGGTCATGAATGTCATTGAGAAAGCCAAGCAATCCGCCAATCTTGTATTTGGTCCTGATAAATAAAGAAGCAGCTCAATTACTGAGTTGCTTCTGATCCGTAATTCCCACACAGCGGACACTGCATAACGGATAACCACTTCTTCGTTTAATCCTTGATTTCTCTCTTCAGTCATGTCTTTGATATCATTACTTCAAGTCATAATCCAATCACGAGGAAGTCTCTTTAGTTAGAGTGAATAATTCAGATGAAAAATCATATTTCTCCGCAATATTAAAATCCTGGTCAGCCTTATAAGGCGGGGTGAGTATAAGTCCGATGTTCATTAACTCGCTGCCTGTAAAACGTCGGTCCAATTCTTCCACGAAATATACTGCCATTTCGTCCAGTCCGATGAGCTTTAGCCGTGAATAAGCTGCATTGGGGCGTGAGAGAACCTGGTACCAGCCGACGAGAGCATGCTCATGTTCTGCATCAATGGTCATCCATGCTGTTTCATTTTTTTCAAAGGGACTTAGCAGACGGTAAAAGGTTCCCTGTGTAATTAATCGTCGGTGACGTTTATATACTTGTATTTGTTTTTTAATTACATTGCACTCTTCTTCGGACAACGCCAATGGGTCAAGTTCATAACCGAATATACCAAAGTAGGCGACATTGGATCTGGTTTGCAGCGGTGCCGTTCTGCCTACCTGGTGGTTCGGGATGCTTGACACATGAGCACCCATACTGCTAAGCGGATAGGCCATGGAAGTGCCATACTGAATCTTCAGACGTTCTATAGCCTCGCTATCGTCGCTTGTCCATGCTTGCGGAGCGTAATAAAGCATCCCTGGATCAAACCGTCCCCCACCGGAAGCACAGGACTCAAACAAAATCTCAGGGTGTTCGGTAATCAGCTTCTCATATAAAGCATATACACCCAGGACATAGCGGTGAAAAAATTCGCCCTGTCTTTCCTTGCCCAGAGATAACGAATAGGCTTCTGAAATACAGCGATTCATATCCCATTTTACGTATTCGATCCGAGCAGAAGAGAGCACGTCATCCATTAACTTAAACAGGTAATCCACGACAGGCGGTTGGGAATAATCAAGAACATATTGATGACGTCCATGCTTGCGTTGACGGCCGGGTGTTCCCACAACCCAGTCTGGATGCTCCCTCATAATATGAGAGTCGGAGTTAACCATTTCCGGCTCGAACCAAAGACCGAATTTCATCCCGAGCTGATTGATCTTCTTTGCCAAATTCGAGATCCCGTTCGGTAGCTTTTCAGGATTTTCAAACCAGTCACCGAGGGAAGAGGTATCATTGTTTCTTCGACCGAACCATCCGTCATCCAAGACAAAGAGTTCAATCCCCAGTTCACCTGCTTTTTTTGCCATATCAACTATTTTCTGCTCAGTAAAATCAAAATAGGTCCCCTCCCAGTTATTGATCAATACAGGTCGTTCCCGCTCGGTCCAACTGCTGCGAATTAAGTGTTTATTGTACAGGCTATGGTATGCTTGGCTCATGCCATTTAAACCGCTCTCAGAATAGACCAGAACTGCTTCAGGCGAATAAAAACATTCTCCTGGCTTCAGGGTCCAGCAGAATTTGTCAGGATGAATGCCGATCATCAATCGGGTAGTTGAATAGCTGTCCACTTCCGCCTGGGCAAGAAAGTTCCCGCTGTAAACGAGATTAACCGCATATACTTCTCCTTGGTGTTCCTGTGATCCGGGTTTGGCAAGCGCCAGAAATGGATTGTGAACATGACTACTAATTCCTCGAGTGCTCCCAATCGACTGTAGCCCAGGTCTCAATGGTGTACGCTCCACATGACGTTCCCTGCCCCAAGCCCCTGATAAATGAATAATTTCATATTCGGCTTCAGGAAGATCAAGACTCAGGCTCATTAGACGGTTGACTCTCAGGGGATTATTCCCGGAATTCGTTATGGATACGGATCTCGTGATCACGGGCAGTTCGCTGAAGATGGTGTAAGCAAGCACGGCCACCGTTCCTGTAAGAGAATCGGTCAGCGTGATGAGGAGTGTCTCTGCTTCATGTGCTTCCTTACAAAACGTAGCTGGAAGATGAGGAATTTTAGGTTTTCCAGTGATTACCTCGTAATGGTCATAAGTGAACTCCATTATATGAGATCCGTCCTCCTGTATGATCTCAATTGCTGGCTCTCGAAAGTCTCCACTTCCCGCAGAAGGAAATTCCTGCTTAATACTTTCCAACGATGTCACCAAGTCACTATCAAACTCACCGACAGACACGGGACGATAGCTTCGCTCGATAAAGCGGTCATATTGACCAAGGTACTCTATTTTTTTGCCGTAATATAAATGCTCCAATTGCCCGTTCTCCATGACACGGAAAAGATAACTACAGTATTTGTTCGTTAAGTGAAATGTCCGTTCCTTTTGGTTAACTTGTAGACTAGCCATGTACATAGCCCCTTTCAAAATATGTCGAACCACTTGAAAGCGTTATTATTGAATCAGCATAACAAAGATAGTGATAGTAAATACATGACTTTTTTTAAGTTGGATATGGGAAAAACAAAGAACCTTACAAAAAAATATAGTTTAGAGCCAAATTTTTTTTGGACATTTGTCATCCTTAACTTATGCTATACTGTTAAATTAACAAGCATAGGTTCTTTATTTGGAAAAGTGAGGAGGATGCCAATGGGCCAGAATATGATTCAATATGTTGATACGTATACCAGTTCAGAGCATAAAAATATATCAGATTTGATTTTGTATAACTGTGGCACAGAGCTCTGCTTATCCAAACAGGATTTTGGACCCATCGCCCGCGATTTTAATCTGGTTCATTTTGTACTAAAAGGACGAGGTAGGCTGGTGATTGACAACAAAAATTACGATATAGGAGAAGGACAGGCTTTTTTAATTCCGGCCAATAGGGTAGCTTATTACCAGGCGGATGAAGCCGAGCCTTGGGAGTACAGTTGGGTCGGCTTTATGGGCATTAAATCCGACATCTACCTGCAGAACATATCACTTCCACACCAGAACCCTTATATAATTGATATCGAAGATATTACGTTCTTTCATTCCACGATTATTGAGATGTTGCGGATCGGAGATAACACGCTTTCTTCATCGCTGGCTATACAGGGGTATTTATTCCATATTCTTGCCAAACTTGTACACAATTTGGGGGAAACGATGTCGATAAAGGAACAGCTTCCTTATTCGGTGCAAGCGATAAACTTTATTGAGAAAAACTACATCAGTGGCATCCAGATTAGTGAAGTAGCGGAGTACCTTGGTCTACATCCGAATTATCTGACCTCCGTTTTCAAACTAGAAACTGGTGAAACGCCTAAACAATATCTGATAGTCCTCAGGATTAAAAAAGCGTGCGAATTGCTGCAGCATACAGACTATTCGATCCAGGTCATATCTAATTCGGTCGGCTATACCGATCAGTTGACCTTTTCGCGAGCTTTTAAAAATGTAATGAGCATATCACCCAGCGCGTATAGAAAAAAATTTCTTTGATTTTGCTATATAAATCTATAAAAATATTTGTATTTAGAAGCGGTTTTTTTTGCTATCGTAAAACTGTGGATTTTTTCCTGCATGGCATTTTAACGATTGTAGGAAGAGTACTTTTTACGGGAGGAGAATTTCGCGCGTGAATTTCATTATTGCTTTTATTCCAGCCCTTGGCTGGGGAGTTATGCCGATACTGGCGCATATTACAAAAGCCAGTCCCCGAGAACAGCTGACAGGTACCGTTATTGGTGCTGTGCTGTTTTCCCTGTGCTTGTACACCATTCATCCTACCTCATTAACACCGATTCATTTTGTGGTAAGTTTTATATCTGGTATTTTTTGGGCCGCTGGACAATTGCTCCAGTTTCAAGCTTTTCAAAAAGTAAGCGTATCGATCGCCATTCCTGTGATTTGTGGTCTGCAGTTGATAGGGACGACGCTATTTGCCGCACTTATTTTGGGTGAATGGATAACAGGGTACCAATATGCGATAGGCGTTGGTTCTCTTCTGTGTATATTGGCAGGAGTTCTGTTAACCAGCTATCAGGGCAAGTCTGCTGGATTGCCCAAGCCTTTGCCGGTACCCATTATCATAATGTTGGTTTGCTCGGGGTTAGCGTTAAGCAGTTATGTCGTGATTAATCAGTTTTTTCATATATCCGGGCTATCCGTCATTCTGCCGCAATCGCTCGGTATGCTATGCTCAGCCATGGCCATGAATCTGAAGGGCAAAAAGCGGCTACGATTCTCTCTGGTGGTTCGCAATTTGTCGACAGGATTGGTTTGGAGCATTGCGAATCTAGCACTATTTATTTCCAATGGGCTGATCGGCATGGCGGCTAGTTTTCCGATCTCTCAAGCGAGCATTGCTATTGCCTGTGTTGGCAGCATTTTAATATTTAAGGAAAAGAAGAGTCCTCAGGAATGGATAGGTATACTTGCGGGAATTACAGTACTGATGATAGGAGTAGGAATGATCAGCATGCTCAAGCCTTAAAGAATCATTTTGTATCTTGTATATGATCAGGTGTTTTGACTGTTTGCCAGTAGGAACCACGAGACCACGTTCTTTTAGTAACGAAAAGAGCTTATCCATCTATGGGGTACGCTTTTTGGGATTGACAGAGGTAGGACTGCATGAGAAAATGTACGCGCGTACATAAAATGATTTGGAGGTGGGTAATATTGTTTCGCGCAAGGAAGTAGCCGAACTTTCCGGCGTGTCTGAAGCGACAGTATCCCGGGTCTTGAATGCGGTAGGTCCTATCAAAGAGGATACGCGAAGAAGGGTTCTGGACGCAGCCAATCAGCTTGGATATGTTCCCAGTGCGCTGGCCCGTAACTTTGCCCGAAGGAAGAGTGGCCATCTTGGTGTGGTTATGCCTTATGTCCCGAAGGCGCACTTGTTCTCAGCCTATTTTTTCTCTGAGATGCTGAGCGGTATCGGAAACAAGGCTAGAGACAGCGGACTTGATCTGCTTCTATTGTTCCGGAAGCCGGGGGAACGGATTGATTACAGTAGTCTTTTCCGTCAGCAAAGGATCGATACCTGTATCATCCTTGGAGCCAGGGATGACCACGATGAGGTGGAAGCTCTAAAGAGGCTTCAGGAAGAAGGACGTCCGTTCTGCGTCATGAATCACCATTTTGAAGGGCAATCGTTCTGTGAAGTGGATGCAGACCATGTAGAAGGCAGCCGGGCGGCTGTAAGTCACCTCATCGAGCAGGGATACAAGCGGATTGCCTTTCTCAACGGTCCGGATATCTATTCCAATAGTACTGAGCGAATGAAGGGTTATCGTACCGCGCTTCAGGACGCTGGGATTGAATATGACCACGAACTGCTTCTGGAAGGTAACTATAGCCGTCGGAGCGGACTCGATGCCTCAGCTACAATCGCAGACCAATTGAATGATATTGATGCTGTATTTGCGGCGAACGACCGGATGGCTCTTGGGGTAATGCAGGGTCTCCGTGAGCGCGGACTGGCAGCTGACCGGTTTCCGGCGTTTGTAGGCTATGACGATTCGGATGCGGCTGAGATGGCTGTTCCGCCGCTAAGCAGTGTCCGCGTACCTTTTTATGAGATGGGGGAGCTTGCAGCCTCGAAGCTTATACCCGATTCTCAGCATCTCATTCCGGCTCTGGAACTAACCGGGTGCGACTCAATAAGAGAACTCCTATCCACAGAACTGATTATCAGGGCGTCATCCATTCGTCAATAACACCATTCGTCAAAAATTCGTTGAAACTCAGACCCATAAGGAGGATCACGACATGTCTAATCGTCTTCGTATCGGAATGGTTGGCTACAAATTTATGGGCAAGGCTCACAGCAACGCTTACCGAAGTCTACCCATGTTCTTCCCAGATGCCCCGCTGCAGCCAGAGATGTCCGTTATCTGTGGACGCAACGAGCAGGGGGTTCAGGCAGCTGCCCGCCAGTACGGCTGGACCGAAAGTGTTACGGATTGGCGTGATCTAGTGAAACGTAACGATATTGATCTCATTGATATTAACGCCCCGAGTAATGCCCATAAAGAAATTGTCGTGGAGGCTGCCCTCCATGGCAAGCATCTGTTCTGTGAGAAGCCGCTTGCGCTCTCGCTGGCGGATTCACGTGACATGCTGCAGGTAGCAGAGCAAGCAGGGGTCAGACATATGGTAGGCTTCAACTATCGCTTTTCACCGGCTGTCCAGCTGGCAAAGCAGCTAGTCGAGAGCGGTCGCCTAGGCAAAATTTATCATTTTCGTGCCTTCTTCCTTCAAGACTGGATCATGGACCCGTCCTTCCCGCTGGTATGGCGGCTGCAAAAAGACGTGGCCGGTTCTGGCTCTCATGGTGATCTTGGCGCCCATCTGATTGATCTCGCTCGCTTCTTGGTTGGCGAGTTCCATGAAGTGATCGGCATGAGCGAGACATTCATCCAGCAGCGCCCGTTAGCTTTGGAGATGAGCGGGTTGAGCTCCAAAAGAAACACTGAAGCAAATGCTCCAATGGGAGAAGTGACAGTCGATGATGCCACGCTGTTCCTGGCACGCTTCGCCGGAGGTGCGCTGGGCAGCTTCGAGGCCACACGTTTTGCTGCCGGACATCGGAGCACCAATTCATTCGAGATCAACGGTAGCCTAGGCAGTGTGCGGTTTGACTTTGAACGAATGAACGAACTGGAAGTGTATTTCACACAGGATGAGGAAGACGTTCAGGGCTTTCGCCGCGTACTCGCCACCGATCCGGCACACAAGTATTCTGAAGCTTGGTGGCCTGCAGGACATACGATTGGATTCGAGCATACCTTCACCCATGAGATGCTTGAGATGTTGAGTGCCATCTCTGAAGGAAGGCAACCGTCGCCGAACTTCCGTGACGGTGTTGCTTGTCAGGCTGTGCTTGAAGCGGTAGAACGATCCATAGAGGAACGCCGCTGGGTATCCATTGAAGAAATGTAGTATAACAATACATTCCGAAAGGTGAGTGGATTACAGATGCGCAAGGCACTGATTGTATGGGGCGGATGGAACGGACATGAGCCGGAGCAGGTGGCGGCCATTTTTGAACGCATTTTGAAGGAAGAGCAGTTCGAGGTGGAGGTGTCTAATACCCTTGAAGCCTACCAGGATGCAGAGAAACTGCTTGACCTGGACCTGATCGTTCCAATGTGGACCATGGGACAGATTGAGCAGGAACTGGTCGATAATGTCTCCGCTGCGGTTCAAAGCGGCGTAGGTCTCACAGGCTGCCATGGTGGCATGTGTGATGCCTTCCGGAACAATGTGGATTGGCAGTTTATGACAGGCGGGCAATGGGTTGCGCATCCCGGCAATGACGGCGTAGAGTACATGGTGAACATGAAGCGCGGCTCCAGCCCACTTCTAGACCATATTGAGGATTTTCAGGTCAAAAGCGAGCAGTATTACCTCCACGTAGACCCAGCAGTTGAAGTGCTGGCAACCACACGCTTTCCGATCGTACCAGGCCCCCATTCAGCTAATGGGCCAGTGGATATGCCCGTTGTATGGACGAAGCGCTGGGGGAACGGCCGCGTCTTCTACAATTCGCTGGGGCATCACGCAGATATCATAGATATGCCTCAAGTGACCGAGATGATGCGCAGCGGATTTCTGTGGGCAGCAGCAGGCAAACAGGCGGTGGCCACCCGGGGCAGCTCTCTCGCAGAGGCTTATACAGGCATGACAGACAACCAGCAACGCTAGGGTGAACAGGATGGTATCCGATGTAACAAAAGAATGCCATTATCCATTTTTTCTGAAGAAGAAGGGAGTCTAGGCATGAACAAAATGAAAGTAGGCATTATCGGGTGTGGTAAAATTAGCGGAATTTACATGGAAAATTGCCATCGTTTCGACATTCTGGAGCTGTACGCTGTAGCGGATCTGGACCAAGGTCGGGCAGAGGAGCAGGCGGTAGCGTTCAACGTTCCGCATGTATATTCGGTAGATGAGATTTTGGCTGATCCGGAGATCGAACTCATCATTAATTTGACCATTCCGGGCGTTCACGCCGACGTATGTCTCAGAGCTCTTGAGGCAGGCAAGCATGTCTATGTGGAGAAGCCACTTGCCGTCACCCGTGAGCAGGGTCAGGCTGTCTTGGATCTTGCTCATCAAAAGGGACTGCTTGTCGGCTGCGCACCAGAGACCTTCTTCGGTTCCGGTATACAGACATCATTGAAGCTGATTGAAGACGGAGTCATTGGGAGTCCGGTAGCCGCTACGGCTTTCATGATGAGCCGTGGACATGAACATTGGCATCCTGATCCTGAATTTTATTATGCAGTCGGCGGCGGTCCAATGTTTGATATGGGCCCTTATTATTTGACGGCTCTGGTGCAAATGCTGGGTCCGATTGCTGCCATTTCGGGCATGACAGGCAAGGCGATGGACCAGCGAACGATTACGAGCGAGAAAAAGAAAGGCCAGACTATCCCAGTCGATATTCCGACCCATGTGGCCGGGTTGCTGCGCTTTAAGCAGGGAGCTGTCGGTACGCTGATTACCAGCTTTGACATCTTTGGTGGAAGCACTCTGCCACCGATTGAGGTTTACGGTACTCATGGCACGCTGCAGGTGCCTGACCCGAACACGTTCGGAGGGCCAGTTCGCTATAGGCTGCTAGGCGAGCAAGAATGGACAGAGGTACCGCTGCTGCCAGGATACCAGGAGAATACACGGGGCATCGGTGTTGCCGATATGGCCTACGCTATCCGCAGCGGACGGCCTCACCGCGCTAGTGGAGAACTGGCCTACCATGTGCTGGAAGCGATGTGGGCGTTCCATGATTCTTCCGATCAGCAGACCTTTTATACAATGCAGAGCACATGTCAGCGCCCGGCGGCTTTACCGGAAAACCTGCCCTTGTATACGTTAGATGTGTAAACTAATGTAAATTTTACATCCCGCTTTGAATGTTCATTTCTATTAAAAAGAAGACTCCAGCTCCGTTTTGACCGGGGCTTGGAGTCTTCTTAGTTCATTTTCAGGAAGGATTTTAATTGCGGGTATAAAATCATTCTTTACCGGTCGTTCTAGATATGTTATATTGTTGGCGTGGGAGGAGTACACGGATAAGAAGCCAAAAGTTATGGGGAGTGGTGTGAGTGTGAGATCTTGCCGTGGTGCTCTTCTATGCATATTAGAATGATCATTCTTAATATAATAGATGGAGAAGGGATGGATTGAACATGGAATATCGTGTATTAGGAAATACAGGCCTTAAAATAAGCAGTTTTGTATTAGGTACAGGTACTTTTGGTTTTTGGGGCAACAATACGGAGAAAGAAGCTGCAGTCATGTTAGATGAGGCTTTGGCTGGAGGCATTAATCTGATCGATACAGCGGATGTCTATTCAAGTGGTCAATCCGAAGAAATTCTGGGTCAGATCCTAAAAGGACGCAGACAGGATGTTATACTGGCCACGAAAGGCGGAATGCCCATGGACAGTGGGCTTAATCAATCCGGTAACTCTAAATATTGGATTAAGCGTGCAGTAGAGGGAAGCTTGAGAAGGTTGCAAACGGACTATATCGATTTGTACCAACTACATCAGCCAGATATCCATACCGATATTGAAGAGAGTCTTGACGCACTTACGGACCTGGTTCGTGAAGGGAAGATTCGCTATATTGGTACATCCAATTTTCAGGCATGGCAAGTGACCGAAGCACAGTGGACTAGCGAACGTAAAAATACAGCACGCTTTGTATCCGAGCAAGCCCCATATTCCATTGTGAATCGGAGTGTCGAATTCGATTTGCTTGCTGCAACTGCAAAATATGGAATGGGCGTAATGGTTTGGAGCCCACTTTCGGGTGGTCTACTAACGGGAAAATACCGCTCAGGAGAAGCGGTTGCCCCAGATTCAAGAGCAGCGAGTTCTCTAGGGAAACTTTCAACTGTTGTAGACCCAAATCGAGAAGAAAACCGAACCAAGTTCGAAGCCGTTGCTAAGCTCCAAACCCTTGCAAATGAAGCAGGATTAACTTTGCCTCATCTTGCCATGGCATTTACACAAGCTCATTCGTCAGTTACTTCTGCTATAGTGGGGGCAAGAACAATTGAGCAACTACGTGAAACGTTAAAAGGCAGTGACATTCGATTAAGCACTGATATTCTGGATGCGATAGATGCTATCGTTCCGCCAGGAGTAACCCTGGATGCCCTGGAAAAAGGATGGACGCCTGATTGGTTACAAGCAGACAAACGAAGAATCCTGGGTTAAATATATAAGACAGACCTCATAGCTGTAATGTATTCACATATTTTAAATCTAGTTTGCCGATCCTTCACTAAATTGTATAATGATTATTCGAGGTGATGACGATGGCAAGATCAAAAGAATTTGAAGTTAATGAAGTATTAGATAAAGCGATACACCTGTTTTGGGCACAAGGATATGAGAAAACTTCAATGCAAGATTTGGTTGAGTTTATGGGCATTCACCGAAGAAGTATCTATGATACCTTTGGGGATAAGCATGCCTTATTTATGAAAGCTCTCGAACGATATGAAACGAAGCAGACCAGCAAAATGAGGTTTCTGATTGAAAAACAAAAACCGATCAAAGAATCAATTCGGGAGTTGTTTGAGGCGACAGTAAGAAACGAAGGAGAACCTCTAGGGTGTTTTCTCGTGAATTCAGGTGTGGAACTCGGCGTGTTGGATCCTGAAGTTGCATCCTTAGTTGATGAAAGTTATTCGCGAACTGAGGAACTCTTGACTAACCTTGTTCTGAAGGGTCAACAATCGGGTGAATTCAAGGCTGACTTGGATCCTGTAGTTATTTCTCATTATTTAATGAATGCGTGGTTAGGGCTACGTACGTTGGTTAAGACAACAACGGATCAGCAAAAATTAAAGAATATTATTGATATGACACTGACCGCTTTAGATTAAAAGTGAAATTACAGCATGACAGGCAAAAGGAGTTACCTCAATGGAGGACTGTTTGTTTCCGTGATACAAGTTTTTTCTTGTCCCTCTAACATAAGAAAGAACTTGTATCTTACGCCTCAAACATGTCAAGGAATACCGCTCCAAAATTACAATTCTTAGCCACGAAAAAATTCTTTATTGTTCGTTCTAAAATTGATATGCTAATAGCAAGTCAGATCTAACTGTTTTTTTTACCCTAATAAGAATGGTCGTTCTAAAATCGTCTTTAAAACTTATTTACACTAATATGCATGTTATGAAGGAGAGAATATTATGAAGTATACAGTTATTACAGGAGCAAGCTCGGGGATTGGATATGAAACGTCATTGGCATTTGCGGCACGTGGCAAAAACCTAATCTTGGTAGCTAGAAGATTTGATAAATTAGAAGAACTCAAATCAGCAATTCACAATATTGACCCTAATGTAAATGTTATTGTTCATACAAGTGACCTGTCTGTTACAGATCAAGCCTACACACTATATAACGATTTAAAGGAATACCAAATTGAGACCTGGATAAACAATGCGGGACTCGGTGAATCTTCTTTTGTAGCAGAACAGAATTTAGATAAAGTTGAAACCATGTTACGTGTTAATATCGAAGCTTTGACCATCCTTTCTACACTATATGTACGAGATTATGCTGATGTAGAAGGAACTCAGTTAATTAACGTTTCATCTGGACTTGGATATGCCATTGCTGTTGGGAGTGTTACTTATTCTGCATCTAAGTATTACGTTAGTGCCTTCACAGAAGGACTTGCAAAAGAACTAGAAATAAAAGGTGCAAAACTAAAGGCAAAGGTTTTGGCACCAGCTATAACAGAAACGGAATTTGTGAAGAAATCATTAGATGCAGAAGATTTTGATTATAAAGCAAACATGCCTAAGTACCACACTGCCAAACAAATGGCGGGCTTCATGGTGGATCTTTATGACAGCAACGAAGGGGTAGGGATTGTAGACCAGAACTATAATTTCAATCTCAGAGGTCAAATATATCCGATCATTTCAGAATTTTAAATTCAATTTATAGATCTGTTGAGTTTATTGAAAGAGGAGAGTATCCAATGAAAAGTTGTGGAGTAAAACGAAGATTGGAAAAATGGAGCTGCCACATCGTTTAGCAATGGCACCAATGACACGTAGCAGATCGCAAGAAGATGGCACACCAGGAGAGCTAACACCTCTTTATTATGCTTAGCGTGCATCAATGGACTCATTATTACGGAGGGTACACAACCTTCTGATGATGGTCAAGGGTACTTATGGACACCTGGGATTTATACGGATAAACATATTGAAGGATGGAAAAAGGTTACTTTGGTCTGGGGAGTAAAGGTTACACGGACTATCCGACGATACGAGAATTAGAATCGCAAGAGGGACTACAATAGCAAAAGAGTGGAACATGGCGTACAACCGTAAATTGTACGCCATGTTTTTAGCCAATAGTTTCATGGTTATGCTATCTCCAAATTAGCAAAGGAAGAGGATGAATATGAGAGCAGCACAAATACAGAAATATTCAAAAAAAATCCAAGTGGAGTTAAATGATGTTGACATGCCACAGATCAACAACCATGAGGTGCTTGTCAAAGTAAAGGCAGCAGGTGTAAATCCACTGGATATCCTAAATTTGAATGGTAGTGTTCGGATGATTGCTGACTATAAGTTGCCATTAACTTTAGGGAATGAACTGTCTGGCGTTATTGAAGCTGCTGCTGTACCCCTTACTGCCTTGACTGCTTATCAAGCATTGCACGATGTACTCCATGTCCAGCCGAATAAAAAGCTATTCATTCCTGGAGGAACCGGAGGATTTGGCGCTATGGCAATCCCCATTGCCAAATCACTGGGGTTATTTGTTATTACAAGTGGAAGTGAAAGAGGCAGGTTACGTATACTGTCGATCGGGGCTGATCAGTTCATCAATTATAAGACAGAGAATTATGCTAACATACTGTCCGATATCGATTATGTGATCGACACCTTGGGTACCAAAGAGATCAAAGCTGAACTGGGTATTTTAAAACCACAAGGGAAATTGGTATCATTGAAAGCCGGACCTAATTATCGCTTTGCGGTTGACAATCGTTTTCCCCTGTGGAAAAAAGCATTATTTGGTCTGGTGGGTGCTCGCTTAGATTCTTTAGCGCGCAAGAATCAAAATGAATATCGTTTTTTATTTGTGCAAGCCAATGGAAGTCAATTACAAGAAATCACTAAACTTGTTGAAAAAGAAAATATAAAGCCCTCTATAGATTCAACTTATACGTTTGGTGACATTAACAAGGCGCTGATTAATGTGTCGACGGGCCACTCCCAGGGCAAAGTGATTGTGACCTTCTAAGTAATTTCTAGTTCACATACTTTTCTATCGTGCTTCGGACTGCTCCGGGACCTGCCAGCATTTCATGAAACATGGCTTCAATCTTGTCGCCCAGACCAATTTCATATAATCGGACACCGAACAGTTTGTCATCTTCGAGGAGGCAGCGAACCTTGGAGGTCTGATCGCCCAGCTTCGTATTCTTCAAATATCCCTGCAACGTATCCAGTAACGGGTCCGGACTGAGTGTGAAGGGTTCTCCTTGATCATCCACTCCCAGCAAATAGCGACACCAGATCGCAATGGTCAAGGGAATAGCAGTCAAGTTCGCAGGATCAAGTCCTACTGTGCCAACATAAGACTTTATGGTTTCACCAAAACGGATGCTCATCTTTTGAGAGGTATCTGTTGCAATCCGCTGTGGCGTATCCGGAATATAGGGATTGGCGAAGCGTTCCTGCAATACCTCGTCAATAAATGGTTTCGGTTGAATAATACCGGGATCAACTACAACAGGCAACCCTTCCTTGTAGCCGATAGTTTCCACCAGACGACGTAATGTGTGATCCTTCATTTCATCTGCAATAAGCTCATACCCAAGCAGACACCCAGCTAGCGCCAGCGCTGTATGCAGCGGATTGAGACAGGTAGTGACTTTCATCTTCTCCACTTTGTCCACTGTATCCCGATTCGTGAAAATGATACCAGCTTCCTCTAGTGCAGGTCTCCCGTTCGTAAACTTGTCTTCAATGACCAAATACTCGCTAACCTCAGCATTGACAAAGGGAGCCGTATACGTATGCCTGGAGGTAACGATTAACTCCATGTCGGCTAACCCCAGTTCCTGAAGAGCAGACTGTACTTGCAAGGAAGGGCGGGGGGTAATTTTGTCGATCATGGTCAGGGGGAAGGTTATTTTCTCCTCATTCTGCAGATAGTCTGCAAATCCTTCCTTTACCAGGCCTCTGCGAGTCCACTCCTTGGCGATGGCAATCATACTATCCTTTAACAGATCGCCGTTATGGGAGCAATTATCCATGCTCACAAAAGTCATTGGAAGTCGCCCCTTTAGATAACGCCGATAGGCAAGCGAAGTAGCTATGCTCATCACATGCGCTGGTTGTTCAGGGCCATTCATCAAATCCCTCTCTACAACAGCCAGATACTTGCCGTCGGGCCCGGTCAGAGCGTATCCTTTTTCCGTGACAGTAAAGCTGGCCATCTGCAGGGACGGATTCTCAAATATTTCAATCAGACGGAGGTAGTCGTCTGGACGATTCTGCTCTGCCGCGATTTCCTCAACGATGCTTGCGACCACGCTCTTGTGAAATCTTCCGTCTGCACTCATCAACACCAGTAAGGTTAAATTGTCGTAAGGCTTATAGGCTTTGTCGATCATTTCAAAATCAAAGGCTTCGGCTGCAATAATACCTGTATCCGCTTTCAAGTTATTCAGTAGTTGTTGCTGCGCATTGGCTATCAACCCTCGAAAAATATTGCCTGCGCCAAAATGCACCCATTGCGGTCTAAGTCGGGTGTTATGGGCAACAAGCTCCAGATCATATTTCGGCAATTCAATACCTGCTGCTTCCCAGGCCGCCTTATCTAAAAGGCCTTTCCGGTCAAGTTGGAGCATTTATTTCACTCCTTTGCCTTGAGCGAGACTATCCCAAACACCAAGCAAGTACATAACTCCCAGTGCACGGTCATACAAACCATAGCCTGGCCGACAATTCTTTTCTTCCCCCCATAGATGTCTGCCGTGATCTGGACGTACATATCCCTGATAGCCGTTCTCGTGATAAGCTCTAACTATTTCCGGTACATCGACGCTTCCGTCCTTCCCGCGATGCGACACTTCAATAAAGTCTCCATTCTCAAACACCTTGACATTACGAATATGCGCAAAATGAATACGATCATGAAACTCCCGAATCATGGCTGGTAAATCATTCTCAGGATTGCTTCCCAGTGAGCCTGTGCAGAAGGTTAGACCATTATATGGACTGCTCACTGCGTCTAGGATGCGCCGGATGGTCTCACGACTCCGGACAATTCTCGGCAATCCGAAGATGGGCCATGCTGGATCATCAGGATGAATGGCCATCTTGATGTCAGACTCCTCGCAGACCGGGATGATGCGCTCAAGAAAATACTTTAGGTTGTCAAACAACTTGTCTTCTGTGACATCCGCATAAGCAGCAAAAAGTTCATCCAGTCTCGCCAACCGTTCCGGTTCCCAGCCAGGCATGGTGAACTTCCCAGCTCCCTTGAGAATCCGATCCACCATTTGGCGGGGATCATCAGTAATGGCAGCCTTTTCATAAAAGAGGGCATTGGACCCGTCAGGCAGTTCCTTGTACAGCTCTGTTCTGGTCCAGTCAAAGACAGGCATAAAGTTATAGCAAATCACCTTAACTCCCACTTTGGCTAATTTTCGAATGGTGTCGATATAAATGTCAATATATTGATCGCGGGATGGTAGGCCGATTTTGATATCATCGTGGACATTTACACTTTCTACGACCGCCGAACTAAAGCCCTTGCTCGTAATCTGATCAGCTACCTCCTGAATTCGCTCCATTTCCCATACTTCACCAGCTACCTTATCATGTAAAGACCAGACAATGCCCATAACTCCAGGAATTTGCCGGATATGGTCCAGCGTAATATTGTCGTTGCCTTCTCCATACCATCTCCAGGTCATATTCATAACGATACCTCCCTGATTATATTCGTCTGTCTTGTATACAAGATTGAGTTGATCATAAATTATAGGGTTTGTTCTTGTCAATGATAATTATAAAGGGATTTATCACCTCAAAATGCTTTATAATAGTTCTAGATTTATAAAGTGAAGGTAGGAATGAAATGTTGACGAAAGAAGAAATCAAGCAGCTTTTGAAAAATGATATTTTGTCACTGACTTTAAAGCCGGGTACTCTACTGAGTGAGACGACTTTGTCAGAACGCTTCCAGCTGTCCAGAACTCCGCTACGCGATGTATTAAAGTGGCTTGCGCTCGAGTCCTACATTGATATTTATCCCAAGAAGGGGAACATTGTGTCCTATATTGATCTGGAGTCCGTTGAGCAAATTATTTACTTAAGAAGCGCATTGGAAAAGGAGATTATGAAGGAGCTTTCTTCGCAAATTACATTAAGCGATGTGCAGGAGCTGAGCGATATTCTGGACAGACAGAGAGCTGTGATCGAAGAAGATCATGCGACGGATCAATTTCTCAGTTTGGATGATCAGTTCCACCAAACCATGTTCCAATTGGTGGGGCGGGAGTTTCTTTGGCAGCTCATTCAGCAGTCAAATGTTCACTATATCAGATATCGCAAGCTGCATATGCTGGAAACAGGGAAGCTGATGGGCATCTGGCATGAGCACCAAGCTATGCTTGAATACATGCTGAATAAGGAAACAACCAAAATGGATGATCTGGTTCATCATCATCTTAGAGAGGATATCCATTCGCTCGATTTTCTTCGGAAGTTCGCTGATTATATCAAGAAATAAGGCGGCTAGCTTAAATTAACTTGTATGAATATTGAGGAAGTGGGGGAGTCATGGAGGCTGTTCTACGAGTTGGATATATCGGTGAAAGAGCGAGTAAGAAATGCGAGACTGCAGCAAAATTTATGGGCGGAAACGAGCTGGCCTTTGTCATTCCGTTTTTGCTCGTGAGTATTGTTATTTACCGTCAGGCGGTGGCCAAACTGGAGGAATTCTCACAGGAGTTTTCAGACTTGTATACATGTCAATTGAAAAAATACTGAAATATTTCTATGATTTAAGTGAAAAATGCCAGACCAATTCTAGATTATAAAGGGGGTAACCGTATGTGTAGATATGCAATATGCGGCCCATATAAAGATATCTTTGCCTGCTTTACCTGCAGGAAAGTATATAAGCAGACATCACGGTTTGAAATGCCGAAGGATGAATATGAACGGATTGTCCATGTCTGTCCGCAATGCCAGGCATCCATGCATGACATGGGTCATGATTTTCAGGCCCCGAAGCAAACGGATATCAAACAGTGGAAAAAGGTAGAGCTACTATATCAACAAGGATACACTTACCACTCCTGCGGCTGTGGTGGCCCCGGGTACAGACCCTCTCGGCTGATAGAGGTGCCTGAATTTCTGGAAACACAGCGAACGTTTGAGAATAAGGGAGAGGCGCTGCTGTACCGGCTTTTGCAAAGCTAGAACAAACGTATTTTGAAGCGTATCCAACAATTCGAAGAAGTCTACTCGTGGACAGGTTTTCTATCGGAATTTGTTTGATCGAGCAAAGCAGGTGTTGTAAGGTAGATCGACTTGGAATGAGATAATATTCTATGTCATGCAGCACCTGTCGGGTAATAAGAATTTCATCCCATTCATTGCTGCGAAATCGCGGCTTTTTTTATTTTAAGAAGTGATAGCGGAAATCAAAAAAGAACCTGGATAGTTTTATCAGGTTCTTTTATATTGCATATAAAACAGACACGATGATATAATCAGATTATCTTTTATAAAGATGTAGTAGACATAAATAACACATCTTACAATTAAATCTTACCATGCCGCTAAACTCTTGTCAAATGTTTTTTTCTCAATTTAATGGTTAGGAGAGATGTTGAATGAATTCACTGGTTCTCGATTTTCAAGAAATGGATAACACTCAGCTTTTGCTTGTTGGTGGAAAAGGGCTACACTTAGGGGCATTAACCAAAATGGAAGGAATACAAGTGCCAGAAGGGTTTTGTGTTACAACAGTGGGATATCAAAAAGCCATCGAACAAAACGAAATGATTCATGCTTTGTTGGATCGGCTAACTACGCTTAAAGTAGAAGATCGAGAACAAATTTATGAAATCAGCAAGAAGATTCGACAGGCCATTATGGAAGTAGCCATTCCTTCCGATGTTGTGAAAGCAGTTGCTCACTATCTCTCCCAGTTTGGCGATGAATATGCTTATGCCGTGCGTTCTAGTGCGACCGCTGAGGATTTGCCACATGCTTCTTTTGCTGGTCAACAAGACACTTATTTAAATATTATCGGCAAAGAATCCATCTTGGAGCATATCCGCAAATGTTGGGCTTCTTTATTTACGGAACGCGCGGTAATTTACCGAATGCAGAATGGATTTGATCACAGCCAAGTTTATTTATCTGTTATCGTTCAAAGAATGGTGTTCCCACAGGCTTCAGGGATTTTATTTACCGCTGATCCCATCACTTGCAACCGAAAGCTGCTCTCTATCGATGCCAGTTTCGGACTTGGAGAAGCACTGGTCTCTGGCTTAGTCTCTGCCGATTGTTATCAAGTACAGGAAGGGGAAATCGTCGATAAGAGGATAGCAACCAAAAAATTGGCTATCTATGGGCGAAGAGAAGGCGGAACAGAGACTCAGCAAATTGATCTCGATCAGCAAAGGACTCAAACCCTTACGGAACAACAAATTTTACAACTGGCACGAATTGGAAGGCAGATCGAAGAACACTTCGGCTGCCCCCAAGACATCGAATGGTGTTTGGCTGATGATACATTTTATATTGTCCAGAGCCGGCCGATCACCACTTTATATCCCATTCCTGAAGCAAATGACCAGGAGAATCACGTGTATGTATCTGTCGGCCATCAGCAAATGATGACTGATCCTATTAAACCACTGGGGATATCTGTTTGGATATTAACAGGTGCCACGCCCATGTTTAGAACTGGTGGCGGAAGGCTGTTTGTGGATATCACGATGGGCCTGGCTTCACCGACTGGCAGGCAAAATTTATTGGATGTTCTAGGGCACTCCGATCCGCTCATAAAAGACGCGCTTATTACCATCATAGAGCGGGGAGATTTTATAAAATCGGACCCATATGACACAAGCGAACCGGGGCCCGTTAAAAGCCATAAGGGTATGTCGTCTGCGGATATTCTGGAAGAAGCAGGAAACGACCCGGAAATTGTTGCTGTTTTGATTAAGAGTAGTGAGACATCGTTATCAGCATTAAAACATAATATCCAAACGAAATCAGGATTGGATGTATTTGATTGTATCCTGGAAGATATGCAGCAACGGAGGCAGCGAGCGTCAGAACTGAAAAATTTGAATGTGATTATGGCCGCCATGCATGCTTCAGCATGGATCAATGA
The DNA here is from genome assembly GCF_022531965.1 of Paenibacillus peoriae. Lineage (GTDB taxonomy): Bacteria > Bacillota > Bacilli > Paenibacillales > Paenibacillaceae > Paenibacillus > Paenibacillus polymyxa_D. The sequence goes on along the minus strand of NZ_CP092831.1, from coordinate 2,964,199 downwards.
AAAAATGAATGAATGGTTAGGTGAAAAAAACGTAGCAGACACACTTTCCCTATCTGTACCTAACAACGTCACTTCGGAAATGGGTATGGAGCTACTGGATGTTGCAGATGTGATTCGTCCCTATCCGGAAATAATTGAGTATTTACAACAGGTAAAGGATGATAACTTTTTGGATGAACTGGTTCAATTCGAAGGTGGGCAGCAGGTGCGTGATGCTATTGCTGTTTATCTCGACAAATATGGAATGCGATGTGCCGGGGAGATCGATATTACAAGAACACGCTGGAGTGAAAAACCAAGTACACTGGTACCTATGATCCTCAGTAACATCAAAAACCTTGATCCTGGCGCCAGTAAACGAAAGTTTGAGCAAGGGCGACAGGAAGCTTTGAACAAAGAACAGGACTTATTAGCCCGATTGAAACAATTACCGGGTGGTGAACAAAAAGCCGAAGAGACAAAACAAATGATCGACCTGATCCGGAACTTCATCGGTTATCGTGAATATCCGAAATACGACATTGTTAGTCGCTATTTTATTTATAAACAGGCTTTACTAAAGGAAGCGGAACGACTCGTACAAGCCAACGTTCTTCATGAAAAAGAAGATATTTACTATCTCGCTTTTGAAGAATTGCAGGAAACCATACGCACAAATAAACTGGATTACCAGGTCATCGACAAACGAAAAGATGAGTACAGATTATATGAAAAACTAACTCCGCCACGTGTTATCACGTCTGATGGCGAAATCATTACGGGTCAGTACAAACGAGAAAATATCCCTGCCGAAGCTATTGTAGGCCTCGCTGTTTCTTCGGGTATTGTAGAGGGGCGGGCACGTGTGATCCTGAATATAGAAGGGGCTGATCTGGAAGATGGCGATATACTAGTCACCGCCTTTACCGATCCTAGCTGGACTCCATTGTTTTTATCCATAAAAGGCTTGGTTACGGAGGTGGGTGGACTGATGACCCATGGAGCCGTTATCGCACGTGAATATGGCTTGCCAGCCGTTGTCGGAGTGGAGAATGCGACCAAACTGATAAAAGATGGGCAACGAATTCGCGTGCATGGAACCGAAGGGTATATCGAAATATTGTAATGGCTGAATACGCTAAGTAATAGCCTCTGTCATAATGGACGGTATTAAATGCAACCTGTCATGGATAAAAGGGCGATTATCCTGTCGTCCTTTTATCCATGACACAAAGTACCCCCCAAAAATATCAACTGATTTTAATTTTTGGGGGGAATAATTTAAGAACTTATTTATTTGATGATCGAAAAAACACATTATTTAATGTGTAACAATAATCAGGAACCTTTAGGAGTTATCAATGGTTCCCTTGCTGCGATCAACACAATGATTTATACATAGCTGATCCGATCTAAATCTCTTGTGCTGCTGTGTGATTATTTATGATCATCTAATTTATGCGTACATGCAGAGGAAGACACACCGAAGTGTTTTTATTCAACAAAATCCAAAAGTGATTTCTATGATGTCCTACGTTATTGGGGTAAAGTGACAGACTTGACTTGAGCAGAGGTATTTCCGTAAATATCTTTAGCCAGCACGAGAATATGCAGCGTATCGCCCTGGGAGGCACCATCCTGTTTATATTTAGTAGTTGGAAGCGTTGCTGACCAATTGGTTTTATCTTCTGTAATAACGACACGAATGCCATTGACATAAACTTTAAGCTGTGCGATATCGCTTTGATCTGTGACTGAACCTTCCAAAGCGAGAACATCATCCGTGATTGAAGCATTCAACTTAAGTTCAGGGGTTCCTGTTTCCTTGCGTTTAGAGGGTGGGAGAGAAGTTTGCGGGTTATAGGAAAACGTTTCATCCTCAAGAGCTGGCGTGCGTGCTGCAATAGGACGGTTTTTGGTAGCCTGCTCATAGGAATAAGCGTAACGAAGCAGGTCGTTATCGCTGTATGCGGCACCTGCCATTGTCAGATTAACGGGCATTCCGGTATCCTTCATAGCGCCCATACTCACAGACACACTTGGGATCCCGTACTCGCGTAGAATAAAATTCGTATTGGAGAAATAGTTGCCATTCTCCCAAGCCTCCTCATAGGATGTTTCATTCACATCGGAGTCAGCTTTACCGATATTCGAATTTGCCGGGAATACAATAAAATCAAGGTTGTTTTGCTTCATCCAATTTTCAAAATCAATCTTTCGTACATTTTCAAGCCCCCGTAGTCCTTCTTGAAACTGAGGAATTTGTTCGTAAGGGGTGACGCCTTTCTTTATGGTTTCAATAAATATGTCATAGTGGCCAAGGTCTCTGCCACGTTTGGCATCTACCGAACCGGGTGGATTCGGGAAGACGGTTGCAGGGTCTATATTAGCCCATGACGGGAAATTCGGATCGTCCACACTTTTAAGGAATTCCTCAGCTGCATAGGGATTAAGCAGCCCGAATTCCTTTTCAGCCCACTTTGCCGGCATTAAACCACGTTCTTCAGGTGTTTTCGCTGTTGCCCGGTCCTTCTCGCTGTTGGCCTGCAAGGGGAAGTCAACTTCCACAACCTCAGTTCCAAGAGCAGTTAAATCCTTTACAGCTTTTTCCCATAATGCCTGTATCGAAGGTCTGAATTTGATCGGAGTTGAGGTTTCATGGTCCTTACCGATATAGATTTTCGGAACGCCAATGCGTTTGCCTTGCAAAGCTTGAGTATCTCGTAGTTCTAAATAGGATTTGGGACGGACACTGTTGACGGAAGGGAGCCGAACGGCTTTCTGTTCTCGCCAGAAATCACCCTTGGTAATCTTATCTTCTACAACGATCACGTCAAGCAAGCGGAGCATGTCCTCGACAGTCCTCGTATGTGGGACAACGACATCCCGTATAGGGAAGAGAGGCCAATTCCCCCGAATGGAGATTAGGCCTCGCGATGGCGTGTAGGCAATTAAACCATTGTTCGATGCTGGTGATCTTCCAGAGGATACCGTTTCTTCCCCCATGCCGAAGGCAGCGAAGTTGGCGGCTGTTGATACACCAGATCCGTTAGAGGAGCCGGAGTACCAGGCTGCAGCCAAATAATTTGGATTGTACGGACTTTCAGCACGGCCATAAACACCTCTTTGCATTCCCCCTGCTGCCATTGGCGGCATGTTGGTTTTACCAATGAGCACCCCACCGGATTTACGTATCTTCTCTACTGTAAAGGCATCGTCCTTTGACATCAGGTTTTTGAAAGCTGGAGATCCAGAAGCGACAGTAAGTCCCTTAACCTTGTAACTGTCTTTAACCGTGTAGGGGATGCCTTGCAGAGGCCCGGTTTTAATACCTTGCGCCCTAAGTTGATCAGCCTGAGCAGCTTCTTTTAGTACGTCGGGGTTCAGAACAGGGATGGAATTCAGTCGAATGCCACTAGAATCATAGGCATATACCCGGTTAAGGTACAGGGCGGTGAGCTCGACACTTGACAGTGCTCCTGACTTCATCGCTTCCTGCATTTGAGCAATCGTAGCCTCTTGCAATTGAAATGTGACTAGAGAGGAGGCGGGGTCACTAGTTTTACTAGAGGATGAGGGTGAAGGAGCGGCGGATGCAAGCGGGCATCCCGTGAAAGTTAAAATCATACCAACTGCAATCCATTTGCAATAGTTGCTGACTACATACCTTGTATTCGCTTTTAGCGTTCGTGCGTACATAGCATTTCACTCCTTAAAATTAGGTAGGATCAGGAATTTAAAAAGAGAGGGATGAGAAAGGCACTTTTATAGCATAAATGTTTCTAATTATACTACTTATTTTCATGTAGAATGTCAATTTTTGTAATGCACAATACAAAGAAATTCGTTACTTTTAAGTGTGAAATCTAGTAATCCATGATTCAGATTGTTGCATCATCGCTGATTCAAGTTTTGAAATGAAAACGACACCGTTTTGGTGCCGTTTTTTCGCGGGAGGAGGCAATAGAGGCTTAATTCTTACGTTTTAATTTATGACTTGATTCCTTTTTAACAGCTCCCATAATTGATCAGCCACATCATTTGGCGATTGAGGCATGTTATTCAGAATCCACCATTGCTTCAGAAACAAGTAAGGTTGAACGTTTGGTATAGGAATAGGTTAAAAACCGATTGGACATAATTAAATGTGTTGGTGAACGGTTCTGGAAGGAAATATATGCGTACATATCATGACATTTTAATTCCTGCACCAATGAATAAAGAGTAATTTTAGTAGGTAACTTTGTGTCAATGTACAACAGAAGTCTACATTATCTATATTTACATATGTACAAAATACGGGTTTTGTGAACATGTATAAAGAAAACCGTATAAAACAGCTTGGCTTTAGCGTGTTGTTGTACATTTGTATATTGACACAAAGTTCCCTACTTAAGCAGTTTAATCGGAATTTTGAGTAACTTAGTTTTTTTCTCCAAGCGAATGAGGTGATTTTTTTATTATCAAACTAAGTAGGAAACTTTGTGTCACTTATTTGACGAGCCCTACATTACTTATCCATATTATTAACCGCATTTCACATTTCTTCATCTGTTAAATGTGTATAGATCATGATTGTTTGTATTGAGGAATGTCCTAATTGGTTCTTCAATCTAGGCACATCATTGCTCTCTAAGTGGTAACGCGTTGCAAATGAATGTCTTAGAGAATGCACGATTAATGCTGGTTTTCCAAAAGCTGAAGCATACTTTTCAATTAGTTTTTCAATGGATCGCTGAGTTAAACGTCGGCTTTTTCCTTTACGACCTATGGGAGCTGCAATAAACAAAAAGCTTTCATTTTTTTCTGGGATATATCTGGATTCTCTAATCTGCAGATAAGTAACTCAAAGTTCGCATAATTTTGTAATCTCGAATAAATTTATCTTTTTCATTTGTCCTTGCTTAATGATGCTTATGAAACAATCGTTTCTGTGAGCATCATATCCAAAAAGGAAAATTAACTTATATTTCAATCATTCCCAAGAATTATGGTGTATTAGATTATTTAGATTACGACGTCTCTCCCAATTCACTTGCTCTAGGATTGGTTTTGTAGGATAAAAATCCGTATAACCTAATGAAACCAAAGCAATAGGATCAATATGTGGTGGAATATTTAGTATTTCCCGTACGTCTGTTTTCTTGTAAAAACTCACCCATCCCATAGCTATTCCTTCTGCATAAGACGCCAACCACATATTTTGGATACAACAGGCGACGGATAGAATATCTGTTTCAGGAATAGAATTTCGCCCAATTACATGTCCCCCACCTCTAGTTGGATCACATGTAATACAGATCGTTATAGGTGCTTCCCTTATACCCTCTAATTTTAACGAGAGAAATCTTGTCTTTTTTTCATCTTCATAGTGTATGGACAAGGCCTGTATTTCTTTATGACATGCATACGCCAATCGTTCTTTAACTTCTTGAGAGTCAATTACAATAAAATCCCAAGGTTGCATAAAACCAACGGAAGGTGCATGATGACCAGCCATTAATATGTTGTTTAACTTATCTTTGGATATGGGTTTTCCATTAAATGATCGAATATCTCTCCTTTCAAAAATGGCTTTAAATATTCCTTTTCTTTCATTATCATTTAACAATTTAATTCCTCCCTTAAAACAAAAATCCCCAGAATGCGCCAGTACTCAGATTATTATGACAGGGTTTCAGGTTCAAGTTTACATTGAAGTTGGTATTTTATGATATAACTCTTATGCTTGAAATCAATATTATCTCTTGCAGTTCACTATCAATCCGTAGTCTAAACTGCCTGACCCTCAAAACAACGAACTACGATCACAAAATTATAAACTTTTCACAGACTGACTCAATTGAACAACCCCACATAAAATATCTGGGACTTCAAAGTCCGGCTTATCTAAAGATAAAGCTTTAACTTATCAATTGCGACTTGGAACAAATCATCCGGCAGCAGTTTATAGATATTGCCATCGATCACGTACATCTGCTTTGTCTTCCTGCGCTGACCAATAATTAAAATAGCCGAATAGTCGTTTTTCTTCCCGGCTTTGATAGCTGATCCAATGTACTTGGCAAGTTCCATTTCCTCAAACTCAGGCAACCTGTCCCAATACATGAGATTCTAAAATATGTATTCATCGCTTGCTGCACATCAAATAATAATAGTTCAAATACTCGCTCCATATAATCAGCGATTCTGCAAATACCTTGGCATTGTCAAGAACTCTTTCTATATAGGTCACAAAATCTGGTTGTAGTGCTTCTCCAAGTGCCACAGCTTTTGCTGCAATGACATTCATAAGTGGGCTCCCCTTGTATCCCTGGGATCAACACCATAAGAAACAAAATTATAAAAAAGTTATAGGAAACCATTATGATATCGCTTTGGGACTGCAAACCGGCAGCGGTAAGACTCTAGTTAGAAAGGTAACCCCAAGAAAGAGGTTTTCGAAACAGTTACGAGTTCGCTGGCATTGGCGGCATCCAGATAATCCGCCCCCAATGCCAGAATTAGATCGTATTGTTCCTCACGCGACGCTTTGCCCTCTCAATACACAGTCGGCCGTGGACAGTGGCTCCACTTTTGTGAACACGACAAAATCGGCGTCAACTTCATTAAGTGATCGTGCAACTTTATCCCAAATTCCCATTCATTTCGTGGAGGAGTGTCCGGTAACCATTATTGAATCAATCATTCACTCTTTGATATGCCTGAATCCCAATCTTCAAGCGCTGCAATCCATCAACTAGTCGTTTTTTAGGGCAGGCGTAGTTCAATCGAATGAAATCGTGTCCATTGCCGCCATAAATGGCGCCCTCCGTGACATACAGCCCCGTTTCTTTCCTTATGAATTTACACAGTTGACTTACATTAGGAGTTATGTTTCGGCAATCGATCCAAGCCAAATAAGTCGCTTCCGAATGGATAATTTGGAGCTGCGGCAGTTCACTAGCCAAATAATGTTCGAGATATTGCTTGTTCGCCATGAGATATTCCAATAAGGCTTGCAGCCAGGGTTCGCCTTCCGTAAAGGCAGAGATTGATGCTTCAATCGCAAAAAAGTTAGGTTCGGCCACTTCATCGGTGTTAATGCCACGGTGTACAAGTTTACGAATCTTCGAATTCGGCACGATAATACTTGAAGTTTGAATTCCCGCAAGATTGAAGGTTTTCGTCGGCGCCACACAGGTGATGCAATTTTGGGCGATCTCTTCCGATATTGAAGCGAAAGGAATGTATGGGTGGCCTGGGTGTGTTAAATCGCAGTGAATTTCATCGGAAAGCATAAGGACCTGATGCTTGACGCAGAGCGTGCCGAGTTTCTCAAGAATTTGTTTGTCCCACACTTTGCCTATGGGGTTATGCGGATTGCAGAAAATCATAAGCGTTGTGTCAGAATCGGCTAGCTTTTTCTCCACATCGTCAAATTCGATCGAATATCGATTGTCTTTGTAAACCAACTCGCTTACGAGAACTTCTCGTTGATTGTTCTTTATGGAGTTGTAGAAAATGTTATAGACAGGCGCAAGCACTAGCACTTTGTCACCGGCTTTGGTCATTTTGCGTACGATAGATGATATCGCCGGCACTGCCCCCGTGCAAAACATAATCCATTCTTTTTGGATCTGATATTGATGTCTCTTTTCCCACCAATGGGCAACTGCATCATAATAAGTATCTGGTATCGAGGTATATCCATAAATACGATGGTCTAATCTCTTTTGCAGAGCATCGACTATAGCAGGCGAAGTCTCAAAGTCCATATCCGCCACCCACATCGGCAACTCTTCTGGTCCAACATCCCATTTATAAGAGTTAGTGGCCAAACGCTTCGTCATTTTATCAAAATTAAAGGACAAATCGATCACCTGCTTTATCCAGCTCATATCGGGTGTAGGCAGCGTTGATTTCTTCGTCATTGATGATGATTTCGCCGATACCCTTTGCTTTGATTTTCCCTGAGATTGGATTTTTCACACTATCAATTGAGGTCTTGGTTTCCACCTCAATGGTTGAATATTCGAATGCCAAGTCGGTATTCAGAATCGTTCCGTTTTCGATTACGAGACGGTCCATGTAGCACATTCCCTGATTGCTTTCGATAGTGCAGTTGATAAAAGTGATGTTTTTCGAATTCCATCCTAAATATTCTCCGATGATCAATGAATCATAGACGGTGACATTCTCGCAATTCCAGAAGGCGTCTTTTGAAATAATCTTCGCATTGCGAATTTCCATATCCTTAGCTCCGTCGAATGCGTAGTTCCCCGCTAATGTGAAATCGTCGATAGTGATATTTGCACTATTCATTCCAAAGTAATCACCTTTTGCGGTCACATGATGCAAGTGAATATCTTCGCAATTCCATAAGGTTTCTTGCGCGTTGGGGAGATCGACATACGTCAGTCGGATTCCGCTCGAACGCCGAAATGTCTTTGGCGCCTCTATTACGCTGTCATTAATGACAATTTGATGTGTATACCATATTCCCGATCGGGCCATTTCAAGGAAAGTGCTACGATTAACACAAATATTATTGCAATACCACAAGGGATACTTCCATTTAAAAATGCTATTATCGATAGTAATATCGTTGCTTTCCTTCAGGGGGGACTCGCCATCTGCAAAAATGGAATTAGTGACAATGAGGTTCTTTCTCTTGAAAAGTGCTCGTTCTCCGGTAAGCATTTGTTGATCGATCGTTTGCATAATACTGTCTCCAATCGCTCAGTACTAGCTTCAAATCTTCTCTGACCCCATAATTCACAGAATAGCAACAGAGGGTTTCAGATTTATTAGAAGCTTCTATATAAACGGCAGCATCGACGGCTGCCGTTTATATGTGTTAATTCATTTATTATAGCTTAATATATACTTCATCCAGTACGGGTTCTAACCAATCTGTTTGTCCTGGTGTAAGAGCTAAGTGAACAAACCAGCTGTCCTTTGTAGCCCCATGCCAATGTTTAATGAACGCTGGAATGTTTACCACATCGCCTGTTTTGAGTAATTGAGCTGGCCTTCCTTCTTCTTGATACCACCCCTCACCGCCAGTAACTAACAACACTTGCCCAGTGTGATGAGAGTGCCAGTTGTTGCGGGCACCGGGAGCAAAGGTTACATTCCCGATTGCTGTATTGAGTGGTGCTGGATCGGTAAACACCATTTGTAAGTACGCGTCTCCGATAAAGTTTTTTTCGACTTTTTGACCCAATGGGAAGAGTGTGCTATGGCTTAAGTGCTCGTTCTTCATTTTTCATCTCTACTTTCTTATATTTTTAACGTTATCCAACTTGAGCTGTTGGTCGAATGATCATCTCATTAATGCCCACATCCGATGGTTGCTCGATGGCAAAGGCAATGGCACGTGCGATGCTGTCTGCATCGATTGCTATCTTGTAAAAATCATCTAAGCCCGCTTTCATTGCCGGATCAGTTGTCGTCTCCAGCAGTTCGCTGGTCACAGCCCCCGGCGAAATATTGGTCACACGAATATTTGTACCACTCATCGCTTCTTCTTGACGCAAGCCTTCAGAGATTGCTCTTACGGCATGTTTGGTACCACAATAAACTGTCCCGCCTGGGTAGATGTTGTGTCCAGCCACGGATGAAAGGTTAATAATATGACCTGATTTCCGTTCTCTCATAGATGGAAGGACTGCCCCGATTGCGTACAATACCCCTTTGATATTGACATCGATCATTCGGTCCCATTCATCAACCTTTTTCAAAGCAAGAAAAGCCTGCGGCATGATTCCAGCATTATTGACTAAAACATCGATTTTTCCAAACTTGTTAAGCGCATATGCAGCAAGATCTTCCATTTGTTGGTGTAAACTTACATCCGTCACCTTATACACAGCTTCTCCACCGCTTTGTTCAATTTCATCTTGTAGTTTCTTTAACCGGTCTTCGCGGCGAGCGGCAAGAACCAATTTTGCACCTTTAGATGCCAGTTCTTTTGCAGCTGCTTCTCCAATACCGCTGGACGCTCCTGTAATAATAACTACTTTCTCTTGAATATTTGACATTTTAGATAAACACCCTTTCTTAATTTTAGGTATACTTTCATTTATAAAAAAATCTATTTTTTCGCTTAATTTCTCCTGCTATTCTGGAATGATTTCATTCACACAACTCAAAGCATTTAATGTTCTCGGAAAACCCATATAAGGAAGGCAATGAGTGATGGCAGTGATCATGATATCCTTGTCATTGCCTACATTCAGGTTGCCTTGCACATGTGCCTTGACTTGACTTTCACAACCGCCGAGACTACTCACGATACAGAGGGTCAGCAACTCCCGTGTTTTCAGATCAAGGCCTCCACGAGTATAGAAGTCACCAAAACAGAAGGCAGAAAGATAGTCTTGTATATGCTTTTGATTGTATGGAACATTCCCCCTGTTCTTTTCAATGATATCGCCAAAGATCTCTACCTGCACTGCAAGGCCTTTGTCTATCCGATTCTCTTCTTCAACCTGCTTTTGGCTTTCGAGAGGTAACTCGATATTTCTGGACTGGAAAACCTCATTAATCTCCGCGATGGCATTTAGCGTTTTAGGGAATCCTAAATAAGGCGCGCATTGGTAAATGGCCTCTTTGATTTCTACCGGTGTCAGCCCAACGTTGAGTGCAGCATGAGCATGTGCCTTGAGCTGAGGTAACGTTTGGTTCGTTACAAGCACCACCAGAGTGATAAGCTCACGTTGTTTATCGTCCAACTTACCTTGATAAAAAACTTCCCCAAAAATAAAACGGCTCAGGATGTCCTGAAAATCAGGATCAGTAGCGTATGCCGCTGGCACTGCATTATGGAATAGCTTTTTAAACGTTTCTTGGCTCTTTTCAATTCGATTCATAACTATGCCTCCTGCTTGTTTTTTTGCGGATGAGTAAGCCTGCCGAAAGAATGACGATAATTGCGACGCAGTAACCTCTAATTCCCATCTGTATGATGAAGCCAACAGGCTTAGCATGACCATTCTTCTAGACAAGTTTAGGGTTCAGCGCATAAGCCACATAATCCTTGGCACTTTGCTCTAGCTCCTCATCTGACAGATGTTGCATTACACCATACAAGATATATGGTGTCAAATAGCGTGTTCCAATCAAGTTACTGGTTGCCTGAAGAGGTCGCAGCAGCTCGGAAACGGTGTATTTAAAATTACCGTCTGGTAAATAGTTTTCTTTAGCAGCGCCGGTAGAAACGGCAATCAGCAGCTCTTTTCCGTGCAGCTTGTCCCCTTTGCTTCCAAATGCCCAGCCATGAGTTAGGACTACATCCTCCCATTTTTTCAACAATGAAGGCGTACTGTACCAGTAGAAAGGGAATTGCAAAACGATGCGATCATGCTGCTCCAATAAACTCTGCTCGGCAGCGACATCGATCTTCTCATTCGGGTATGCCTCATAAACATGGTGAATTGTAACACCAGCTTGCTTCTTCATTTCTTCCGTTAAGCGACGATGAACACGGGAAGCAGTTAAATCAGGGTGAAAAACAAGAACGAGTGTTTTCATTTTAAATTTTCTCCATCCAAGAATATTTTTTTCTATCTTAATTGTTTAAATGGATACCAAGTTAATTATTTTACTCCTCACTTTTCAGTGGATTATTTACAGCTTTGTCTGCTAAAATCCGTCCTGCAACACCTATATTATCTAGTTCATTTTCCCTTACGAACACAAAGAATGCTTGTTCAGGTATATTCATGATAGTTGAAGCTGATGTAGTAAGGTCTTTTACTAACTTTCTTTTTTGCTCTTTAGTTAATTTAGCTGCTTCAATTGTAATTACAGGCATAATTATTCTCCTTTATTGTGAGTTTATGTCTAATGACGACGAGATGACACAAAAACTCATGTGCATCTCTCTTATCAAAGAGACCGTGCGACACCAATTTATATGAATTTAAAAATGACCAACGATTCGGTGCGGTACATATGGTTCTTCCAAAAACGCAATTTCTTCAGCAGTTAATTGAATAGATAGAGCAGCTTCTGCATCTTCGAGCTGGGATATTTTTGTCGCACCGACAATAGGAGCGGTTACCGGTTCTTTATGCAGAAGCCACGCAAGTGCGATGTGAACCCGGCGAACACCATGTTTCTCTGCCAAACTCGCAACCCGGTTCACCACCAATTGATCCGCATCTGTTGTTGCATCATATTTTTGTTTTGCAATTTCATCAGTTTCGGCACGATGTGTTGTTGTCTCCCGCGCCAATCTTCCTCCTGCGAGCGGGCTATAAGGAATGACCCCAATTTTTTCTTCCTTACAAAGTGGGAGCATCTCTCGCTCCTCTTCACGGTAAATGAGATTTAAATGATTCTGCATTGATACAAATCGGGTCCACCCATTCTTCTCAGCTATATGTAAAGCTTTCTCAAACTGCCATGCCCACATTGCAGAGGCTCCGATGTATCTTGCCTTACCAGCCTTAACTATATCGTGCAATGCCTCCATCGTCTCTTCGATAGGCGTGTTATAATCCCAACGATGAATTTGATACAGATCGACGTAGTCGGTTTTCAATCTCTTAAGGCTCTTATCGATTTCGCTCATGATCGCCTTGCGGGAAAGTCCAGCGCCATTGGGTCCTTGATGCATTCGTCCATGTATTTTAGTCGCGATGACAATTTCATCACGGTTCGAAAAATCCTTTAATACACCTCCAATTATTTCCTCACTTGTCCCTTCAGCGTACACGTTTGCAGAATCAAAAAAATTGATTCCAAGCTCCAGAGCTTTTTTTATGATCGGACGAGCGCGTTCTTCATCAAGTACCCATCGATGATGACCTTTTCGTGCGTCTCCAAAACCCATACAACCAAGACAAATCCGGGATACATCCAAGCCAGTATTTCCAAGTTTCGTATAATCCATTTCATGGTTCCTTCCTTTCGTGTGGTGCGATCTTGACTTGCCTCAGAACGGGTACGCGTACTGATCATTGAGTTTAGATAACTCCAAATAAAAAATGAACATTGATTGTTTAATCAACTTACGTTTATAATTCTAAACGGAAACAAAATGCTTGCAATAATCAATTTCTTTCGATGTGTGGATTACTCAACAAATTATCCGTAATTGCCTATTATCTCAGTGAGGGGACTTTAAAAATGACTAAAGTGGACAGAAGGGTACTCAAATCTCAAGAAGCCATAAAGAAAGCAATACTTGAACTGATGACTGAAAAAAACTTTGATGACATTACAATTCGGGATATTTCTGATAGGGCAAATGTTAATCGAGGAACAATCTATCTCCATTACATGGATAAATTTGACTTGCTAGATAAGATAATTGAAGAACATATAAACAATCTCCGTGAACTTTGCCACACAGCATCTGAAATGAGTTTCCAAGAAGGAAATTATGTCTGGTTCGAATACTTTGCAGACAATCATTTGTTCTTTTCAACCATGCTAAACACGAAAAGTTCAGCTTATTTTCGTAGTCAATTTCTTGATTTAGTCGTCCAGGAGTACAAGGTTGAAGTCGATGTAACAGAAGGAAAAAATCAAGGCTTAAGTGAAGATGTCATTCTTCAATTTTTTGGGGCCGCGGTCGTGGGGATCGTAGAATGGTGGTTTAAGAATGGAATGTCAGTCCCCCCTCGTGTCATGGCAGAACAAACTGGGATATTGTTAGACAGAAATTTTTAAATTGCATTCCCAACAAATCTAGTAAATCGAGTAATTTCTTGTACTGAGGTTATTTAAACAAAATTCTCATCCTAATTTCGTGATGAGGGTAGGGTTTTGAATACTGTTCTCGCATTCGGGACTTGAACACTAGAGATAAGGCCCATACCCAGCACAGTACAAAACATGAAGCGGCACCCGCTCCATGTTTTGTACTTAAATCCATAACTTTATTTCCTATTGAGAGCACGATCCCGAATAACAAGAAAATGCTTACCACAAGAAGAACTTGCCTCATGTTAGTGAGAACAAGAGAATATATCGCATTTTAAATTAAGGGTCTTGTTTAGAAAAAGTTTGTAAGCGTCACATCTGGTCGACTGTGATTCCACCATCAACTAGCTATGGCTGTATAAACTTAATCTAAATCTTCTCCATTGCTACTAATTACTTTCTTATACCAATTAAAGGACTTTTTCCTACTACGACTTAACGTACCATTTCCCTGGTCATCTTTATCCACGTAGATGAAACCGTATCTTTTGTTCATTTCTCCAGAGCTTGAGCTTACTAAATCAATGCACCCCCAGGTTGTATATCCTAGCAACTCTACGCCATCTTCTTTTACAGCAGCTTTAAATGCTCGGATATGTTCACGAATATAATCGATTCTGTAATCATCCGAGATACATCCATTTTCATCAGGCTTGTCCGCAGCTCCCAACCCATTCTCGACAATAAATAATGGTTTTTGATAGCGATCATACAATGCATTTAATGTAATTCTCAGCCCGAGTGGGTCAATTTGCCAGCCCCATTCACTTCTTTTTAAATGGGGATTTCGTAATGTCGGAAAGAGATTGGCAGCGGTTTGAGTATTAACTGCTGGGTCGGCACTTGTTAATCGCGAACCATAGTAACTAAATGAAACGAAGTCAACTGTATTATTTTTCAGAAGCTCCTCATCATCATCTTCCATTTTCAGATGTATATTCATTCTTTCGAACATTTTTTTGGCATAATTCGGGTATTCACCACGAGATTGTACATCCACAAAGAAGTAATGCTCTCGATCCCTTGTTATGGCTTTCCATACGTCTTCAGGAGCGCAAGTATAGGGATAAGTGCTGGCACCCGCCAACATACATCCTATCTTGAATTCGGAATTTATTTTGCGTGCAATTTCAGTAGCTTTAGCACTCGCGACCAATTGGTGATGAGCTGCCTGATACTTCACAGCTTCTTCATCTTCATCTTCATCAAACACCAATCCTGAGCTCCCGAATGGTAGGTGTAATAACATATTGATTTCATTAAAAGTTAGCCAATACTTCACTTTATCTTTGTAGCAAGTGAATAGTGTTTCGCATAGTCTTTCATAATAATCAACCATTTTACGGCTTCTCCAAGAACCGATGGTTTTTACCAAATGCATCGGCACATCAAAATGAGTGATCGTTACTAAAGGCTCTATATTATATTTTAAACACTCATCAAAAACATCATCGTAGAACTTCAAACCTTCTTCGTTGGGTAATGGATCATCCCCATTTGGATAGATTCGTGTCCATGCAATAGATAAGCGGAAGCATTTGAAGCCCATTTCTGCAAATAAAGCAATGTCTTCCTTATAATTATGATAAAAGTCGATGGCTTCATGGCTTGGATAGAAATGTTCATCATCACATTCCATCATTTTCATCTTACCTTTCATTACAGAAACGCGATCCTGTCCTGCGGGTATAACATCGACGGTTGACAATCCCTTATTCCCTTCCAAATATCCACCTTCACATTGGTTTGCAGCAGTTGCTCCTCCCCATAAAAAGTCTTTGACTAAAGTCATTTATAATCCACTCCTTGAATTTGATATGGTTACACTATTAGGACTAACAACTCATTGTTAAAATCAGTGACTGCACTACTGTTATTAGTTAGCACATCAGCATAACTGTAAGTATTCGTAACGATCACCGGGGTCTGGGTAACATATCCTTCCTCTCTGATTTTCTCCAAATCAAACGTGATTAGTGTCTGTCCCTTGGTAATTCTCTGACCCTCTTCAACATGAGCTTCAAAGTACTTCCCATTCAGTTTAACGGTGTTCAATCCTATATGGATGAGTATTTCAACCCCATCATCGGAGAGTAAACCGATTGCGTGTTTCTTGGGAAACAGCGAAACAATTTTCCCATCAAAAGGAGCGACCACTTTTCCTTCGCTTGGCTCAATGGCAACTCCTTTTCCCATTGCTTCTGTGGAGAAGGCCGCATCTTGAACATCCTTCAATGGAATCATTTCACCTTTGATAGGACTTGTAATAACCGTATTTTTAAGTGTGATGATTTTATCGTTTGTGGTGACTTTATTCTGCTCAGACGTTTCTTTCTCATATTTTAAGGTTAATAAATAGGTAAGCACTGCAGTTATAACCGTTGTAATTAATAATGCGATGAGTATATTATAGAAATTCCAAATGTTTTCTCCAATATAAAGCGGAATAGCTGGAAGCCCTGATGAACCTGTTGCATAACGTGAAACTTTCATAACCCCTGCGTAAAGCCCTCCAGCAGCGGATCCAATCATAGCCGCAACAAGAGGATATTTTTTAGGTAAATTAACACCGTAAAGTGCTGCTTCTGTAATTCCCATTAAGCCTGTAATTCCACTTGTAGTGGAGATTTGCTTGGATACTGTATCCTTTGTTCTCCAACTGACAATCAACGCGGCTACACCTTGC
Source organism: Paenibacillus peoriae (assembly GCF_022531965.1). Taxonomy (GTDB): domain Bacteria; phylum Bacillota; class Bacilli; order Paenibacillales; family Paenibacillaceae; genus Paenibacillus; species Paenibacillus polymyxa_D. Next base: position 2,947,836 of record NZ_CP092831.1, on the reverse strand, counting down.
GAAATATTGGATATCATGGCTCCAGGTCCAATGATATTTTCATATCCCAATGTCGTGATTTGAGCCAATGATAACGGAACGATACTGTGATGAAGTCCAAACATAACAAGGAGTGGCCAGAAGGTTGCAATTATGAAAATGACCACCCATGCTCCGTGCGATCCCAAAAAATCAAACCCCATTGCCAAATATGTTCCGAAGAAAGAACCTAGCGGTCCTAGTGCAGTTAAGGAAATAAATCCAACAACCAGAATGGTAAACATCGGAACAAAAATAATTTTTACAGCGTTAGGAATGACTCTTTTAAAGAATGGTTCAATGTAGGATTGCGCCCACACGGTTAATAGAATCGGAACAACCGATGAACTGTAAGCAACAAGTGTCAATGGAATATTAAAAACGCTAACATTATTACCCGCAGTTCTCAATAGATCCAGATTCGGATGAAGCAATATCCCAGCCAACACAAGTGCCAGTACAGGGCTGCATTTTAATTTGTTTGCAGCCGAATATGCTAATAAGAAGGGTAAGAAATAAAAAATGGCATCCGACATGAAATTGATTACATAGTAAGTTTGTGACGCTTTTGAAACTACATTAAATAAGATCAGCAAAGCCAATAGCGCTTTTATCATTCCCGCGCCTGCAATAGCCGGAACGATTGGACTGAATGTACCTGAAATAAAATCGATTAATTTGCCAAAAACGCTTACATTTTTTTCGTTAGATAATGTATCATTTATATTTTCTGCATGTTTTATATATTTGATCACTTCCTCATATACTTCTTCAACATGGGTGCCAATAACCACCTGAAATTGTCCGCCGCTTTCAATCGCATCAATCACGCCATCTAAAGCTTTAATAGCGTCTTGATCGGCTTTTTTATTTTGGTTTAGTGCGAATCTAAGCCTTGTCATACAATGAGTTAGTGTTGATACATTTTCACTACCACCAATCTTCTCTACAATATCCTGAGCTAATTTTTCATATTTTTTGCTCATTAGAAAATGCCCCCTCTTCTTGTTGTTGAACAATGAATTACGCCTTTTATTTATTAAACATAAACAACTTTACCTGCTAAATAAAAAAAGTTATTTATCAGTAATATTTAAAGGCTTCATTCAAGCTGCACCTTTAAGATATCACTAGATAAATAACCTTATCCAATACCTATAATCTATGTTTTATTATGCTTGTGAGGCATACTTGATTAATTGAATTAAGTGAGAAGTAGCCTGGTTAAAAATCTTGTGTTTCTTCCAAACAATAACACAACTAAATTTGAGTTCTGGAAAAAATGGTCTGAAGCAAAGATGTTTTGAACCTGTCATCGCAAGAGCACCTTCAATACAAATAGCAGTTCCCATACCATTATCTACAAAATTAACTATGTTAGAAATTAAGTTGTATGTGGCTAGAACATGTATATTTTCATATTCATCAGCAAACCAATTAGCAATTTCATTTTGTACTGTTGGACGACTAGAAAGAAGTAAAGGAACTCCAACAAGATCATTGGGAGTAACATATTCTTTTTGTGCAAGAGGGGATGAAGCCTGTGTTAGAATTCCCCATCGTTCCTTTTGAGGCAATCTGATGAAATCGTATTTTTCAATATTTATGGGCTCTAATAAAATCCCAATTTCAAGTAATCCTTTGTCTATTTTTTCCTTTATATCATCCCCTGTTCCGCTATAAATATAATAATTAACCTGTGGATACTCTTCATGAAAAGCTTTTAATGTTTGAAATAAATAATGCGATGTTAGTGATTCGACGCTTCCTATAGAGATAGTCCCTCCAACCAGATTATTTTGATCTTTGAATTCTCTCTCTGTTTTATCCGCAATCGTTAGGATTTCTTCTGCCCTCTGACGTAAAAGCATGCCAGCATCCGTTAATGACACCTTTTTTTTACCGCGAATAAGCAATTGAGTTCCTAAATTTTTTTCTAAGTCAGCTAATTGTCTGCTTAATGTCGGCTGTGTTACATGTAGTACATTTGCTGCATGCGTAATACTTTCCAAACGAGCGACTGTAAGAAAATAACGAAGCACTCTTAACTCCATGTTTCCCCCTGTTGACAATATGTGCTTAAGAAAAGATTCAATATGTCCTAGTAATTAACTTACCATCTTAAATACCGTTCTTTCAGTTTACTTTTTCACACACTTCTCTGCCATTATAACCATTAATCAGTTCTATATGCATATGTTTATATGTGGAATTGAATCGATATATGGGAAGGACTTGGGTACTGTTACGTGAACATAGTGTTGTTGGGTTTGAGCATTTTGTGATAAGGCCTCCCCAAAATTAGTTGCGAATTTTCATGTTGCTGAGCCGTTCCACGTTTTCAGGATCGTGAAGGGATAAGATTAAACTCTCTTTGGAATCCAACGTAGCAATCCTTTCCATATCTTCCCTACTCATTTCAAAGTTAAAGATATTAAAGTTTTCGATAATTCTTTCCTTATGAACGGACTTTGGAATCGCAACAATTCCTCTTTGTATCAACCAACGTAAAGCAACTTGAGCCACGGATTTATGATGTTTCTCAGCTATTGATGCCAATACTTCATTTTTGAAAATGTCATTTTTCCCTTCAGCAAATGGTCCCCAGGACTCAATCTGAACATGGTGATCCTTCATAAATTGAGCATTTTCTACTTGTTGTGTAAATACATGCGTTTCAACTTGGTTTACAGTAGGAACGATTTCATGATGAACGATTAAATCCATCAGGCGATCATTTAGGAAGTTACTTACGCCGATTGCCCTGATCTTCCCCTCATGATATAATTCCTCCATCGCACGCCATGAACCATGGATATCGCCAAAGGGCATATGAATGAGATACATATCCAAATAATCCAGTTGCAGTTTTTTCAGTGATGTTTCGAATGCTTTCCTAGCACTCTTGTAACCTGCATCCTGAATCCAAAGCTTTGTTGTAACGAATATTTCCTCTCTGGGCACGCCACTCTGCTTGATGGCACGACCGACTGCTTTTTCATTGCTATAAACAGCAGCGGTATCAATCAAGCGGTAACCTTCCATTAGGGCATTACAAACCGATTCTTCGCATACATTTTCATCATCAATTTGATAAACCCCAAATCCGAGTATCGGCATCTCGACACCATTGTTTAGTGTAACACTTTGCATTTTAGATCCTCCTGTTTTTTATACTCAAGTCTTAGAATGCTGGGGCCTCGCATAGATCTTAATGTTCGCAAGCGATTGGTTAAGTATTGGATTCAAGGCTATTTTTGGTACCGGATAATTTTTTTATCCCTTTAACCAGAATGAGATAGGTAATTATAGATAATAAACTTGTAGAAAAAATAATAATTCCAAAAGGTATAGCAGAATTTTCGCCTGCAATTCCCACAAGTGGAGACGTAACGGCACCTAATGCGAATTGTAAAGTGCCGAGCACGGCGGACGCGCCCCCTGCAATATGCCCCTGCGATTCCATTGCTAATGTAAAAGAGATGGGGCCAATGATCCCAATGGATAAAGCGAATAAGAAGATCGAAATAAACATAGCTGATAATACTCCATGTACTAGTACTATAAATAAGACTGCAGCAGAAGATATAAACGCTAGTATTATTCCGATCAAAAACAATCGACTTTCCGTTACCCGGTCTGCAAGCAGTTTGACGAATTGAGATCCCAAGATAATAGCAAGGCCATTCAACGCAAAGAGGATTGAAAACAGTTGCGGCGACACGCCGTATATGTTTTGATAAATAAATGGGGTACCTGCAACATAGGCAAAAACACCTGCGAACAATATGCCATTGACTAGAGCATACCCTATAAAAGACCGCTTTCGGAATAAGCTATTATAATTTTTCATCAACGCACGGGGACTGCCTGAAATACGTTGTTGTACAGGTAAGCTTTCCTTTAACCCCCATATGGTTATCCCAGTTAACCCTATGCCTAGCACCCCTAAAAATATAAATACACCTAACCAAGAGCTGTATGACATAACCGTACTTCCAGCCGTAGGGGAAATTAACGGTGCCACATTGCTTATCATTGTCAGCAACGATATAAACTTAGTCATTTCAATCCCACTAAACCGATCTCGAACAATAGCGCGCGAAATAACGAGTCCAGCGGACGCAGCAACCCCTTGTATAAATCTTAAAGATATAAACCATCCTATGCTTGGTGCAAAAGCGCATCCAATAGAGGAAAGGATATATAGTATCATGGAAATCAACAAAGGCTGGCGTCTTCCATAAATGTCGCTTAAAGGTCCCATTATCAACTGTCCTAGCCCTAATCCTAACAGACTAGTGGTTAAACTCGCTTGAACCGCAGTTGCGCTTGTTCCAAAAAAAACAGCGATTTGCGGAAGTGATGCAAGATACATATCGACGGTAAACGGCCCCAACGCCGAAAATATGGCCAATATTAGAGCAAAACCGAGAGAATTTTTTTGGGTCTTATATTTCATTCCTTTTACTCCTATGATTGTTTTAATGCTTTCTTTAAACTAACGCATTTGCTTTAGATGTTATGGGTTTGTTACTTCTGCCCCCATAGAATGAGCGATCTCACACCATGTGTCCGAGTCCACCAAATCCAACGACCGCTATATTTTTGCCGGAATCAACACCCCAATGGCGCAGCGGCGGATACGTTGTGATCCCAGTACATAAAAGTGGAGCGGCGACATCAAGATTAATGCCGTCTAGAATTCGAACCACGAAATCCTCCGTTATTACAACGATATGGGTGGAATAACCTCCCTGCGTATATTGTCCATATCTATTGATGACTCCGTAGTCCATTAAGACAATATTGCTCCTTTCCTCTACGGCAACTCTCCCACTCTCCACAGGAATCAACCATACAGCCAACTCCTACTCGGTTACCAACAGTATACTTTGTGACTTCCAAACCAATCTGGGCGACAATTCCAGCGTGTCCTGGAACGGGAGGATATTGGACTGGCTCTCAATCCCCACGGGCAGTATGGATGTCAGAGTGGCAAATACCCGCATACTTGATCTCAATGAGAATATTATGCGGCTTAAGATCCCTGCGCTCAACTGTAGAACCTTCTGGACCGAACACAGCACGCGCATTAGCATTAATCATATATAACCTCCAATGAATAGAATTTTTATCAGTTAGCTATTTAGAAATTAGTAATGATTATCCACACTTCTTTATTAAACACTATGTGAACACCCTCTTTTCTAAATTTAAGTTCTCCTTTTTTAGGTAAGTAAGCCACGGAGAGCGAATAAACAATACTGGTTGTTTTATCAACTTATGTCTATTATTATAAAAAAAGAAACCTAAGTTCAATGGATAAAAAAGCGCAATTTGTTGAAATAGCAACATCATCACGAAAAGTGTTCATTATTTTGTAGATCAGGGGGAAAAGACAAGATGATTAAAGTGGATCGGAGAATCCTAAAAACGCAAGAATCCTTAAAAAAAGCCGTTATTGAACTGATGGCTGTAAAAAACTTCGATGACATTACCATTCAAGACATTGCAAACAAGGCAAACGTAAACCGCGGTACAATTTATCTTCATTATCAGGACAAATATGATTTATTAGATCAAATCATGGAAACACACATTAATGAATTAAAAAAAGTGGATACGTGGGCATGTCAGATGGAGTGGGCTGATGCTCTTGTTCCATATTTCGAGTACTTTGAGAAAAATTTTTTGCTTTTTTCAACCATGCTAGCTGCATCAAAAGGTACACCTTCATCTTTTTGAACGCGGCTACTTGCTTATTTCATGGAAGGATTCAAAGGGGAGATTGACAAAGAAAGCGGGAAAAATACGGAATTAATCGAAGATGTGAGGTTGCAATATGCTAGGACTGCTTATGTAGGGGTCATTGAATGGTGGATTCGAAATGGAATGCCCTATTCACCGCAAGTCATGGCCACGCAAGTTGGCACCTTGTTAGAAAGAAGTTTTTAATCGGTATTATATTCTGTAAAGAAAATGGCCTTTTCCCTTTTCAATAAAGGTCACAGTATACAACGAAATACTAAAACAACGGCAGCCGATTGGCTGCCGCTTCTGCTTGTTTTTTCATTTTTTTTGTTAGAGTTTTCATATTCTTTCTCGGTTACGTTTTCTAACCGGTCTGTATCACCCCAGTGTGAGTACTAAGTATACAAATCCAACTATCCTTCGTAACCCATGCCAATATTTTACGTTCGGTGGAATGTTCACCACATCGCCTGTTTTAAGGAATTGAACTGGTTTTCCGTCTACTTGATACCAACCCTCTACTCCAGTAACTAATAAAACTTGCCCAACATAATGAGAGTGCTAGTTATTACGGGCGTCTGATGCAAAAGTTACGTTTCCGATAGCTTTATTGAGGGAGACAGGATTGTTAAACACCAATTGTAAGAAGGCGTTAGCGATAAAGTTTTTTCTTCTTTTGACCCGACGGTAAAGATGGGGCTATTTCTTAAGTGCTCGTACGGCACTGTCAAAAAAATACCTATGATGGAGGTTAATACAAAAAAATCTGTGATATTAGAATTTGAATCATTGTGTCTTGTATTGAGTTAAAAATCTCTAAGTTCAACTTCTCTATCTTGCCAACTAGCATCATGCTCTAACGAACAAAGAAATTTTTAAAGCTGCGGGTATTAATGAAAAAGAGAATACTCGTCTTATAAAGAGATGCTTGATGTGGGATAAAGATACAAATATCATCTGGGGTTTTAGGGCTCTCATACCACAAAAAAGAATTTCTAATTATCAAAGAAAAGCCCAAACTTCTGTGGACTTAAATGCTCGGTCATTCTGATCCCAAAACAACCACACTTTACACCCATATTAAAAACGACGAGCAAAATCATACGGTTGAAGATATGGATTCATTCGAATAAAGCAGGCATTTATGCGGTCATTTTGAACGCCTTTAATCTTCATTTTAGAACTAATAGCATAAAAGTCACGGTAGACCGAATTTTTTAAACTTTCATAGTAGTGGATTATAAAACCTGAATCTTCTACACTTTAATTGGACAAAAAAATTAAATGTAACAGATACAAAACATCGATATGTATTGTAGATTGGAACAAAAAATAATCATGTCATTCCACAAAGTAACTCTAACTATAGCCGCCCCTTTAAATATTACAAATTCTTCGAAAGAGGCAAACTTGTTGTCATTCTCCCCTAAATATAAAAAAATCCTGATATTATCAGGACTTAGTTGGGGTAAACTTGTTGTCATTGTACAACATAGGCAATACTTAAAACCTGGAAATAAATAACTAAATTCACAAAACCTTTATTTTTTTATCTGTTGTGATTTTGATCAGTCCGTTTTAATTGAAATCCGATGTTTTCTATGACTATAAATATAGAGTATCAAGAAGGCTATCTACTTTACTGTTTGTGAGACTGGTTGGGTAGGGCAGAACAATCGGTCAAAACGGCGCATCAATCCTTCAAGCGGACCAACAGAAAGCTTAGCAAACAACAATCCCAGCAACAGTGTAACAACTGCAACTATTACGTCGCCGAACGGAACTCCGTCCAGACTGTGCCCAATCTTTGCCAGATACAGAAACCAAACTATTACAAATTGAATGGCATACATGGTCAGAGCCATACGTCCGACTGCTGCAAAAGGCAATAATACAGTAGAGGCTTTTTTGGATATGAGACATGCAACGCCCAATACCAAGAATGAAATTCCTAATCCTATCATCGTTTGGAAGGTCGAAGCGGTGTGCGGAGCCGACTGCAAGAGCATATGCCACATTGGTGATTCCGTATTAAGCGGCCAAATTGCGTATTCATCCGGTGGCTGTACAGGAGCAACTCCTTGCATCCTTACCAGCCATTGTTCAAAGTGGAGACTCCAATTCGGAAGTACAAAAGCAGCCAGTGCTTTGCCAATAACAAGCATAACGATACCACTGCCTGCGAGTATGAGAGCTGTGCGTAATCTGGTCAGGTCAAAGCGGCCAATGGCCATACCAGTAACAAATGCAGGGATCAAGGCGATAGCAGACATTGGACCTCCTGCAATATCACCAAGAAGATAAGCTTTTGAGAAAATACTTGATCCCAGAATCATTAGCGGCGGGGCTGTCACGAGCAAAACTGCTGCTGTTGTAACAATGGTGCGGGTCGAACGGCGAAATAACATAAGGGCCAGCACAAACATAGCTGAATAGGCAGGCAAAATGATGCCATATGGAGTGTTCAGCATAATAAGCAAATAACCAATAATATCAACAAATACTGCACGGGCTAGCATTCGCGCACGGAAAGCGGCCGTATCCGCTCCCCGTTCCATCATGCGCTGTGCCATAATGGAATAAGATATCCCCCCGCACAATACGAATAATAGTGTCGTGTTTCCGGAAACAATCGCAGAAACGTTTGGGTTCGATCCGAAGTGCTGCAAATACATTCCCAGCACCGCCATTCCTCGTACTGCATCAAGTGCTACAAGACGCCCGGTGCCCCGCCTTCTTTTCGACTCTTCTACAGAGCTTCGAGAAGGAATATCGGTTTGTGTAACGTCGTAGGATGAATTGGATATACCTGCTGTATCTACTTCTTTATCATCTAATTTATTAGCAACCGTCTTTTCATTTACTTGATTTTCATTCAATTGGCTATTTACGGAAAAGGCTCGTATTTTGATATTGGCCTCTTCCTCATACTCTCTGACGGATCTGCTTATCAGTTTGATACTGCTTAGCAACTTGCATTCCTCCTTGAAAATCCTGGACTCGTATTTTTCATCAACCCGCATGTACAGGATGATGTTACGCTATAGTCCAATATATCCTGCAGATGTCGCTAAAGTTTGATCAAGTTGTAAACAAAATGTCACAGTAGGCGAAACCGTTTTATCGCGAAAACAGCCTTATTCACAGTTGATCACTGGAATAATGCTGTTTGCAAAATTACTTAGGATTTGCTGGGAACAGCATTAAAAATGGAATTGGCCAGCAAACGGAATTGTTGCTGCGAATGAGCACCATTGGTGAGATCATTAGAGAACACAGTAATATTCTTTTTGTTTTCTATATAGGTGAAGGCCATAATCTTTCCTCTTGCAGCATCGTGACCTGGCCACCAGCCCGCTTTGAAGAAGTTTTCTTTATTACTAATGGTTGCAAGAATTTTTGCAGCTTTAGGTAGTTTCGTAATGTAAGAACCTGTAACGGTGTAGAAGTATTCTTCGTTATCGTAAGGGGCTGTAATCACATTATCCTGTTTGACATTCGCTAGGAAGACCCCTTCGTATCTTTCCCATGTCGGTCCAGCAAACGCAAATTGAGGAATACAGTTTTTCACGTTACCCATCCCCATATTTCCATAAGCAATGTATGGTTTCCCTTTCTCGACAAGTTTATCGGAATCGAATGTATTCACCAACACATCGGCATGCTGCTGATCATCGGTCACTTTAAAACCGAGATTTTTGAGCACATAAGCCGATTCGCCGAGAGCGGCTACCGTAGAAGGTTTAAGAACTTTACCAACGGGTTTGTTATTGCCGAATGCCGTGACATCAAGATAGTATTTCGAGGCCAGCGGGTTCAGATCATCATAGGCGACTGCAAAGTCACCCGCTTCATATCCTGTTCCGCTTTTGGATAGCATCGTAACCACTTTGCCGGATTTAAGCAATTCATTAACCGTTTTGATGGCATCGTTATTGGTGTTTAGGATTAAGACATAGGCAGAATCATTCGGCATTGGTGTGGCCGGAATCGATACGGAAGTCACCGGAGAAGTTTTGCCCGCAAACACTCCGGTTTCTCTAACCACATCACGTTCAAATCCTCGCAGGACAGGAAAATCCTGCACAATCTCGCCAGCTACGGAAGCATAATCTGAGACGTTAATACCATCATATAAAACCATGTTTGCAATGCCGTGTTTGGCCTGGTGCATATTTATGATAAATGAACCCGCAGGGTAGGTTTTGCCAGCAGTACTTACAGCTTCTGTCGAGCGTTCAACCGTTACTCCATTGCGGATAAGATATTCAATCATCCGATAAGCTTCCAGCGGATTTTTTTGAAGACTCTTATCGATCGGCAAAACGTAATACTCAGGAAAAAAATTCTCATTACCGTGACGAGGGCGGCCAATAACTTGATTTTTGACATTGACTAGATACCGATCTACGGCATAATCATCGATGTTATTGATTCCACGTTCATATACTTTTAGCTGGTTCAAAAATAAATTTTCTTTCTTTTGCATAACATAATCGGTTGCTGCAGCGACACTATAATACAATGCTTTGGTCGACTCTTCATTCGATTCAGGTGTTTCCAGCGTATGTCCCATTGCACCATGGTGCATGGCGAAGACAGCTGTATAGGCTGGAGACGCATCGTCCCATCCTGAAGAAGTCCCCTTGGAAACATATTTAGGATTTTCGACTGTTTTACGATGTTCTTCATAAGGAATATGGTAGTAATCATACTTTGTGTTTGCTATACCTGCTTCACCCATCGCTTTTGCCTGTTCTACCATGTTATCCATAAGCAGATCGTATTCAATATTCGGATCGTGAGGCGGTGTGCTAGGCTCAATCAGAAAATTCTTATCAAAGCCATGCAGATCTAGGAAAGAAATCGGCGACCACTTGGCAATTTGCTCTGTAACACTGCGTGTTTCAGGCTGGGTTTGATAAGAATTATCCCGATTCAAGTCAAAGTATTCAGCATTATAACGTTCGGTATGCACCCTTCCATCTGGATTTTCCGTATACAGGAACAGGAAAAACACATGTTCAAGCGCATCATCCATATTCAGAGTGACCGTACTCGATTTTCCATTGGACGAGGTGGTCTTGTACGTAACATTTTTATCGAGAGCCATGGTCTTAAAATAATTGATAATCGCATCAAAGCCCGGCGCTTCATTTGGATGAATATTGTTGATCCAGATGGGCACTTGATAATCTCCGAATGCACCTGATTGAATATCGTTCTCCAGCTTTGCAGGATCATTCAGCATGGCAGGATGAGTTACATTCTGATATTTGTCAATCGTTGCTTGATCTTTGGCAACCACAGTCATATACATATCGCGGCCTTCAACGGATTTGCCGATCGACATCGTTTTAATGTATCTGTCGTTTTTTTGAGCTGCTTGTGCCGTAATCGCATCAATCTCCGGCTTCAGTTCATCATACGTACGGAAGCTGTCGTATGGGACCAACTTAATGGGGGCCTGGGCAACGGTTTTGCCGTTGACTGCTGCAGCCAGTTCATAGGTTCCCATCAATGAGGCGTACAGTGGACGCTGTAGACTCGGTTCGGCAAGATTTTCCGTACCGTAAGTAAGACCAAAATTGATATTGGCAGTGACTTCTCCGTTTTCTGCTTTGACCTGAGTAACGGTGATAAAGGGGGCGCCATTATAATCGTGATCCTTGTACGATTTCCATTCCGATAATGGCTTGCCACCATAAGTCCAGCTTATTTTCTTTATATTGGTACCCTTCGGAAGCTTAAATCTAGCTTTAATGGTTCTTTTCTTCGTCATGGATGCCAGATTGTTATCCAATTTCAGTGTCGGGATATTTTTAACCTGCGTTGAGATTGTTTTTGTTGATTGACTCTGTTTATCGTTTAACAACGTGCTTTCTGTACGTTGTGCAGCATCAGCCATAGCCATGTGCGGAGCAGTGATCTCCAGAAGCATGGCGGCGGATATGGTTAACGCCAAGCAGAACCTTACTATTGGTTTTGTACCCATTCTTTTTCCCCCTATGGATAACCGGAAGACCATGTTGTGCTCATAAAGAGCATTTAACAGACTATTGTCCGGCAAATTACGATTTTATATATTGTCCAATCCTATTCAAGATCTGTTTTCTGCCCGGAAGGATTGTCTGTCATCGAATGAGAAGCGTCGGAGTTTATGGTACTTTGCACAAATTGCTTCAAATCAGTTCGACTTTTTACATCCAGAACAGCTGCTTTGCCCACATAAGTTTCTTTTAATAGCTTCATTGGCGGTATTTGTTCATTTCCCTTTAACGTACTTTGATACCCTACCGAAGCCAAATTCCACATATCGGAGACTGACAAATTGGTATCGATATACGGACTGATTTCCTCTAGAATGGAAGGAAGCTTCATAATGGAAGTCGTTGTTTTGACCTTCTCGGCTAATGCCGTAATAAATTCGCGCTGTCTTTCTGTTCTGGAATAATCGGACATGGCATCATGACGAAAACGAACATATTGAAGCGCCGTTTTGCCGTTGAAATGCTGCTGTCCCTGCTTTAAATTAATATCGTACTCATGCAGATCGGCCTTGCTTTCATAGTACATATCCTTTTCGACATAAAAATCGAGTCCGCCTACAGAGTCCACGAGTTTAATAAACCCCTGGAAATCGGTATATACATAAAAATGAACAGGCACCCCCAGCAATTCACTGACTGCTTTCATCGCCGTATCCGGCCCATGCGTAACAGCCGTGTTGATTCGGTTTTTGCCGTATCCGGGAATATCCGTATAAGTGTCACGCAAAATCGAAAACACATGGATATGCTTATCGGTAGGATTCAACGAAACAACCATCATGCTGTCGGATCTGGGTACCTCGCCCTTGTCGCTTCCACGGGCATCCACACCCATCAGCAAAATATTGACAGGCTCAGTTCCCTCCCATGCTGGAGCTTCCAGAGCTTCGGTATTATCGGTGCTTACATTAATGAACGGGGAGTTTGCCGGAGCCTTATTAAATCCTTCCAGCCCTTTGTAAATCGAAAAGAAATAATAAAAAATAAAGCTTACAGCAGCGACCACAAGTAACAATGTTACAATTAATATCCTCTTTTTCCTCTGTGTCATGTCATTCTTCCTTTCCGAATTATGAACGCGCCTGTCCCTTCTGTATTTAAGATTTTTGCAAGGCTGCTACGAGGAGTGAAGTGTAATATCGGCTACCCCCTGGTTTTAAATGGACGCCATCTCTATAAAAGTATTCATCTTTGCCTACACTGGCCGAATACCAGTCCACCACGCTGACGTTGCTAAACTCATCGGCAACCTGTGCAATCGTGTCATTCACCGTGTTTTGCCATCCTTTCGGAACCCGGGTGGTGAGCAAGATTACCTGTCTGGCTCCAGAAAGGGATTGCAGTACGTCGTGCAGTTGGTCTCTGCTAAACGGACCATTGGTGCCGAGTTCGATAATGACTTGGTCTCCCAGTTTGCCTTGGGTGGCTAATTCATTAATGACTTTTACAGCTTGAGACATCTGCCGGCCAATCTTGCCGTCTACCGTCATATTCGGAAGCTGCTCTTTTAAATAAGGCTCAATTCCGACCGTAACCGAATCTCCAATCATCGTGACGCCCTCGCCGTTTAAGGACGCGGATGGTTGAGCTTGTTCTCCGCTGGTACTGGAAGCCCCAGGCTTTTGTGCAGCAGGCTGCATCGCATCAAGATTGTATAGAGAAGAATCCTTGCCGCGTGGTTCGTTATCATCCGAATTTTGCTTTGAATGTAGATGGAGGCCTATGGCTCCTATGACGATAAGAAGAATCATAAAACCCCATAATGCCCTCACTTTTCTGACATTTTTTTTGTTCATACCTAGTTCATCCTTTCCTTTAACATGCTAGTAGGTTTTATCCTGTTTGATAGCATCAATCAAAACCGAGGCATAATACTGAGCTCCTTCTGGTTTCAGATGGACACCATCGTCATAAAATAGATCGTTGCGGTTTTCGCTGGCCGAATACCAGTCGATAAGTCGTACATTTTGAAATTCACCAGCAATTTCACGCAGATTGTCATTTACGGTATTCTGCCACCCTCTCGGTACTCTGGTCGTTATCAGATAAATTTGCCGAGAATCCTGTAGTGAAGTCAGCAAGGACTTCAGTTGACTCTGGTTAAACACGCCGTTGGTGCCGAGTTCAATAATAATTTTATTGCCAAGCTTGCCCTGTGCCCGCAGGTCATCAAGCACATTCCCAGCCTGTGACATTTGCCGTCCCACCTTGCCATCAATGGTCATACCGGGGAGCTGCTTTTCCAGAAACGGGGCGGCATCCAGAATGACGGAATCTCCGATCGCCGTGACCTTCTCTCCTTCTGCGGAATGGCCTGTATTTACATCGGAAAATCCGGATTGCACCTTTTCTGTCTGGACGGGTTCCCGGCTTACAGTTGCTGGAGCATCAGGCACAGGATCTGGTGAATTCGTCTTCCATGATGTCAGGACCAGAATAATGGCGATAACAATGACGACAAGGCCTAACTGGCTGCCAGCGCCTGACCTGCGGAGTGATTTTAGGGTCCCGCGACGAATGGGCTCTTCGATGTATCTGTAGGAAAGACTTGCCATTATGAAACTGGCCGTTACCTGCAGAGCAATACGTATATAGCTGGCATCTTCGGTATTCACCACCGGACTTGACAAAATAATGATTGGATAATGCCAAATATACAGACTGTAAGATCGCTTACCGATCCAGCTCAGAGGCCGGCAGCCGAGCCATCGTTCCAGTCGATTGGCCGGATGAACAAGTACAGCAATAATAACTGCAGTAATGAGTGATAAATAAAGAAAACCGCCGCGATACAGCGAATCATCAAACTGGTTGGTCTGACCGATCATGATAAACAGCATTACAATGCCCAGCACGCCAGTCATATCCAGCATGGTCCGTGACGAAGAGGATACATTTTCGCTCAGTCTCCAGCTGGGCCAGATTATCGCCAGAGCCGCTCCGATCAAAATGGCAAACACCCGCGTGTCCGTCCCGTAATACACCCTGCTCGGATCTGTTCCGGGTTCGTATATCACGGCCATGGCTATGGCGGATACGGCGGCGCAACCCAGAATGTATAACATCAGTCTTCCTCGTCGCGGCGCAAGGCACAGACCGATCAGTAGAACAAGCGGCCAGATGAGGTAAAACTGTTCCTCAATGGAAAGCGACCAGAGGTGACCGATTGGAGAAGGCGGGCCAAAGCTCTCGAAATATGAAACATGATGAAAAATGAGATACCAGTTGTTTACGTAAAAAAGCGAGGATACAAAATGGCCTCTTAACGCCTGCAGTCTGGAGAAATCAGTAATTAAAAGCCACAGTGCCACTGCAGTCAGCATAAAGATCATGGCCGGCAGTAGTCTGCGCATTCGTCTGATCCAGAATTGTATAATGGAGAAACCACTGCGCATCCTCCATTCGAAAAGAATCTGATCCGTAATCAGATATCCTGATAGGACGAAGAAAATCTCCACCCCCAGCAGCCCACCTTCTGCCCATCTGAAATGAAGATGATAAGCAATAACAGCAAGCACAGAGATGGCTCTTAGCCCATCCAGGCCGGTCATATAACGTTTTATGGGTTGATTCAGGTGCAAATTCCGGTTTCCATTCACTATGGTCCATTCCTTGTCCTTATAGGCTAATGATCTTGCTTCATTTACTATAAAAAAAAGATGTCGCGAAAGTTTGATCAACATGTAAACAAATTGTCACAACGGTTGCAAAAAGAAAAACCTTATTCCGGCTGAACAACCGAAATAAGGTTTTTGACGTCTACAAACATGGCGATCCTCACCGCTATTTCAATTCAATGATCAATGACTCCTTGCTAGGAGAATCCGTTGACGCAGTCTGCGAGGAATCCAATTGTTTTTGTCCTTGAAGCAGTACACTTTTATTGTTCGGATTCCAGTATATATGCGTCGGCACAATTCCGCGATACACCGGTTCCTTATACAGTATATTTCTTCCCTGCACCTTGCCTACGTAAGTAACATTTTGATCATACTCGGTGTATGCGATATTTTTCCTGTCAGGCGAGAATTCAAAATCAAACACTTTTTCCAGAATGACGGAGAGTTCGCCGTTTCGCCGATCATATTCATACAGTGAATTATCCGTTCCGAGAAACACAAACTGGTCGTTATTCATCCAGGCTACTGAATCTCCACCAATCTGACGCTCGTATTGAAATTCAATATTCTTCCCGGAAACCTTCCCCATGGTTAGTATCTTTTTCTGACCTTTTTTTGCACCAAACAACTCCACCAGTATGCTGCGGCCATCATTTGCAATGTTAACACTCAAAAGCGTGTCTTCCTTCATAATGCCTTTTAACTGATACTTGCCAGAAGTTTGAGACCCCATATCGTAGATGTACAGGCTATCCGCTCCATTATCAAACGGATTTTCTACCAGGTAGCCGATATACGAACTGTTGGCCGACCAGGAAACATATTGTACATAAGACTCGTTTCTAGTACTGATCCTGTCTATTTCCTTTTCCTTGCCATCCTGCAAGGAAATAAGCCTTAGGGTTGTCTCCGAGGAAGAACGAGAAAATTCGCAAATATATTTCCCATCGGGAGAAAGTGTCGTATTGGAAGTTACCTTACCGATTCCGGGTATGGCCTTGCTCTGCTCATACGGATAAGTTAAACGTTCCACCGTGCCTCGCTTCAGTATGGTCATGGCTCCGAACGATGCGATAACGGCATTTCCAGACGACCATCCCAGTAGCTCCCCCCGATTTGCAAAACGATCCGGAAGCCGATATATTTTTTGGACCTGAAACGGCCGAGAGCTTTGATCGGTACTGGAAACTTCATTGCTGTCGGCGATGACGACGGTCTCTGTTTTTGGTTCTGAACCGCATCCTGACAGCAGTAATACCACGAGAGATAGGACCAGCAGCATTACAACATATTTATTGCCCATTATTCATTCTCCGTTCCCCGCGGTTTCCAGCGCTTTAAATTCTACCGTAACGATGGTTTCATTATGCTCGTTTGCAATCGAGATGGAACCCGCAAATTCTTCAACGATGGATTTCACAATGCTGAGCCCCAATCCTACACTGCCTTCCTCCGCACTGTCGGAATGAGCTGGATAAAATGGCTGTAACAGGTGTGACAGATGTTCTGCCTCAATCGGATCGCTTGGATTGCTGAAAATCAAGCGGATCTTTTCTTCTGCCCGTACTGCTTTTACCGTTACTACCGAAAACGGCAAACTATATTTTATCGCATTATCTATCAAGTTGATGAACAGCTGTCTGATTCTGTCCCTATCGGCCAACATCATCAATTCCTCATTCATCTCATATTCAATGGTCTTTTTATAGCGCTGTGCCCGGATCATCATCGATTCACACACATCCTGCAGAATTAGCCCGATATCTACCCGATCAAGCTCATTGATCATGATATTTTTGCGTGAAACTTCCAGTAGTTTTAGCACCATCGCATGCAGGCGCTTGCTCTCCTCGATAATATGATTCATCCCTTTGCCAAAAAAAGCACGGTCTTTCTCACCGTTCATTCTGATCAGCTCCGCATATCCCAGAATGGAGGTTAATGGCGTTTTCAGTTCGTGAGTAATATTGTCAAAAAAGCGCTTTTCCTGCTGGTGAAGCTCTTTCAAATGGTCCCGGTCCTTCTCAATAATATGAATCTGTCTACTAATTTGATCAATCATATCGTTAAAATTCTCAGCCAGTCGGCCAATTTCATCCCTGCGTTTAAAGTGAAGGCGGATATCCAGATTCCCGTTTTTCACCTCAGTGGAGGCTTGCGTCAGTCTGGTCAGCGGGATGGTAATATGCCTGGAAAGAATATAGGAAAACAGAAAAGCTGCCGCAAAAATCGCCAGGGCAATATAGAGGGTAATCTGCCGAATCTGTCCGGTTTGTTCGTAGAGTGAGCTGAAATCTTTGTAAAAACGCAGTATGCCCACCTTTGAACCGTCTATAACAACCGGATAGGAGAAAAGGACAGTCGTCTTATTACGATCATAAGTAATGCTGTACGCTGTATTGCCACCAATCGCCTGCTGCAGATCGCTTTGCATGTGCTGCTGAAAAATGGAGCTGTCCGGGGCATAAAGCAATTTGCCCTCCACCGTATACACGCCAATACTGCTGTCCGTGGTATGGTTCAGATTAGTTGCTATTTCCCTCGCAATTTCTCCAAAATACAGCTCATTGCTACTGAAATGGTTAATCAGGAAAGCCTGACGCACATACACGTTGCTGTTATTTTTCAGTCCGATCAGTTCGGAGGTAACCAGATTCTGATTGCTTGTCCGGATAAATTCCTTGACTGTCTGATTGAGCACGACAAAAGAAAGCGAAAAAATCAGAAAAAAACCGATCAGGAATTTGATGCTGATTTTACGTATCATGCTTATCCACCCATTTTTTTAAATTTGTACCCGATTCCGAAGACGGTAGTAATGCATTCGGTGGCGTCTAGCTTTTTGCGGAGTCTCTGGATATGCGTATCAACCGTACGGGTATCTCCGACAAAATGATAGCCCCACACCAGATCAAGCAGTTCGGAACGTGTAAAGGTTTTGCCCTGATGTTTAACCAGCATCATAAGCAGATCAAATTCCTTGGGGGTCAATTCAACAGGACGGCCTTCTATTTGGACGAGTCGTTCTTCTTCGATCACTTCAATATTGTCAAACCGAATGACGGCTTTCGTGGCTTCTTCCCTGTCCGAGCTGTTCGCCTGCTCCACTCTGCGCAAAATGGTTCGAATGCGTGCAACAACTTCGCGCAGATCAAAAGGCTTGGTAATATAATCATCGGCACCGAATTCAAGGCCTAGAATTTTATCGGTAATGTCCGATTTGGCTGTAATCATGCAGATCGGTATGTTATAGTCCGTTGTCACCTTTTTGCAAATGTCTAGACCGCTCTGGTCAGGTAGCATCCAATCTAACAGCAGCAAATCGGGCTGAAACGACTGCAGCTCATGCATTCCCGTTGCTCCACTGGCCGCTGTGCGTGTCTGGAACCCCTCTATAGAAAGCCCGTACGAAAGCAAGTCGGCAATCGGGGCATCATCTTCGATAATAAGAATCTTTGCTTTATTCATCGTAATCCTCATCTCTTTTTTTAATACGGTAGGTTTATGACATTGTCCATTATATTAATCATTCAGGGGAAAACAATCAAATGTATATTGTAAATCCTCATACCCACTATCAGCATATAGCCCCACCTTTTCTGTTATAAGAAGCCGTACCATGAGCGTTTTTCGATAAAAACTTAAGCAACATAAGCGATAAACAAACTAAGGTTGCTTATAGGAAGTTCATCCCAGTTCCAGCTGTTATTGGCCTATTCGAAAGGTCAATCATAAATAACGAAATCTTCGCCTGATGTGAAAGTGATGTGTCCGTTGTTTTGGAATAGCTGTTTGTTACCTAGCCAGCATTTTGTCCAGCAAGTCCTCCAGCTCGGTTGAAGGTCGTTGTGACTGAACCCGTTGAGTAAGAATTGCTCACGGTTCCGTTAGAATTGTATCCGACTAAACCACCAGCGCGGGACAGTCCATCCACTTGGCCAGTCGCATAACTTTGGCTGACGGTGCCTTGAATATTATAGCCTGCAATTCCTCCAACATATCCAGTAGATTTGGCTCCCCTCACGTTGACAGCCGATATAGACTTAGTAATCGACGCGTTGTTAACACCCGACCAGACCACTCGCATAATCATAGGTGCCCTCTCCGAGCGCTTCTACACTGCCGGATGCAAATACATTACTGATTTGACCGAAACTTGTACCAGTAACACTTCCTACGTTCCTATTTCCGATTATGTTAACATCCATTAACCGAACGTTACGAACAATACCTGTAGCCATTAAATTGCCCAAAAAACCGACATTCATTGACAAGGGCTGATTAATCGTCAAGCCGGAAATCGTGTATCCGTTCCCATCGAACACACCCGAGAAATTGGCAATCGGGTTCCAAGTACAATCCGTTAATTGGATATTAGCACCCAATTTGTAATAAGCGTTCGGATTAGTCCTGATACCATCCAGCATCGCCGCTGTCGTGATGATATAAGGGTTCTGTTCCGTACCGTTTCCCGTTCCGTAAAAAGCATGTGCCCGTGAAGGGGCGACGGGAACAATAGCTGCGGCAAGAATAATGACCACTAGGATTAATTTTAAATAAGAAGTAAGCTTTTGGTTTAGACGAAATTCCTTAATTAATGGTAACAATAAAAGTTCCTCCTTCTTATGCGACAAATAAAATCATCTGAATTGTTTAGGCTAATGCCACCTCATCTCATATAGTACTAAGTACAGCAACGCTATTTTCTCTCAAGGAAAAATTTAAATTTAAGCATGAAAAATAACCGTTCATTGAAAGAACGGTTACCCGCTTTTCAGTTTGTTTTATCGTCGCTGCCTTAAATAACATTCCCCTGGCCTACTAAAATCAGGATGCGATTATATGCATTGCAATATCGACATACATTAAATAAATATTATATATGAAACGATGCTGCTTTCCTGTTCACACAATCACTGTCTCCTTTGTAGGTTTTGGCTGTTATTTTGATACGAAGATTTTAGCATGGTATGACTGAACAAATTTTGAACATTCACACTTCTGCTTCTTCGAAGAATGCTCTAATCATAAACCTGGCTTAGATATTAATGAACCGAGAAGACTCAGCTGATATGTGACGGTTTCATTGCCCCTAAAGCCTCCATTTAGATGACTTCTAGAGCAACTTTGTATTGTCTACCAACAACAGCAAGCCACTAATCCTAGACTAACAGATTAGTGGCTTATTCGTGGAGTTTATAAGGGACTCATATTAAAGTTCTCAGCGGAGTTTCTTGTTCAACGGGTCCTTAAATTTCTTTCCCATTTGACTCAACAACTTTTTTGTACCAATAAAAAGAATCTTTTTTATAACGCTTTAATTGTTTGATATCATCATCTGTTCGATCTATATAAATTAATCCATACCGTTTTTTATATCCGTTACTAGTGAATAATAAATCGATGGCAGACCACGGATTATAGGAAATGACCTTTACACCAAAATCAATCGCTTTTTTAACTGCGAGGATATGTTTTTTCAAATAATCAATTCTGTAATCATCATGAATCCTCCCATCAATGGTCAACTCGTCGTATGCACCAAGACCATTCTCTGTGATCATCAAGTGCATATTATATCTTGTATAAATATCACGCAAAATGTATTCCAGTCCAGTTGGATCTATAGCCCAGTCTGTAGTCTCCAGAGCAGGATTCTCGCACATTTCATAGAAGCCCGGATGTGTTTCGAAGCCAGATATTTCTCCCTTGATACCAGAGACATTAACTCCCGACCACTGTTCATCGGCAACCTCTGGACAGGCTTTGGCTGTGTCACTGGCATAGTAATTCAGAGTCAAAAAATCAGATTTTAAATATGAGTGGTTGATTTCAAATGGTTTTTCGCAATAATTTGTTACCTCTGGATCCATTCCAATTAATACCTAGTGATCATATTCTAGCTCTCCATAAAACGTGACTTCTCAGTTAAGCTTCTTACTAAAAGCAAACCATCTATTTACCCCAATCTTATTTAACTTGGTAGGTGTGTACATACATTCACCCCATTATGGGAGAAATTGTATCAATGGAATGATTCGTCAAATACTTCAATATTCCTTTTTCTAAGAGAATCTAATTATGTCGAAATAAATCCTATAATTTCGATTAAAGCGAAATTATCTTATGTCATTCCCATAAGTAACTCTATCTAATAGCCGCCGCATTAAATATTACAAATTCCTCGTAAGGGATAAACTTGTTGTCACTGTACAGTTGCGCCATGCTGCACTTGACGTGTATATTTTCCCCACATATAATTGAAGTCAATAAAACATATGAACAGTTGCTCATATGTTAATAAAATAGAAAGCTGGGATATGTATGGCAGGACATAATCATGGACATCGACACAACAATAAAAAAGTTTTGCTGATCTCCTTCATCATCATCACTACTTACATGCTGGTCGAAGCTTTTGGTGGATTTATTACCAATAGTTTAGCTTTGTTCTCGGATGCAGGTCATATGTTATCGGATTCTCTTGCGTTGGCGATCGCTTTGTTCGCGTTTAAGTTTGGAGAGAAAGCTGTCAATAAGGAAAAAACCTTTGGTTACAGGAGATTTGAAATATTGGCTGCAATGCTAAACGGTGTTACTCTGATTGCGATTGCCTTATACATTTTTTACGAAGCGATTGAAAGGTTTATAAATCCTCCAGAAGTAGCTACAGTAGGGATGCTAGTTATCAGTATTGTTGGCCTGTTCATTAATATACTCGTTGCCTGGATTATGATGCGAGGTAGCGATACAGAGCACAACCTGAATATGAGAGGTGCTTATCTGCACGTCCTCAGCGATATGCTGGGATCTGTTGGAGCGATTATTGCCGCTCTTCTGATGATGTTCTTGGGATGGGGTTGGGCAGACCCACTTGCTAGTGTAATTGTCGCAGTACTTGTCCTTCGCAGTGGTTACTTTGTTAGTAAGTCTTCCCTGCATGTGCTTATGGAAGGAACACCCCGTAACATTGATGTAGAGGAAGTCGTACAAGCCATTTCGCAGTTCGAAGGTGTGAAAGCCGTACATGATGTGCATATTTGGTCAATTACTAGCAACTTAAACGCTCTGACTGCGCATATTGTAGTTGATGGAAATAAAACAGTGTATGAAACCGAGGCCCTACTGCATAGTATCGAGCATATGCTGGAGCATAAGAACATTCCTCACTCTACTTTGCAGATCGAGTCCGAACAGCATAGACACGATGAATCCATTATGTGCACTATAGAGTCAGGTGCGCCGGATGCACATGCACATCATAGCCATTAATAAAAGGAGGACTGTTTGACTTTTTTGGAGCGGCTGAATCCTCGACCGCTCCCCTAAGTACCAATGCACTCCTTGGAAATTTGTTCTGTAGACTTAGATCCAAGTCTGTTAACGCAAAATGGGTCATTCCTTCTTAAATGGAGCGATGGCATCTAGTATAAACCTCATTATTTTCTCAAAAGTCAAATTCATATCTGAATCGAGATAATTCAAGTCTGCCCACCATCACAATACGGTTTTTCGTACGCATCTTTACCTACGCGATTGCCCTTTGATACGATTCAATGAGTGATTCAAGGTGACCTTATTATTTTTGAAATGGTGACTTTTCCGTTCTCTTTACATATTAATAGCACCTGAAGCTATTCCCTCTGACTTTTCCAATCCAAAAAAGAACTGACCGTCGTAGCTTCTTTCTTTTATATGTCCAGTAGTATATAAATAAAGATTAATAAAATGAGTGGACTGTTTAATCAGTGCCTTTCATAAAATTCTGAGTCAAATGGAGTGAAGTCTCTTTTAGAGTATTAATAAAAATACGTGTCGCAGCACTCAGGTATTTATCTTTCCTGTAGATAATTCCTATATATCGAGCAAGATTAACATTTAAAATGGGAATAATTCTGATACGAGGATGGTTAAGGTACTCTAAGTAAGGTCGCGGTAATATAGTTACCCCTATCCTATCTATAACCATATTAATTAAAGATTGCATGGTTGTAATTTCAAAGACCGGTTCTGGAATAAACCCCACATCTTTACAAGCTTTATTTATAAGCTGTCTTATAAAATATTGTTCAGGAAGTAAGATGGAAGGTGTTGTTTGCAAGACTTCTATACCTAATTTATCCTGATTCTCTAACGGGTGTCCAACAGGCACTGCAAACGCCATTTCCTCTCTATATAAAGAAATGGTTTCTAATTCATCCCCTTTCATAGGTAAAAAAACAATGCCTATATCCAGCTTATTTTCTAACAGTTGTTTTTGAATATCCCCAGTACGTAATCCAAACACAGATATCTTAACACCAGGATATAGATGATGAAAACTACGTAATGTGGGCGGAATGAGGTAATTTTCAACGGTTAACAAGGTGCCTATAGAAATGGTTCCTCTTTGAAGGCCATTTAGTTCATCTATTGAGGTTTTTGCCTGTTCCAGTTCATGAAAAATGTTACGTGTATACTTTAAGAGTAATTCCCCTGATTCCGTAAGAGCCGTCTTTTTACCAATGCGATCAAATAAAAGTGTGCCAATTTCATGTTCTAACAAACGAATTTGTTGACTTAAAGAAGGTTGAGAAATCCCTACCTTTTCTGCTGCTCTTGTAAAATGTAGCTCTTGGCACACAGCGTAAAAATATTCAAGTTGTCTTAACTCCATTCTTAAGCCTCCTGATTTAAACGGTAATAGTTCCTACCTTTACATTTTGCAAGTTTATTAACATGAATTTCAATAGGAATACTATAAACAATCTTAGATATTACACATTATATCATAGTTTAAACCTATGGTTATTATATAAATAATTGAATTGTACTATTGATTGAACTGTCTTAGACTATTAGTTGCACAGAGATCCATTTAATCCTAAAAGTATAAATTCTTTAAACTGTGTAAAAATTTTGTGGGGGTGATAAGATGGGTAGTCAAAAAACAGAGATTATCTACTACAGTGAGTTTTTAATAAAGAGTAGTAAGCCTGCCGTTCGAGCATGTTCATGGAAATGGAAAGACATTTATCCATTACTCAATTAATCTGTATCGGAAGGCTTTCTTTAAAGTGGCCGTGGAACATTGTCACTCATTCATAATCATACAGGGGATACGCATGGAACTTCATCAACTATGAAAGTAGTCGTCCACATTTTTAAACCTGGTGGGCATAATAAAGCTCATCGTCATACTAATGTAGCTCTCAATCTAGTATTTCAGGGCGAGGGTTATAGTATCGTGGATGGAGAAAAGATTGAATTGAAAAAAGGCGACCTATTCTTAGCTCCTCCTTGCTCTGCTCATGAGCATTGCAACACTTAGCAAACAGAGGATGCTATTATTTACACGTTTCAAAATGTACCGGTTCTTACTTCAATGGGCACTTGGTTTTTAGAGAAACCGGTGGGTAATACACCTCGTCACATAGTCAAACCAGATACACAAATAAAGAATAACTAGAAAAGATTAGCTAATACTTTTGGCCTGAAGAATGTAACCAAACTTTAAACAACATGAACATAGAACAATTTAGTCATTCAAATATACCTTTTAAAAATTATCTGAAAGGATTTAG
This sequence comes from Paenibacillus peoriae, assembly GCF_022531965.1. GTDB lineage: Bacteria > Bacillota > Bacilli > Paenibacillales > Paenibacillaceae > Paenibacillus > Paenibacillus polymyxa_D. The sequence continues at coordinate 2,922,831 of NZ_CP092831.1, read as the reverse complement.
TATTTGACGTTATGTACAAATAGTTCTTGTAATGTATATACACTGGAGGATATAACTGATGAAAAATTTTAATGTTGCTATTCCAACTCCCTTTCGTGATGATGAGAGCTTATATTTAGAAGGATTCAATCCTATTGTTAAACATTTAACAGATAACGGGATAGATTCACTACTTGTGTCTGCTACGACAGGCGAACAAAATTCAATGAGCATTGAAGAGCGTATCCATATTATTGATTATTTTAATCAACAAAAATTTGAAAATGTTGAACTGATGTTTGGCGTATCAGCTACAACAACAAGAAATGCAATAAAACTGGTTAAAAAGCTTGAGGAATCTGTTTTTGATTCTATTCTAATTCAGTTTCCACCTTACATTCAGCCGACACAACAACAAGCTATTTCTTATATCAATGAGCTGCTACAACATACCACCAAAAACGTTGTCCTTTATAATAATCCTTTCCGAACAGGATTTGAGCTAAGTGCTGAATCATTAAAGACTGTTATTAACCAGAAGTACTCTAACCTTGTAGGACTTAAAGAAGAGAGTGATGCCAAACGTCACCATAATACTGACTTACCAGATGATTTCATCATGTTCGCTGGTGGAGATGTAAATCTTATAGAAAAGATAATGAATGGATGTAATGGACTTTCTAGTATGGTAGGAAATGTTTACCCACAAGAAATCAAACAAATTTTTAATGACTTATTAATGAATAAACCAGTAGACCTTTGGAAGATAAAACAATTAATTAATAAAGTTACAAGTGGTCAAGCCATCATAAACATAAAAAATCACTATAATTCTTTAGGTATAAAAGTAGGGGCTTGTCGTTCTCCTATTAACTAACGGGAGAAGTCCAAAAATTCGCTTAATTTAATTAAAATGTTTAAAAGTAACCGTCAAGTAGAAAACAACATTTTATTATGTTCTCTGCTTTACGGTTACTATTGTGGAACAATATGGAAGTGTGGCAATTCAAACAATAAATGAATTGATTACCTAATTTAGAAAAGCTTTAGTATTAAATACGGAGGATCTATAGCGATCATGGGTATTTCACAAAAAACCAATCAACTAGGACAACCGAAACCGGATCTAAAGCCTAGAATAGGATTACTTATTATAGGTATCATCCTAATGGGAGCCAATCTCAGAGCCCCACTAACTTCAGTGGGTCCACTAATAAATTCTATACGTGACAGTTTAGGCATATCTAGTATACTAGCAGGGACAATAACTACAGTACCTTTACTTACTTTTGCATTCTTATCCCCTTTTGCCCCTAAGTTAGCTCAACGTTTTAGTACGGAGTTTATCCTATTTATTTCTTTAATCTTATTAACCATTGGATTCGGAATACGTTCTTTTGGTGGTGTAATAACCTTATTTATAGGAACAATCTTAATTGGTTCATGTATTGCCATTGGTAATGTATTACTCCCCAGTCTCATTAAACATAACTTTGCACAAAATGTAGGAATGATAACAGGGATTTATATAGTCTCTATGAATTTATGTGGAGCTATTGGATCCGGTATAAGTATCCCCATCTCCTCAATATCAGGGTTAGGATGGTCAGGAGGTCTCGGATGCTGGGGAATCTTATCTCTTCTTACACTTTTCTTTTGGTTACCACTAATACAAAATCAACATAAATCTATTAGATTTGTACAAACTAAAAAGAAAGTTAAATCTATAAACTTATGGCATTCTAAACTAGCATGGAATGTCACGTTATTTATGGGTTTTCAATCCTTAATCTTTTATACCATGATAACGTGGCTTCCTGAAATTCTTGAACAAAAAGGGCTGAACACTCATGAAGCTGGCTGGATGTTGTCTTTAATGCAATTTGCTATGCTTCCTACTACGTTTATTGTCTCTATTTTAGCTGGACGTTTAAAGAAGCAGCATCCATTAGTACTGGTTTCAGTCATCTTGCTTATTGGAGGGGTATTCGGTATCTTACACGGAAGCACGATCCTTATTCCAATATGGATAATTGTGGTTGGAATTGGAGTGGGATTTGCCTTTAGTTTAGCTATGATGTTTTTTAGTTTACGTACTCAAGATACGAATGAGGCAGCAGAATTATCCGGTATGGCTCAATCATTAGGTTATCTTTTGTCTGCTATCGGCCCTGTCTTATTTGGATGGTTGCATGATGTGACACATAATTGGAATACTTCCTTACTGATGTTAGTTTTAACTTCTGTTATTATCTTTATCACGGGTATAGGCGCAGGAAAAAATGAATATGTAGCATAGGATACCAGTCAGTAAACAAGAATACTTGGTTTTTAACCCAGTCTCAAAAACATTTGTTTTTGGGACTTTTTTGTAATTGGTATTAATATATAAAGGGGAATGGATAGTTGAAAACAAGAGAACTTCTTACCGACTGTCGCTATTTTATTGAACTAACGTTTCCCGTGAGTTGGACAAGATTATTAGAACTGAATGCTAATCCGTTGAATTTATGAATCCCAGTTCCAAATTTGGCGAGATCATTTCTTTATTTCCTGGGATCTTTCGAATTGATCCACTTAATCATTAAGCTCCCTGGAAATGATTTAGTTTCCTCACTCAAGCTCATGGAAGCGCTGCATGCTATTGTGCCGAACGGTACGACATATTTCTTGCAAATTACAATTAATATCTATTTTACATTACTTTCTCATAACCTCTTATCTACGAATTTCGCAAATATCTTTCAAATGTAAAGTATTCGCGAAAAAATTGACTATCCTGCCCTTTAGTTTAATAAAAGGGCGTCTGTCGCCTTCGATGAAATCCTATCGGGAATGTAACAATGTTCTTGTCACCCGACAAATGATAAATTGTCAATTAGCTGGAGAATATTATTTAAAAACACACCTAATACAAAATGCAACTCACCTCCATCTAGAAGTAAATGAACTTTGCCAAATTATTTTCTGATCTTGCTGATGAAAAATGGATATTTAGGGACCTTTTCGTATTATTTCCTATGTGAATGTGATATTTAGTATACTTATATATTCATTAAACTTGACTTTTGATGCCCATAATAAGAACGTGCATCACTAATCCCTTCTGCTCTTCTGCATTACAGGTAAATAAGCTCTTCACTACAAATCCAGACGACCAAACTCCCAACCTAACTTTCCTCATCTCTTTTGTAATCTGTCGTGCTGATTGAGCACAACAAAAAGAGATCAACGGTCGGAACACGTTGATCTCTTTTTGTCGTCTCACTCTGCTTTTCTTTTTCTACCGTTCTCGTCACTCGCAGACCGAGGAGATATAAACTCAGTATCCTCAGGGTTATGTGTCCCCCTCTGTTCTATTTCTAATGCCTACATTTTTTTGGTGTTTGGATATCCAATGTCACTGGATCATTTCAAACGGACAAAATGTATTTCTCCAAGCCTATTTTCAAACCGTCTTCATCATTACTCGATGTGACCCAGTCGGCAATTTTCTTAACTTCCTCTGGCGCATTCCCCATTGCAATTCCTAGGCCTGCGTACAAAATCATATCCATGTCATTATAGTTGTCTCCAATGGCCATCGATTCACGATAAGTAATATTAAATATCCCCTCGAGTTCCTGAATGGCATACGATTTGGACACCATCTCATCCATAATTTCCAGATAGGTTCCCTTGGATTTATAGACACTGATACCAGTAACTTCATTTTTGATTTGTTGTACAAGCCGCTCAACGTCTTCGGGAGGTCCCATGCATAAAATTTTGTGAGTATCATGATCTTCTTCTATATATGAGGAAAGCACCCTCTGTATGGGAGAGCCATTAATAATTCCCGCTTCCTGAATTACCCAAGGATTTTGAGTGTTATCAACGATCCACTGGTCATAGCCATATAAGTTAAAACTAATAGAAGGATAATGATCCGATACAATATCGTATATTTGTTTAATGCTCTTTTTCGATAAACAGATGCTATGGAGGATTTCCCTATTACAGCCCAATATTAGACCACCGCTATAACAAATGACGGGAGCGTTAATATTGAGCTCTTGCTGAAGAGGAAAAATGCTGCTTGGCATTCTCGCTGAAACGAGTACAAAAGGGATATTTCCTCCCACAACCTTTTGGATTGTATTTTTGGTGTCGAATGTAATTTGATGTTTTGAATTTAACAACGTCCCGTCAATATCGCTAAAGATTGCTTGTATCATGGCCCATGCTCCCTTGCGATTTTTTATCACTTTTCTTCCTCAAGCACCTTGATAACTTCTACTCCGCTATCCTGCAACATCAGCAATGAATGCTTCGGGGCATCCTGATTTGTAATTAGAATATCAATTTCGGAAAAATTCAGACCTTTAAACGGGCTTGTTAAATTAAATTTTTTGAAATCGGCAAGTAAAAATACTTCTCTGGCACGCCTCGATACCAGCTTTTTAACTAAAGCATCATCACGGTTCGCAAAATACACTCCGTCTTCCATAATGGCGGCAGCTCCTAAAAAAGCTTTGTCAAAAAAAACATCGTTCAACTGCATAGCCGTGTCGTAGTCATAAAAAAAACGGTTTTCATGATTAAATTTGCCCCCGAGCAAATTTATGTTAATTTCACTTTTTGCTGATAAAGCTTCTGCATTATCCAACGAGTGTGTGTAAACCGTCAGATTCTTGTCCAATTGCCCACAGAGCAGTTGAATGGTAGTCGATACATCCATGAAGCATACATCTCCGTCAGCGATATGCTCAGAAGCTGCTTTTGCAATAAGCATCTTTTGCTTTGTTGCTGAGGTTACACGTTCCTTGTAGGCTCTTATTTCTTCTTTTAATAAGGGTAAGGCAATACCTCCATGGGTTCTGATAACCCCCCCTTCATGAACAAGCTTAATAATATCCCTTCTTGCCGTATCTCTCGAGATGTTCAATAAATCGCAAATTTCCGAATTTGATAATTGGTTACGGCTTTGGAGATACTCCAAAATTTTCAAAAGTCGTTCCTCTTGGTGAATATAATCCCTCCCCCTTTCCCTATATTCATTATAAGCAATTTAACGCTTTTTGTTAAGTGTTTTTAAGTGTTTTTTTAAAAAATTAAGCAAACCGCTTATATTGAGTATTTCACATGATAAGTCCCCGATCCGCATGCACATCGCATTAAGAGTCCAGGGACTTTATTCATTTTGCCTATTTATTGATAAATTCAATCTTTTGACATCTGCAGTGTTGGTTTTTACTTTTCGCAGTTGCGTGTTTCTCGCACATTTAGTTTGAAGTGGATTGATTATAAAATGCTTGCACTCCTCGCGTATTAAAATAGGAAACTAATCCACATCTAATCCTACAACCGGCTCCATAACACACTCCCTAATATTAAAGTTGCGGCCACTCCCACGATGGTTCCCCCATAGCTTCGCTTGTGATACGAGATCCCTGTCTCAACCAGCTCAAACATGGTCATTGAGGGCAGTTAGAGAACTGTTTTCACGACGGGGCCCGCCCCAATAAAGTCAACGTTCTCTCGGCTACCGCCATCATATGATGCCTAAGAAAAAAGGCCAACCAGAAATCTCTGATTGACCTAATAACACGAAATAAAGTCCTAGACTGTCGCTATTTTATTGAGCTAACGTTTCCCGTTAGTTTGACAAGATTATTAGAACTGAACACTAAATCCGTTGAATTTATGAATCCCAGTTCCAAATTTGACGAGATCATGTTCCCTCAGAAATTTAACTGCAATTTTTACTTCATCTAAAATTATTGGATTAAGTCCTAATGTATTGTGAGAACCGTATACCATTTTGACGTTGGGTATTCTTGCAATCTTTTCTAATGAATTCACTAAATCAACAGGGTTCGTTGAAGGATAAAAGGCATATATTGGCACTTCATCATAGAGCAGATCGCCAGTAAATAAATACCCTTTTGTTTCATCGAAAACTGAAATATGGCCAGGAGAATGTCCTGGAGTGTGATATATAATTAATCTTCTGTCCCCTAGATCGAATATATCACCATCCTTCAACAAACCTGTCGGCTTTCCTTTAAAGGGTTGGTATGTATCCGGATTAAACCTTTCTGGAGTAGGCAAGGTTATATCTCTTCTAATATTCTTCCTGATTTGCTCTATTGTTAAGCCTTGAATCCCGTTAATTAGCCAGTCTTCATCTCCTTTATGGACAAAGATCCGTTCAAATTCGCCATGGTTACCTATGTGGTCAGTGTGGACATGTGTCGTAATAACTTTTAGAGGTAAAGATGTCAACTGCTCTGTTATTCTTTTGATACTATCAATCCCAAGCCCTGTATCAATTAATACCCCTTCTTGATCTCCCAATAATAAAAATGAATGTACTTTCTCCCAATGTCCGTATTCACTAATTGCGCATGTATTATCATCAATCCGTTGCACTGTAAACCAACGATCTCTAATCATAGAAGCCTCCAAATTAGATTCTTTACGTCTTCTAAATTATACACTTAGCATTGAAATTTTGCCCGTTAGCTTAATGAAGCATCGTCAGTCTAAAACTTTATTTTCTTTTACCCGCCGCGATCTAATAACTAACTCCATTTGCTTATTCGTCAGGGGCTACACTAATCTGCAGTGGGTCGATCTGAAAATCCTCTCCCTCCTGGGAAAATTGTTAAAAAACTTTTCCAATGTTCCCTTGTAAGACAGGTAGGATAATAGAAATTCCAGTCGCTCTCCCCCTGTTAACGCTCTCCTGATCATAGTGTAGCCTTCCTCTCGCAAAAACCTACAACTTAAAATGGTTGCAATATGTCGAATGCTGAAGTAAAGTTTTTTTAAGCTCATTTCATATAGGAGGATAACAATGATTTATAGAAACGCTACTGTTGATGATATATCTGCTATAGTGGAATTACAAAAAAAATATCACATTACAACCATTAGTGAAAAAGACAAACCTGATGGCTTCGTAACAACCTTATTTACAGAAGAACAATTTAAGGAATTAATTGAAAAAGAAAATGGAATTACAATTGCATGTCATGACCAGAAGATTGTTGCTTATGTGATGGCTGCCTCATGGAAGTATTGGGCTAAGTGGCCTTTTTTTCAATTTATGATTGACGATTTGAAAGATACAGAATATAAGGGAACTACGCTTTCTACTGAAAACACTTATCAGTATGGGCCAATTTGCATTGATATGGATTACAGGGGGACGGTAGTACTCCGAAAGGTTTTTGATTTTTCCAGAATGCAAATGAGTAAAAAATATCCGATATTGATAACTTTTATAAACCACATCAATCACAGATCATACGCTGCCCACACCAAAAAGCTTGGTCTTGACGTGATTAAAAGCTTTGATTACAACAATAATACTTACTATGAATTGGGTTGTTACACATCAGAATGATTGGATGTAATTGTAATTTTGGACCATCCATAAGCCTATTTTACCATCTCAATACCAAACCTCATGGAAATCGCCCTTCAACTAGCCTACCAGGCCAGTTGAAGGGCGATTAGAATTAGAGATATTACCGATTAAGATCGAAACGACTAGCATTGAATCAGCTTAACTTACCGGTCAAAAATTGTGCCTCCCCCAGTCCAAAACTCCAATCATCATCATTATTTTCAACAATAGATACCATTAAATCGGTTGGTGCGATGCCGCATTCAGCTTCTAACCTTTCAGCCAGCAAGGAATAGAGCTTTTGTTTCTTCTCTTTTGGCCGGGCTTTGCTTATTATGGAGAGAATAACTAGACTATCGGTACGGTTAAATCCTAGCCCAGTATCCTCAATAATCATATGGTCCGCCGGGTGTTCGTGAATGATTTGGTAACGATCTCGCTCTGGAACGTCAAAAGCTTCCACAACAACTTGGTGAGCAACATCCAAAAGTTTTTTCAGGCTTGCTTTATCTCGTCCTTTAATAAGATCAAAACGAAGTAATGGCATTTTAACTTCCTCCCTTTAATGAAAATTATTTTTCCCTATTTATTATCACCCATTCTAAATAAAAGAAAATTTCCGGACAAGAACACTGGCTTGATCAATGGTTTGTTTTACAATTGAAGCGGCAGGTTGGTCGCCTGCTAACCGAAGACCTTGGCCCGCCCAAAGTGACATATACTCGGGGTCGTTCGCTTTTGCAGCTGCCTGACGAATGTCCCGGGTCATCGCGTTTTGAATGGGGTAAGTCGGGATGTTCCGGGGTACTGATGCATGTCAATCATAAATTTTGTTTGAATGCCTCTTGAAGCTCTTCCAGAGTAAGCACGTGTAATTTCAGTGGAGTCCTCATTTGACGAGAGGATTTTCTGGTTGTACGTTTCATGGGCGCCGCTCTCGGGGCAGGCTAGAAACGCAGTGCCCATCTGTACTGCGGCGGCTCCTAATGTAAGGCTTGCTACAAGTCCACGCCCATCCATGATTCCTCCTGCTGCGATGACCGGGATCGACACATGGTCAACGATCTGCGGAACAATAGCCATAGTGCCTATCAAAGCATGGGAAGGGTCTTTCATGAAGGTCCCCCTATGCCCGCCTGCTTCGCTCCCTTGAGCCACAATTGCATCTGCGCCAGCTGCTTCCAATTGCTTGGCTTCATCAACAGTTGTTGCAGTTCCAATGATGAATATTCCATGCTGTTTCATGGTTTGGATCACGTCTTGGGATGGTACGCCAAAAGTGAAACTAAATACAGGTACACGCTCCTCCAACACTACCTGTAGCTGCTCCTCAAATGATTCTGAAAACTTCATAAGAGATGGATTTTGAGCCGTGCCAAGTTTGATGCGGTATTTATTCAGATAATCTGTCATCCGGTAAATTGCTTCTTCCGAATCTTCTGATTGCTCAGGCACAAACAAGTTTACTCCAAAAGGCTGGTCCGTTCGTTGCTTGATCTTTTGGATCTCGCTACGGAGCTGCTCCGGTGTTAAGTATCCGCCCCCTAGGTTGCCTAGCCCACCGGCATTTGAAACAGCCTCTACTAATTCGGGCGTCGAAACGCCACCAGCCATCGGCGCTTGAAAAATCGGGTATCGAATTTTAAGAGCACGCGTCAAAGCAGTAGCAGTTACTAAAACTCGTTTATCTATATTTTTTTTGTTTTAACAGCTGGTTTTACGGCAGGCTCCATACCAATGATTTGAATACTGTATTTTGCCCTTATTTCTTCGATTGCTGCGCTTGTGGCAGTATTACAAGCAATCACTATCGCTTTTACTTTTTGCTGGCTAATAATTTCTATAGCATCTAAAACATACTTTTTAACTTCATCTTTCGTTTTGTGCCCATATGGAACATTTATTGTATCTGCGTAATACATATAATCTTCATTAGGTAAAACTTTTAATGTATCATACAATACAGTAATGCCTCCAATACCAGAATCAAAAAACCTATTTGCATTTCTATTCCTCCAATAAAGGAATCAATTTATATATCTAACGGTTAATTCAAAATTAATTCACCAATTCCATTTGTATCTGGTTCCAATGTAAATTACCCAGGATCTAACTAAGCTCTTGATTAGGATGAATACGAGCATGGTTTAAATTTCCTATCGCTCCTTTTTGACTTGAAATGACTGCACCGGATAGCAATATTATAGCAGCAACAACAAGCACTAAAGTGGCAAGAAGTAGTGATAGGCTCTTCGGGATCCCCAGGTTATGAAACCTGCACCAAAGGCAGCGATAAGGTAACCCAAGTTATTACTCCCTGCCAAATATCCGGATTCCGTAGCGGATAGATGAGCTTGTGATTGCATCAATGGAAGTATGGAAGTATATGAAAAACGTCCGATTCCCATTGCAATAATGAGCATAACTAAACCACCGATCATGGTCTTTGTGGAATTAAACAATTTCGCATTTTTAGCTCCTGAATTCTCCATGAGACTGACCTGTCACCCTTCTAAATTCAATTTACCTCTCAATACATCAATTAATATGAACATAAATCCTAGTTAACATTAAAAAAATCAATTCCTATAACAAGAAATGACGGTAGAAACCATCCGGGATTTACCAACTTTTGAATCTTCAAATTCTATTGTTTTCCTAAAAAATCCAACATTAGTTCTCCATTTTCATATGCATGTGTTTCCAATGCAAAGTGCCCAGTATCTAATAAATGAATCTCGGCTTTAGGTAAATCTTTCTTAAAAGCCTCAGCACCAGCCGGAATAAAGGAAACATCATTTTCACCCCAGACTGCTAGCAAGGGCGGCTGATATTCACGGAGATACTGTTGAAACTCCGGGTACATTTTTACATTATTTTGGTAATCAAAAATTAAATCCAATTGTTTCTCATCATTTCCCGGCCGGGACATATAAGCAATATCTAGAGTATAGCCATCTGGGGAAACTTGACTTTCCTTTGTTCCATCAACATATTGGCCCTTGATTGTGTTAGGCGCAAATGCTGTCCTATAACTTTCCCTTTTTTCTTTAATGGAAAGTTCGCATATGCATGTTGTGAAAAAACCTTTTATATGTCCTACTCCGTTTAATCCAACGACATCTAATAACTTCATAACTTCACTCCTCGCATAGGGATTTTTTCGTCTTTTAGAGAGCTGGATTAAACCAGTTAAAGGATACATAGAATCAAATGCATATTTATACATTTTGAGTTGTAGTACTTGAGTCATAATGACGCACGCTTTTCAATAAAAAAAGAGCAACTTAAAAGAAATCATACGGGACTCGATTGAATCCTGTAATGAAATCTTACAAGTGCTCTTTTGCCGCCTGGCTAGAGCTCGATGCAACTCTTGTCACATCTCGCATAATGATTCATAGTCATACGTTTAATTTAATTATTTTACCTAGTCTTGTCAAGATAATATCCTTACTTCGGTTTAAATTCAAAACCGACCCTACCTTCTTCCTTTTTCCAGACAAGTGCGGCCTCGAAAGTTTTGTCACCTTTTTTGAATCCCTTAATAAGGTTTGTCCTCCCTTTCCCCAAAAACCTCTTGATCTGCGTTTCTGTTATGGTTTTACCCAATACTTTTTTAGAAAATGAAAAATCGCATCGCGGCCTTGCCGAGCAACTATAAGCCGCCCCTTTATCTATAACATCCTCTTTGCATTTCGGACACGGACCAAGACCTAAACCTCCAGAAACCTTATCCGCTTTTTCAGTCTGCTCTTTACTCTCCATACTTTTTGCTGTAAAAGTCCAAGTCATCGAGTTTCGAATTGCATCATCGACAATTTTTTGCGACAATCTTTTAGCCTGCTCCATAAACGATTGCGGGGACGCATTGCCTTGCCCGACATCATGAAGTCGTTGTTCCCACTTGGCTGTCATTTCTGCGGATGCTAATATGTTGTCGCCTAAAGCATCGATCAATACAATCCCCTTGCTTGTAGCATAAACCATGTTTTTCTTTACCTCAATATACTTGCGGTCTTTAAGAACTGAGATGATACCGGCACGCGTGGCCTCCGTGCCCAATCCTTCTGTTTTTTCAAGAATTTTCTCTAACTCTGTGTCTTCAAGATGCTTTCCAGCCGTCTTCATTAAAGTAATCAATTGCCCTTCGGTGTATCGCTTTGGAGCCTGAGTTTTTCCTTCTTTTACAAGTAATTCTTCAACTGTTCCTGAGTCGCCTTGCTCCAATGGAGGTAATACATCTGGTTCGGATTCTTCCTGAGAATCAGAATCATACAGAACTTTTCGCCAACCTTCCTGCACAATAAGTCTTCCTTTGGTGAGAAATGTTTCTTGATCACCTACGACTGTAATTAAGCGCGAATAATCAATAATAGCCTTATCATAATGCGCAGCTATCAGCCTCTTGACAATCAGCTCGTATAAATTACGCTCTTCTGGTTTCAATCGTCCGATTTGGGGGATCACTTCTGTTGGAATGATCGCATAGTGATCACTTACTTTTGCCGCATTGACAAATCTCTTATTATTGGCAATAGATTGTATGGGCAAAGGAAAGAAATCCTTGAATGATTCTTGACGACTTAACTTTGAAAGAATCTCAGGAAATTGCCTGGCTTCTTCAGGTGTTACATAAGCCGAATCCGATCTCGGATAGGAAATGTATCCTTCCAGATAAAGCTGCTGCAGCGCATTTAAACAATTTTGAGGCGAATATTTATAAATTTGATTGGCAACTGCTTGCAATGAAGATAAGTTAAAGAGCTGTGGCGGTTGAAATTCTTTTCGCTCTCTCTCAATTTCATTGACTGATGCCAGCTTATTTTCACAGTTTCTTTTGACGGACTCCGCTTCATCCCGACTTGCAAACCGTGTTTGCTCCTCCCGAAACCATGTGCCTTCATAGACAGTATCATTTATTAGGAATTTGGCTTTTAATTCCCAGAACGGTTCCGGTTTGAAATTCTGAATTTCTTTCTCGCGTGCTACGATTAGCGCCAATGTCGGACTTTGTACACGCCCAGTTGAGAATACTTCTCTAATTCCTCTACGCTGGAACAGAAGTGAATATACCCGTGAACCATTCATTCCTACGAGCCAATCAGCGCAAGAACGGCTAACGGCTTCATAATATAAGGACCGGGTATCCTCTTCACCTTTCAAATTCATAAAACCTTGTTCGACGGCTTTGGGTGTTAACGATGATATCCATAGCCGTTTCATAGGTTTGTTCACTCCAACAAGCTGAACCGCTATGCGGACTATGTACTCTCCTTCCCTCCCGGCATCCCCGGCATGGACGATTTCTTTGATATCTGGACGCATTAAAAGGGATTTAATCACTTGAAATTGCTTGGCTTTAGAAGGAGAAACGCGATGTCTAAATTATTCGGGTAATATCGGCAAAGTGTCTAGACTCCACTTCTTAAGACTAGGATCGTATTCCTCTGGAGGCACCAATTCGCAAACATGACCAACAGCCCAAGTCACTAGGGCTCCTTTTGGAAATGTATCGTTCGGTGAGATTTCAATATACCCTTGTTGTTTTTTTATGTTTAAAAGGTGAAGCCAACTTCGCCCCTTGATCCGGTTTTTCCGCAATAATAAGTTTCAATATGTCACGGACCTTTCTGAGAGAACTATAAATTGATTATATCAGCAAATCGGTTCAATTTCATGACTTAGAATTATATACAGCAAAATGATAATAAGTGGTATGAAATAGTTGCTGGGCTTCACTCCCTCTTTTTTTATATCCATTCTTAGGTAAATTCAATTTTCTTTTCAGACATCACATTGAATCTTGATAATTAGGGCTTTCTTAGCGGATCATGTTTTACGATGTTACGAGCAAATGAACGGCGAGCCTTGACAAAAACCATTGCAAAAGAGGCAAAAAGAGACCCCGAAGTCTCTTTTCAGGTTCATCACCAGCAGTTGTGTAAGCGCAAAATAGCCCCCACCTTGTTCCCAAGATGAGGGCCTGTTAGTCTTAGTTTGATTGAAATAGGCGGCACGTCAGTGGGAGCGAAGGCGACCATGGCAACAATTCGTCTAGCTCAACCGGATCTTTCGGATTCGCAAGCTGCGGAAGCTGTTCGAGCAGGTCCGTCAAATACTTGAAAGGATTTAGCCCGTTTTTCTTCGCTGTTTCAATGACACTGTAGATCGTTGCACAGGCTTTTGCTCCGTGTGGCGCATTGAAAAAAAAACCATTTTTTTCAATGATAACGAGCGAATACCAGCCGCTTCCGTCCGGTGAAGAATAGACGGTCGAGTACGCAAACCACATCGCCCCGGCATCGTGTCCGCTGTCGATATGCAATTTCACCTTCAATTTGTCATTAGTCCTATTGGCGATCCGCCAACATTTTAACTTTATCTTGACTAGCTTAAACCATGCTATTAATAGTAAACAAAGTAACGAATTTCACCGATAATGTTACTTTGTTTACGGGATATCTTAACTCTGTAAACAACGTATTCAGCGTAGTGGTGCCTTTACAATGAGAGGCATCGGATAACCTTGCTAGGTAGGGCTTGCTGAACGGGTCACATTTTACAGTGGAACGAGCAAGCGGACCGCGAGTCTCAACCACAGCCATTGCAAAATAGACAAAAAGAGAACCCGAAGTCTCTTTTCGAGGTTCATCACCAGCAGTTGCAGCCCGATCACGGTCTCGCTCGTCGTCTGAAGGTGTGCTCGAATACGGCCAAACCCATAACTGCGCTTGCCTTCGCCGAACTTGCCTTCCACCGCATTGCGTGCGGCTGCATCCGTCTTGGCGATTTTCTTTTTCTCCTGCTGATCGGCTGACGGACGACCCAACTGCGGTCCGCTTAAGCGAATTCCCTCTTTGCAGAAGCGCAAGTTGTCGCGGGTTCGGTAGATCTGGTCGGCCAGCACCGCTTTGGGATAATAACCAAATCTGGCGCGGTAACGCTCTACGGCGTCCTGCAATGTCTGCCCTTCGTTGTAGCTATCCCACGACAGATGCTCGCGGAAAGCGTAGCCGTTCACCACGCTAATCGCCAGCTTCTCTCCGAACTCGACGTTTGCCCTGGCTTTGCCGCGCACGATCGGTCTGACATGTGGCTGTGCGATACTGACAATCCGATCCGATATGCTGTGTGTCCGCTTGTCATACATCGTTTGCTGCTGACGATAAAGCTCTTGAATGACCAGCAGTTCCTTGTACAAACGCCGCGGCAGGCCGCTCGTCATATCGGCGAGTTCGGCGATCATGCGCAGATCACGGGAAACGAACCTGAGCTGCTTGCCGATCGCTTTTCGTATCGCGCGCGGCTTCACGCGCCGCTGCTTGGCAACCGCCAGATAGGCTTTGCGGGCACGCTCTCGGTATGTTCTGGGCTTGCGGGTCTTTCCACGTTCCGGTTCGTGCAGGATGTCGATGATCTTCTCCAGCTTTTCTCTGGCCTGATTCAGTAACGACAAATCCGTCGGGTAGGCGATATCCGCCGGCGCGCAGGTAGCGTCCAGCAGCAGTTCGCCCTCGTTCGTCAGTTCCATCTGCTGTGGCTGCGTTTCTGAAGGCTTACCGGACGCTGCGTCAGTTCCGCTGCCAGGTTCATCGTCGTCCGATGAATCATCCGACACTTGCGCGCTTCTTCCAGAGCGATCCATTCATTCACTTCATCCAGAATTTCGCCACCCAATCGCTTGCGGAAATGCGTCATGAGAGAATGATGAAACGGACGGCGGTACCGATATTCCGGCAGACCGAGGAAGTACTGCAGATACGGGTTCTCCAGAATCTGACGAAGTGTCTCCCGATCATCGGTGCCAAGCCGCTCCTGGATGATGAGTGCGCCGAGCGCGATACGGATCGAAACGGCTTTTTGGCCCTTGAGGCTTTTCTTGAAGTTTTTCGCATACTTCTCTTCGAGCATCCACCACGGAATCATCTGGGCCAGCAGCACCCAGCGGTTATCTTCTGCGAGCTTTCCGCCGAACGGCAGAAAAAAGTCGACGGGCAGGTTCATCTGGTTCTCGGTTCGCTGATACAATCCTGACGCCTCCAAGTGCACGGTTTTTCACGGGGCTGCCCCGTTTTCCTTCGACATAAGAGGCCCTAAACCCTTGTGCCTGTTGGAGTTTTGATTCGTTCAGCAAGCCCTAGGTAAACCGTGTCCTATGGGCATCGGCGCACGTGTTTAGACTCCGATGCCACGAGGCTCATTGTCAAGGCGAATACGTTGTTTACATGTCTTCGATGTACACGCCCTTGATAATCAAGGATTTTCTAAAAGCGAGTTGAGATAATTAACGAAAATATACGCTAAGTATTAAACGGATTAATGACCCTTTGGCGGCTCAAACATCATATTGTTTAACTGGTTCACAAAAATACCTTCGTTCGGGCCCGGGTTGTTTCGAAATACTTTCGCTTCTTCCACTAGAACCTCGTCCGCATCCGTACCAAGTACCTTCATCGTTTCATCAATGAATGATGCTAGTAGCATAGAGCTCGGATCGTTATTGAAATACGTTTGAACCCCTGGCGGCGCAATTTCCAGGATTTTCACCGATGTGTCTTTAAGCATGTACCGTTGGGATAGCGTATAGGAATGGAGCGCTGCTTTCGTCGCACTATAAACAGCAGCACCCGCCAGTGGCACGAATCCAAGTGACGAAGTCGTGTTGATAATAACCGCTTCTTCTTTGGACTTCAAATGCTCGAGTATCTACATAACTTTTCACAAATAGTATATTGTACATATTTTTTAGAGAGAATGCCTGTTTTAGAACCTTCTCTTTGTTCTTATTCAAAAATTTAATTGTACAATTCTCTAGGGCCTGTACGCAAACCTATTTGAGCCATAAACGAATTGAAAGCAGCGTCAAAAAAGCCATGAACATGTTCGCTGTTTTTTCATAGCGAGTGGCCAAGCGTCGATAGTTTTTTACTTTGTTGAAAAAGCATTCAATTAAGTGTCGCTCTTTATACGTTTCAGAATCTAACGGGCGCTTTACCCGCCGATTGCGTTTGCTTGGGATAACCGGAGTGATCGCTCGGCTTTGCAAAAGCTCCAGAATGGCATTGGTATCGTAGGCGCGATCAGCCAACACTTCGCCCGGGCAGAAGTCCAGTTCATGAAGAAGGCGATAGCCGGTGACAGAATCGTGGTCTTGTCCTGGCGTCAATTCGAAACGCAGCGGATAGCCGAGCGCATCCACCATCGCATGAATTTTGGTAGTTAATCCTCCGCGCGAACGTCCGATTGCTTGCCGGTCCTGCCCCCTTTTGCGCCCGCTCCATGTTGATGGACGCGGACGATGGTGGCATCGACCATGACCTGCTCCCAATCCGGCTCGATGGCGACATGCTTCAGTATTTCACCCCAAATATTCGCTTTTTGTAGCCGCCAGAAAAAGCTGTAGGCTGAAAACCAAGGGCCATAGTAACTCGGTAAATCCCGCCATGGCGCGCCCGTTCGAGCAACCCAAAGCACGGCATTGAGCATCTGGCGCCGATCCTTGCGCGGACGTCCTCCCTGTTTTTTTCGGGCTGGGGGCAACAGGGGGTCAACTATATTCCATTCTTCATCCGTTAACTCGTATCTTCGTCTCATGTGCCTTATTTTACTAGATTTCTACGAGTTGTACAGTTTGCGTACAGGCCCTAAAAAAATCGGGCTGAAAAAACGCATTTTTCAGCCCGATTTTGCTTATCTTTTTTTAAAATCCACCTTAGTTCTTACCGCCATAGCCCTTATAAGTAGAGTAAACTGCATCTGCATATTGATTGGCCAGAATAGGACGGCCATAAGAATCTGTAGCTCCCGGATACCAGTAATCTCCTCCGTTATAGTGTAATAAGCCGTTATATATATTGCCGAATTTAATAATCTTTTCATTTAAAATCAGGGCGCCCAAGTATACCTGATCTTGTTCACTGCCGTGATTATAAGCAGGGACAAATTTTGAACTGAATTGAGATAAATAAGCATTACGTGTGTTTGGTTCTACCTGCATCAATCCGTCGCCGGCTGATGGACTGCCTGGTAAGCCTGCTCCAAAGCTGCTTTCCTTTTTGATCACAGCACTCAGCAATAAAGCAAAATCTCCGCCTTTACCGAATTTATCGCCCGCATTCATTGTGTATGTCCATATGTGGCTTGGAACTTCGGAAGGCTTTGTTACTGAAGGACCTGTTGGTGGCGTTGTTGGCGGTGTTGTAGGTGGCGTAGTTCCGCTGCCGCCTTTCTCCCATAAAGCAGGAACAATAGGTGGTTCCCAACCTACGAGGGAAGTATGTGCCTGACGACAGGTATAAGTACTTCCACTATATGTTACTGTATCATTTACTGCATAGGCAGTATTTGGTGCCCATGCTCCCCTAGCGGCTGCGCTCACCGGCAAGACTGCGCAAAAGGTGGATAAGAATACTGCTAAAACTACCAAAAGTGATGTGGCTTTAAAAGAAAACTTTTTGCTAGTCATTTTCAAACCTCCTTGTATTTTTCTTCTGATATTTTCCTGTGTTGCTCATTTTCAACATTTATCAGCACTATTTCCCCCCCTTTGTTTTCACAAAAACTTCAAGTTCATTCCATAATTAAAGCGCTTAAACAAATGATTACAATTCTGGTAATAAAGAAACATGGAAATAATTCCAATAGGACGTAGGTTCTACTTTCTTGAAATTTTTGATTAGACTGGAAAGAGGCTAAGTCTACAGGTCATTAAAGTCAACCTAAAAACTTAGCCTCTTGATTTCATATTAAATTTTAAATAAACTTCAGTCTTCACATACCATTGTCTGCAAAGTCGATGAGACTACTATTTATTATTGCTGCTACATCCTTTTTGTAATCGTGTATAAAAAAATGATCCCCGTCAAACATATGAATTTTACAACTTTTGGACGTATAATCATGCCATTTTGCAACGTCAAAAATAGTGGCTCCCTTTTCTCTTTTTCCCCACAATACACTTATATCGCAGTCAAGCTTAGCGTTTTTTTCAATGTGCCTGTATGTGTCAGTAATTCTAAAATCCGCTCTGAGTATCGGTAAAAACAACTCCATTAATTCATTGCTTTTCAGAACCTCTTTGGGCGTGCCTCCCAGCTTAAATACCTCATCCACAAACTCCTTATCCGGCAAATCATAGAGTACCTTCTTCTTACTTACAAAACCCGGAGGATATCTGCCGGAAATAAACATATGGACAGGATATGGATGTCCGAGCTCCTTTATTCTATAGGCAAGTTCATATACAAGTACACTGCCCATACTGTGGCCAAACAACGCATAAGGTTGTTCTTCAAGGTTGCTTATGATAATACGGTGTATATCTTCAAGCGCTTCCTCAACACTTCCGTAAAACGGTTCACCAATCCTGCTGCCTCTTCCCGCAAGCTCAATCGGGAAAAGCTCAATCCTATCATGCAAGTATTGTTCCCAATATTTATATACTGCTGCAGAACCTCCTGCATACGGCAGACAAAACAATTTAATCTTATCCATTATATCTACCCCTTATATCTGAACTATTGGTTGATCTCTTCCAATATTTCTTTAATAATAGCCGCATTTTTATCTATATATCCTGTACTTAACATATCAAAATGACTGCCAAATCCGTTATATACTTTGAACTCTCCCGTTGTTGCCTCTCTCCATCCTTCACATAAATCAGCTTCACCTTCATTGTCTTGCTGCTGTGATATAATAAGATGGATATTGGAGTTTATCTGTCCCGAGTTTATAACACTTCTAGTGTATTTATGATAATTTCTCATTCTTTCAATGGCCTTTTCAATAACTGCCTGGTTATCTCCAAACATGCCTTTTATAAGTTTCTCATTTTCTTCTATAAATTCTTTATCCTGTTGCTCAGCAAGTTTCTTAGCATCTTCGCTTTCTTCCTCAATAAGGACAAATGATTTAGCCGAATCCAGAAAGATTATATCGGATACATGATGTCCAGTTTCAATTAATACTTTAGCAACTTCAAATGCCAGATTACCTCCTGCCGAGTAACCAAATAGAATATATGGGCCCTCGGGTTTGACAGAAGTAATTGCCTTCACATACTCCTCCATCCTGCTCTCATTTTCTATAAAGTCAAAGGAATATATGGAATAAGCATTCATTTGTTTTGATAAACTACCATAAGCTATTCCATTTCCTCCTCCTGGAGGGAATGCAAACATAAGACTCTCCATTGCTGAATTAAAATGAATTGCCGGACTTGGTGTAATATAATCATTGGCGTACGTATTGTGTATAAAACGGGCAATTTCCTTTATGGTTGGGGCCATATAAAAGTCTTTTAGTGGTACCTCAACATTTAACTGTTCATAAATTCTGCTTATAAGGGATATTGCCTTCAGTGAGTATCCTCCCAGTTCAAAGAAGTTATCATTCACACCAATTTTTTGTACTCCAAGGGCATCATGCCACAGCAGTGCAAGCTTCTCCTCAACTTCACCGCAAGGCTCTACATACTCTACTGATGTAGCTAAAGTACCGTCATTTTGGGGTAAATTATTCCGATCTATTTTGCCATTGGCTGTCAAAGGCAGCTTTTCCAGCTGAACAAAGTATTGTGGTATCATGTAATCGGGAAGTTCTTTTAAGAGAAGCGCCCTTAAATCTGATATTGTAGATTCACTTTCCCCTGCTATATAAGCACACAAATACTTGTTGCCCTCCTGGTCTGTCTTTGCAATTACCGCAGCTTCTTTTATTGAAGGATGCTTTAATAGCTGCACTTCTATTTCCCCAAGCTCTATCCTAAAGCCCCTAATCTTTACCTGATGGTCTACTCTGCCTATAAATTCGATGTTTCCGTCAGGAAGCCACCTTCCAAGATCACCGGTACGATACATTCTTTCTCCAGAGCTGAAAGGATTAGCTACAAATTTTTCCGTAGTCAATTCAAGTTTGTTCAAATAGCCTTTTGCCAGCCCATCTCCAGATATATATATTTCACCAGTTGTATTAACCGGTAAGATATTCATGTCTTCATTAAGTATATATATCTTATAATTCTGCAATGGCATACCTATAGGTATACTTGTTAGATTTCTCACCTTCTCACGGCTTAAATGGTAATAAGTTGAATCTACGCAGCATTCTGTTGGACCATAAACGTTTGTTATAGTAGGGTTATTATCTTTAAACCGATCATAGAAACCTTGTATACCTTTACATGAAAGTTCTTCCCCTCCGATAATAAACTGCATAACTGAAAGACTTTCGCCAGGCCTGGCAGTATTTGTTAAAAGCTTTATATGTGCTGGTGTTCCGTCTGAAACAGCAATTGAATTCCTGTTATAGTACTTTAGAAGGCCCTCACCATCTAGCCTTGTATCCTCAGGAACTATAAACAGCGTATGGCCAAGGAGAGAAGCCGCAAATATTTGTTTTACAGATGCGTCAAAAAAGTAAGGGGACACAAGGGCAACATTTAAATAATTATCATAATTTTCATAGACAAGCTTTCTTAGTCCATAAACCAAGTTAACTACACTTCGATGCTCTATCATTGAACCCTTCGGAACTCCAGTAGATCCCGATGTATAAATGATATAAGCTAAGTCCTCTGGTTTATTTATTTTATCAAGGTTTTCAGCACTTCCAATGTATATTTCAGGGGAATCAAGCAGTAATATATTACCGTAAAACTCTGCTTTATCCGCTAAATGTGATTGCGTCAACAGCATAGTTGCATTACTATCTTCCAGTAATTTTTTTATTCTTAGTTCAGGAAGTTTGGTTGAAATTGGTAAATAGACACCTCCTGCTTTTAAAATCCCCAGTATTCCAACCTGCATATCTACGGATCTTTCTACCATTATTCCAACTATGCTGTTTTGCTTTACACCATTACTTCTTAGTGCTCTGGCAAGCTGATTTGCCTTTTCATTGAGCTGCCTGTAGGTTAATTGCTTGTCCTCAAACACTACAGCTACATTATCAGGTGTCCTTTCCACTTGGTCTTGGAACAGCTCATGTAGAGTCTTATCCCTAGGGTATTCTGCCTTTGTATCATTAAAACTATTTAGTATTTGCTGTTTTTCATCCTGAGATAGTATATTTATTTCGGACAGCATCTTTTCGGGGTAAGCTGTGATCTCTTCCAGTACATTGATGAAATGGACCCCAAGTTTTTCTATTGTCTCTTTCTTAAACAGACGAGTAGCATACTTTAACCCAAATACAATATTATTCTGGGTCTCTTGGGCGTTTAGGGTCAAATCAAATTTGGACGCCCTGAACTCATTATCATAGGGCATGAACCTTAGCCCATTCATCTTAAATTCTGATGCCTCTTTATTTTGCAAGACAAACATAGTATCAAACAGCGGATTTCTGCTCAAATCCCGCTTAATGCTAAGCTTCTCCACAAGTTCCTCAAATGGGTAATCCTGGTTTTCATAAGCCCTTAGAGCGTTTTCTTTTACTACCATCAAAAACTCGCTGAAATTCTTTTTACCTTGAGGGTAATTCCTCATAGCTAGGGTATTGACAAACATGCCTATGATGTCCTGCAAATCTGTATGTGGCCTTCCTGCTATAGGGCTTCCAATTACGACATCTTCCTGTCCGGTGTATTTGAAAAGAAGCACATTGTATGAAGCTAGAAGCACCATATACAGTGTTGCTCCATGATCCACGGCAAGCTTGTTCAGTTTATGTGCAAGTTCCCGGCCTGTTTCAAAACTGACCATATCGCCTTCAAAACTCTGTATAGCCGGCCTTGGGTAGTCTACCGGCATATCAAGTACTGGTATTTCTCCCCTAAATGCCTGGAGCCAGTATTCTTCTTGTTTACTGATTGTGCCGTCAGCAAACAATTTATTCTGCCATACGGAATAGTCCTTGTACTGAATCTGAAGTGCTGGAAGATTCATTCCTTCATACAAGCTTATGAATTCTCTTACCAGTATTTCATCCGACACCCCATCAGATATGATATGGTGTTTATCAAGCATCATGACATGCCTGTCTTCTCTAATTTTTACGAGCCCTGCTCTTAGTAAAGGAGCCTTGCCAAGGTCAAATGGCCTTATGAATTCATTTGCTGCTTCTGAGGCTTTTTCTTCGCCGGTTTCCATGTACATGATACTAAATTCCACCTCATCATGGACCTTCTGCACCGGTTCACCATCTACCATATGGAAGGAGGTCCGGAAAGCCTCATGCCTTTTTACCAGCTGATCTAAGGCTTTCTCAAAACGTTCTATATCAATACTGCCTTCTAACAACATAAACTCTGGCATATTGTATGCCACCCTTGCTCCTTCAAGCTGATTTAATATATACAGCCTTCTTTGGGAAGACGACATAGGATAGTATTCCATTTCTCCAGTGGGCTGGATAGATTGATAAATACTCTCTTGGGCTTCCTGGATGTACTTGGCAATTTCTGCAATTGTCGGCAGCTTGAATATCTCCTTAAGAGATATATTTACATTGAACTCTTTGTGAATTTTGGCTGCAAAGTTTATTGCTTTTAATGAGTGCCCCCCAAGCACAAAGAAATTATCATTTCTCCCTATTTTCTCAACCCCCAGGATATCCTGCCACAATTGTACAAGCTTCTCTTCCACTTCACCTGAAGGTGCTTCATACTCTACTCCAGTATTTAAATGAGCAGCAGGGTGGGGCAAGTTCTTCCGGTCTATCTTACCATTGGCTGTCAAAGGCATTTCATCCAGCTGCATGAAGTATGCCGGGATCATATACTCGGGCAATTCTTTTGAAAGGCATTCCCTTAGTTCAGTTATTGTCAGTTCATTTTCCCCAACGAAATATGCACACAGATCCTTGTTCTTCTGTTGGTCTTCCTTTACAATAACCACAGCTTCTTTTATTGAAGCATGTCTTAATAGCTGAGCCTCTATTTCTCCAAGTTCTATTCTAAATCCCCTTATCTTTATCTGGTGGTCCATCCTGCCTAAAAATTCTATATTCCCGTCAGGCAGCCATCTTGCCAAGTCCCCAGTACGATACATTCTTTCTCCCTTTATAAACGGGTTAGATACAAATCTTTCTGCAGTAAGCCCCGTCTTGTTTAAATAGCCTTTGGCAAGACCATCCCCAGATATATATAATTCCCCAGCGATACCTATAGGATTTACTTCTAATTTCTTACCAAGTATATATGCTCTGGTGTTTGGCAAAGGACGGCCTATGGGGATATTATCCAATCCACTAAGCCCCGCCGCAGTAATCAAATATTCCGTAGAATCCACACAGCATTCGGTAGGACCATAAACATTTGTGATGCAAGGTTGCACATCCTCAAATCTGCTTAGGAAGTCTTTTACTGCATCAAATGGAAGAACATCTCCGCCTATAATAAAATGTCTCACTTTTAGGTTATTATCTATAGGAGGAGAATTTAACATCATATTTACGTGTATGGGCGTTCCATCCGAAATATCAATCCTATTTTCACTATAGAAGTCCAGCAGCTTTTTACCGTCTTTCCTTGCTTCCTCCGGTACAATGTACAATGCATGCCCCATTAGCAGTGCTGCGAAAATCTGCTGCACCGAAGCATCAAAAACATAAGGGGCAATGAGGCAAACATTCAACGGTGATTCATATTTGCTATATATTCTCTGGAACAGACCCTCTACCAGGTTTAATACACTCTTATTATCAATGCAAACACCTTTAGGGTTTCCCGTTGAGCCAGAGGTATAGATGATGTACGCTGTATCACCAGGCTTATTTATACATTTTATATTCACATCGTTTATAAAATTATAATCATAATCAGATAAATCAATAATCTCACCATCGAAATCATCACGATCCATAAGATGATTTTGGGTGAGTAAAATTTTGGCCTTGCTGTCCTCCATCATATACCTTTTTCTTTCCAATGGATAATTAGGATCTACAGGAAGGTACGCCCCCCCAGCCTTGATTACTGACATTATACCTATAACCATTTCAGGCGAGCGGTCCACCATTATGCCTACAATATCATCAGGCTTTACTCCCTTTTCTCTTAATGCCCTGGCCAATTGGTTTGCCTTTTGATTCAGTTCTCGGTAGGTTAATTGTTTACCTTCAAAAACCACTGCAATATGATCAGGAGTCTTTTTCACTTGCTCCTCAAACATTTGGTGTATGGTTTTATCCAGGGGATATTCGAGAGCAGTATCGTTAAAGCTGTATAATACTTGCTGTTTTTCTTCCTGTGATAACATTTCGATTTCATAAAGCCTTTTTTCGGGGTATGCTGCAATTTCTTCCAGCAAATTGATGTAATGAGCCCCAAGTCTTTCAACTGTTTCTTTCTTAAACAGTCTTGTACAGTATTCGAGTTCAAAGGCTATACCATCCTCAGTCTCAAATGCATTTAAGGTGATGTCAAATTTTGATATTCTGCCTTCTATCCCTTTGTTGTACGGCTTGAAGCTTAGATCAGACGTTATGAGCTCTGCTTTTCCAACATTGTATATGGCAAACATGGTATCAAAGAGGGGATTCCTGCTCATATCCCTCCTTATGTCCAGCTTATCCACTAATTCTTCAAACTGATAGTCCTGATTGTCGTATGCTTTCAAAGCATTTTCTTTAACTTCTTTCAAGAATTCAATAAAAGTCTTTTCTCCTTGCGGGTGGTTTCTCATGGCCAGAGTGTTTACAAACATACCTATGATGTCTTGAAGGTCAGCATGAGGCCTTCCAGCTATAGGACTTCCCACAATAATATCTTCCTGTCCAGTGTATCTAGATAACAGCACATTGTATGCAGCAAGAAGCGTCATATATAATGTAGCTCCATTGTCTGATCCAAGCTTGTTAAGTCTAACCGCAAGCTCGCTATCAGCTTCAAAGCTGATGTAGTCTCCTTCAAAGCTTTGTACTGCGGGTCTTGGGTAGTCGGTGGATAAATCCAGCACAGGGATCTCTCCCTGAAAGGTCTGGAGCCAGAATTCCTCCTGCTTACTTATGGCAGCTCCTGCAAACAATTCCCTCTGCCAAACTGAGTAGTCCTTGTACTGTATACGCAGTGGAGGAAGTATTTTCCCTTCATATAAGCTTATAAACTCTCTTACCAGTATGTCGTTGGACACTCCATCCGATATGATATGATGCATGTCAAACACCATAATATGTCTGGCTTCTCCAATCTTTACAAGTCCAACTCTTAATAGTGGAGCCTTTCCAAGGTCAAAGGGCCTTATGAATTTCTCCACTATTTCGGGAACCTTCTCTTCACTGGTTTCCAGGTACATGATACTTAGGTCCGCCTTGTCATGGACTTTCTGAGACAGCTCTTCCTCGATCATATGGAAGGAGGTTCGAAAGCTCTCATGCCTTTCTATCAGACTATGAAAAGCCTGCTCAAAACGTGCTTTATCAACAGTACCTTCCAGCAATATTATGCCAGGTATATTGTAGGCGATTCCAGCTCCTTCAAGCTGGTTTAATATATATAGTCTTTTCTGGGCGGATGACATGGGATAATATTCCATATCCCCAGCACGTTGAATGGACTGATATAGGCTCTCCTTTGAGTCTTCAATGTAGCTGGCAATTTCTAAGATGGTTGGTGTCTTGAATATTTCCTTAAGAGGTATGTCTACATTGAACTCTTTGTGAATTCTTGCTACAAGGCTTGTTGCCTTTAACGAGTGTCCTCCGAGCATAAAGAAGTTATCATTTCTTCCTACCTTCTCTATTCCAAGGATGTCCTGCCACAGCAGCGCAAGCCTTTCCTCCACTTCACCTGAAGGCGCTGCATACTCTGTTCCTGTATTTATTCTTCCATCAGGCAGCAGCAGCGCCTTTCTGTCCAATTTTCCATTTATGGTTAACGGTACTTTTGCTATCCTCATAAAATAGGATGGAATCATATAATCGGGCAGCTCTTTAGATATAAGCTCCCTTATTTCGGTCACTGTCACTTCTCGGTCAGACACTATATAAGCGCAAAGATACCTGCCTACACTTGAATCCTCCCGGTCAATGACCACCGCCTCATTTATATCAGCATGCTTCAAAAGGGCTGCTTCTATTTCCTCAAGCTCGATTCTATACCCTCTTATTTTAACCTGGTGGTCTTTTCTGCCGGCAAATGCAATATTCCCGTCAGGAAGCCACTTTGCAAGATCTCCTGTTTTATACATCAGTTCTCCAGGCATAAATGGGTTCGGTACAAACTTTTCCCTGGTAAGTTCCGGTTTTTTCAAGTATCCTCTCGCCAATCCTGCCCCGGAAACACAGAGTTCACCCTCAACACCTATGGGCTTAAGATTATTGTTTTCATCAACTATAAACACCCGGGTATTGGTAATAGGTTTACCAATAGGTACCGACTTATCGGCCGTCTCACAATCATCTGCTTTCCATACCGTTGCACATACGGTTGTCTCAGTAGGTCCATAAGCATTTATATATGAAATCCTGTTGCTCCATTTCTTTAAAAGTTCGAGAGTGGAAGCCGAACCTGCTGCAATTACCTTCTTTAAGGAAGTTACTTTTTCCGGGTCCAGATTTGCCAGATACGGAGGTGGTAAAGTAGCAATAGTTATCTCATTTTCATTTAGGTATTCTTCAAATCTTCGATAGTCATTGATAATATCGCCTGAAGATATATATAGTGTTGCTCCTGCCAATAGTCCCATAAATATTTCCCAAACTGCAGCGTCGAATGAAATTGATGCAAATTGAATAATCCTATCGCTTTCACTTACATTTAAGCGGGTCTTGAAAAACGCCTCCAGATTTGCTACCCCTTTATGTTCTACCATAACCCCTTTAGGTTTTCCTGTAGACCCAGATGTATAAATGATATATGCCAAATTTTGCGGTGAACATACCACTTCCAGGTTCATAGGGTTTCCGGCATAAAGGCTTTCATCTTCTATGTCTATATACTTCCCGTAAAACTCCAATTTCTCCAGGAATTGCTTTTGGGAAATCAGCACCCCTATCTCGCTGTCCTCGAGTAAATATTCGATTCTTGCCTTAGGGTAGTCAGGATCTATAGGCATATATGCCCCTCCGGCTTTAAGTATGCCAAATATACCTATGACCATCTCCAGTGAGCGTTCTACCATAATACCCACTATGCTGTCTGGTTTAACTCCCTTATCCCTCAACACTCTTGCAAGCTGATTTGACTTCTCATTGAGTTCCCTATAGGTTAGCTGCTTACCCTCAAACACCACTGCCGCATTGTCAGGTGTCTTCACCGCTTGTTCCTCAAATAGTTGGTGAATGGTCTTTTCCCTGTGGTATTCCTCCGTTGTATTATTGAAGCAGTGTACTATTTCTTTCTTTTCCACTTCGGTGAGTATATCAATATTCCTAATATGCATATCGGGATTATCGGTTACAATTTCTATTACCGACTGAAAATGTCCCTTGATTTTTTCTATGAAATTACCATCATATACCAGTGAGTTGTAACTGAATTTAATAGATAATTCCTTACCGCCATCAACGAGTATCCCAAAATCATAATTCGTCTGCTCGAATATTTCCATTCCAACTACATTTAAAATGCCATTACTGGATGAAGCATTAACCGCTTCATCCATAGGGTAATTTTCAAAAGCCATAACATGATGTATCAAGGCATCTTTCAAGCATGTTTTTGACTGCACATCCGCCAGAGGATAGAAACTGTACCGGTCAGATTCAAGCACCGATTGCTGCATCTCTTTGATCAGTTCGGTAAAAGTTTTATCCTCATCACAACTCACCCTTACTGCAACGGTATTTATAAATAAACCCACCATGCTCTCAATTCCCTGTATTTCATGAGGCCTTCCCGATACCACCTCACCAAACACCACATCATCGGTATTGTTATACCGCTGTAATAATATCCCCCATATGGTCTTTATAATGGTACTCATGGTTGTATTGTTTTTGGCTGCAAACTTCTCAAGATCGCTAGTTATTTGTTCAGATATTTTAAACTCCGTTTCTTCAATCCTGAAATCATCACTTGCAAACCTGCCGTTTTGGGGAAGGACTGTCTGATGCTCGTAACCTTTAAGATAGGTTTCCCAGTAATCTGCGGCCTCGTTCTGATTTCTGCCTTCCAACCATTTGATATAGCGGCTGTAAGGATATACCTTTCCTGACTCCGGCTCCCGGCTATTCATCAGGGCTTCATAGTTTTCCATAAATTCTCTAAATATATTTGCGAGACTCCACCCATCAATAATGATGTGATGAAAGCTCCATACCATGTTATAAGATTGGTAGCCTGTTTTAATTACACTTAATCTTGTTAAAATATCCCTTGATAAGTCAAAGCCCTTTTTTCTGTCTTTAACCCTGTATTCTTCTATATACCTATCCCTTAGTTCTTCGGCAAGGGAGGTAATATCCTCATAGCTGACAGACAGCTTTCTTTCCTTCATGACTACTTGTAAGGGCTTGGCTACATTTTCATACAAAAAAATTGTTCTCAAAGCGTCATACTTTTCAATAATGATATTAACGCTCTTTTCAACACAATCAATGTCCAGGATGCCTTTTATAGAAAGTGATATCTGCTCAAAGTAGGCGTCTGAATTTTTATCCATCATATAGTGGTACAATATCCCTTGCTGCATAGGAGTGAGCCGGTACATATCTTTTATGTTTTGTTTCTTCAAATCACTCATAAGTACTCCTCCTTAAATACAAACTCTTTTTATTCGAAGTTATTCAATACGTCTTCAAACTCATCCATATTCAGATCGTCTACTGTAAAATCACTGAGTGTAGCTTCTGAATAGTCCATTTCTGCACAATGGGTTATTATGTTTACTAAATGCTTTTTAAAACTCACCGCTACCCCTTCAATAGTACTCTTCTCATACTCGCCCTGGTTGTAGCTAAAGTTTAATTCCAGCTTCCCGCCTTCTACAGTTCCGCCGTTAATATCAATACAATACTCACTTTTATAGTTTGGTCCTGTAGACTCTCCGGCAGGAATATCAGACACTCCAAATAAATTGTCTACATTATCCTGGTTGAATTGACCGAGGTAATTGAAGCTTATTTCAGGGTTTAGATTAAAATTTAAATCGGCTTTGTTTTCCGGCAAGGTAAGATATTTTAGTATGCCGTAACCTATCCCTTTGTTAGGTATCTGCCTGATGTTTTCTTTTACCGATTTGATCATGCGGGAAATATCGAGTTGTCCGCTGACATCTAACACCACGGGATACTGGGTGGTGAACCATCCCACGGTCCTGCTTATGTCAATGTCTTTAATGATTTCCTCCCTGCCGTGCCCCTCCAGACTGATCAGAACCTTATCATTTCCGGTCCATTCCCTCACTGCTAATCCCAAGGCGGTAAGCAATATGTCGTTTACTTCTGTGTTATAAGCATGGTTTACCCGCTTTAGCATCTTCTCAGTCTCTTCAATACTCAGCTCGATCTTGACGCTATTGTTATTCATATACCTTCTTTCTTCAATCTCTCGGTCTTTTGGAAGCGGTATTGTTTCAGTTTTTTCCAAATTGGTCCAGTAATTTATTTCTTTTAATAGTTCAGGGCTATTGGCATACTCATCAAGCCTCTGTGCCCAATCTTTGAAAGAGTCGGTCTTGTTGCTGAATTTTATTTCATCATTGTTTAGCGCCTGTCTGTATCCTATGTCCAAATCTTCCAGTATGATTCTCCACGATACCCCATCAACTACAAGGTGGTGAATAGCTATTAGCAGGTGGTCCCCTTCTTTAGTCTTAAACAGACCAACCTTAACTAAAGGACCGTTATACAAGTCCATGCTCCTCTGAATCCTCGACGCTTCCAGCTCTATTTTTTCCCGGTAATTATAGCTGTCCCTAAGGTCTACAATTTCCAATGAAAAATGTTCACCTTCAAGGTTTTTGTTGTATTGGAGTATATTTTGATCCTCTATTTTTACCACTGTTCTAAAAATATCGTGGTGCTCTACAAGCTTTGACAATACTTTTCGAATAATAGCTTCTTCAAATCCGTTACGCCCATATATCATTATTTCCTGATTAAAATGATGGATATCCTTGCTGTCTTGTTTATACAACCATCTTTGTATAGGTGTTATCGGTACTATGCCTTCTACCGGGCCTTGATGAATTCTTCGGCTTGTAGATTGTATATATTCGACGAGTTCCTCAATTACAGGATGTTTGAATAAGTCCCGCATTTCGAGCTTTAGCCCATGGACGTTAAGACGCGACATTACCTGTATGGCTTTTATTGAGTCTCCTCCAAGGCTGAAGAAATTATCTTTTACCCCGATGTTTTCAGTTTTTAGTACGTCTTCCCATACTTTGGCCAGTATTTCTTCTCTTTCGTTTCTAGGAACTACATGCTCTACTCCGGTATTAATATTCCCCTGTGGTTCAGGCAATGCTTTCCGATCAATTTTACCGTTGGCATTAAATGGCAGCTGTTCCAGCTGCATGAAATATGCTGGTACCATGTAGTCAGGTAGTTCGTTTAAGAGATGCTCCCTTAGCTCGGAAATGGTCAATTCATTTTCCCCTACAATATATGCACACAGGTACTTCTTCCCTTGCTGCTCTTCCTTTGCAATAACCACTGCTTCCTTAATAGCAGTGTGCTTCACCAGATGTGCTTCAATTTCTCCAAGCTCTATTCTAAAGCCTCTTATCTTTACCTGGTGGTCGATCCTGCCCATGAATTCGATGTTCCCATCAGGAAGCCGCCTTACTAAGTCCCCTGTGCGGTACACTTTTTCGCCGGGAATAAACGGGTTAGGTACAAATTTTTCTGCTGTCAGTTCAGGTCTATTCAAATAGCCCCTTGCAAGACCGCTTCCACCTATCACAAGTTCACCGGCCACTCCTACAGGAGTTAATTGGTTGTGCTTGTCCAGTATATAAAGGTATACATTCTGTAAAGCTTTCCCTATAGGTACTGTTATAAGTTCTTCTGCTATTTTCTTTGTTATACTGTAACCCGCTGCATATATCGTGGACTCTGTAGGCCCATAGATATTTTCCAGAGATGTGTTCTCTGAGACATCGAAAAGCTCATGGACAAGCTTTTTGGGCAGCGCTTCTCCAGCAGCAAAAATATACCTGAGAGTTGATGGCAGTTTTATACCATTATCTTTTAAAGTTTGTACCATTATATTCAGCATTGATGGTACAAAGTTTACATGGGTTATCTTATGCTTGTTTATTACCTCTACTAACTCCATAGCTTCCTTTTCCACACCTTGGCGTGATATTACAAGCTTTCCTCCGTTGAGGAACCAGCCAAATATCTCAGCTACGGATACGTCAAAGGTATAAGTTGTTTTAAATAGAAAAGCGTCTTCCGCTTTAAGCGGATACATGGCCTGGAGGGCTGTAATTATGTTTACAACGCTAGTATGCTCAATCATTCCACCTTTGGGCTTCCCTGTCGAACCTGATGTATAAATGACGTACGCAAGGTCCGAGGGTTTGTTTACATTTTCAAGCTTTGAGTTCTCTTCATTTAAATATTCTTCCTCCAGATATATAATATCCGCATCAATCTGCTTATTTTCCATAAAGGTCCTGGAGGTCAAAAGGATCTGGGAACCACTATCGTCCAACAAATACTTTATCCTTGTATCAGGATAATTAGGATCTATCGGCAGATACGCCCCTCCAGCTTTCAATATGGCAAATATCCCCACAATCATCTCAAATGAACGTTCGGCCATAATTCCTACAATACGGTCAGGCTTTACCCCTTTGTTCCTCAATACTCTGGCCAAATGATTTGCCTTTCCGTTCAATTCCCTGTAAGTCAAGTGCTTGTCTTCATATACCACAGCTATGTTGTCAGGTGTCCTTTCCACCTGCTCAGCAAACAGCTCATGTATGGTTTTGTCCTGCGGATAGTCTTTCTTAGTATCATTAAAGTCTATCAGCAACTGCTTTCTTTCTTCATGACTTAATATAATAAGCTTGTCAACTGACCCTTTGGGGTTATGGATAAACATATTTAAAATATTAATAAAATAGTCTATACACTCTTCTGCCTGTTTTCTTTCCAATACTTTGTCCGAGTAGATCAAGCTTATATTAAGATCATCGAATGTATTACTTACTGTAAAGTCAAGACTTGTATTGGTTGCTTCATATTCATCAACTGAAATTCTATCTTTAACATCACCGATTTCTTTGTTTATTATCTCGTTATATATATGAAAATCCACATAATTGAATATGGTATCAAATAAAGGATTTTCCTCTTTGTTTTCTTTTCCGCCCAGGATATTTATGATCTCAAATAAAGGCAGTCTTCCATAAAGCTTTAAGTTTATTAATTTCTTTTCTGCAACTTTTATCAATTCCTCCCATATATCGATTTTATCAAAACACATTTTGACGGGAACCGTATTTAAGAAGCACCCCAGCATCTTATCTCCATCTTCGCATACAGGTCTGTTATTTTCTACCAAACCTACGACAAAGTCATCCTCGTATGAAAGCATATTGAGCATATAAGTGTATGCAGCAAAGCAAAGTGTCTTTAAGCTTACATCATATCTTCTGGCAGTACTTCTTAAATCACCTAAAAATTCCTGACTTAAATGGCGTGTTACATGGTCTACTTTATAAGATTTTTTTGTTTTTCCATGAATATTTGCAGGCATATTCAACCTTTTATATTCACTTAATTCCTCTCTCCAATAATTAATTACTTCCTGGTTGTCCTTAATTGTCATTTGGTCTGCTATATAATCTTTATAGCTGCATTTAAGCCGTGTTGGTATATAATCTTTTTCTTGCTTAAGCTTAGAGTATAGGTTTGAAACTTCCGTAATCAATGAAGCAACACTCCAGCCATCCAGGATAGCATGGTGGAATATCAGAACCAGACAAATATGGTTTGCGTCAAGTTTGAATATTCTTATCCTCCAAAGGGGCTTTGATATATCAAACGGATTCGCTCTGTCATTTTCCAAATATTTGTTTATATACTCAACCTGCCCTGTCCTGCTAAAATTCATGATATCTATCTGCTCAATATCAAGACTACTGCCCTTGTAAACAATTTGCACAGGAGTTTCAAAATCCTCTAAATTAAAAACCGTCCTTAAAATATCATGTTTTGACGTCATTAGAAGCATCGCTTCTTTAAATGCTGGGAAATCAAAGTCTTTGTCATTCAGATGAAATGCAAATTGGTCATGATAAACTGCATTTTCATAGTCTTTTTTGGAATGATAAATCATACCCAGCTCTATGTGACTCATCGGATATATATCTTCCATGTCCGAAGGTAACTTTTCTGAGAGAGTTTCATTCATCAATATTCGCTGTTTAAATAACTCCAGTTCTTCCCTTGCTTTACCCATCTTACTGTTAAAAGCTTCCGTATCTTTTACTTTTAAGAATGCAGACAATCTCTCAATATCAGGATTCATGTATATATCCCTGATTTGGATGTTTATATCCAACTTTTTGCATATTGTGCTGACTAATGATATTGCACGTATAGAATCTCCGCCTATTTTAAAGAAGTTGTCCCTTATTCCTACCTGTTTTGCTCCAAGCACTTCCTGCCATATTTCAACCAGTTTCTCTTCCACTTCATTCCGCGGCGCTACATATTCTGTTCCCGTACTCATACTTCCGTCAGGCTCGGGCAATGCTTTCCTGTCTATTTTTCCATTAGGGGTCAATGGCAGCTTTTCCATCTGCATAAAGTAAGAAGGGATCATGTAGTCCGGGAGCTCTTTTGACAAGTGTTCCCTCATCCCCTGTACGGTTATTTCTTGATCCGGTACGACGTACGCACAAAGATACTTATTTCCGTCAGCTCCTTCTTTGTCCAATACCACTGCTTCTTTTATTGTTTCATGCTTTAATAACCGGTTCTCTATTTCACCCAGTTCTATCCTGTAGCCTCTTATCTTTACCTGATGGTCGATCCTGCCCAGGTATTCTAGGTTGCCGTCAGGCAGCCACCTTGCCAGGTCACCTGTCCTGTACATCCTTTCACCCGGTGCGAATGGGTTTGCTGCGAATTTTTCTTCTGTAAGTTCCGGTCTGTTCAAGTACCCTCTTGCCAGTCCATCCCCTGCTATACATAGTTCTCCCGCTACTCCTATCGGCTGCAGGCCCTTTTCCTTACTGACAACATACAACTTAATGTTATCTATGGGCTTTCCTATAGGTACAAGCTCCAATTCTTCTTCCGTAGAGCAGCCAAAGTAGGATACATCTACTGTTGCTTCTGTTGGTCCGTACAGGTTATGCAGGCTTGTTCCTTTTTCTTTGTACAGCAGCTTGTTGAACTTTTCTACTTGCTTCAGGTTCAGTGCTTCTCCACTGGCAAATACCTGCTTTAAGCTTGCTATTTCCTCTATTATCCCCTTTTCCTCTACATACTCTAAAAATACACTCAACATGGATGGTACAAAGTGCATTGTGGTAACTTTATTTTTTTCGATTGCCTTCACGATTTCTTCCGGATTTTTTTCTCCTCCCGGTATCAGCAGGCAGACTTTGGCCCCAGTAAAGCTCCACCACAATAATTCCCATACCGATACGTCAAAGGTATAGGGAGTTTTCTGCAGGATCACATCACCTTCAGCTATCGGGTATTGCTTCTGCATCCAGTTGATCCGGTTGATTACGGAGTAGTTCTCTATCATTACCCCTTTGGGTTTGCCGGTAGAACCGGATGTATATATTACATAAGCCAAGTTTTCAGGTTTACTAATTAACTTTGGATTTGATACATCCCCAGTAAATAGTTCCTGATTTTCTATGCTAATAAATTCAGCATTTCTGTAACTACCTTTAGCATTTATAAATTTATCCTGTATCAGAATAATTTGGCTGCCACTGTCATCAAGCATAAACTGGATCCTGTCTTCAGGGTATTCAGGAGCTATGGGTAAATAAGCCCCCCCAGCTTTTAGGACAGCCATGATCCCTATGATCATTTCCGGGGAACGTTCTACCATAATTCCCACTACACTATCAGGTTTTATTCCCTTTTCTCTTAATTTTCTGGCCAGTTGGTTTGCCTTTTCGTTTAGCTCCCTATAAGTCAGCTGTTTATCTTCAAACACTACAGCAATATTATTGGGTGTCCGTTCCACCTGTTCCTCAAAAATCTGATGGATGGTCTTTTCCCGAGGGTATCCTGCTTTTGTATTATTAAATTCATATAATATTTGATGTTTTTCGTCTTGTGACAGCATATCAATTTCTAATAGCCTTTTTTCAGGAAAGGCTGCTGCCTCTTCCAATACATTAAGGTAATGGGCAATAAGCCTTATAACTGACTCTTTCTTAAACAACCTGGTAGCATACTCCAATTCAAATGCAATACCGTCCTCTGTTTCCTCAGCGTTTAAAGTCAAGTCAAACTTGGATATTCTTACTTCACTGTCATAGGGCATAAACCTTAGCCCATCCATCTTCACTTCTGATGCCTCGATATTTTGCAGTACAAACATAGTATCGAAAAGTGGATTTCTGCCCAGATCCCTTTCCAGGTTAAGCTTATCTACCAGTTCTTCAAATTGGTAATCTTGGTTTTCGTAAGCCCTTAAGGAGTTTTCTCTTACTTCATTAAGGAAGTCCACAAAAGTCTTTCCACCTTGAGGGTGATTCCTCATGGCTAGCGTGTTTACAAACATACCAATAACGTCCTGAAGATCAGTATGCGGCCTTCCTGCAACGGGACTTCCAACTATAATATCTTCCTGTCCGGTGTACTTGGATAAAAGGACATTGTATGAAGCTAAAAGTACCATGTAGAGCGTGGCACCATTATTCACTGCAAGTTTGTTCAGTTTAACAGCAAGCTCCTTGCCTGCTTTGAAACTGATCACATCTCCCTCAAAACTCTGTATAGCTGGCCTAGGGTAGTCTAGCGGCATATTAAGCAAAGGAATTTCTCCTTTGAATACTTGGAGCCAGTATTCTTCCTGCTTACTAATTGTCCCATCAGCAAACAGCCTGTTCTGCCATACGGAAAAATCCTTGTACTGAATCTTAAGTTCCAGAAGTTCCTTACCTTCATACAGGCTCATAAATTCTCTTACCAGTATGTCGTCAGACACCCCGTCAGATATAATATGGTGCTTATCAAACATCATAATATATCTGTCTTCTCCAACTTTTATAAGCCCAACCCTAAGTAAAGGAGCCTCATCAAGGTCAAAGGTCCTAATAAATTCACTGGCTATTTTCGCAGCTCTTTCCTCATCGGTTTCCATATACATAACACTAAAATCCACATTGCTATGGACCTTTTGTACCGGTTTACCATCTATCATATGGAATGAGGTACGGAAAGACTCATGTCTGTCAACAAGCTCCCTAAAAGCCTGTTCAAAGCGCAGTTTATCGAGTTTGCCTTCAATTAGCATAATACCAGGCATGTTGTATGCCATCCCAACTGCGTCAAGCTGGTTTAGAATATACAGCCTTTTCTGGGCGGATGAAATTGGATAGTACTCCATCTCCCCAGCCGGCCCAATAGAATGAAATACACTCTCCTTTGCAATCTTGATGCACTCGGCAACTTCAGACATATTTGGGCTCTTAAATATTTCTTTAAGCGGTATGTTTACATTGAACTCTTTGTGAATCCTGGCAATAAGATTTGCTGCCCTTAAGGAATGTCCCCCCAGCTCAAAGAAATTGTCGTTTCTTCCCACTTTCTCTATACTAAGGATATCCTGCCACAACCCCGCAAGTTTCTCCTCCACTTCACCCAAGGGTGCGACATACTCTATTCCAGCATCGATATTGCCGTCAGGTTCGGGCAATGCCTTCCTATCTATTTTGCCATTGGGAGTCAGCGGCAGCTTTTTTAACTGCATAAAATAGGATGGTATCATATAGTCTGGAAGGTCCTTTAAGAGATGTCCCCTTAGTTCTGCTATTGTTAATTCATTTTCCCCTGCCACATAGGCACACAGATACTTGTTTCCCTTCTGATCTTCCCTTGCAATAACCACTGCTTCCTTTATTGAAACGTGCTTTAGCAGTTGTGCTTCTATTTCCCCCAGCTCTATTCTAAATCCCCTTATCTTTACCTGATGATCTACTCTTCCTAAAAATTCCATATTCCCATCAGACAGCCATCTGGCCAGATCCCCTGTACGATACATCCTTTCCCCTGGTATAAACGGGTTAGGTACAAATTTTTCAGCTGTCAGTTCGGGCCGGTTTAGATATCCCCTTGCAAGCCCTTCTCCCCCTATGCACAACTCACCCAAAACCCCTGTAGGCTGAGGTCTCAAGTGTTTGTCAACAACGTAGTATTTTATATTTTGCATTGGCTTTCCGATAGGTACACTCCCGGATTCCAAATAGCTTCCCAGTCTCTTTTCGTAATAACTGGAATCTATGGTGGACTCAGTAACCCCATAGCTATTAACAACCCGCAGTTTCTCTCCATACCAGGATTGTAATCTTTCATAATCTTCCACAGAGAGAGTATCTGATCCAAGTATAAGCAACTTGAGGCTATCAATAATCAAAGCATTATCATGGATATAATCCATAAGAGGAATAATCAGTGCCGGTGTGGATTCAAAGATGGTTATTTTATGGGTTTTAATAAGTGAATATAATCGTGCAGGATCGTATCTCTCCTCGGATGAACAAATAACCATTTGGCCTCCGTTGAGCAGCGTTCTCGAAACATCTCCCACAAATACATCAAAAGAAAAACTTGCGATTTGCAACAGCTTTACATCCATATCCGCAAGCCTATATTCCTTTTTCCATGCGTAAGATATGTTGACAAGACTTCTATGCTCTATCATGATCCCCTTTGGCTTTCCTGTGGTTCCTGATGTATAAATGACATATGCTAAATTACAAGATTTATTAATGACAGGAAGATTTTCTGTTCTCCCGTTGTAATTCACACAGTCATCAAAGCTTATAATATCAAGATCAAATTTAATTTTTTCTTTATGATGTTCTTGCGTAAGAATAATTCCAGCCAAGCTGTAATCGATCATATATCTGATTCGTTCTTCAGGATATTCGGTGTCTATGGGTAAATACGCGCCTCCTGCTTTAAATACAGCAATTACACCTATTATCATTTCTATGGACCGGTCTACCATTATAGCTACTACACTGTCAGGTTTTAATCCCTTGTCCCTTAAGATCCAAGCCAGTTGATTGGCCTTTTCATTAAGTTCTCCGTAAGTCAAGTATTTATCTTCAAATACTACTGCTATGTTATCAGGCGTCTTTTCCACTTGTTCTTCAAATAGCTCTTGTATGGTCTTATCCTTAGGATATTCTACTTTTGTATCATTGAAGCCATAGATTATTTGCTGTTTTTCCTCCTGGGACAACATATTTATTTCCGACAACCTTTTAAACGGATTTGCGGTTATCTCTTCCAACACGTTAAGGTAATGAGCCGCCAACCTTTTTATAGTCTCTTTTTTGAAAAGCCGAGTACAATATTCAAAGCTAAAAGCCATACCATCTTCACGCTCTATTGCATCAATGGATAGGTCAAATTTTGATATTCTATACTCTAGCCCGTTATTAAAAGGTCTGAAGCTTATACCAGGTACTGCAAATTCTACCTTAGAGGCATTTTGCATGGTAAACATAGTATCAAACAGTGGGTTTCTGCTCATGTCCCTCTTCAAGTTAAGCTTCTCAACCAGTTCTTCAAATTGGTAATCCTGATTGTCATAAGCCCTTAGAGCGTTTTCTCTTACTTCATTCAAGAATTCTACAAAGGTACTATCTCCCTTGGGGTAATTTCTCATAGCCAAGGTATTTACAAACATACCAAGGATATCCTGCAGGTCTGAATGTGGCCTTCCGGCTATAGGGCTTCCAACGATTATGTCTTCCTGTCCGGTGTGCTTAGACAGCAATATGTTGTATGCCGCGAGCAGTGTCATGTAAAGCGTAGCCCCATTATCCCTTGCAAGCTTGTTTAATTTATTCGTAAGCTCACTGCCTGCTTCAAAGCTAAAAAAATCCCCTTCAAAGCTTTGTATTACAGGCCTTGGATAGTCTAGCGGCATATTCAGTACAGGTATTTCTCCCTGGAATGCTTGGAGCCAGTATTCCTCCTGGCTGCTAATTCCGCCCTCATCAAACAGTTTATTCTGCCATACAGCGTAGTCCTTGTACTGTATCCGAAGTGCTGGAGGGTTGTTTCCTTCATAAAGATCCATAAACTCACGAATCAGTATGTCCATGGAGACACCATCGGATATAATGTGATGCATATCAAACATCATAAGATGCCTGTCTTCTCCCGTTTTTACAAGCTCTACCCTTAGCAGAGGAGCCTTGCCAAGATCAAAAGGTCTGGCAAATTCCCCAGCATACTCTGCGGCTTTTTCTTCGTTAGTTTCAAAGTACATCACGCTGAATTCCACATGGTCATGAACCTTCTGGACCGGGTTACCATCGATCATGTGGAACGATGTTCTAAGAGTCTCATGCCTTTTTACCAACTGCCTGAAGACTTCCTGGAAACGCGCTGTATCAATGCTTCCTTCCAGCAGCATAATACCAGGCATGTTGTATGCTGTCCCTGCCCCTTCAAGCTGGTTTAGTATATACAGCCTTCTTTGTGCAGATGACATAGGGTAGTATTCCATTTCTCCTGCCGGTTGGATTGACTGATATAGGCTCTCCTTTGAGTCTTTAATATATCTGGCAATTTCTAAGATGGTTGGTGTCTTGAATATTTCCTTAAGAGGTATGTCTATATTGAACTCTTTGTGAATTCTTGCTACAAGGCTTGTTGCCTTTAACGAGTGTCCCCCAAGCATAAAAAAGTTATCATTTCTTCCTACCTTCTCTATTCCAAGGATATCCCGCCACAACAGCGCAAGTTTCTCCTCTATTTCTCCCGAAGGTACTACGTATTCTACGCCGGTATTAACATTGCTATCGAGCACAGGCAATGCTTTCCTGTCTATTTTTCCATTAGGGGTCAATGGCAGCTTTTCCATCCGCACAAAGTAGGAAGGGATCATGTAGTCCGGGAGCTCTTTTGACAAGTGTTCCCTCATCCCCTGTACGGTTATTTCTTGATCCGGTACGACGTATCCACAAAGATACTTATTTCCGTCAGCTCCTTCTTTGTCCAATACCACCGCTTCTTTTATTGCTTCATGCTTTAATAACCGGTTCTCTATTTCACCCAGTTCTATCCTGTAGCCTCTTATCTTTACCTGATGGTCGATCCTGCCCAGATATTCTAGGTTGCCGTCAGGCAGCCACCTTGCCAGGTCACCTGTCCTGTACATCCTTTCACCCGGTGCGAATGGGTTTGCTGCGAATTTTTCTTCTGTAAGTTCCGGTCTGTTCAAGTACCCTCTTGCCAGTCCATCCCCTGCTATGCATAGTTCTCCCGCTACTCCTATCGGCTGCAGGCCCTTTTCCTTACTGACAACATACAACTTAATGTTATCTATGGGCTTTCCTATAGGTACAAGCTCCAATTCTTCTTCCGTAGAGCAGCCAAAGTAGGATACATCTACTGTTGCTTCTGTTGGTCCGTACAGGTTATGCAGGCTTGTTCCTTTTTCTTTGTACAGCAGCTTGTTGAACTTTTCTACTTGCTTCAGGTTCAGTGCTTCTCCACTGGCAAATACCTGCTTTAAGCTTGCTATTTCCTCTATTATCCCCTTTTCCTCTACATACTCTAAAAATACACTCAACATGGATGGTACAAAGTGCATTGTGGTAACTTTATTTTTTTCGATTGCCTTCACGATTTCTTCCGGATTTTTTTCTCCTCCCGGTATCAGCAGGCAGACTTTGGCCCCAGTAAAGCTCCACCACAATAATTCCCATACCGATACGTCAAAGGTATAGGGAGTTTTCTGCAGGATCACATCACCTTCAGCTATCGGGTATTGCTTCTGCATCCAGTTGATCCGGTTGATTACGGAGTAGTTCTCTATCATTACCCCTTTGGGTTTGCCGGTAGAACCGGATGTATATATTACATAAGCCAAGTTTTCAGGTTTACTAATTAACTTTGGATTTGATACATCCCCAGTAAATAGTTCCTGATTTTCTATGCTAATAAATTCAGCATTTCTGTAACTACCTTTAGCATTTATAAATTTATCCTGTATCAGAATAATTTGGCTGCCACTGTCATCAAGCATAAACTGGATCCTGTCTTCAGGGTATTCAGGAGCTATGGGTAAATAAGCCCCCCCAGCTTTTAGGACAGCCATGATCCCTATGATCATTTCCGGGGAACGTTCTACCATAATTCCCACTACACTATCAGGTTTTATTCCCTTTTCTCTTAATTTTCTGGCCAGTTGGTTTGCCTTTTCGTTTAGCTCCCTATAAGTCAGCTGTTTATCTTCAAACACTACAGCAATATTATTGGGTGTCTTTTCTACCTGCTCTTCAAACAGTTGATGTATAGTCTTATCCTTAGGATACCGGACCTTTGTATCGTTAAAGTCATATAGTATTTTCTGCTTTTCTTCCTGTGAAAGCATATCAATTTCTGACAACCTTTTTCCAGGATAAACCGTTATCTCTTCCAGAACATTAAGGTAATGGGCTGCAAACCTTTCTACAGTCTCTTTCTTGAACAGCCTTGTGGCATATTCCAAATCAAATGCAATACCTTCCTGGGTTTCCCGAGCATTTAATGTCAAGTCAAATTTGGATATTCTAAATTCATTTGTATAGGGTATAAACTTAAGCCTATCTATCTTCAATTCTGATGAGCCGGTATTTTGCAATACAAACATAGTATCAAAAAGAGGATTCCTGCTCATATCCCTCTTTACATTAAGCTTTTCCAC
Organism: Paenibacillus peoriae; assembly: GCF_022531965.1. Classification (GTDB taxonomy): domain Bacteria; phylum Bacillota; class Bacilli; order Paenibacillales; family Paenibacillaceae; genus Paenibacillus; species Paenibacillus polymyxa_D. The sequence goes on along the minus strand of NZ_CP092831.1, from coordinate 2,880,703 downwards.
CAGTTCTTCAAACTGGTAGTCCTGATTTTCATAAGCCCTTATAGAGTTTTCCCTTACTTCCTTTAGAAACTCAGCAAAGGTCTTTTCTCCCTGGGGATAGTTCCTCATGGCTAAAGTATTTACAAACATACCTATTATGTCTTGTAAATCTGTATGAGGTCTTCCAGCTATAGGGCTTCCCACTATAATATCTTCCTGCCCCGTATACTTAGACAGCAGTATGTTGTATGAAGCAAGCAATGTCATGTAAAGAGTAGCCCCATTATCCCTTGCAAGCTTAATAAGTTTTCCCGTAAGCTCACTGCCTGCTTCAAAACGGATAAAACCTCCGTCAAAGCTTTGAACCGCAGGCCTTTGGTAATCTACTGGCATATTCAGCACAGGAATTTCTCCATTAAATTCCTGGAGCCAGTATTCCTCCTGCTTCTTTATTTTGTCCCCAGCAAATAGTTCCTTCTGCCAAACAGAATAGTCCTTGTACTGTATACGGAGGGAAGAAGGGTTATTTCCTCCATACATATCCATGAACTCATGTACCAGTATATCCATGGACGTACCGTCAGATATGATATGGTGCATGTCAAACATCATGACATGCTTGTCTTTTCCCGTTTTCACAAGGCCTACTCTTAGCAGCGGAGCAATTCCAAGATCAAACGGCTTTATAAATTCTTTTACGATTTCCCCCACTTTTTCTTCGTCAGATTCTAGATACACTACACTAAAACCCACAGGATCATTGATCTTCTGGACGGGTTCACCCTCTATGAAATGGAAAGATGTTCGAAGGGTCTCATGCCTATTTATAAGCTGTTGGAAGGTCTTCTGAAAAAGCTCCAGATCAATACTGCCTTCAACCAGCAAGCTGCCTGGCATATTGTATGCTGTCCCTGCTCCTTCAAACTGATTTAATATATACAGCCTTCTTTGGGCTGATGACATAGGGTAGTATTCCATCTCTTTAGCAGTTTGGATGGATTGATATATACTCTCCTTTGCTTCCTTCATATACCTTGCTATTTCCGCTATAATTGGAGCCTTAAATATTTCCTTAAGAGGCATGTCTATATTGAACTCTTTGTGAATTCTCGCTACAAGGCTTGTAGCCTTTAAAGAGTGTCCACCTAACATAAAGAAGTTGTCATTTCTTCCTATCTTCTTAATTCCAAGGATGTCTTGCCAAATCAGTGCAAGCTTCTCTTCAAATTCGCCTATAGGCGCTTCATACTCTATTCCCGTATTTATATTACCTTCGGGTTCAGGCAATGCCTTCCTGTCTATCTTGCCATTAGCTGTCAATGGCATTTTTTCAAGCTGCACAAAGTATGATGGTACCATGTATTCGGGCAGTTCTTTTAAGAGATGCTCCCTTAGTTCTGATATTGTCAGCTCATTTTCTCCCGCTATATATGCACACAGGTATTTACTGCCCTGATGGTCTTCCTTTGCAATCACCAAAGATTCCTCAATTGAAGGATGCTTTAGCAGTTGTGCTTCTATTTCACCAAGCTCTATCCTAAAGCCTCTTATCTTTACCTGGTGGTCTATTCTACCCAGGTATTCCATTTCTCCATCAGATAATAACCGGACCAGGTCTCCAGATCTATATAACCTCTCTTCCGGCTTGTACGGATTTTGAACGAACTTTTCCTTTGTAAGCTCCGGTCTTCCAAGATATCCTCTGCAAACTCCGTCTCCTCCTACACAAAGCTCTCCGGCTACTCCAATGGGAACAACTTTCATGTTCTTATCCATTACATATGTTGTAAGGGTTGGTATAGGCCTTCCTATGCTGCTCACATTAGATCTAATTTCTTCCTCTTCTATCTCTTTATATGTGACATGCACTGTTGTCTCGGTTATTCCATACATATTGATGAGTCTAGTCTGCGGGTACTTCTTTCTCCATTCCTTCAACAATGCAGGCTTTAATGCTTCCCCTCCGAATATGACATATCTTATCTTAAGTTCTTTTTCTTCATATGATACTTCTTCATTGGCTATATTATAGAAGGCTGAAGGTGTCTGATTTAATACGGTCACCTTCTCATTCCTTAGAAGTCTCAGATACTCTACATTGCTGCGTGCTGTCATTTTAGGAACTACCACCAATCTGCCCCCATATAACAACGCCCCGTACATCTCCCATACGGAAAAATCGAAACTCATAGAATGAAACATAGTCCATACATCATTTTCGTTAAAATCAAACTGCATTTTACTGTTAAATAACAGCCTTACTATGTTTCTATGCTCTATCATTGCCCCTTTGGGTTTACCTGTAGAGCCTGAGGTATATATTAAGTAAGCTAGATCGGAAGGTTTATTTACCTCCGATAAGTTATATTGTTCATCTGAATATTCCTGCTCATCTTCTAAATTTATTACTGTACCTATTGATGTATATTTGTCTATAAAATGTGATTGGGTCAACAGGATCACTGCCCGGCTGTCTTCCAGCATATGACTTATTCTTTCCTCAGGATAATCTGGATCTATGGGAAGATATGCCCCTCCTGCTTTTAATACCCCTAGGATTGCTACTATCATCTCAAGTGAGCGTTCTGCCAGAATACCTACGATACTGTCCGGTTTGACTCCTTTAGCCCTTAATACATGGGCCAACCCATTTGATTTTTTATTGAGTTCACTATATGTAAGCTTTTTACCCTCAAATACCACAGCTACATGATCAGGGTTCTTCTCTGCCTGCTCTTCAAAAAGCTGATGGATAGTCTTGTTTTTAGGATACTGTGCCTCTGTAGCGTTAAAGGTATATAGGATTTGCTGTTTTTCTTCCTGTAACAGTACATCAATTTCCCACAACCTTTTTTCAGGGCATGCCGTTATCTCTTCAAGAACGGAAATGTAATGGGTTCCAAACCTTTTTATTGTCTCCTTCTTAAACAGCCTGGTACAATATTCAAGGTTAAATGTTATACCTTCTGGACCCTCTACCACTTCAAGCATAAGGTCAAATTTTGCCTTTCTGCCTTCCAGCCAGTTGTTGTATTGTTTGAAGTTTATACCCGATGCTGCAAATTCTGTCTTGTTTGAAGTGCGCAGTGCAAACATAGTGTCAAAAAGAGGATTCCTGCTCATGTCCCTCATGAGATTAAGTTTTTCTACAAGTTCTTCAAACTGGTAGTTCTGATTTTCAAAAGCCAAAAACGCATTTTCCCTTACTTCCTGCAAGAATTGGACGAAGGTCTTTTCTCCCTCAGGATAGTTCCTTATGGCCAAGGTATTTATAAACATACCAATGATACCCTGCAGGTCAGCATGGGGCCTTCCGGCTACAGGACTTCCAACTATGATGTCTTCCTGTCCAGTGTATCTGGACAGGAGTACGTTATATGCAGCCATCAGTACCATGTATAAGGTAGCTCCATTATCTGTTGCAAGCTTATTTAGTTTGACTGAAAGTTCAGGTTTTTTTTCAAAGCTTACAGCATCTCCTTCAAAACTTTGTACCGCCGGTCTTGGATAGTCAGTAGGCATATCCAGTACCGGTATATCACCCTTAAATGTCTGGAGCCAGTATTCTTCCTGCTTCTTTATTGAGTCTCCGGCAAACATCTCCTTCTGCCATACAGAAAAATCCTTGTACTGTATCCGTAGTGGCAAAAGGGTCTTCCCTTGGTACAAATCCAAAAACTCACTCATAAGTATATTGACTGATATACCATCTGATACTATGTGGTGCATGTCAAACATCATAACACGCCTGTCTTCGTTCGTTTTTACAAGTCCTACTCTCAGTAATGGAACTTGGCTAAGATCAAAGGGCGTTATGAATTCTTTGACTATTTCTGCTGCTTTTTCTTCATCCAGTTCCAGGTACGTAATACTGAAATCCACGTAATCATGAACCTTTTGTACTGGTTCACCCTCAACCATATGAAATGATGTGCGCAGAGCCTCATGTCTTTTTACTAGCTCCTTGAATGCCTGTTCGAAGCGTACTGCATCAATGTTTCCTTCCAGCAGTACGACGCCTGGCATGTTATATGCAGTACCTGCTCCTTCAAGCTCGTTTAGTATATACAGCCTTTTCTGGGCAGATGACATAGGGTAAAATTCCTGCTCTCTGGCAGAAGGTATTCCAGAAAAGGCATTTGGCGTATATTTTGAAACATCTTTTCCTTTTTCTTTTAGCATCGTCTCAAATAGCTTTCTTTTTTCTGGAGAAAGAGATTCTATTCTTTTCATCAAATTATCCATAACTTCGTCCCTCTTCTCTATTTCATCTCTTTTAATTCCTATTTATAGATTTTCAATCATGCTTAAAATTTCTTCGATTTCCACTGTATCGTTAAGTCTATTTTTAATACTTTTTGCTATTGCCGAAATTGTAGGACCCATAAACACTTCTTTTAATGCAAATTCTATGTCAAATTCTTTATGAACCCTTGATACAAGATTGGTTGCCTTTAATGAGTCTCCTCCTAATTCAAAGAAGTTATCATTTACTCCAATCTTCTGGACTCCAAGGATTTGGCTCCATATCAGTACAAGCTTCTCCTCAATTTCACCGAATGGTGCAGCATAGTCTACCCCTGTATTAATATTTCCATCAGGGGCAGGCAGGGCATTTCTATCTACCTTGCCATTCGCTGATAAAGGCAGTTTTTCCAACTGTACAAAATATGAAGGGATCATGTAGTCTGGCAGATCTTTGGAGAGATACTCCCTTAATTCCGGTATTGTCAATTCACTTTCTCCAACTATATATGCACAGATGTACTTGTTCCCTTGGGGGTCTTCCCTTGTTGCTGCCACAACTTCTTTTATTGAAGAATGTTTTAGAAGCTGAGCTTCTATTTCTCCAAGCTCTATTCGGTATCCGCGGATCTTAACCTGATGGTCTATTCTGCCCAGGAATTCGATATTCCCGTCAGGCAGCCATCTTCCCAGGTCTCCTGTTTTGTACAGCCTTATCCCCTTTTCTTCTCTGAAAGGATCTTCAAGGAATACATGGGCTGTTTTTTCAGGGTCATTTAAATAACCCCTTCCTACACCTGTTCCAGAGACGCAGATCTCTCCTTTTACTCCGATAGGGCACAGGTTCATGTTTTTATCTGTTATATATAGATTCATATTTTGTATAGGCTTGCCTACAGGAATGTTCTCTCCTTCATGAGCAGCTTCCATAGTATATAGAGTAATATCGTCCGCTGCCTCTGCAGGTCCGTAGGCATTAACTACTTTAGTATTTGGACATAGGTCAAACCATTTCCTTACTATGCCGGATTTTACGGTTTCTCCCGTTATCAGCAAGTAATGAAGTTTTTCCAGTTTATTCCCTGTATTTTCCACATACTCAAGCATTAAAGCAAGGTATGAAGGTACCACCTCAAGGACCGTTATGCCATCTTCTATGATCCGATTCGTAAACCTTGCAACATCCTTTACTATTTCATCTGGATAGATGATAATTTGAGCTCCTATGGTTAGGGCTGCAAAGAACTGCCATACAGATACATCAAAGTATTGAGGCGAGTTCTGGGATATTATGCTGATGTTAGTTATACAAAGTTCCTTTATTTCCGCATGGATGTGGTTTATCATGCCAAGATGCTCTATCATAGCTCCCTTTGGTACACCAGTTGAACCAGATGTATATATAACATAGGCCAAACTATTTATGTCTATATCTAGATCTAGGTTTTCGCCACTTTCAGCCTCAATCTCTTTTTCACACTGGTCAAGGTATATAATTCGGCCTTTATAGTTCTCACTAAGCTGCTGGGTCACATAATCTGATAAGGTCAACACATAGGCAGCTTTAGATTCCTTAAATATATCAAGCACCCTTTGTGTAGGGTATTTTGGATTTACAGGTATGTAAGCCCCCCCTGCTTTCCATATACCAAGTACCGATTCTACAAATAAGGGTCCCCTCTCCAGCATGACAACTACGGCTTCTTCTCTACCAGTGCCAGCCTTTAGCATGTACCTTGCTATCCTGTTTGCCCTTTGGTTGATCTGGCCATATGTAAATCTACGGCCTTCATACGCTACTGCTATATTGTCTGGACGTACTTTCGTCTGCTGCTCAAACAGGTGGTGTACCGTCAGGTGATGTTCAAATTCAACCTTCGTATCGTTAAAGCCGTATATTATTCGCTCCTTTTCTTCTTGGGATAACATATTGATTTCTGATAGTTTTTTTTCAGGGTTTGAGGTTATCTCTTCAAGGATATTAAAGTAATGCTGAACAAGCCTTTCTACCGTCTCCTTCTTAAACAGACGTGTAGCATATTCCATCCATAATATTATATTATGACCATCTGGTATCAACTGGAATGTTAGGTCAAATTTTGATGTTTTACTTTCAACCGGATATTTGGAATACTTTAATTCACCACGATGTTCCATAATATGCTCATCAGAAGGAACAATATTAAACATAACAGTAAATAAAGGATTTCTGCTTGAATCTCTCTTTACGTTAAGTTTTGTCACAAACTGATCAAACCTGTATTCCTGATTTTCATATGCTTCTAAGGAGCTTTCTTTTACTTCTTCCAAGAACTCAGTAAAGGCCTTATTTCCCTCTGGGAAATTCCTTAATGCCAGGGTATTTATAAACATCCCCAGTATTCTTTCAGTATCAAAATGAGTTCTTGCCGCTATAGGAGTACCAATAATTATGTCTTCCTGTCCTGAGTATTTATACATTAGTGTATTTAATGCCGCAAGAAGTATCATATACACGGTGGCTCCTGTTTGGGAGGAAAGTACATTTAATTTATCCATCAAATGACTGTCTAAATCAAATAGCAACCTATTTCCTTCAAAGCTTTGAAGGACAGGCCTAGGATAATCTGTAGGCATATCAAGGATAGGAATTTCACCCTTGAACCTATTAAGCCAGTATTCTTCCTGCTTTTTGTAAACCTCAGTGCTAAACAAGCCATTCTGCCACTGGGCAAAATCCTTATATTGCACCTCCATTGCCGGAAGGCTTTCACCACTTAATATAGAAACTATTTCATCAAAAGTCCTGATTATTGAAGTTCCATCCGAGACTATATGATGTACATCAAGCAAAAGTATTTGCCTGCTAGCATGGATTTCTATAAGACCTACTCTTATTAAGGGTGCTTTGCTTAAATCGAACGGTCTTACAAATTCATCGATTATTTTCTCTACTCCGTCTTCCTCAGACTCAAAATATTCTATAGTAAAATCAACTTCATCTTGTATCCTTTGCACAAGCTCCCCATCAATCATCTCAAAGGATGTCCTAAATGCTTCATGCCTTTGTATCAATGTTTTTAATGCTTCCCCAAGGGCAACCCTTTCAATCCCACCTTCAAATAAAATTCCCACAGGTATGTTATACCCAATGTTGTTACCCTCAAGATTATTAATGATATACATCATCTTTTGTGCAGATGAGGTTTCATAGTACTCTTTTTCAGAAACTTTAGGTATTCTTTCAAGCTCAGCCTTACCCATATTTAGGGAACCCTGTTCTGAAATCTTTCCCGATTCGTATAGCTTTGATATCATTTGCTCGGAAAGATCGTATATGCTGGAACCCTTAAGAAGTTCTACTATGGAAACAGGTGTTTTAAAGGCAACCTCCATCCTGTTTTTTATTTCGGTGGCCATTAATGAATCCATCCCAAAAACAGTTAGTGGTTGTTTGGTACTTAGATCCTCAGGATTATAACGCAAAACCTTCGCTACTATTGTTTTAATATGCATTTCAACGATATTCTGCCTGCTCTGTATTGGAGATGAAATAATATCCTCCAGGATATCAACATCCACCTTTGATTTATTTATATTCTCTTGTTGTCCTGACTCATCTTGCAAAAGAGTTTTAAGCACATGTGGAGAACTCATGGGTGAGAACCATTTTTCCCAAAACGTTTGCCACGAGAGTATAGGTAGAACCACAGACTGTGCAACAGCTTCTCCAACAAGGTGCTCCATAGCCCTAATTCCCTTTTCTACCGTTACAGATTCTATGGATTTTTGTATATAATACTCCGGATCACGTTCCATAAACCTTGCAGCCATTCCAACCTCTGACCATGGTCCCCAATTGATACTCAGTGCAGGAAGTCCTCTCGATAAACGGTAATGTGCAAGTGAGTCCAAAAAGGCATTCCCAGTTGCATATGCTCCCTGGCCTGGTGAACCAAATACAGAAGCAACTGAAGAAAATAAAATAAAGAAGTCAATAGGCCGTCCCTCTGTCATACGGTGAAGGTTCCATGCACCATTTACCTTAGGCGAAAGGACCCTATAAAAAGTCTCATCTTTACTAACCTCAAGAAATTGATCATCCGTAATACCAGCAGAATGTACAACACCTCGAATAGGAGGCCTTTCTTCCTTATCAAAATCTTTAAAAAATCCAGCAAGCTTTTCCTCATCAGTTACATCCACTGATCCAATATATACTGTTGCCCCCTGGGACTCCAGCTTACGAACAAACTCAATCCTCTCTGCAAGGCTGCTGCCTGGCTCTACATTGTTCCATTCAGAACGTTTTGGAAATTCTCCGCGTCCAAGCAGTACCAGATGTCTTGCTCCCTTGGCAACCATCCACTGGGCTGTAATCATACCTATGCCACCAAAAGCACCTGTAATAACATAACTTCCATCGGGGCGAAGATGTACGGGTACTTGATGCTGCATATCAATCCGCAGTTTATCGATTCTTGCTGCAAGTCTATTCCCATTACGGAAAGCAATTTGGTTCTCTCCATTACCTAAGACTTCTTTTAACAGCATTTCCATTTCACCCGCATTGGCCTCTATGTCAAGGTCTACAAGGCCTCCCCAATTTGAAGGCAACTCATGGTAACCTATGACGGTGCCAAGGCCCCATACCAACGACTGTAAGAATGCAGAATTTGGAGTAGCCCTGTTGATCATTTGGGCTCCTCTTGTAATAACCCACAGCTTAAAATTTAATCCCAGATTTGTGGTTGCTTGTACCAGGTGTTTTAATACAAACAGGTTTTCAAAACAAGCTTTTTCTATAGCTGTATTGCTAACTTCCTGGATCTCAAGGATATTGAGGCTCCACATATATACAATACCTGTTAGCTTCGTTTTAATTTTTGAGAATTCATCAAACAACGCTCTAAGATCCTCAATGCTTCGAGGGTTTATATATATCTCACGCTCTTCATACTGCCAACCAAAATTCTCACCAGGATATACCATAAAGCATTCTTCTCCCCTTTTTTCAAGGAGATTTGCCAGTTCTTTTCCTGCTGCTTTATGATCCACAAAAATAAGCCATGCTCCAGAGTTAGCAGCAGCTGTGCGGGTATCAACTTCTTCACTTTTTAGAAGCTCCCAGTTTATCTCATAAAGATAATCCTTAACTCTTCCAGCATCAGACCCTCCACTATTTCCAAGTTCCTTAGTTCTTATGCCCAGTATTTCGGCGATTAGATTTCCGTCCTCACTATATAGACGGATGTTGGCGTTCAAATTATTATCTTTCCTATCTACCATCTGCGTATGACAAAGCATGACAGGCTCCGGCCTTCCATAAAGCTGCACCCTGTCTATTCCTACAGGTAGGAATGATTGGCCTTCGTTATTTTCATCTTCATTAAGTGGTGCAACTGCCGCAATGGTAACCTGGAAACAGGCGTCCAATACCGCCGGGTGAAGACCGTAGATAGAGCTATCAATCTCCAGTATTTTAGGGATCTCAATCCTGCCAAGAGCTTCGTTATCGCCTTTCCATATCTTGTCTATACCTTGGAAATAAGGACCATAATGGAAACCCATTTGATAGAAGGTTTTATAACATACTTCTTTTCCGTATTCTTTGGTACAATTGCCAAGTATTTGAATCAACTCATCTTTAGCAGTGATCTTTATGTTTTGCCGTTTTCTTATTGTGCCGGATGCATTGCATGTCCAAGTCTTATCTTGTCCCGGTATCCTGCTTGAAATCTCGAATTTTGCGGTTTTTGGATCCAAAACCACCTGCACCACAGGTGATACTCCTTGATTTAAAAATAAAGCATTTTCAAACTTTATATCTTCAACTGTATAAAAACCCTCTCCAAAATAGCTTCTGGCACAAGCCATTCCCAGCTCTACATACCCTGCTCCGGGGAAAACTTCTATACCTTGTATTTTATGATCAGAAAGATACGTCATATAGGTAGTATTAAGTTCAATCTCCCATATAGGGCTGGAAGTTTTCAAACGGCGTCCTAAAAACTTGTGCTTATTTTTTCCCTGCCTAAATTCACTTGATTCCTGCGTTTCCATCCAGTATTTATCCCATTGCCATGGATAAAGAGGGAGACTTACAAACTCACCTTGGTACCGGTAAATCTTGTTCCAATCTATAGGGTATCCCAGTGCATATAGATTCCCTAAGTTCTCCAGTATTGAAACCTGTTCGTTTTCATTTCTTTTTATAGAGAACAACTTCTTACCTTCAACGTTTTTAGCTGACAGACAATCAGAAATAGAAGCTGCTAAAACAGGGTGAGGGCCCACCTCAATAAATAAGTTATAATTCAACGAAATCATTTCATACATTGCTGCTTCAAAACGTACCGGCTCTCTTACATTTTTATACCAGTAATGTCCATCACACTCTGTACCCGTCAGCATTTTCCCTGTAACCGTGGAATATATCGGTATCCCGGCAGGCTGGGACTTTATTCCTTTTAATGCCTCCAATAGCTCCTGCTCATATGGTTCCATTTGGTAACTGTGATACGCTACATTGACCTTTAAAAGCCGCGCAAAAACCCCCTTATCCTGCAACTGTTTTTGGATCTGCTCAAGGGCATCAGGATCACCTGACAAAGTTACCGAATTTGGGCTATTGATTGCTGCCATTGAAACACCTTTTATGTTCTCATCCAGCAGGGCCACAACTTCTTTTTCTGGTAAACCTACCGCCAGCATTGTGCCCTTGTTTACTGCTTTTTGCTGTGCACGGCTTCTGTGAATACTTACCAACATGGCATCTTCAAGGCTGTAAATTCCTGCAACATATGTAGAAGCCACTTCTCCAACACTGTGTCCTACCACCGCATGGGGTATAATACCCAAGGATTTCCATACTTCAGTCAAACCCACCTGAACAGCAAAATTGGCAGGTTGAGCAAACTGGGGCTGGTCCAGACGTGAATTCTCCTCATCGGCGAGAAGTTCCTCCAGTAGAGACCATCCAGCATACTGACGTGTAAGTTTATCGCATTTTTCTATCATATTTCTAAACACAGGGTCTTTTTCAAGGAGCTGTCTGCCCATAGCCCACCATATGGGCCCCATACCTGTATATACAAAAACAGCTTTATTGTACTTTCCTGCCTCAACATTTCCCGCAGACATCCCCTGGCGTGCTTGTCCTTTAATATACGCTTCCAGGTTTCCTGCAAGTTCTTCCTTTGAAGATGCCGAAACCGCTAGTCTATAGTCATGATGGGTGCGCTTTTTGCTCATCATGCTTCCAATATCATATAAAGAAATACTTTCTCCACTTCCATTAATAAAATCAACATACTTTTGCGCATAGTTTTTTAGCGCCTTTTCTGAGCGCGCAGATATGGGAATCATATATGGCCATCCGGTATTTACATTAACTTCAGGAGTACCCTGTTTTTGGAGATCTGTAGCTTCCTCCAAGAGGATATGGGCATTTGTTCCTCCAAAACCGAATGAATTTATGCCAACCAATGCGGGTTGCGGCAAAGGCTCCAGGGTCTGAGGAATTCGTATACATAAATCGTCAAAGGGAATTTTAGGGTTTGGATTCTTAAAGTGCAGATGTGGAGGTATTTGCTTATGCTTTATGATTAGTGAAGCTTTTATCAGTGCGGCAACTCCTGCAGCGGCCTCAAGGTGGGCAATGTTTGTCTTAACAGATCCGACAATACACTTTTTATCTTTTGGCCTGTCTGTTGAAACCACTCGTGCTATTGCATTAGCCTCAATAGGGTCTCCAACCGGAGTGCCGGTGCCGTGAGCTTCAATATATGTTATATCTGAAGGTGATATTCCTGCCTTTTTGTATACCTCCTTCATTAAGTTTTCCTGAGCCTGCCCGTTTGGAACAGTAATCCCGTCTGTGTGGCCGTCCTGGTTTACACCCGATCCACTTATTACGGCATAAATCCTATCTCCGTCTTCGATAGCATCTGACAGGCGTTTTAAAACCACAACGCCGGCTCCTTCTCCTCTTGCATAGCCGTTTGCACTGGAATCGAAAGTTTTGCACCGTCCATCGGGAGATAAAAAACCACCCTTACTTTCCGCTATGGTATACTCAGGTGTAGCTATAACACTTACTCCGCCTGCTATTGCGAGATTACATTCATTATTCAATAAACTCCCGCATGCAAGGTGTGTTGCAACCAAAGAGCCCGAACACGCTGTATCTACAGACAAACTTGGACCTCTGAAATCATATATATATGAAATCCTGTTGGACAACATTGTCATCATCATACCCGTTGCCGAATGTGTATCTAAACTTTCAACCGATTCGTTTTTAAATTGTATTGCTTGATAGTCAAGGGTGAAGCCCGCTACAAAGACACCGGTATTGGTTCCTGCTAGCTTGGCCGGATCCAAGCCTCCATCTTCCATTGCTTCCCATGATGTCTCCAGCATCAGTCTTTGCTGTGGATCAAGAAAGGCCGCTTCCCTTGGAGAAATACCAAAAAACAAAGGGTCAAACTCATCTATTTTATCTAAAAATCCACCATGACAGGTGTAATGCTTGCCTGGCTTTGATTTGTCAGGATCATAAAACTTTTCTAAATCCCAGCGGCCTTCGGGTAAATCGGAAGTCATATCTTTTCCCGCAGTCAATGCTTCCCAGAACTCCTCAGGCCCCCTTATTCCTCCTGGCAAACGGCATCCTATTCCTATAATGGCGATTTTATCCATAACTTTCGACCTCCAATACTTTATTTATATTCTCTTGAATAGCTTGTCTGATAATTGAACAACCCTGCTGCAAAAGTTCAAGCTCGATGGTTAACGGAGGCATAAGTTTTATAACACTGTCTTTTCTTCCTGCGCTTTCGATGATTAAACCGTTTTGGTAACATTCCTCTACTACTTTTTGCGTGATTCGCTCATCCTCCACATTGGAAAAATCAATACCCCAAATCAAACCTGCACCCCGAATGGTCAGGCCCTTATGTAATGACAAAATCTGCTTGGTTAAATATTCTCTTACAAATGCTTCCTTATATTTCACAGACTGTTCCAAATTATTCATTTCCCAATATTCCAACGCAGCTGTAGCTCCAATGAAAGCAAGCTGGTTTCCCCGGAACGTACCGTTATGCTCACCAGGCTTCCAGACATCAAGTTCCGGTTTCATCAGCAGAATAGACATGGGAAGGCCATACCCGCTGATTGACTTGGAAAGCAGTACAATATCAGGGATCATCCCGGCACGTTCAAATGAAAAGAACGGTCCGGTGCGTCCGCAGCCAACCTGAATGTCATCGCAAATCAGTAGAATACCGTGTCTGTCGCTAAGTTCCCTCAGCCTGAGCATCCATTCGGGTGAAGCTATATTTACGCCGCCTTCCGCCTGAATGGTTTCAAATATAATAGCCGCCGGTTTTTCGATTCCCGAGTGACCGTCGTTTAGAACGGCTTCCATGTATTCAATAGTATCGAATGAGTCAATTGGACTCTCGGAGTATGGGAAAAAGGTAACATCGGATAATGCTATGCCGGAGGAAGATCTTTTCTGAATGTTGCTGGTAACAGCCAGACTCCCCAGCGACATTCCGTGAAATCCTCCCATAAACGCAAATATACCAGTCCGTTTAGTGAATGGCAGTACCAAGATACGGAAAAATTTCTTCCCCAATTACTTCATGTCTTGAGAAATAAGTGATGAGTCTTTCGTATCCGTATTTATCCTTTATGTGTTCTTTTAAAAAGTCCTGATCGATCATGTTTACACTCAATGATAATACAGTAATATGAAAATAATTCCAATAGGTCATAAGTTCTACTTTACTTGAAATTTTTATCAGGCTGGAAATCTTAAAATGAGAGCAACGTATTATAGCAAGGAAGCCACCTACATTTTTTGAGGTGTATCGGGTTTGTAGAAGTAAAAAGGTATCCTTCTAATAAAAACTTCTTTAGTTACAGGTTGGTAAGCAATATTATCGTCAACGCTCCACTACCCGCCGGATATATATCGCTAGCTCCAGAAGTTTGGGCTTACCGGACGCGCTGGGGTTATGGCGGCAGCCGCAGGACCGATCGATGAGGATCGGACGGATTGACGCGGCATCAATGCGTCAAAGTCAAGAGGCCGCTGAAGAGCTTTCGTAAGCTTTTTTCTGTTGCGGACGGAACCACGAGGCAGCAAGAGCGAGTAGAGAAGTCCCTATTAGTGCGATGATGACCCAGCGGTAACCGTGAATGACGAAAGCAAAATCAACGGCAGAAATCACATTGTTCTTTCCGGAATACAGCACGTTCTTCAGGTGGGCTGGCAGCGCTGCGCCGACGATGGTTAAAGAAAGAGCCGTACTCAGCACTTGACCCAAGTTATATAGCATGGACCGCAGTCCATTCGCCACCCCGCGGCTTTGCTCTGGAACGCTTGACATGATCTCCGTCGTATTGGGGGTAAGGAATAAACCGGTCCCGACCCCGATTAACAACATGCCGCAAGCGGTGACCCCGTAAGAGAAATTTCCACCAACCACGAATAGGAGTAACCGCCGGTGTCAGCACACGATCACGCTTTGATCGCTTGCTGTAGCCGGGAACTGAGAATGTAGTCTGCAACTGGCTCTTCATCCCCCATTTAAATAAGCCGCCAAGATACCCAGACGTTACCTTGCTCTACACCAACCTGGTAACAACCTTGTTTCCTTGATCGGCCAGTTACGGATTTACTTGCATTTTTATGGTAAAAATAGAAGGCTCAATTTTGATTTTTGTCCCAGTCCAAGAAAACAACTAATAACAATAAATGAAAAAAGCCGCAAAAGTCGCGGCTATTGTGAAATACACTGTCAATACAAAGTATTACCACGAATCTTATAGAATTCGGCAACAACCAGTGGCTGAAATACAGTTTATAATAGTATAGCTTCTTGCTCTAAACGCTTGCCCGTACACAACATCTCTCGAATTAATCCGTGAAACTAGGAATTATCCGTGTTTTCCAGTAGCTGCTCCAATTTGACTTGATAATCTGCAGTGAAGGTTTCTGCCCAATCCAAATGCTGATGGAAAGTAGTCTTATCCATACGATAGGGTCGTAGTTGTGGAAACACTGATTTTTGCAAATGCCGGAATATTTGGAACCCTCCCCAATCGATGTCGCCCCAAAACTGAACTTCAATCTGAAGACCATTTTTATCAAATTTATCTTGGATTTGCCGAAGAAAAAATCGTTTATCCGGTCCTGGAAAACTTCCAAGATAAACAACAATGATCTTCTTCTCTAACAAATTACCAATTCTCGATAACGATTGGATATATTCATGAAATACAGTTTTATTTCCAATGATAAGAATGCGTTCAGCCCTCAAATCTATCACGCGGCCTGCTTTCATTAATTGCGAGTGAACCGTCACACCAAAGAATAGTCGCTCCGGGAGAGATTCACCCATTTGTAATTCAATTCCGTACAAGGCTTGAAGTAACAATTTAGTTTGGACATAATCTTTACTTCAACTGAGATAAATTTGTCAATACTGACTACTAGATCAAAGTTGGAGGAATAAGCACATGGTGACCTGAAGCGGATTATTGTCAAAACAAGAATTACGTCAATTCGTAAAAGAGCATAATTTTCAATCGGCAGAAGATATTCAATGGACATTAAAGGAATTATTTGCAGATGTACTTCAAGAAGCATTAGAAGCCGAACTGGATACGCATCCCGGTTATGAGAAACATGATGTAAAAACAAACAAACGAGAAACAGCCGCGACGGCTACAACAGTAAGAAAACCGTAACCTCCGAATACGGTGATGTAGAATTTGAACCTGTAGTCGTGAAGAAAAATCAAACGAATGTGACCGGCATTGAGGAGCACATATGTATGCGAAGGGTATCAGTACACGGGACATTCAGGATCATTAGAATAAGTCAATATCTCCGAAACGCTGGCTGATTAATTCTCGGTACTGTCCGTTCTCTATGCGTAATTCGTCCAAAGCATCTTTATACGTACTTATAAGCTGTGTTAAATGAGTAACCTTGGCTTGCAATTCCCGGTGCTCCTGGGCTACAATCTCAGGACTTGTAATCGTTGGTTCTCCTTCAGAGGCCGAGTCTAGGATTAATTGTATTTCCTCATTCAATTTGGTGAACCATTTTTCCAAATATTCCTTATAGGAACCCGTCCACAACATTCGCGAGCTTTTCAATCTGATTCGCGAGCTTTTCAATCTGATTCGCGGGCGTTTTGCAATCATATCGTACACATCTGATTTTGAAAGACGCGATAATCGCCCCTTTTTGACATCATTTAAAAGCTTTCTTTTTACTTGTGCACATTCCCATGCCAAGTCGCTGCTACTGAAAGAAACCGGACGAGCCAATTTACTTTACCTCCCCACTTAAAATATAACAAAGCACTTCTGCATTAGTTGGATTAGGCTTCTCTTTAGACTGTTCACGAAAGTATGCCTTTGCTTTCTCAAAGAGCAATGAATGCAGTTTTTTCGCCTCATTTGGCGGCATTTTAAATTTATTTACCCAGAGACTTCTTTCTGTTTTGTTCAACCGTTCCTTTATATCCTCAGCCTTCTGAAAAACCATTTTTCGTTGTCCTGTGGACTTGAAATTTTTCTCTGCATCGAGACAATAGTAATAATGCAACATTTCACGAAATATGTCGGCCTTGTGCGCATCTTCTGTACCCTCATCAGGACTATAATCATCACATGCTCTACAATGCCCGGGTGTATGACCACAGTTTAGCAAGACATGTGCATTACAATTATGCGTATAACCACCTACGTTAACCTCGTGTAACTCATCTTCCAAATCAATAACTTTACCTTGGAAACGTGGTGATTCCTCTATAATTTTCTGGGTTAATTTATATGCTTCATCTAGCTTTTGAGGCGTGACCTCAAACTTAGATGAAATTTCGGTTATCTCATCAATGGCTACATATTCAGTAGACGAAATTCCAGCCCCTTCTGTCTTATCAGCATCCTCCCCTTCCGGTTTCTTTCTCCAAACGCCTTTTTGAAGTAGATGACCAAACTTTGCAACTTCTTCTGCAGGCATTGTTTCCGTATAAGGCTTTTTTGAGGAAGGATGACTATGTCCTGCCTGCCTCTCTAGTAGCTCATCATTGTCTCCTAAGATACGCCGATAAGTAAGATGGAGCGCTCTTAGATTATGGGGTGTGAAATATGGCTTCCTAAGTTCAGGCCATAACTTCGATTGATTGCGAGTTAAAAAATTATACAGTCCGCTAGTTCGTATAGGGCCATCATTATGTTTTGAAGCCAGTAAACGAAGTTCCGTAAGGCCATCCCCACCCCACTCTCTTGGAAAAAATATAGGTTCTGATGGGGCAAAATGAATCAATTCGTTAAACCATCTTGCAGCATCGCTCTTCACTAGAGCGTGATGAACCCATTCATAGCCGTTTCGATCGGGTTGATTGCGAATGGTCTTGGTTTTGTGAAAACGAATCCAGGAATTATCCTGCGAATCTATAAATAAAGCATTCTGAAGCAAATTAACTATTTCATGAGGCCTTGCTGCAGTTGATAACATCAACAGGCAAGCCCGCCTATGACGAAAGTCCATCAGAATGTTCTCGTTAATTAAAGGAGTTTGATCGTTCATTAAGGTCTGCACAAGAATATAAGCTTTGGACATACTAAATACTCGTCCATGATCTTTTGACATAACACGTCTAGGTCTTGGCATAATCCGTTCTATGTTGTATGAAGCATTTGTAGTTCTTATAAGCCACCTAAGCCAATGTCGAAGCGCCACTCGGAAAAACGTCTTATCTTCTTGTCCCTTCATCTGGCCAAAAATCTCTGTGTATACTTCTGATATTGAATTCTCGCTTATGTCAGTAAGACCTTTTGATCGACATTTGATTGCAAAATACCGGATGTACTTGACTATCGCTTTCCAATAATTTATGCTGATAGTTTTTTTACCGTATCTGAAAAGTAAATTTCCTTCATCGTCGTAATAATCATCAGTTATTGAATTATTCACACGTTGCCTCAAGTAAGAAAATGCAAAGGTATAGAGACTCTCCTCAAACGGCGTTTGGGTTGGATATATTCCCGCGGCTATCCAGACACTTCTTTCCGCTTCATCGCAAGGTATGACCGGTTTATTTTCAATCAAGGAATCTGTTTCTTTAGCTAACATCTTACCTAGGAGGGTTAAACTACTTCTATGATATTTAGCGATCTTACTTGCTTTTGCTAATACAGAGGAAGTAATAATATGATTACCCTCTAACCCTTCCTTAAGGGCGTAACCTGCGAACCATAAGCAAACTACAGTTCGAAGCAAAGGAATCCTTTTCTTTGCCTTTTGTAGTTGTTTTTCGCTATCCATCGGATACAATACCGGATAGTATTTATCGTAAAGCGCATCAAAGTACTCAAAATTCGGTAACTCGGGAAAAGGAAATTTATTGAATTCGGTCTTGGTTGGAAATACGATCTCTAAAGGCAAACTGATCCGTTGTAAAAAGGCAAGCAGTAATACGTAATCTCTTTGGGTGCCGGGTAACTTGAAAAATATTGTGGGTTGTACCAAATCCGTTAAGGAGCTTGATAAAATAGGTTCAACCCGTCCCCAAGTCTCTGCCGATCTGTATTGTTCATACTCCGATCTTGTCAGATGCTCTCTACTCTCGAATTGTCCCTTTCGCCTTACAGTAATGGGTCCAAATCTCAGGGATTGCCAAGCTAATATTTGCGACACGATTTCACCTCTTTCCAATCTAAGCTCAGACTAGTCGACTGATAACCTCTATTTGAATCTGTTCGTCACTATAGCCGAAATGCCGAATCATGTCCCCAAGCAACGCTATTTGCGTAGCTAATCCGGCCGCCTTGGCGTTTTTGGTTGTAAAATCCCGACTGCCTCGCATCATGTTCCACATGTCCTTGGTTAATCTGGCCAAAGTATGAAATGCCTGTGCTGCTTCACTTTTTCGTATGGCGAAATGATGACAGGAAAAACACTTTGCCTCAAAAAGGCAAGCCCTCTGTATTAAACATCTTCCTACACCTGTAGGAGCTGGAAGCCCGAATTTTGCAAAGAATTCATCTAAAGATAGCTCTTCAGATCCCAAAGCTTTTATCAATTCGTCAGGCTCAGTTTGTTCGCTGGCAAGTGCTTCGAAGATTCGCCAAATAAACCGTCCCGCAATCTCACCATCCTGATATTTCTTAATAGTAGCAAATAACAATGCTTGACGGGAGAGATTACTTCGTAAGTATCGATTCAGCATGGTTTGATTTTCATGACCTGCAGCAAGTCGTGCTAACTCACTGTTCCCGGTTTCGATTGCAATGTGAGTTATGAGATAGTGTCTGTAACCATGAGCCTTCCCTTTTTTATCTCCATGTCCAATAAATTCTGCTATCTTGTAAAAAAACCTATATATTTGTCTTTCATTCAAAATCCAGGGATATTTCTCCAATTGAAAAAGATGCACATACGATGCATCCGCTCTTTCGTTCCGTATCGGTCGGAAGGCTTTATCGCTCGATCTTTTCTGTAAAAATTCGACCGCTCTAAGACCTGCAGAATCAATTATAGGAAATTGGCCGTTACGATGTTTAGCTTTCTCAATACCTGAATATGGGCTGTATAATCCTACCGCTGATGGAGCATTAGGCAATGGCAGCATACATTCTTCAGCCTGAAGATTGAGCAGATACGTTTTACGCACCGGTGATGAGGCAATAATTAACCAAAAAGCGCGACATAAAACTTCAACATCATCTTCGGGATGATAATTTTCAATTGCTTCCTTCATGAGCATCGGGAAGTTTGGGTCATCAAAAGCGAGGCCATCACCGGAATATGTTTCTTCTTGGGCCTCACGATGAATTCCAGAATATAAATCACTGGGCCAGTCAACGTATGTTGGAAAAAATGTATGAGAACCTTTCCCCCAATCAAAGAATAACTTTATGTGTAGAAGATTGTTCCCGGTATACTTAGCTGAAAACTCCTCTCCATCGTTATTCTTTGAAATGTAATCAAACAAATCGAGAAAATCTTCATACTCGAGAGATGAAGCATCCGACTCCCCGTGCTGGTCAAGCCATTTGAAAAATTTATGCAAAGCACTGCCCGCTTTACGAATATAATAGTCTAGCGAATTACTTCGTTTTAAATGCTCGCGAAACTCACGTGCGATATCCCCCCACTTTGGATGCTCACAGCAATCGTCAAACAGTATTCTTTGCCTACGTCTTCCTGGTTCATCCGAATATCCAAGCTCAAAAAGAATGTCCTTTAAACACTTGGCGTTATAACGTTTGTCGTTCGGACGCATTACATCCGCTAACGCTATATCTTCTTCCGTGAAATCGCCCAGCGGTTTCATAACACCTAGAAGGTGTATAGATAGTTTGTTGAACAAACCTATACGGTTTGAGTCTTTTTTGCGGATGTTTTCTGCTTCTGAATTTTTGAGGAGGCCCATTTTGACGGGGAAATCCGACAGATTAACACGACCTCTGGTTGACAGGTAACAAACCAAGTCGTTTCGACGATATTGTGCTACTACATCAT
This sequence comes from Paenibacillus peoriae, assembly GCF_022531965.1. Lineage (GTDB taxonomy): Bacteria > Bacillota > Bacilli > Paenibacillales > Paenibacillaceae > Paenibacillus > Paenibacillus polymyxa_D. The sequence continues at coordinate 2,859,942 of NZ_CP092831.1, read as the reverse complement.
TTCCCTTGCAAAAACCTGTATGCCAAGCCCAGAAAATGACATACCATAGGTCTCGACTGTCGCGATGCCGAAAGGTTGGTCTCTCTTCAGGCGGTACAGCTAACCAGTTATCCGGGGCCGGAAATGTAGTAAATAATTGAAGGACGGGATTTTTTATAGAAGAAAATACTTGATTCACATGATTCAAACGCAGCGTGTTTTTTAAAAATTTGCGAAATTCCGATAATGGAGTCCATTCTAGTGTCATTCCGAGTCCTCCTCATGCGCGTGGATTCCCTCTGAGATCTCCGCCTGTCGCATAAATACCCTCCCTAAATGATCTACTTTACCTTTTTCTGTGTCATTATTTGACTCAGGTATCTAATGAATATATGTATCGCGCGTAATCACGACAGAAGAATGCCCCAACCACTTGCTGATCTCTTCGGATGGTCTGCGATATCTTAGGAGAAGTGATGTCGCGAATAAGTGTCGGAAGGTGTGTGGATAGTAGGAACGTAGGTCTACGCTTCCCCCAGTTCGTTGAAATAAGTCATCAGCCAAATTATTATACTTACTGTAAACGCCTTTCTTACTTAATGGCTTCCCTTTTGAATTGTTTGACTCTGATACAAATAGATAGCCATGATCTTCACTTGTGTAATAAGACAAAAGTTCCCGCCGCTGAAGAAGTGCCCAATACAGAAGATCAGTGAACTCCTCTTGTGTTGGAAATCGGATATTTTTCCTGCTAAATGGATCAATTGTTTTGTGAGTTATCAACGCCACGTCCCTGCAGGAAGCCTTCGTTTTCCATCCCGTATCAATGACCCAATTCCCCCGCAACCCGCGTTCTTTTACAAACTGCAAGTTCCCGGAAAGAGACTCGGTTAATTCCTCTCTTGCTGTATGATACACGTTTAAGTTGGAAGGAATTGTTGACGCCTCAATTCGAATCTCAGCTGCTTCACCAGGGCGTAATCCAAAGTAACGCAATATCGCAAAGAGAAGAAGATCCAAAGCATTTTCATACGGATCGATCAATTCAAAGAACATGTCTGCTTCGGTCTCACTAAAGACCTTGTCGTGGTTAATGGGAGAGGCTTGCCTGCTCTTCCCTCCTCCAGGTCCTGCAGTACCGGAATCTCGAGCAATATTTTCCACATCAAACACTATCCGCACCCTACTACCCGCAGTACCCGCTATTAATGAATGATTATCTCTTATTTCTTTTCTCGGAACCTGCTCTAATGGCAGGTATTTAAATCTTGTTGTTCTATCACGCAAGAACTTCAGATATGCACATGCAGTATAGATGATCGGAGCAAGTGCACCAGACGGGTACTCACACCAGTTGGTTTTCTTTAAATCGTTATGACTGCTTCGAATTACGGTTGATAGCTTCCCTTCTGCCATTGCATGTTTGTTAAGGGGGATATTCTTTAACATAGACCAATGAATCCCGTGAGTCGCCACCTTTAAATCTTCAAATGGCTTGTAACCTTTTGGAATACATCGAAGGTAATCCGCAAATCCCAGTAATATTACTTCAATAGGATACGGTCTTACCTGCTTTTACTTCGATATTATGGATATGTTCAAAATCTTCCTCTAGCCTCCAGAACATCATGTAATCCAAGAACTTTTTCAGATTCTGGGCATGCCCTGTAACCGTATTCATTTTTAGCTTTTCCGTTAATAATAGATTCATTAAAAATGTTGTAGCTTCATGATGAGTACTATGATTTGGTTTAACAATAGCGATCACTTGGGTACCTTCTACTTGATGTATGTAATGTAAACCATCAATGTTAAGGGATTTGTAGTATCGGGCATACCCAACCAATCGCATTGTTTCCCCCATTAGCTGTGCTATGCTCAGAAGCTCTTTATACACACACTCCCCCCCTCTCCCAAGCATTTTTATTCATTCCTCTGTATAAGTTGAGTATAGAGGGACCACCCCCACCTCAATTATGTTTCCATAATTTTCTTTAATTCTACACAATACGTTGCATTCTGACAACAATAATTCACCCCCTATCCATAGATAAGATAAGGGGTTTCGAGATTTACATTATTTACTTCCCATTTATCAAAAGCTCAATTCCAGAATCAGATACAATACCGATGCCATTTCGAATGATAAGCTATTTGACTATTCGATTTGCTTGGAGTGACTACAGGACTCACGGGTATTCTGTATTAACAAGAGTCAGTTGTTAGTTTTCTTCTTTACCTGAACAGGTACATTAAAATCATCGACGTTAATATGTCCAAACCCGCCTTTGGAGTGGTCAACCACCTTTATATAAAGCTCCTCCCCGATATAATCCGTCGCATCCCAAATCTTACGTTGATATTCCTCATAATTGGTCGCTGTCTCTTTAAATAACTCTTTGTCGTCCGACGCCCGAACCAGCGCAACATACAGACGATCTATATCCCGGCCTCCGCTGATAAGGAAGTTGATCTTACCGTTCCCACCAAGGACGAAATTTTGAGATCTTAGCGCTCCGGTTAAGCTGTCGCCGCCGGCTTGCTCGTTGAAGCCCCACAAATGGTAGCTGCCCGGAATTTTATGCGACGGGTTGAAGAAAATGTTGTCCCAGAAGAACTGGGTATTGGTCACATGGACATTCTGGAAGGCGTCTCCTTCCGTCATCCATCCTGTTAAGTCGCCCGTAGCAAAATCATGGTTAGGCAGCTCTGTAATATCCTTATACACAGAATTATCCCACTTATCGGGTACATAGACCGGAGCAGCCGGTTTACCCGTTAAGGCATTCATATCCCATACTTGCATGGATTTGATATTGATATCGCCATCGGCCCAGATCTGTAAGCCTAAGGAGTCGTATCTGCCTACATAGACACGAGTTGTCAGCTTCTTCTTGTAATTTGCAAAGGCTTCAATGACCGAGCGATCAAGAAAGATATGGAGTTTCAAGTTCTCTCCTTCAAGATCTACATATCCTCCTTGAATGCCGTCTACACGCACATCCGGATCAATGCTGCTCTTGGTTCGATCCACATTAAACGTCCCGTTCTTCTTGTCGTAGTAAATGAGCGTCTCTTCTTGGCCTTTTTCCGAGCGTCGCACCTTGAGACCAAATTTCTGGGCTTCACGCGGATCAATCTCCATCACAATCTCTAGCATGTCGCCTTTGACATTCTTAATCAATTGATTGGCACTCTCCAAATTTTTGTCCGAAAAATCAACCCATTTTTCCCCTCGAAGGCTCTGCAGTTCTTTAATCGGTTCGATATGCAATTTATCATACTTATCGAGGCTTAGGGAAACCGGCAAAGATAAATTATGAGCCCATCCAGATTGATATTCGGCTTGCGGTGTTCTTACATTTTGCACCATAGAGAATACGACCGTTCTTCCGTCGGGTGTGACCAGACCGCTCTCTGCGGTTAAATAGCCGTCACCTACATCCATTTTGGAGGGTGCCTCCTGATCAGGAATAAATTTAAAGTTATCCCGGTCCCAGGTCCCGATCCAGTAAAAGACCTCAACATCTCTTTGCACATCGTTCGCTGGAGGAACATGCTCCGGCTTTTCATGGGGATTAATCATGAAAATATATTTTTGCTTGCCCGTACTATCCGTGCCTAACGGCAATAACACTGGTAGCTCCCATACCGTACCCAACTCCGGATAACGGCTTCTGTCACTAACGTATAACGGTCCCTTATATTTCCAATTGTACATATCATCGGATACATACACCAAAGCTGTGCCGCTGCTGAAGTCTGGAAGACCAGATGTCACTAACTGATACCACTTGTCCACCTCTTTGTCGTACCATACAAACGGATCGCGGAACTCGTTGTGGATGCCTTTTCCGTTCTGCTCCGTTACCGGTTTAGGATATTTCTCCCATTTTTCCAAATAGGGATCGGACAAATCCGCCGGAGTTGCCAACCCTGTTCTTTGGTTCGGCGACAAGGAGTCGTTGCCAGCGGTATAGAACAGAACAGGATTGCCGTTTCGATCATACGCTGCACTGCCTGACCACGTGCCGTCCGGATCTAGGGTGCCCGCTTCGGGCGCAAGAGCAGGTCTTACATTTTCCCAGTTCACCATATCGTCACTCACCCAATGCCCCCAGTGGATTTGATGCCAGAATGGACCTTGCGGGTTATGTTGATAAAATAAATGGTATTTGCCGTTATAGTAAATCGGTGCATGTGCTTCATTCATCCAGTTTTGCGGAGGCATCGCGTGGTACTGGGGTCGGTGCTGATCTCCGTCAAACACACTTGGATCCTCATCAATGTCCGCATTCGGAATTTTCGGAATTGAACCTCCATGAAGCGCCTTCACGCTCTCATATCCAGCAAGTATCTCCTGGTTCGTAAGGGCTTTATTATGCAGCTTCACTTCATCTAGGAGTCCGCTGAACATATTGAAGGAGAACACCCCTGCTAACTCTACAGGTTTATTATTTTTCCCGATGATCAGGCTTTCGGTAGATGGTGTGATCGGAACGTTGACGGGGGTTGCTTGGGAAGCCACTTCCTCACCGTTTAGATATAACTTAATTTTTCCATCTTCTTTACTGAAAGTAGCGGCCACATAATTCCACTTGTATTTTTCCAACGGGTGATCCTTTACCCATACCTGAATCCACTGACCGCCGATGCCTACTTGCATCGACCATGTACCGTGCCGATACATACCAAGAGAAAAGCCTTCCGCTTTATCCTGGTCGGATTGGTTTACGATCGCAGACAGCTTGTTTCCGTCTCCCCACTCATAGCTACGCGGTGCAACCCAAGCTTCGATGGTTAACGCGTCGCTTACAGGCACAGTAACGTTTGCATTGACCTCAATATAATTCGAGGATCCATCGAACAATAAGGCGCCGCCTTTTATTCCACGCGGAGTCCATCTCGGATCCTTCGATGCCATATACCTGGCGTTGTTAAATACATAGTTCACATCGTGCCTAAGATTGTGTACTTTCTCCAACGCTTTCTTTCCTGCGCCTTCATCAAGGTTTAAGTAGAAAATAGTCCCCCTATCACTTGCTTGGAAACTATCAACGGCAATGCTGGCTTCATTGGAATGATCGACAACCTTTACATAGAGCTTCTTGTTGTAGTGTTCTTGCACTTTCCATGAGATTTTCTCGTTCGCGCTGACATTCCCGGTTTTCATAAGCAATGTGTTGCTGTTCGCATCGAAAAGTGCAACATATGCATTTTCCGGTTTGAGGATATCCAAAACAGTAAAATTAATTGTTCCTGTTCCCTGAAGCGTGAAAGTATTAGAAGTGATGGAGCCCTTTCCTTGCAGGGAGGATTTGGCATAAAAGTTCCCTTCTTTGCTCGCATGAGCTTCATCAGTCACTTCAAAAGCATCTTCCTCAACCGTCCAGCCATCGAGATTTCCGGTTTCAAAGCTTGGATTATCGATTTCATAGCGCTTGAAATCCGGCTTGATATCCGTCGCAACAATTCCTTCAGCTGGCTCCGACTCATGGTACATGGAGAATGCGTCCGCAAAAATGACTCCCCAATCCGAGGTTGCATTATCGACGACCTCCACATACAGTTTCTTGCCCAATTGTGTGGAAAGATCCGCCTTGTATTGCACCATATTGGCAAGCCGCATGCCCTGCGCAGGATCCGGGAAGCCAACGTCGGCGAATGCGCTATTTCCGTATCGGGCAATAACTTGTCCCGTATCGACTTCCACAATATTTATAAATACCTTGTCTGGGTTCTTTGCACCGCCAAGCTTGAAGCTGATCCAGCCGCTTCCGCCCAGCTCGAAAGTGCTGGAACGAAGTACACCTGTCGCAGATTCGTCATACTTCCAGCCGTTTAAATGATAAGCTCCTTCCTGGTTATACGGTATTTTTTCTGCCCACCAAGTCGTTTCGTCGGTTACGCTATTCGGACCGAACGCATCGCCTTTGATAACGGTCCATCCCGTCAAATCTCCTGTTTCAAATCCAGGATTCCGGATTTGATAGACTGAATCTGTAACTGACAATCCCATGTCATTCTTAGGAATATTCTTGATTTGATAAATCGCATCCGTAACCGATGATTTCACATCATTCTTAGGAATGAGCGTTTCTCCAGCAACAGTTCTATTTTCGGACGCGACAGAGATTCCCGGAACAACAAGCTGGAGCACCATAGCCCATATAACCATTCCCGATATCCAACATTTTCCTCTTTTGACTTTCCTCATTCTCGAGCCTCCTTCGAAACTTGTTATACTTGCGAACATCGATACCTCATTTCGAAATGCTCTCCTTGTACAAAGATGAATAGTCATGAAGAAGGGAGAATATGAATGAAACGTTTCCAAACGGAGGAATGCAAAGTTTCTTGATCATTTGTGCATACCCCATTCGTAAGGAGCGCCTAAACAACCGTCTTACCAAACGGACTGCATATCCCATATATCCAAGGATTTAACAAACGGTTCTCCATCTCCCCAAATCTCGAGTCCCAAAGCATCCATACGGCTCGGATATACCCGGGTTGTCAGGCTTTTCAATCCGCTTGCATAAGCTTCGACCATGGAGCGGTCCAAATAAATGTGAAGCTTCAGATTCTCCCCAAGCAGCTCCAACTTACCGCCTTGAATCCCTCCGCACTTTTCTCCAGGATGCAGGGTCGTTTTCGAGCGGTCGACCATGAGCAACGCTTGATTCCAATCATAATACAGCAGAGTTTCTTCCTCTCCGTCCGGCGTACAACGGACCTTGATTCCGAATTTTTTGGCGCTGCCGGGCTCCAATTCCAATTGAATCTCAAGCATGTCACCATGAACATTCCTAAGCTGCACATTAGTTTCAGCCAATGACTGGTCCCGAAGCGATAGCCGCTTAGGGCCACGCAGCGATTGAAGCTCCTGAATCGGCTCTATTCCCAGACGTCCGTCATCCCTCAAATACACGCTTAACGGCAAGCCTCCGTTATGAGCCCAACCCGACTTATATTCCATCTCGGAGGTCCGGTCGCCTTGGGCTATCGTAAAGACGATATTTCTGCCGGTCTTCGGATCAACCATTCCGCTCGGTCCGGTAAAATGGAAATCCCCGACATCAATCAATTGAGGCTCTTCTTGATCGGGGATGAACGAAAGATTTTGCTTGTCAAGTTGTCCGATCCAATAGAACACCTCGACATCCGCTCCCTTCCCCACAGGGCTGACAAGCAGCAGATGTTTGTTCACTCCCTGCTTGTCACTGCCAAGGGGAAGAAGCACAGGGAGCTCCCAGATGGGTCCAAGGTAAGGAAACTTCTGAATATCCGCTTTAAAAAACGGCCCTTTATACGTCCAATTCAGCATATCCTGTGACGCAAATGCCAGTGCTGCTCCACCTTCAATTCCGGACCCGACCAGAGCATACCAGCCGTCATCGTCCTTCCATACGAATGGATCTCGGAAATCCCCAAATGCGCCCATTCCCTTCTTCTGCACGATCAACGGCTCTGGATGTTTGACCCACTGAACCAGATCCGGGTTTCCGTCAAGGGTATAAGTGCTTCGGGCAAGCGCTACGCTCTGATTCGGAGAAGCGCTGTCATTACCTGCCGTAAAGAACAAGACAGGAAGTCCGTCAGCATCATAGGTTGCGCTTCCCGACCAGATCCCGTCCGGTGCGAGCTGATCCTTTTCGGGCGCCAGGGCCACGGGTAGATCACGCCAATGCACCAAATCCTGACTTACCCAATGTCCCCAATGGATCTGATGAAAGAACGGCCCCTGCGGGTTATGCTGATAGAACAAATGATATTGCCCGTCAAAATAGATCGGTGCATGAGGTTCGTTCATCCAATGGGCCGGCGGGCTAACATGATATTGCGGTCTGTGCCGATCAAGTAGCAGTGGCGTTCGGTCCAGCTTGATCTCGTCATAGTTTAATTGTGGCCGGATACCTTCATGAAAGGTATCCAGCACATGCCGATAAGAAGCGGCCACTTCTTCCGCGCTCAGCGCCCGATTATAAATCTTGAGTTCATCAATGATACCGCTAAACATGTGCAGGCTGAACACTTCCGCCAGCAGGCTGCTATGGTTATTCTTGCCGATAAGAAGATCCGTGTCCGCCGCCTCAGCCAGGCGGGAACCACGAGGCACGGCAGCTGAAGCGATTTCACTGCCGTTTAAATACAGCTTGATTTCCCCTTGGTTCCCATCGAACACAGCATTCACGTATGACCATTCATTCTTGGGCAGTTCATGGCCGTCCGGCGACCAAAGTTCCTTCCAGTCTCCTCCTTCCAGCCCGACTTGGAAGGACCAGGAACCGTGACGGAACATGCCGAGCAGATAACCCTGCTTGCGATCCAGGTTGTAGCGGTTCACGATGGCGGACAATTTGCCATCATCCCCCCATTCATAGGAGCGTGGGGCTACCCATACTCCTATGCTTAACGCTGATCGATACTCTGGCTCGGTGTTCTGATTTCCCTCATCGAACGAATGCGCAATGTAAGTCGAATAACCATCGAACAGAAGCCCATTTCCAATTACCCCCTGTCTCCACCGTGGAGGGCAAGGTTGAGTAAACTCCGCTTGGTTAAACACGTACTGGATATTATCCTGGACTTGGGATACGCTCTCCAGAGCGCTTGTACCGGTTCCTTCATTGAAGGCCCAATACATAATCAATCCCCGATTATCGGTTGCATGGCTCATACTTCAACCCTCCTGGATGTCTGCTCCGTTGGACCATTAGGAATATGAATGGAGTTAAGAGCATGCATATAAAACGAGTTCACTACAACTTCCCCTGATTTCGCACTTATCTCAATACGATCCATCGGAGCATCAGGGAATATTTGATCCGTCAGTGCAACCAAGCCCTCATTCGCGTACACTTCAACCGCGTTGCGATCCAGCCAGATATGCAGCTTGATCTTCCCATTCTCCGAAACCATTCTAGCACCATGCTTGCACGCAAACGACGGGTGGAAATCACTCAGGCCCGATTTCGAGCGGTCGATGAATAGCCATTGGCGCACAGGGTCATAACCGATAATAGTCTCACTTTGCCCAGAGGACTTCATTTTAATATGAACCTCGTCTTCGGAACGAATGTCGATATCCGCTTCAATTTCAAGCAGAACATCATTCGTTTTTTGCGTAAACGGCACCTCTGGCGTAACCTTAACCTCATTCCAGCAGAGCGTTCCTTTCCGCAGCTGCTCTATTTCCCGAACAGGCATTTGGGTCAGAACTACGCCCTCGTCTCGACTGGTCAATGACAAGACGCGAGGCAGAGTCATTGTGCCTCTCCAGGCCCCGGTAGGCGTTTGGTTAGCATATTTCCAGTTGCTCATCCATCCGATGATCACACGCCGTCCGTCCTGCTCAGCTATATCCGACCAGGTGACCCCCGCATAATTGTCCCGGCCATAATCCAGCCACAGGATATGATCGGCCGGATGGTCATTAATGAACGTATTTCCGTCGAACTCTCCGATAAAGTATTGCGTGCGTGAGCCTTCTGGACAGTTGGGATTATCTCCGATGCTTATGATAAGTACCCATTTGGAATGTCCGCTGTCATCAACCGGCAATTCAAAGAGATCAGGGCATTCCCAAACTCCGTCATGCGAGCCTTCACTCTTTCCGAATTCGCCTGACAACGACCATTCACGCAAATTGTCGGAACGATAAAACCGAACGTGGTCTCCCGCGACAAGAGCCATAATCCAGGATGCACTTGGCGAATGCCAGAACACCTTGGGGTCCCGGAAGTCGACCAGATCATGCTCGTCGAGTATTGGGTTCTCCTCATATTTGTGCCAAGTTCGGCCTTTATCGCTGCTGTAAGCCAGGCTTTGCCGCTGGCGAGGTTGTTCGGTCTCCGGACAGCTGTCTGCATGAGTGAAGAGTGCGATCAATCCATGGGAACCATCGAACAGTCCGCTGCTATTATTCCAGTCAACCACACAGCAACCGGAGAAAATAGCGCCATGCTCATCCGGGAACAGAGCGATAGGCATATGCTCCCAATGAACCAGGTCTTGGCTTACAGCATGACCCCAGTGCATTGGTCCCCATTGGTTACTATAAGGATGGTGCTGATAAAACAGATGATAGACTCCCTCGTAATAGACTAATCCGTTGGGATCATTCAACCAATGGGAGTGAGGTGAAAAATGAAAACCCGGCCTAAATCTATCATCATCGTGCTGTTTATTTGTCTCGATTATCTGGGTAATTTCATCTGTCGTCGGCATAGATTGAAGAGCCCCTTTCCGTGTGGTTACTAATGCACCGCCGGCATTAGCAAAAGTTAGCATACCGATGATTTGCTGTTTGGTCAGCTGATTCAAATAAACACCGGCTTTCAGTATCTTATATAACAAGCAGCCCAGAAAAGCGTCGCCGGCTCCTGTCGTATCAGTGGCCTCTACTTGAAAACCCGGCACATATCCGTCATGATCAGCTAATCGGTAATAGCAGCCTTTTTCCGCTAAAGTTACGAAGATCCCGGCGATGCCGAATTGCTGTTGCAGCTCTAGCGAGCCTTTTTCCACATCAGTTGTACCCATTATAAAGTGGAGCTCATCTTCCGATATTTTCAGGATATCTGCATACTTCATGCCCCAAAGGATATTCTGTTTCGCTTCCTCTTTACTCTCCCATAAAGCAAACCGGATATTCGGATCGAATGAAAGCAGGACTCCTGCCTCTTTAGCCTTCACAACTGCCGCTCTTGTTGCCGTACGGGCCGGCTCATGGGTCATCGACAAAGAACCAAAGTGCAGTGCATGGCAGTTTTCAATCCTATCGAACGGGACATCCTGCGTGCGCAAGTATGTATCCGCTCCTGGTTTCCGGTAGAAGCTGAACGATCGGTCTCCGTTGTCATCCAGATGAACAAATGCCAGCGTTGTATTGGCTTCATCTGTAAACGTAAGCGCAGACACGTCGATGCCGCCGTTCATCAAGGTATCGTGCAGCAAGGAACCGAATTGATCATCCCCAACTTTGCTAATCAATGTCGCTCTAGCTCCTAAACGGGATAGAGCAGCTGCTACGTTAGCCGGAGCCCCTCCAGGATTGCATTCAAACTGCTCGTTGCCTCCCGTGGTACGACCTGATGGCGTAAAGTCTATCAATACTTCCCCAATGGTTATTACATCAAGCACAGTTTTCTCCCCACCTATCGTTTGATTATTTATTTTTTAAATTTGCATTATATCGATCCAACCCTTTTTGATAGATCTCCATTAATTCGTTCAGCCCCATCTTCTCGAGTGTCTTCACATAGCTGTCCCACTTTTCATCTACCTCGCCATCGACGATGAACTTGCCTCTTTGGGTATTTACATATTTAATAAGTTCTGGCTCAATCCGATTGATTTTATCTAGTTCATCCGGTTCAAAGAAGATGCTCGCATAGTTTTCCTTTTTCATATATGGAGTGTAATATTTCTCCAAATACTCAGCACGCTTCTGAGCTCGGGGTTCCATATCAACAACTTTTCCGAAGTCATCGAAAGTAATGACGCCCGGATTTCCTGTGCCTGGAGCCACTTTTTGACGGAATTCACCTGCGGAGACTCCCTTGGGAAGCGGCAGGTTCACCAATTTTCCTTTTTCGTCCTTCTTGAATACGACATCCAACGGACCCCAGTGAATTTGAGCCGCCATGTAAGGGTCATACTGTTGATCGATCCAACGCATCGTCATTGCCGGATAACGGTTCTCCTTTGTAATCACGAAGCTACCTCGTCCCGGACCGCCGCCGTTGTTGCGACCAATCATTTGATCTCCATTTGGGCCTTTAAGCGGGGGCAGCAGAGCATAATCCTTACTACGCTCCGGTCCGACAACTTCTTCGACTTCCCACCAAACGTAGGAGCCGAGCGTTTCATCTGGTGTTTTGCCTTTTGCTAAATACTGAGCGGCATCCTGGGTGAACGATTCAGGGTCAATCAGCCCCTGCTTATACCAGTTATCATGAATATATTTTAATGCTTCCTTATATTGAGGTTGCGTAGCGGTAAAGATCACTTTACCTTCGCGGACGATCCGATGTTCCAAATTATCCGGAAGACCGAAAGCTCCGAATATGCCAGCAATGTCACTACACCACTGCATGTGCATAAAGCTTAATGGGATTTCATCAGCCTTGCCATTGCCGTTCGGATCCTTCGTTTTAAAGGCAATCAAAGCCTGCGTGTATTCGTCCAGCGTTTGAGGTAATTTTAAGCCCAGTTTATCGAGCCAATTTTTATTGATGACGTGAAAGAAGGGGTTGGTATCGAGCTTATTCTCTTCCCACGACGGCAGCCCATAGATGTGACCGTCTGGCGCTGTGATGGCTAGTTTAATATCAGGCCGTCGATCGAGAAGCATCTTCAAATTAGGCGCATATTTATCAATTAAATTCTCCAGCGGAATAATGGTTCCGTCTTTACCGTAATTGATTAGATCGTAATCTGTGAATCCAGCTCCGTAAAAGGCATCTGGCAAATCTCCGCTGGCCAACAACAAATTTTTCTTCTCTGCAAAGTCAGTGTCTGGAATGTTTTCCCAATCAATTTTTACGTTTGTTTGTTTTTCCAGCCGCTTAAATATTTCCATTTTCGAGTAATCTGGCGCTAAAGCAGCTTTTGGGGATACCATCTTTAATGTCACCGCTTCTTTAACAATCGGAAGACCGGTTTTATTAAAATTTGCATCCTGATCTGGATTCACCGTCTGATTTTTTGACTCGCCTCCGCCTCCCGAACATCCGCTAAGAGCAAACATTCCAGCCAGCATTAGAATTCCAGCCCTTTTGAATAATTTCATCGTACATAACCTCCTTATGTCAGTCCACAAGCTGAGAACTTCCCTTGTCCTTGTTATTTACTTGTCTGAATGCTGAATTTAGGTATTCTGTTGCACATTCCCCCCTTTCAGGCACCATGACAATGTTAGCCTTTGATCGAGCCGATCATCACGCCTTTAACAAAGTATTTTTGCAGGAAAGGATACAAAATCAGCAACGGTAGGCTGGATACCATGATGACACCATATTTGATAAGCTCTGTAACGCGCATCTTCGCTGCATAGGATTCCACGTCTATCATCATGCTCGAGTTGGCCTGATTCTGGACAAGAATGTTGCGAAGGACCAGTTGTAATGGATACTTGCTTTCATCGTTCAAGTAAATCAAAGCGTCAAAGAAACCATTCCAGAACCCGACAACATGATACAGTACCATTACGGCTATAACGGACTTAGACAAAGGTAATACGATGCTCCAAAAAAATCTGGTATTGGAACAACCATCAATGGAAGCGGCCTCCCACATTTCATCCGGGATGGTCGACTGAAAAAAAGTCCTTACGATAATGACATTGAACACACCTCCCGCTCCAGGAATAACAAGTGCCCAGATCGTATTCAGCATGTGAAGATCTTTAATCAGCAAATAGGTCGGGATCAACCCCCCACTAAAAAACATGGAAATCAGTAAAAACCACATTATTACCGACTTTCCTGCCAGTCCTTTACGAGCTAACGGGTAAGCTGCACATACGGTCACGGCAACTCCGATTAATGTTCCTAGACTCGCATATAAGATCGAATTGGCATATCCAATCCATATAGATGAATCGCTGAATATTCGCCCGTATCCATCCAGCGTAAAACCCTTTGGAAAGAACCATACTTCACCTGAGTAGATGAGATTGGGGTCACTGAGTGAAGCAATCAATACAAAATACAGCGGGAATAATACAAGCAACATAACTATGGTCAGCATGACGTAGTTGACGATGTCAAACCACATGTCTCCCTTGCTTTTTCTCTTTAATAATTGATTCAAAATGAACTCCCCCTTACCACAGGCTGGTTTCTGTCAATTTTTTTGCGATCCGGTTGACGGTGACTATCAGGATAATATTTACAACTGAATTAAATAGGCCAACTGCTGTAGAAAAGCTGTATTGTGCTTTTTGAATCCCGATTTCATAAACATAGGTCGGAATAATATTGGAGGTGGCATAATTCAAATCGTTCTGCATAAGGAAAGCCTTTTCAAAACCGATACCCATAATGTTACCGAGTGCGAGAATCAATAAGATGACGATCGTCGGCAAAATGCTTGGAATATCCACATGCATTACGCGCTTCCATTTGCTTGCTCCATCCATGATCGCGGCTTCATGCAATTCTGGATTGACCCCTGCCAGCGCAGCAAGGTAAATGATGGTAGCAAAACCTGTCTCTTGCCAAACCCCTGATAAAATATACAAAGGGCGGAACCACCCTTCGTCGGCCAAGAACATAATGGGGTCCCCTCCAAACCAAGTGATGATGTGATTCACAATTCCGCTGTTTGGAGACAGAAAAACATTAAGCATACCGACGAGCACTACGGTCGAAATAAAGTGTGGTGCATAAATTACAGTTTGTACAATTTTCTTGTATCTCTTGGCCAGCATCTGATTGAGCATAATCGCTATAATAATCGGAGCTGGGAAGCTAAATACAAGCGATAGAACACTGAGTGTAAGCGTATTAGTCATGATCGTCCAGAAGTTATAGGAATCGAAAAAATCAATAAAGTGCTTAAAGCCTACCCACTCGCTTCCCCAGATTCCCCGACTTGGTGAAAAATCCTTAAAAGCAATTTGTATTCCATACATTGGATAGTACTTAAATACGAGATAAATAATAATGATTGGCAGCAAAAACAGATATAGTTCATAGTCACGTTTGATCTGGTTCCATATTTTGCGATTTGGCTTGATCGTAGAATGATCCCACTCACTAGTTCTTGAATCCACCATTACACTCCCTTTCTTGTAAAAGAATATTTTCATTTTTGAAACGTTTCCAATTTATTAAAAGAAAAACGTCAGCCGGTGATCCATACCATAAATCCACCGAATGAGCTAAAGTTTTTCCAAAGTCAAAAACAACCTTGCCTAAGATAGCAGGAGACGATACATTTGCTGATCCAAACTTATTCCTTGGATCTTTTAACAGAGTAGTCTGATTGTCAAATGAAACGTTTCCAATTTATTATAAAAAAAAAGGCGAGTTTGCAGATCCAGACTGAGATCCAACTGAATGAGCTGATATTTATACAATAAAACTCATGTCGTTTCGCCTTGCCTGAAGATAACGGGGAGACGATACACTTGCTGATCTAAAGTTATACCATCCATCTTTTGATACAGTAGTCTGATTGTCAGACGTGCCATCTCCTCCACTGGCTGCCTAATTGTAGACAATATCGGATGAAAATAACGATGATCCTGAATGCCGTCATAACCGATGACCTTTACATCTTCTGGAACTCGAATACCCTGCCTACCTGCTCTTTCTATATATTTGGCGGCAAACATATCGGTAATAGCGAAAATGCCATCCACATCCCGATGCTTAGATAGAAATTCGCCAAAATAGGCTTCGTCGTCCACAATAGGATCTGGTTTCTCGTATACAACATGGTCTACACCCAATTTTTTCGCCTCATCAATGAAACCTTTTCTTCGATTCATGGTTTCACTAAAAATTGAAGTTACACTTCCTATAAAGGCCGGTTTTTGGGCCCCTGCCTTAACAAGTTCCCTCAAAGCTAGACGGCCTCCCTCATAATTATCTGAGGTCACACAAGTGATTTTTTTGTTGAAATGTCTGTCAATACTTAGAATCGGAATGTCATTGCTTACGCTATTTTCTATATCATTGTAAGTAATGCCGACAATACCAGCCACTTTGTTTTGACGTAGCATATCCAGGTAATACAGTTCCTTTTCTGGCTTGCCGCCGCTATTACATAACATGAGCTTAAAGCCTTCCCGATCTAACTCATCCTCAATGTAATAAGCCAGTTCAGAAAAAAAAGGATGCCAGATACTTGGAAGCAGCAAGGCTACCATCTTGGATTTCCTCATTTTAAAATTTCGAGCGACTTCATTAGGAAAATAATTCAGTTCTTGTATAGCTTTCTCCACTTTCCTTCGTGTATCTGGTTTTACAGAGCCCGAGTTATTAATAACGCGGGACACCGTTCCCACAGCAACACCAGCTATCTTAGCTACATCTCTAATACTTGGCATTTAACCCCCCCATATCTCTTATGGGAATTATAATAGCACGAAGTTGGAAACGTTTCAATAATCTTTGAAGCGCTTTTTTTCTGACTTTTTTCATTACCTACTCCGCATATGAATTTGTGTCACCTGATTCAATCGAACCGCTGAGGAGTACCAACTCCATTCCGGCGGGACGGGGATCTTTTTGTCATTGATACTATTGAGTCAATCGACCCCCTAATCATTAACGTAGTGTTTGCGTGACCCTTCTTTTTTCTTTTAAGCCGCTTTAAAACAAGGCTGCCGAAATTTTCGGCAACCTGTTACTATCTTCAAGACCCTATTTTCATTGATCACTCCGGATCAACCGCCGAATTTGATACAAATCGCCCTCCATGCGGAATTCGCCTGGAGCCATTCCTGTATACTTTCGGAACACTTTGCCGAAATAATTCGCATTCGAGAAACCGGACTGTTCCGCCACCTGCTCCAATGTCAGATTTGCGGGCTCCAGCAGAAGAGCAGCCGCTCTTTCCAACCTCATACGAGTTAAATAGCGGCCGGGAGAGAGGCCAAGCTTGCGCTCAAACTCACGGGTGAGATGAAATTTAGAACATCCGGAGACCTCCGCCATGTCCTGAAGGCCAATGCTCCGATGCAGATTACTGTCAATGAAGGTCTTACAGCGTTCTACAATCGGAGGCAATGGGACGCTGCTGGCAAGAGTGACAAGATGACTCGCCAGTGACATGGCCAGTGAATAAGCAGCCCGTGAGCACTGATACATATCGCGGTAGCTGTTCTCAATAGCTTCCCGATAAGTCACCCACAGGAGATGCTCCAAATCGGTCCCCGGCTCAATCCGGAAAATGTAGCCGCTTATGTCCAGCCATTCCTGGAGGAGATGCAGCGCCAAGTGTGACAGTTCGAAGTAAAGCACTTCCCATCTGGGAGAATCAGAGGGGAGACGGTAGATATGGTCGCCCGGAACATCAGCCAGAAAAGCATCCCCCGGCTCGAGGGAATGTCTCCTCCCCCCCGTTTCAATCTCACCGCGACCATTCAATGTATATTGAAGCACACAATGGTCTCCGGTACGGTTCCGTCCATCCCAGATATAATCATGCGAAGTAATCAGCTCATATCCAGCACCTTTTAACAAGATATAGGGCATAGGTGTTATAAAGTGAAAAGATATCGAGGACTGCTTCTCTTTCCCGTTTCCCTCCCCATGATTCACAGCAATATTTCACCCTCCTCAATTTATAAAGTTACTCTTGTTTCGGTTCTTCTGCACCTTTACGCTAATGATGAAGACGAATTTTCTATAATCAGTTATTTCATACGCTTACTAAATTATAACACTAAAAGGAGCACGATTTCACTTATGGGCATTCATTACGATGAGAAACGCATGGTATTTCACCTGCAAACCCCCGGTTCCAGCTACTGCATTCAGATTGTTCGCGACGGCTACCTTGGGCATTTATACTGGGGACGACGAATCGCCATCTACCAGGATTCTGTACCTTTTGATTTTATCGATCGGGGCTTTTCGCCGAATCCTGACCCTGCTGACCGAAGGTTCTCCTTGGACAACCTTCCGCAGGAGTATCCGGGTTACGGGAACGGCGATTTTGGCATACCCGCCTATCAGGTCGGCCAGTCTAATGGATCTGAAATCTGTGATTTCCGTTACCAGACTCATCGGATATTCGCCGGCAAGCCAAAGCTTCCAGGTCTTCCTGCCACTTACATCGAGAGGGAGGACGAAGCGGATACGCTGGAGCTTGTGCTTGAAGATGCACTGACCGGTCTGCGTGCTACCTTAATTTATACTGTCTTTAACAAATACGACGCCATCGCTCGGTCGGTTCGTTTCGACCATACCGGCTCCGACAATCTGGTCCTTCTTCGCGCGCTCAGCGCCAGTATCGATTTCAGAGATGACGAGTATGACATGTTGACCTTCTACGGTACGCATACCAATGAGCGAAATATTGCGCGGAGACCCCTTATGCCCGGCATCCAGAATGCGGAAAGCCGGCGAGGTGCCAGCAGTCCCCAGCAGAATCCGTTTCTGGCCCTGCTTCGTCCTGGCGCTGATGAAGACAATGGCGAGGTATACGCGCTCAATCTCGTTTACAGCGGAAACTTCATAGCCCAGGCCGAGGTTCAGCAGTACCGGACTACTCGGTTGTCGATCGGCATCAATCCGTTTGGCTTCTCCTGGCAGTTGGCTCCCGGAGAAAGCTTTCAAACGCCCGAGACCGTCATGGTATACTCTGCACAAGGCTTGGGCGGGATGTCCCGCGTCTTTAATAGGCTCTACCGCACGCGGCTCAGTCGCGGCAAATTTCGTGACGCCGAACGGCCGATTCTAATTAATAACTGGGAGGCCACCTACTTTGACTTTAACGCCGACAAGATCGAAGCGATCGCCCGCGAAGGGAAAGAACTTGGTATGGAGCTCTTTGTCCTGGACGACGGTTGGTTCGGCAAGCGGGACAATGATTTGAGTTCCCTGGGCGACTGGACCGTTGACCGTCGCAAGCTTCCGGAGGGGCTGGACAATCTGGCCCGGCGGATAACCGGAATGGGCATGCAGTTCGGTCTGTGGTTCGAACCGGAGATGGTCTCACCGGACAGCGAACTCTACCGGCGCCATCCCGACTGGTGTCTTCATGTGACGGATCGTCCCCACACGGTGGGGCGGAATCAGCTTGTTCTCGATCTGTCGCGGCGGGATGTATGCGACTATATTGTTGGAGCGCTGTCCGATGTTCTGTCTTCCGCACCGATTACTTATGTCAAATGGGACATGAACCGCCATTTGACGGAGATCGGCTCTGCCCTGCTTCCGGCGGAGCGCCAGCGCGAAACGGGACACCGGTATATCCTCGGTCTGTACAGGGTATTGGACGAGCTCACTTCCGTCTTTCCGGATGTACTGTTCGAGAGCTGTTCCAGCGGAGGAGGGCGCTATGATCCCGGCATGCTCTATTACATGCCGCAAACGTGGACAAGCGACAATACCGATGCGATCAGTCGGCTAAAAATCCAGTACGGCAACAGTATGGTCTATCCGGCTGTGTCTATGGGCGCTCATGTTTCGGGTGTACCGAATCATCAAGTCAACCGGGTTACTCCTCTTGACACCCGAGGACATGTCGCGATGTCGGGAAACCTTGGCTACGAACTCGATCTTACCAAGATGTCGCCGCAGGAAAAGATAGAGATCAAGTCCCAAGTTGCGCTATATAAAGCAATTCGCCCCCTTATCCAATTCGGAGAATTTTATCGCATTTTAAGTCCGTTCGAGGGCAACGAGGTGGCCTGGGCCTTTGTTTCTGATGACCAGAGCGAAGCTGTACTTGCTTTCTTCCGAGTGCTGAGCCAGCCGGGTGAAAGGGTGCCTATTCTGAAATGCAAAGGATTGAATTCGCGTTACCTGTACCGCCATCACGAAACTGGAAAGATATACGGAGGTGACGAGCTGATGTACGCCGGTTTGACACTTCCAAGAATAAAAGGGGATTTTATCAGCCTGTTCTGGCGGTTTAGTAAGATCGACGAGCAATGAATGTATCAAAGCAAAAAAATTAGAAGTCCAACAGAAAGCAGGGCCTGAAATCATGAGATTTCAGGCCCTGCTCGCTATGCCCCTTCGCCGTGGTTATATTATTTTGAGAAGCAAAAATCAACTGGCAAATGTGCTGTAACAGCTTGCCGGTTCTCCGATAAATCCAAGCTACACCATCATTTTAAGTGAACACGAAGCAGTGGGACACCGTCTACCACCCCAGCGCCTTCCATCGTCTCCACCGATTTCACCATTTCCTGGTCGTCCGGGACCAACACCGGTGTGATCACCGGAAAGCCCGCCTGCTCGATTTCGGAAATATCAAATTCCAGCAGCTGTCCTTTCTTGATTTTGTCACCGGTCTGAACTCGTAGGGTAAACCCTCTTCCCTTCAACGACACCGTATTAATGCCAACGTAAATCAGCAGTTGAATACCGCTAGCATGCTCCAGCAGCAGCGCGTGATTACTACGGCCGAACGCATGCGCTACTATTCCGTCAAACGGCGCATAGACTTTACCTTCCCGGGGCTTAATGGCTATTGACCTCGCGGCCATCATCTACGAACACTTCTACAGATGATGTATCCATAAACAAATGCAGCTTGACAGCCAAAGGATTCAGCTTGCAGCTTCGGACCGTACCAAATTCTTCTGCAATCGGCCTTCCGGACAGCGTTCGATCCAGCATAAGCCTAGATTCCCTGGTGTTGCATACCAGATTCGTCCCTTCTGCTTCTCCTGTTCTCAGTCTAATACCATATTCGACGGCGTCTACATTATTGAATTCTATTATCAGCTCGTAACGTGAGCCGGCAAAACCGGCCGGACTAAGCGTATCGTTTGAAATTTTCCCGTCCGCGAACCTTTCCCTTCCCGTCTCCACATTCAGTGGATCACCGATTACATAACCCGACGGTAAATATTACCAGGGTCGTTCAGCTTTGCTCCCTGCGGACAGAAGCAGAGAACCCCCTGGCCGTCAAATTCAAAATAATCCGGACATTCCCACATATAGCCGAAATCGGACAAACGGGTATGCAGTTCGCCAACCTCTTCCCATTTGTAAAGATCAATGGAGCGATAGAGCATGGCTCAGCCGGTAAGATTGGAACGTTGCGCTCCAAACGGCATAAAAGCAATCTTTCTGTTTCCATACTTTGGGGTCGCGACAATGATCGGTATACCCGGACGGAGGTCCGCTTATAACCGGGGAGGAGAACTTGTGTATACGTCCATCTCTCTCCATTTGAGCCATACACTGATAAGGAATTCGCTCCCAACTCTTATCACGTGTATTGCCGGTGTACATGAGGTACAATTGCCCATTGTGTTCGATTGCACTGCCCGAGTATACTCCATGACTGTCAAAATCCCGGTCCGGTTTTAACGCCACCCCCCGGTTCGTCCAGTGAACGAGATCCGGAGAGCTGGTATGATACCAATATTTGAGACCATGCACAGGACCGAGAGGAAAACATTGATAGAACAAATGATACTCTTCATGAAAAAAAGCAAATCCATTCGGGTCGTTCAGCAACCCTGTCTCAGGCTGGATATGATACCCCTGGCGCCAGGGGCACCTTACCACTCTGGCGGCCAGACCGGAGATTTCCTCCGGATTGGTATCTTCTAATCTTCTGTATCTCTCTTCTTTCGTCCACTCCACAGCAACCTCCTTACTGCAAAATAGTTCCAAGCATGCCTAAACTTACGGTCGATCCGCTGCTTCGTTTGAAGTCTCCCCTGAGGCTGACGCATTTTTCCGCTTGCCCCAGAGCAGGGTGATGAGAAACGTAACCAGAGAGCTGATGCCCATGCCGATACAGAAATCAGCGATGGACTGTGGGCGGATTGCGATAATACCGGGTAGCGCCGCCGGTCCCATCGAAATGGACAGCACATGTGCGTAAGCAATATAGGCGGAAGCCAGGCCGGAACCGATCATCGCAGCAATGAACGGGTAGCGAAGCTTCAGGTTGATTCCGAACATTGCAGGTTCGGTAATACCGAGCAGCGCGGATATGCCGGCAGCTGAGGCGATACTCTTCGTCTTGCTGTTGCGTGTGATGAGAAAGACGGCCAGCGTAGCCGCGCCCTGAGCGATATTCGCCATCGAGGCAATCGGAAGCAAGAAGGATCCGCCCGTCTTAGCAACGTCCGACAATAGTTGGGTATCCACAGCGAGGAAACTGTGATGCATTCCCGTTATGGCAATCGAAGAATAGAAAAAACCGAAAATACCTCCTCCAATGAAACCCGTCGTATCATAGAGCCAGAAGAGACCATCTGTCAGTCCGTTGCCCGCGGCGCGAAGGACCGGTCCAACAACAGCAAAGGTCAAGAGGCCGGTAACGAGGACAGACAGCAAGGGAGTCAACAGATTATCAAGATAAGATGGAATTACCTTTCGCAAATTTTTCTCGATTACCGATAAAATATAGGATACGGCCAGTACTGGCAGAACCGTTCCCTGATAGCCAACCTTTTCGATTGAGAAACCGAACAGTTGCCAGGTGGGTACTGTCCCATCTACAAGTGCCTGGCCGTAGCTGTAACCATTAAGCAGATCGGGATGAACCATAATCATGGCCAGCGCCGCACCCAAATAAGGATTTCCACCAAACTTGCGAGTGGCCGAGAAGCCGATCAGGATGGGAAGGAAAACAAATGGAGCGTTGGCGAATAAATTAATAATGCTTGCCCAATCGGCAATACCAGGGTACATCTCGACCAGAGACCTGGGACCAAACAGATTGCTGGC
Organism: Paenibacillus peoriae; assembly: GCF_022531965.1. GTDB lineage: Bacteria > Bacillota > Bacilli > Paenibacillales > Paenibacillaceae > Paenibacillus > Paenibacillus polymyxa_D. The sequence continues at coordinate 2,837,578 of NZ_CP092831.1, read as the reverse complement.
AGTCAGAACGTTGTTGATCCCCATTAATAGACCCCCGGCAACAATCGCCGGAATGATCGGAACAAAAATGTCGGAAAGTGCTTTCACAAGTCGTTGAAGCGGATTCATTTTAGCTGCTCCTGCCGTCTTTACATCGCCGGTGGACATTTCTCCGAGACCCGTAAGTTTGGCGAACTCGCCATACACGTTATTTACAATCCCGGCTCCAAGGATAATTTGATATTGCCCTGCTATAGAAAAAGTCCCTTTAACAACGTCCATTTGATCAAGCGCTTTTTGATCAAGCAAAGATTCATCTTCAAGAACGAGCCGCAATCGCGTCGCACAATGAGCAGCTGCCGTTATGTTTTCCTTACCTCCCAGGGCATCCAGGATGTCAGCTGCAACTTGCTTGTAATCCATATTTCTCTCCTCCTAATATTATGAAACCGGTTCCAATTTAATTAAAAAAAATGTTCGTTACCGACATTGGCCGGTAATTTTTGTTCGAAAACAACTGCCCTCCTATTACTTTCTCCGAAGAAGGTTATTGCCCCACTTCACCACTTCTCGCTCCCTTCAATAAGCCCCTTTTGACCACCCGTAGGATTGGATGGACATACAACCCTTGCCATAGGAAAAAAATTGCTCAATTCAAAATGTTTGTTTTATATTAAATTTTGTAAGGGGGCTGTTATTTGATAATAAAACACTATCCATGTCATCCTCAATGGTAAGTTAATGCGATGGCAGGGTAAAAAATTGCCCCTTCATTAACACAAAAATCCACCGCAGAAAATAAAGGGTCGTTGCTGCTTCCAGCCCGGTTTTCCTACACTCTGACCTGAACAGACTGAAACACGAGGATTATTTGCTAAATCCATAAGAGTGCTTGCCTGCCAATCGTCAGGAAAGAATTTAAGCATCTCTTGGCAGAACAATGTGGGTTCTTACGATATTCAGGAATCGGTTTATTGAATACTTAAAGCCTCCGTTTCGTCTCCGGTGAGTCCTTCGTCTTCATCATCTACCATCGTCTCTACCCAATTAATGTCTGCAAAAGCTATCTTCATGTACTCCATCAGTACGCGCTGAGCATTGAATCCTACCTCATCAATCATAGATTCCTTAGTAAAGTTTTCTGCAACTAACCAATCAAAAAACATAATATAGTCATGGCAATAGTTCAGAAGCACTGATAAACCTCCCCACCTATAAGTTCATCACTTTGGTCGTTTGATCAATGATGAAACTGAAATCACCTCTTGCAAGTGGGGAATTATATATTATTATACAATTTTGTCTATGTATTCCATAAAAGAATTCTCCTTGGACGCAAACCATCATTCTGAATCCATTACTATAGAAAAAAGCCGCCATTAAGGGCGACTTTCTACATCCTATGTTCTGTCCTCCAAGAGCTTCAATCTTAATTTGATCGCCCACCATCAATAAAGGTTGTTTTTCAATCTGGGCACATTAATGTTCTCTAGGTGATAACGGGTTGCAAATGAATGTCTCAGAGAATGCACGGATAAAGCTGGTTTTCCAAAAGCTGAAGCATATTTTTCAATCAGTTTCTCATTGGTTAAGCAGAGATGCTCTTCATGAACAGCTATTATTGTCATCAGAAATTTTCGTCCATATCGAAATAGAAATCAGGTTCTCTCCCGTTTCCGGTAACTGTTTCTGGAACGGTACTGCTGCGGAGATCTTGCCGGATAACGTGCGGGAAAAGAAAACATATGGACCAGATGGGTAAACGGAATGGAAGCGAACAGAAGAAACGCCAGGATGATGTGAAGCTGAAACACGAAAGGAACCATGTGCATCAACCCGTATTGCGGATTAAAGGTGAACAGGCTGCGAAACCAAGGCCCGATGGTCGTACGGTATTCATAGGCCACCACAGTCGTATTATACACGATGGTCATATAGGTACCGATGGCTGCGATGATCAGGACTAAAATCACTGCAAAATAATCACCAAAACCCGCATGGGCCCTTACCCGACGGTTAAGGATTTTGCGCATAAGCAGAAGAACCAGACCGATGACGACCATCAGACCGGCAAAGCCGCCCCCCGCGATCGCAAATATATGATAGGTCTCATCGGATATGCCGAAGAAATGATAAACACTGCGCGGGATCAACACACCCATGATATGGCCAACAAACGCGAAAATGATCCCGTAATGGAACACAGTCGAACCGATTCTGAGCCATCTTTTTTCAAAAATCTCCGTAGAAGGCGCCGTCCAGCTGACCTGACGAAAAGCAAACCGATAGAGCAAGCCGACGATCATCACCGCCAAGGTAAGATAGGGAAACACGACCCACCAAAAGATACCAGTCATCATTATACCCCCATTCCATTGCACGTTTTATAGACAGGTAAGCCTGAATCACTACGAGCCGTACCGTCCATGCCAAACAGGATAGGGTAAGGCAGTTCATCCAGATCGGCGCTCTCCCGCTTGCTCTCCAGCATGCGAATTTCTTCTTCCGTAGGGACCTCGAAAACATCGGTCATCAGAAAGTTCAACAACTCGGAATAGGGACTGTCTTCAGACAGATGCTTCCGAATCCGCTCTGTGGCTGCGGCCAGCCGGAGTTCAAGCGCGCGTACATGAACATTGTCGGACCTTACCGCCAGCAGCTCGTACAACAGCGGAATGAAGTCGCACAGCTCCCCGCTCGGCATCATAAAGCCCGCATCCCGGACAATATGCTGAAGCAAAATCAGAGCTGCCCCACGTTCCCGACTGTCACCCAATTCATGAGCGGTCAGATAGAGTCCGGTCTTTTCCTTCCAATCGAACGTCCAAACATAAATTTCCTGAAGCTCCTTGGGAGGAACCGAGAAGATAGCCTCGGCCGCCTGGCCAAACCTGCTCGCCAGCTCATTATCTTTCATTTCCTCTTGGACAGCTGAAAGCAGTTCCTCCTTCATTTCCTGAAAATCCTCACAGGGATATCCTAGCAATCTGGCGCAGGCCGCCAGCAAAACGGGCTTATGTTCCATCATCCATGTCCTCCCTTGCGAAAAGATGTGACGTGACCGCGCTTGACGGGGTAATGGATTCGATGCTGCAGGCCCCCTGCTTGTAATGAAGCTCTTTCGCGCCATCCATTTCCCTCCGAGCGGTTGGGATCACAAACCTTTCGTTATATTTGGCAACAGCGAACAATCGGGTCATCTCTTCAATTTCCTCCACTGTAATTCCCGCCTCTCCCAAAAGCTGGCTGTGTCTGAGATCATCCATGCCGCCAACGGCTTGCTGCCGCCTATGTACACGCATGGCGGTCATTTTAAGCAACACTCTACGGATGACGGAGGTATCCCCTGCCGTAAGCAGAGATGCCAGATACTCCATTGGAATCCGCATTTGATCGACGGCGGGAATATAGTGATCGGTCTGAAGCTCGTCTTCTTCAATATGGTTCATAATCGGGCTAAGCGGTGGAACATACCACACCATAGGGAGCGTGCGGTATTCCGGATGAAGTGGCAGAGCAACCTTCCACTTCATGGCAAGCTTGTAGATCGGCGAGCGCTGTGCCGCATCGATCCAGGAATCGTTGATCCCGCTTCTTCTCGCCTCCTTGATCACTTCCGGCTCGAAGGGGTCAAGGAACACCGAAAGCTGGGATTCATACAAATCCTGCGGATTCTCCACGGAAGCTGCCGCCTTGGCTCGATCTGCGTCATAGAAGACGACACCGATATAGCGAATCCGGCCCACACAGGTTTCCGAGCAAATCGTGGCCATGCCCGCTTCTGTCCGCGGGTAGCAGAAATTGCATTTTTCCGCCTTGTGCGTATTCCAGTTGTAGTATACCTTGTGGTAGGGACAGCCATTGGTACAGAATCTCCACCCCCTACAGGCGTCTTGATCTACAAGTACAATGCCATCCTCCTCCCGCTTGTACAGAGCTCCGGATGGACAGGAAGCCACGCAGGAAGGGTTCAGACAGTGCTCGCAAATGCGGGGCAGGTACATCATGAACGTCTTCTCATACTCCATGGCGATCTGTTCCTGAAGCTGCTTGACATTCGGGTCCAGCGGTACGATCTCACTCCCGCCAGCCAGGTCGTCATCCCAGTTCGGGCCCCATTCCGGCTTGTCCATATATTCTCCGGTAATCAGTGATACAGGCCGCGCGACCGGAAGATGCTTCCGCTTGGGGCTATGAATCAAGTTATCGTAATCATAGGTCCACGGCTCATAGAAGTTGTCCAGGCTGGCCATATTCGGATTGTAAAAAATATTCGCCAGTTTGGTGATTGGCCCCCCCGCCCGGAGTGCCAGCTTTCCGTTGCGCAGAACCCACCCGCCTTTAAATTTCCTCAGGTCTTCCCATGCCCGAGGGTAACCGGGACCCGGCCGGGTTTCCACATTGTTGTACCACATGTATTCCGTTCCGGGCCGATTGGTCCACGTGTTCTTGCAGGTCACCGAACAGGTATGGCAGCCGATGCATTTGTCCAAGTTCATGACCATGGCGACTTGCGCTTTAATCCTCAAGCCAGTCAACCTCCTTTAACGGTCGGATGATTGTCATCGTATCTCTCTGACTTCCTGTCGGCCCGTAGTAATTAAACCCGTAGCTCAGTTGGGCATAGCCTCCGATCATATGTGTCGGCTTCATCGTAATTCGAGTCACACTGTTATGGGTACCGCCGCGCTGCTTGGTGATAGAGGTACCCGGCACGCCAAGCGTGCGATCCTGGGCATGATACATATAAGCGATCCCCTCTGGAATCCGGTAAGTCAGCACCGCTCTTGCTGCGATGACTCCATTCCGGTTATATACCTCAATCCAATCGTTATCCTTGATCCCGATCGAAGCCCCGTCTTTTTCGTTCAGCCAGACGACCTGCCATCCGCGGAACAGCGTCGACATTTGATTGGTGTCGATGAACATCGTATGAATTCCCCATTTTTGGTGCGGGGTCAAATAACGGATCGTCATCGTTTTCCCATTCGCTGGCACTTCTTTCTCACCCTTAAAAAAAGGAACGTGCTCCAGCGGCGGCAAATAAAGCGGCAGCCCTTCACCGAAATCCAAAATCATCTCATGGTCCAGATAAAAGCTTTGTCTGCCTGTTAAAGTGCGCCATGGAATGCTGTACTCCGTATTTAAGGTAAAGGGCGAGTATCTCCGATTGTCCTTCTCCAAGCCACTCCAGACCGGAGTTGAGATCGTATGCCGGGGCTGAGCAGTAATATCCAGAAGCGTGAAAGCCTCTTCTTCCCGAGGTTTTGAGATGTCCTCCAGCTTTTTGCCGGTTTTGGTCTCTAACGAACGCCAGCCTTCCACGGCTCGTTCTCCGTTCGTGGCGCCAGACATCAGCAGAATCGCTTCGATTACCTGTTTATCCCGGAATAGATCCGGCTGTCCTTTGCCAATCCCCTCATGTTTCGATGCCCCCAGCCGCTCCATGAGCTGGCCGTACACCTTGTCGCCGGGAATTTTAATCCCCTTTGTTCCATAACCCTTTTTAATGTTCGGTCCGATGGTAATCATTTTTCCATACACGTTCGGATAGTCACGCTTCACCAATAAAAAATGGGGCATCGTTTTGCCGGGCACTGCCTCCGTCTCTCCCTTGCGCCAATCGCGGATTTTTCCGTGAACTTGGGCGATTTCATCTGGACTGTCATGTCCGAGCGGAGTCATGAGAACATCCTCGCAGGCTGGCAAATGTTTCTCCGCCAATTGGGAGAACGTTTTGGCGATTTCCCGAAAAGCGTCCCAATCGCTTTTGCTTTGCCAAGGCGGTTCAATAGCCGGATTAAACGGATGGACAAACGGATGCATATCGGTCGTGCTTAAATCGTATTTTTCGTACCAGGTCGCTGCTGGCAGCACGATATCCGAAAACAGCCCTGAACTCGTCATTCTAAAATCCATGCTGATGAACAAATCGGTTTTGCCTTCCGGCGGAACATCATCCGTCTTCACCGTCTCTGGCCGCCACGAATGGCTCGGGTCCGTCAACACCTGATTGTCCGCCCCGATCAAATGTTTGGCAAAGTATTCATGCCCTTTACCGCTATCGCCAAGCAGATTGGACCGCCAGTTGAAAAAGACACGCGGGAAATTGTTCGGATCATTGGGGTGCTCCACCGCAAAATCTAGCTCTCCCTCTTTAACCATTCTCGCAATTTCCTGTACGGCCTCCTGATCGTCCGAAAACCCTTTTTCTCGAACCTGTCTGGCCACATCGATGGAGTTCTGGTTGAATTGCGGGAATGAAGGCAGCCACCCGAGCCTTACGGCCAGCGCATTGACATCCGCAGGATGCATATGGTTAAACCGCCCGCCCCAGGATGGTTTCTGCTCCTCATTGACCTTGGCCTCATAGCGGAACTGCTCCGTCGCGAAGTAGAAGAAGGAGGTTCCGTTTTGTAAGCGGGGAGGCTTGATCCAATCTCCTGCAAATGCGATCTGCTGCCACCCCTCCACTGGCCTCACCTTTTCCTGACCTACGTAATGGGCCCATCCGCCGCCATTTACTCCCTGGGAGCCCGTGAGCAGAACCAAATTCAGAATGGAACGGTAGATTTGGTCGCTGTGATACCAATGGTTCGTTCCTCCGCCCATGGCGATCATCGATTTTCCACCTGTCTTGGCCGCATTTTCGGCAAACTCCCTCGCTACCTGAATGCAATGAGATTTCTTGACGCCAGTAATCGCCTCCTGCCAAGCCGGAGTGTAAGGCTTCGGATCGTTATAATCGACCGGATAATCGCCTTGCAGTTGCTGTCTGGGTACACCCACATGAGCCATCATAAGGTCATAAACCGTCACGACTTTGAGCGTCCTGCCTTCCACACTCGGCAAATGCTTTACGGGAACTCCACGCCGAACTGTCCCTCCCTCCGATTCCACGAAATAAGGAAAGTCAACGAGAGCCACTTCATCCGCCGCATCAATAAATGACAGCAGAGGATCCACTACTGTCCCGTCAGGATTTTCGAGATCCAGGTTCCACCTGCTGTCCTGATCCCAACGGAAGCCCTGGCTGCCGCTCGGAACCATCGGCGCTCCTGATGCCTCGTCCCAGACTACCGTTTTCCATTCGGCCAACTCCTGGGCATCTCCCAAGTCGGAGGCCCGGAGGAAGCGGCCCGAACGAAACGCATCGGCATGTTTCTCTAGTATCACGAGGAAAGGAAGGTCTGTAAATTTTTTTGCGTAATCCGTAAAATAAGGGACTTGCTGATCCACGTAGAATTCTTTGAGAATGACGTGGGTCATAGCCATGGCAAGCGCGGCATCGGTCCCGGCTTTAGCTGGCAGCCAAATGTCCGCAAACTTTTCATACTCGGCATAATCGGGGCTGACCCCGACCACCTTGGTGCCGTTATAACGGGCTTCCACCATGAAATGCGCATCAGGAGACCGGGTTTGCGGAATGTTGGTCCCCCAGATAATAAAATACTTGGAGTTATACCAGTCGCCGCTTTCCGGCACATCTGTTTGTTCTCCCCAAACCTGCGGCGAGGCAGGGGGAAGGTCTGCATACCAATCATAAAAACTGAGGATGGTCCCGCCAATCAGCGACAGGAAGCGTGTCCCTGCCGAATAACTCACCATGGACATGGCCGGGATCGGGCTAAAACCAACAACACGATCTGGACCGTATTGTTGAATGGTATGGATAATAGAGCTGGCAATCATCTGACAGGCATCATCCCAATCCGCCCGAACGAAGCCGCCTTTCCCCCTGGCCTTGACGTATCTGTCACGCTTTTTGGGATCGCTGACGATGTTTTTCCAGGCCGTGACCGGGTCCTCAACAACTGCCAGCTCCTCACGCCACATGTCGTACAAATCACCGCGGATATAGGGATACTTCACCCGGATCGGGCTATAGGTATACCAGGAGAAGCTTGCCCCGCGCGGGCAGCCCCGGGGTTCATACTCGGGGAAGTCGGCTCCTGTGGTCGGGTAGTCCGTTTTTTGTGTTTCCCAGGTGATAATGCCGTCCTTGACGAAAACATTCCAACTGCAGGAACCGGTACAGTTTACGCCATGTGTCGACCGAACGACCTTGTCATGCTGCCAGCGGCCACGGTATAGGCTCTCCCAATCCCGGGATCTTGGGCTCTCCTCGGTCCATCCCTCGTTTATGGCCTCTCCGCGTTGCAAATATTTCAACGCATCAAGCAGCTTGTTTTTATGTTCAGCCATTACACAGATGCTCCTTTCCCTGCTGGTTTACCGGGTTAAACCTTTCCCCCGTCAGTTTGAAGCTGTCTTGTCCCAACTGAAGCTCTTCCATAAACACTTCCCAATCCGCTGCGTTGCAAGCCGCGATAATCAGGCGCTGAAGCTCGTTCAGATCCTGCAGCCGGCAGATTTGTTCTTGCACAGGCTGCGGCACTCCGCCGAATCTCATCTCAAGCAAGGCAAGCAAATCATTCCGATCATCCCGGACAAATTGTTCCGTTTCCACCTGATTCATCTGGTTCGCCTTCTTTCGTATCCATTTTTCCAACTCATTCTGCCGACCTTTGTTAGAATTTCATCATTTTAAAATAATCGGCAATCATCGATTTCTTAATCTTTTCCGCCGACTGTTTAAAAAAGGTCAAGACCTCTTCATCGCCGTCTTCCACCAATGCCCAGGAAAATTTCCTGCTGGTGACCTGCCCCAATTCCTCGCCAAATCGGAGGTAGACGGTGATGCCGTGATCATCGGTCCGGCCACCCGCCTTCACATCATAAGGATGAAGGTGGAGCATCTCGAGCTCTTGTACCAGTAGCCGATACAGTCTCGGCTCCACAGATTGAAGTGGTTTGTCGGGAAGCATCGCCGCCAGTGTATAGGTCTCATTTTTCATGGAGCAGTCCCTCCACTTCTTTTTCCAGCATGTTCATTTCATCCCGGTTATGCAGTTCATCAACGATAATCAAAGCCTGAAAACGAGCAAGAAGCTCGCCACCCACCTTGCTCTGCGCCAGCAGTTCCTTAATCTCAGCGACAATTTCTCGCATTAATTGATGATCGCGAGTCAGGGAAATAATGACGTTCTTCAACTCCGACTTGATGCCCACAGCTTCTACATATAATCCTTCCTCTTCGCTGGCTGCGTGCTGGAGCGTACGTCCCTCCCAATGCTCCACCGTGATGTAGGCAATTTCCTCCGCTTTGTCCAATTCACCTTTTTTTATACTTCTGTCCAACAGCTCGGTAAGTTCTCTTGCTTCGCCTAAGGCCGCCTCATGAATCATCGAATGACTGTCCACATGTCTCAATGCGGGTCCTGACATGAATCCCCCGCCTCCTTTCCTGTTGCTTTTTTTGAGAAATGATTTTGCGCTAGCCCGCCGCCTTCACCTTCCTCGATTACGGAGTCAGCCTGCGAAAGGTCGCTGAATATAGCCACATAATGAGTGACATTCTGCTCGTTCGTAATTGCCGTTACCGAGAGCCACTCTCGAAAAACCTCCCCGCTTGCCTTGCGATTGACGATCTTTCCCTGCCATTTTCCGGTGGTCAGCAAAGTGACCCAAAAGGCATTATAGAAAGAGCGATCTTGGAAGCCGGAGTTGAGTATATTGGGAGTTTTTCCAATCACCGCTTCTTTGGGATATCCGGTGACCTCGGTGAAGGCGGCGTTTACGGTATGGATCACGCCCTTGGCATCAGTGACCATCACGGCATCGGCTGTGGACTTGATAATATCCGACGCAAACTCCAGCTTGTTGCTGAAAAATACCCACAGAACAAGTATCAGGCTGGCCAGCGAGGCCTCGGACAAGGCCATAAAGCCGATTGCGTAGTGGCCTGTCCACCCAAACAGCAGGGTAAGCAGCAGTGGAGGAAAAAAACCGCCCAGACCGCCCGCGGCAGAGACGATCCCGCTGGCGATGCCCCCTTGCTTTGAAAAGTATAGCGGGACCAGCTTGAACACCGCGCCGTTCCCGATACCGGCGCACACGGCTACCATCAAACAACCCAACGTAAAAAGAGGCATGGTCAATCCGAAAGAGAGTAAAACTCCTGACAAGGTTAGGCCGGCAAACACGAACATAAGAACTACAAAAGGATTGAACTTGTCGGACAGTATCCCGCCTACTGGACGGAGAAAGGTAGCCAAGGCGATAAAACCCGCCGTCCTGAGTCCGGCATCCACCTTGCTTAATTCAAAATAGCTGACCAGAAAACCGGGGAGATAGATTGTAAAAGCTACGAAGGAGCCGAAGGTGATGAAGTAAAATATGCTGAAAAACCACAACTTTTCGTTGCGATAAACCTGCTTGAGTTGATTCTTCCAGGACCTTCGTACGCGCTCTTCGTGCTTATCCCCTAAAAACAGATTCAGTAGAGCGAAAAGGGCGAGCAAAATCAAAAAAAACTGAAGGGCTCTTGACCAGCCGATCGCATCAGCCACCCACGGTGCACCAAAGGTAGAGATGGCCGTACCCAGATTCCCGATCCCGTATATCCCGTTGATGGTGCCCTGCTTTTCTTTGGGATAATATTTGGGCAGTGAAGTCACACCGACCGAGAACGTGGCTCCACCTATCCCAAGAAAGAAGCCCCCGACCGCCAAATCCAGAAAAGTATTGGCCTGGCTCAAATAGTAGACAGGAACAAGCAGAATAAAGAAACTGACTGTATTCATCAGCCTTGCCCCGAAGCGGTTGGTCAGAATCCCCGCCGGAATTCGCAGCAAAGAGCCCAAGATTACCGGGATCGCGGTGGACCACGCTCTTTGTCCGAGCGTCAGCGGAATATCCTGACTTATGTAAGAAATCAGGGAAGAGATCAAGACCCAGACCATAAAGGAGACAACCAGACTTAAGGTTTGCAATGGCAACTGAATTTTTTTTACCATGTATAGCTCCCCTTTGAAGATTATTCGAATTGCAAATATAGGATATAATATCCATTTTTGACAAACTTCTGACCTTTCAAACATTTGATTTGGGGAGGTAACAAATGACGACTCACTTGCAACCTGTGATGGAAGGATGCTTGCCATGATCGGCTACGATGTGGAAAAATATTTTCGGAAGATGCTCTAGCTGGCGGGCAAAAATCAGGTCAACTTTTTATGTAGAGCAATTGCATTTGTATTTTATGAAGCTCAAGCGATTAATAGTTTTTCCACGTCCATGAGCAGTTCTTCGCCTGTCATATTTGAATACTTTTGGCCACATAGAAATTCTAAACCACTGTCTTTTTCTATTGTATAGGATGAAAAACTCCAACTTGACATGGTTAATCAAATTAGTAGGTTTCTATTGATTGTTACGCTGGAAAGATAAGCATCGTTTGCAGAAATGGGCATATACCCAGGTGATTTTCAAAATAAAAAAACGCTCTAGGTTATCCTAAAACGTCTTTTGAAAATAGAAATATTAGCCATAGAGGTCAACATCAAATGATTAAAGTTTGAGCTTGTACCCGATGCTCTCTAACGGGTAACATCAAACTGAAATTAAGATGCATATTGTCAGAATAGTAACTAGCAGCAGTCCATCTTGTTCTGCCCCAATTAAAATATTATTATCGCTGTGTAAATATGGTTGCAATAATGTCTATCACCTTCTATAGACTTGGAGACCTTAGGCCCTTTTTGATCGCTTTAAGCGTGATTATGGCGTAAAGACGAGGCTGAAACTAATGAACGATCGAAATAGATAAACAGACTCATTGATTCATTTATTGGAATAAAGCAAGCAATTTGGCGGTCTTTTTAGACCACCTTTTTTATTCTCAGAAGGTCTTTTAAAACAATTTTTTTGAATGGCTGCTGAAGTCTGAAACTTCAAAGTAGAACCTATAAATCCTTGCGGACAAAGCGGCGCAGCCCGAGTCCAAAGAGCACAGCCGTGTAAAATGCCGCGTATATCAAAAAGGCTGTTGAAGGAATCTCGCCGATACCAAACGGTCCACTTGTGCTTACCGGGATGAGTCCATTAATATTCTCGAAGCTGAACAACACTGCCTGCATTTTACGCTGCAGTCCATCGGCAGGCATGATCAGGGACAGGACACCCGTTATATTGTTCAGGGTCTGCATGGGACCTGGCTCCAGACCCACAGAGCCGATGATTTTTCCAACCATGCCACCGAGCCAACCAGCCCCATAAAGCATCGTCATGACGACACCATTCGCAACCGATGACAAATAGCCGGATCCGAACATGGACACGGTTACAAGCAAGGGAACGACTGAAGCAAATAGCAAAAAAGACTGCACCAGCACTACCGGATCACGCGGGATCGAAGCATGCACATCGGTGATCCACAAAATCAGGCTGTACAATACCAAGGCATAGATTACACCAAGCGAAACATAGCCGAGCCAGCGGCCCGTATACCATTTCCACCTCGGAATCGGCCGTGGCAGCATCGCCTGCATGACCCCCTGCTCCGCCTCACCCGCAATCGTGGAAAATGAGCTAAAAATCGCTAAAAAGGCGAGTACAAAACTTGCGAAGAAAAAACCGAGCATCAAAATGAACATCCCGAGCGTAAATTCCTGGATCATAGTTTCATTATTCGTACCGCCTGTGATCACCCTAGAGGTAGAATCTCCTGCGATGGCGCCGGCAATAAACCAAAATCCCAGCAGGAATACAACAGTTAATAAAAGTGTCAGCAGGAGGACCCGTTTGCGCAGTAGCTCCTTCCAGGTCATGGTCCAAATAATCCTCATTCCTGTTCCCCCCTATGATTCAGCCCTGCAACAGCCTTCATGAACCACTCTTCAAGCCGTTCTCGAACTTTGGTGACTTCATATAACGTCATCCCCTGTCCGATCAGCAACGTATTGATCCAGCCTGCCTGTTCTTCGCTCTCCAGTTCCGCTTCAAGCCAGACGGTATCATCTATGCCCCTCTCTCCTGTAAATCCGCCTTCGGCTTTTCCATCTGTTATTACTCGAAAGCTGAGCTCTGTCGTATCCATAAGCCAGGACAGCAAAAAAGGCGAAAATCCGCCGACTTTAAAACGCCAGCAGACTCGCTTCTGGAGCATTTCGGCTACCCGCCCATGGCGGAGAACCTGTCCGTTATTCAAGAGTGCCATTCTGTCGCATAATACTTCCACATCCTCAAGCAGATGGGAGTTTAAGAAAATCGTTTTCCCCTGCTGCTTCAGTTCCTCAAGTATATTACGTACATGCATTCGTCCAACCGGATCCATGGCGGAAGAAGGCTCGTCAAGAAAAATCACGGCCGGATCATTCACCAGCGCGCAAGCCAGTCCAAGCCGCTGCTGCATGCCTTTGGAATAATGCTTAACACGGTCCTTCCCCCGTTGACCCACACCTACCATGTGCAATAGCTCAGGAACTCTCTTGTCGATCACCTGCTTGTCCAAACCGCATAATCGCCCATGCAACCGGACGACCTCATCACCGGTAAGCCATTCCTGATACCGGTACAGCTCGGGGAGATACCCGATTTGCCGTTTCGCTTCGAGCGTTCCGATGGGTGCACCCATCAGGGTTGCTCCTCCGGCCGTCGGATGGATGAGCCCGACCAGCATTTTCACAAATGTGCTTTTCCCGGCTCCATTGGGGCCGAGGAAGCCAAAGGCTTCCCCTTTCCCTACGGTGATGGTCACGTTGCGGCAGCCGCGCCCGTTGCTGTATTCCTTGGTTAATCCTTTAGCGTCGATTGTCGGCTTACTCATGCCTCAACCAGCTCCTTAAGCTTGTTCATGAAATCAAACTCTGACTCATAGGCGCTCCCACCTTCAAAGGAAAAGACCTGTCCGTCTTTGATCCAGATAGCGGTACGATTCGTCATTGATCTGTACTTCATGTTTGTAACCAGAACCTTGGTTCCTCCAATGGTAATCTCAGAAGTTTCAGCACTTTTATTAACCACATATGGCATAGGAATGGAACCTGCCAGAATGCGGCTGCGCTTTACCTTCTCTTTCAGATCGGAAGGCAGAATCGGAAGCTGAAGAACGGCATCCACCGCTTTTTCTGTATCAACGGACGGATCTACCGTAATTTCTGGAGCCTGCATCTGTGTCAGAGTTGCCCAGTGGTCCTGATCGGTACCCAAATCGTAATTTACGCTTTCATGTGTACTAAACGCTATTTCTTTATTGTCCATCGACTCCGGCAGCAGCTTCGTTGCCCCTACACGCTGCATAGCTTTATTGAGCTCATCCACATTCAGCATCATTGTAATTTTTTGTGAAGGAGTAACGTACACACTTTCCTTCGTTCCGGCCACATTTACTGGAAGAAGCTGATATCCGAGCTTAGAGACGGCTTGTTCACGCGTAAAATCACCCTGTACGTTTCCGCTTTCCGATGTAAACTGGCCAAAGGTGTTTTCTATGTCGGCCGATTTTCCCGGAACCAGTTGATTAAACATACCTTCGAGCGTGCTTTCGTCAACTGTAGCGATATCCTGCACCCGGAATTGATTTAAAAATGCCGCCAGCGCGTTATTTCCCACAGGGGTTGTAAGTACGACGCCAAAGATAACGGCTGCCGCCACCGCTGCGGCCCACTTTCGGCCCTTGCCTGCCCGCCGGCGGAAAGAAGCAACCGGAGCCGGAGCATCAACTTTCAAACTGGATTCCGAATCCTGAATTGCAGCTGAGTCCGCTGGCGGCCTAAGGGTATCGGCAAGCCTCAGAACGTCCTCTTTGTTATTTGCGTCCCCGGTCTCCCACTTGGCGTTTACCGGCTCCATGGCCAGCTTCTGTAGCAACCTCTCCCAGGCTTCATGTGTACTTTTGTCAGCTTCTGAATGCTGCAATTTAGTTGTCATATCATTTCAATCCTTTCCGAATATTTGATTAGTCCTGCCTTGCTATAGCCTTGCTGGATGTGGCCTGCAGCTTGCGTGTCGCTCTTTGGAGCAGACTGCCTATTAGCGGCGACCTGACATTAAGCTCTTCCGCGATCTCCGCATAGCTGTAGCCGGAGTAGCGCAGAAGCAGCGCTTGGCGGTCTCGTTCGGGCAGTCTGTCCAGCCAAGCCTGAACCTCTTCCTGATCCAATCGACGCATCAGCGCCTCTTCGCCGGATTCAGAAGCGACTTCCCCTTCATACATTATCTCCTGCTTATTCTGCAGCTTTCTCTCTCTTGCTCTCTTCTCTAAATAATCGTATCCGATTCTTGTCAGTACCCGGTGTAGCCATGCCCCCAGGGTTGCCGGGTTGTCCGGCGGATTTCTGTACAGCCTCAGAAATACTTCCTGCGCCAGATCGTCGGCTGCTGCTTCATCTCGCACAAGCGCAGCCAGTTTTCTGCGTACGGTTGGATAATGCTCATAAAATATGTTGCGGAATGGTGAGGATTCCGGAATACTCATTTTATAATTGCCTCCTTTTAAGCTGCAGCTATTAGGAAGACGAACCTTCTTCCTTTTTTGTATCATGCTCGGGAGATTTTCTTCGAATTTTTTTAGGCTGCACTTAATTGGACAGTCCAATGACATCAGGATTAAGAAATTGTTAGACATTAGAAAACAACTTTATTGTACAAAGAACTATTGTATTTCAGCAAAACCTATGCTCGTCGCTCTAACGAAATTTGTGTATGTACGTCGTACCGACTACATCCATCATTGTATTAATGATTCATTAAACCGGTAAAAAAGCTTTCCATAGCCACCTTTTCGGGTGATTATAAAAAGCTAATCTGCTTTGGAGCGTCTATAACGATCGCTTAAAATTTCCCGGAAAACTGTTTGACAATGCCTTTTGTCAGGTCCGCTAGAACTAAATACTGAACGACACTTAACTTTTCATTATTTAGTATGCATGGGGTTAATTGATATTGAACCTATGACTGGAATAGGAATGGAGGGAATATTATCAGTAACGATTACTAGTCAGTGTTATCACGTTGAGCGCCCTCCATCGTTTTTATTGCAATGTAAAACGCCCAATGTAACCGATATATTTGAATTGACGGCCGAGACATTAAGTCTTTGTGCTGCTGAAATGGCTTTATGAGGGCACGAAGCACCCCCTGCCTCGACACGCCTCTCCTCAATGATAGTGTTCTGTGAATTGAGTGGATATCCTTCAGAAAAATCAGTAGATTTCTAGAAGATTGTTATGATTCTTTGGAACTATTCTACCAAATAAAAACCCCTTCTTTGTAGAAGGGGTTTCAAATATACGAACCTAGCTATTCATGCCATGATTATTAAGTTGTTGGAAGCTATTCATGCCGTGATTGTTAGGTTGGATCGTTGCTGCACCAGTAGGGATGATTACGTTACCTAACAGAAACAATACTACTGCCATCATACCTAATGCCTTTTTCATCTTTTAACACCCTTTCTAGGATAGTTTTGTTCAATACATTATATTCATTCAGCTGTTCTTTAGTTGCATGAACACTAAATGAAACAAATAATGCATTGATTTTTTTATATCCAGTATCATCCTTAAGTTTATCAGACATTCGCAATCCCTTGAGGGATATATTTAATGCATTGTAAATATTACCATTAGTAAAGTGGTAAAGGGACATAAGATATAAATGATCTATATAATAACGAATATTGGCTTCCGTTTCGTACTCTCCATCCAGAGCGTCCAAATTAGGCTCAAATTCTTTTAATGCCCAATCAACGTTACAGTTATGTTTTAAAGCTGACTCCAGTATCGTAATAATCCCCGGCAACAACTCTTCTTCCTCGGCATTGTGTATAAATTGCACATATTCAGGAAGCGTCTCCATATTACCTTCCAGCAAATTCAAAACATATGTATTGGCATTTGCAATCATCCTGAAATGTGCTACATCCTCCTTCCCCTCATCGTCCAATCCAGATATCCATCCCAATTCAGAGTACTTTTCAATACAATCCCTGGCTGCTGAGTAATCGCCCATCTTTTGCAATGCGATACCTTTCGCCACCATAGAATATCCAAAATAAAAAGCAACACTTCGTTTAAGTCTTTTAGTATCAATTCTCGGCTGCCCTTTTGCTTGTCTAAGTTGGTCTTCTTCATAGAATGCGTTGATTGAGTGGTGGAGTTTATCCGCAATATGTACCATAGCATCCCAACCATCTAGTGAAAACTCTGCTTGCAGCATTTCATACAAAAGGTTTATGTCACTTATTGATTCTAAAACTGCCGAGTTAAACATATAGCTGCCTCCTGATTACATTTTTAACCAATAGTATATTATAATTGGGCAATGGTCAATTACGTAGTTAAGTGAGCTATTCACAAGTTGAATCTTCTCTGAATTTTCGCATATGATGTGAGACACTGAATTGGCTTAGCCCAAGTATTTTTGCATACTGTGCCTGTTTAAGTCTTGGACGCAGTTCCATTAAATCTTTCAGTCTGCCCCTTGTTATTTCAGACTTACGTTTCTTTACATTCTAATCTCTGTAGTAGTCAATTCTACCGCTGGCGTGGGGTGCTGCCTCCTTTTAAATCATGTGTACATACGATGCATAGAAAGCTTTCCTGAAAGTGCGTTAGCTGATCGACTGATCCCGCAAAAAGGTAAATACATACATTGGGAAGATCAGTCCGAGAACTAAGTTACCCAGACGGTTCGACTCATGTTTGAAACAACGTTACCATTTTATGATCTTTTACGATGCGTTCAGTGCTGTTATTTGGTGTAAAAACAGAGGATTTGAACGAAGGCAATGGGTCCATTTGGCCTGCTGCCTTCTCGTTATGATTAAGTTATCGTCTCTCGTTAGTCCAATCTAGACTGTTCTGAATCTTGTTCATCCTAAGCCAACCAGAAATTTAAAACAGAGGATTTTCTTCGAGTGGTTGTGTCTCACGTAGATCTCTAGCCTTCCGAACAGAGGGCGAGTAAAAAACGTCACTATGCATATGCTGAATTTTATCCCAGTTGCCAGGATTGGTCGTGTCTGGAGAGCGGTGCTCCAGAATGGCCTGATATAGAGCCGTTTTTTGTTCCAAATGGGCAACGTGCTGTTTGGCTTCTTCGAGCTTAATGAGCGCCGCTTCCTTATGCTCCATCATGAGTGTGTAGCGTTGCGGAATGGTCGAATCCCCTTCGAGACAGAAATCGACGTACATTTTAATGACTTCAATCGGCATCCCGGATTGCTTGAGACATTTGACGCCATGCAACCAGTTGATCGATTCTTCGTCGAACATCCGAATGTTGTTTTGATTGCGCTGTACGCTTGGTACCAGGCCTTTATCCGTGTAAAAGCGTACAGCGTGCTCGGTGAGTCCCGTTATCTGGGCAGCTTCTTTGACTGTATGCATGTGGAATCCTCCTTGGAAAAATAAAAATTTTTGAAGATGGCTTGACTTCGTGTAACACGAAGGCGTTAGGCTTATTGTAATGCAAGTCGACCGTAAGCGGAAGCCCACTGAGGTGCCCGATTTCCGAGTTTTGCGGCCGTTTGCGTTTTACATTTGGACAATGGGAGGAAATACAATGCAAACCGTAACATTAAACAATGGTGTGAAAATGCCGATCATCGGCTTTGGTGTCTACCAAGTTCCAGATGCTGAAGAATGCGAGAACGCTGTATATGAAGCGCTGATGGCTGGTTACCGCCTGATCGACACCGCCTCCGGTTATTTGAATGAGGAAGCGGTCGGTCGTGCGATTAACCGCAGCGGCGTACCGCGTGAGCAGCTGTTCATCACGACCAAGCTCTGGGTTCAGGATGCCGGCTACGAGAGTACCAAGCACGCATTTGCCAAATCCTTGAAGAAGCTTCAACTCGACTATCTCGATCTGTACCTTATTCACCAGCCATTTGGCGATTACTACGGTGCATGGCGTGCGATGGAAGACCTGTACCGCGAAGGCAAGATTAGGGCGATCGGTGTCAGCAACTTCCTACCCGACCGCCTGATGGACCTCATCGTTCATAACGAAATCGTACCCGCCGTCAACCAGATCGAAACGCACCCGTTCTACCAGCAAACAGAGAGCGCAGCTTTTATGAAAGAGCACGGAGTTCAACACCAGTCGTGGGCCCCATTCGCTGAGGGACTTAACAACATGTTCAAAAACGAAGTGTTGCTCTCGATCGCAGAAAAATACAACAAGTCCGTCGCTCAGGTCGTATTGCGCTGGCTTGTTCAGCGTGAAGTCGTTGTAATTCCAAAATCGGTGAGAAAAGAGCGGATCGTCGAAAACTTTGACATTTTCGATTTTGAGTTGAGCGCGGATGATATCGAACAAATCTCGGCCCTCGATACGCGGGAAAGTCTTTTCTTATCGTATCGCGACCCGGAAGTCGCCAAGATGATGGGCAACTGGAGAATCGATCTGTAAACCTTGATCGAACCATAAACTTATCACTCGTTTATCCTCATCTATAAAGAAAGGGCAGAGCGGTTTAAAGTGAACCCTGTCCTTTCTTTACTTGAATTGACCCTTGGATTCGCTTTTCCGCTTTATAAGATGCCACCTTTCGCTTAATCATAATCCCCCCTATTAAAGCAATAATTCTAGTCTGTTTCTAATAGAAGATTTAGACTAATTTATTCAACGAGCATCTCTGTTAGCGCAATTCTCAGCTTGTGTTCGTAACTAGATATTTTCGGTTTTGTCAGTTGGAAGCTGGGACACACAAATATCTACGCGAAGTGCCGAGGATTCCAAGGGAATTTTCCAAGCTTGGTGCACGCTGTTTGAGTTTGGCTAAAATGTCATAGTACTGTCTAATTCCCGCATCCAGATTCCTGCGTGTCTCTGTGCAAATTGTTGGAAGGAGACAGGCGCCTTCCCAGTCACCCTCATTACAGTATCAGTACTTAGATCTTCCGCTCCTTCCTCGCGAATTTTACGGTCGAGTCCGGTCATGATCTCAGCATAATCCTTGCTTATCCCTGCTGCTAACCAGCTGCGGGTGAATTCATCATCTGATATTGATTAGTCAAATTGAGAAAGGAAATGCGATGCCCTCTTTTGAGATCATTAGCAAGCTTGCGGAGCGATTAAATTGCTCTATTACTTTTCTCTTAGAAGAAGTGGCCTCGGAAACCGTTTCTCCTCCTCCCTCCATTCCTACTCAATTGGTAAGGGCGGAACAATATCTTGAAAGCAATTTGTTAAATGAGTTTCTAAACATAATAAAGAGTATAGAAATCACAGAGGAAGATGCTAATTTAAAAGCCAAGCAACAATTACTTTATGCAAGGTATTACTGGTTATCTAACGATATGGAAAAAGCCTACGAATATATTGAAAATATCATTCAGCATGCGCCTCCTTTTGATTACGATATTAGAGCCAAATCATATGCTTTGCTGCTGACCAAGCTATTTACAGTCGACAAACTACTTTATGTCGATGTTCTTCTCAACCTTGGCATCTTTCACTGCCATTTGGATGAGATTACTTTTGCGTTAAAAGCTATATATTGATATTCAAAACATTGAAGAAGCAGAAAGGATCTGTGATGATTTTTTGCATATAAATATGAACCTGGATTTAAAAGCCCAACTCAATAACAAAAGCAAGCGCACAAAAAAATGAGTGAATTGTATATCCTTATAGCTGAAGCTTATTATCACCAAAAAGATTTTGAGACCGCTTCGTATTACTACAGGCAAGACCTCCCTGCTCAATAACAAAAAACCTCAGGGCTTCTTCCAGATGGATAAGGTCCCTGGGGTTTAACCATTATATTTCCACTTATGGCTCATAGCGGCTCCATAATGATGACCGCATTGTGGCCGCCAAAACAAAGGAATTGCCTTAAGTATCAAGGATTGTAATAATGCAACTTATTTGGGTAACGTACATCAGGTGTAACAACAATACATTCCCCCATCATGGTCAAAAAAGAGAAAGAAAAACCAGAAAAAAATCCTGGAATTTTTCCGTTTTTTCTTTAGGCTGTCACATCAAAACGCTTTGGCTGCCAATATGGCTTGCCGGATTGCTGATTCCTTTATGCTCTGCGCTTGGTCCGGCTGCTCACTGATACCTTCAACAAAGATAGCCTGCACATCGTCAATGCCCAGTAAATTCATGATAGCTTTTACATAACTATGGCTGTGCTCTACATCTTTGAACTTCCCATGGGAGAGACCGTGCCGGAAGCCTGAATGTGCATCACTTTTTTGTCCTGCTGCGTCCCAATCAAACCGGACAAACCCCGCAGCCCATTATCGGCTCGCTTAATAGTTTTTCCCGGAACTATAACCGCGTCAATGTACGCTTTCAGAACCGACGGGAAAGAATAATTCCATACCGGATTGACAATGACGATTTTATCCGCAGTCATGAATTGGTCCGCAATCTCGCGCATTCGCACCGCTTTGACCTTCGATCCCTCGCTCAGTTCATCGAAAGAAAGACCACTTGGTGGCTGCCCCCAGCGTCTTAGAAGATCGGCGTCGATTTGCGGAAGATCCATGCGATACAGGTCCAAATGAATGACCTCATCTCCTGGATTGGCCTCCTGATAGGTTTCGATAAACTGTTTGCCGACTGATAAGCTGTATGTACCGTCTTTTAAAGGATGCGCGGTTACGTACAATACAGTTGCCATGATAAATCCACTCCTATGTTATGATTAAAATAATTGAGGATACAATGCTATTAATAGCAATTCTAGCTATGCTGTTCGTGGATATGAAAGAGCTTCCCCTACTCCATGACTTCCACTGTCTGGTAAACATTCAGCAGTGGAACTTTTTCGAGTCCTATTGAAAATCGCTGAATATTATCATTACTAACTCCCTTCTTAATGTAATCATTATAGTTACAGAAAAAAATGAGTGTCAAGAAGGATCATGAAATGCAGACACCAATTTTTTGACTTTTATTGGCCGTTCATAAACTGCATGCCCCACAGGAAGACCGCTTTTCTCAAAGATGTAAAACAAAAAGAAACCGTCTTGGTAAATGGAAGTGCGACCCACCATTTACGAAAGGAACGGTTTCTTTGTACTATCACCTTGTTCGTGTTGTCAATGAGGCTGTCCATCGTTTGGACGATCAGATTTTCAGGGAGGCTTGCACACCTAAGTTTCTAAAGAATATGCGAGAATCTGGTCTTTCGTTAGACTCTTTCCTTTGTTCCAAATATCGCGTATTTCCTGTTCAATTAAAACATGTTGAAGATCAAGAAGCACTGCATTATGCTCCACGGGAAAATTCGGAACGGCAGCACCTCCGAAGCTTTCGCGACATTTCTCAGCAGCACTCAGAAGGATGACCGCTTCTGGAAAGCCTTCTTTGCCCATAAAGCTATAGCCAACCCTTCTATTCCGCGAGAGAGAATCCATGTCCCTTTGTAAATTTGGCTGATCGCAATGCTATTTTTGAAGCATTCAATGGATTGATCGGTCTGCCCAAGTTTCAAGGCAGCATAACCGAGGCTTTCGTACGGACCGGATACTTCCCATTTATCCTGAACCGATTCGAAGAAGTACACGCTCTCTTTTAGAAGCATGGATGCTTCATGATACTCCTTTTGTTCCAGCTTTAGCTTTCCGTAAGCATGCAACGAAGCCGCCAAATTCCACATGTCCTTCGTTTTCCTGGCAATATCAACGCTCTCCTTAACGAGAGGCTCGGCATCTTTCAAAAGTAGCTGGTTGATATAAATAAATGCCATGAGACGAAGAGAAGAGGCTAATTGTGCAGAATGGTTCAGATCACGGGCGAGCTCAGCGCTGCGTGCAGCTGAAACCATGGCTTCTTCAACGTTTCCTTGAACCAATTGAATGACGCCCCGCCCATGCAATGCTTTGGCAAAATCTCCACCAGGCAGTTCTTTATGAACGGTACTTTCCAGAAAACGATTAAGCCAAAAAATCCCCTCCTTTAATCTGCCTTCATGAAGCCAGAACCAGTAAAGGTTTGAAACCATATGAAATCCAATTGAGTTGGTATGTGCATCATTCTGATAACACCATTGCATGGCTGAGCGCAGGTTTGCATATTCTTGTCTCACTTCATCAAGGCAGGCATCACGCTCTCGAGTCCTGAACTTGGCCTCGGCACGATTCAAAATTTGGCTGTAATATTGAGCATGACGTTCAAGAAGAACATGTCTGTTACGGCCGTCAGTTTCTTCCCGCATCTTCTCGCCAGCATATTCCTTAATGGCTTCCAGCATGAAATAACGGATGTAGCGGTAGTCATCACTGGTTTCGATTGAGACGAGTGACTTGTTGACCAGTCCGGATAACAGATCAAGCATATCTTCCCGAGCAAGTTTATCATCACGGGTGGGCAATGTGGGTTCGCAGCTACAGATCCGCTCCACTGCCTCCAACGTAAACCCTCCCGAAAATACACTGAGCCTTCTCAGAAGCAGTTGCTCCTTGCCGGTTAGTAGATCGTAGCTCCAATCGATTGTAGATTTCAGCGTTTTTTGCCGAGGCACAGCATTTCGTTTTCCAGCAGTCAATAATGTCAGCAGACTCGCCAGACGTTCTTCCATCTGTTCTAATGTCAACATACTCATTCTGGAAGCCGCAAGCTCAATGGCTAACGGAATCCCTTCTAATTTTTTGCATATGGCACCTACAAGCTGCAAGTTTGCCAGCGTGGGTTGAAGCTTAGGAGCAACCAAAAGCGCGCGTTCCATAAACAGTTGCACGGCTTCAAATTCCTTGATTTCTTCTTCGGAAAGCACCTCCAGCGAATACTCCTCACCTGGAAAGGATAACGGGGGAATCCGATAGACGTATTCCCCCGAAATGTTCAAGGCTTCTCGGCTCGTGACCATGATGCTTAGTGTTGGCGCAGCCATCAGGAGTGATTCAGCTAAAGCCGCGCATGCATCAATGATGTGTTCGCAGTTGTCGAAAATAAACATCATTCTTTTCTCGGAGATTACATCTAATATGGTTTGGAGATCAGTTCGATTCCCTTGATTTTGCAGTCCCATAGTGGATAACAGATACTGGCCCAAAAAATGATGATCCTTTACGGCGCCGAATTCGAACATCCAAATACCGTCCGGATACGTTTCAGCAAGCGTTGAAGCGACTCGAACAGCAAGTGATGTTTTCCCTATCCCTCCGGGTCCTACGATTGACACAAGGGAATGGAACTTCAGCTGTTCTTTCAGGTCAGCCATGGATTGGTTTCTTCCTATAAAGAGAGAAGGAGGCTTCGGTAACTGACTTTGCCTTGCAAGTGAAACGGCTTGCGTGGCAACCCGACCTTCCTGCGCGGAACCTTCGAACGAAGCAACGGTTTCAAACCAAGTGACATCAAAATCCGGAAACTCCCGTTTTGTTGCAGAGCGCACTTCCGAAAAGCGTTTTACTGCAAGCCAAAGCTCCTCAGCCTCTTTCCGCTGGGCTCCCTCCAGGAAGAGTCCTTCCTCCAAAAAGACTTGAATCAAACGTTTGAGGCTGCCAACGCTGGGAAGACGATCTCCGTTCTCCCACTGTTGAACGGTTCGTGGATCGACGCCAACTTGCCTTGCCAAGTCAACTTGCCGTGTTCGTTTGGAAAGGTTATGTCTAGCGGGCCTGGAACGAATTTTTTTAATCCAATCATGGGGCCAATCTTTCAAAGATTTTTCGTCTTCCATCTTATCACCTGGCTTCAATAGTTTGAGCATCTCTGACACGAACTAACACGAACTCATGTACATTCGTGTTCTGGATTTTAACAGATAGAATAAAGCATATCAACAAAAAGAGGAGGTAATCTACATGCCTTTAACGCGTATCGTCACGTTGGAAGGACGTTCGAGCGAAGCTAAAGCCCGTATTAAAGAGGCCGTCTCGCAAACGATCGTGGACAAGCTGCAAGTGCCTGAAAATGATCGTTTTTTGATTATCGAGGAACACAACCGAGAGAACTTCAACTTTGATCCAAACTGTCTGGACATTGAAAGAAGCGATGGATTTCTCATCGTTCAAATCATTTTGAATGTCGGCAGATCGTCTGAAGTAAAAAAAGAGTTCTATGCGGCATTAGCTGAACAACTGCATGAGCAGTGCAACATTAGAACCGAGGATGTTTTTATCAATTTAATTGAAGTCACGAAAGACAACTGGTCTTATGGCAACGGCATCGCCCCTTTTATTGTTTAAATCGTAATTTTATATAAGAAGGAGAGAAAATATAATTATGTCGACTATTCTTTATATCACTGCGCATCCTGGTAATCCTGAAGCATCTTACAGCCTTTCCGTTGGCGAGCAATTTGTACAAGCCTATCAAGAAAGTCACCCAGAAGATAAGATTGTGCACGTAGATCTGTATCAACGAGACATTCCGCATATCGATGCAGATGTATTGGAGGCATGGGGCAAGCTTCAAACGGGAGCATCGTTTGATCAATTGACTGCCGCGCATCAAGAAAAAATAACCCAACTGAATCATTTGCTCGAAGAGTTTGTCACTGCGGACAAGTACGTGTTCGTTACACCCATGTGGAACTTTTCTTACCCTCCGGTATTGAAGGCATACATTGATTCCTTTTGCGTCAGAGCCAAAACATTCAAATACACGGAGAATGGCCCCGTTGGACTGCTGCATAACAAAAAAGCATTCCACATTCAAGCTAGCGGCGGCATCTATTCGGAAGGTCCTGTGGCGGAACGCGAGAATGGAAGCCGTCATTTGAAGACGGTTTTGAATTTTGTCGGCGTAACAGACTTTGATAGCCTATTTGTGGAAGGTCTGTCCACGGCGGGAGACCGCGCTCCCCAAATCAAAGCCGAAGCAATTGAAAAAGCGCGCAATGCTGCGAAGAATTTCTAAGAGTATGTTTCGATAGCGATTGGAGATTAGTCAATATCGTGGCAATGGTTTGTTACATCACATTAATCTGAATAAACCCGGCACCGCCGATTTGACCAAGGGGGAAGAAAAATGAAAGTATCTTATCATGGACATTCCGTTGTAAAAATCGAAACCCATGGCACAATTATTCTTATTGATCCTTTTATTACAGGCAACTCCAACACCGATCTGGAAGCAGCCGACGTGCAGGCTGATGTAATCCTTCTGACCCATGGCCACGGGGATCATGTTGGAGATACTGTGGAAATTGCAAAACGAAATGACGCGCTGGTAATCGCATCGGCAGAGCTAGCGGATGTTCTCAGTTGGCAAGGTGTACGAACCCACGCCATGAGCATTGGGGGAGCTTATCAATTCGAATTTGGAAAAGTGAAATTAACCCAGGCTTTTCATAGCTCAAGCCTCGTTAATCTGGAGACTAAAACAATCATCTATACGGGAATGCCTACAGGGATTCTGTTCACAGCAGAGGGCAGAACGATTTACCACGCAGGAGACACAGGTTTGTTCTACGATATGAAGGTGATTGGAGAACTCAGCAATATCGATTTGGCATTTCTGCCGATCGGAGACAACCATACTATGGGTCCAGAAGATGCTGCGCTGGCAACTGAATGGCTTCAAGCGAAACAAGTTGTGCCGATCCATTTCAATACGTTCCCTCATATCAAACAAGACCCTCACTACTTCGCCTCGCTTCTAAAGGAAGGGGTAGGGAAAGTGTTGGAATCGGGAGAAGGGCTCGAGTTGATTCCCTGACCTGCTAGTTGAATTTAGTTATTTCCAAAAAATCAAAAGCGGGCGCTCTCCTCTGTTGGACGGCGCTCGCTTTTGATTTTTTAGATTTTAATGGTTAACTTTGGAATCAACTGCTCTTAAGAAGTATATTTTAGGTCTTAGAGGATAAAATATGCTTTATCAATAAAGCAAGGGGGTTAACTTGTGTTGTTAGGTTGGTTTAGAAACGTTCTGAGACCTGAAAGAAGGCGTAGACAAGATAGTGAAAAGTCCAATCAGCAAACAACTGACCCCATTAATCCGTCATTGCCCCAAACTCTGTCTTTACTCAAATCGAAACTCGGACAAGGTCCTGATTTTATCATTCGTAATTTTTCCGAAAATCCTGCCCATGCCGGTCATCTCGCAGTATGTTATATCGAGGGATTAATTGATCAAAACTTACTTTCCGATTTAATGGAAGGTTTAATTACAGAAAAACTCTCTGAATCTTCCTCTAAGCTTGGTGAAAATAGCACGGTCTCTCTATTAAAGAAGACAATTCCAGCAGGAAATATTCAAATGATACATTCGCAAAATGAGGTATATCAAGCCATTCTCTCCGGGAATGCTGTCATTGTCATCAACGGAAACAACTATGCTTTGGCAGTTTCCATCGCAGGCGGAGTAAGACGGGCTATTCAGGAACCCAGTACTCAGACCGTAGTACGGGGTCCTAAAGAAGGATTTACAGAGGATGTCTCAACTAACATTACACTGATCAGAAGAAAATTGCGGACACCTGACCTTAAATTTGAAAGTCACGTTATTGGACGATATACACAAACTAAAGTCATATTAGCTTACATTGAAAATGTCGCTAATCCAGAAGTAATACGGGAAATTACAAAACGGCTTCAATCCATTGATACAGACAGCATACTTGAAAGTGGCTATATCGAAGAATTCATACAGGATGAACCACTTAGTCTCTTTCCCACCATGCTAAACTCAGAGCGTCCGGATACTGTCGCAGGTAGCCTTTTAGACGGACAAGTAGCTGTTCTGGTTGATGGGACGCCATTCGCTCTGATTGCACCTGTAACTTTCTTCAATTTCTTTCAAACGGCCGAAGACTACTACCAGAGATATGACATTTCAACTTTTTTAAGGGCTCTTCGTGTGGTATCTTTTCTAGTCTCATTGTTGCTTCCCTCTCTATTTATAGCCTTGACGACTTTCCAACAGGAAATGATCCCCACCACGCTGTTAATTACGCTGATGGCTCAACGGGAAGGAACTCCTTTTCCTGCATTAATTGAAGCATTAATGATGGAATTGATGTTTGAAGTGATTCGTGAAGCAGGTGTGCGAATGCCACGGGTCATCGGACCAGCCGTTTCCATTGTAGGAGCTCTGGTTATCGGGCAGGCAGCGGTGCAAGCCGGACTGGTCTCAGGTGCAATGGTTATCGTTGTTGCCTTCACTGCTATATCGAACTTTGTCATCCCGTATTTTGGTATGGCTTCAGCAGTCAGGTTGTTGCGTTTTGCACTTATGCTACTGGCGGGGGCTCTGGGCTTATTCGGTATTCTGATAGGAATTATCCCCCTTCTTGTTCATCTTGTATCTCTCAAATCATTCGGAGTTGATTATTTTGTGCCCTACAGCCCCACCTTTAAATCTAATATGAAGGACCTTATCATCAGAGCTCCGTGGTGGGCTATGAAAACCAGACCTAGCGAAAAATCAGGCCATAACCAGACAAGACAGGCAGCTCACCAATACCCTGCTAGTTCGGATGAAATCAAAAATAATGACAAGTCTGATACCCAAAAATAGGAGAGATCAATGGTGCGGCAATTAAGAGTTAGTTATGTTCTGTTTATTGCAGGGTTATTACTTACAGGGTGCGTAGATCGTACAGAATTGAACGAATTAGCCATCACAACAGCAACTGGAATTGATGGCCATAAGGGCGACTGGATCAATACCTATCAAATCATAATTCCATCAGCTATGACGACTGGATCAGGTGGTTCTTCCACCGGGGCATCGCAAAGCGCTGTACATACCTTTTCTACACATGGAAAAACATTGAGAGAAACCGTTACGAAGAGTAGCCTGGAATACCCGCGTAAACTATATTTTGCCCAAAATAATATACTCGTTATTGGAAAAAAAGCAGCAGAACAAGGCATTGAAGAGATTATTGATATTTACCTCCGCAACCTTGATTCACGAGAAACTGTAAAAGTATTCATTGCCAACGGAGAGGCTCGTGATTTTTTAAAAAAGCTTGTACCACCAGAGAAAATTCCTGGTCAAGCTTTAGAAAAGATTATAGAAAGAGATAGCAAATTAGGATCAATCTACCCCGCAATATCCATGTATGAATTTATTTCGAAAATTAGCTCCGATAGTGGCGCAGCCGGAGTTCCAGAAATATCTCTTGAGGGTTCAGAGCCGGAGAAACTAAACTCTGTTGATGTTTTCAAGGAAACCTCCGCCAAAAGTAAACTCAAGTTATCGGGTTTAAGCATTTTTCAGAAAGACAAGAGAGTCGGCTTCCTAAATGAAAAGGAAAGTATGGGGGTTTCATGGTTAAACAACCAGATTAAAAACACTACTGTAAACTATGTGGATGGAAATGTTACGTCCGCTTTCCTCATCCGGAAAGCCAAGATTAAGGCTACGCCAATCAAGAATTTAAATCATTATTACCTAAACGTTGACGTTAAAGCTACCGGTGATCTTCTGTCAGCCTCTTCCCAAAGAGAAATGAAAAATATGCAAAGTACACATCAATTGCAGATGCAAGCAGCAGAAACGATCAAATCGCAAATTCAGGAAGGCTGGAAAGCCTTACAGCAAAAGAATATCGACCTTATCGGTATTGGAAATAAAATTCATCACAAGTATCCAAAAGACTGGAAAAAAATAAAAGAGACGTGGCCTGGAGAGTTAGCAAACATGGATATAAAAATAGATGTAAAAATGAAGCTTGCACGTCCAGGATTATTCGAAAAATCTTTTAACGAACTGTTGAAATGAGATAAACAGGGAGAGGTGAATTGAAGCCATGCGTCAAAATAAAATCCGAGTATCCGAGTTGATCATTTGTATGTCTTTATTTGAAGTTGGAAGTACAACTTTGTTTTTAATGGGGGCTGAAGCAAATCAAGATGCTTGGTTAGTCATGTTGATAGGAGCTTTAGCAGGACTACTTCTGCTAAAGCTCCATCTTGTTATTCACTATCAAGATCCTGAATTAGATTTGTTCATGTTGTTTCGCCGTTACACTGGGAAATATGTGGGTACACTCATCAATTTACTTTTTGTGATGTATTTTACATATGAAGCTTCTCGGAACATACGCGATTTAGGCGAGGTGACAGTAATGACTTTGCTCCGCCAAACCCCTTTGTGGATCATCATCTTGATCACAATCGTGGTTGTATCCAACACGGTTCGTTACGGCTACAAAGCATTTTTCTTATTTTGCTTGTTCCTTTTCCCTTTTTTTGTACTTGGATACGCCATAATTAGTATATTAATTCCGGCAACTGGTCTCTTTCACTTGGAAAATTCCCTTCCAGTTTTAGAGGAAGGATGGAAACCCATATTTAAAGCCGCTATTCCTGAGCTTATCTCCTTTCCATTCGGACAAACTGTGTTATTTCTTGTATTTTATCCGCTTGTACATAAAGGCCGGAATCTCACAAAACCCGTTTTCTTTGCCTATATAATGACCGCACTTGCTCTAACATTTGTTAATCAATTGGATATTTTTGTTCTCGGACCCAAGATCGCCGCCAATAGCACACTTCCTCTTTTGGAAACCGTTCAGTTGATTGAATTAGCAGATCTGTTCGAACGAATGGATGCCCTTTTCACCTTGCTTCTTTTTCTTGGCTTGATCATCAAAATGTGTTTATTTTTTAACGGTGCAGTGATAGGACTTGAAAAAATAACCGGAGTCGGATTTAAAAAATGGATTCTTCCCCTTGCTGCACTTATTTACGGGCTTTCTTTTCTGTCGCCTAACTATACTCATCACATGGTAATCGGTCGAAAATTTGTTCTTAATTCCTGGTTTCCTATTTTTCAAATTCTTCTCCCTTTGTTACTATTTGTGGTTATTGTCATCAAAAAAAGAAATCTAAAAAGCTGAGACCTTTTCATTTATGGAGTGTATCGATAAGGTACATTCTCGCTTCATAAGGGCGCATTTCTATTTCAAACATGTTACTTGGATAATTGGATATTAGCAGCTGCTTAGTCTCTGCCAGCTCTTTCTGAAGTGGGAGATGGGTTGTGTATTTTTGAAAATTACATACTACAAGTAGTTTGGCTCCTTTCAGCGTTCGAGTGTACGCGAACAAATCTTTATTCTTGGGATATATCAGCTCATAATCCCCATATATGATCACTTCATGATCTTTCCTTAATCGGATTAGTTTCCGATAATAATGGAATATGGATTCAGGGTTATTTAAACTTTCTTGTGCATGGATGTCCTTATAATTCGGGTTTACTTTAATCCAAGGATTCCCTAATGTAAAACCAGCGTTGTTGGAAGCGTCCCACTGCATTGGTGTTCGAGCGTTATCACGACCCTTTGCAAAGACTGACTCCATAACTTTGTCTTCAGGGTATCCTTTCTCAATTCTATCTTTGTAGAAATTTAGTAACTCAATATCCCGATAGTCTTCAATTGGATATTGAACATTCGTCATTCCTAATTCTTCCCCCTGATAAATGTATGGTGTGCCTCGCATGCCATGAAGAAGGGTTGCCAACATTTTAGCCGATTCTATCCTGTATTCTCCGTCATCTCCCCAACGAGAAACGATTCGGGGTAAGTCGTGATTATTCCAAAACAAACTGTTCCAGGCATCCCCCTTCAGCTCTGTCTGCCATTTAGACAACACTTTTTTTAATTCTAGAAAATCTAGAGGCTTAAGATCCCACTTCCCTTTCCCCGCTTGTTCGTCCAAACTAATATGTTCAAATTGAAATACCATTGAGAACTCACTGCCGTCCGGGTTGCTATACAATTTGGCGATCTCTGGCGTAGCACCCCATGTTTCTCCAACCGTCAGCAGGTCTCCAGCTTTTTGAAACGTCTCCTTGCTGAGTTCCCTGATATACTTATGCAGATTCGGCCCGTTGCTGGTAATTTTCAAATCTGGCTCTTTTCCGATTAAGTCAATTACGTCAAGTCGAAAACCGCCTACACCCTTGCTTATCCACCAATTGATCATTTCGTAAATCTCTTGTCGGACTTTTGGGTTTTCCCAGTTGAGATCCGGCTGTTTTACAGAAAAAAGATGTAAATAGTATTGTCCTATCTCGGGTACCCATTCCCATGCTGAACCACCAAAGATGGAACCCAAATCGTTTGGTGGCATTCCTTCAACGCCATCTCTCCAGACATAGTAGTCATGGTACGGATTTTCTTTACTTTTTTTTGCTTCTTGAAACCATGGATGCTCATCGGAAGTATGGTTTAACACCAAATCCATTATGATTCGAATGTCACGTTTCCCAGCCTCATGAATTAACATCCCCATATCATCCAAAGACCCGAACATCGGATCAATATCCCGATAGTCCGAAATATCATAACCAAAATCATCCTGAGGGGATTTACAAACTGGTGATAGCCAAATTGCACCGACACCGAGTTGCTGCAAATAGTCTAGACGGGAAACAATTCCTTTCAAATCGCCGATTCCATCACCATTACTATCTTGAAAACTCCGTGGATATATCTGGTATACAACGATTTCTTTCCACCAATTTTTATTTTCCATTGTTCATTACAACCCTTCCAATCACAAATAGTATTTTTATCTTAATCAAGTCACATCATACAATTACTCTTTTACCGATCCTACAACAATTCCAGTCACAAAATATTTTTGAAGCAGCGGATAAATGAGCAGTAGCGGGATGACAGCGACTACGATTTTTGCCGCATTTAGATTTTTGTTTGAAATTTCAGTCAGGTTGCTGAGTTGTGCTGAGTTGGTGCCGGATTGAAGAAGTTCGGCAATATTCACGTTAAGGGACTGAATATAAGTCATTAGCGGATAATTGCTGACTTGGGTCATATAGATCAAACCGCTAAAGAAATCATTCCACGTTCCCACGATACTGAATAGTGCTACCGTCGCCAGCGCAGGGATGGACACGGGAACATACACTTTGAACAGGACCTGGAGCGGATTCGCCCCATCGATGAATGCTGCTTCTTCTAGCGCCTTAGGTACAGCAGAGAAGAAGTTCATGACAAGGATGACACTGAATATAGGGACAGCTCCCGGTAGAACAAGCGACCAAATTGTATTAAGCATATCGAGGTTTTTGATCAGTAGATAACTCGGGATCATCCCGCCGCTGAACAGCATGGCAAAAATCATGACATTCATATAAATGTTTCTACCCCTAAATTCCCTTTTCGACTTGGAGAGCGGGTATGCCATTAAAATAATAAGAATCATGTTGAGAATAAGTGTGAGCACAACACGTAGAACAGATATGCCAAAGGAACGCCAGAACTGAGCATCATCGATAATTTTCGTATACGCTGCTGTTGTAAAATTGACCGGTACGAGACCTACAGCATTAGCTGACACGGCCTCGCTGCTGCTGAATGAAATCGCAACGATATTCCATAACGGAAGAAGGCAGATCAATGCCAGAAATATGACGATGGCATTGATGACAAACCGGCCAATTCGATCTTTTAGGCTTACAGAATATGACATAGGCTTTGCCTCCTTAGAATATTTTTCGGTCGGTGTATTTCTTGGCCAAATGGTTGGCGGACAATAGCAAAACAATACCGATCACTGACTTGAACAGGCCAACAGCCGTACCGAAGCTATACTGTCGCCCAACGAGTCCAATCCGATATACATAAGTATCCAGAATATCTCCCGACTCATAGACAACCGGATTATACAGATTATAAATTTGATCGAAGCCGGCACTCAAAATATTGGTCAGACTCATCACTCCCATGAGCAGGATAATAGGCAGCATACCTGGCAATGTAATATGCCATACTTTTCTCCACCAGCTGGCTCCATCCATTCCTGCCGCTTCATACAGACCCGGATCAATCGAAGTAATTGCAGCCAAATAGACGATGGAACTGTAACCGAACTCCTTCCACACGTCTGTCCCAATAATCAGCGGCTGGAACCAGGTGTTGCTGCCGAGAAAATTAATATTCTCCAGACCGAAAAAAGCCAAAATTTGATTCACAATTCCATCCAAACTGAACATGTTAACAACCACGGATGCTAGAACTACCCAGGATAAAAAGTGTGGCAAATAAACAATTGTCTGTACGGATTTTTTAACGAATTTGATGCGGATCTCATTTAACAAGATGGAAAAAATGATAGCCATCATTGTTCCCAATAGAATCTTGGCAATGGCAATCACCAACGTATTACTAAAAACCTGTGCGATGTCCGGCAGCTTAAACATATAAATAAAATGCTTCAGCCCTACAAATTTGGAGCCAAACATCCCCTTGGCTGGTATATAATCCTGAAACGCCGTAATGACACCGACCATCGGAACATAGCTGAATACCAGTAAAAATAAAATCCCCGGAAGCATCATCAAATGATACATGGCACCCGTGCCCAACCGACCTTTTGCTCTATCATTTCCCTGTTTCATGGATGGACCCCTTTCCTGAAGAAAGGCTGCTTATCGCAGCCCTTCTAGCAGTTCATGATTGTTTATTTTTCGGATGCAGCTTCGTCTTCAATTTCCTGAATTACCTGGTCACCACCTTGTTTCTTCCAATTGCTAACGAAAGTATCGAAGTAATCCAGAGATTCTGCACCAGTCACGATTTTGATGAAAGATTCCTGCTCCATCTTGGTCAGATTAGCCCATGTCTGTTTCATGCTTGGTGTAGTGCCAGAGAAGGCGGGTGTCATCCAAACGAATTTGTTTTCCCGTGTCAGTTTGTCGATGAGTCCCACTCCGTTGATACGCGAGTGATATTTCGCCCAGGATGTTACGTTATCCGTATCCATATCGCTCAAGTAGGTTTGAATACTTTTAATATTGTTCTTTGATTCTGTCGTCCGGACCTGATCCAAACTAATCTCCCCTTTAATCCCGCGAACAATGTCAGAGTAATCATCCAGCAGCGAGGTAGCCGAGTTGACTTCAATATTAAAAGGTCTGGTAGAACCGTCTACGCCGTTCTCTTGATACTTGGCGGCTTCTGGCATAGATGTTTCTACATTTTTATCATTTGCCAGTTTATCGTAGAAAAGGTTTACTATTTTAACGGCGAGTTCCGGGTGTTCATATCCTTTTCTCACAACGATAAACTGATTGGCTGGATTGGCGTGTGCCACGTTTACCTTTCCGTCTGCATCCTCCAAAGTGTAAGCCGTGAATTTCGCATTCTTATCCATCTGCTTCACGCTGCTCAGACCCCAGTCAGGAATATGCCATGGTCCAAAAGCAATACCACTTTGGCCGTTGGTGTACAGTGCCGTAATATCATCAAATGTGCGTGTTCCAAATTGCGGGTCGATGAGGCCTCTCTTGAACCAATCTGCCATGACGCCTAACATCTGCTTGGTTTCCTTTGTTGTCGAGCCATAAACAATGCTGCCGTCCTTCCCCTTCATCCAGTATTGAGGGAATGCACCCTTGGTGGAGGCAACTCCCAGCATGGTATAGGCAGAAGCATTATAGTCACTTGTATTCAGGGTGTTCACAAAGGGAATACCTACTGGTTTCCCGGATTGGCCAGGATCTCTTTTCAGGAATTCCTCAGCCGTTTTCTCCACATCATCCAGCTTGATGGCCCCGTCTCCGTCTGCGTCAAGTTGGATTCCCAGTAGATCCAGCCAATCCTGACGAACCCAGACCATGGTTGGCGCGGAATCTAGGGAAGTAGCCGGAAGTCCCATTAAACGTCCATCTATCGTCGCACTGTCCAATGCACGGCCCTCATAAGAGTCGTAAATGTTCTTGATGTTATCTGTGGCATATTGTTTGTAAATTTCCGTCATATCTTCAATCAGATCATTATCAACCAGTTCTTTGAGTTCATCCTTGGAATCAACACGCATCATGTCAGGCAGTTCCCCAGAGGCGATGGCGAGAGAAACCTGACGGCTGTAATCTTCTCCGTTGGCTTCAAATTGGTCTTTAATCTTAGCGTTAAACGTTTCTTTAACTAGCCGAGTATACGCGTTGTTCTCATACGTATCTCCAGCCGGCAGTTTCGGGTTGGCTGTAGTTACACGACCCATCGTTACGGTTATTTCGTCTTTATAGGCACTGAATGGGTCTCCCGGTGTTGCCTCATATTTGCCCGCTTCCTCCGCAGTGGGAGGGTTGGAGGAGCCCCCACAGGCTGCAAGGGTTGAAATCACCAGGGCAGACATCGACAGCGCAGCCAGACGTCTCGTCAACAATTTGCTTTTTATGAACCATTTAGTTCTCATCACATTCGATTCCCCTTC
Source organism: Paenibacillus peoriae (assembly GCF_022531965.1). Taxonomy (GTDB): domain Bacteria; phylum Bacillota; class Bacilli; order Paenibacillales; family Paenibacillaceae; genus Paenibacillus; species Paenibacillus polymyxa_D. Next base: position 2,801,645 of record NZ_CP092831.1, on the reverse strand, counting down.
GTTCTGAATATTTCTCTATCATTGTTGTTTGCGCTTTCATTATAAAGCTCGGAGAAGACAAATCGAGATAGGGATTGAACGTCTGTTTGGATAGAGGAATGTATGCGGTTTCATTTGGGATCAAAAAGCCAATGTTGGCTTGTAAGCATTTATCCTACCTACCGACATACATTTGTCTATCCTTACTTACTAATCAAAGTGAAGAACAAAAAAACCGGCAGCTCCTGAAACAGGAATCGTCGGCTTGATTAATGGAATTATAAACGTGCTTATAGAATTTATCGTATCACATTCATGATGGTCTTCAGCGATGGTTATGGAGTGCAGTCACCTCCACAGTCACTTGATCGCCCCCTTGTTTCTTCCATTCCTCGACAAATTGATCAAATGAATCGGTCGGTTCAGCGCCTAAAATAATTTTTAAAAATGTATCATGTTCCAGTTTTGATAGTTCACCCCAAGCCTTCTCCATCGTTGGAGTTCGTATATAGGTAAGGCTTCGAACTTTATGGATGTTTGGATCGAAAAAATTTCTTCCGCCTACTAGAAGCGAATAACCCCGCATAAAGCTGTTGCTGTGTTCATTCCAATAGGAAATACCATATTGATCATAAGGCTTCAATTTGGTTTGTTTTATTGTCGAAACCAAATTTTCCAGCAATTTGTATTCAGACTTGTCCTTGAAATCGGCGGGTGTTTTGGTTCCCATCAGAATATCCTGCGCGGCCTTTGTTTCAAATCGTGCTTCATCTGTCGGAGCTAAGAAATTGCGGCCCAGCATAAAACGCGTACCGTACTTGAACTCATCACGAAGGTACAGATTGTTAATTTTTATGATCGCTTCGGGATGAGCATATCCTTTTCGTACCACCAAGAATAAACTTGACGGATTATGCACCTTCACATGGTATGCACCGTTTGCATCCAGTGGGAGTGCGTATGCTTGCCAGTTCGCCTCCGGCTCGTTCTGCCAAGCGCTCGGAAGGGGCCAGTACCCAGCATAAAAACCTTGAAAGAACATCCCCGCCTGACCGTTAATAACTGTTTCTTCCGCTTCTTTGCGGAGACCCAGTTCTGGATCGAGAAGGCCTTTGGCGTACATTTCACGCAGTTTGACCAAGGCGTCCTTCGTTTCCGGTAGAACCGAACCGTATACAGGTTTTCCATCTTTGCTCAGCCAATATCCCGGAAAAGATCCATATGCTGCGAAGATTGGCGTTAGATCAAAAGAAAAAGCACTGTTGTTGAAATCGTTATACAGTCCAGTGCTTGAAGCAAGGCCAATCGTATCCCGCTTACTGTTTCCATCTGGGTCATTCTCCACAAAGGCCTTGGCGATAGCTTCCAGATCATCTACCGTTTTCGGCGGTTTCAGTCCAAGACGGTCCAGCCAATCCTGTCGAATCCAGAGCATGCTGAAGTCTTCCGCTGTCACAGAAGGAACAGCCATTATCTTGCCAGCGAAGGTCACTTGTTCCATAGCCAATCCGTTTGTGCTATCAATAATTTTTTTTATTTCCGGTGATGCGCTGCTATTGTATGCCTCGGTTAGATCTTCAATTTCACCAGCCTTGATCATCTCGTTCAGCTGCAGCTGATTTACAATCATGGCATCCGGCAGATCATTGCTGGCGATAGCCAGGTCGATTTTCTGACTCAGATTTTCCTTCGATACCTGCCATAATACCTGGACATCAATGTTAAGGTTTTGTTTAATCACCGTTTTCCATATATTCTTCTCAAGTGTTTCTCCTCCAGAGAGATCCGCGCCTGTTGGGTCTACCGCATATCCCAGTCGGATGGAAACGGGATGTTCATATTTCCCAAATGGATCGGCAGCGGCAGTGTCCGAGATTGTTTTCGTTGGTCCCATTGGCGATTCCCGGAAGTATGGTTTGCTGAAATATACGGTCACTGCAATTAAGCTGACGACAAGAACACATGCAGCCATCTTCTTAATCATCGCTTTCCCCTCTTTCGCCCGGTTTATTGGTCATCTGGGAGAGTACGCTATTTATCCCCTCTGCCGAGGTGTCGATATTCGCTTGGTAGCAGACCTGTCAATTCGCGAAAAATTCGGCTGAAATATTTTTCATCCGTATAACCCACTCGCTCCGCAATCCAGAAAATCGTGTTGTTTGTATTCAATAAATACTCTTTAGACTTCTCTATTCGTATAAATCGGGAGTACTCATTAAAGGTTTTCCCCATCAGATCCTTGAAGCATTGACTGAAATAGCTTCGGCTGATGTTCAGTTGCTGGGACAGACCTGAAGCTGTAAAAGCTTGGTCCAAATCATTGTGCATGATCATAATCGCTTTTTTCACGGCGTCTACAATTTCCTGTGAATACGAAGTCTGTTCATCTGACTTACGAATGCCCTCAGAGGTCTGCTTGATCCACTCTTCTACCTCGTACCAGGATTGAAAAGAATGGATCATTGAGATTCTACCCAGCGTAGTCTGGGCAAAAAGGTGATTCCATTCCATAACTATAGAGTATAGCAATCCCATCAGCTGGCCTTTATGCAGTCTTAGTGATTTGAGCTGTTCAATCAGTTGGTTGTAGTAACTATCGTTGTGGGTCCATGGTGATAGGAACCAACTTTGCTTAATACAATCCATGTCTTCATCCTTCGGTTCTATTGGAAAAGAGTCCTCCACATCCATCGAAACGGCAATGACAGGATCATAAGGGTTGTATGCATAGAATAAGGACGTTTCTGTATAATTCATAATCCAGTTTTGGATTTGCGACCATGTTCGGTCTTGTACATCGGATATAACCAGCAAGGCGCCTTGGGGAACTTGATCCAGGGATTCCTTCAGTTTATGGAACAGCTGATCCTCTACGTCCATGGGTGCCGTCCACATCCAACAGTTCCGTTCAACCTCCCATCGGATCTCGTCTACATTGGATGTCAGTTCAATCGGCCAGCTCTGTCCTGACTTGCGATCCAGTGAAACAAGTGCATACACATGGCGATAATGGACATTGGTCTCACTTAGCAGAGGCAGCTTTCGTCTTGTATTCGCCAGCTCGTCAATCCGAGCATGTATTCGATGCAGCACGTGTTCGAATTGCTCCTTCTCGAGCTGAACTTTGGCTATATAGTCGATGGCTCCAAGTCTGAGCGCTTCCTGGATATAATCGAAATCTTGATGCAGTGTTAATACGACAATATGTAGTTCTGGATAGAGCTGCCTTGCAGCTCGCATCAGTTCAATACCTGACATCACCGGCATCGCGAGATCCGTCAACATCAGATCGACCGGTTGGGCTTTCAGAAAATCCAGTGCTTTCAACCCGTTACTTGCTTCTCCTACAACCTCCATATTGAACTCGTTCCACGGCATCGCAGAGCTTATTCCTTTTCGTACTAATTTATCGTCATCCACTATCAATACCTTAATCATCCTCAAACATCTTCTCCTTTGATAGGAAGTATGAGCAGTATACTTGTCCCTGTACCCAATTCACTTTCGATCACCAGTTGTGCTTGATCTCCGTACTGTGCCCTCAACATGCGGTGGACATAATTGAGTCCAATGCCCATCCCTACTTTTTTATGTTCAGTTATACGATTATTCAGAAGTCTTTGAATCGCTTCCTCGGTCATGCCTGCTCCATTATCCTGTATTAAAATATTCAGCGTTTTGGCAAGTGTAACTTCAATTTGAATAAAACCTTCGTCACTCAGTCCATGATAAAGTGAATTTTCAACCAACGGTTGCAAAATAAAACGAGGCACAGGTATTTGAAGCACTTGATCATCCGCTGAAATACGTACGTCAAATTCAAAGTCATATCGAATTTGCTGCAAGATTAGGTACTGTCTTAGCGCATCAATTTCCTCTTCCATCGTGGATACTTGCCCTAATTTACCCAAATTGTAATACAACAGCTTGTTTAAGGATTGCACCAACTTGTCAATCTCCCCTTGTCCGTTCATGACGGCCAGCCAGTGCACAGTATCCAGCGTATTCATCAGAAAGTGAGGATTGATCTGATATAACAATTTTTCCACTTCCAAATCTGCACGAATCTTCTCTTTCTGCTGCACTTCCTTGAACAGGTCGCCGATTTGATGCTGCATATTTGAGAATTCCCCCAACAGAAAATCAAACTCGGGAATTTGAGTGCGGGTCTGGCTGCCTGCCTTTTGTGGATTCTGAGACATTCCGTTAATTTCCGAATGGAACAGACCTAATGGTTTGTAAACCATCTTCCACAGAAGCCAAGCCAGAAATACGGTAAAGCCGAGAAAAAATAAAGCGACCAGTAATATTTGAAGCAACCACTGGTTTTTCTCCTGTTGATACTTAGCCTGCGAAATTACCGATATGACGCTCCAGTTCTGACTGGAGTCCTCCTTAAACCAATGGTAATCACGGGATATTCCATCTTTTGCAGTACCTTTCGATATGCTGGAAAAATTCTCTCCGACCTTCATCGCTTCTGGAATTTCACTGTAAACAATGTTGCCCTCACCATTCAGGATTAAATGCGATAAAGCTCCTTTGTATTGATTGTAACCCAGTATATCCTGTGTAAGACGAAAGCCGGATTCGATGTAAATATATACATCGTCCCTTTGAGGCAGCTGTACCTTTCGCATAGCAGATAAAACAAGCTGATCATCAAATCGGTTCATACTCATATGGGGACCATAGTACGCAATGCCATATGATTTGGAAAGCACAGGCAAAGACTCGGGAGAAAAACGATCTTTGATGGGAAAGTTAGCGAACTGTGTAGTGCCTTCTTTCTGGAAATAGTATAAGGTCAGACCTATATTCGGATTAGTAAACGTTACGACATTTAACTCATTCTTTAATTCATCTCTAGCCTCAATCAATTCAAATATATTGGAGGAAGGCTTCAAGACTTCATCCAGTTTTTTGCCTAATGTACCACTATAGGATAATTGCTGAGTAACATGATTCAGGTTGGTAATTGAATTTTCCAGTGATGAAGTTACCTGCTGTAGATTGCTCCTAATTCCATCATTGATTTTATTCGCAAAAATGGAATCAATGGTATAGTAAGAAATTGCAAATATACTGATAAAGGGAATAAATGCGCTGAGAAAAAACAATAAAAAGATTCTTTTTTTAAGTGTCATTCCGACCCATTCTCCTTAGGTAAATGAAAGAGCAAGCCCCAGGTTATGAGCTTGCTGTTTATGAATAACAGCTCTATCAATTATCGTCTTCCTCATAGGCAGCGACCTATTTGAAAATTGGCGACATCTTAATCCGATTCAGATTGAAAAAATCAGGATACCTCCATCTCGGTGAGGTCCAATTCTGTTCATAATTATAGATTGATATTCAAATATGTCAAACGCTTTCATGGAATTCATAGAACTTATTCTCTCTTCCTCTTTGCATACAGCAACAAATAATTTCTCTCCTTCACTCAGCACTTGTAGAAATTGTTCTCTGGCCAAATTGGGAGCAAACACCAGTAACGCGGCCTAACGATTCATATTTTTCCTTCTTACTAACGTTTAGCTGTAAACCTCTTGTTCCAGCACCCGATTTACAGCCTTGATAAAGGCAAGATAACCACCATCGGTATCGTGCCGATGAGGAAGAGCCAAAAGCATTGTCTCTTCAACCTGGTTATCGTCTAACTCATAGCTGTTTGTCAGGATTTCTCTGATCTCATCGACGGGTGTACCGAGAGCAAACTTCTGAGCTGCTTTATAGATATCATAGTTCTCATAGATATCCTTCCGTGTCACCTTCTGCAAATCGATAAAATCATATATTTTTTTAACGAAATACAGCACCGCCAGCACAATTGAGATCAGACCCGCAATTGTTAAAATTTCATTCATTCCCCATACCTCTTTCCCTTTCCACTCAGTTGACAGCTTAGCCGATGAAACAGACGAACATGGGAGTGCCCATCTCACATGCCAAACCTCTTTATCCTCTCTACTTCCGAATTCAGCGTAACATTTTCACCATTAGTTTAGGATTAGGGTTTTCATATAGGTATAAAGATCACCTTAAGATTTAGATGACAGATGAAAAATAAAGAGACCATGCTCCAAAAGAGCATGATCTCTAATTACATCATTATAATATGATTACCTAGCCATCATCTCCAACCTGAAGCATACGATAACCAACTCCGATATGTGTTTGAATAAACTTAGTTTGTGATGATGTTTTTTCTATTTTTTTTCTCAGCGTTGCCATAAACACACGCAGGGCAGGAATGTCATAGCTGTGGCTGCCCCAGATTTCATGCAGAATAAAATTATGGGTCAGTACTTTGCCTACATGTTTTGCCAGCAGGCAAAGCAGTTTATATTCGCTTGGGGTCAGATGAATTTCTTCTTCACCAATCCATACGCATCCTGCTGCATAATCAATTCTCAAATTTCCATTAATAAAGCTGGAAGCATCCTTCAGGAGCTTATCACTGTCATTTCGAATTCTTCGTAAACTGACTCGAAGTCTGGCCAGCAGTTCTTCTACACTGAAGGGCTTTGTTAGATAATCGTCCGCTCCAGCATCCAGCGCATCTATTTTATCCCGATCTTCGCTGCGTGCGCTGACCACGATAATAGGCATATTCGACCATGCACGAAGCTTTTTTATGATATCTACACCGTCCATATCCGGCAGCCCCAAATCCAGAATCATTAGGTCCGGCTGCTTGGATACTGCTTCTAAAATCGATGCTTCCCCTGTTTCAGCCGTATGATATTTATAACCCTGTGTCTCCAGGGTTGTCGTAATCAGCTTGCGGATGGGTTTATCGTCCTCCACAACAAGGATAAAAGGTTTATTCATGAACATTCACTTCCTCAGCTTGCAGGGTAAAATAAAAAACCGTCCCTTTAGGGACATTGTCCTTAACACCAATAGTACCTCCATGAGCATTCACAATTGATTTGCACAGAGAAAGCCCCAGCCCTAATCCACGGCGTCCGTCCCCATGAATGTTGTCTGCCGTATAAAACATCTCAAACAGTCTGACCTTGACTTCTTCTGAAGAAATACCGGGGCCATCATCTGAGATTTCTACAACGACTATATGTCTTTCGTGTCTTGCGGAAATCGTGATGTGAGAGCCATCTTGGGTATATTTGATTGCATTATCAATCATATTGATCAATACCTGAACAATAAGTCGGGAGTCCATTCGAGCCATCATCAATTCATCATCCAATTCCGTCTGAATGACATGCTTCACACTGTTGCGATTCACATGAAGCAGAGCCTCCGAAATGACTTCCTCCATTAATTCTGCCTGAAAATTAAGATTTAGAGTACCACCTTCGATTCGACTAATGGACAGCAAATTTTCTACTAAATTGATCAGCCACATGGAATCGTCATATATATCCGTATATAGACCTTTTTTTTGTTCCTCGTTTAGTACCTCTGAGTTTCCAAGAAGAATCCCCGCATTGCCTGAGATGCTGGTAAGAGGAGTGCGTAAATCATGAGAAATGGACCGAAGCAGACTGGCACGGAGTTGCTCCTGCTGGATTTGCATGGAGATCTCTTGTTGTCTTTCGTTCAGTTTTTCTTTCTCCAGCGCCAGCGCGCATTCTCCCAGCATGGCAAGCATTAGGCTATTTTCAAAAACTTCTAAAGGTTCTTCCTCATCCATTACAATAGCTGCCACCGCAAGAACCTGATCTCCTCCACGCACCGCATGATATAGACACTTAGCGCCAAAAAAAGTATCCGTCGTAGCTCCTGCACGCTTGTTGTTTTTATATACCCACTCTGCAACTGCACATTCGTAGCCTCCTGTGTAGACCCCTGGATCAACTGCAGATTCTTTCTTTGGAAAAAACTGCGGCGCCAACAGTACCCCTTGGTCAACTGAATAGAAAATGACCATTCTGTCCAACAACTTCACCATTTGATGCGCCATTTCATTAATAATAGCCGGAGAGTCTTTGGCCTGTTGCAATTTCCGGCTTGTTTCCAGAAGCACCTCGGTACGGTAAGCTTTTTGCGCGGATTGCCGAGCCTGCTTTCTTACTCGCATAGTTAGTGTACTCGTCATGAAAGAAGCAGCCAGCATGACCAGAAAGGTGACCGGATAGCCTGAATCATAAGCCTGTAAAGAATAATAAGGCTCGGTAAAGAAATAATTAAACACAAGTACACTCATAACCGAAGAAATGGCGCTATACATTCTGCCCTTGGTCACAATTGCATTTAACAAAACCCCTAGAATGTACACGGTGATAATGTTAGCTTCTCGGAATTCCAAATACTTAAACCACAAGCCAATAATTGTGCACACAGCCAAGATAACAATGGTCTTGATAGTATCTGCCAACGACAGCATTGGGTATTTTTCGTAAAAAGGCAATCTTTTATATAAGGAGGACTGAGTATAGGGGATAATATAGATTTCAATATTAGGAAGCAAGGCCGTTAGTTTATCCATTACATTGGATTTTGCAAGCCCTCTCCTCTTGTAAGGGGAGCGTCCTAGGACAATTTTCGATACATGGCTTGTTTTGACATATTCGGAAATCTGTCCTGGAATATCGTCTCCATACATCGTTGCGATTTGTGCACCCATTTGCTCAGCCAGCCTAAGGTTTTCCCTTAACTCCGCTTTATTTTTTGATGTCAATTCTCTCGCTTCTGGTGTTTCCACAAACAACGCGGTGAAATGACCATGAAAAGCTGCCGCCATTCTTGCTGCTGTTCGGATCACTTTCTTATTGGAAGCAGCCGAAGACAGGCAGACCAGAATATGTTCTTTCGTATCAGATTCATTTGTTATCGCCTGCTCACTGATTTGCTCCGCAATTCGGTTTAACTGACTTGCTGTATTACGCAAAGCAATTTCACGTAGAGCCGTCAGCTTCTCCTTGGTAAATAAATGAGCCTGTGTATTCTCCTCCTCAGGATAAATCTTTCCCCTATTCAAACGTCCTATTAAATCATCCGGTTCAATATCGACTAATTCCACCTGATCAGCACTGTCAAATACACTGTCCGGTATGCGTTCGTCAACGGAAATGCCAGTAATGGAGTAAACAATATCCGTTAGGCTTTCGAGCTGTTGAACATTCATCGTCGTATATACATGAATTCCTTCGCGAAGAAGCTCCTCCACATCTTGATATCTTTTTTTATGTCGGCATCCTGCCGCGTTGGTATGGGCCAAATCGTCCAATAATATAAGGTCAGGGCTTCTCTGGAGCGCTTGGTCCAGATCAAATTCCTTAGTTGAGGATTCTTTATTTGAAATTTTGATGTAAGGAAGAAGTTCAAGTCCTTCCAACAGCGCCGCAGTGTATGGCCGGGCATAATGTTCAATATATCCAACTACGATATCTATACCCTCTTTTTGCTCTTCGTGGGCGTCGCTAAGCATCGCACAGGTCTTCCCAACACCTGGTGCATATCCAACAAAAACCTTCAGCCTTCCTCTTCTTTGCTTTACCGGCAAGTCAGTAATTTGGTCAAATATGGACCCGGCATCGTTCTGTTTTGCTGCCATCCTGTGCCCACCCTCTATTATATATCTCTCAATCTTTAGTATATCATGAGCAAAATCAGTACCGTATTACGAATTTGCCTACAGCATTAAGATTGTATTAAGATCCGTTCTTATGTAATAACATCCTTAAAGAAGCCTCAAAATCCTGATTCTATACTAGCTTTCTCAGTGGAAGGATAGCAGCAAAATAATATAAAAAACTTTCTCAAGCTGGCTAAGTGCGAACTTAAATAAGTTTCAGTTTTTTTGAAAAGCCTATACAACAAAAAAAGCCGCCAAAATAGCGACTTTCAATAGGACTATGTTCTTGTCCCTCGACAAATGCTGATCTGAACCGCCAAGCTCAATATTGCATTGCAAAACGACCGAGCCGTAACCTTGCATTAGCGGGTAAAAGAATTCATGCAATGAGATAGGTTTCCCAAAAGCAATTCATACAAGCCGCTCCCCTGGATCTCCCGACCAAGCTGTATTTTCTTTCTTGGAAGTCAACATCTCTTCGCTTGGGCTTTGTGCTTTGGGGAAAGTATAGCTATTGTTCGTTTTCCCTATAGCGTTGCTTGCTGTCACTTTCAGCGTATAGCGGGCACCGGGCAGATCGCCCGTGCCTATCGTTAGTTTGTGGTCGGTAGTAAAAAACCGCCGTTCAGTCTCTAAGTACCACTGTCGACATCGGTATAATTGAGCGTGATCTCCTGACTATCCCCTTGGAGCGTTCCTTCCGGTTTATCGATCGTAACCGTCGGTTTTGTCCCATTGGGATTTTGCGGAGTAATCCGTCCTTCCTTGATCCATCTCTCGCCACTTACGGCATATCCAGGCATTTGCGATCCGGGTATCTGATTTCCACTTGAGTTGAATATGACCTTCGCCTGCGTCCAGTCCGGGGCTCTATACACATACCAGCCGTTGCCTTCATTCTGCATGGCCACGCCCGGCCAAGCTGAGCCTTCCCTGAGCGGAGTCACGGAATCATCGTAGTAGTAGATGTTCGGTACTCCCCAGCCGGAAGGCTTGTAGAAATGAACGGTCATGCCCGAGCTCGGTTCCTCCTTCGTATACCTGAACATCTTCTCTGTTTGACCAGACAAATTCGCGGCGACTATTTTCAGAACAAACGTCGATCCGATTGGAGTTCCAGCGCCAATGCTGACCATATCTCCCGAACTGAACGGAGTCACCGGCCCCCCGTTCAAAGTGTACGTTGCCGAGTCTGCATTGGAATAGTTCATTCTCACGTTAACAGAATCTGTGAAAAAGGCTCCTTCCCCAGGATCGACGGATACTGACGGAGTTTGTTGCGCTGCGCTATACAGTACGGCGATCCTGCCTCCGTCCAGATGGCCGGTAATTCTGCCGTTCGACACCGTAAACGATCCACCGCCATTGGCCTTGTTCTGGTAAACGCCGTCCTCCAGTCTGGTAGGGGAGTTGATTTGAGCATTGCCTCCAAGATTCACAATCGTCATGCCTTTGGTTCCGCGTTCAACCTGCATAATTTGATTCCCTTGCGTCCTAATGTATTCGTCTTGACCTACCATAGCATTGTGGAACTTGTTAATGGCAACGACGTCCGGGTCCTTCCAGAGCGTATTCCCCGCATCGCCGAGCCGATTCGCAAATTTCCCACCTCCTGTCGGTCTGTTGAAGAACAGAGAGGTCGTCTCCGCCCGGGAGGCGATGATTGCCCATCCCATTTTGATTTGCCAATCGTTCAACCCCGTCGATTCGCTGTTGTCGTTGGCATAAGTGTCATGCGATTCGACCCAGGTAACTAATTTGGAGGGGCTTACATTATTAGCGTTAAAAGATTTGGCCGCATCAACATTGATGCCACCGTGATAACCAACGGCGCTTCTGACACTGTCCCCATAGCTGGAGGCGGCCAAGCTGAGGTAATTGGCATAGCCGGCAAAGTTGTCAGCTCCACCTTGAAGCACTTCTCCGTAATTAAACAGTCTATCTTTATTGTTTAACGAACCCAGTACCCGGGGCCAGAAGTTGGAGCCCCCCGGATCGTTGGGTAACTCAATATGCTTGGCGGCGTCGAATCTGAAGCCGTCGGCGCCCAAGGAAATGGCGTCATTCAGGAAGCCGATAATGATATCTTGCAATTCCTGATTAGACGTGTTGAGGTCGGGCAGACCAATTCCCCACTGTGTGACTTGCCAACGGTCATTCCAGTTTTCCACACCTCTGGCCTCATGCCAGAAATAGCTGTTATTCTTGATTGCCGAATCAACATTATGCGCCGGCTGATACTGCTGATTTCCACCGCCCGCATTCCCCGTATGATTGGCGACAACATCAACAATGATACTTATGCCGTATTTATCCGCTTCCTGGCAAAGCTGTCTGAAATCATCCCTGCTTCCCAATTGAGAGTTGCCGATTTTAAAGTTGATGGGCTGGTACAAAATCCACCACTTGCTGCCTTCTGTCAACCCTTCCTTGCTGGCTTGGATTGGCGAAGTTTGCACCGCTTTAAATCCCGCCTGAGCCAGTTCCGGAAGGTTCCTGGTGATGTTGTCAAAAGACCAGTTCCACGCATGAAAAATAAGACCATCCTTCGTTCTTTCCGGGAGTTCGTAGTTTGCGACAGCCGATAGCTTCGCATCCGAACCTCCTAACTGCCGAACATCGGCATTCGCCTGTGCTTCGGGAGTAAAGCCAATCGTTTGCAACAACAATACGACAAAAAGAACGATACTCCAGGTACGCCTCAAGATGGGGCTTGTCTTCCTCCTCATACTAAACTCTCCTTTTAAATTTTATTTTACAACCAACCTCTCTTGAGAGATTAGGAGTAAATAAAAGAGGGCAAAACAACATGTATACGCTTCCAAAATGGGCAATCGTTTGCACATAATTGAGCTCAACGACATGATTTCATTTATTTTACAATTTGTCAATGCTTATATTAAAGATAAATTTCCAACGGCCTTTTTTCCCCCTCATTATTATTCACTGTGCCTTCAAGACTTTTTGGACGTTGACTTCAATTACGAACTGGTTTTCTTAGATTTGAATAATGTCCCTGCAATTGCATTGACTAGTAAAAGTATGGTTGATATAATCATAAAAGGAAAAATCATTGGCATAGTGCCCTGTGGATGTTTTTTTTCATATTTTCTTTTGTAAGCGCGTACAATGATTTATTTCCCTACATACCATGGAGGAGGCGATCAATGAATCTATTTTATCCAAATAAATGCCTTTCTTTTTTTTACTTTTAATGCAACCGGTTGCAAAATCCATTCCACTAAATATTATCAGGAGGTTGTTAACTTGCTAAGAAAAAAAACTGGGAGTTTTATTTCTTGGTTGATTATTTTATCGCTTTGCTTCAACTTCTTCGGCTTACCCGGCGTAGCTTCGAGTAACAACGATTATACAGCCACCTACACGAATTCCACAGCGACTGCTCTTCCATCGACAACCGCTTCGATCACGTCTACCGTTACCGCAACGTATGCACCTACCACAACAACTAAATCAACTCAAACTGGGTTAACGGTTCACTTTAAGAAACCTTCAAGCTGGAATTCAGCGATTCGAATCCATTACTGGAATCTGAATCCGGCAAGCGTTCCGATAAGCGGGGCGTGGCCGGGAATCCTGATGAAGTCGGATGGAAATGACTGGTACAGCTACACCATTGCCGATGCCACAGGCTCAAGCCTCATTTTCAATGACAGTAGCGGCAAACAAACGGCCGACTTGTCCCGCAGTGTGAAAGAGGGCTGGTATTACACAGATAACACATGGTATGATGTCAGCCCGGAAATGCCTAAAATTCCGGCGATTTCCGCCTCTCCTGTACCCAAAACATATGATTCGTCCCAAACGGTGACGCTTTCCAGCACCAACAGTGATGATAAGATTTACTATACGATAGATGGTTCGACACCTACGACATCCTCGACCTTGTATACCTCTCCAATCCAAGTTGCTTCCTCTTTGACCATTAAGGCCTTCGGTATCAACTCAATCGGTCAAACTGGAAATGCATCCTCTTTTGATTATGTAATTGACCTGAATGCAGATCTGCAAGCTCCGACAATCACAGCGAATTTGCCTGCCGGGCATTCTGATTCCTCGGTGACTGTATCCTTTAACCTGAAAGATAACAAGGCGGCAACGACCAAGGCATACTATACGGAGGATGGTACAGAACCAACCACAAGCTCAAAAGTCTATATTCTCGGCAACGCGCTGACCGGATTGACTGGACCGTCTATTCTTATCTCCAAGACTACGACATTAAAATTTCTCGTTATAGACGGCGCTGGTAATCAAACCAAGCAGAGCTTTGTTTATAATATTGGAAATAAGAAGGATTTTCGGGAAGACACCATCTATTTCGTGATTACTTCTCGGTTCTATGACGGTGATCCGAGCAACAACGTGCACGCATGGGATGATGGAAAGGCGCGCAATCCAGATTCGGACCCGGCTTGGAGAGGAGACTTTAAGGGGCTGATTCAAAAGCTCGATTATATCAAAGCCCTCGGATTCAGCGCCATCTGGATTACACCTGTTGTGCAAAATGCCAGCGGTTATGATTACCATGGTTACCATGCTTTAAATTTTGCCAAAGTAGACCCACGGTATGAATCGGCGGGAGCTTCTTATCAGGATTTGATCAATGCAGCCCATGCCAAAGGGCTGAAGGTTATTCAGGACATCGTCGTCAATCATACGGGTAATTTCGGTGAAGAGAATCTGTACCCCATGTTCAAGAAAGATCCGGCTAAACCGGATACTGCTAACAACTTGGTGAAAACTACGGATAAGCTGCCACCAAACTATGATACTATGACACCCGATCAGCAGTATCAGGCAAGGCTCGCCTTAATGAAGAACGAGGGAACGAACAATAACATTTACCATACAGAGAAAAGTCTTTCCTGGGAATCCTATACGGTTCAGACTGGTCAGATAGCGGGAGATTGCGTGGATTTGAACACGGAAAACCCTGCAGTTAACAAATATTTAATTGATACCTACAATCACTATATTGACATGGGTGTTGACGCTTTCCGTGTCGATACGGTGAAGCATGTGAGCCGGTATATTTTCAATAAATACTATATTCCTGCCTGGAAAACAAGAGGCGGCTCGGATTTCTATATTTTTGGAGAAGTAGCCACACGTTACAGAGATGTTTGGAACAGTGGAATTCCGGCGATCTCGACGCCATTCTATACTTGGAAAAGCTCGAAATCGTATCCGGGCGATGGAAAGAATGACTACGCCTCCAATAAAGCGTCAGTTGAACAAGAGTGGACGGACAACTCTACTACAGCAGGACAGCCAACCTCGAACAATGCTCTCTTAAACGGAAATACCTATCATACGCCTGACTATTCGATGAAATCGGGCATGGATGTGATTGATTTTCCAATGCATTGGGCATTCAAGACCGCGCATGAAGCATTCAATATGAGAAGTGGCGACCAATACTATAATGATGCTACGTGGAATGTAACCTATGTCGACTCGCATGACTATGCTCCTGACCAGGCTCCGGAAAATCAAAGATTCGCGGGCACACAGGACACTTGGGCTGAGAATCTCGATCTGATGTTCACCTTCCGCGGAATACCCGCTATCTTCTACGGCTCCGAAATCGAGTTTCAAAAAGGGGCAACTATTGATACAGGTCCAAACGCACCGCTAAGCAAAACGGGACGAGCATATTTCGGCGATCACGTGGAAGGCAATGTTACGGTACAAGATTACGGCAAATACACAAATGCTACTGGCACGCTTGCGGAATCGCTCAACCATCCTCTGGCGAAACATATCAGACAGCTTAATTTAATCAGAAGAGCTGTTCCCGCCTTGCAAAAAGGCCAGTATTCCACAGAGAATGTGTCGGGCAATCTGGCGTTTAAGAGAAGATATACCGACAGTGCCAAAGGCATTGACAGCTTTGCATTGGTCACGATTTCAGGAAACGCCACGTTTACCGGAATTCCGAACGGAACCTATGTGGATGCGGTGACCGGTGATTCCAAAACCGTTACTGATGGCAAGATTACCCTGACATGCTCCGGCAAAGGAAATGCAAGGGTATATGTATTGAATGGTAGAGGTGGAATTGGAGAAACGGGAACCTATCTGAAATAACGGTAGTATGTCTTAGATAACTGAAGCAACCTCAGTTCGGTATTGCACTGTGCTAAGGTTGCTTCCAATTAAAAAGTATATCTAAGAGAGAGAGTCAGGATATTGCTCTGAACTAAATTTTTAACGGATGGGAGTGAACCAAGATGCCCCAACGACAGCTTCTATGTGCGTAAATTCTTCCGTATATTTAATGACCAACAACCATCAAGTATTAGTGGGTTATCCCGCCCCTAGAACTTATAAAGCGTGAGCACGTACCCTGCTCTCTTGTCCATTCCGTTGTTGTTTATCCCCCCTGCATTGCTCCCCGAAGGATAGAGGCTATCAGACGCTTAATGAATGAAAAAAATGATTTAGATGGTCGGCAAACAATTTAGGATTTTCCATAGCGGCGAAATGACCGCCTTTATTCGCTTTCTCCCAGTACGTAATATTATAGACGCGTTCTACCCAGCTTCGGGGAGGCGTGGGCAGCTCCTTGGGAAATAAGGAAACCCCTGTTGGAACAGTAACGCGCTGACCTTCGGTGAAATGCAGTTTATTATTCACGCGATCCCGAGACCAACGACTGTTGGATAACAGCTTTGGTGTACGTACATGGTATAGAATTCGCGCAGGTCAGTGTTATGGAACTGGATCGTAAATTTACAGATATTGATTTTGAACTGAGTGCAATTTCTTTGTGAGCTGGTTTCGGTAGAATTGCAAAAGAACGACTTTTATAATTGTAGTCAAGGAATGATGCATAGCTTTTTGCTTTCCGAACTGCTCACAGGCGAGCTCAATGATGCTAATGTCATCGCAATGCGACTGGCTCATCTGGACTGGACGCTTACACCTACCTAAGAGTGATGACCTTGACAGACCTGAAGAACAGCTTTTTTGACGGGAAAGTTCAGTTAGTTGCACAGCATATGATCCAATTGCTACCGGATAGCCGCTGGATCGTATATCAGGGACGCATTGTATTTCTCATTTCCCTCGTTGATTCATCCTGTAAAATCATTGCTGAAGACAAACGATTTCTAGAATTTCTCCAAGTAAACGGTCTAACTGCTTCGCTGAGTAACTGCTTTAGTCATTTAACTTTTTTGCGAAAATATTATAAGCAATGCCTAACCGCCGTCGAGATTGATTTCCAACTTAATTCAAACAAGCCAGTGTATATGTATGAGGACTATCTCTGCGAGCATATTGGAAGGATCATATCGGAACAGAACGATCTCGCTGACTTCTGCCATCCAGTTATCCAAAAGTTAATTGCTTATGACAATGGCCACAAAACAAGTTTACTGCCCACCCTTGAAGCCTATCTTCAATATGTGGACACTCCAAATCTTGCTGCTAAAACACTTTTTATTCATAGAAATACTTTGTTCTATCGAATCAACAGGATACGTGAGCTTTTCGAGGTTGATCTAAGCGATGGTGATATTCGCCTGAAGCTTCAAATGACTCTTCATTTTCTAAAACTGAAAACACAACGCGGCGATCCTGAAGATCAGAGATAGAAGGCTAAGAGTATGCAAAAAAACATGCAGACAAAATTTCTTATCGATACTTTGTCTGCACGCTGGTCTTTTCTAGCTACCATAAGCATTCAGATAGTTCGCTGCTGTTCTAAGATGAGCAGCAGTTTTTCTAATTCCATCATTATTCAGCTTACCAGCTTTAGGCCAACTGCTGAACCGAGTACCATCGCGATGAACAGAATCCTCGCGGTATTACGCGGTTCACTGTAGAAGATCATGCCCAATATGGCTCCGCCAGAAGCTCCAATACCGGTCCAGACAGCGTAGGCCGTTCCCATTGGTAGTGTTTCCATGGCCAGGGATAGAAACAAAAAGCTCAATCCAAAGCCTGCAAGCAAGTAAAAAGCAGACAGGAAATTCCGGTCTTTATAGAGCTTATTAATCATGAGAACTCCCATCATCTCAAATACGCCTGCCAAAATAAGAAATACCCAGTTCATACGTCAGTGCACCTCTTTTCCTTGTTTCTTCTCTTTACTCTGTATTTTGAGTCCTACAACTCCGAGCAGAAGCACCCCGATTAGCAACAATTTAGATCCCTTTACCTCAGCACCAAACAACAAAATTTCTGCTAATACAGTGCCGGCCGTTCCCAACCCGACAAATACTGCATACACCGTACCTACCGGAAGCGTACGGGAAGCCATAATCATGAGTATGAAACTTACTAAAATGGCAACTAAAGTGCCCCCCCATTCTAACCAGCCGCTGGCATGTTTCAGGCCGATGACCCATCCAACTTCGAATAATGCCGCAACTACAACAGATAACCATGTCTTGTTCATTCTGTGCTTCCTCCTTTTAGATAATGCTGGAAATGTAGTATGAATTTATAGCAGCAATAAAAAAAGCCTGAGAGAATACTGCATACAGCAGTTTTTCTCCCAGGCTTTTATTCCTCCGTGGCACAGTACGACGACTGTGAGTTTTCTCTCGGACCAGCCGATATTACATCGCGGAACCCTAGAAAACATTTTTGAATTCAATTTTAGTTAACATTATACACAGTAGTGAATCAATCACAATATAAAATCAATAAAAATTCGTATATCTCCCTAAACTTATATCATTGTTTTGGTCATTATGAAATCAATTTGTTCTTCATCACCCATATAAAAAGAGTGTGCGCCAGTTTGAACAAACCCCATTTTCTTATAAAAAGCAATGGCGCTTTCATTTTTTTCCCATACACCGAGCCAGATTTTCTTTTTATTATGTTCCATTGCAATTTCCATAGCTTTATTTAGCAGATATTTACCAAGCCCATGTTTTTGAGATCTGTTTTTTATATAAACCCTCTCAATTTCGAGCGACTCATTACCCATTTTTTCGGATTGGGCATTGTTCATATTTACCTTTAAATATCCAGCAAGTTCTTCATTGAAATAGATGAAAAAGAATTCTGAAGAGACGTTGGACAATTCCTTCTCCAACTGTTTAAAGTTAAATGCTCTTTCCAGATAGGCCTTCATATTTTCAGGTGAATTCAGATCCTTAAAAGTATCGTTGAATGTTTCAATACTTATTTCTTGGAGTATTTGTAGATCTTCACGGCTGCACTTTATTATTTTTACAGTCACTTTAAATTATCGCTCCTTCATGTAAATCAATAATTTCTCTTGTTCCCTTTTTTTACAAATTCCCATTCATCACCTATATTTTTTCTTACTCTTTGAAGAAGATTAAAAATGGTGTTTACTTCACTTTCCGAAAATCCCGCTAATGCAACATTATCCGAATAATCATGTTCTCTTTTTATAAAAGGATAGACTTTATTCCCTTTTTCTGTTGGAAAGAGTTTATTAATTTTTTTGTTATGCTGATCCTCTTCCTTTTCAATAAATCCGTTGATAACAAGTTTTTTTATAGCACGAGATGCGGTTGTTCGATCTACTTTTATCATCTCAGCTAACTTTTCTTGAATGATTCCTGGGTTTTCACATATTCGTACAAGGTATAAATATTGTCCTTTTGTAAGGTCATATTCTTTGAATTCAATATTGCTTATAGAATCTAATGCTCTTGCGATCATTCCAATTTCACGAAGTACTTCCTTCATAATGGACTCCTTTACCCCTATTTTGTTGCAAATGCAATAAAAATGATATATATTGAATTTACCTTATTTTTATTGCATTTGCAACATAAAATTATATTAAAGAGGTCGAGTAAATTGAAATATATTTTTTTCGTATTAGGAATTTTTATATTATCCCTTGGAATTTCGTTCACTATACAATCAGACCTTGGGGCTTCACCTTTTGATGCACTTTTAGTAGGACTGTCTATAAATGTGGGGCTTACTGTGGGAAGTTGGGAAATCATAATAGCTATAATATTGATAGGTTGTAATTCGCTTTTAAAAAGACAAACACCAGAAGTTTTGGGGTTGTTAACAGCATTTATAACGGGTATTGGTATTGATATGTGGCTTTTTTTATTACACAATTTGATAACACCTGAACTATGGTACAGCAAAGTTGTTTGTTTTGGAATTGGTTTAGTTGTTGTAGGATTAGGAACTGCAACATATTTACAGACAAATTTTGCACCCATTCCAGTTGACCGATTAACATTAATCATACAAGAATTTACTAGAACAAATCTATTTTTTTCGAGAACATTCATCTACCTTATATTCTTGATCATAGCAGTCCTTTTAAACGGACCCATTGGCATTGGAACCTTGTTAACCGTTTGTTTAGGGGGGCTAATACTCAATTACTTTATGCCATTTACTAAAAAAATACTTGACCGCATATTAACACACTCTGCTACATCACCAAATCATGAGAAAGATAAAAGATGTAATATCCAAGTTGAGACTGAAGCTTGATGCTCATATCTCTTTGTTTCGATCTTAAGTTTGTCTTGGTCGAGCTTCAGTCATAGCATTTTTTTCGGGACTAACGCCTGCGCTTGTTATCCTGCTAGCTCCTTTGCTTTGGGAAGAGACGCCGTTTTAGTGCAGCTAGTCGGATTCTGTAATTATCCTCTCTCTTATCGTTGTTAGATACAAGCGAGATCTGCAAGTAGGACAGTATCAAGACTGGCAATGGGGCATACTGGCCATCTTGTTTTATAGCCTTTGTAATTAAGATTAGACAAGTTCCTTCTTCAACAGATGTAACTTTTAATGAGCAAAACAAAAAAATCAAAAAAATGAAGGGACACTTTTAGAACGTGTCTCAATTCTATCTAAAAGAAAAAATGAGTCGTCAAGAGATATTCGGCTTAATTCTTGCATTGATTGGAATTATCGTAATTAAAATGATGGTTTAATCAAATTGGTCTTTAAACTGCATATGAATCAAACCAGCAATTTCTAACAAAAGAAGACCCGCGTTATTGAAACGCGGGTCTTCTTTTGTTAGAGTTCATTGAGCTTACTCAAAGTGGTACCTTTTATATAATCTAAACAATTCGGAATATAAAATGGAGCTAATCCATCTTATACTCTTCCCCTAATATATAATGTGCATAATCAACCTAAACTCGACGAATTGTTTATAATACTTAAATTTTCAAAGGGAATTGTATTTTTTTTAATGTTAGTACATGAGCGTTGTGTCGGAAAAAGAATACTTTGCAGGCAAGGGCAGTCGGACAAGCCGCCACCCTCTGCACACGCAAAGTGAAATCATTGCATTTTAGAAAACGGATTTAGAAAACAAAGTCGATGGAATCCGGTGAGAAGCCTTCCGGCTGCTCGTCCGAGTTCACCTGAATATCGCTTAACAGCAAATCTGGATCGATTCCAATCTGGGACAGGATCGCTATCAAATCTCTGGTTAATCTCTCAATAGCGTCAGCCCCAAATAGCTTCGTGCAATATTCAAAGGAACCCTTCATCTCCCCATCTTCATCACTCATAGACAAAGTCAAATCGAATTTGGAAATACGATGCTCCCGAACATACGGGCTGAAGGACAGTGTTTCAAGCTTCGCTTCCGGCGACTCTGTGTTTTCCAGTACAAACATGGTGTCGAATAACGGGTTACGGCTTGCATCCCGTGTTACATCCAGCTTTTCCACCAACTCTTCCAGTGGATAATCCTGATGCTCGAAGGCTTGCAGCGTACGATCTCTGGCTTCCTGCAAGTAGCTGTGGAACGTTTGGTTGCCCTTCGGCTGATGCCGAATGGCTAGCGTATTGACGAACATTCCGATCAGTGGCTCCAGCTCAGGCAACAAGCGGCCTGCTACCGGCGTACCGATGATCA
Organism: Paenibacillus peoriae; assembly: GCF_022531965.1. Lineage (GTDB taxonomy): Bacteria > Bacillota > Bacilli > Paenibacillales > Paenibacillaceae > Paenibacillus > Paenibacillus polymyxa_D. The sequence goes on along the minus strand of NZ_CP092831.1, from coordinate 2,780,253 downwards.
AATCGTCCTGACCGCTGTATTTGGACAGCAGAACGGTGTAGGCGCTCAACAGTACCATGTACAGTGTACTTCCGGTCTGTGCCGCAATTCGGTGCAGTTGCTCGGATACATTCGCGTCCACTGTAAATTCATACATCGCACCCTCGAAGCTGCGAACAGCAGGTCTAGGATAAGCAATTGGCAAATCCAGTACCGGCAATTCTCCGGCTAAATGCTCCAGCCAGAAGTGTTCCCGGCGTTGGTATGATTCACGCTGCATCTCCTGCTGCTGCCACACGGCGTAGTCCTTGTACTGAATTTGCAGCGGCTCCAATTCCTGCCCTTCGTACAGTTGTACCAGCTCCTGCACGATATTGTTCGACGATACACCGTCTGAAATAATATGGTGCATATCGTACATCAAGAGATGGCGCTCTGGTCCGGTTTGAAGAAGACGGACACGCAGCAGTGGTGCCTGACGAAGGTCAAAGCTGCGCACAAAGGACTCGATATAGGCATCGGCTTCGGACTCCCTGGCCTGCAGGTGCTCTACTGCAAACTCCACTTGATCGTACACCCGCTGAACGACCTCGCCTTCCACCACTTCAAAAGAAGTCCGCAACGTTTCATGGCGGGCTATTAACTGACGGAACGCATCCTCCAGCCGATCGGCCTGAAGCGGTCCCTCCACGGTTAATACACCCGGCATATTGTAGCTGAGATCCCCACCTTCCAGATGGCTCAAAATGTACAGTCTTTTTTGAGCCGAGGAAACCGGGTAGTATGCCTGTTTCGCCGCCGCAGGGATCACCGTATAGGTGTCTGTGCCGTGCGTAGCTATGAGCTGGGCTTGCTGCTCAATCGTAAAGTGTTGGAACACCTCACGCAGCGTAATCCGGCTGTCCAGTTCCTGATGGATTTTGGCCACCAGCGTCGTTGCCCGCAGGGAGTGCCCACCCACGTCAAAGAATGAGTCGGTGACTCCTACGCTGGACAGCTTCAAAACATCCTGCCAGATTTGGGCTAGCTTGGCTTCCAGCGGCGTCCGTGGTGCAACGTACTCCAGGCCTCCTTCGAGGCGTGCTTCCGGCGCCGGCAGCGCCTTGCGGTCGATTTTCCCGTTCGGTGTCAGCGGGAAACGATCCAGTTGTACCACATACGTCGGGATCATGTAATCGGGCAGCTTCGGCTGCAGCGCATTCCGTAGCTCCGGCAAACTCAGGGACGCTGAAGCTATGATATAGGCACACAGATCCTTGTGTCCATCTTCGTTTTCCCATGCTGTGACCACGGCTTTCTGAATGCCGTCCACGGTCAGCAGCTGCGCTTCCACCTCACCCAGCTCGATCCGGTACCCCCGGATTTTCACTTGGTGGTCAATCCGGCCCAAATACTCAATGCTGCCGTCTGGCAACCACCGGGCCAGGTCGCCCGTTCGGTACATTCGGTGTGCGTAAGTGCTGTCCGCTTGATCGGTTGCTGCCGCAACAGCGAACGGATTCAGGACAAACTTCTCTGCCGTCAGCTCTGGCAGATTCAGGTATCCTCGTCCGACACCTGCACCCCCGATATAGAGTTCACCTGCGATACCGATCGGTACCAGCTGTTGCTGGCTGTTCAGGATGTACACCGACTGGTTCGCGATCGGCGTTCCGATAGATACCGTATGCTCCCCTTTTTCCAGCAGTGCGTTCAGGGACTCCATATCTTCAATCGTATAAGCGGTCGCATCTACCGTCGTTTCGGTCGGACCGTACACGTTCGTAATCACCGGACGATACCCGGCCCATTTGTGTAGGAACACATGTACCAGCTGCACGGATAATGCTTCGCCACCGATCAGGTAATGCTTCACTTCCGGTGCTTCCGTCACACTGACACTTTCATTCAAAATATGCAGATGCGCAGGTGTGCCGTCCGACAAATCAATCCGGTGTGTGCGGTAGTAGGCGATCAAATGCTCTCCGCTCAGACTGACGTCATGGGACACCACATGCAGGGTGTGGCCTAACAGCAAGCTGGCAAAGATTTGCTTCACCGAAGCGTCAAATACAAATGCTGACAGCCATGCGACATGAAGCGGCTGTTCGTAACGACTGTATACTCGTTTCCATAAAGCATCTACCAGATTGCTAACACTGCTCTGCTCAATCATGACCCCTTTCGGCTGACCGGTGGTGCCTGACGTATAAATCATATAGGCCAGGTTATGCGGGCCGGCGATAGGGATCAGGTTGCTCGCATCCTGTGCTCCCAGTTGAGCTTGAGCGTCCTCGTCATCCAAGACTACAGCTCGAACTGTGGATGGCAAGCTGAGCGACAGGTTGGCAACTCTACTTGTAATCACGACCTTGGCCCCACTGTTTTGGAGCATGTAGTCGATGCGCTCCTGTGGATACATCGTATCCATCGGCACATACGCGCCTCCGGCCTTCAGTACCCCCAGAATGCTCACCAGAATATCCGCAGAACGTTCCAGCAATACGCCCACCGGTTGATCTGCTTCGACCCCTTCCGCTCGTAACACACGAGCCAATTGGTTCGCACGCTCATTTAGCTCAGTGTAGGTCAGCGCGGTGGCCCCAGACACAACGGCTATCCGCTCAGGGTTGCGCTCAGCTTGCTCTTCAAAGCGTTCGCTGAGCGAATGGCCTTGCACCTGTCTGTGTTCAGCACAACGCACGCTATGTGCATTCGGATCATTGAACACCTTCAGAATCTGCTCGGTTTCTTCCGCCGTAATCAACTCCAGCTCTCCCAGCTTCGCATCCGGATTCGCCGCCACGGCTTCGACCAAGCGAACAAAGTGACGCGTCATCCGTTCTACCGTTTCGCGCTCGTACAACGCAGTTGCATACTGCAATCCAAACTGGATGCCTGCCTCTTCCTCTCTAGCTTCCATCATCAAATCAAACTTGACTGGCGTTTGTTCCAGGCCGTATGGACGGAAGCTCAGGTTTGCCAGTTGCAGTTCGCCTTCCTCAGTCGTTTGCAGCGTAAACATCGTATCGAACAGCGGATGGCGGCTCATATCCCGCTTCACGTTCAGCTTTTCCACTAGCTCCTCAAACGGATAGTCCTGGTGCTCGTAAGCTTGCAGGGCACGCGTCTTCACATCCTCCACATAGCTTCGGAAGCTTTGCTCTGACGTCGGATAGTTCCGCAATGCCAGCGTTCCGACGAACATCCCAATCATCGGCTCCAGATCGGCATGCGGTCGTCCGGCAATTGGTGTGCCGACTACGATATCTTCTTGCCCGCTGTATTGGTGTAGGAGTGCAGTGTACGCTGCCAGCAGCACCATATACAGCGTGGAGCCTGTGTACGCCGCCAGTTCTTTCAGCCGTTCGCTGACTTCACGTTCCAATCCGAACACCACCGTATCGCCTGCCGTACTTCGCACCGCCGGACGGGCAAAGTCCGTAGGTACATCCAGCACTGGCAGCTCACCCTGGAAGGTGCCCAGCCAGTACGCTTCCTGACGTTGCATCCACTCTTGATGGGCTTCGCTTTGCTGCCATACCGCATAATCCTTGTATTGTATCCGCAATGGTAATAGCTCTTCACCGTCGTACAAGCGGACAAATTCATCGGTCAGTACACCCATGGACACGCCATCCGAAACGATGTGGTGCATATCGAGCATGAGTAAATGCTGCGGTTCCTGCTCGGTTCCTTGTACGCCCAAATCTACCAAGCCTACTCGCAGCAGCGGAGCAGCTTGCAGATCGAACGGTCGTACAAACTGCCGCACCCGTTCTTGTACTTCCTGGCTGACCATCGTGTCCGCATCCGTGGTTGTGTCCTGGTCTGTACCCATAGTCGCAGCTTCTGCCTGTACCTTTGTATATTCCAATTCAAACGGCACAGTGTCCTCAATCCATTGCATTGGCTCACTGTCCACTAGTGCAAAGCGGGTACGCAAGGTCGCATGACGGGCGATTAATTGATGGAACGCGTTTTCTACCCGCTTCACATCCAGGGGTCCGCTCACTTGCAGCACCGACGGCATGTTGTAGTTCACATCATACGGGTCGAACTGATGCAGCACATACAGTCGTTTTTGCGCCGACGATAACGGGTAGAAGTTGCGTTCTTCCGTTACTGGAATGGACGCATATGTTACTTGATCCAGATATTCCAGTACGACTGCCAATTGCTCAATCGTTGGTGCTTCAAAAATACTGCGCAATGGAAGCGGCTTGTTCAGCTCCTTGTGAATCCTCGAGGCGAGCGTCGTCGCCCGCAGTGAATGTCCACCAATCTCGAAGAAGTTTTCCTTCACGCCGACCTGCGCCAGGCCCAGCACATCCTGCCAGATTTGCGCCAACTTCACTTCCACCCACGTCCGCGGTGCGACATAGTCGGCTACGCTTTGCAGGCTGTCTTCTGGTGCTGGTAGAGCCTTGCGGTCGATTTTACCGTTCGGTGTCAGCGGCATTTGTTCCAGCTGTACCAGATAGGAAGGGATCATGTAACCCGGCAGCTTCTGGCTCAAATCGCTGCGTAGCTCACTTGCGACAACTTCCTCATCGGCGACCACATAAGCGCAGAGCTGCTTCTGCCCTTGCTCATCTTCCCGTGCGATGACCACAGCTTCTCGCACTGCCTCCAGCTTCAACAGCTGCGTTTCTACCTCGCCCAGTTCGATCCGGTAGCCCCGAATTTTCACCTGCGCATCGATCCGCCCCTTATATTCAAGCGTACCGTCCACATTTAAGCGTACCGTGTCACCTGTGCGATAGCAGCGTTCTCCGCTGCGGAACGGGCTATCAATGAACTTTTCGGATGTCAGGTCCGGACGGTTGCGGTATCCACGTGCCACCCCGTCACCGCCTACCAGCAGTTCACCCCATACCCCGACGGGTTGAAGCCGCATCGAACGGTCCACGACGTACGCTGTTGAATTATGGATCGGTCTACCAATTGGCACCGATTCCGATTGCACACCGGTGATCGCATGCACTGTGGAAAAAGTCGTATTTTCAGTCGGGCCATAGATGTTACTGATTCGAAGGGACGGATGGGCCTCCAGCACCCGGTTCATATGTGGTACGGACATCACATCACCGCCGACCAGCAGTTCCCGTATCCCCTCGAACAGCGCCAAATCCTGCTGAGACAACTGGTTAAAGAGCGGTGTGGTCAGAAACATCGTGGTAATACCGTGACTGCGCACTGCTTCCTTAAGCTTGAGCACGTCCAAAATGATATCCTGACTCACTAGCACCAGCTGTCCACCGTTTAATAGAGCGCCCCAAATTTCGAAGGTGGATGCGTCGAAAACAATAGCCCCTGTCTGCAAAATGCGCGTGTCAGCATCCAACTGCGCGTAGTTTGTATTTTTCACCAAACGTACGACATTACGATGCTCTACCATGACACCCTTCGGCTGCCCCGTCGTACCTGACGTATAAATGACATACGTTAGATCGTTCGGACCGGACAACGGCTCCAGGTTGGAACCATCCTCGTGATACACACTTTGTGCTCCATTCAGCACCAGTAACTGACCATCAAAAGCTACTTTGTCCACCAGATGGCTTTGCGTTAACAACAGCTCTACTCCCGAGTCGTCCAGCATGTAGCGGATACGCTCCTCCGGATACGTCGGATCGATGGGGACATATGCGCCCCCAGCTTTCAAAATGCCTAAGATCCCCACGATCAAGTCTACCGAACGCTCGGTCATCAGTCCCACCAAACGATCCTTCGTCACACCTTGACTACGCAAGGTGCGCGCCAGACGATTCGCACGTTCATTCAGCTCGCGATAGGTCAGCTGTTCTCCTTCAAAGAACAATGCTGGCTGTTCCGGTGTGTGTGCCGTTTGTGTCTCGAACAGGCCATGGATCGTTTGCTCGCTCGGATACTCGGCGGCTGTATTGCCCCATACGCGGAGAATTTGCTCGCGCTCCTGCGTACTTACCATATCCAGCTCCTGCACCCGAGTGTCCGGCTTCGCTACCACCTGCTCCAATAGCTGTATCAGATGGCCCTGAGTCCGCTTCACGGCTTCACGATCATATAACTTCGCATTGTATTCAAATCGGATTTTCATCGCTTCCTGCGGCATGACAACCAGATTGAAATCATAGTTGGTTTGTTCAATCATGCCGGCATTGCGAATTTCAAAGTCCGACGCTGCCCCTTCGCCAAGTTGCTCGACCTGCTCCTCCACCGGATAGTTTTCAAACACGATAATGTGGTTGATCAGGTCTTGCTTTTGCTCGGTCAAGGCTTGAATTTCATACAGCGGATACGTTTCATAATCTTGAGAAGTCAGCGCCTGTTTCTGATTCGTTCTGATCAGGTCGGCAAAGGTGTCCTCAGCCCCACTGCGGATACGTATTGGAATGGTGTTAATGAACAAGCCCACCATATTTTCAATCCCCGAAATATCCGCTGGACGACCAGACACTACACCGCCAAAAACAGCGTCGTCACTACCGTTGTACTTTTGAAGCAGTAAGCCCCAGGCTGTTTGCAGCAATGTATTCGGGGTCACGTGGTGCTGCTTGGCCACCATTTCCATACGTCCGGTCAAGTCCTTGCCCAGATCGCACAGGATATGCTCAAATTGTGCATCGCCCGCTTTCACGCCTACTTTTCCGGTCGGAATCGAAGTTTGCTGATCATAGCCGAGCAAATAATCCTTCCAGTAGGAAGCTGCTGCTTCTTCATCCTGTGCTTCAAGCCACTCAATATACTGACTGTATGGAGTCACGGGGGCAAGCTTCGGCTGTCTATGCTCCACGGCTGCAAAATAAGCCTCAAACACCTCATCCGTCACGAGCGCCACACACCAGCCATCCATCAAGATGTGATGAGAGCTCCACACAAAATAATAATCCTCATCACCTGTTCGCAAAATCGCCACGCGCATCAATGCATCCCGGGACAAATCAAATCCGGCTGCCTTGTCCTTGCGAATAAATTCCTTCACATACGCGTCACGTTCCTGCTCATCCAGATGACGCAAATCTTCGCATCTGAAACCAACCTCCTTGCGGCGGAAAATCACCTGCACAGGCTCATCCTGCCAACCGCTGATGAAATTAGCTCTAAAGATCTCATGCCGCTGCGCCAAATGATTCAAGCTATCCTGGAAAATATCCGCTTGGAAGCGTCCGTGCAAATCAAAGGTCGTTTGTTCAAAATAAGCTCCTGACGCTGCATCCATCAGACTATGAAACAGCATGCCTTTTTGCATCGGCGTCAACGCATAGACATTTTCCAGTTCCCCGATGTCACGAGTCCGTTCTACCAATTGATCCAGCTCGGCCATCGTTACATGTTTAAGCATGACATCGCTTGGCGTCAGTTCTTGCTGTTTGCGGCCTGTGCAATGCGTAATGATTTCCTGCAAACTGATTTTGAACTGTTCAGCTAACTGCTCCATCGTTTCACGACGATATTCCTGCTTGCTGTAGCTGATTGTCAATTGCAGCTTACCTTCCGAAATCAGTCCGTTCATATCCAGCGTGTGCGATCTGGCTGCATGGGCGCTAAGCTCTGCACCACTAGCGTAAGGAGATACGCCAATAGATTGATTTTGCATATCTCGGTCAAATTGTCCTAAATAGTTAAAGCTGATTTCAGGTTCGGTTACAAAACGCTCTTGCTCACGGGCTGCGGACAGGTATCTCAACATCCCGTAGCCAATGCCCTTTTGCGGAATGCGGCGTAGTCCTTCTTTCACCTGTTTGATGCGCTGTGAAAGGTCTTGCCCCACGCTCATATCCAGCACCACCGGGAATTGGGTCGTAAACCAGCCCACGGTGCGCGTAATATCCAGTTCTGGCAGAATGGATTCCCGCCCATGGCCTTCCAGGCTCACGAGCACTCGTTCCAGGCCCGCCCAGCGATGAATCGTCAGTCCCAATGCGGTAAGCAGCAAATCATTCATCTCCGTGTTGTAGGCACGATGCGCCTGTTTTAACAACTGCTCCGTTTCCTGAGCTGTCCACGTAACTGTCATGTTCTCGCTGTCCCTATTCAAGGAATGAGAAGGGGACTCGTCTTTTGGAAGCGGCTGATATACGCCCTGTTCCATTTCCTTCCAGAATGCAAGTTCTGCTGCCATAGCCGGACTATTCGCATATTGAGACTGCCCATCCGCCCAGGTGCGGAACGAATCCGTTTTGTGCGGAAGGCGAGCCGTTTGTCCGTTCAATGCCTGCTCGTAGGCGGTTGTAATATCCTCGAACAAAATGCGCCAAGATACGGTATCCACCACCAAGTGATGAATCGCCATCAGCAAATGATCACCATCTGGGCAATGGAACAGCCCCAGTTTCACCAGCGGTCCTTCGCTTAACTGAATACCCGCCTGAATTTCATTCACTTTAGCCTCGATCGCCGCAGACACCTCAGACTCATTTCTGAAGTCGGCCCGATCCAGCGTATACAGCTCGCCCTCCCCAATCGCGCGGTTCCAGGCTTCATATCCGTGCTCCGTAGGACGGAAAACGATACGCAGTGCGTCGTGATGGCTAACGATTTGATCCATCGCCGTGCGCAGGGCCGGTTCATCAAAACCATCCTTGCTATGCAGCATGATGGACTGGTTATGATGATGAGCATCCGTCAGGTTTTGCTCAAAGAACCAGTGTTGAACAGGTGTCAGCTTCACAGCGCCCACCACTTCGCTTTGATCCGCCAATCGGGTCACCGATTGAACTTTCAGTGCCAAGGCAGACACGGTTGGATGACTGAACAGGTCTTTCATCTCCAGTCGATAACCTGCTTGCAGCAATCGGGAGGATACTTGCAAGGCCTTAATCGAATCGCCACCCAGCTCAAAGAAGTTATCCTGCGCACCTACCGCTTCCACGCCGAGCACCCCGGCCCATACCGCAGCCAGTACTTGCTCCACCGTGGTACGCGGTGCCACATAGGCTGCACCCGTATGGATGCTTCCTTCCGGTTCCGGCAAGGCCTTACGGTCGATTTTACCGTTGCTGGTCAGCGGGATCGTCTCCAGTCGCATCAAACGTGCAGGCACCATGTGCGTTGGCAGTCCGGCTTCCAGTTCGGCCTGTACCTCCTCGATCCGCAGCTCAGCTTCTCCTGTGATGTATCCGCACAAGTACTTGTGTCCACGCTCATCCGTCCGGTCGATGACTACCGCTTGACGTACACCCGGCACCCGCTGGATCGCCGTTTCGATCTCGCCCAGCTCGATCCGATAGCCCCGGATTTTCACTTGATAGTCCATCCGGCCGATAAAGTCCACATTGCCGTCCGGCATCCATCGCGCCAAGTCACCTGTGCGGTATAATCGTTCACCTGGCACGAACGGATTGGCTACGAATTTCTCGGCCGTCAGGTCCGCACGGTTCAGGTATCCCCGTGCTACCCCAATTCCACCGATGCACAACTCGCCCAGTACGCCGATCGGCACCGGATTCAGCTGGCTGTCCACGATGTAGAAGCGTGCGTTCAGCCATGCCTGTCCAATCGGTACACTGCCACTGTCCGGCAGCTTCAACAGTTCTTCGTCGTAGAAGCTGGAGTCGATCGCCGCTTCCGTGACGCCGTAGCTGTTCATAATGCGGATATCCGCACCAAATCGTTCTTGCAGCACCCGATAATCCGTCACGCTGCAGCTATCCGAGCTGGTAATCAGCAATTCCAGACTGCTCATGTCCAGTCCCTGCTCATATACATGCTGCATAAACGGTACGATCAGGGCTGGAGTCGATTCGAACACGGTAATCTGATAGTCGCGAATCCAGCCATACAGACGGCTCGGATCAATGCGGTCGTCTTTCGGACAGATAACCATTGTGCCGCCGTTATAAAGCGTCCGGGCGATATCACCGACGAACACGTCGAAGGAGAAGCTCGCCAGTTGCAGCAGTCGTACCGGGAACTGGTTCAGACGGTAATCCCGGCGATAGGCCGCAGCCGTATTCACCAAGCTGCGATGCTCAATCATGACGCCCTTCGGACGTCCCGTTGTCCCTGAGGTGTAGATCACATACGCCAGATCCTGCGGTTCGTTGATGTGATTGACGTCTGTGGTATCTCCGGTGTACAGCGACTCATCGTCCAGTGCCAGTACGGTGTGCAGACGCAGCCCTGTTGCGGGTTCGGATGTAGGTTGGCTTTCCTCGAGCCATGCCTGTGCACGCTCCTGCAAGCCGATTTGGGTCAACAGTACCGTAGCACCACTGTCCTCCAGCATGAAACGGATGCGTTCAGACGGATAGTCTGCATCCAGCGGCACATACGCGCCTCCAGCCTTCCACACCGCCAGTACGCCGACCAGCATGTCTACCGAACGCTCACTCAAAATGCCGACCATCGATTCGCGTCCAATGCCTCCATTTCTCAGTCTGCGCGCCAATTGATTTGCACGTTCATTCAGTGTGCGGTACGTCAGCTGTTGTTCCTCGTACACCACCGCCACATGATCTGGTACAAGCTGAGCCTGTTTTTCCACAAAGACATGGAATAAGCCTCCTGCTTCAGCAGTAACATCCGATACTCCCACATCTCCAAAACCGTAGATGATTTGTGCCTTCTCCTCGACAGTTACCATATCCAAAGCTGCCAGTGGCTGCTGCGGATGAAGGGTAATGGCACGAACAAGTTCGGTAAAATGCTGTGCCAATCGCGCGATGGTCTCAGGCTTGTACAGCGCCGTGCTGTATTCCAGACTGCACAGAATGCCTTCCGGCTGCTCCACGGCATCCAAGGTCAGATCAAATTTGGCCGTATGATTGTCTGTCGGATACGTTTTAAAGGTCAGACCTTCCAGCTCGAACTCCTGCTGCTCAAATGTTTTCAACTCAAACATGGTGTCAAACAGCGCATTCCGGCTCGTATCCCGCGTTAAATTCAGCTTTTCAACCAGCTCTTCAAAAGGATATTCCTGATGTTCGTAAGCACTGAGCGCATGCTCTTTGACCTCTTGCAAGTAGTCTAGGAACGTTTTGTCACCAGCCGGATAATTGCGGATTGCCAGCGTGTTGAGGAATACGCCTACCAAGCTCTCCAGTTCCGCATGTGGTCTTCCGGCAATCGGCGTGCCGACGATAATGTCTTCCTGTCCCGAATATTTATGCAAAAGCGTGCTATACGCGGCCAGCAATACCATGTACAAGGTGGAGCCGGTTTGCGCGGCCAGCTGTTTCAACTGTTCGCTGTCCTCCAGGCTGATCGCAAATTCCAATCGCGCTCCTTCCAGACGCTGTACGACTGGTCTTGCAAAATCCGTAGGCATATCCAGCACCGGAATGTCACCAGCCATCGTGTTCAGCCAGTAGCTTTCCTGCTCACGAAGACGCTCACTTTGCATATCGGCATGCTGCCAAACCGCATAGTCCTTGTACTGGATGCTCAGTGGCGGCAGTTCCTTGCCTTCATACAATTGAGAGAACTCCTGCACGATAATTCCTTCCGTGACGCCATCCGAAATAATATGGTGCATGTCATAGAGCATGACGTGACGCTCCGGTCCGGTTTCCACCAGCTGAACCCGCAGCAATGGTGCTTGTGCGAGATCAAATGCGCGTACAAAGTCTTGGGCATACTGCTGGGTCTCTTCTTCGCTTGCCTGCACATGCTCCACGCTGAATGCGACGCCCGATTCAATCCGTTGAATCACCTCACCATCCACCATCTCGAATCGGGTTCGCAGGGCTTCATGACGGGCAATCAGCTGGCGGAAGGCTTGTTCCAGTCGTTTTTTATCCAAGGAACCTTCGATAATCAACGCTCCTGGCATGTTGTAGCTAACCTCTCCACCTTCCAGGTGACTCAGCACGTACATCCGTTTTTGCGCCGAGGAAACAGGATAATATTCACGCTCCTCCGCCACAGGAATAGATACATACGTTTGCTGGGTCTGATCTTCACCCATCACCTGCACCAATTGTTCAATCGTCGGATATTGGAAAATATCTCGCAGAGCCAGCTTGTAATTCAGCTCCTGATGGATTTTCGCCATCAGTGTTGTCGCGCGTAGAGAATGTCCTCCCACTTCAAAGAAGTTATCCTGGATGCCTATTTGATGATGATTCAAAACGCTTTGCCAAATACGTACCAGTTGCTCTTCCAGCCATGTCCGCGGTGCCACGTACGCTGTGCCTCCTTCGAGGCGCGCTTCCGGCGCAGGCAACGCTTTGCGGTCAATTTTTCCGTTCGGTGTCAGCGGGAAACGATCCAGTTGTACGACATAGGTCGGGATCATATAGCCCGGCAGTTTGGGCTGGAGTGTGCTGCGCAGATCCGGCAAATTCAGCGCCTCCGAGGCTACGACATACGCACACAGATCCTTGTCTCCGTCTTCGTTTTCCCAGGCGGTGACGATGGCTTTCTGAATGCCGTCCACGGTCAGCAGCTGCGCTTCCACCTCGCCCAGTTCAATCCGGAAGCCCCGGATTTTGACTTGATCATCCATCCGGCCGATAAAGTCTACATTGCCGTCCGGCATCCATCGCGCCAAATCGCCTGTACGGTACAACCGTTCACCTGGTACATACGGATTCGCTACGAATTTCTCGGCTGTCAGGTCTGTACGATTCAGGTAGCCTCGTGCCACCCCGGCTCCGCCAATGCACAGCTCACCCAGTACGCCGATCGGCACCGGATTCAGCTGGCTGTCCACAATGTAGAAGCGTGCGTTCAGCCACGCCTGACCAATCGGCACATGGCCGCTGCTTGGCAGCTTCGACAGCTCTTCGTCGTAGAAGCTGGAGTCAATCGCCGCTTCGGTGACGCCGTAGCTGTTCATAATGCGGATATCCGCACCAAACCGCTCTTGCAGCACTCGGTAGTCCGTCACGCTGCAACTATCCGAGCTCGTGATCAGCAGCTCCAGACTGCTCATGTCCAGCCCCTGTTCATGCACATGCTGCATAAACGGTACGATCAGGGCCGGAGTCGATTCGAACACGGTAATCTGGACATCGCGAATCCATCCGTGCAGACGGCTAAAATCAATCCGGTCGTCTTTCGGACAAATGACCATCGTGCCGCCGTTATAGAGCGTCCGCGCGATATCCCCGACGAATACGTCGAACGAGAAGCTCGCCAGTTGCAGCAGTCGGACTGGGAATTGGTTCAGGCGATAATCCCTGCGATACGCCGCAGCCGTATTCACCAAGCTGTGATGCTCGATCATGACGCCCTTCGGCCGTCCGGTTGTCCCGGATGTATAGATCACATACGCCAAATCGTGCGGTTCGTTGATGTGATCGACGTCTGTCGTATCTCCGGTGTACAGTGACTCATCGTCCAATGCCAGTACGGTATGCAGACGCAGCACTGTTGCCGGTTCGGATGCTGCTTCGCTGTCAGACTTCGAATCTGATTTCAAGCCTAAGTTTTCATTTAGGCTGTCTCTTTCCATCGTTTCAGCACCAGCCGCTGTTTCCAACTCACCCTCAGTCTGCCCTCCGGCCAAGGCCTGTCGGCTTTCCCCAAGCCATATCTGTGCTTGCTCCTGTAAGCCGATTTGGGTCAACAATACCGTCGCACCACTGTCCTCCAGCATGAAACGAATGCGTTCGGACGGATAGTCTGCATCCAGCGGCACATAGGCGCCTCCAGCTTTCCACACCGCCAGTACGCCGACCAGCATGTCTACCGAGCGTTCACTCAAAATGCCGACAATCGACTCGCGTCCAACGCCTTCATTCCGCAATCTCCGCGCCAATTGGTTCGCGCGCTCGTTCAGTTTCCGGTAAGTGAGCTGCTCCTCCTCGTATACCACCGCCACATGATCTGGTACAAGCTGTGCCTGTTCTTCCACATAGGTATGGAATAGGGCTCCTACTTCAACTGCAGCACCATCCATTACTCCCACTTCTCCAAAACCGTAGATGAGTTGCTCCTTTTCCTCAACGGTTACCATATTCAAAGTTGCCAGGGGCTGTTGTGGATGATATGCAATAGCTCGAACGATTTCCGCAAAATGCTGTGCCAATCGCGCAATGGTCTCAGGCTTGTACAACGCCGTGCTGTATTCCAGACTGCACAGAATGCCTTCTGGCTGCTCCACTGCATCTAAAGTCAGATCAAACTTGGCCGTATGATTTTCCAGTGGATAGGAGCTCAAGGTCAGACCTTCCAACTGCAACGCCTGCTGCTCCAAGGTTTTCAACTCAAACATCGTGTCAAACAGCGCATTTCGGCTCGTATCTCTCGTCAAATTCAGCTGTTCAACCAGTTCTTCAAAAGGATAGTCTTGATGCTCATAAGCACTGAGCGCATGCTCCTTCACCTCTTGCAGATAATCCAGGAACGTTTTGTCGCTGGACGGATAATTGCGAATCGCCAGCGTGTTAATGAAGACACCCACCAGATTACTGAGCTCCGCATGCGGTCGTCCTGCAATCGGCGTGCCGACGACAATGTCCTCTTGGCCTGTATATTTGTGCAAGAGTGTGGTGTACGCCGCCAGCAGCACCATATACAGGGTAGAGCCTGTTTGCGAAGCCAGTTCTTTCAGGCGTTCACTAACCTCACGCCCCAGTGCAAACTCGATCGTATCCCCTGCCGTACTCTGCACCGCCGGACGGGCAAAGTCGGTTGACAGATCCAGTACAGGCACTCCGCCCCGGAAGGTGCCCAGCCAGTACGCTTCCTGACGCTGCATCCACTCCTGATGGGCTTCGCTTTGTTGCCATACGGCATAATCCTTGTACTGAATCCGCAATGGCGACAGTTCTTCACCGCCATACAAGCGGACAAATTCATCGGTCAGTACCTCCATCGACACGCCATCCGAAACGATATGGTGCATGTCGAGCATGAGTAAATGCTGGGATTCTTGCTCTACTCCTTGGACACCCAGATCCACCAAGCCTACCCGCAGCAGCGGTGCAGCTTGCAGATCAAACGGACGGATAAACTGCCGGACCCGTTCTTGTGCTTCCTCGCTAATCCTCGTGTACGTAGCTGTAGTTGTATCCAATCCTGTAGCTGTGTCCTGATCCGTAGCCGTAGTCGTACTCTCTACCTGTACCTTCGTATATTCCACCTCGAACGGCACGCTGTCTTCAATCCATTGCATCGGCTCATTGTCTACCAGCTCAAAGCGGGTACGCAAGGTCGCATGGCGGGCAATCAGTTGACGGAACACGTCCTCTACTCGTTTCACATCCAGCGGACCGCTCACTTGCAGCACCGACGGCATGTTGTAGTTCACATCACTTGGATCAAACTGATGCAGTACATACAGTCGTTTTTGTGCTGAAGATAACGGGTAGAAGCTGCGTTCTTCTGTTACCGGAATGGACGCATATGTTACTTGATCCAGACTTTCTAACACCGTTGCCAGTTGCTCAATCGTTGGTGCTTCAAAAATACTGCGCAGTGGAAGCGGCTTGTTCAGCTCCTTGTGAATCTTCGAGGCCAGTGTCGTCGCCCGCAGCGAGTGTCCGCCAATCTCGAAGAAGTTTTCCTTCACGCCGACCTGCGCCAGGCCCAGCACATCCTGCCAAATTTGCGCCAGCTTCACTTCCACCCACGTCCGCGGTGCGACATAATCGGCTCCGCTTTGCAGGCTGCCTTCCGGTGCTGGCAGGGCCTTACGGTCAATTTTGCCATTGGGACTCAGCGGCATTTGCTCCAGTTGTACAAAGTAGGACGGCACCATATAGCTTGGCAGCTCTCGGCCCAGCTCACTTCTCAGCTCGCTGGCTCCTAGCTCTTGCCCGGCGACATAGTACGCCACCATGTGTTTTTGGCCCGTTTCGTCTGCACGAGCCATGACAACCGCTTCTCGCACGGACGCTACTTGGAGCAGCTGCGTTTCGACCTCGCCCAGCTCAATCCGGTAACCGCGAATTTTCACCTGATGGTCGATCCGGCCCAAATATTCAATGTTGCCGTCCGGCATCCATCTCGCCAAATCGCCGGTGCGGTACATCCGCTCATACCCGGCTTCCCCGCCGGCAAACGGATCTTTCACAAATTTCTCGGCCGTCAGCTCCGGACGGTTCAGATACCCACGTGCCACACCGACACCACCGATGCACAACTCCCCTGCAACCCCAATCGGCTGCAATTGCTCCGTGCCTTCCTTCACGATGTACAGGCGAATGTTTTGAATCGGTTTTCCGATCGGAATGACTGCATATTCTTCCGTCGGCTCGCAATCAAAGTACGATACGTCCACCGTCGCTTCGGTTGGACCGTACAGGTTGATCAGCTTCGCTCCGGTCAGGCTCGACACGAGCCGTTGGAAGCGAGCCACATGCTGTGGCGGCAAGGCTTCACCACTGGCAAAGACATGGCGCAGCGTTGCCAGTTTCGCTTGCATCACTTCCCGTGGCTGCTGCTCCACATACTCCAGGAACGCATGCAGCATGGCAGGTACAAAGTGCATCGTGCTCACTCCATCGCGGGCAATCGTGTCCACGATGTCTTCCGGGTTCTTTTCCCCGCCTACCGACAGCAAGCTCACCTTCGAGCCGACCAGCGACCACCAGAACAGCTCCCACACCGACACGTCGAACGTAAAGGCGGTCTTTTGCAGGATCGTATCTTCCGCACTCAAGCCGTACCGATCATGCATCCACAAAATCCGATTCAGCACAGAATGGTGCTCCACCATAACGCCCTTCGGTTTTCCCGTGGAGCCAGAGGTATAAATGACATAGGCGACATGGTGCGGTCCGGCCAGTGGCTCCAGATTCGAGCCGTCTTCGTGGTAAATGTCTTGGCCAGCCTGCTCCTGACGATCCAGCACCAGCACCTGGCCGTCGAAACTCAGCGATGCTTGCTCCGCCAGATGCGATTGCGTCAGCACCAGCTTCGCGCCCGAGTCCTCCAGCATAAAGCGGATACGATCAGCCGGATATTCTGGATCAATTGGCACGTAGGCTCCGCCTGCCTTGAGGATCGCGTAGATGCCTACGATCATCTCTAGCGAGCGCTGAACCAGTATGCCTACCGGCTGATCCGGTTCAACACCTTCCGCACGCAACGTCCGAGCCAAACGGTTCGCGCGCTCATTCAGCTCCGCGTAGGTCAACGATTCCGATCCGCACAACACTGCCACTTGCTCCGGTGTGCTCGCTACCTGCTGCTCGAACAGTGAACTTAACGTCTGATCTTGCGGATAATCTGCCGCCGTATCTCCCCACACCTGAATGATCTGTGCCTGTTCTTCTGGTGTCACCAATTCCAGCTCATTCACACGGATATGTGGATTATCGATAATTTGCTCGATGACATGCAGTACATGTCCCCGCATCCGCTCGATCGTAGACCGATCGTATACATTGGCGTTATATCTGAACATAATGCGGAAGGTTTCATCGGGCATCACAATCAAGTCCAGATCATAGTTTGTTTGCTCGACAACCTCCACATTCGTAATTTCAAAAGCGGATGGACGAACTTCCCCAAGCTGCTCGACTTGCTCCTCTACCGGATAATTCTCAAATACCATAATGTGGTTAATCAGATGCTGCTTCTGCTCGGTCAATGCCTGAATTTCATACAGCGGGAAGCTGTCATATACCCCCGAAGCCAACGCTTGCTCCTGCGTTTTGCGCATGATGTCCACAAACGTGGCATTCTGTTCACTTTGAATCCGCACTGGGATCGTATTAATGAACAGACCGATCATATGCTCTACACCCGCAATATCCGTCGGACGTCCAGATACCACACTGCCGAATACAACATCCTCATTGTTGTTATATTTCTGCAAAATAAGGCCCCACACGCTCTGCATCAGCGTATTAATCGTGACCTGCTGCTGCTTTGCAATCCGGTACATCGCTTCGCTCCACGCTGGATCCAGATCTACCGTTATTTTTTCAGAAACATATTCCCTGGTTTCGTTTGCTGTAGCGAATACAGTATTAGCCGCTTGGTCTTTCGATGAAGTATCCAATCCAGGTAACAAGGTTTGCTGTTCAAAGCCAGCCAAATAGCTGCTCCAATACTCTTGTGCCGCACGTTCATCCTGACGCTCTAGCCATTCGATATATTGGCCATATGGTGTGATATGAGCAAGCTCCGGCTGTTTCTGCTCCAGCAGCGCAAAGTACGTACCAAACACTTCGCCTGTAACGAGCGATAAGCACCAGCCATCCATGACAATGTGATGGAAGCTCCAGACCAAATGATACGTTTCTTCATCGGTTTGCAATACCTGTACGCGCATAAGTGCATCCGTACCGAGATCAAAGCCTCTAGCCTGGTCTTCCTGCTTAAACGTCTGGATATACGCCTGTTGCTCCGCTTCCTGCATTTCGCGTATATCCTTGAAGGACAGATCGCTATCTTTGTGACGGAACACGATTTGCAATGGCTCCGGACCATGTCCTGTTTCAAATCGATGGAAATTCGTCCGCAGTGCTTCATGACGCTGTGTCAGTACATCTAGACTCTTGCGGAAAATTTCAACATCAAAGCTGCCTTTTTGATCAAACGACGCTTGCTGGAAGTATGCACCTGAGTCCGGCTCCATCAGACTATGGAACAGCATCCCCTTCTGCATCGGCGAAAGAGCATACACATTTTCCAGTTCGCCCACAGAAGCCGTTTGCTCCGTCAATTGCTCCAGTTGTTCCAACGACAAGCCTTTGAACAAGACATCGCTTGGGGTTAGTTCGCTCCGCTCTTGGGAGGCACAATGCGCGATCACTTCCTGCAAGCTTTCCTGCAGCAACTGCGCAAAGTTCTCTACATTTTGCTGTTGATATACCTTACTGTCATAGCGAATGTCCAGTGTCAGCCCGCCTGCTGTAATCATGCCGTTCACATTCAGCGGCTGCTCCAGAACGGTATGATCACTCATCGGCTCTCCACCTGGATGCGAAGACAGCCTGATATCCCCATTTTCCAAGTCCTGATCAAACTGTCCCAAATAGTTAAAGCTAATTTCAGGCTGCAAGGTCAAGGAAGGATGGACATCATGCTGAGACATATATTTCAAAATGCCGTAGCCAATGCCCTTATGCGGTACATGGCGCAGGTCTTCCTTCACCCGCTTGATTCGCTGCCCTACTTCTGCCTTCCCATCCACATCAAGCAGCACCGGATATTGGCTCGTAAACCAGCCCACGGTACGTGTGATGTCGATATCTGGAACAATGGCTTCCCGGCCATGGCCCTCCAGATTGACCAATACGCGCTCCTGACCGCTCCAGTTATATAACGCGGTGCCGAGTGCAGTTAACAGCAGATCATTGACCTCGGTGTTGTACGCACGATGCGATTCCTGCAGCAGCAGCCGTGTTTCCTGTTCGCTCCAAGCTACGCTCACCGTCGCAGTGTCTCTGATTAGAGAATGTTGTCCCTCCGCTCTTTCTTGATCCTTAGGCAACGATGCAATTTCCATTTGAGCGAGATGCTGCCAATATTCGCGTTCATTTTCGATCGCCGGGCTATTCGCATATTGAGACAAACGTTCTGCCCAGTCGGAGAAAGAGTCCGTTTTATATGGCAGGCGAATCGCTTCTCTCCGCACGGCCTGCTCATACCCCGTGGCAAAATCCTCAAACACAATCCGCCACGAAATCCCGTCTATGACCAAATGGTGAATGGCAATCAGTAAATGATCTCCATCCATGCAGCGGAAAAGTCCCAGCTTCACCAGCGGTCCTTCATCTAGACGAATAGAGCTTTGGATGGCATTGGCTTTCGTTTCAATCGCCATCGCCACCTCTGCCGTGTCTTCGACGCCTGTCAAATCAACAACGTCCAGACTGTACAGCTCGCCTTCGTTCACACCGCGATTCCACGCTTCATAGCCCTGTTCGGTCTGACGGAAGACCATACGCAATGCATCATGATGCTCCGTCACCTGGGTCACCGTTTGATGCAATGCGGCTTCATCGAATCCTTGTGCTCTATACAGCATCACCGATTGGTTGAAATAATGTGGCTCTGCTGAGGATTGTCCAAAGAACCATTGCTGTATTGGGGTCAATTTAACTGCTCCCGAGACCACCCGCTGATCGGCTGTGCGGCTAACTTTGTGTACATGACTGCTCAGCAGTGAAATGGACGGATATTGGAACAAATCCTTCATCTCCAGCTTGTAGCCCGCTTGCAGCAAGCGGGACGATACCTGGATCGCTTTGATCGAATCGCCGCCCAGATCAAAGAAATTATCCAAAATGCCGACTCTCTTTGCTCCTAATACAGACTGCCAAATGGACACTAACGTCTGCTCCAGCGCGGTGCGCGGCTCTACATAATCCGCTCCGCTTTGCAAGCTGCCCTCCGGTGCTGGCAGGGCCTTGCGGTCGATTTTACCGTTTGGTGTCAGTGGCATCTGCTCCAGCTGGATGAAGTACGAAGGCATCATGTAGTTGGGCAGCTCCTCACCCAGTAAGCTACGCAGCTCCCCAGCGCTTACGTCTCTTTCAGCGACATAGTACGCCACCAGTTGGTTTTGCCCCTGTTCGTCCGCTTGGGCCAGTACGATGACCTCTTGCACGTCTTCCACTTTCAAGATTTGTGCCTCGACCTCACCCAGCTCGATCCGGTAGCCCCGGATTTTCACCTGATGGTCAATCCGGCCCAAATATTCGATGTTGCCGTCTGGCATCCATCTCGCCAAGTCACCCGTACGGTACATTCGTTCATAGCCTGCTTCACCAACCGCAAACGGGTTCGCTACAAATTTCTCCGCCGTCAGCTCTGGACGATCCAGATATCCACGCGCCAGACCTGGACCAGACACGCACAGCTCACCTGCTACGCCTACCGGAGCCAAATGTCCATGCCCATCCACCATGTATACCCGATGATTCGGCACAGGACGTCCAATGGAAATGAGTTGTCCAGCCCTTGCATCCTCGGACACCGGCCAGATGGACGTTGCAACTGAGTTTTCAGTTGGACCGTAGCCGTTGTAGTACGCCACTTGATCCTTCCACTTGTATACCAGTTCGGTGGAAGATGCTGAACCCGCAGTGAACAGAATACGCAGGTGTGGCATCCGCTCTGGCTCCAGATACACCGCATAGGTCGGCGGCAAAGCGGCCACCGTAATCCGGTGATTCGCCATATATTGCTCAAACCGCTCGTAGTTCAAAATCGTCTCTGTCGTTGGCACATATAACGTGGCTCCGCAGAACAGCGCTTGGAAGATTTCCCAGCAAGCCGCATCAAACGAATAGCTAGCGAACAGCAACGCATGATCCGACGTGCGGATTCGAAGCGTCTGATCAAAATACGTTTTCAGATTGCACAGCCCGTGATGCTCCAGCATAACGCCCTTCGGCTGCCCTGTTGTACCCGATGTATAAATCACATACGCCAAATCATTTGGACCGGACCACGGCTCCAGGTTGGAACCATCCTCGTGATACACCGTTTGCGTTCCATTCAGCACCAGCACTTGGCCATCGATAACTGCTTTGTCCACCAGATGACTTTGTGTCAACAGTAGCTTCGCACCCGAGTCGTCCAGCATATAGCGGATACGCTCTTCCGGGTAGGTTGGATCGATGGGGACATATGCGCCTCCGGCTTTTAAAATCCCGAAGATGCCCACGATCATATCCACCGACCGCTCGGTCATCAGACCCACCAAACGATCTTTCGTCACGCCTTGACTGCGCAAGGTACGAGCCAGGCGATTGGCGCGTTCATTCAGCTCGCGATAAGTCAGCGTTTCTCCTTCAAAGAACAAGGCTGTCTGCTCCGGTGTCTGCGCCGTTTGCGTCTCGAACAAGCCATGGATCGTTTGCTCGCTTGCATAGGTTGCTGCTGTATTCCCCCAAACCTTAACGATTTGCTCACGCTCCTGCGCGGTTATCATATCCAGTTCATGTACACGGATGTTCGGATTCGCAGTTACCTGCTCCAGCAATTGCACCAGATGACCTCGAATTTGTTCTACACTTTCCCGTTCAAAGGCCAGAGCATTATAGCCAAAGCTCATGTGAATGGTGTTCCCCGGCAGCACCACCAGGTTAAAGTCATAGTTGGTCTGCTCGACGGACTCGGCTCCGGTGATCGTGAAGCTGGACGCCTCACCGCTACCTAATTGCTCGATTTGTTCCTCGACCGGATAGTTCTCAAAAATAAGAATATGGTTGATCAAATCCTGCTTAAGCTCCGACAGTCCCTGAATTTCATACAACGGATACGTATCATAGGCATGGGAAGCAATCGATTGCTCTTGGGTTTGCTTCATCACATCGGAGAATAGACTACCCACTTGACTACGGATACGCACCGGAATGGTATTGATAAACAGACCAATGATGTGCTCCACATTCGGAATGTCTGCCGGACGTCCAGATACCACGCTGCCAAACACGACATCATCGGTACCATTATATTTTTGCAGCAAAAGGCCCCAAACGGTCTGCATCAACGTATTGATCGTCACCTGATAACGCTTGGCTATGCGCTGAATACCAGCTGTGAGATCCGCGCCCAAATCAAAATCTAAACGCTCCGACTGATACCCCGTTTTGCCCTGAATTTTAGCCTGTGGCAAACGAGACTGCTCCTCGTATCCTTCCAGAGCCTTGCTCCAGTAGCTTGATGCGGCCTGACGATCCTGCTGCTCCAGCCATTCGATATATTGACTGTACGGCGTTACAGGGGCCAGTTCCGGTTGTTTATGGGCCAGGATCGCAAAATAGCTCGCAAACACTTCGTTTGTCACCAGCGACAAGCACCAGCCATCCATCACGATATGATGGAAACTCCATACAAAACGGTACGTCTCCTCACCTGTGCGCAACACAGTGACACGCATCAAGGCGTCTTGTGCTAGGTCAAAGCCTCTTTGCTTGTCTTTACGCGTAAATTCGAGCATGTATTCGTTTTGCTGCTCGTCCTTCATATCCCGCAAATCTTCCACATACAGTTCACTGCGCTTATTGCGGTACACAACCTGAAGCGGTTCATCCTGCCAGCCGCTGTAGAAGTTCGTGCGCAGTACCGTATGCCGCTGCATTAAAACATCCAAACTGGCCGCAAATGCAGCGATATTAAAATGTCCTCGCAGATCAAAGGAGGCCTGTTCAAAATATGCTCCCGATTGCGAATCCATCAGATTGTAAAAGAGCATCCCCTTTTGCATCGGCGTCAGTGCGTATACATTTTCCAGCTCACCGATACGTGTTGCCTGTTCCGCGATCTGTTCCAGCTCTCCAGTCGTCAAACCTTTAAAGGACACATCACTTGGAGTCAGCTGAGGCTGCTTTTGAGCGACGCAATGCGTAATCACCTCTTGCAAAGCGGATTGCAGCAGTCCTGCCACACGTTCCAGCGTTTCTTTGCGATACTGCTTGCGGCTGTAAGCAATCGTCAAGCGCAGCGTGCCTTCCGAGATCATCGCGTTTAAATCCAGCGTATATTGCAGCGGTGAATGTGCATCCTCTGTCTCCCCTGCACTATAGGATGACAATGCGATTCCACTGTTTTGTAGATCCTGATCGACCTGACCCAAATAGTTAAAGCTGATTTCCGGTTCTGCTGCAATCGCATGCGCTTCACCTGATCCGGACGCAGGGGACAGGTAGCGCCAAGTGCCATAGGTTAGCCCTTTATGCGGAATCCGGCGCAGGCCTTCCTTCGTTTCTTTAATCCGCTGAGCCAGTGTCATTTCCTTGTCGGTCTCCAGCAGCACTGGATACAAGCTCGTAAACCAGCCTACGGTACGTGTCATATCCAGCTCTGGCAGGATTGCTTCCCGGCCATGGCCCTCCAGATTTACCAGCACCTGTCCTGCACCTGTCCAGTTGTGCACTGCGAGTCCCAGCGCGGTCAGCAGCAAATCATTGACCTCGGTGTTATAGGCGCGATAAGCCTGCTTCAACAGCTGCTGGGTTTCAGCTTCGGTCCACTCTACCGTCAGCACTTCGCTGTCTGCATTCAAGGAGTCCTTGTAGGCAAAATCCTTCGGCAGCGGTGCGGCTTCCGCTTTGGCCTGTTCCACCTGCTTCCAATAAACTTCATCCGAGGCAGCCTCAGGACGGTTGGCGTAAGACGACAACTCCCGTGCCCATGCTTGGAAAGAATCCGTTTTATAGGGCAATCGTACAGGCTCACCCTTGCTCGCCTGCTCGTAGCCTGTCGAGAAATCTTCGAACAGAATCCGCCACGACACTCCGTCCACCACCAAGTGGTGAATAGCTATGAGCAAATGATCGCCCTCGGCTGTGTGGAACACTCCCAGCTTCACCAGCGGTCCTTCGGACAGGTGAATGCTGCTTTGAATTTCATTTACCTTCGCTTCCAGCGCTTCCGCATAGACTACTTGTTCACGGTAGTCTGCGGTTTCCAGCGTATACAACGCGCCTTCATCTACACCGCGTGTCCAAGCCTCGTAACCGGATGAAGTCTGACGGAATACCGTACGCAGCGCATCATGATGCTTCACGATGTGATCCATGACTTGGCGAATCGCCGTCTCATCAAAGCCCTCGGCACGATAGAGCATGACCGCTTGATTAAAATGCTGCGGACGCTCGCGCTCCTGCGCAAAGAACCACTGCTGGATCGGAAGCAACGCGGTTTTCCCGCTTACTTCTCCTTGATCTGCCATACGGCTGACCTCATGCATATGCGGTGCCAGTGTTGCAACCGTTGGATACTGGAACAAATCCTTCATGTCCAGCTTATAGCCGGCCTGGAACGCACGCGATGCGATTTGGATGGCCTTGATGGAATCGCCGCCTAGATCAAAGAAATTGTCCAAAATACCGACTGTCTGCAGCCCCAGTACCGACTGCCAGACCGCTACCAGTGCGCGTTCTTGCGCCGTACGCGGCTCTGCATAATCAGCTCCAGTTTGCAGGCTGCCTTCCGGTGCTGGCAGGGCCTTGCGGTCAATTTTGCCATTTGGACTCAGCGGCATCTGCTCCAGCTGTACAAAGTACGATGGCACCATGTAGCTTGGCAGCTCCCGGCCTAGCTCACTTCTCAGCTCGCTGGCACCGATCTCTTGCCCAGCGACATAGTACGCCACCATTTGTTTTTGGCCCGTTTCAGCCGCACGAGCCATGACGACGGCTTCGCGTACCGATTCCACTTGGAGCAGCTGCGATTCCACCTCGCCCAGCTCAATCCGGTAGCCCCGGATTTTCACCTGATGGTCGATCCGGCCCAGATATTCAATGTTGCCGTCCGGCATCCATCTCGCCAAATCGCCGGTGCGATACATCCGTTCATAGCCTGCTTCACCACCCGAAAACGGATCAGTTACAAATTTCTCGGTCGTCAACTCCGGACGGTTCAGATAACCTCGTGCCACACCGACACCACCGATGCACAGCTCCCCTGCAACCCCGATCGGCTGCAATTGCTCCGTGCCTTCCTTCACGATGTACAGACGAATGTTTTGAATCGGTTTCCCGATGGGAATGACTGTATATTCCCCATCCGGCTCGCAATCAAAGTACGATACGTCCACCGTCGCTTCGGTTGGGCCGTACAGGTTGATCAGCTTCGCTCCCGCAAGGCTCGATACAAGCTGTTGGAACCGGGCCACATGCTGTGGTGGCAATGCTTCACCACTGGCAAAGACATGGCGCAGCGTTGCCAGTTTCGCTTGCATCACTTCCCGTGGCTGCTGCTCCACGTACTCCAGAAACGCATGCAGCATAGCGGGTACAAAGTGCATCGTGGTTACGCCATCGCGGGCAATCGTGTCGACGATCTCTTCCGGGTTCTTTTCCCCGCCCACGGACAACAGGCTTACCTTCGAGCCGACCATCGACCACCAGAACAGCTCCCACACCGACACGTCGAAGGTGAAAGCGGTCTTTTGCAAGATCGTATCTTCCGCACTCAAGCCGTAACGATCATGCATCCACAAAATCCGGTTCAGCACGGAATGGTGCTCCACCATCACACCCTTCGGTTTTCCGGTGGAGCCAGAGGTATAGATGACATAGGCTACATGATGCGGCCCGGCCAGTGGCTCCAAATTCGAACCGTCTTTGTGGTAAATGTCTTGGCCATCCTGCTCCTGACGATCCAGCACCAGCACCTGGCCGTCGAAACTCAGTGAGGCTTGCTCCGCCAGATGCGATTGCGTCAGCACCAGCTTCGCGCCCGAGTCCTCCAGCATAAAGCGGATGCGGTCGGCTGGATATTCTGGATCAATCGGCACGTAGGCTCCGCCTGCTTTGAGGATCGCGTAGATGCCTACGATCATGTCCAGCGAGCGGTGGACCAGAATGCCGACTGGTTGATCCGGTTCAACACCTTCCGCACGCAGCGTCCGAGCCAAACGGTTCGCGCGCTCATTCAGCTCAGCGTAGGTCAACGATTCCGCTCCGTACAACACCGCCACTTGCTCCGGCGTGTTCGCTGCCTGCTGCTCAAACAGACTGCTTAGCGTTTGATCCTGCGGATAGGCTGCCGCCGTATCGCCCCAGACCTGAACGATCTGTGCCTGTTCTTGCGGGGTCACCAATGCCAGCTCATTCACACGGATATTTGGGTTGTCTACGATTTGTCCGATGACGTGGTCGATATGACCCTGGATACGCTCCATTGCAGACCGGTTATACACCAGAGCATTGTATTCAAGCAGGATGGAGATATCTTCATCAGGCACGACAATCAGGTTAAAATCGTAGTTGGTTTGCTCGGCAAGTGCCACATTGGCAATCGAGAAGCCTGTTTGTACCTTGGTCTCGCCGGAACCGCCCATCTGCTTCATCTGCTGTCCGATGGGGTAGTTTTCAAAGACCATGATGTGATGAATCAAGTCTTGCTTTTGTTCAGTCCGTGCCTGAATGTCGTAGAGCGGAAACGTGTCATACACACTGGAGGCCAAAGCCTGTTCCTGTGTGCGCTGCAATACTTCAGCAAATGTAGCATCCGGTGCACTGCATATGCGTACTGGGATCGTGTTGATAAACAAACCGATCATGTTCTCCACACCTGCAATGTCTGCCGGACGACCGGATACCACACCACCAAACACAACATCCTGATTGTTATTGTATTGCTGTAAAATAACGCCCCAAACGCTTTGCAGCAATGTGTTAATCGTGACATGTTGTTGCTTGGCCATTTGGTTTAAAGCAGCACTCCGTTCTTTACCCAACATAAATGGCAGCTTTTCCGAAACATAGCCAGCATTTGAACTTCCACCGTTTCGGTCTGGTTCTTCATTCCGTCCTATTACAGAAGCTTGCGTATTCTCACCAGGCAACAAGGTTTGCTGCTCAAAGCCTGCCAAATAGTCACTCCAATAACGGGTCGCTTCCTGTGCATCCTGATCTTGCAACCATTCGATATAGTCACTATACGGCTTGACAGGTTCGAGCTCTGGCTGCTTGTTCTCCAGCAAGGCAAAATATGCACCAAATACTTCGTCCGTCATCAGGGACAGGCACCAGCCGTCCATTACGATATGATGGAAGCTCCATACAAAACGGTATGAGCTATCATCCGTGCGGAAGACGGTTACGCGCATGAGCGCATCCTTGCTTAAATCAAAGTTTTGAGCTTTATCCTGGGCCACAAACTCAGCTACAGCGTGTTCACGCCCTCTGATATCTTCATAACGGAAGCTTGGATTTTTATGACGATAGACAATCTGCAACGGTTGTCCATGCCAGCCGCTGTAGAAATTCGTCCGTAATATCGCATGTCGACTAACCAGCAGCTTCAAGCTTTCCTCGAATATAGATGGCGCAAAGTTGCCCTCCAGATCAAAGGTCGCCTGCTCAAAATACACGCCTGTTTCTGCATTCATCAAACTGTGGAACAGCATACCCTTTTGCATGGGGGTTAACGGATATACATTTTCCAATTCCCCAACCGTCTGGGTCTGCTCCTTAATCGTATCTAATTGCTCCAGGGTCAGACCTTTGAACAGTACATCACTTGGAGTTAATTCGATCCGATCTCGTGTGACACAATGCTCGATAATCTCAAGCAGATTGGATTTCAACAGATTAGCCAGCATTTGGACGGTGTCCTTACGGAAGGCTTTGCTGTTATACCGAATGTCCAGTTCCAGGATGCCGTTCGTTACGATCCCGCTCACATCGAGCGCATATTTCATCTTCGTCCGGTCACTAACGACCGATCCCATCGAGTAAGGAGACATACGAATATCGCTGTTTTGCAAGTCCTGATCCAGCTGTCCGAGATAGTTAAAGCTCACTTGTGGCTCGGCAAAAGCTTGATGTTGACCAAGATGCAGTGCATCTGCTTGCTGAGCCATGGCTTGGCCGGATTCACTCAAATATCTCCAGATTCCGTAGCCCATTCCTTGATTCGGAATATGACGCAGACTTTCTTTTACCTGTTTGATGCATCCCGACAAAGCGTGATCACGACCGATGTCTAGCCATACCGGATATGGTCTCGTAAACCAGCCTACCGTACGAGAAATGTCCGTATCCGGCAAAATGTTCTCACGTCCGTGTCCCTCTAAATGAATCAGACTGCGTTCATGACCCGTCCACGTATACAGCATCATGCCCAAAGCCGTCAGCAACAGATCGTTCATTTCCGTGTTATACGCACGGTGTGCTTGCTTCAATAATCTTTCTGTCTCTTCTTCCGTAAGCTGGAAGGCCACTGTATCCGTGTCAGCTAAGGTAAATGTTTCGGCCTGCGCTTGATCCTCAGGCAAACGTACTTGGTCAGCCAAAGCAGCTGCGTTCCATTGTTCCCAGTAGGCGTGTTCACTGTCCATGGCTGCGCTATTCGCATACTCGGAAAGTTTTTGTGACCAGGAACGGAATGAATCCGTTTTGTCCGGCAGCTGAAGCACTTTCTGATGGACGGCCTGTTCATAGGCAGTAGCCAAATCCTCAAACAAGATACGCCAGGATACCCCGTCCGCGACCAAATGGTGAATCGCCATCAGGAGATGATCGCCATCTACACAGTGGAACAAACCTGCTTTAAACAGCGGCCCTTCATGCAGTTGGATACTCCTTTGAATTTCACTGGCTTTCGCCTCAATGGCTGCGCTGAGCGTGGCTTTATCCGTCAAGTTCGTAAAGTCCACCACATCCAGATGATACAGCTCACCTTCCTGTATTCCGCGATTCCATGCTTGATAGCCTTGTTCTGTCTTGCTGAACACCATCCGCAAAGCATCATGATGCTTTGTCAGCTTGCCAAGCGCCTGACGCAGAGCCGACTCGTCAAACCCCTGCTCCCGGTGCAGCATAACCGCCTGATTAAAATGATACGCATCCACTTGCTCCTGCGCAAAGAACTCGTGCTGGATCGGAAGCAACGCCGTTTCTCCGCTTACTTCTCCCTGATCTACCATACGACTGACCTCATGCATATGCGGTGCCAGCGTTGCGACGATGGGATAGCGGAACAAATCCTTCATGTCCAGCTTGTAGCCTACCTGGAACGCACGGGATACGATTTGAATCGCCTTGATCGAATCGCCACCCAGATCAAAGAAATTGTCCAACATACCGACGGTTGGCACGCCCAGGACGGACTGCCAGACCGCTACAAGCGCTCGTTCCGGTGCAGTGCGTGGCGCTACATAATCCGCTCCGCTGTGCAGACTGCCTTCCGGTGCTGGCAGGGACTTGCGGTCGATTTTACCGTTTGGTGTCAGCGGCATCTGCTCCAACCAGATGAAATACGACGGCATCATATAGCTTGGCAGTTCTTGTCCCAGCTCATGTCTCAGCTCACCGGCTCCCAGTTCTTGACTCGCCACATAGTACGCCACGAGCTGTGTTTGGCCCGTTTCGTCCGTACGTGCCATAACGACCGCTTCTTGTACCGACTCCACCTGCAGCAGCTGCGATTCGATCTCGCCCAGTTCGATCCGGTAGCCCCGGATTTTCACCTGATGGTCCATCCGACCCAAATATTCAATGTTGCCGTCTGGCATCCATCTCGCCAAATCGCCTGTGCGATACATCCGCTCATGGCCTGCCTTACCCCCAGCAAACGGATTAATCACAAATTTCTCGGCCGTCAGTTCTTCACGTTTCCAATACCCACGGGCCAATCCTTCCCCGGCAATACATAACTCGCCCGGCACACCGACGGGCTGCAATTCTCCACTCGCATTCATGATATAGATTTGGGTATTCGCGATAGGACGTCCGATATTAATCTCTTGAGCATGGGTCAGTTCCTGCACGGCCGACCACACCGTCGTTTCTGTAGGTCCGTACATGTTATAAATACGGGGACCGTTTATTGCTTGCAGTGCCGCAAGCAGCTTGGACGGAAGGGCTTCGCCCCCAACCATAATTGCCTTCACGCTTTGCAGCGCGCGCGAGCCTGCTTCATGACCCAACAGCATTTGTAACCGGGATGGGGTCATTTGCAACATCTCAATATGATGATGAGCAATCAATTCACCCAGCGCCTGAGGATTCACCTGATGCTGGCTGTCGCCAAGCACAACCGTCATTCCACCCAACAGGGGCAGGATGGTCTCCAAGACGAAAATATCGAATGAAATGGTCGTGAGTGACAACATGGTTTGGCTCGCTTCAAAATCAATGACTTCGCGCATCCCAGTAATAAAGTTGAGGACCGAGCGATGCTGGAGCATAACTCCTTTCGGATTTCCAGTCGAACCCGACGTATAGATGACGTAAGCCAAATGCTCTGAGCGGGCAATCGCCTCCAGGTTGCCGCTCTCTCCCTGATACAATGCGGCATCCTCAAGAAACAGGGTATTGGCGTTGCAATGGTGCTCTTCTGCCAACTCACGACGGGTCAGAAGCAATGTGGTCTCGCTATCTTCCAGCATGTATGCAATACGAGAGGACGGAAATTCGGGATCAATCGGCACATAAGCACCGCCTGCTTTTAGCACGGCCAGCAGACCTACGATCATTTCCACGGAGCGCTGCACCATCAGTCCGACCAGTTTGTCAGGTCCTACTCCCTGTGCTTGAAGTATGCGTGCCAATGAATTCGCCCGTTCATTCAGTTCCCGATACGTCAGACGCTGATGTCCAAACACCAATGCCACCTGATCCGGTGTCTGTGCCACCTGTTCTTCGAACAGCTGATGGATCGTCTGATGAGACGGAAAGGCACAAGCGGTATCATTAAAGGCCGCTGTAACCTGTTGTTTTTCAGCTACTGTAAGTAGTTCCAGTTCTTCAACCCGAACATGCGGATTGAGAGAAATTTGCTCCAGCAGACGTGCAAAATGTCCATGCAGACGCTCAATGCCTGCTTGATCAAAGCTGAGCGCGTTATACATAAAACGAATCTTGATGCCTTCACCCGGCATCACGACGACGTTCAGATCATAGTTGGTTGCCTCTGTAGACACCACGTTCGAAATCGTAAATTTATCCTGCCCATCGCCGCCTAACTGTTCTACCTGCTGCTCCACCGGATAATTTTCAAAAATCATAATATGATTGATTAAATCCTGCTTCTGCTCGGTCAGTGCTTGAATTTCATACAGCGGGAATGCATCGTAGGCATTGGAAGCCAGCGCCTGCCGCTGTGTTCGTTTCATCAGCTCGACAAAGCTTTCACCTGGTTCAGACTGCACACGCACTGGAATCGTATTAATAAATAGCCCGATCATGTGCTCCACGCCTGGAATTTCCCCTGGGCGACCGGACACAACGCTGCCAAATACGACATCCGAACTGTTATTATATTTTTGCAATAAGACGCCCCATACCGTCTGAATCAGCGTATTGATCGTGACCTGATTTTGCTTCGCCACCCGTTCGATCTGAGCAACCAGCTCTGGCTGGAATTCGCAATCCAGATCTTCAGCGACATATTCCCCGGTGTGCATCGATTTAGGCTGTGCTTTTTGCTGCGGAAGCGTAATTTGCTGCTCATAGTCCGCCAGATACCCACGCCAGTATTGCAAGGCTGCCTCACGGTCCTGACGTTCCAGCCATTCAATAAATCGACTGAACGGCGTGACAGGCTCCAGCGCTGGCTCATGACCCGCGCGCAGGGCCAGATAGCTACCAAATACCTCCTGTGTCATAAAGGACAAGCACCAGCCATCCATCAAAATGTGATGGAAGCTCCAAATAAAGTGATACGTTTCATCCCCGGTTTGTAGGATCGAGATACGAAGGAGTGCGTCCTCCGCCAGACGGAATCCTTTGGCTTTATCAGCAAGGGTAAATGCCTCCACACGCGCTTTACGTTCTTCTTTTTTCAGTCCGCGCAGGTCTTCATAGTACAACTCTCCGCTGCGGTTGCGGAAAACGACCTGTACAGGCTCATCCTTCCATGAACTGATAAAGTTCGTCCGTAATGCCTCATGACGCTGTACGAGCAGGTCAAAGCTTTTACCGAAAGCAACCACATCAAAACGACCGTTCAATTCAAAGGTGGCCTGCTCAAAATACGCCGCCGAATTTTCATCCATCAGGCTGAAGAAGAGCATGCCCTTTTGCATCGGTGTCAAAGCATACACATTTTCTAGTTCGCCCATATCTCGCGTATCCTTCACCAATTGCTCCAGCTCGTCCAGCGTTACATGGTTTAACAGCACATCACTTGGGGTCAACACCGTTCTCTCTTGGGCGACACAATGATGAATGACTTCACGCAAGCCGGATGCCAGTAAATCTCCAAGTCGTGCAATCGTCTCATGACGGAATTGCGTTGTACCGTAGCGAATCGTAAAAATCAGTTCTCCATCCTCGATTACTCCATTGATATCCAGTGCAAAATCCATAGCCGCATTCGTGCTGACAGGCACACCGATGGAATAGGAGGAAGGCTCCAGATCATTGCCTTTATAATCCTGATCGAATTGGCCCAGATAGTTAAAACTGATCTCAGGCTGAACCTGTAACTGCACGCCTGGTTTCTCCAGCACATTCATATCTGACAGGTATCGTAAAATACCATAGCCGATGCCTTTCTGCGGAATATGACGCAGCCCTTCCTTGATCCGTTTGATCAGACGAGCGGTATTTCCACCCTGTCCCAGACTTCCATCCAGTACAACCGGGAACTGGCTCGTAAACCAGCCGACCGTCCGCGTAATATCCACATCCGGTACAATGGCTTCCCGTCCATGGCCTTCCAGGTTGACCAGCACTCGTTCGGAACCAGACCAGTCATAGACGGCTTTTCCGAGCGCAGCCAGCAACAGATCATTCATTTCTGTGTTGTACGCACGATGAGCTTGTTTGAGCAGCTGCTCCGTCTCCTGCTTCGTCCAGCGGACCGTGACCACCTCACTGTCTCCGAGCCGTGCATTGTCATTTGCAAAATCCTTCGGCAAAGGTTTCGCGAGGCTGGCTTCTGCCTGTTCGATATGCTGCCAGTAGGCAAGCTCCCGCTCCATCGTCGCACGATTCGCGTAGGCTGACAGCCGTTTGGCCCATTCCTGGAACGAATCTGTTTTATGTGGCAGTCGAATAGCTGTGCCTGTTTTACCTGCAACAGCCTGCTCATAACCGGACGCCAAATCCTCCAGCAAAATACGCCACGATACACCGTCCACGACCAAATGATGAATGACGATTAGCAAATGGTCGCCCTCAGCGCAATGGAACAGACCAAGCTTCACCAGCGGACCCTCGCTCAAATGAATGCCGGCTTGAATTTCACTCGCCTTGGCTTCTACAGCGGTGGATTCGTCTTCAACGCCGCTAAAATCTACAATGTCCAGCGTGTATAGCTCGCCTTCCTCTACACTGCGGTTCCAAGCGGCATAGCCCTGCTCCGTCTCATGGAATACCGTGCGCAATGCGTCATGATGCTGGACAATACGGTCCATCGTACGGCGTAGCGCGTCGACGTCAAAGCGCCCAGCTCGATACAGCATCATCGCCTGATTGCTGTGGTGCAGATCAGCAGGCTGCTGCTCGAAAAACCACCGCTGAATAGGTGTCAGTTCCACCTGGCCTACGACCTCTTCCTGACTGGCCATCTTGCCATCTGTACGAAGCAACGGACTGAGTGCCGCTACTGTCGGATTGCTGAACAGGTCTTTCATCTCCAGTCGATAACCTGCTTGCAGCAATCGGGAGGATACTTGCAGCGCTTTGATCGAATCGCCACCCAGTTCAAAGAAGTTATCCTGCGTGCCTACCGTTTCGACACCCAGCACCCCGGCCCATACTGAAGCTAAAACCTGTTCTACCGTAGTGTGCGGAGCCACATAAGCTGCGCCGGTATGGATGCTTCCTTCCGGTTCCGGCAAAGCTTTGCGGTCGATTTTGCCGTTGCTGGTCAGCGGGATCGCCTCCAGCTGCATCAAGCGTGCTGGCACCATGTGCACGGGCAGCCCGGCTTCCAGCTCGGCCTGTACTTCCTCGATCCGCAGCTCAGCTTCTCCCGTGATGTACCCGCACAAGTACTTGTGTCCACGCTCATCCGTCCGGTCGATGACTACGGCTTGACGCACACCCGGCACCCGCTGGATTGCCGTTTCAATCTCGCCCAGCTCAATCCGGTAGCCCCGGATTTTGACCTGATAGTCCATCCGGCCGATAAAGTCCACATTGCCGTCTGGCATCCACCGCGCCAGGTCACCTGTGCGGTACAATCGTTCACCGGCTACATACGGATTCGCTACGAACTTCTCGGCCGTCAGGTCTGCACGGTTCAGGTAGCCTCGTGCCACGCCAGCACCGCCAATGCACAGCTCACCCAGTACACCGATCGGCACCGGATTCAGCTGGCTGTCCACGATGTAGAAGCGTGCGTTCAGCCATGCCTGACCAATCGGCACACTGCCGCTACTTGGCAGCTTTGACAGTTCTTCGTCGTAGAAGCTGGAGTCAATCGCCGCTTCCGTGACGCCATAGCTGTTCATAATGCGAATATCTGCGCCAAACCGTTCTTGCAGCACCCGATAATCCGTCACGCTGCAGCTATCCGAGCTGGTGATTAGTAGTTCCAGACTGCTCATGTCAAGGCCCTGTTCATGCACATGCTGCATAAACGGTACGATCAAGGCCGGTGTGGATTCGAACACCGTAATCTGATAATCGTGAATCCAGCCATACAGACGGCTTGGGTCAATGCGGTCGTCTTTCGGGCAGATAACCATCGTGCCACCGTTATAGAGCGCCCGCGCGATATCGCCGACGAACACGTCGAAGGAGAAGCTTGCCAGTTGCAGCAGCCGTACCGGGAACTGGTTCAAACGGTAATCCCGTCGGTATGCCACAGCTGTGTTTACCAAGCTGCGATGCTCGATCATGACGCCCTTCGGACGTCCTGTTGTACCGGACGTGTAGATCACATACGCCAGATCCTGCGGCTCGTTGATAGGTTCAACATCCGTGGCATCCCCGGTGTACAGCGACTCGTCGTTCAATGCCAATACAGTACGCAGACGCAGCCCTGTTGCCGGTTCGGATGCTTCTTCGTTGTCAGAATTCGAATCTAATTTCAAACTTACGCCTTCACTCAGGCTGTCTCTTTCCATCGTTTCAGCGCCAGCCGCTGTCTCCAACTCTCCCTCAGATTGCCCTCCGACCAAGGCCTGTCGGCTTTCCTCCAGCCATGCCTGCGCGCGCTCCTGCAAGCCTGTTTGCGTTAGCAGCACTGTCGCACCGCTGTCCTCGAGCATAAAGCGGATACGTTCGGAAGGATAATCTGCATCCAGTGGCACGTATGCACCGCCGGCCTTCCACACCGCCAGTACGCCGACCATCATGTCCACCGATCGCTCGCTCAAAATACCAACAATGGATTCACGCCCAATGCCTTCATTCCGCAATCTACGAGCAAGTTGATTCCCACGCTCGTTCAGCTCGCGGTACGTAAGCTGCCGCTCCTCGTATACCACTGCCACATGATCCGGCACAAGCTGCGCTTGTTCTTCCACATAGACGTGGAACAACCCTTCTGATTGCTTTTCATCACTCCATGCAGCTACGCCCACGGATCCAAAACCATCGATGATTTTTGCTTTTTCCGCAGCAGTCACCAGCTCAAGTTCATCTACCAGCGCATCTGGTCGGTTAATCGCTTCTTCAATCATATGCAGCAAATGCTCGCGGATTTGCTCTACAGCCGTGCGTTCCAATACTTGCGCGTTGTACTCCAAATGGACATGAATTTCATCGCCCGGCACAACCGTAATGTTGAAATCATAGTTCGTTTGCTCCGACACGGAAGCATTTGCAATCGTAAAGCCATTCGTGCCACGACTGCCCATTTGCTCCATGCGCTGTTCCACCGGGTAGTTTTCAAACACCATAATATGGTTCACCAGGTCCTGTTTCTGCTCTGTTAGGGCCTGAATTTCATACAACGGATAGGTTTCATAGGCACGGGAAGCCAGTGCCTGCTCCTGTATCTGCTTCATTAACGCAGCAAACGTCATATCTTTCTCACTGTGAACTCGTACAGGAACCGTATTAATGAACAAACCAATCATTTTATCGATGCCCGGAATATCCGCTGATCTGCCGGATACGACACTGCCAAATACAACATCCCGACTGTTGTTATACCGTTGCAGCACAACGCCCCACGCTGCTTGCAGAAGGGTATTGACCGTTACTTGCTTCTGCTTAACCAGCTTGTTCATCCGTTCCGTCACTTCGTGGCCCAGTGTAAACGAAAGCTTGTCCGCTTCATATTCTTTAGCGTGACTGTCCAGCTGTTTTACCTGCGGTAATACGGTCTGCTGCTCAAAGCCAGCAAAATAATCACTCCAGAACCGTTCAGCCTCCACGTTGTCCTGCCGATCCAGCCATTCAATGTATTCGCTGTATGGTGTTACTGGAGCGAGCTCCGGCTTGCGGTCTTCGAGGATGGCAAAGTACGTATTAAATGCTTCCCCTACAACAAGGAACAAGCACCAACCGTCCATCAAAATATGATGGAAGCTCCACACAAAACGATACGACTCCTCGCCTGTACGTAAAATAGACACCCGCATCAGCTCGCCTGAGCTGAAATGAAAGCCTTCGGCTTTGTCGCGTTCAGCAAAATCAGCAATGTATGCGTCCTGCTCACCTTGTTCCATCGAACGTACATCTTCAAAACGGAACCCGGCGTGCTTGTGACGGTACACCACCTGTAAAGGCTGCTCATTCCATCCGCTATAAAAATTCGTTCTGAATATTTGATGGCGATCCACCAGCTGATTTAGGCTTTCGGCAAAAGCCTCCACTTGAAAGCTGCCTTGCAGATCAAATGTCGCCTGCTCAAAGTACGCCCCGGATTTCGGCTCCATTAAGCCGTGGAACAGAATGCCTTTTTGCATGGGTGTGAGCGAATAAATGTTTTCCAGTTCTCCCGCATTAGCCGTCTGCTCTACAATATGATCCAGCTCTCCAGCCGTCAGTCCTTGGAAGGACAAGTCGCTTGGTGTCAGCTCCGGCAACTCTTTACCCACACAGTGAGCCAATACCTCACGTAAGCCCTCCTGCAACAGATCAGCCAGCTTTTTGATTGATTTTTTCATAAACATTTTGTTGCTGTAGCTGATCGTCAGTTCCAGTGCACCGTCCGTGATCATGCCGTTGATATCCAGAGCATACCGCTTGGTCAACGTGTCACTCATGGAAGCTCCGATGGAATAAGGAGACATGCGAAAGGCATTATTCTTTAAATCCTGATCGAATTGTCCGAGATAGTTAAAGCTGATTTCTGGCTCGGCAACAAAAGCTGCTTCTCCTTCACCGCTAGCAAGATATCTCAAAATCCCGTATCCAATCCCTTTATGCGGCAAACGGCGCAGCCCTTCTTTGACGTTCTTGACACGCCGTCCTACATTCCGGTCCTCGTCCATATCAAGTACAACCGGGAATTGGCTGGTAAACCAACCGACCGTGCGCGTAATATCCATATCCGGCAAAATCGCTTCCCGTCCGTGACCCTCCAGATTTACAAGTACCTGACGGATGCCTGCCCACTCATAAATCGCAGTGCCCAGAGCTGTCAGCAGCAGGTCGTTTGCTTCTGTATTGTAGGCCCGATGAGCTTGTTTCAAGAATTGTTCCGTTTCTTCGACCGTCCACGCTACGGTCAGTGTTCGATCATCGCGAAGCTGTGGCTTGGCCTGAGATTTACGAGTGTAATCTTTTGGCAAGGATGCCTGGCTCTTCCCTACTTGCTCAATTTGCTCCCAATACGCACGCTCCTTCTCCAACGCTGCACTGCTCACATAAGCGGATAGCTGGTCTGCCCACAGACGGAAGGAATCCGTCTTATTCGGCAACCGGACAGACTCGCCCCGTAAAGCCTGCTCATAGCCGGTTGCCAAATCCTCCAGCAAAATACGCCAAGACACATCATCAACCACCAAATGGTGGATCGCCACCAGCAAATGGTCTCCATCGTTGCAACGGAACAGACCCAGCTTTACCAGCGGTCCTTCGGATAGATTCATTTTGTTTTGAATTTCAGTTGCTTTCGCCTCAATCGTCGCGCTCAGAATGGCTTCATCCGTCAAGGCCCTAAAGTCTAGCACGTCCAGATGATACAGCTCGCCTTCCTGTATTCCGCGGTTCCACGCTTGGTAGCCTTGCTCGGTCTTCCTGAATACCATCCGTAGTGCATCGTGATGCTCGGTCAACTGGATTAGCGCCTGATGCAAAGCAGCTTCGTCAAAGCCCTGCTCCCGGTGCAGCATAACCGCCTGATTAAAGTGATGCGCGTCTACATGCTCCTGTTCAAAGAACCAATGATGGATCGGAAGCAATGCCGTTTCCCCGCTCACTTCTCCCTGATCTGCCATACGACTTACCATAAACGGTGCCAATGCTGCGATGGTTGGACAGCGAAGCAGATCCTTCATATCCAGCTTGTAGCCTACCTGGAACGCACGGGATACGATTTGAATCGCCTTGATGGAATCGCCGCCCAGATCAAAGAAATTGTCCAAAACACCTACAGTTGGCACGCCCAAGGCAGACTGCCAGATCGCCACGAGTGCCCGTTCCGGCGTGGTATGGGGCGCTTCATAATCCGCTCCGCTTTGCTGACTGCCTTCCGGTGCTGGCAGGGACTTGCGGTCGATTTTACCGTTCGGTGTCAACGGCATCTGCTCTAACTGAATGAAATACGACGGCACCATATAGCTTGGTAGCTCCCGCCCCAGCTCACTTCTCAGTTCACTGGCTTCCATTTCTTGACTGGCCACATAGTACGCCACCATTTGTTTTTGACCCGTTGTTTCGTCCGCACGGGCCACG
The DNA here is from genome assembly GCF_022531965.1 of Paenibacillus peoriae. Taxonomy (GTDB): domain Bacteria; phylum Bacillota; class Bacilli; order Paenibacillales; family Paenibacillaceae; genus Paenibacillus; species Paenibacillus polymyxa_D. The sequence goes on along the minus strand of NZ_CP092831.1, from coordinate 2,741,254 downwards.
ACAGCCGCTTCTCGTACCGACTCCACCTGCAATAGCTGCGATTCGATCTCGCCCAGTTCGATCCGGTAGCCACGGATTTTAACCTGGTGATCCATTCGTCCCAAATATTCAATATTGCCATCCAGTGTCCATCTCGCCAAATCGCCTGTACGGTACATCCGTTCATAGCCCTCTTTGCCTCCGGCAAACGGATTTTCCACAAATTTCTCTGCCGTCAGATCTTCGAGATTCCAATAGCCACGGGCCAATCCTTCCCCCGCAATACATAACTCGCCCGGCATACCGACTGGCTGCAATTCCCCGCTCGCATTCATGATATAGATTTGGGTATTCGCGATCGGACGTCCTATATTAATTTCTTGAGCATGAGTCAGTTCCTGTACGGTCGACCAAACCGTCGTTTCTGTAGGTCCGTACATGTTATAAATACGGGGACCATTTATTTCTTGCAGTGCTGCGAGCAGCTTGGACGGAAGGGCTTCACCTCCCACCATGATTTCCTTCACGCCTCGCAGCGCGTGGGAACCAGCTTCATGATCCAGCAGCATCTGTAGCCGGGATGGTGTCATTTGCAACATGTCTATAGAATGATGAGCAATCAACTCACCCAGCGCCTGAGGGTCCACCTGATGCTGATGGTCGCCAAGCACAACCGTCATTCCGGCCAACAGTGGCAAGATGGTTTCCAAGACGAAAATATCGAATGAAATAGTGGTTAGCGATAAAATCGTTTTGTTCGCTGCAAAGTCAATCACTTCACGCATTCCTGTAATAAAATTCAGTACCGAACGATGCTGGAGCATAACTCCTTTTGGATTTCCGGTCGATCCAGAGGTATAGATGACGTAAGCCAAATGCTCTGGGCGAGCAATCGTCTCCAGGTTGTTGCTTTCTCCCTGATACAATGCTGCATCCTCAAGAAATATTGCATTGGCATTGCAATGATGCTCTTCCAACAGATCACGACTGGTCAGAAGCACGGCAGCCTTGCTGTCTTCCAGCATGTATTGAATACGAGATGACGGAAATTCAGGATCGATCGGCACATAAGCACCGCCTGCTTTTAGAACAGCCAGCAGGCCTACGATCATTTCCACGGAGCGCTGCATCATCAGGCCGACCAGCTTGTCAGGTCCTACTCCCTGTGCTTGAAGCATTCGTGCCAATGAGTTCGACCGTTCATTCAGTTCCCGATAAGTCAGACTCTGACTTCCAAACATAACCGCTGTCTGATCTGGTGTGCATTCTGCCTGTTTCTCGAATAACTCATGAATCCCCACATCGTCTGGAAAGGGAACTGTGGTCGCATTAAATACATTCATAATTTGTGCCCGCTCTTTGTCACTCATCAGTGACAACTCCTGAATCCGCTGCTGTGGCCCTTTCACCATATGCTCAACCACACTCAAGAATTGACGAATAATTCGGGCGATTTCCTGCTCGCTGAACAGCTCGGTCCGATAATCCAGTTGCAATACAAGTTTATCGTCATCCAGCATATCAATCATGGCAATATCAAAGTCACTCACTGTATCTCCGCAGAAATCGGTATGCACCTGCTGAACAGCTTCATCAAAACGAGAGAAGCTCAGCGTACGGTACTGAATGGTAACGCCAAACAGGCGGCCAATATCCGTGCCGCTTTGTTGTTCACGCAAATCCTGTATGATTTTGTTATACGGATAACGCTGATGCCGCAAAATGGACGACTGCTCCTTGCCAACACCCTGTAGGAAAGTAAGCAGCTCGGATTCCGGCTCAACTTGCAAACGTGTAGCCACAGTGCTGACGAACATGCCCATTGTATTTTTTTCCTTCTTCAACGTACGGTTAGCATACAATGTACCAACCGTTAAATCTTGTTCACCTGTCGTTTTATGTAAATAAATATACAGAGCAGCCAGGAAAAATGTAAAAATACTGATGTTATGCGCCTCGCAAAAAGCCGTGACACCACGATATAATTCGTGCTCCAGTGTATAGGTCTCCCGGCGTGCAGCCGTGCTTACTGTGAGCGGATTGTACGATTTTAAACCTGTAACCTCCGGCAAATTGGCAAATTTCTCCGTCCAGTACATCTTATCCTTTTGATAGCGGTCCGATTGCTCATAGCTTTGCTCCGTCTGAATAAAATCGAGATATGAGTTCGCTGGGGCCGGCGCATCTGAACCTGTACCATGCACAATATTCATATAATTCCCCGTAATTTCATTAATGGCCTGCTCCATGGTAACGCCATCCGAAATAATATGATGCATCTTGAAACTAAACCAGGTGTCTTCTGCCCCCAGCTGCAAAATAGTAAACCGATACAGCTGCGAATCCAGTAAGGGGAACGGCTGTGCGTTGTGATGGCTGACCCATAGCTCAGCTTCCTCCGGGGTAACCTGAAGCGTTTCTATGCTTTGAGCAGCAAACGGTTCCACATATTGATAGGGGATGCCATCCCGAGCCGTGATTTTGATACGAAAAGAATCGTTTTGTGCAATCACCCGGTTCATTGCCTGCTGCAATGCATCTATTCGAACCGTTCCCTTGATTTTAACAGTGGTAATAATCGTGGACGTGTTGCGATTGGGATACACAAGCTCCGTGTACCAAATACGTTGCTGTGGTTGGCTTAATGCAAACAGTTGAACATTGTGCTGAGTCATACGTATCTCTCCTCGCGAAATAGATAGAGGTAAAGTAACTCCTCATAAATGACCGCCCTTGTCAAGGAACTAGTCATGCGTGTCTTTTCTCCGGCATTAAATTGCCAATGGTAGTCGGCAAAAGCGATCACTCCTGATATACCATTGAGATATGGGTGCCTTCAAAGAGCTGAATTTGAATCGAAACAAGCGCATCTTCTTTTTCATCGCTCACACTTTCGCAGTGCAAGCTTTTTTAGTTGTGCGGACATAGCAAATAACTCTGACTCTGGATGTATGAAAATGTGCATGGAATGAGAATATTTTTGAATTATGCTGAGAGTACATCTTGGTGGTGGGTTGTAGAATGGTTGCCACAATATTAACAACGTAGTGTATCATGATGTGTGCTGTCGAATCTTGGCTGGAGGGTATCGATGCTGTGAGATACATGAGCTGCTGCAGCGTGGTTAGGAGCGTGATTCACGACTGCGCTTATGACTTCCTGATTTTGTACATGGATGAAAAATGATGGTCATCGGACGGGCCAACGGGGTTCCCAGGCTGCTAAGGATACGTTTCACATACCTTAAAAATAATGAAGTTGTCTTTTGCAATACGGGAGATGTGGGACGGATTTACTGGATATGATGCTATGGACAGGGAATCTTACAGTTTGGCCTATACAACTGCCATGCTGTTTCAATTACAATCAGTGCCCCCATACATTGTCTAAAAAAGAGAACAGCTTATGTACTTATGAAGCCATTTCGGGAAGCAGTGAGGGCATGTTGTCCTGCTTGATGTCCATGGAGCTTCTGTTGAACAACTTCTATGTTCTGCAAGCCATTAAGCAAAGTCCTCATATCGGGCGAAAATAACTGGATCTTCTCAGTCAGATAGATCACGATTTTTAAAAACTAAGACATGATCGGAGTCGCCATATAAATTTCTCAAATCCTCTTATTGCCCAAAATTTCACAATAAATCCTTATATCCCTTTTTTCCTCCCAATACTTTCTAGCTATTTTAAATATACAAACTTTAAAACCGATTAGCATGGGACAAAAGTTCCAAATTGATAGATTTCATGAAATCCATAAATAACCCATATTATTCTATTATTTTTATATCTTCAAATACAAGAATTTCACTTTTTTATTAAATTGAATACCGATCATGACCCGTTAACGTGATTTAAGACAAAATTTTTGATTTTATAAATTGATAAAATCAAAATGACGTAGACTTGCAAAAAAGTCCAAAACCCTTGTATCAAAACAAATTTTACGTTACACATCATTAACACAAATGTAACAAATCAATTCTGACATCATCCGACAAATTTCAACTTTTTCAGCAATATTCTTTAATCACCTATATAATGGAATTTATTCACATCAAGCTGAAGTGATTCAAAATTAATAACTCTTCATTTTTTAAATAGATAGTGACTTTTCATAGCTCTTTTGAACTAATTCACATGCAAAATTTTCTTTAATTTTCTTCTGAAATTTCAGTTCAGATTAAATTTTTCTCTAATTTTAGCTAGAAACTTTGCTTTTTATTTAATAGAAACGTTTTGATCTTCCTTTAAAAGTATAAATTTTTAGAAAAATCATAACTATGGAACTATTTTTTTCGCAAAATTCAATGAACCGAAAACATAAAAATAGCAAGCCTCCATGTTGCAAGAGACTTGCTATTTTTATGTTTTGGCGACTTGACCCTTAAGAATGAAGTGAATACTGCCACAGCGAACGTACCAGAAACATTTGTTGTGTGATGTATACTGTGTACGAATCGAATCGTTTTTGTTGCCGAGCTCATCACAACCGATTGAGCTTCTGCCCTGTGATCAGACATGGAACAAATCCTTTGCAACCACTCACCAGATATCCAGACAAGCAATCGTATATCACGTCTTTTAGATGACAAGGGATTCCCGCGGCTGTCCACATTAACCGATTCAAACTGGTGCGAGAACTGAACCGGATAATCAGAGCTTGGCTTCTACGCCTACTTTGCTGCAATAAGAATCGTTCTTCACCCATCCACTACATCTGCTTGTAAATCTGTTGCAATTTCAATCATCTTAGGCACGACAGCCTCATTGGAAATAGCCACGTACACATCCCCCATGTAATGACGAAAAGGTATTTCTACGTCAGCATACTTCCACATGAAAAAATCTCCCTCGATCGACATGGTGCTCTCAGCACCTTGTATGATAAGCTCCCGTGAATACGAAAAGTCTGGCAGGGATGCAAAGTAATCTTTGCACTCCTCCAGGGAAATGGATTGCTCCACAGGATTTTCCTGCATGGAACGGGTGATTCGAAAACGCTGGTTCATTGATCTGCCTCCACAATTATGATTAAGAAATTCTGACTCTTATACCTTATAATGTCCACATGATGATGTTAATTAAGTTGGAACTATATGGATATTCATTATACTTTCAAGCAGTTACTTTTTAGGACGCATGTTCAAACTGACTGTTGTATAGATCGGCATAGAAGCCGCCTTTTGCTAGCAATTCCTCATGGTTACCCATTTCGATAATGTCACCGTCCTTCATGACCAGAATCAGATCCGCATTCTTGATCGTCGAAAGTCGGTGAGCAATCACAAAGGAGGTTTTCCCCACAGTCAGCTGGTCCATCGCTTGTTGAATCAGCAATTCCGTACGCGTATCGACCGAGCTTGTGGCCTCATCCAGAATGAGCATAGGTGAATCTTCAATCATCGCCCTTGCAATGGTAATCAATTGCTTTTGACCCGCAGAGAGATTGGCTTTGTCATCCAGAACTGTATCATATCCCTGCGGCAGTGTTTTAATGAAACTGTGCAGTCCCACCGCTCTACATGCAGCTTCTACCTGCTCATCAGTAACATGATCTTTGGAAAAGACGATATTGTCACGAATCGTTCCTTCGAACAGCCAGGTATCCTGAAGCACCATACAGAATAATTCATGAATATTCTCACGCGTTAATTGGCTGATCGGAGTTCCGTCAATGTAGATTTCTCCATCGTTCAGCTCATAAAACCGCATGAGTAAATTCACGAGCGTGGTCTTACCAGCGCCTGTCGGACCGACAATGGCGACTTTCTGACCAGCTTTAGCTTTCATAGAGAAGTCTTTGATAATCATATGGTCTTCGTTATAACCGAAACGAACATGTTTGAATTCAACATCCCCTTTGGCGTTATCCAGCTTCATAGTCTTGTCACTTTCATCCGCCAATTCTTCTTCACCCAAAAATTCGAATACACGTTCACTGGCAGCGGCCGCCGATTGCAGATTGGTTGCAGCCTGTGCCAGCTGTGACAAGGGCTGTGTAAACAGACGAATATACACCATGAAGGCGACAATAGTTCCGATGGTTATAGTCTGTTGGTTGACCAGCAAAGCTCCCACAACACAGACCGCGACATAACCAAAATTTCCAATGAACATCATGACTGGCATCATCAGACCAGACATGAACTGGGACTTCCATGCATTTGTATATAAGCGGGTGTTAATGCCATGAAACACTTCCTTGGCTGCTTGTTCCCCGTTATAGACCTTGACTACGTTATGACCAGCATAGGTTTCTTCGATATGACCGTTGATCTGGCCAAGCTCCGCTTGCTGTGCTACAAAATATTTCTGTGAATGCTTCATAATCACGCTCATCAGGCTAAAGCCGATCAGCGTAGCTACAATTCCGGTAACGGTCATGATCCAGTTCGTATAAAGCATCATAATCAAGGCTCCCACGAAAGTGGCCAGCGCACTAACAAGCGTGCCGAGACTGTTGTTTAGCGTTTGTCCGATGGTATCGACATCGTTGGTTACGCGGCTAAGCACATTACCATAACTCGTAGAGTCAAAATACTTCAAAGGCATATGATCGATTTTTCGAGACAGCTCTGTTCGCATCTTCTTTGTAAGACGCTGTGAGACGGTTGCTGTAATGAAGCCCTGAAAATAGTTAAAAATAAGACCAAATCCATATAAAAGCGCTAATACAAAAACAATCTTCTGAACAGCACTTACATCAATCCCGGTTACGATTCCTTCCTGAATCAGGTTGGCAATATCACTGAGCTTATCTGGGCCAATCACGTTGAGGGTAGAGCCGACCAGGGCCAGTACCATAGCGAGTATAATCATAGGCACATAGGCCTTGCTGTAGGATGCAAGCTGGCTGATGGTCTTTTTAAAATTATTTGCTTTTTCACCACCACCCCTGCCCCCCGCGGGACCTTTGCCCATGGGACCTGGCTGATTCATTTTCATTTGCTGGCTGTCGACGGTGTGTTCATTCTTATCCATGTATGAGTTCCTCCTTCGAAAGCTGCGAATATGCGATCTCCTGATAGGTGCTGCAGTTCGTCATCAGCTCTTCATGCGTGCCACTCCCTACAATCTCCCCCTGGTCCAGCACGATAATTCGGTCAGCGTCTTTGATAGTGCCTATGCGCTGACCAACAATAAGTGTCGTAGCGTGGCCGGTTTCTTTTTTGAGAGCGGAGCGCAGAATCCGATCTGTTCTGTAATCTAGTGCCGAGAAGGAATCATCGAAAATATAAATTTCCGGCTGTCGGTAGATGGCACGCGCAATCGACAGCCGTTGCTTTTGACCACCGGACACGTTCGCTCCACCTTGCGAAATTCTACCCTGATACTGACCATCCATTTTTTCAACAAACTCCGTTCCTTGAGCAATACCAACGGCTTCTTTGACGAGTTTCTCTGAAGCTCCTGCTCTTCCGTTAACACCATACGAAACGTTGGATACCACCGTACCGTTGAACAGTACAGCTCTCTGGGGAACATATCCGATTTTGTTATGGAGTGCCTGCTGATTATAGTTCCTGACATTCACACCGTCCACGAGTACCTCTCCCTCGGTCACATCATAGAAGCGGGGAATTAGATTGATCACGCTGGTTTTGCCGCTGCCTGTAGCGCCAATAAAGGCAACCGTCTCGCCTCGTTTCGCCGTAAAGCTAATATTGCGAAGCACGGCCTCCTCCGCGTCCGGATATTTGAAGCTGACATTACGGAATTCCACTTGCCCCATAACGCTTTCTTCTCCAGTCGTCTCATGCCCGTTAACGATACTGGATTCGGTATTCAAAACCTCCATGATCCGTTTGGCAGAAATCGAAGCTCGAGGCATCAGGAAGAAAATCATACTTACCATCATAAAGGCCATGACCACCTGCACCGCATAAGAGGAGAATACGACCATATTAGAGAATAGCGTAATGCGGTCCGGCACGGCCGCTCCGTTAATCAGGTAAGTGCCAACCCAATAGATCGAGACACTCAGACCCGACATAATAAAGGTCATACCCGGGCCAACCATTGCCATTAACCGGTTCGCAAACAGGTTTGTATTCGTCAATTCGGCATTAGCCTGCCCGAACTTCTCCTCCTGATACTGATCTGCATTATAAGCGCGCACCACCCGAAGCCCGGTCAGATGCTCACGTGTTACTCTGTTCAGATTATCGGTGAGACGTTGGATTTTTTGGAAACTCGGAAGAGCGAAAATAACAATGACACTCAGCATCAGGATCAGGACAGCCACAGCCACTCCTGTAGAGGCGGTCCACTGCCAGTTTTTATCCGCAATTTTTGCAATGGCCCACACGGCCAGAATCGGCGCCTTGATGATCACCTGCAGCCCCAGCGCAACCACCGTTTGAATTTGGGTAACATCGTTCGTGGAGCGGGTGATAAGGCTGGCTGTTGAAAAGTTGTTCATCTCTTCCATGGAAAAAGATAAGGCCTTGTCAAAGACCATCGCACGCAGACGCATGGCCAGCCCTGCCGCGACCTTTGCCGCAAAATAGCCGACAATAATAGATGCAATCATACTGCCGACGGCACAAAACAACATGTAACTGCCGGGAATCAGCAGTTCGGACATAGGTGTTCCTTCTGTTTGCAGCTTGGTCGTAATTTCCGCCATATAATCAGGTAGCTTCAGATCAAGCCATACCTGCACAACGATGAAAGCCAGGCTGCAAAGCACGAGCATCCATTCATTTTTTTTGAGATATTTGAATATCTTTAGCATTCCGTTGCTCTCCTTTTATCTGATAGTCTTTGATGTCTGGTGAAGTATGGTGCTCCTGCGTCTGCATAGAAATTCAGCTTCTAGAGACAATAAGCTTAATGAGCCGGATCAGTTCTTTGGCATCCTGTTCGTCTAACTTTCGAAGAACATTCTCGGTCCATGTGATTCCTTCCTTATGCCTATCAATCATAAATTGCTTACCTGAATCCGTAATGAATACAATCACCTTACGTTTGTCATTGACATCAGTACGCCGTACAACTAGTCCTTTCTTCTCAAGGCTCTTCAGTGCCGTTGCTACTCGTCCCGTACTGACGGACAAGTATTCGCTCAAGTGGCCAGAGGTAACCCCGTCCTTATTAAAATTCAGACAAATGAGAATCCCCATTTCGCCACGTGAGAAGTGCCCTCGTTCCTCTAATGCTGGTTTCTGCGATTTGACGATATACTCGAATAGTTCTGTCGCTAATGCTTTATAATCCAATGGTCACAACACCTTCTCGCTAATACCTTATAGTATGAGATAATTAATCTTATAGTATAAGATAATAATAATGTTGGGTTACAAAGTCAATTAGAGAAAATATGGAATACAAAAAATCCTCCGTAACCAGCTTGTATTTTCACCAAATTTTCCACACAAAAAGTTCAATGGAAATGCCAAAAACTCGAGGAGTGGTTTGCAAGGCTTTTACCAACCTTCACTTCTAACATTGGAAGCTACATTGCATTGTAACGTCCATGGTATGAATAACCATCTTATAGTGCCACATATCACAACACCTAAGAGCTAAAACCGAATCTCATCTTATGTATCTTCCTCTGACATGCTCTCTGTGGTCGCATAGTTCATTGAATTAGACCTTCTGTAGAGTACCTTGATAGAGTACTTTACAAAAGGTCTAAAGGACGTACTTTTTTCGCTTAATCGACCATTTCCATTTCAAAGTCTTTTATCGTTGCATTCGGTCTTAAAATCTTTTCCTGGTCAAATATAGCTAGCGGTTCACCACCATTTTAACTTTGACAGGCCAATTATGATTAGCAAGAGCTCAGTCTTAGAACCCTGTAGTATACTGTGTAGGGATTGCAGTTTCTTTTTTCAATTTTGATGCGGCTTCCAGTGACCAATAAGGATTTCTCAACATCCCTCTACCCACAGCAACTAGATCGGCCTCTTCATTTCCGATAACTGCATTCGCCAATATTGGATCTTCTAGTCTTCCAACGGCCATCACCGGAATATCCAAAGCTTCTTTGATCTCTTTTGCTAAGGGGACTTGATACGCTGCGTGAGTTCCTGGTCTGCCCCATGCAGCTATAGGTCCCTCACCACCAGATGAAATATCAAACATATCTACTCCTGCCTTTTGATATTCCTTGGCAAAAGCAATGGTTTCCTTAATACCATATCCACCTTCTACGTATTCTTTGGCAGAAATACGCATCAAGAGCGGCATATCTTCTGGCATTTCACCCTTCGCTGCCTGGATGATTTCCCGACCAAAAAGGGTAAGTTCTTTACCATATTCATCTTCCCGTTTGTTCGTAAGCGGCGAATGAAATTGATGAATCAAATAGCCATGTGCACCATGAATTTCAATGCTGTCGAATCCAGCCTTGACAGCGCGAGCTACAGCAGCACGAAATTTCTCAACCAGGCCTTTAACCTCTTCTGTTGTAAGCGCGCGAGGTTGTTTTGAATTTTCATCAAATGCAATAGCAGATGGTGCTACAGGAACTTCAGCATCTTCCGCCTTGCGTCCGGCATGCGCGATCTGGATTCCCACTTTGGCACCGTAGCTATGACAAGCATCTACAATCCGTTTGAGAGCAGGAATCTGCTCATCTGACCATAAACCAAGATCAAAATCGGAGATACGACCATCCGGCTCTACATCTGTCATTTCAATTATGATAAAACCAGCTCCGCCTACTGCACGGCTAACGTAGTGCATATAATGCCAATCTGTGGCAACCCCGTCCTTTTGGTCAACCGAGTATTGGCACATTGGAGGCATAACTACGCGATTTTTCAATTCCAAACCTTTAATTGTATAGGGACTAAATAAATCTTTCATGTGAGAAAGACTCCTCTCTGAGTTATATTAGGAAATACAACAACAAAATGCATGCACATGCATATATACTAACATGTTTGTTTCATTTGTCAACTCTAAGCATGATTTCAGACTCTTCAAAGTAAGATTACGTCATTTACTCGTTTGTTATAGTAAGCTACTTCTTCGTCTATATCGTAAAACCGGCATTGCCTGACCACGTAGTCATCGGAGCCATACGCTATTCTTCATAGTGATCCCGCTTTTCAAATTAATTAATACACATTTTGATTGCTTATTTTTCAAAAAAATACGTGGATGATTTGAATAAACTGTGAGCGCTTCTGGTTTCCACTAGGAAGCGCTCGTACTGTATATTAATTTTTGATGTGGAGGAAAATCTACATTCTCATGCTCTCCATAAAAAAGCTCAATGCGTTGGACACCCACTTCTTGGGATGAAGAACAAGCTGAATTTCCAGCTTGAACTCGGCATGCTCAAAGGGTAACACCTTCAGCTCTTCCCGTTCAATCTCCTCCAGCGCAGCCATTAGAGGTAGAATGGATATACCCTCTCCAGTCTTGATGCTCCGTTTGATCGCTTCCGGATTACCCAGCTCTAGGCTTACGCGATAGGTGATTCCATTTGCTCGAAGCACTCTCTCCAGCAGTTGTCTGTAGTTGCACGTATGCTCGGGCATAATCCACTCCGCATCCACCAGATCATCCAGGCCGATTCGCTCTTTAGCGATAAGCGGATGGTTCGGATGGACAATCAGCACAAGCGGTTCTTCTCGAATCGTAATCCACTGCAAGGCCGGATTGCTTGAATCGTCCGCGAGGATCAGTCCAACATCGGCCTCCCCTTCCCTGACCTGGTGCAAAATCATCTCTTCGCGATCCGTATGCAATCGTATGTTCAGATCAGGGTATTCTTTGCGAGTCGCCTGCATAAACGGCGGCAGAAAATACGAAGCGATGGAATCCATAGTACCGATCGTCATAGAGCCCCCGCCCTGCTTGGCCAATTTTTCTTTCGATTGCTCGAAAAGCTCCAGCATTTGTCCAGCAAGCTTGAACAGTTCTTCCCCGGCAGAGGTAAGACGAATCTTGTTGTTGCTGTAGCGTTCGAACAATTTGACTTGATACGTTTTCTCCAGCTTCTGAATCTGGGTCGTGACGCTGGATTGTGCGTAACCGAGCACTTCTGCTGCTCTCGTAAAGCTTTCACGAATAGCCACTTCCCGAAATGTCTGAAGATAAATGAAATCCATTCTGGCCACCCCATCAAAAATTTTGATTAGAATCATCGCTTATTATAGATAACTCCGATGCTGTCTCCTATGTTACATTAGATTTAATTCAACGGGAAGGGATAACTGATGATGATGATGAACGAACAACATATTCATGGGATTTTCATACCGCTGATTACACCTTTTACGCGTGACTATAAGTTGGACATCAATTCGTACCGGAAGTATGTTACCTATCTTGCAGGTCATGACATTCAGGGACTGGTTGTTAACGGTACGACAGGAGAGTCGCCAACCGTATCCTGGGATGAAGTGAAGCAAATGGTACAGGTGACGCAGGATGTTCTGAAGAGCATGAACAAAACCATTCCGATCGTCATTGGCACGGGAACGAACGATACCTATTCAACGGTGCATCGGACGGAAATGGCGGTTGAATTAGGAGCGGATGCAGCCATGGTGGTCACTCCGTATTACAACCGACCGACGCAGGAAGGAATCTTGGAGCATTTCCGTGTCGTATCTCGTGTAGGCCTGCCTGTGCTTGTATATGAGATTCCGGTTCGCACGGGCAGTCGCATGACAATAGATACCATACGCAAGGTGCTGGACCTAGATGGCGTAATTGGGCTCAAGGACAGCACGGGCGGTCTTGATCTGCTCTTAAAATTGACCCAGTATGAGACCAAGCCTGTCCTCTGCGGAGAGGATGCCTATTTCCATGCCATGCTATGCCAAGGCGCTACCGGCGGTATGCTTGCATCCGCCCATCTCAATATCCAGAAGTATGTGGATACGTACCAACGTTTTGTAGCTGGCGACATGAACGGATCGCGAGACAGTTTTAAGCTACTGGAACCGCTGATCCAGCATGTATTTGCAGAGCCAGCCCCGGCCGCGATCAAGTGGTGGCTTACCCAGCAAGAGATTATTGCTGCCGAGCAATTGCGCCTGCCACTTATGCCACTGTCGGATCAGGTGAAGCAAGGTCTCCTGAATTCAATCGTATCCTGATAAATCAGCTTATCTCAGACTACCCAATCATAACGTAGAAGAAGCATCTCCTAGTCAGGAGATGCTTCAATTTTTAGCCGGAACAGGCACCCTTCTGAAAAACGAATTTAAGAAGATACCTTCTATACTAGAACACTATAAGTTACTGGTCTAAAATTGGTGAAGATGAATGTAGCACATAGCAATTTGATGTATGAAGACATGTCTTCTATCGAGCTTAAAATGTCCGAAAGATCATTGCGTTGCTTGATCCCCACCCAACCCTAGATGTCTGTCATCAAGATATATTTTTTGCAAGTCCCTCAATCTGAAAAGCTTACAAGCAATAGCTGGATGGTTGCTAGTAAATCGAGTTGCAGCATTAAGGGAATTCTTTGTGTAAGCGAAATTATTGCAAAAAGAAGCTGCCGATGAATTTCATCGACAGCTCTTCTCTTTTACGCAGTATACTCCTCAATCCTATTCGCTGGACAACTCCTTGAGCGATTTGACTTTACCATGGGGATGCTGTTCTTGCTTTCGTGACTTCCAGGCTGCTTCTTTCCTTTTCTTCTGGTGAGCCATAGCAGATATCCTCCTTTGGAAATTGTGATGTATACTACTTTCTTAAGTTGTCATTTCTCAGCTCTGTTCATTCATAAAACTAAATTCGTTGGTTTTTGGAATAACTCAGGGTGTAATCTGGATAAGCCAACTAGCCTTCTTGGAAGCGAGAAATGTAGCTGCATGTGGAATCGGCCGATAAGGGATTTAGTACATATAACTGCGCCCGCAAGATTGGAAGGAGCGGTAGAAGGCTATTTGTCGGCTGAACCACTATAAACTGTGCTTAATTTCGATGTCGCCCTAATACCATTGGGACCTTCAATAATAATACGACCTTGTTCCGTAAAACTTGTTCCTTCCCAGTCAGTAGCCATATCCAAATAATCGAGACCCGCGCTGTTTCCTTTCCAAGACCATGCTAGATAACCTACCCCCTTTTGCTCAGCGTAACTCATAATGGTAGCCTCATCAACATCACCACTCGTATGCTTGATGCCGAATTCGCCAATCACAAAAGCCAGGTTTTTATTCAGTACATTCTCCATGTTGCTTTTTACTGTAGCAGCATTTCCACCGGCATATTCATACATATGAATAGAGAACATCGTATTTTTTAGCGGATCTGCATTAAAGACTTCTGTTCCGTAGTCAAAAATAGATTGCGGATACTGTCCCCATCCTGCTCCGTCAACCATGATTGTGTTTTTGATGCCGGCATTTCTAAGCTTGGGTATAACAGACTTATAGCCTTGCGCCCAGCCTCCGCCATCCCATGTTCCATACCATTCGTTCGCAATATTGAGGATAACGGTGCTTTCTTTTCCAATGAGTGCACCTTTCATTTCAATCCAGTAATTCGCAATATTATTCAATACAGTAGCGCTATCAGACCCTGTACCATCATGTACTTCAAGGACAACAACCAATTTGTTTTGCTCTGATAAAGTGATTAAATTCTGTAGCTCAGACAGATTGTCTTTTGTCCATTGCTGACCATCCGACAGTACGATTCTGATGGTGTTCGCTCCCGTTCTCGCAATGGCAGGGATCGCTGCTGACTCTTGACCCTTATACCATGTATAAGCGTGATTGATTCCTCTCATTACGAACGGATTTCCGTTGGCATCGTACAGCGTTGTTCCGTTAATATAAAAGCCTGTATTCTCAGAGGTAGCATTTGTCGTCACATTTATGATATTGCTTGCTGTTGAAACATTCCCTGTTGCATCCCTGGCTTTTACGGTGAAGCTATACGTTGTATCGGCGGTAAGTCCTGTCACCGTATAACTTGTCGTGTCGGTTGAATCGACCAAGATTGTTCCATTATACACATCGTAGCTGGTAACACCTACATCGTCTGTTGAAGCATCCCATACAAGACTTACCGAAGTGTTTGTTTTGGAAAAGCTTTTCAGGTTCGCTGGTGCCGTTGGTGCTGTAGTATCAGCGGTTGATTCGACAAGCGTAAACTTCCATTTCTGCTGATCATTTCCGTTATCCACCCATTGCTGTACATTTGCCCCATCATTAGTATAACCCCCGATTACATCCAGCGCTTTACCGCTAGATTTAACGAGCAACTTATAATATCCGCCGCCGACGCTAATAATCTTCCACTTTTGATTAGATAAGTCGTTGTCTGTCCATTGCTGCACATTAGCACCATCTTCGAGAGAACCTCCAGCTACTGTTAATGCTTTACCGCTGGATTGCACAATCAGTTTATAGTATCCATCGCCAACGTCGATCACTTTCCATTTCTGCTGGGGTCTGCCGCTGTCCGTCCACTGCTGCACCTTGGCTCCATCGGCAGTGGAGTTTCCTGCTACCTCTAGGTTTTTTCCGCTATGTTGTGCTGTTAGTTTATAAATTTCACCTGAAACAATACTTGTGTCGGATGCGCTAGTGTTCACATCAATCACATTGCTTGCAGCCGACGCGTTCCCAGCAGCATCTCTGGCTTTCACATAAAAGCTGTACGCCATGTTAGCTGTTAAGCCGGTAACGATAAAGGACGTAGACGCACTGGAGCCTATGAGGTTTGATCCGTTGTAGATGTCGTATTCGGCAACCCCTACATTGTCTGTAGATTCCGTCCACTCTAAGCTTACCGTCGTATCAGATATAGAGGAACTAGTCAGGCCGGAGGGCGCTGTTGGAGGTGTGTTATCCCCCGGTTCGTCGGCTGAATGCACTTCGAATTCCCAGAGGGAATATCCGTAGCCAGTAGCCCTTTCGATGCCGTTCATTCTTACATACCTTGCGTTTGTTGCTTCGAAAGATATCTTCTCAATTCCTCCCTCTCCAGTCGTAGTGGAATAGACGGTAGCCCAATGATCATTATCCGTTGATGTTTGAACTTGGAAGGACTTCGCATAAGCCGCTTCCCAGTTAAGCGTAACCCCATTGATTTCGGTAGTATTGCCGAGATCTACACTTATCCACTGTGGATCTGAATATTGTGAAGACCATCTAGTTAGCGAATTCCCGTCAATCGCAAAATCAGCCGCCTTACTCGAATCTTCGACGGAGCTTGCAGTTGCCGATTTGGTGAGAACAAGGCTTTCGGAAGCGCTCACATTTTTGATCGGCAACAGACTAATAAGCAGACCAAACAAAATCAAACATGTTATGGTTTTTTTCATCTCAAAACCTCCAATTCATATAAATAAACAACTGCTTGATTAGTCCTGTATTATTCATCTTGAAGTTCACTAATTTACCTAAATTGTCTTTTCTAGGTCGACCCTCCCTTCATAGTTTTCTATTCAAATCTTCATCCCAAAGGCTTAATAAAGGCTCCTCCTTTAACCGCTTTCATTTAGAGTTACATCACTTATTTCGCTTCGATTGATTTTCTATATCGTCCTCCAGAGATAAAATTCATCAAAGCGACCTAAAGCATATATATTTTTGTCCTCCAGCACTATTCCTTGATTAATAAAAAGTTTTAAAATCTATTTGAAAAACTCATAACAATGCACCTGAATCATGCAAATTATTTAATAGCTGTTATTGTAACTCCCTAAAAGAAACGTTTTTTAAAGAGACTATGAGCTAATGATCAATTATTCAGCAAATGAAGCAAGTGAACCGCCTTCCCACATTTCCCACTAATTCAGTGTCAAACCATCATTATAAAGATTATAGGCACCTTTGAAGGCTTACTATAAATTTTATCCAAAACAAAAAAGCCGCCAAAATGGCGACTTCTTATGCGTATATATTGTTGTCTCTCCTTGCAGTGCTGATGATGTTAACCAAGCCATAGTGAACAAAATAGCCTATACTTAACACACTCCATTCCAGTCATCCCCTTTGTCCAAACGCTCTCTAGGCTCTAACCTCACTTCTGGCAATCCTGGATAAACAGGCATTTCTTCATATATTGGGTAACCGATTTCAACGTACTTTTACATAATAAGACGTCTGTAATTAGTTTTAAGATCCATTATAGGGGATATTCGCCTAATGTGCAGCTTCCGAAAAGTACAAGCGGAGTAGAACCAGACAAACTGTAAGCAGATCATTGTTCTCTTATAATCCGTGTATGAACTTAGTTATTTAATATAGGTATCTCTCCAAGCAGATTTTTTAAATTAATAGAATCCCACGGCATATGCTCCGTTATACCTAAGCCAACTACATCTGTTTCTTCAGATAGTTCTCTAATCAGATTAAGTAGTTGGGGCATTTGCATTGTTCCCGCAGGAGAATAATTATAAGGTGCTTCAGGGTTGGCGAATATTAAAGAACGAAATGTTTTTGGGTCAAGCACATCTAAATCAAGGTGAATAGCCAGATGCTTAATGCCACTTTCTTTAATCCACTCTTTTATAGATTCAGTACTGTTTGTTAACTCTTGGGCTTCTGCAGTTCTAATCCCTAGTCTTTGAATCACTTCTGTATCTGGTTCTGTTGGTGCTATACCTAGTCTTTGAAACGCTTCTGAAATCACTTCTATTTCTTGCTCTGTAGGAGTTGCTAATCCTGCGATAAAAACATTTTCTGGTTTTAGAGGGATTTTCACATGCTTTGCGAATTCCTCATCTCCTTCTCCCAACAGATTTCCGAGCGGTAATGTATGTCCGTTATCATAGCCTACATATCTAACTAAATCACTGTGAGCATCGATCCAAATTAAACCTAATTCCCCACCATATCGTTCGTTTAAATAGGCAAATGGAGCTTGTTCCACTAAGCAGTCACCACCAAACATTACAATGCGATCTGGCTTATGAGCATCAATGATATGCTGAGCAGCCTCTAATTGTTCAAGTAGCTGTGTTCTCCCATTCATACCGTTTTCGTTTTCAAGTGGAGTTCCATCATAAGCTTGAACTGGAACATGAATAAGGGGTTGATCATTATCCGGAGCTAGCCAAGCAAGCAGTTCGGCTCCAAAAGAGTAATTAGGATTGTTTCCCCCTTGCCATTGTGGCATTAACAGGCGTATTGTTTTTTTAGTCATGTTATTCTCTCCTTTACTTCAAAAGTAAGGTTAGTATAAACTGAACACAAATAAAAACGTAGTACGCACTATTTTGATAGGTACTACCCGAAAGGATATTGTAACCATGAGTATGGCTGAATTTAAAGGTAAAGTTAAAAATATTCAAGATACACCTTTTGGTTATACAGTTTCATTGATTGGTGGTAAATGGAAAATGGTTATTATTTATCTCCTAGCCGAAAACCGGACCGTTCGCTTTAATGATCTGAAAAGACAGATAGGGGCTATTACTTATAAAACATTGAGTTCACAACTAAAAGAATTGGAAGCGGATGGTCTGGTAAATCGAAAAGAATATCCGCAAATTCCTCCTAAAGTCGAGTACAGTCTCACAGATAAAGCAGAAACGCTATTACCTGTTTTGGAAGGGTTATGTGAGTGGGGAACAAAAAATCAAAATAGTTAAATCCAGTTTTCTACTAAAAAGCCTATATGCGAAAAGTATGCTGAAGATGCCGCATTCCTTATTCTCCAACGGAAGAGACAGCATACAGCCGTTCTGCAAATACTATTATCTTAATTATCGCTTCAAGCCAGATTTATCTCCCGAATCACTTCAAGCGGAACCTTCGGTTTTCGGTCTTCCGTCAACAACCCGTTGACTTCCTGCTGTACATCGGTCACCTGTGTATAGCAATAGCCCGAGAGATAGGGGGTCGCTTTAATTGCTCCGGTGATTGCACGGAAACGTTCGATAGAAGCTTCGACTGAATAAAGGAAATGCTGTTGTTTACGATGCTTTCCTTTTCCTGATATCGCCCCAAAAACTCTTCGCCCGTTTCCACATAATCATGAAGAGTTAAAAATATCCGAGACCCTATGCTCCCATCCGTCATTGGTAACCACCGGACGATACGGATCAATAGTCTTCGTCAGATGATAAATGGTTTGCGTGAACTACTGCTGCCTTACATCATGTTCAATGGTCGATATGCCACACGATTCATTGAACGGGCCCAAGTTATGATACTTGGATGATTGTACTGCTGCGGTACGATTTCCAGCCATTCCTTGTAAAGCGGCTAACCGCCTGATCATTGAACTCAAAGGTCGACGCCATTTCCGACCAGACGAGCATGCCTTTCACATCACACCAATATAAAAAGCGTCAATAATATTGTATTAAATTATTAATTTTGTATTAAATACCGATCATGTTCGATTTCTCTGGTTCAAGAACCCATAGGAAAGACAGCGATTATTGAGCCGAACCTTGTACACAAAAACAACATGTTATTCCCTTGCTTAATACAATAAAAAGCCACTGATCTTCGGATTAAGATCAGCGGCTGATGCTCTTTTTATTTTAAACTTTCTTTAATACCCATACTCCATACGGTTCCAATGGTACGGTACCAGTAAGCTTGCTACCGGAAAGGAGATCTTCCGTCTCCACACTCAGTTTAACCTGAGCCGTTTCTCCGCTGTAATTCAATAGAAATACCAGCTCTTCTTGTACATCCGCACGAATAGCAACTTCTACCGTCGAAGGAGCTTGGCACCACCCCGCAAGCGGAGATGCCACCGGCAGCTGTCTTAGAAGCTCAGCCGCTATCGGTAAGTCAAAAGCTGCGCCCCAATAGTAGACCAGTCCCTCGCCAACACGATTGACGGTCAAGGCCGGTTTTCCTTCATAGTAGCTTGATGCGTACTCTGCAAGTACTTCTACCGTATCAGCATGAACATTCAAAATGTCGTTGAAGTCTGGAGCCCAAAAATCAAGGGCTTGTTCCTTAAACCGCACCGATACAGGTGATGCCGTCCCATTTACCATCGTAAAGTCCTCTACATGAACGCCACTCATTTCGGCTGCAGGCCCTGGGAGTAGCTGCATACGGCAGTGACCAAACTCGTTCTTATAACCGGTGCGGCAACCGAAGATCAGGATGCCCCCATCCTCTACATACTTCTGCAACATAGCTGCTGTACTGTCTCTTAGGATCGCCGGATGCGTGTATACCAACACCTTGTAATTTCCCAGTTCCCGCAGCTGCTCTGATTCCATACCCGGACGGATTGTAACCATATCCGAAGGTATATGTCCATACTGCAGTGCCTTGTACCAGCCGAGCTCACTTTGCTTTGTCAAGGGACCATACCATTTATCCAACTCGCCATCCCACTCGTTATCATAATCGCGAAGTAGAGCAACTTCTGCCACGTAGCGTTTGCCAAGAATCCGTCCTCCAACCTTTTGCAGCTCCTTTCCGACGCGGCCTGCTTCTGCGACCCGACGATTCGGCTGATTGTGATAATCATTAATTCCATGCCAGTACATTTCTGTACCAAACGTTGCCGTTCTCCAGCGGAAATACAAAATCATGTCTGCCCCGTGAGCAATGCTTTGGTAGGTCCACAATCGCATCTGCCCCGGACGCGGGGATGGCATCTCCATCCTGTTCACCCATCCTCCCGGACCGGATTGCTGCTCCATCACGCAGAAATTTGGTGACATCCCTCTGACGTTACTTAAAGAAAGCCCCCACTTGCGATCCAGCAATGGCATCTCCCCTTGGTCCGGATAAATGGTACTGAATTGAGGGTAAGAATCGTACGAGAAAAAATCAAGTAATTGATCCGTCATCCTATGACTATCCAAATGCCCGAATACACCGTTGGTTGTCACCCACTGATTAGGCGCCACTGACCGAAGGATGTCCACTTGTAGTTTGGCAAACGAAATGGTGTTATCGGATATAAACCGTTTCTCGTCCAAAGACTGATGAGGGTTCGTTGACCCGGATACGGTTGGACGAGTTAGATGAACCTGCTTCCAGCTGTCATAAGTTTGATTCCAGAATACAGTACCCCAGGTCTTATTGAGTTGCTCCAACGTACCGTATTTTTCCTCTAGCCAGCATCGGAAGGCCTGATGATCTGCCTCGGCATAAAAAACATTTATCTCGCAGTTCAGCTCATTATCAATTTGCCAACCCATGATGGCCGGATGATCTTTGTAATGTTGTGCCATCTCTCTTGTAATACGTGCGCAAAGCTCCAAATAAATGGGACT
This sequence comes from Paenibacillus peoriae, assembly GCF_022531965.1. GTDB lineage: Bacteria > Bacillota > Bacilli > Paenibacillales > Paenibacillaceae > Paenibacillus > Paenibacillus polymyxa_D. Next base: position 2,720,136 of record NZ_CP092831.1, on the reverse strand, counting down.
ACTGTAGTTATAATGCCGACGCTGACCATGTTGGAACGTGACCCCCTCCATAGACACATTCAGCACCTCTGGATACTTATAAGTAAGCCATGCCGGAGGCGTAGCTGTTGGTGTGCCCATGATCACTTGAATCCCGATCGCGTCTGCCTGCTCCAAGAAACGGTCAAACAGCGTGAAGTCGAACTTTCCTTCCTCCGGCTCGAAGATCGACCAAGCAAATTCCCCAATCCGAATGACGCTGAAGCCCAGTTCCTTCATTCTTATGAGATCGTCCGACCACAACGATTCGTCCCAGTGTTCAGGATAATAACAAGCTCCCAAATGAAAGCGATCTAAAGATAAGGATTTCGGCATGCTCCAATTCTCCTTCAGTAGAAGTGATAGTACAAAAATGTGATTCTCTTATAATTGTATCTATTGTAATATAGGAATAAAAGGATTAGAATAACTCGATTTTGCTAAATGAATTACTTTTTTGCTAACTTACTCAAGGAGATGGATACATGATTAAAATAGATTGTTATCTTCCTTCACCCATTCTAAATAAAGGTATACTGTTTCCCGAATCGTTAGGGCATTACAAGAATTTCCCCAATCATGGGGAGCGAAGGAATGCAGGATTACTGATAGAATACAATTTACATATCATTTTTGCAGGCAAAGGCGCTATTGTGCATGATGGGAAGGAAATCGAGCTTACTCCTGGCATGGGCTTTCTTTTCGGCAAGCATACGACACAGCAATATCGAACTAAACCCGAGGATCCCTGGGATGTCCGATGGATTCATTTTGACGGGCAAGATGTAGATTCGCTATTACAAGGCCGAAGCATGCACGAACCGTATCTGTTCTCGCTCCACCGGCCAGAACGTTTAAAACCGCTGATGGAAGAAATGTTGCAACTTGCCCAAACTTACCGTCACGACTATGATGTACGGATCTCTTCCCTGCTTTATGAAATTCTTCTGGAGATCGTCCACCATTCCAACCAAATTTTCGGGACCTCTCCCGGCGGCACCGTCCATGAGAGGATTCGTCATACGGCGGAATATATTCGTATGCAATGTCAGAACATGCTCGATTTGAAGACAATGGCTGCGACGTCAGGTTATAGCTCCTTTCATTTTAGCCGGCTCTTCCATCAGATCATGGGCAGTACCCCAGCTCAATATTTACTCCAATGCCGAATAACGCTGGCTAAACAGCTCCTTGTATCCACGGCACTCACTGTAAAGCAGATTGCACTGGAATCTGGTTTTCATCAAAGCAGCTATTTTATCAAGAGGTTTCGGGAGCAAACAGGTATCACACCGGAGCAGTTTCGTCAGCTAAGAAGGATGGGTTAGTCAATGCAAGAACTCCTTTAATAGCTAGGCAGGTGTGTAGGCAGCGTACAAATCGAAAACACAAATTTTGTAGTTGAATAAAGAATAAGCGGCCGCTTAGGACGTTTGATTAACATGTCCTACGCTACCGCTTCTGTTAATGTATTTTTTATTTCGCTTATATTATGGGATTATATTGTCTGTTTGGATATCGCTCCGAAATATTCTACAACTACCTCACGGAATTCCAAAGCAGCCCGCGAAATATACCGACTTCTGTGCCATAATAAAGCGATCTCCCGTACCAATTCGTGATTTTCTACTTGGAGATATTTAAGATGTTCCCGTGAATTCCTTGCCGTGCTTGGTATGAAGGCTATGCCAATTTCAGCTTCCACAAGCGTACTAAGCCTTGCAGGTTCATCCCCCTCATACACATATTTAGGTACGAAACCTTCCGATTTGCATACAGAGTCCACTAAATCGCGAGTACCGTAGCCTCTCTTTACACCGACAAACCATTCATCCCTTAGATCTTTCAACGTTACACTGCTTCGATCTGCCAACCGATGCCCCTTTGGAACAGCTACAAGGATTGGGTCGATAAACACGATTTGGCATTCGATGTCATCTCCCTCTATTGGAGGTGAGGACAAGCAAAAATCGACCTCGCCTCTATGAAGAAGCGTTACCATTTCCTGCGTAGTCAGCATTTGCACATGAAATTGAATATAGGGTCGCTTTTTCCGAAACTCTCGCAGGATATTGGGTAATGTGCTAGCGGTGGTCACCGCCAATTCGAGAGTGCCATGTTCCGGGCTGGATAAATCACTAAGCTCCTGCTTCCCCTGCTCCAATTCAAATAAAGCCCTCTCTGCTCGATGAAGGAATCTGCTTCCGAACTCATTCAATCGCAGTTTCCTCCCTGTTCGATCGAATAGAGGAACCCCCAGATCTTCCTCCAGGCGTTGAATCGTTTTGCTCAGCGACGATTGAGTAACGTGCAGACTTCGTGCAGCTTCGGTCACATGTTCCAAACGAGCTACCGTCAGAAAATATTGCAGTTGAAGAAGTTCCATTATGCCCTCCATTCATTCCCTCAAGTCAATGAGATTATAACATCAAATGCGTTGGAATAAATAATCGATTTCAAGTACGATGACATTAATTCGCTATGGGGGGACCAGAAATGAGCGTTCGCAGCTGGTGGTTAATGATTTCAGTTGGTCTAGGGATACTATTGAACCCATTAAATTCTTCGATGGTTTCAGTTGCTATTCCAAGTCTACAAAATGTGTTCCATCTTGACTTTACAGGTGTTTCCTGGATTATTTTTTCTTTCTACATTGCAAGTAGCATCGCTCAACCTGTCATGGGTAAGGCCAGCGATTTATTTGGTCGTAGGAAGATATTCCTTACCGGGCTTGTTGTAGCCTTCATTGCATCATTATTAGCTCCATTATCACTAAATTTCGGGTGGCTCATCATGTTCCGCATTGTGCAATCCATCGGAACAAGCATGATGGTTGGAGTTGGAATGGCTATTGTTCGAATTCATATTACAGAGAAACAAGCAACTGCGTTGTCTGTTTTGTCCATATTCCTATCTGGAGCAGCAGCAATTGGCCCCTTTATTGGCGGGGTGTTGATTCATTGGTGGAATTGGCCTGCTATCTTTTTCATCAATATTCCGTTTGTGGTGGCCAGCTTTGTATTGGCTTGGAGGAATATTCCTAAGGACGAACTGCCAACATCCGTAGCACGCAACATGTCTTTTCGTAAATGGTTTGATTTGATTGATGCAACAGGGATTCTGCTCTTCACATTGGGTCTGGTTGCCCTGCTCGTTGGGTTACTCTCGGCAAAATCATCTGGGCATATCTCATTAGGAAATGTCATTGTCGGGCTGATAGGCTTCGTTGCGCTGGGGGCATTCGTACGACATGAGTTAAAAGCGACATCACCCTTCATTCCTTTACGCACATTCGCCAGTTACCCTGCGATGATTTGGATTAATGTCGAATTCATGCTCGTTAACGTACTATATTACTCGCTCTTTTTCGGGCTTCCGTCCTACTTGCAAATGGTACGTCATGTCAGCGAATTCCAAACAGGCATTCTCATGCTAAGCTTAGGCTTGTGCTCGCTAATTACTTCTCCCATTGCAGGACAATGGATCGATAAATCAGGACCCAGACCGGCATTGCTGGTGTCCGCAATTCTGATGACATTGGGGTCAGTGTGGCTGGTGACATTGAATCCAAATTCACCGGTTATCAGCGTGTGTTTGGCTTTAGCTGCATTCGGTATTAGCAACGGTTTGAACAATGTAGGTATGCAAGCAGCCCTGTTTCAAAGTTCTCCAAAAGAAATAATCGGTGTAGCATCCGGATTATTTAGCACATCAAGATATCTGGGAACCATTATCTCTTCATTATTGATAGGTATCGTAATGGGAGGTACATTTAGCTTCAAGGGATTTCAAATGCTTGGGATTATCCTCACGGTAATTGCATTGTCTTTGGTATTCATAAGTCGGCGGCACCAGAAGTCAGCGCAATTGCATGAGTCATAGGTTCACCAAGTTCATATCTCAAACCAATGCGTGGCACGGATCATCATGAATCAAATGTCATTTATCTGGCGTAAAGATGGTGTCTCCCCTCAAAATGGAAGGCTTTACGCAGGATGGTGGAAAGAAAGTTTATAAATAAACACTAGATAATCTAGGTACATCACATAAATCGAAGAAGGGAAGAATCCGAAAGAAAGAATAACATTTCCCCAGCTTTTGATATACTGGGAAAACTCTAGTAGCTTCAGGATTTTAATAAAAAGGAAGCTTTTTTGTTCGATTGAAAATTGGACAATCAAACAGGAAAACTTCCTCAACACATATTTAAATGATATTTTATTCGTCGTTTACATTAGTTAATCACAGTACATCACTATAATCTTTTAACTTCTTGGATACGAATCAGTCGTTTCTTGGTATTCTATCGGACAATACAACGTTTGATTTAATGTTTTTGGCTTAAAGATGGTTACAACAAAAAACGCCAATTTGGCGACTTTTTATACATAGTTGTTGTCCTTCGACAGTAATGAACGGTCAGGCGTCGCCATAGATATGTAACTAAGTAAGTAGAAAACTCCAAAGCAGTTCATCTCCTTATTCAGTTTCTTTGATGGCTACAATGCGCAAGCGGCTAGTGCCTATCATCCACTGACCACCTTGATCAAGGTTTGACTTAACTTTTGCCTCGATGGCGCGGTAGGTCGACCCTTTATCAGCAGATGTAACGTGATTCGCCCTCCCATTTCGTACTAAAAAACCGCTGATTTGTTCAGATCAGCGGTTTGAAATCTCAATTTTCCCACATATTCATCAACATACTTTTAGATTTGTTTATTTTCTGAATTCGGCTTATCAAAACCTAACAGCACTACCCTTTGAGGTGTAAATGAAGCCATTTGTTGAATCTTTTTTTGCTTTTATCTGATAATCATTGATCTAAAAATCACTTCGTTGTGGCCTCGTACAAACGCTGTAAAATGGTAACAGCTTCAGCCCGTGTGACTAGCGCTTTTGGGTGAAGGTATCCTTCATTAGCGGTAAGGACCCCCATCTTGGTTAGGGTGTAGAATGCTTCTGCCTTTTGATCCTGGGAATCTCCATCATAGGAGTACTCTTCTCCAGTCTTGTCGATGTACAGCACCGGATAGTAGGCCGAGAAATTATCATTGTAATTGGCTTGACGAACTTTCATATCCTTGTACTGCGCAGCTGCTGAGATCACTTCCTCAATCTCAGGATGAAGCGTCTGATTGGTATAATTCGTCCGAAGAGAGGCAATCATCATCACATCCCAGCGGGTCAGTGGTTTGTCAGGCTTGACATAGAATTGATAGTTTGGATATTTCCCCCCAACACTTTCAGCATACGGCCAAACATAGTCCCCGTTGAATATTGCTGCAAAATCTTTATTCGCCCAGTGTTTACGCGCATCCTCAAAATCGGAAGATTCGCCGGAAGAACGATCAATTTCTAGAAAAAGCTTGTGAAACATATGTACAAATTCCGCTTTCGTTATGGTTTTGCTTGGCTTGAAGGTCCCATCTTCATAGCCCTTGACAATGCCCTTATCGACCATGGAACGAATCGATTCGGCAGCCCATTCATATTTTGTTCCTTCCACATCAGAAAACGTGTTTGCCGCGAAGGCAGATTGACCGAAAAACAGTGTCGTCGCAACCAACGGGGCGATAAGCCATTTCTTTTTCAACATCTCTTTCCACTTCCTTTAGGTAAAATTTATGTATAAAATAGTTCTCTAGACTCAATTTTATATCGGCATTTCAAAAGAAAATGATGATATTAATGAGAAAATAGCGTTGAACTATCGTTCTCAGTTACTTTAGCGAACTTCACCCTCCAGTATTCGCATTCTTTTCTGCTAAACCCCTCCTACTTTCTTCATTTGATATTTCCAATAAAGCAATTCTTCATCCTTGTGACAAATTTGAAATCCTAACTTCAATAACAAATTCTTAGAGCTGATATTGTCAGGTACGCATCTTGCCGTTATGATTTGGACTTCTTCATGATTTAATGACCACTCTATTATTTTTTGAGCGACTTCATAGCAATAGCCTTTGCGGCGATGGCTTTCATTCGTTGCAAAACCGATCTCAATCATACCGTTCTGGTCAGGATCTCCTAAAAAACCAATCCCTCCAACAATTTCTTGGTTATCCTTATCTACAATGATCCAAGAATCAAAACCTCTAGTGCCATTATTTTTATCATGCCCCGGCCATTCATCACTGGTTTTATAACCCAAAGCTTCAATAGCACCTATATCACGTCGGGCTGCTGCTTCGATTAAATTAAGATCAAGTGTTTTTAATAAGAGCCGATTCGTTTGAAGTTCATATATTGTCCACCTTTCTATTTACTTAGATTGAATCTTTCATTCAAGAAATCTGGTTGTATTTGATCCAATTGGAGTAATTCCCTTCTATCCCACTTTGCTAAAAATTGGAAAAGGGCAGGAATGAACATACGTCATTCCTACCCTCATATCAACTGCTATTTGGGCCACAAAAAAATCCGCGCTGAAACAACACGGATTGGACTCATTATAACAGGTATCCCTAAGGATCTGGTAATATCCGTTGTTCTTAACTAATTCCGAAGCTTTCAAATCCCACCCGTAATACAAAAATTGGGCAGAGAAATAGTAAGTACATGAAAACCCCTTTTTATGGAATTGGATTAGTAAAGAACAGCTCTAGACAATAAAATCTCTCCTTAGTGAATTACCCTTATTATACCAAGGCCAATTTTATCTGCTGACCTTTCACTTGTTACAAAAGCGTTTTCCCAGGTCCTCCGATTTTGACTATATTTTGATACCATTCATCCGGAAAGTAACCATCTGGGATTGCACATCGAATGTAGCCTCCGACCTTTAAATATCTAAAAACATAACTTAGCTGCTTGAACTCCTTCAGCGTAATATGCAACAATAATTTTCATTAATGTGATTAGAATACTCGTTATTGAGTGATAACCCTACAGGCCTTTTCCGCCTAGGGCACGCAGTTTAATAGGCTCCGCTCCGACAATCAACGGTCGGCCGCGTTGTATCGACGCCAGTACCTCTTCGTTCTTAAGACTGGCTGCATGAGCATCTGCATCTTTCCACACTTCGGTCACATACACCGCATTCGGGTCATCGTCTGACACATTGACTATATACAAATAGCAGTCAGTATTCGACTTCAACAGATCGGCCGCTTCTAGCAAGATGCCTGCAAGAGCATCCCTTTGCCCTGGAAGTGCCATCAACTTTCCATACATAGCAAAATGGTTCATGTTCCTCATCCTACCCTCGAGTGAAATTTGACTTCATCTTATCATAATGTTCCGCAATGTCAGCGTAATTTCAGCAAGTTTCTCCACAAACGCTAAAAAATAGTCGGTACCATTCCTCCATCCATACGGATTGGAGAACCTTTAAATGCAGATGCATAAGGGCTACATACAAATGTAGCTAGTCTTCCTATTTCAATAGGCTTGATAAATCGCTGTATTTCAGATTGAGGCAGGTTTGTAACCATAAAATCTTTCTCTTTTTCTGAAAAAGTCATATCTTCATGAGGATACATACTCTCAATTATTTGGTGCACATTCTCAGAGAGCGTTGGTCCCGGCATGATCGTATTGACTGTAACTTCTGTTCCTATTGTTAATTTAGATAAGCTTTTTGACAATGACAACAACATAGATTTTGTCATACCATACTGAGGCATTTGTCCTGAAGGCATAATTGCTTCTTCACTCGCAATAAAAATAAGGCGACCATAATCATTTTTCAACATTTTAGGTAAATAAAATTTTGATAATCCATTTGCAGCAAGAACGTTAGTGCGGAAGTATTTTTCCCATACTTCATCGTCTACGTCCACATATTGCATAATTTCATAAATACCCATATTGTTAACTAAAATATCAATTTCGGGGCATTTTTCAAATAAGGCTTCTCTTTGTCCAATATCCACAATATCGGCTGTAGCATTTTGAGGGGAGGTAGCTGGGAAATCTGACTTAATTTCATTTACAGTTCGTTCTACCTCTTCATAATTTCGTCCATTAATTAGTACATTAGCACCTTCTTTGGCTAGTTCAATGGCAATTGCTTTACCTATGCCTTTCGTTGATCCTGTAACTAAAGCTGTTTTATATTTTAATCCCATATCCATAATACACTTCTCCTTTTTTAAAACAATTGTGCTCCGGATAGTGATTATATTATCTTGTCTGGATTGTCCAGTAACTAGCATATTGCGCCAAAGTTCTTGTTTAACACGCCAAATGACAAAACTCATTAGGCAGTCCTAGCGTGCTCCTGATATCGAGTTTGTACCTAAATGTTCAGTCCGCCAATTTGAAGGCGTATCCCCCTCCCATTGGCGGAAGGCGCGGTAAAACGAGTTTTGATCTTCGTACCCAATCAGGAATGCTACCTCTTTAATATCGAGCGAGGGGTCTGCCAAGTACTCTCGTGCCTGCTCATGTCTAGCTTTTGTCAATAGAATCTTGAAGCTCGTATTTTCGTCAGTAAGACGGCGCTGCAAGGTACGATCGCTCATACTGAGCTCCTTCGCCACAGCCTGAATGTCGGGGCGCCCTCTTGTAAGGCTGCGTTTCATGATCCATTTGACCATCTCGGTAATTGAACGGCTGCGCTGCTGTTCATCCAACGATCGGTCCAGAACAGGAGTCAAGATTTCCAGCAACTCTTCGTTGTACGAGACAAAGGGGCGGTCCAGGTCTCTTCGATGTAGCGTCAATCGGTTACATTTTGCACCAATCCGGATACGACAGCCGAAATAAGCTTCAAGGGCTTGTATATCGCCCATGTAGTGCGAAAATTCAACAAGCTGCGCTTTCAAAGGTTGACCTGTGCCCCGGCGCCCAATCTCCAGAAGACAAGCCAGCGTGCTACCAACCAGCATCGGCGGACCAGACTGCTCGGGAGATAGCCACTCCAGATCAATTGTACAGTGCTCGCCCTCCTCCGTGATATGTAGGTTTTCCGGGGGACACAGTTGTTTGTACCGAGCCATTCGGTTTAGAGCGTCGCGATAGTCCCGAGCGTGGTAAGTCGCTAAGACAGTCGGTGGGTACTTTGCTGTATCAAAGACGGTCACAAGCCTGATGATTCCTTGGGCTGTGTCACCAATGAGATCAGAATATGCCTGCCAGATCGCGAAATATTGGGCGGTGGTGACTACTGGTTCAGTAATAATGGTGATCGGCAGTCGTGCTTTGCGTGCTACGTCGTGGGCGCCAAGCCCTAACTGACATAATCCTGCCCACAATCCTGGCGGGATTTTAATACGGTCAGAGGTATGAGACTTCATATATATGGGCCTCCTTTATATACTTACATATTCATTGGTTTTGGTTGCGATGGGGTCCCTCTTAAGTACACATAAGAATACTCTTAAGTACGTTAAGGTGTCTACATTAACGTAATAAGCTGTGGAAAATGTTACACCATCTTGTTATCTGGGCTACTTTCAATCAATGACGAGTGATTTGGCGAATTACTTAATCATGATAAAATTCTGTTAATGGCTTGAACGACTCATTCTCAACACCAAAAAACACACCCATATGTTTATGAGTGTGTTTTTAAACCCCCAATTACTTTATGTTTTCATGGAAGATTTAGAGTGAAATGTGTTGATTTATAAGGAGGAAATAGCGGATTTAATTTTTATGTAAAAAGCAACTTAAAAATGATCAAGCCATAGAATTCGGTTGTGGAGCGATACCCGCTTGAGTTTTATGGTGGGCAAAATTATTTTGCTCACCATTTCAAAGGTTTACTGATTACTTAAATGCATCCCAAAATTTCATTAAATAAATCTGTTTGGTTCTCTCCAGGTTCCTATATATCTCTCTTATGATGGATCGAAAAATAGAGCAAATCTAAATAGTTCTTCGAATCACGCTTTTGGTTGCTGCCGCCTCAAAAATCGTTTCAATTAGCACCAATACACGGTGTACTTCTTCATTTTTGATCGCAATCTCCGCTTTTCCTTCGATGGTGGAGACAAAGTTCTCATAAAAGCTTTCTGCAGCAGCAGGTATTTTCTCAATCGGGAACTTAAGGGTGGATTCCTCAGACGGCGGCGCCATCGTTTTCGTCAATCCTTGACCTGCTTGAATCGGCTTGGGTTCCACGTGAGCAACATCTGGATTTCGGGTGACGATCTCTCCGCTCAAATCCCAATCTCGAATCACTGCGGTTCCTTCGGTTCCTTTAATATACCAGCGTGGCAGCTTTACGTAATTGGTTGTACCCACTTCAATGACTGCTGTCAGGCCGTCCTTGAACTCAATAAAGCTGGCAAAGCCGTCATCCACTTCAGTCCCCAAAATATAGCTTAGGGTAGCAGCTACGCTTTCTATTTTGCTGTCCGTAATCTGAAGCAGCTGGTCCAACAGATGTACTCCCCAATCCAGTAGCATTCCTCCTCCATACGCCTTTAGTTGCCGCCAGTCACCTGGAATGCCATTAGCTCCCTGAACTCGCGATTCCAGCTGGAAGAGCTCGCCCACGGTCTTATTGCCAATTATATCTTTGATAATTCGGAAGTCTTCATCCCATCGACGGTTCTGATGTACCGTAAACACACGATTTTCTTTCTTTGCCACCTCAACAATATCCAAGAAATCCGCGCTCGTTATCGTAACCGGTTTTTCGCAAATGACATGCTTTCCGGCTTGTAGCGCCTGGATCGCGATTTCCTTATGAACATCATTAGGTGTTGCTATCAAAACAATATCGACGGCCTCATCGGCCAGAACGGCGTCCAGGCTCGCGTAGGTTTTATAGCCGGCAGCCGCAGCCAGTTCCATCCGGTAATCGACAATATCATATACACCGCCAACGGCAAGTTGCTGATTAGATTCGATCAATTGAACATGGTAGCTTCCCATGCCTCCATAACCGATGATGACTACATTGTATATACGATTGTCCATTTTCATCTTCCTCCACTCCTGATTTAAGCCCACCGCCTATCAAGTGGGTGCTCATGTCAATAAATTTCAATGTCCTCGTAACTCACCCTTAACTTCGTCGGATAGCTCTATCATACAAATCTCATGAAAAGCTTTCCTCCTCATTTCTTGCTGTTTTATTCCCGAATATTGTCCTGCGGTATTTCAATGGTGATGTTCCTGTCGCTTCCTTAAAGAGATGATGAAACGTCTTTACACTACTGAACCCTGCCGCCTCTGCGACCTCAGTAATCGGATTGTTTTCATTCAACAAGATCCATTTTGCCTTATTTAGTCTGTAATCATTCAAAAATGCTACAAAGGTCATCCCCGTATTCTTCTTAAACAGCCTGGCGAAATAATAAGGACTGAACCCCATATAATCAGCGACATTCTTCAGCGAGATGGTTTCATGATAATGACATTCCACATACTCAAAAATACGTTCCAGTTTATAAAGAGTGTCCTTGGATTGTGTTAAGGTTCTTTCTGAGAGTTCAGGAAGCCTTGGGGTTATGCTTCTCGGCACTTCACGCATAATAAGAGTCAACATCTCAAACACCTTGGCTTTGATCATATAAGCATGGCCTTCGTGTCGGTTGACGTTCTCATCATAAATGCTTTGAATCAGAGGAAGCATTTTAGCTGCTGTTTCTTCTGGCCAGTTCCAGCTTGATTGCTCCATCTCCGTAAATATATATCTTAGAGGGCGTTTCTGATCACTTAATGTGGAAACCTCTTGAAAAAAGCTCAGATCAAATTGAATAACCACCCGTTCGCTGTCGGGAGAGGCAAGGAAATAATGAACATCACCCCCATTTATAAACTGAACTTCACCTTGTTTCATGCGTATCGAAATATCGTTAATTCCCAGATCCAAGGTTCCCTGGGTCACATAAATAATTTCAATTTCTTTATGCCAATGAGGATAGCAAAGCACGTCGCCTTTATTAATAAAACTCCGGAAAGGAAAATGTCGGTCAAGCTCCGGGATTTCTAAATAAAAATTCATTTTGGTAGACTCCTTTTGCAGTAAAGTTCAAAAAGCCGTGCACATGACTAATGATAATTATGCTGCACTGCATTCCTTTCTTCCCTTCTTCATGCTTCTCCTTCTCAACTAGCGAATAAAATTCCCTCTCCCTTTTGAATTGTAAGCGTTTAACATTCGTTTTTCTACCCTATCAATCATAGTTGCTATGAAGTAAAGCAACTGTTAGGCATCTTTACTAGGTATCCTTACTAACATTATTGCAAACTCAAAGTTATGACTTAATTATGAGCCGTTTGGCGTTCGAGAACAATTTGGACTGATCTTATTCCCTCCTGCCGCTTGCAGTTTCTTTAGATAAAGGTTTCACCTTAACTGGATTAAACATAATTGAAGTTAAATACGTGTAAAATTGTCAAATTATTTTTTTACATTTTCTATATAAAAATATATATACATTTCCAATGTGATGGTATATTCTAGTAAAAAAAATACTCATATAAAAAATATGACCTACTGGAGGGACAGGCCTTGAAGAGACTATTCGCTTTAAGTTGTGCTTTCTATCTGTTAATCGGCGTCACCAGTGTGGTGCTTGGGGCATTACTGCCGACTTTACTATCTCACTATGGACGGGGGTACAGCGATGGTGGATTACTGCTGTTCCTGCAGTTTTTCGGATTTCTTGTCGGTGTTCTGCTCACCCCCTTCATGGCTCTGCATCTGGGTCGCAAGTCCATGTTATCCATAGCCCTGGGTAGTATCGTGGCAGCGTGCATTATCTTGGGTGTACTACCCTCATGGAATTGGGTCATCGCAATGGCCATCTGGGTTGGTTTCGGCTCAGGCATCATTGAATCGTCCATCGGAGCGTTTACCATTGAGTTCACGGAGGAGCAAAAAGCCGTGGCCATGTCTAAGCTGGATGTCTATTTTGCACTTGGTGCACTGCTTATTCCGGCGATCGTTAGCCTGTATATCTGGCTTGGAATGTGGAATCTAACCTTTTACACCATCTCCCTTCTCACTTTTGTCTTAGCGCTGTTGTGGCTTACCATGCCTACATCCGCCTCCTCTCACCTTACCCAAGCAGACATCCGAACTACTGAACGTTCAGTTGAACAAGCCCGTTACTCTGGACAGCATCGTGTATTGCTAGGAATCTTCATTATATTCTTCTTTGTTTATATGGGTCTTGAACTGGGGCTCATGAACTTCCTACCTTCTATTCTGACAGAGACGCTACATCTTCAAGGATCCGTAGCCTCGCTGGGTGTCAGCGTGCTTTGGATTGCAATGATCATTGGTCGTATGTTCTCAGGAAGGATTGCAGAGTCAGCAGGATATATTCCTTACCTGCTATGGAGTGCAATCGGTACTTTCTGTTTCCTAGTTGCCATGGTGTTTATATCCAGCCAATGGGCTACATACCTTATAATTTTCGGTGCAGGTCTATTCATGTCTGGACTCTTCTGTATCGCGCTTGTCTATGCCAACGTGCTGATTCCAGGAATGACCGAGCGGACGACCAGCATTCTGATTGCGTCGGGCGGAATTGGCGGCTCGGTGCTTCAATATGTAATTGGCTGGAGCATGAGCGAATGGCCAGTGGCGGCTAGCCTCTGGATTTTAGGAGGGTTTACTCTGATTTTGCTGCTGGCACTTATTCTCACGCATCTGTGGAATGATCGGGGCAGCCGAGTCGTTGACTCTCTTGCCCATCAGGGCAAGGAAGGATGATATTGTTTTAGTTCTTAGGGGAGGTGAGGCCTATCGCAGAAGCACCGGATTATGCTCCCTTGTCCATGAGGGCAAGGAAGGTGGATTTCTTATTTTGGGGAGGTGAGTTCAGCCTCGTTATGCTCTGATAGGGTGGTAGACTTTATAAAGATGACTTAATAAGAATGTATATTCTGATATGGAGGGGAAATATCGTGCATACGTTGACCAAAGAACGTTTCAGATATGGTAAAGGCATTACTCTAATTGACGATTCGGGTAAGGAGTATTTGGATGGCGTATCCGGCACCTTCAACTTGTCGCTCGGTTATAACCACCCTCATGTCGTAAGCAAAGTACAGGAGCAAGTCGGCAATCTTGCACACATGTCTTCTACTTTTACAGAGCCTTATGTCGAAGAAGTCCTAGATCATCTAATCCAGTATGCCCCGAACGGCATAGACGCCGGATGGATGAGAGATATTACCGGCTCCACAGCGAACGAATGTGCTGTGAAGCTGGCCCAAAAATACACCGGAGCAACCGATATCATCAGTCTGCATCTGTCACATCATGGACAAACCCAGTTTGCAACAGGCATTTCCGGTAATGCCTTTCGTCGCAAGAATTTTCCTAACTCAGTTGCAGCAAATTCTCTGCATGTGCCTGCCCCCTACTGTTATCGCTGTCCCTTTAATTCTTCACCAGACAAGTGTGGTCATCATTGTATTGACGCTATATCGGATGCCATTGAGTATGGAAGCTCAGGGTCTGTGGCCTGCATGATTATTGAACCCATTCTGGGCAACGGAGGTAATATCATCCCGCCTGCAGGATATTTCAAGCGCCTCCGTCAGCTATGCGACGAGCATGGGATGATTCTGATTGCAGACGAAGTGCAGACCGGAATTGGGCGGACAGGTTACATGTTCGCAAGTGAACTGTTTGACATCCAACCGGATATTATTACTCTCGCTAAGGGTCTGGGCGGTATTGGAGTCCCGGTTGCGGCGGTATTGATGCAGTCTCGTCTCGATGTCCTGGAGAAGCACGAACATTCCTTTACTTCGGGCAGCAATCTGATCTCGGTCACGGCAGCCAAATCCACATTGGAGGTTGTAACCGAGCCTGGTTTTCTGGAAGCCGTCCGGTCTAAAGGAAGCCTGCTCGGATCCCTGCTGACGGAGATGGCCGACAAGTATGATTGCATTGGTGAGGCTCGTGGCGTCGGACTGATGTGGGGACTGGAAATTGTAGACGAGGACGATGCCCCGGATGCAGTGAAAAGCAATGGGATTATCGATCGCGCATTTGAGGAACAACAATTAATTCTGAGAGGTTCCCGTTACGGTTATGGGAATGTGGTCAAAGTCAGACCTTCCCTCACGGCTACCGAAGATGAGATTGTCGAAATTGTTAAACGGCTTGACGCCGTTCTTGCTACCCTTCACTAACGATCTACCCAATAAGCAAAAGGAGGAATTATACATGCTCGCACTTGTATATAAATCAGCTTGGGATGTCGCACTTGAGGAAAGACCTATCCCGGAGATAAAAAAAGATAACGATGTACTCGTCCGGATTCGGGCAACTGGCGTATGCGGTACGGATCTAGGTATCATCAGTGGCAAATATCATGCCGTGCCTTCTACGATTTTGGGGCACGAATCAGCGGGGGATGTGATCGCTGTAGGACCAGCCGTCAGTTCACTGCAGCCTGGAGACCGAGTGGTGATTGATCCAACTTACTACTGCGGCCAATGCGAAATGTGCCGGACAGGAAGACAAAATCATTGCACACACAAATCCGTAACCGAGACCGGAGTCAGCGCAGACGGTACGTTCACCGATTATTATGTGACTGAGGACCGTTTTTTGTACAAGTTGAAGGACCATATCAGCTACGAAGAAGCGACGCTGACCGAGCCGCTGAGCTGTATGCTGACCGGAATCAACCAGATTAACCTGCTGCCGAACTTCACAACCGTTATTATAGGCGCAGGTCCGATCGGGATTCTGTACAGCTATGCTCTTGCTTCGAAAGGCGTAACTGGTTGCCTTGTTGACATCTCGGAGGAACGGCTCGCCATAGCAGATTCTATTGCTCCCGAACGGTGGTCCGCGCACGCCACACTGGAATCGGCCATTCATAAGCTGGCTCCGTTAAAAAATCAGGTGGACATGATTGTGGACACCACAGGAGTGGTCGGCACTGAGGTACTAAGCCAGCTTGCGAGCGGCGGGTATTTGATGCTGGTGGGGCTGAGAGATGGGATAAGCTCGTTTAATCCGAAAGAGGTAGTTGACCGTAGCCTTAAAATCATCGGTTCGATTGATTCTCTGGGCACGTTCTCCACGGCGCATTACCTGATTGAGCAGCAAATCATTCCCGCCAAAAAAATCATTACCCACTCGTATCCGCTGGATGACTACCATGAAGCCTTTAAGACGCTTGGATGCAATATCAGCGAGCGGACACTTCAGCCCTCGTCTCAGGCGATCAAGATTGTGCTGCAATCTAGTGGCTCCGACAACTAAATTTAGCTACTAACAAGGGGGAGAATGGACATGACGAGCATCCATCATGTTACACCGACGAATAATGAATGCACAGGAGACCTATCCGCGTCCGTTCCAGTCAAAGCGGTCATTTTCGACATGGACGGGGTGTTAGTAGACAGCGAACCGATCTACTTTGAGGTCGAACGCAGCTCCTTTGCCCATTTCGGTGCGCCCATGACGGAAGAAGAGCATCACACCTATGTCGGAGTGACACTCGAATCCATGTGGCGTCAAGTGCTGGACAGGCATCAGCTCACCAATACGGTGGAAGAGGCCTTGTCCTATCACCGAAAAAATGTGATGCAGACAATGATTGCACACGAGGGCCTTGCGGCGATCGATGGACTGGAGCGGTGGTTGGACTGGCTGCAAGAGAAAGGGATTCCGGTCGCGGTGGCCTCTTCCTCTCCGCGGGCGCTGATTGATCTCATTATGGAAAAGACAGGACTTGGCCGTTACTTTGACATTCGAATCACCGGTGAAGAGGTACTGCAGGGTAAGCCGGCACCGGACATCTTCTTATACGCCGCCGAGCAGCTAGGCATTGCACCAGCCCATTGCATCGTTATTGAGGATTCACATAACGGGGTCCAGGCAGCCAAAAGTGCAGGAATGTACTGTATCGGCTTCCATAACCCCGGCTCCGGCCGGCAGGATCTGTCCAGAGCTGATCGCTGTATTCTCAGCTATGACGATCTGTGGGCGATCAAAGAGAATTTGCCGTTTGATGAGCAGTTGCTTGCCAAGAGCAAGAGTCGAAACATACCGGAAGGCATACCCCCTTTATAATCATATGGAATCGTCCGATCTTTACTATGATTGAGGGTATTAAATAATGCCCCTTGGAATATACACTGGAGAATGTCATTTTTCCTTCCCTGTGTGTACTCTAAGGGGCGTGCTTTACGTCAAATCGGTATAGTTAGAACACGTACGTTTCCGGTTCAATAGAAAAAAGGGGTGCTGTTAACACCCCAAACTGGATTCAACGATATATGCCCTGCTTCATCTGAACGGTAATTTTGCGTATATTCAGCTCTTTCTGTCTTCTTCGGTAATCAGAGAACTGTAAGCCGGAATTTTAACTGTTCCTTTCTTCACCTTCACATCCTTTGAGGTGGAGAAGACCACTTTCCATTTACCCTTATCGGAATCTTTCATCTGCAAGGTAACCGGCTCTCCAGACAGGTTATGATATACATACAGTGCTTCTTTGCCTGAAGTACGTTTAAATGCGGTCACGCTGGCAGAGCCTGCTTGTATAGGTTGCAGACTGTCGCTGCGTAAAGCTTCATGTTTTTCCCTCAGACGGATGAGTGTGCGATAGCTTTCCAGCAGGGAATCATCGTCTCTCAGCTGCGCTTCCACTGATACCTCGCCTTTGTTGTATTTGGGTTTCTCCCATGTCGTTTGACCAGGGCCCTCTCCCTTGTACCAGCGCATAGGCTCACGAAGAAACTCATCAGGCTTCTCTCCCTTCATACCAATTTCTTCGCCATAATAGAGGAACGGCTGACCCGGAAGCGTTAAAAGAATGGAAGCGGCCAGCTTGGCTTTTCGCACATCCCCGCCTAGCTCGCTCATGACACGAGTCTGGTCATGGTTGCTCAGGAACGGAGCATCGAGTGCCGCCTTATTATATGATTTGTACAGTTGCAGCGTTTTCTCGGCGAATGCCGCGATACCCTGATCTCGGCCGTTTTTCACGGACTTCAAAATCGTTCCGCCCAGGTCAAAATTAAACAAGGAGTGGAGCTGTCCGTAATAAGGAGCTATGGTCTCCGGTTTGTCCCATACCTCTCCTGCCAGATATACATTTGGATTTACCTTCTCCATCTCGGAACGAAATTCACTCCACCAGGCAATGTTCTTATCCGCACCATCTTTCGTCTGTCCTCTAAAAATATGCATCGCCGCGTCAAGTCGGAACCCGTCTGCACCTTGCTGCAGCCAATACTTGCCGACTTTGATCATTTCTTTGCGGACTTCGGGATTGTCAAAGTTCAGATCCGGCATGCCCGACCAGAACGTACTGTAGAAATACCCTTCGCCATTCGGATTCTTATGCCATACCTGCTGACCCCACGAGCCCTTTTCTTCCAAATCTGTGTTCTCATCCGCCCATACGTAATAGTCGTGGAATTTGCTTTGCGGGTTGGCACTGGCCTCCTTGAACCATGGATGCTCGCTGCTTGAATGATTGATAACAAGGTCCATGATCACCTTAACGCCCTTTCGGTCCGCTGCTTTCATCAAGGTGCGGAAATCATTTAGACTCCCATACTGTGGGTCCACCTGATAGTAATCAGTTGCATCATATTTATGGTAGCTTGGAGATGGATTTAGGGGCATAAGCCAGAGGCCGCTGACCTGCAAATCCCTACCCGAATGGGGTTTTCCATCGTTTAAGTAATCAAGCTTTTGTGTGATTCCTTTCAAATCACCATGTCCGTCTCCATTCGAATCATAAAAAGAATTGATATAAATTTCATAAAATACGCCGCTTCCAGTAGAAACCGGAGGCTTATGTCCGTTCGATTCCTGCTCTGCCATTGCGCTTGAAGCGAACATCGTGAGCATAGGCACCGTTAACATGGCGGTGGACAATCTTCTTAAGCGTTTGTTACGTGTCAAAACAAATCAGCTCCTTTGATTGTTATGGGTGCGCTTTCATTATAAATAGAAACAATCCAAAAAAAGGGGATATTTATTATCTATTATGGTGGAAAATATCGATCTTATTGTTTTATCTCTGTATTGAGCGAAAAGAGGAGCAGACTCTATGTCTACTCCTCTTTTCATCCAATCAGTTCAAGAAATATATCTCAATTTAATACGTTGGGAAGCTCTGTGAAGCGAAGACTTCACTGCATTCTCACTCTTGTTTAAAATTCTAGCCGTTTCCTTTATGGAGTATCCTTGGACTAATCGCAATTCAAGTACCGTTCTTTGCTCGGTATTACTTGCCATCAAGAGAATTTGATTGACCTCCTCCTGAATTTCAAAATCAAGGATATCCCAGTGATAGTGGAGCAGCCCCTTACGTAAAATGTATTCCTCCATCTTTTTTCGTTTTCTGATTAAATCTATAGCTAAATTTTTGGCAATTCTCAAAAGGTAAAACCGAATACGATCTTGGGGCAAGTCAGGCGAAGCTCTTATAAACCGAATAAAACACTCATGCAACAAATCTTCAGCATCCTGTTTGTTATGCAATATCCTCAATAGATAGCCAAAGAGGTCTGATTTGCAAGATAAATATAGATCCTCCAGATCTTTAACATCCATATTATTGCGTATCCCTTCTGCTTTGATTGAAATCGGTACGTTACTTGATAGTCTTAAATTCATATCCCTGCTTTTTTAAATATCTTATGATTTCAGGCAAGGCTTTGGCTGTTTCTTCCTTCCCATAAGTGTCATGCATGAGTACCACTGCTTTTTCTCTAGTCCCAA
Organism: Paenibacillus peoriae; assembly: GCF_022531965.1. Classification (GTDB taxonomy): domain Bacteria; phylum Bacillota; class Bacilli; order Paenibacillales; family Paenibacillaceae; genus Paenibacillus; species Paenibacillus polymyxa_D. The sequence continues at coordinate 2,700,500 of NZ_CP092831.1, read as the reverse complement.
TATTTCTCATGAATTCACTAATTAATTGCTCAGCATTCTTACGTGCACCCTCTGCATCTTTAGGTAACACATTCCAGTCAATCTGATGGTAATCCTTATCCTGTAGTGCTTTGTCCAGTACTTCCATACCATCGGGATCATTTCTCTGCCATGTCATGTGGCCGCCTGGAAATCGAATCGCTCTTGTGGAAAAATTCTGCCCCAATATTTGCTTTAAAACTTGATTTGTTTTTTCAATATCATTCATAAAACTGCTCGAATTCACAGTCTGATTCGGATACAAATAACTGTAGTCATGTGAGTAAGTATGATTTCCGATCGCATGTCCTTCCTTAACCAATCTTTTTGTTATTTTTTTAGTCACTTCATTTTCCTCTACTGCTTTTCCTAACACAAAAAACGTTGCTTTCACACTTTCTTTTTTAAGAATATCTAATATTTTAGGCGTTACGGTAACCGATGGACCATCATCAAAAGATAAATAGACTACTTTTTTACCGTCGATCCCCTCAGGTCGCTGCCCTTGCATTTGCTGATTTAAGTACTTTTCAACAAATGCTGCATCTTCAACATCCGAAACATTTTGTAGAGAAGATTCGCTCCCTTTGGATTTGTTATTTAGTTTGTCGGTTGATACTGATTCTATTTTTTCTGCATATTCAATCGTTTTTACTGGCTGTGGTTTACTACTGAAGATGTCAAAGAGTTTTATAATCATTAGAACCATACAAATGAGAATAATAAACAGTAGTCTTCTTCTCTTCCTCTTCATTCGATGAGCTCTGGTTCTATTTTGCACATAGCTTTTTTCCATAGTATATATTCCTCCAAAAATCTAGAAGCAGTTCACGTTTTATGTTGCGACCATGTGCCCATTCAATTATTCGTATCTCAATGCATCTATTGGTTTTAATCTTGCTGCTTTATAAGCCGGATATACCCCAAATAGAATGCCTGTACCTGCAGAGCTAAGAAACGAATATAGGATCGGCGAGATTGTAAATTCAATGGTCATGCGTGCTGTTGCTTCGATTATTTTGGAGGCGCCTACGCCTGTAACAACCCCGAGCATCCCCCCTAGCAGACCAAAAATGACCGCTTCGGACAGGAATTGAATCATAATATCTCTTGGCTTGGCACCAATAGCTTTTCGAATACCAATTTCTTTCGTGCGCTCTATAACCGACACCATCATAATATTCATAATTCCGATTCCCCCTACCACAAGTGAGATCGCAGCTACACCTCCCAGCAAGCTGGTCATGATATTATCTACACCGGATGCTGCACCTGCTGCTTCGGACAGACTCATTACTTGAAATTGATCCGGTTCCGAAGGTTTTAGCTGATGCGTCACACGCAAGCTTTCCAATATGTCTGATTGAGCCTGACCCATCAAGCCTGGTGACTTGGCGGATACCTCCAGACCAGTAATGTTTTTCTCACCCAGACGGTTCATCATGGTTGTAGCCGGGATGTAGATTTGATCATTTGTACTGTAGCTTAAATTCGTAACAGGCTGAGAATTCAATACTCCGATTACTTTGAAAGGGATCTGTTTGATTTGAAACGTTCGTCCCAATACGCCTTTGGTATCTCCACCAAAAAGACGCACAACCGCTTGGCTTTCCAGAATGGCAACATTCCTACGTTTATCCATCTCATCGTTGGTAAATGTTCTGCCCTCGGCAAAGGAAAACTTTTTGGCCTTGTAAAATGAAGCAGATGTCCCTACAATGGTTGCATTATAGTTATATCGCCCCCATGCAGCTTTTGAACTGCTTGAAATACGGGGCATCATTGCTGCAATCGAACTCTTTTGTTCCAATGCCTCGACATCTGTCCACGTAAATGAGGGCAAGGTATCCTGATTTATTTCTTCCTCAGTCATTGGCATGACGGGAGCAACCAAAAGTACGTTATTTCCTAACTTATTGATTTCCTCCTTAATACTGGCCTTTGAGCCATTCCCGATGGCCATAATGGCAATCACCGCTGCCACCCCGATAATAATACCGAGTATCGTTAAAAATGAGCGCATCTTGTTGGTAGTTAAGCTGTTCATCGATACACGGATCGTTTCCATCAGATTCATAGACTTACCACCCTTGATGAAATTCGTCTATTTGCAATAGGCTCATCTCGCTCAATGTTACCATCCCGAAAGCTGATCAATCGTTTGGCATATTCCGCTACTTCCAGTTCATGAGTAACCAGGACAATGGTTTTTCCTTGCTCATTCAAGCCTTGGAACAGCTCCATAATCTCGATGCTCGTCTTCGTGTCCAGTGCACCCGTAGGCTCATCTGCCAGCAGAATGACCGGATGATTCACCAAAGCTCGGGCGATGGAAACCCGCTGCTGCTGACCGCCAGAAAGCTCGTTAGGCTTGTTATACATCCGTTCTGCAAGACCCACCATCCGAAGCGCCTCTATAGCTCTTTCCCGACGCTCCTTGGCAGGAACACCTGCATACATCATAGGCAGCTCCACATTTGCTAAAGCTGTAGTACGAGGCAGGAGATAGAATTTCTGAAACACAAATCCTAGCTTCTGATTTCTAATCTCTGAAAGTTCGTTCTCACGAGCATCCAATATGGAGTAACCATCCAGATAGTATTTACCGGTATCCGGATGATCCAGGCAACCAATAACATTCATCATGGTGGACTTGCCTGAACCAGAGGGTCCCATGATAGCAACAAACTCCCCTTCGCTAATAGATAAGTTCACACTGCGTAGAGCCTGAATCTCCTGACCGCCTACTTCATACCTTTTTTTCAGCTCTTTAATTTCAATAACGGTGTTATTGGATTGAGTTTCACTCATTGTGTCTGCCCCCCTCCACTACCATTCGGGTCAGCACTGCTGTTCTGAGGAGGAATAACAATGGTTTCACCTTCCTTGACACCGGACTTGATTTCGGCCTGATCCGCTGTATAGACACCCAGTTTCACGGGTCTAAACTCATAATCGGCCGGATTCGCTGTGTTCTTCGCCACATATACTCCATCCACACCGCCTTCAGACCTCAAGGCAAACAATGGCACAGACAGCGCATTTTTGTGTTCAGCTAACAGTAGAGATACATCCATATTCATCCCCAGTTGCAGCCTTATGTTTTGGCTATCCAAAGACAATTCAATTTTGTATGTAGTCACATTGGCTTCCGTCACCGGCTCTGGAGAAACAAAGCGTACTTCGCCTTTAAATTGTTTGTCCGGGAATGAATTCGAGTGCATTGTCGCCTGAAGTCCGGTCTTTAATTTAGCAATATCACTTTCGTTCACCTTGGCAAGAACCTTCATAACCCCTGTGTTGGAGTTATTCATGACAATAAAAGGTGCAGTAGGACTAGTGCCCACATCGCCGTTGACCTTCAAAATAATCCCGTCCCACGGCGCCGTAACCTGTAATTTACTTAGAACACTTTTCTTCTGCTCTAATGCCGTTTCAGCCTGCAATAAAGAAGCTTGTGCAGATTGGATGTTGGAAGCTTCAGGTGGGGACTGTGCAGCCTTTAATTGTATTAATGCTGTTTTATAGCCCATTTCCGCCTCTTCGATCGCCTCAGTTTGCTTGGTCTGTGCCTTCTTGTACTGCAGCTCTGCATTGCTCATATCCAGTTTTGCCTTATCCAGATTTTGCTTGGCTGTCGCCAGGTCACTTTCTGCTGCCGCATCATTCTGAACCAGATAAGCCTGGTCATCATAATCCTTCTGGGCTTTATCCAAAGTCACCTTGGCTGCCTCCTTTTGCGCAGCAGCTTCCTCTAATTCCATCGCGTTCTTGGCTGTTTTAATCGCCATCTGTGCCTTTAAGACATTTGCTTTCTGTAGCTCGATATCATTTGTTTTGGGTCCGCGCTTGGCTTCGTCCAGTTTGGCCCTTGCAATTGCGACATTAGATTCGGCATCCTTAATTTGCAGCCTGGCATCTGAATCATCTAGTCGTGCTAGCACCTGACCTGCCTTGACGCTATCTCCTGCTTTGACATTGACAGCGACGAGCTTGGCACCCTCGATATTTGTAAAATTAATATTTACTTCCTTGGAAGCCTGAACGGTTCCAGTCACGCTAAGCGACTCGGTTATGTTAGCTTTCTGTACCTGTACGACCTGATTCGCCGGAGCCTCCACAGGTTTTTCCTGGCCCCTTTTCATGTAGAGCGTACCGCCAATTCCCGCTATAATGAGCAAGATCAGAATACCTATGCTCCTTTTCACTCTTCTTTTCTTTCTTAATACTTGTAATGAATTTTTATCTTTCTTTTCTGTTTCCGACAATGTTATATCCCCTTAAATTGTATTTTTGCTAAATCCTATACACTCCACGGCTTGTTTAAAGCATGTTGCAGCAGCGTCATTTGAACAATGAGTTCATCCATATTCCGTTCGATTTGCTTTACTTTCAACTGATTCGTGGCGACCTCCGTACCTGTTGCAAATCCACGTGCCTTTCTTTTGCGAGAAATGTCCAACACTTTACTAAGGTTCTGTAGATTACTTCGCATTTGTTCGTATTGTTCTTCATTTTGCTGTAAATTAAAGTACATACTTTTCAGTGTTTCTGCCAGTTGATCCTTGGTATTTTCCAGTCCACCTTGTGCTGAATCTACATCTATCTGTTTAATTTCATAGTCATCCGTTCCCGAGTTCCACGTGTAATATTTAATTTCCATTTTTGCTAGCTTGACTGCCTCCTCCTGTCTCCATACCGAAGGACTCGCTGAGATGGCACGCGACACTAGCGTATCCAGATTCGTGTTATCCATTTTCCGGTAAACGGGTCTGTCCACCAGTTCATATAAATTTCCTTGTGACTGTCCCATTTGTGTATTAAGCGAATCCTGCGCTTTTTGCAGTGCAGCTTTAGCAATGTCTACATTCTTTTGAGCCTCTATACGAGTCTGAATAATCGTACTTCGATCACCTGGAGAAATTTTTCCACGGTTGGCCTTCGCTTCAGCAGCTTTTTCCTCCAATAGCGCAAGCGAAAGTGCATCCTCACTACTCTTTACTTTGTTATCAGCCAGAAGTACGTCATAATAATTCTTCATTGCAGTGTAATCTGTCTGATCTTGGGCAAGTTCGATTTGCTTTTTGGATTCCAAATAAGAAACTGTCGATGAAGCATACCCCTTCCATGCTGAACTACTAGCCGCATCTTCTTCACCGTTGCCTTGACCTGCCGGAATGAAGTCCAGATTCTTGCCTGCATTTTTTAGCATAATCCGGTTGCGATCTATCGTCTGCTGGGCTTCCTTCAAGCTAAAACTATTGGATTGTGCCCACTGCTGGGCTTGACTCAGTGTTAATTTCACACTTGCTTTGGTAACCTGCTGCTGCGCCTCCTCTGCTTGAACAAAGGACTCTGATAAAGAACTGGCCGACAAGGCGAGCAGCAATAAAATGAACATACGTTTTTTCATAGATATCCCCACTTTAAAAATATGGTAACGACTAAGGTCGGTTCTTAAATAAGTTGTTATATGAATTATGTGTTTTCTTCTGTATCCCACTTGAGACCTTACCTTCTATTCGGTGCACATTCCAGAAAGGAGGAACACCGTCCTGCCCTTCTGCAACTTTTTACACACAACGTACCGCTCCTTATAGTATCTTTAAATCTAATTGACGAAGATACAGAGAACGTACAATAAGAAAGGAAAGAAATTGGATGGCCCAGAAGCACAGCATAATCTGAATCAGCGTAAGATGAACGGGTACTCCATATATTACAGATGGTTCTGACATCACTAAACAAAGCACCATTCCCATAGACGATACGACTAATGGCAGAAGAAACAGGAATGCAATTTGTCTGGAAGCCGATTGTCTCATTTCCCTTGAGTTTAGTCCAATTTTCGATAAAGCTCGGTATATTTCTTCATCTCGCTGAAGATCTACATATAGTCTGAAATACAGCAGGCTTACTGTACTTGCCAACATAATAATGGCGATAAATCCGCCAATAAATTCACTAATAACCAGATCCATCTCCGATGTCAAATAGTCTACGGCCCTAGAGTTAAGCACCCCTTTATTCACCCTATTGGCCAACACAGAATACAACCATACCTCTTGTTGAGTTTCAGAAGTTTCTAAGGAAAGCTGGCCATTCTTCCATTTTGGCACAAAATAATAAGTAGATTTAAATGCCAACGGATCATTGAAATACCGATGTTCAATTAAATAGTCGTAAGTTCGATCAGTAACAACAAGTAGCCTTCCTAGTTCAGAGACGATATTTCCATCAAACTTCAGGTTATGATCTATCGTCTTAGTATCCATAATCTCAAGATTCATCATATGAGATTTCCCTTGCTTGTAAGTTAGCTTTTTTTCAAAAAGGGTTTTCTTTTCTTCGAGAGGCATCTCGTTTGGATCGATAATGAAAAAACCTTGATTCTCCCGAAGCGTAGGTACCTGTTTTAGCTTCTTAAACTTGGAAGCAAGTGCTTCATAGTTGGATTGTTTCATCACTGGCGCAATCTGTTCCCGAAAAGGGAAGACTAATACTTCACCTTTTCCATAATCCACCCCAGCCGTATACAGATTTTGGTCAATCTCTTTTTCAAGCTCGTTAGAACTTACAACATCAGAAGTAAATGCAAATGAATAAGATTGCTCCCTAAGAAATCTTTTTTGCTGTTGCATGGAGTCAAAAGTTGATGCGGCTCCTACACAGGAAATGATAGAAATGAGGGTAATCAATGAAAAAAGCCCGGCATTATTCCTCATTTTATATGTGATCTCAGATAACCATAACAAACGCGATCCGCTCCAAGACCATTTCCTGTTAGCTCTAAGCAATTGAATGAATAGTACACATGATTGAGTATAAAATAAGTAAATACCCAGAGATCCCATTATAATTGTATATTTAAAGGTGTCTCCAACCGAATAGTGCAATATATAAAAGGAAAGGGTCCCTAAACGATAAGGTGCCAGATAAATGTAGGGTGAAAAATCAAGCTTCATTAAATATACAGCCGCTCCGATTAATACTACGGCAAGAATGGACAGACTCCATGAAGCTTTAGGCTCTTTGTTGAGCTGAGGAGCCTTGCTAAAAAGCTGCTGTAGTTTAAAACGTCGGATAAAGAAAACAGACACAAGTGAGATCAATATAAACAAAAACATAAATCCAATTCCTGTAAAGGCAAGTGCTTTCCAGGGAAAATAAAATCTTAAATACATTCCTATGACATTGGAACCCATAAGCAGGAAAAACTTCGCTGAAACAAATCCTCCGATCATCCCGGTCACCAATGATAAAAAGCCTATAATTAGATTTTCAAAAGCTACCAAAAAATAAATTTGCCTATGACTTGCTCCTAAAATGGTGAGTATACCAAATTCTTTCTTACGTGCAGCAACAAAGATATTATTTGTGTATAATACGAAAAAAAAGGAAAATACAAAAATCAATAGATCCGCAACCTGTAATCCCTTTTTTACATTAGCTGCTGTGATTACATTCGAGACATCCGGGTGAAAAATAAATACCGCATATACGAAAAAAATCGTAATCATCAAGGAGCTGCTTAAATAATAAGGAACGTAAGCACGCGCATTGCGTTTGAGATTATTCCATGCTAACAGACGAAAGCTCATGTGCATGTCTACTTCCCCCCAAAAAGGAGAGCATATCTATGATTTCCTGAAAAAATATTTGCTGACTATGACTACGACGGATTTCATTATATAACTCACCATCTTTAATAAAAATTACCCGGTCGCAATAGCTGGCTTCCAAGGCGCCGTGTGTTACCAGCACAATTGTAGAATAGTCTACACGGTGGACAAGGCTCAGCATTTCCATTACAACACGCGAAGACTTGGAATCGAGATTTCCGGTTGGTTCATCTGCAAGCAGGAGCGAAGGAGAATGAATCATAGCCCTGCCTATGGCTGCACGTTGTTTTTGTCCCCCCGATACCTCATAAGGCCGTTTGTCCAAAACATCTGTAATATCCAGTTTTTTCGCTACCTCTTCCAGTTTGTGCTCCATTTCCTTTAACCCTTTTTTATTGAGCATCAGAGGAAACAGTATGTTTTCTCCCAAAGTGAGGGTTTCCAGCAAATTATAATCTTGAAATACAAGGCCCAGTTCTTTGCGGCGAAATAAAGCCAGCTTATCCTTCTTGAGCAGATGTGGATTTTCTCCTTTAATGCTAACCTCGCCAGAAGTCGGCATATCAATGGTCGAAATCATATTTAATAATGTAGTCTTCCCACTACCAGACGGCCCCATAATACCAACAAACTCGCCTTGTTTGATCGTTAAATGGATATTGTTAAGAGCTCGGTAGGGAACCTTGCCATAGTATATTTTGGTAACTTGATCCATTCGTACAATCTCCATCGTTCATTCCTTTCTTTTCCTATGCTATGATCATAATCCATCCAGATAAGTGAAGCGACCGATTAACATTACAAAAACCTTAAATGTGTTGTAAGGTTTCTCATTTGCCAATGGAAAACAGGATTTGAACCGTCGTCCCTTTACCAACCGTCGATTTCAATTGAATGTCGTGATTCAGCCTTTTGCAGACTTCTGCCACTAAATAGAGCCCCATCCCGGTAGATTCACTATACTTCCGTCCGTTTTCACCTGTGTAATAAGCCTCAAATACCCGCTCTATATCTTTTTTTGGGATACCAATCCCCTCATCCTGTACTTTCAACACAATCACATGATCCCTCACGTCAGATATTAATTTCAGACTGTGAGCATGACCTGAAGAGTACTTTATCGCATTAGTCACCAATTGATTAATGATAAATCTTAGCCATTTGGCATCAGTAATCACACTCAACTGCTCGTCCACTTCATTGGAAGGATAAATTTCGTTGCGGATCAATAATCTTTTGTTATCATAAATCACATCACTAACCAGTTTACGTAATACAACAGGCTCCACATGAAAGTCAGGTTCAAAGGATTCCAATCGTGACATATACAAAATCATGTCCAGTCCTTTGCCCATTCGATCAATCTCATCGTGAATCTGATCCGATTCGGGGTCTATTCTACCTTTGAGGATTAAATGAATAACAGAAAGAGGAGTTTTCATCTGATGAACCCACTGATTGATAAACGTAATATGATCGCGCTGCTGGTGCTCTAACTGATGAATTCGGGACTGATACAATCGATAATATTGCAAAAGCAAATGTTGTAAAGAAGCGGCTAACGGATTAAGTACCTTCATCTGAATAAGCTCATCTAAATCTTTAATGTTTGTAGTGGATAATATGCGATATAAACCAGAATACATAACGAACCGGAACAGCAAATAGACCCCCAATAGGATGGACCCAAAAAAGACGGAATATAGGGCCGTCGACCAGTTACGGTAACCATCCATCCAATAGATACTTAACACAAGAAAAAGTTGGATGATATTAAAAATGACCAGCGAAAAATGGTCGCGCCAAAAAAGCTTCACCGTTCTTCCTCCTCAGTCAAGTGAAGCCGATAGCCAGCCCCTCGAACCGTCTCTATGATATCCCCTAGTCCCAGCTCGCTCAGTTTTTTGCGGACACGAGTGACATAAACATTCAGTGTGTTCTCCCCTACATATTGGTCATCATCCCATAAAGCCTCTAAGATATGAACTCTCCCTACAACCTGCTTAGGATATGTCATCAATAGCTCCAGTAGGGCCGCTTCTTTATGGCTCATCTCTACCTGCTTGTCATGGTATACAAGTTCCATAATTTCGGGATACAAAGTCAAGCCTGACACCGTTAAGGATCGTGATGGTGGAGCAACGGCATAGGAACCATAGGCACGCCGTAAATTACTTTCTACTTTGGCCAGTAGTACTTCGGGATAAAATGGTTTCGTAATGTAATCATCTGCTCCGTTTTGCAAAGCAATGACCTGATCCATTTTATCATCACGTGCAGACACAAAAAGGATGGGGCATGTAGACTGAGTCCGTATTTGCCTGCACCAATAAAATCCATCAAAACGAGGTAGATTCACATCAAGTAGTACCAAATCAGGCTTTACCTCTTGAAAGATAGCCAGAACTTGATCAAAATTTGAAACAATAATTCCTTGATAACCATATTTCTCAAGATAGGATTGGAGCAAGGAGCTGATTTGAGGGTCATCCTCTACTATTAGTATCTTCTGCATCGTGTTTTCTACCTTCTTAGTGCTTGAATTTTTAACAACTGATTTCTCTATATAATGCCTTTATTTGATCGTTCAAGCAATAACAACAATCTAACCCCCTTTGGTTGTAGATGATTAGGAGTTTTTCATGGTGGTGTATATTGAATCCCGAATTATATACATGGTGCCGAGCACCAGAGTGATTAACAATATAATTATAATAACGATAACTGTGACTGTTATAATAGTTCTTTTACGATTTTTTAATGTTTCATGGAAACTTTGCTTTGGATCTTTCAAAGTCTGCTTCACTTCTTTCCTTGCCTAGCTGTTTACCAGCATAACAGCTTCTACATAACGAACAACAGTTTAAACTTACAAAAACCTTTATTTTACTGTAAGGTTTCTGATTAGCCACAAACCATCGTCGGATTGAATTAACGTATGTACATATCAAAAATGTCCGGCTAGAGAATCTTTTTCTGATTCTCTAGCCGGGCATTTTATCCTTTCTACCCTTTTACAGCAGAACCTACCGTCATCGCCCGCTCCACTTGTTCACTCAAGAACAGGTAGACAAGTACCATCGGTAAGGAGGCCATAGTCATAACAGCTCCCATGGCTCCCCAATCCGTACTGTAGGAACCCTGGAAGAAAAGTAAGCCTAGAGGCAATGTTTTCATATTTTCATCAGAAATTAGAATATAGGCCAAAGTGAACTCATTCCAGTTGTTCAAGAATTGAAAAATGGCTACCGTCGCAATTGCAGGCAATGCAAGTGGCATAATGATTTTCAGGAACAGTCTATAAATATTAGCTCCATCCATGCATGCCGCCTCTTCAATCTCCTTAGGAATTGCTGTTAGGAATCCATAGAAAATCATTGACGAGAAAGGAAGCCCAATTGCGATATAAGGAAGAATAAGAGCTCCGTACGTATTCGTAAGATGAAAATCGCGAACCAGAATCGCCAGCGGTATCATGATAACCTGCAGTGGCATAAACATTCCTATGATCATATAAGTCCGGACAGCTGAACGAAACCTCCATCTCATACGAGCCACTGCGAAGGCAAACATCAGAGCCAGCAAAAGAATGAACAAAGTCGAAATCGTTGATACGACCAGACTGTTCAGAAAGTAACGGGGAATATTAAATTGCGTCCACGCATTGATGTAATTTTCGTAACGAAAATGCGTTGGCAGTCCAAATGGGTTAGAGACAAAGATCTCATCGTTGTTCTTGAACGAGTAGGAAACCATCCAGAACAACGGATAGACCGAAACAATAAAATACAACCACAGCGGTATCTGCAGAACAGCTTGTCTGAACTTGCTCAAAGCAGTTTTACTCATTTCGTTCTCCTTTTCAATACACGCCTTATCAGGCGGTTTGTCCGCGGTCGAACAGCTTATTGATAACTACAGTTGCCAGTAGTGAGATTAGTACAAGCAGCACGGATACAGCACACGCATACCCATAATTGCTTTCCATAAAAGCATAGCGGTAAATCATGAATGTCAATGTATAGTTTGTAGTGCCGGGCCCTCCGTTTGTCATAATCAGCATCTGCACAAAGGCCCCTATTCCAGATGTAATCGCAATGATGAAGCAGAATTTGTACGTTTCCCTCATCAGTGGAAGCGTGACATGCCAGTGCGCTCTCCATTTGCTGCAACCGTCAATCGTGGCGGCTTCAAAGTAGTCTTCGGGTATTGACTTAACTCCCGCATATAACAACGCAAATTGATAACCCATAAACTGCCAGGCATTAACGAAGGCAATGGCAATAATCGATGCTGTCGGGGAGCTCAGCCAATTTTGCTGGTACGGGATGTTCAAGAGATCAAACAGTCGGTTGATCAATCCGTTAGTTGGGTCATAGATTGCGATCCACAGCTGGCACACCACGGTTACCGATAGGACAACTGGGATAAAATAAGACGTTTTCAGTATTTTTCGCCCGCGTGTGCGCGGGTCAGCACAGATTAGCGCTAATAGTGTTCCCAGCCCGATCTGAAAGACCGCCAGAACAATGGCAAATATTAATCCGTTCTTAAGCGAAGTAGCAAGTAGAGGATCGGAGAACAGTTCCCGATAATTACTCAGTCCCGAAAAGGTCAGCGTACTCAGGCCATCCCAATCATAAAAGCTGCGAAGAACGGTTTGCAGAACGGGATATATCAAAATCACGCTATACAGTATCAAAGCAGGGAGGAGAAACAGTGCGAGTGCCGGTTTGTTCCCCAAATATTTATTCATGTCTTGCTTCCACCCCTTATCTTCGGAACAGCATCCCCTAGCGACTTATGCCGCCAAGGGCAGCCGAGTTCCTGAATTCTCAGTTTTCTTTATCCAATGTGCTATTCAGATTGTTCACAAAATCGTTTTCAGAAAAGTTGTCTACCATCAAATTCTGAGTATTGTCATTAATAGTGTTCTGAATTTTTGTACTACTCAGAAGTTGAGCATATTCCTGCGCATTTGGCAGCAACTCTTTGACAACTCGCTGCATCATTGCTGGAACATTGGAGGCGATTGGCTTATCCACTTTCTGCGAAACAATTGGGCTTCCAAGTTGAGTGTATCTGTATTCGGCTGACTTTGTGGCAAGGAATGCCGCTACCTTTACGGCTGTTTCCTTATTTTTGCTACTCGATGATACTGCGTAGCCCTGTGGAGAACCTGAGCCGTCAATGAAATATTTGGATTTCTCGTAGGTTGCTTCATCCTTTGCAGGCCAGTACATCCAGTCGACCTGGTCGCCCAGCTTTTCCTGTGAGCTGTAAATTTCCCATTGTCCATTCACGAACATGGCAGCTTTGCCCTGATAAAACAGGGACGAAGCCTGATCATAATTGGTGTTCGTCGCGTTTGCATCGAATAATCCGGCTGTTTGCAGTTGCTTCATCTGCTGTGCCGCTGTTACGAATGCTTCCGGCAATGCTTTTACACCCTTCTCATCAAGTGCTCCGAACCCACGCGGCTGCTCCCTTGTAACCAGCCCATTATAGAAAGCGGTCGTGATCCATTTTTCTTTGGCAAAAATTGACATAGGTACGTAACCAGCAGCTTTCAACTTTTTCGCTGCATCGGCCATCTGGTCAATCGTCTTAAGCGGTGTTTTAATTCCTACCTTCTCGAAAATCGACTTGTTGTAATAGATCATTTGGAATTCAATGCCGGTTTCGGGATAAGCATACACATGGTTGTCTGGAGCTATCAAACGCGATTCAACACCCGGGTTAAGATTCTTCTTGAATTCGGCCGTTGTGTCATAGCTGTCCAGCACCTCAACATTTTTCGATTTTGCGAAAGTTTGCAGGACAGCCCAATCCGCTAAATAGACATCCGGCATATTGCCCGTTGCCGCATAGGTTTTAAGCTTCTGTCCTCCGTCCTGTACGGCAGGATCCAGTTCAATTTCTACGTTTGGCATCTTCTTTTTAAGCTCTTCCACCGCATAATCGAACGGCTTTATGGTATCGTCATCAAAATGTTGTGCATACACCTTTAATTTGATCGTACCGTCCCCTGCCTCGCTCTTGGAAGAGGTCGAGTTATCTTCCCCACAAGCAATCAATCCAATCGACATAGTGAGCACTAGCAAAGCTGCACTCCAACTTTTGTAAGTTTTTTTCATTTGCTTAATCCCCCTCATGCAGTGTGTTTTATGTTTGCGCTTTCATTTGCATGACTACAGTATACTGCCGCTTCTATTCTTGATTAAGGAATAAAACGGGCATAACCAGTAAAAAACGGGACAAATAGAGCAGCGGTTCTCCGTATATAGGAAAACCGCCAGGCTTAAATCGAAGTTGTCCTGCCTCGCAGGACAGGCGCTACCTTTTTTTGAGTTGCTCATATTCAGTGGGTGTCATGCCAAAGCGTTTCTTGAAGCATTTGCCAAAATAATTGGGGTCACTGTATCCTACACTTTCAGCGATTTCTGACAGCTTCCGATTTCCTTTCAGCAAAAGCTCCTTAGCCTTCTTCATTCGGATGTGTGTAATATGATCCACTATGGAAAAGCCAGACTCCTTGCGAAATACGCGGCGCAGGTAGCTGGGATCGACGAATACTCCGCACGAAACCTGCTCAGCAGACAGCTCTGAGTCTGCATAATGTTCCTCAATATAGTTGATCGCCGCCACAAATAAATTGGAAGCCTTCGTAGGACGCATATTCTCCATCAGTTGGATCAGCTTGCGGTATAGAGCGAGCATCCAACCTTCAGCAGCCTCCCAGGAATCTAACTCTCGCAGCCGTTCGTAAGGAGAATTGTCTCCTCCATTTTCCCATAGCCGGTCATAAGGAATGCCTCGTTCACTGGCAAAGGAAAGGGCTAAAGATACGATTCCCATAAGCATCGCATCTGCGTATTCGTCTCCCCATTTATATTTACTAAGCTGACGGATTGCCTTACGGACCTCCTCTAGCGTTTCACTGTCTTTCATTCGGAGGTCAAGCACAACCGCATCGCGTAGATGGCCCAAATCAGGCATACCTGCTCTGCTATGCAACACTTCGCCGCCCTGTCCCCTTAACTCTGCACTTTCGCTCTCCTGTGGAAGCACCGGTAGCTTCGGCTTAATGCGTTCCAACATCGAGAGCATTTCTTCTGCATTGAACGGCTTCAACAAATAATCCTGTACTCCGGTTCGAACCGCCTTCTGTAGGTATTCAAATTCGTTATGTCCAGATATGAATACAATAACGATGCGTTCGAACTTGACTTTCAATCTCTTGGCTAATTCAATTCCGTCAATGAAGGGCATATTGATATCTACGAGGGCGAGATGTGGCTGATGCCGCTCGGCTTCCTGAAGTGCTTCCTGTCCGTTCCTTGCTTCGCAGCAAACCCGAAAACCATGAATTTCCCAATCTATCTTCATACGCAGAAAGTCTCGGAACAGCGGTTCATCATCGACAATCATCACTTTATACATTTTGGTGTTCACTCCCCTTTGGCAGCATCGGCAGCGACAGGTCAACAGTTGTTCCCTTCGTGAGCACACTTTGCACGGATATCCCATACTCCTCGCCAAAATACAGGCTCAGCCGCTGCTGAACGCTGTAGGTGCCGATTGATCGTATTCCTTCTTCCGGCAAATGTCTGGACATAATGGTCTGAACCTGTATTTCGTTCATCCCCACGCCGTTGTCCTCCACTCTAACGACCACCTTATCGCCCTGTCTAAAGGCAAAAATGCGGATAAAACCTTTTGTTCCTTTCTTCTTAAGGCCATGGTAAATCGAATTCTCGACAAGCGGCTGAAGCGAGAGCTTCGGGATCGGTGTACCTTCAAACTCGGGAGGAATATCCACTTCATAGCGAAACACATCGGGATAACGGATTTGCAGAATCGTCAGGTAATCATCAGTAATCTGAGCTTCCTTTTCTAAAGTGATTAGTTCCCGTCCCTTGTTCAGCACCATTCGATAAAAATCTGCCAGCGCTTTTGTAGTATCTCTAGCCTCCTCATTACGATCTAACTCATTGAGTGCATAAATGGTATCCAAAGTGTTGTACAGAAAATGCGGTTTAATTTGGGCGCTTATCAGTGCAAGCTCATATTCACGCTTACGGTTCTGTTCCTGCCTTACCTCATCCAGCAGTTCCCGAACCCGTCTTACCATAAAGTTAAACGCTTCCGCAATGGTACCGATTTCATCTTCAGTACGGACTGTCGCAACAGGTTGCAAATCACCAGTTACTACTTTTCGCATGGCCTTAGTCAATTGTTCGAGAGGACTAACGACCATTCTGGACAGAAAGCTAGCACCCAGCCAGGAAAAAACAAGGCATAACACACCGATTAATAGCGACAATCTAACATTTTGCCGGACATCAGCTGTAAGCAGGCTAAGAGAAACAATATTGACCAACTTCCATTCCATTCGGTTATAATCAGTGACCGTTATCAGGTTGCCCTCATACTCGAATGAGCACGTTCCATGGGATGCATTAGGGGCACAACGTTGGATGGCCTCACCCAGCTGTGGATTCACCGGATTCATCAGCATCTCATTGTCTTCTGCCACAGCCACGCGCATTTCGTTATCTAAAAAATAATAAGATTTGGGTGCATCTGGATCGCTGGAACGAAAGTAATCGGACAAACCTTCTTCCTTCACTAACAGAAAAAGCGTTCCATATGGTTCGCCGGTGTCTATATTAATGACCGTCTTCCCCAGCGTCAAAACGGGAGAGCTCGGATCTGGTGTTAGGAAATCCCTCTTCTCCATATCAAACCAGAGGGCCTGTCCATAACTTTCAGATTCCCTTACCCGCTTAAGCATGCTATAGATCTTGCGATCATCCCCGCTTTCGGTATAAGAGGCGAAAATCTTCCCTTCGTTATCAATGAAGACAGCGGCATCCACCTCACGAAAGATTGACAAATCAATGGATAGGCGGCTCTGCATCAAGTTTCCAAACTGAATAGGCTCCATGGCAGTATCAGGTTTGGCACCGTATGAATCATACATCCGGTTAATATTCGTGACCATAATATTGGCCGCCGTCTCCACACTCCTGAATATGTAATCGGTCCTAGACAAGATAAGCTGAGACTCATCGACCACATTGCTGGTAGTTTGGTCTATCAAAGAACGGCTGAAAAGTTGGTTGGACAATAGTCCAAGAATAAGCAGAGAAACAATAATTAGCGGAAGAAATACCGCTATAACCTTGCTTTTAAAGCGAAGTCGACCAAACCACTTACGAGCTAGTGACAGAATATTCACCTAGAACCCCTCCGTCATCAAGAGAATATCCATCATGTTAACACAAACAATCTCTACAGTAGTAGATCAAAAATAAAGTTTAAAAAATTCAACCGTCCATCTTGAAAGTACTTTAGAGATGTGTTAGGATAAAGTCGATTTTTAGTAAAATTATTAACTAAAAAGGTGTGAGCTCTTTTGGCAACCATTAAAGACATTGCCCGCGAAGCGGGTGTGTCTGCCGCAACCGTTTCAAGGGTTTTAAATAACGATCTGTCACTGTCCGTAAGCTCAGACACCAAAAACAGAATTTTTTTGGTTGCCGAGCAACTCGGGTATAAGCCTACCCGGCTGAGGCAATTAAAGCAGAATACGGAACGGGCCGGGAAAATGGTCTCCCTCCTGCTGTGGTGTTCTATTGAGGAGGAAAGAGACGATCCTTATTACGCCTCGATCCGCCGTGGAATCGAACTGCGCTGTGAAGAGCTTGGCCTGACGTTGGGACAGACCTTGCGAGGCCGCTCGTCCATCGGCACCTTACAGAAGGCGGATGGTCTGATTGTTGTGGGCGGCGTTGATCCTGAAGAGGTATTCAAGCTTCATCCTGACAAGAACACCATTGTCCTTGTCGACCAGTACCATGAACAGTTGGAGTATGATTCTGTACGACTTCATTTCAGACAAGCTGTTGATCAGGCACTCGGACATCTACTTGAGCTTGGCCATCGACAAATCGGATTTATCGGCGGTAAGAGCGACGGTGAGCGAAGGGCGCATTATTTTGAACGATTCATGCGGGAACAAGGGTTGTACAATCCTCAATTCGTCCGTATAGGTTCCTGGAGTACCGCGGATGGTTATCTCATGATGAACGAACTCCTAGCCCAACAGGAACGACCGACAGCCTGCTTCGTCGCAAGCGATCCGCTCGCTATTGGTGCCCTCCGCGCCCTTCATGGACTTGGAGTCAAGGTACCAGAGGATATGGCTGTTGTTGGCTTCGACGACATTGAGATGGCAGCCTTCGTGCAGCCTCCGCTAACCACTATCCGTGCATATCCCGAACAGATGGGAAAGGCTGCTGTGCAACTGCTCTCTGAACGGTTTGAGGGGCGTGAACCACCTGCGTATAGCGTGATCGGGACTAAGCTTGTCATTCGAGAAAGCTCATGCAAAAAAGGCTAAAATTAGTACTTGAGAGTCTTATTGTCATTGATTAATATCCTTTCGTAAAACAATCAATATGATAACCCCTGAGGAGTGAATATCATGAACATTCATGTTAACGAAGCGCTTGGTTTGTTTCATTTGCAGTCCAAGGATTGCAGCTATATTATCCAGCTAGTAGAAGGATATCCCGCACATGTCTATTGGGGAGCTCAACTTCATCATGACCAAAGTCTCGCAAGTATATTGGAACTTAGGGAGCGTTGCTCCTTCTCTCCCACTCCCGTTTCTTCCAGTCGTATAATTTCTTTGGACACGCTTCCTCAGGAATACCCCCAGTATGGAACAAGCGACTTTCGTCAACCGGCTTACCAGGTTGCACTTGCGGACGGTACTCGAACTACTGAGCTAAAATATAGTGGTTACCGTATTGAACCAGGTAAACCCAAGCTCGAGGGACTTCCTTCCGTCTATGCCGAATCGGATGATGAAGCCACAACCCTCTATATGATCCTTGAGGATCAATACTCGGGGCTTAAGACTACACTGCTCTATACTGTATTTGCGGACCACAGTGCCATTGCTAGATCTACTCTTTTTGAACAAAAGGGAAGCGCTACCATGAATATTGAACACGCCATGAGCGCCTCTGTCGACTTCGCCGATTCCAACTACCAAGCCCTCTACTTACCTGGAGCCTGGGTTCGGGAAAGACATATCCAACGCCGCGACCTCGGACCTGGCTCCATTCGGCTCGAGAGTAGACGGGGCTCCAGCAGTCACCAAATGAATCCCTTTCTGGCACTGCTTCGGCCTGATGTGACTGAAGATCGAGGGGATGTGTACGGTTTCAGTCTAATCTACAGCAGCAACTTCGTCGCACAGGCGGAAGTAGAGCAGTTCAATCAGACTCGTGTAAGTATCGGAATCAATCCCTTTGACTTCTCCTGGCGGCTTGAGCCGGGTCAGTCATTCCAGACTCCTGAAGCCGTATTGGTCTTTTCCGAAGAAGGTCTTGGGGGCATGTCACGCACCTATCACCGACTCTATCGCACACGTCTGTGCCGAGGGGCTTACCGTGACAAAGAACGTCCGATTCTCGTGAACAATTGGGAAGCCACCTATTTCGACTTCGACGCCGATAAAATCGAGGCGATTGCCAAAGAAGCGGGGCCTCTTGGAATTGAGCTGTTTGTTCTTGATGACGGTTGGTTTGGTAAGCGAGACAACGACAACAGTTCGCTTGGGGACTGGTTCGAAGACCGCCACAAGTTGCCCGGCGGTCTTACTGACCTGGCCAAACGGGTTAATGAACAAGGATTACAGTTTGGTTTGTGGGTTGAGCCGGAAATGGTATCACCTGATAGTGAACTGTACCGCAACCATCCCGACTGGTGCCTGCATGCGGAAGGTCGGCGGCGGACGGAAGGCCGATCCCAACTGGTGCTCGATCTCTCCCGCAAGGAAGTATGCGACTACTTGTACGAGACGCTTAGCTCCGTATTTTCGATCGCTCCAATCACTTATGTCAAGTGGGACATGAACCGTAACATGACGGAGATTGCTTCGGCTACAGCCCCTAGCGAACGACAAAAGGAAACTGCGCACCGTTATATGCTCGGACTTTACGATCTGTTGGAACGTCTGACCTCCCAGTTCCCGGACATCTTGTTCGAAAGCTGTTCTGGAGGCGGTGGGCGATTTGATCCCGGAATGCTCTACTATATGCCGCAGACATGGACCAGTGATGATACCGATGCCATTGAAAGATTGGCTATCCAGTATGGAACAAGTATCGTGTACCCGGCCAGTACCATGGGCGCACATGTATCGAACGTGCCGAACCACCAGGTGGGACGAAACACCTCCCTCGCCATACGCGGCGACGTGGCAATGAGCGGGAATTTTGGCTACGAACTCGACCTTACTGCATTTACGAATGAAGAAAAAGAACTCGCGGCCAAACAAATTGCCCAGTATAAAGAAATCCGTTCCCTTGTACAGCAGGGAGATATGTATCGACTTCTTAGTCCGTTTGAAGGCCGAGGCGACACGGCCTGGATGTTCGTTAGCGAGGACCAATCCGAAGCGTTTGTCGCTTACTTCCGCGTACTAGCTGAACCAAATGGGCCCATCCGGCGACTAACTCTAAAAGGACTTGACCCAGATAAAAAGTATATAATCGAACACGGGGCGACAGGCAGCACTGCAGTCCATACGGGTAATACCTTAGTGGAAGATGGCGGTTCCCCCTTCCGCGTAGCATTTGATGGCGAAATTTTTGGAGGCGACCGCCTAATGAAAATTGGGCTTGTTGTCTCGGATCTCTCTGGAGACTTCACCAGCTCTACTTTCCGCCTTAAAGCTATTTCCTGCTAATTGTGAATCTGGCCAGTGACGATAAAAAAATCAAAACAAGGCAGACCGATTTTCCGGCCTGCCTTGTTTAATCACTTTGGTGCCCGTGTTGCTAACCGTGACTCTCCATGTCACTTACCAAATACGCTCGCTTAGTCTCAATTTCGTCCTCTATATCTTCCAGCATATGACCAATGCCTTCTTAAGTGAACGTGTCTGTAATCACAACTCTAAACAATTCATTCAACTTTTCGGTGTCTTTAACTTCCGTCTTCTGATTTCGACATTATTCATCCTGATTTCCAATTTCTCATTCATCTAGATTTCCGCCGATGTACGATTCAGGATGGGACGCTTTGAAAGCACACGATTCGATAACTCCATCAGGCTTTTTATTTCATAAGTAGGTTGAATGCCAGACGCGTTTGTTTTCCCAGCAGGGTTGAACCAACAGGTATCAATTCCGTATTTGTTGCCTCCTTGAATATCGGAGGTCAAAGAATCACCGACCATGAGAACCTTACTCTTATCTGAAATGGCTAGCTTAGTAAATGCGTAATCGAAAATACCAGCTTGTGGCTTTTGGCAACCCACTTCCTCTGAAATAATTATCTGTTCAAATACATCATGCAGCGGTGAAAGCTGAATTCTGGAGGTTTGCACCTCTTTGATTCCATTCGTAATGATCGCCAAGCGACAATCAGACAGCATATCACATAATTCAACCGCTCCGTCCATTAAAAAAGCACCTTCACCCAAATAACGTAAATATGCAGCACTAAAAGCATCTGGATTAAAGTCTAGATCATGAAAAGTAAATAATCGCTTAAACCGCTCCGCACGCAGTTGCGCTGAGGTAATATGTCCTTCCTCTGCCTCTCGCCACAATACACTGTTGATTTCATCATAACTAGCTTTATACTCCGTGGCCCCTTGTGGCAAGCCAAATTGGGTAAACGTATTATGTAGCGCATAACTCTCTGCCTTTTTAAAATCAAACAGCGTGTCATCGACATCAAATAAAATAATTTCGTATTTCATAACGACCTCCATATCATTGCTTTACGACTATTGTTCAGTTCCATGAGTCTTAGATTGTTTCTGATAGTAGCACAACGAAAAACTAACAATACATTATTACCTTTCGGTTATTATACAGAACCTAGTTAAACCGTCAAGTCACTAATAACAAAGTCATAGTATTTTGTCACCGGTGCAAAAGGTAAATAACGCTCAATAAGAATGCCCGTAAAATGAAGGTGATTCTCATTTTACGGGCTTCTGAGCATCTAAGAGATGATTTAGCAAAAATCCTAGTGATCTTCATTAATCCATTTAGCTAATGTTTGATCAAAACAATGAGGTTCTTCAAACATTGGGTTATGCCCACTATATTCAAAAATCACTTTTTTCACGTTCTCGTAGGTGTCATCGACCCTATCCCATAAAGAAACTGGCGCAACCAAAAAATCATACCTTCCCAAACCAATATATACAGGTTTGTGGATATCCGCCAAGGATTGTATTAAATTCATGTTACCGAAAGCTTCTCCCCATAAATAATCAATGATAGGCATATTCGTGTATACATCCTTCCACATATAAGCCGCATCGTAAGCATAATCATAAAAGGTTTGGGCTCCCATTCGTATACACATGTGAACAAATCTTCTATCTGGGTCTCTTTTGATATCTTCCTCTAATAAAACAATGTCCTTTTCAAAACGTTCCTTTCTTTCTGGGCTGGCCGTTTCATAAAAGAATGAAGAGCTTTGCCGCTGTCTTTCTTGGCTGTTCGTAGGTGCTGAATTTAATAGCACCACTTTTTGAACATAATCCGGGTATTGTTTAGCATATTCCAAAGCCATAAAGGCATGCCCGGAATGTCCTAATATGATAAATTCATTTAGATGAAGGCATTGTCTTGCTGTTTCTATATCATTAATAACTTTATCCAAAGTATAGTCTTCTGGTTTTAAAGCTCGATTCGGTTTTGCAAACCCTCGATGATCCAGAAAAATAAACTGAAACTTTTTATATAAATGGTCTGAAAATAAACGAGGATAATATACACTACTGCCGATCACCAATATCGGCCTTCCGTTACCTCTTATAGCATATTTCAGCTCAAATCCATCACTAAAAACTGTTTGATAAGTGCTCATTTATAATCACCTTCTCTTTTTCAAATCACTCCCTTTCCTTTGTGTAATTCCCTTGTATTCTCCATAGAACGTTCCAACACTTCAACTCACCTCAGAAAGTACATTTATTTTTATGAGAAAAGTTTAACATGTTTTTTTCAAAAACAAAACGGGTTTACTTTTGTCTTACTTGTCTTGACTTATGGCATTCATACAGGATTTTTGACAAACACATCTTTTTGGAAACAAAAAAACCGCGATTATCGCGGTTTTTTATATAGAGGTCATACTTTTATCGTGCTTGGCGACGTCCTACTCTCCCAGGACCCTGCGGTCCAAGTACCATCGGCGCTGGAGGGCTTAACGGTCGTGTTCGGGATGGGTACGTGTGGAACCCCTCCGCTATCGCCACCAAACATGAATTTGCTGTGCAAATTCTATCGTACGGCTATTCGCTTCATCACTTATCGTGTGAATGAATAGCCATGCGCTTGTCGTATGTCTCTTGTACATACGTTCAAGGTTACACCCTGAAAACTGGATCCGAAACTCATTTGCGTTTTATTCTTAGGATAAGCCCTCGACCGATTAGTATTGGTCAGCTCCATGCATTACTGCACTTCCACCCCCAACCTATCTACCTCGTCGTCTTCAAGGGGTCTTACTAATTGGGAAATCTCATCTTGAGGGGGGCTTCACGCTTAGATGCTTTCAGCGCTTATCCCTTCCGTACATAGCTACCCAGCGGTGCTCCTGGCGGAACAACTGGTACACCAGCGGTACGTCCATCCCGGTCCTCTCGTACTAAGGACAGCTCCTCTCAAATTTCCTACGCCCACGACAGATAGGGACCGAACTGTCTCACGACGTTCTGAACCCAGCTCGCGTACCGCTTTAATGGGCGAACAGCCCAACCCTTGGGACCTACTTCAGCCCCAGGATGCGATGAGCCGACATCGAGGTGCCAAACCTCCCCGTCGATGTGGACTCTTGGGGGAGATAAGCCTGTTATCCCCAGGGTAGCTTTTATCCGTTGAGCGATGGCCCTTCCATGCGGTACCACCGGATCACTAAGCCCGACTTTCGTCCCTGCTCGACTTGTAGGTCTCGCAGTCAAGCTCCCTTCTGCCTTTGCACTCTTCGAATGATTTCCAACCATTCTGAGGGAACCTTGGGGCGCCTCCGTTACTCTTTAGGAGGCGACCGCCCCAGTCAAACTGCCCACCTGACACTGTCCTCGCACCGGTTTACGGTACCAAGTTAGAACCTAGATACGATCAGGGTGGTATCCCAAGGATGCCTCCCTTCAAGCTGGCGCTCAAAGTTCGACGGCTCCCACCTATCCTGTACAGATCGTACCCAAATTCAATATCAAGCTGCAGTAAAGCTCCATGGGGTCTTTCCGTCTTGTCGCGGGTAACCTGCATCTTCACAGGTATTAAAATTTCACCGGATCTCTCGTTGAGACAGCGCCCAAGTCGTTACGCCATTCGTGCGGGTCAGAATTTACCTGACAAGGAATTTCGCTACCTTAGGACCGTTATAGTTACGGCCGCCGTTTACTGGGGCTTCGGTTCATAGCTTCGCTCTTGCGAGCTTACCACTCCCCTTAACCTTCCAGCACCGGGCAGGCGTCAGCCCGTATACTTCGCCTTGCGGCTTCGCACAGACCTGTGTTTTTGCTAAACAGTCGCTTGGGCCTTTTCACTGCGGCCCCCTCGGGCTATTCACCCTACCGAGGCACCCCTTCTCCCGAAGTTACGGGGTCATTTTGCCGAGTTCCTTAACGAGAGTTCTTCCGCGCGCCTTAGAATTCTCTTCTCGCCTACCTGTGTCGGTTTGCGGTACGGGCACCTTCTCCTGGCTAGAGGCTTTTCTTGGCAGTCTGAGATCATGACCTTCGCTACTACAATTTTCGCTCCCCATCACAGCCCAGCCTTAACGATGTGCGGATTTGCCTACACACCAGCCTCACTGCTTAGACGGACATCCATCCGTCCGCGTCACTACCCTACTGCGTCACCCCATCGCTCATAACGGATTACGGTGGTACAGGAATTTCGACCTGTTGTCCTTCGACTACGCCTATCGGCCTCGCCTTAGGTCCCGACTTACCCTGAGCGGACGAACCTTCCTCAGGAACCCTTAGGCTTTCGGCGGATCTGATTCTCACAGATCTTTTCGTTACTCATACCGGCATTCTCACTTGAATGCAGTCCAGCGCTCCTTACGGTACACCTTCAACCCGCATTCAACGCTCCCCTACCCCTGATGCAAGCATCAAGCCATAGCTTCGGTGGTGTGTTTAGCCCCGTTACATTTTCGGCGCAGAGTCACTCGACCAGTGAGCTATTACGCACTCTTTCAATGGTGGCTGCTTCTAAGCCAACATCCTGGTTGTCTGTGCAACTCCACATCCTTTCCCACTTAACACACACTTGGGGACCTTAGCTGATGATCTGGGCTGTTTCCCTTTCGACAATGGATCTTAGCACTCACTGTCTGACTCCCGGAACTAAATCTATGGCATTCGGAGTTTGACTGAGCTTGGTAACCCTTGCGGGCCCCGCACCCAATCAGTGCTCTACCTCCACGATTCTTCTTTCCGAGGCTAGCCCTAAAGCTATTTCGGGGAGAACCAGCTATCTCCGGGTTCGATTGGAATTTCTCCGCTACCCCCACCTCATCCCCGCATTTTTCAACATGCGTGGGTTCGGGCCTCCAGTGCGTGTTACCGCACCTTCACCCTGGACAGGGGTAGATCACCCGGTTTCGGGTCTACGTCCACGTACTCATTCGCCCTATTCAGACTCGCTTTCGCTGCGGCTTCAGCTCTTCACCTTAACCTTGCACGGGAACGTAACTCGCCGGTTCATTCTACAAAAGGCACGCCATCACCCGTGATTTTTCCAAAGGAAAATATCATAGGGCTCTGACTTCTTGTAAGCACACGGTTTCAGGATCTATT